>NZ_CABPSB010000011.1 GCF_902459655.1 Pandoraea anhela
CGGCGATGTTGGCCTGCGAGGACAGCACGTCCATGCTTTGCGCACGCGTGGTGCGCGGTGCGGCTTCGAGCGCGAAGGCGGTCACGCCGACGGCGGCCATGCGCGCGTTGTTTTCGGCATCGAACGGGTTGAGCATGCCGACGACGACGCTGCCGCGCGGGATCTGGGCAAGTTCGTCGGGGGAGGGGGCGCGAACCTTGAGGACGAGTGCTGCGCCGAGCGCGTCGGCAGCGCTGCCGAGCGTGGCGCCGGCCGCTTCGAAAGCGGCGTCGGGTACGCTGGCGGCCTCGCCTGCGCCGCGTCCGATCACGATCTGATGTCCCGACGCGACCAGCTTCTTGACCGTCTCGGGCGTCGCCGCGACACGGGATTCGCCGGCGAGCGTTTCTCGGGGAATGCCAATTCTCATAAGGTCTCCTGCCACGGCCTGTCACCGTTCAACGCCATAGCTCGCCATGGTGGCGTCAGGCGCCGTCGGCGTTATTCACCAACGCAATGCGGCATCGTCGGTCTTGTCGTGGTCGAATGCTGTCGGTAGGTATTCAAAACAAAAACATCGTGATCGCCACAGGGGCGATCACGATGTCATGCACAGGTTGGAAGGGAGCGATCAATCCGGCGTGGAAGTTTCGGTCGCGAATGCCTTTTGTCCTACGGCAAAAACTTGAAGGGCAAACTGCGACGAGGCCGGCGTTGCCTGCACGCAAGCGCGAGCCGGCGCAACGCCGGCAGGAAGCCAATCGCCCCAAGCACGATTGATTTCCTCCAGATTCTCCAGGTCCTTGACGAACAGCACGGCGAGC
Organism: Pandoraea anhela; assembly: GCF_902459655.1. GTDB lineage: Bacteria > Pseudomonadota > Gammaproteobacteria > Burkholderiales > Burkholderiaceae > Pandoraea > Pandoraea anhela. The sequence continues at coordinate 804 of NZ_CABPSB010000011.1, forward strand.
AACATCGACGAGCGGTCCCCGCCCGCGACTTCGAGATACTTCCCGACCTTGTTCATCGCCTCAAGCGTCTGGTCGTAAGCCGATGCCGACGCGTTGTCGGGAACCTGCCCGGAAACGAAAATGAATGCGCCCGAAGCGACGGCCTTGCTCAGTTTTTCGGTGGTGTTGAATCGTTCGATAGGAAACATAGGGTTCTCTTACAGTGGAGCGTTCAAAACATAAGTCTGATAGGCCGGGCGCATGCTGAGCGCCTCGTACCAGCGAGTCAGACTGCGAGGAATGTCGTCATGCGGGGCCATGGCATGCCAGCGGTGGACGGCAGGCCCTACGGCGTAGTCGGCGACGCCAGGGTCTCTGCCGCCGAGGAAACGCGCGGCTTCCAATGGTTCCGCGAGCAGCTTCCATAACGCGGTCGCTCTGCGCCAATGGTGCTCGGCGCTCGCGGGGGGGAGGGGCTTGCCGCGCTTGGTGTGCCCCCATAGGGCGGTCATATGGCTGCCAATTTCGGTGCCGTACCAGTCCATCCAGCGTTCCTGTAACGCCACGTCGCGGGCGTCTTCAGCGCCGTGTCCATAAGCGCGGCAGAGGTACCGGACGATAGTGTTCGATTCCCAGAGGACGAATGGTCCGTCCTTGAGCACCGGCACCAGCGCGTTGGGATTCAGGGCGAGAAACTCGGGCGTACTCAGGCTGCCGCCTTGCCCGCCGGCCGGAATGTGATCGACGGGGAGCGCCAGATCGGCTGCGCTGAACAGGACACGCTGAACGTTCAGAGAGTTGAGGCGTCCCCAGACCGTCACGGCTTCGCGCGTCGAATGAGAACGAAAGGCGTCTTGCATGAGGCGTGTTCTGGTGAAGTTCATCGGGTCGCGACGAGGAACAGTCGCGGAAATGGGAGTACGACGGTGCCGTCCGGCAGCGCGGGGTAGGCGTCGGCGATACGCGCTTCGTAACGAGTGAGATACTCGGCGCGCTCGGCCTCGGTCAGCGGTGCCAGATACGGGCGCAGTCCGCTTCCCTTGAACCACTCGACCACGGCGGACGACCCGCCCGTCAACAGGTGGTGATAAGTCGTGCGCCAGATATCCACGTGCGACGCCGCAGCACGAAGCAACGCGTAGTACCAAGCGACGTCCGGCAGCGCCTCACGCGCGGCGGCGGCGTTCGCCAGTTTTTCCGCCCAGGGCGATTCGGCGGCAACCTCACGCATCAACCGATGCGCAGGCTCATCGAGGTTGTCCGGCATTTGCAGCGCCAGGCTGCCGCCGGGGGCCAGCATCGATGCGATTTTCGGCAGGATGTCGGCATGATTCGGCACCCACTGGAATACGGCGTTGGCGAGAATGACATCGCAAGGTGTGTCCGTGCGCCAGGCGCCGATGTCGGCGAGATCGAATCGCACGTCGGGGAGTCGCTTGCGCGCGGCGTCCACCATGTCGGCGGAATTGTCGAGACCGAGCGCGTCGGCCCCGGGGAAGCGGTCGATGAGGACTTCCGTCGAATTGCCCGGGCCGCATCCGAGATCGACGACGAACTTCGCGTCGGTGGTCGGCACGGCCGACAGCAAATCCCGGACGGGCCGGGTGCGTTCGCGCTCAAATTGAGAGTACTGCTTCGATGACCATGTCATGGCGTGCGGGGATAGGCATCGTGATGAAGGAGGGGCAGCCGGGGCGAGCGCTTGTCGTCGCGCATGCCCCGGTTGCGGCCGGTCAGTGCATCGCGGTTTGATTGGAGGCGAGGCCCGTGGGGTGCTCGATGGGCGTCGTCGGCAAGCTCGGTGCGTGCGGTGCGGGTGCGGTGCCCGGTTGCGGGACGTCACTGGGCAGGTGTTTCGACTCCCATTTGGCGAGTGCCGCAGCAGCCACACCGTTACCGAGCAGATTCGTGACCGTGCGGCCCATGTCCACGAAGATATCGACCGCCAGCAGCAACACGACGCCCTCGACCGGAATCCCGAATGTCGGGAGCATTGCCGTGAGAATCACGAGCGAGCCTCGCGGCACGCCGGCGCTACCCTTGCTGGCGATCAGCATGACCAGAAGCATGCCGATTTGCTGGGAGACCGTGACGTCGATGTGATACGCCTGGACCAGGAAGATGGTCGCGAACGCCTGATACATCATGGCGCCGTCGAGGTTGAAGGAGTAAGCCAGCGGCAGAATGAACGTGCTGATCTTGCGCGGTACGCCGAATTTCTCGAGACGTTCTAGCAACTTCGGCAACGCCGCCTCGCTGCTCGCCGTCGAGAAGCCGACGAGCAGCGGCTCGCGCAGCGACCTGATGAGCTCGAAAACCTTCCGGCCGAGAAAGGCGTAGCCGGCGCACATGATCAACACGCCGAGCATCAGGAAGCCGCTATAGACGCCGCCCACAAACTTGCCATATACGAGCAACACCGAAATGCCGTGTTGTGCGATGGCCGAAGTGACGGCGGCGAACACGCCGATCGGTGCGAAGTACATGACGTAGCGGGCCATCTTCATCATGACCTGAAACACTTCCTCGAGCACGGGCACCAGCGCCTTCGTGCCGTTCGCCTTGCACACGGCGGACAGACCGAAACCGAAGAACACCGAAAACAGAAGAATGGCCATGATCTCGTTCTGCGCCATCGCTTGCGCGATGCTCTGCGGCACGATCTTCGAGACCATCGTCTTCATGCTGAAAACGGCGCCGTTGAACTCGACCGGAACGCCGGAGTGCGGCATCTTCACGCCGTCGCCCAGACCGTACAGGTTGGAGAGCGTCATGCCCAGACCGAGCGACACGAACGACGCGACGACGAACCACAGCATGGCTTTGCCGCCGATACGCCCCAGTTCCCTGGGGCCGTCGCTGTTCGTCATGCCGGTGACGATGCCGCTGAATACCAGGGGCGCGATCACCATCTTGATGAGTCTGAGGAAGACGTCGGCAATGACGCTGAACCCGTCGGCAATTTCCTTGTTCCTCGCGCCCGGCGGAATGTAGATGTTGATCAGGTATCCCGCGATCACGCCCAGGATAAGCCCGACGAATATGTAAGTGGAAAGGTGATGACGCTTCATGTTTGTCTCCGGAAACATGGATTTCGCGCGGCCAGACGCCTTGTCGGCCCTGTACGCGTTTATTGGGGGTGTTCGGCGCATGCGCCTTGTGAGGGGGCAATGCCGCGCAGGTAGGCGGGCACGAGGACTCGGCCTTCCATGATGCGTCGCGCGGTGCGCAGGATCGACGTCGACAGCACCTGGCCGTCGTTCGGATCGACATCGGCTTCGACGCGCATGACGCCCGACGGGTGATGAATGTCGACAATGCCGGTGGCCCGGGCGGCGGTGTTGCGGGTCTCCATCGACGTGCGCATGGCCGCGTGCGCCACGGTTCCCGGAATACAGGCCGCTGCCGCCAGCGCCATCGCCGACGTAACCGGTGCGGCGCGATGCGGTTGATCGCAGGAATAGAATCGGGCGCGAATGCCGGTCTGCGTGCTGTCGAGGCGAGACACGAGCACGACATCAGGCACATTTTTGTACGTGCTTTGCGCCTCCTCCCACGTTTTGGCGCAGCCCATCGCGATTGCCGCGGCGCATCTCACATCGGCCAGGCGCTGCGTAATATCGGCGCGCGCGGCCATGGCGCTGTAGGATTCGTCGCCCCGCAGGCCGAACGCGTCGGCGTTGGCGATCACGCAAGGAATACTGACGTCGATCAGCGTTGCCGCAAGTGTTTGACCGTCCGGCAGGCGGATGTCGTCAGTCATGTGTCCTGTCGGGAACGTTTCTCCGACCATCGAGCCGCCCGGGTGCTCGAACGTGAGGGACACCGGTGCGCCCTGTCCGGCGACACCGGAGATGGCGATGAACGATTGCGTTGGCGCGTCGTGGTCGAATCGCGCGATGATGCGTGTGCACGTGTTCTCGTTGAAGATGCGCACGACCGTCTCGCCGTGTCCGGGGAGCACCCATCCCTCGTCGACGGCATATGGGCCGATCGCCGACGAGATATTGCCGCAATTGGCGCCGAGCAGGACCGCGCCGGACTTCGGGTCGATCTGGGCGAAAAAGTAATCGACGTCGATCCCTTCTCGCGTAGAGGGCGCGAGAACCGCGATCTTCGACAGGGACGTGATGCCGCCCCCTAAACCATCCAGTTGCTTGCTCTCGGGGTCCGGACTGCCGAGCACTGCGCGGAAGATATCGGGCCACGTCCGTCGGTCTGCCGGCAGGTCATCCCGCTTGAATACCACCGCGCGGCTGGTGCCGCCCCGCACATAGACGGCCGGAATGGCGAGATTACCGGGGCGCATGGCGATTCTCCTGATGCGGCGCATGAGCCGAAACACCAGCAGACCCGGTCACGCGTTGGTACGCGAGCCCCGCGATCGCGATGTCCTCGAGGCCGACGCCCACCGACTTGTAGACCACGATGCCGTGATGCCCCGGCGCGGGCGCATCGGCGGGCATGGCGAGCGCGTCGGCAAGCTCGATGAGCTTGTCGTCCGGAAGGGCAGCCTTCGCCGCCAGAATGATGTCGCCTGCCTCGCTTGTCGCTTGGGGTTTCCACTCGACCACCACCCGCGATGCGCGCGCCAGGGTGGTGTCGTTCAATTCCCGCGTGGTGGGTAAGCTCGATCCAATCGCGGCAACAAACGCGTTGGGCTTGAGCCAGGCGCCGTCGAACAATGGGGTTTGCGACCGCGATGCCGTCACCACGATATCGGCCTGCTCGACGGCCGATTGCGGGGAACTCACATGCACCGGCGCGTCGCAGGCGTTCGAGAGTTCGGTGACGGCATCGGCCGTCACGTACGGATCATGGAGCAGAATCCGCTCGATGGGAAAGGCGCGTGAGAGCTGAATCGCGTGTTGGCGGCCCTGGGTGCCTGCGCCGAAAAGCGCGAGGGTCGTCGATCCGGGGATCGCAAACTGTCTGGCTGCGATCACCGAACATGCCGCCGTGCGAAGGCGCGTGATGGCATTGGCGTCGAGTACGGCGAGCGGTTTGCCGTCGAGCGCAGAGAACAGAACGATCACGAACGAGAACTGGCCCGAAATCGTGGTGTAGACCTTCGCACCCGCCACCCCCTGCGTGGGAATGACCGCGCCGAGCGTCGACAGCTTGACGCCATTCGACTCCGTGCGAACACGGGCCTGCATTGCCGCGTCCCCGCGCCCGAACGCGAGAAAACTCTCGCGCAGCGCCGTTTGGGCATCTTCGGCCGTGACGTGCGCGTCTATCAATTCATCTGTGATGTGAAGCATCTATCCATTCCTTATCCGGGATCTTATTCTCTCTTTCGAGAATACTGTATCCAGGATCCAGAATGGATCGTCGTTCTTCGAATGTCAAGAAAACAAAAATAGGGAGACTGGGGAGTATGCCGGGGATGATGTTATTTTCTATGTAAAACAATGACTTATTTATTTTCTTTGGTTCATTTCATTGTTTTCCCCTATACGGTGCTACGACAGAGTGCCCCCATGCAATTGCAACTTGCTCTTTCCTTGATGGAGTTTTATACTCACAAAAATGCAATCAAACTGACGCAAAGCCATCGCTGCGCGCCGGCTTGGGTCCGTTCGTCAGACAAGAGGTTTTGCCTCGTCCCCAGCAAGGAGATGTTCATCATGTCGGAAGCGTTGCGTGTGTATTGGCAGCCGGGTTGCTCCAGTTGCGTGAAAGTCAAGGAGTTGCTTGCGCAACTCAATGTGCCGTTCGAGGCCATCAACATTCAGGAGCAGCCGGATGCATTCCGGGAGTTGGCGAAGCGCGGGATTCGAAGCGTGCCGGTGTTGATCCGTGGCGACGAGTCGATTTTCGGTCAGTCGCTCAATGACGTTGCGGCGTTCGTGGGCAAAAAACTCGATCACCAGCGTCTGCCCGTGCCCGAGCTTTTTCAGCGATGGACGTACTTTTTGAACACCGCTCGCGGCCTGATTGCCCAGATTCCCGACGAACTCATCGACCAGCGCCCGGTGGCAGAGCGAGACCGGACCTACTGCCAGCTGAGCTATCACATCTTCCAGATCGCAGACAGCTTCCTGCTGTCGGTGGAAGAGGGCATGACGGATACGCGTGAAGTGACCGATGCCGTGCTGGACCACATCCGGACGGTGCCGGATCTGCTGACGTATGCCGATCCGATCATCGCGCGCCATGCCCGGTGGTGGGAGAAGCAGGCCGACAAGCATTGCGAGTTCAACATCGAGACGTACTACGGCCCGCAGGACGCCGCGACCGTGATCGAGCGCAGCACCTGGCACACGGCGCAGCATGTGCGCCAGCTCGACCATGTGTTGGGTGCGGCGGTGCCGGGCGTAAAATCGCGGGTCAATCCCGAGATGTTCGTCGGGCTCCCGATCCCTCAAGCACTGTGGCAATAAGATGACTGATCTGCCGGAAACCCCGTTGACTCCGACGCAACAGCGTGTCGTTCGCGAAATCGTGGCGATCGCCAAGAAGGACGCGTTGGGGGTTGGCGACCGATTGAACGAATCGAGTCTGGCGACGCGAATTGGCACCTCCCGGTCGCCCGTCAACGTGGCTTTACGGCATTTGAACGCCATCGGCGTGCTGAGTTACGACGCCAATCGGGGGTTTTCGCTCGCGCGCCCCCCGGTCGATATCGATGAGGGTCTCGGTGTTCAGCCTGACGACGCGCTCTATCTCGCGATGGCACGCGTTCGTCTCGCCAACGAGTTGCCCGAGATCGTTTCCGAATCGGAACTCATGCGCCGCTTCGATGCGCCTCGTACCGCCGTGCTGCGTGTGCTGTCCACGATGCAACAGGAAGGGTGGGTGGAGCGCTCGGTCGGTCACGGGTGGCAATTCATGCCGATGATCGACTCGCTCAGCGCCTACGAGGAGAGCTATGTGTTCCGAAGCGCCGTGGAACCCGCTGCGTTGCTGTCGCCGACCTTCGTCATGAAGACCGACGAATGGCTCGCGTTGCGAAAGCGCCAGCAGCACGTGGCGGAAGCGGGCTTCCGCACGATGAGCCCTTTGGCGCTTTTCGAGGCGAATCGCGAGTTTCACGAGACGCTTGCCGACTGGTCGAACAACCGCTTCTTCTCGCAAGCGGTGCGGCGCATTCATCGCATGCGCCGGCTGATCGAGTACCGACAGGATCGGGCACGCGAACCCAGACGTCAGGACGCATTGGAGCATCTTGCGATTCTCGACGCCATCGAGGCGGGGAACATGCGATTCGCGGCGACGCTCATGCGTGATCACATCGAGTCCGGTCGACACGTCGCCGAGCAAGCCGGCCCGTCCTTTGGCGTGCAGCGGCACGGCGATTCACAGCGCCATGATTTGAATTAATACAGCGGGTTAATACAGCGGGTCGGATTCGCTCGGCCGCGCACTACGTTTGCAGAGTTCACAAATGAAACATGCCAAGGTGCTGATTCTTGGGTCCGGTCCGGCCGGCTATACCGCAGCGGTGTATGCCGCTCGCGCGAACCTGTCGCCGTTGTTGGTCACGGGACCGACCAAAGGCGGCCAGTTGATGTCGACGCTCGACGTTGAGAACTGGCCGGCGGACGGCGCCGGCGTACAAGGGCCGGCATTGATGCAGCGATTTCAGGAACACGCCGAGCGATTCCGCACCGAGATCGTCTCGGACCACATTCGACGCGTGGATCTCAGTGCACGGCCGTTCCGGTTGACGGGCGACTTCGGATCGTACAGTTGCGATGCGCTGATTATCGCTACCGGCGCCTCCGCGCAGTATCTGGGCTTGCCGTCGGAGCAGCAATTCATGGGGCGCGGCGTTTCCGCGTGTTCGACTTGCGACGGCTTTTTCTATCAGGGACTGCATGTCGCCGTCGTCGGCGGCGGCAATACTGCGGTCGAGGAAGCGCTCAATCTGTCGAACATCGCAAGCAAGGTGACGGTGATCCATCGCCGCGACCGTTTTCGCGCCGAGCCGATTCTCGTGGACAGGCTCATGGAGAAAGCGCGTTCGGGCCGGGTCGACATTCGTTGGAATCACGTGCTGGAGGAAGTGCTGGGCGATGACACCGGAGTCAACGCGTTGCGGGTTCGCAATCTGGAGACGGATTCGACGACCGCACTGTCGCTACAGGGCGTGTTCATCGCCATCGGCCATCAGCCGAACACCGGCCTGTTCGACGGTCAGCTCGACATGCAGAACGGCTATCTCGTGACCCGGGGCGGCAGCCAGGGGCTGGCCACACAGACCAGCGTTGCGGGGGTATTCGCCGCAGGGGATGTTCAGGACCATGTGTACCGCCAGGCCATTACCAGCGCGGGTTCGGGGTGTATGGCCGCGCTCGATGCGCAACGCTACCTGGAGGCTTTGGAGTAAATCGCTGCGCATCGCGCGCAGAACATCTTGAGAAGGGCGCCGACGTCGTATGCGATCGGCGCCCTTTTTTTGCCCTTGCTTTGTTCTTGCCATTGATAGGGAAACCCGCTTCGCAGCAGGTCGTCAGCCATGATTTCTTCGATTCGAACTTTGATTTCCGCCGTGTGCGTCGCAATCGTCGTGCTCGCACTCGTCATTGCCGGCGCCGCCAACTACTGGGTAACGCGCAGCTACAACGACGAGCAGATCCGTCAGACGGCGCAGGCCGTGTTGCGGGGCCACCGGATCGCCATCGACGAGTGGGTCGCGTCCAAGGGCCGGTTGATCGAATCGATGCGCGACGTGGCGATGACGGACGATCCCGCGCCGGCTTTCGCGAAGATGGCGCAAGCGGGAGGGTTCACCAAAGTCTATGCCGGTTATCCCGACAAGCGGTTCGTGACCTCTGACCGGGCCGGGGTCAAAGCGGACTACGACCCCACGCAGCGCCCTTGGTACTTACAGGTGGTGAAATTGGGGAAACCCTTACTCACGGCGCCTTATGTCAGTTCGAGCACCGGGAAGCTGATCGTCACGTTTGCCGCGCCTTTCTTTCGAGGCAACGAACTCGCCGGTGTCGTTGCGGGCGACATGAGCATGGATAGCGTTGCCGCCAACGTCGACGTGATTCACCCGACTACTGAGAGTGTCGGCTTTTTGGTCGATGCGGCCGGATCGGTGATCGTCCACCCCGACCGAAATCTGACGCTTGCCCCGATCTCAAAGCTGTCCCCCGGATTGAGTGCGGCGTCGCTTGCCCAATTGACGGCCACGCCGGACACGCCACTTCCCGCGACGATCGACGGCAGGCGGAAACTGCTGTTCCGGCAAAGTGTGGCAGGAACGGATTGGGCGCTCATCCTCGCGTTGGATGCGGCCGACGCCAATGCCGGACTACGTTCGCTCGTCTCTACATCGTTGATTGTGCTGGTGCTGACGGCGGGAATGGCGGCATTGATGCTGACGGTTCTCGTCACGAAGATTTTCCGCCGCCTCTCCGTGGTGCGTAACGCCATGGATGCCATCGGGTCGGGCGAGGGCGATCTGACGCAGCGGTTGCCGGCCGACGGGCGCGACGAAGTGGCGCAGATCGCCCGGTCTTTCAATGCCTTCGCCGACAAGCTCACGGCGGTGCTCGTGCGCGTGAAAGGGGGGAGCGACGAAGTGAGTGTCGCAGCCACGGAAATTGCCGCAGGTAACGACGATCTTTCGAAGCGTACCGAGGCGCAGGCGGCATCGCTCGAGGAGACGGCGTCGAGCATGGAGCAACTGACCAATATGGTTCGGCAAACGAGTGACAACGCGCAGGAAGCGAAAGGACTGGCGGCCAAGGCATCGAGCGTTGCGGGGCACGGTGGTGAAGTCATGGGGCAAGTCGTCGAGACGATGGGGGCCATTCACGATAGTGCCCGCCGGATTGCGGAGATCACCGCGGTCATCGAGGGAATCGCATTCCAGACCAATATTCTTGCCCTGAACGCAGCGGTCGAAGCCGCTCGGGCGGGCAGCGACGGGCGGGGCTTCGCGGTGGTCGCGGGTGAGGTGCGCAGTCTCGCGCAGCGCTCGGCATCTGCGGCTACCCAGATCAAGTCGCTCATCGACGACTCCGTCACGCGTGTCGGGGCCGGCACCGAGCTTGTGGAGCGCGCCGGCAAAACGATGTCCGACATCATCGCCGCCGTTGCCAACCTGACGTCGATCATGGGGGAGATATCGCAGGCGTCCGAGCAACAGCGCGCCGGCATCGAGCAGGTCAACGCGGCGATAGGGCAGATGGACCATGTGACCCAGCAAAACGCCGCGCTCGTCGAGCAAGCCTCGGCCGCCGCGACTTCGCTTCGTGAGCAGACGCAGAATCTCAACGAAGCCGTGTCGACATTCCGGTTGCAGGAGGCGTTGGTCGCATAACGCCTGAGCGTGCGGCGCACGGACGGGGACATATCGGTGATACGCCTCGCACTCGCAGGCAGGGTATGTCCCTAGCGCTACGTCGTTGACGCATTATTTTTTCGTTCCTATTCTGAATTCGGAATCCTGTATCCAGAATCCGCTTTGAGATGGCACATCCCGCTCGACGCTCCGATGCATGGATGCGCACACGCGGCAGGGTAGAAAAAGGGGAAGGGAAAAAGGAAAAGGGAAAAAGGAAAAGGGAAAAAGGAAAAGGAGAAAAGCCGGTCGACTTTCCAGGTTATGTGGATGAATTTTCGAATAAATAATAAGTATTCCTAATTTTTATATGAAACACTCGCTCGGCATCATCGTCACATCGGTTGCGGCGTGTTACGCCGCGTTCGCGCATTGCGACGACGGCGTATCGCTATACGGACTGGTCGATACGGGCTTCACCTTCGTGTCCAACACCGGTGGTGCGCGGTCGTATCAGTTGACCGCGTGCAATGCTTCCGGTTGCCGCATTGGGTTCAGCGGTCGGGAAAGTCTCGGCGGCGGAGTTCAGACGATCTTTACATTGGAGACCGGCTTCAATCCCCTGAACGGCAAGACAAAAGACGGCGGAACCTTCTTTGGGCGCCGTGCGTTTGTGGGCTTGGACGGGGAGTACGGCAGTGTCACCATCGGCCGGCACTATCCGCTGATCGGCGATTTCGTCGGGAAGTTCGAGTCGGGAGGGGACTGGGCCGCGGCAGGGATCGGCTATGGCGAGCACCCCGGCGATGTCGACAACCTGAACTCGAGTTACCGCTTCAACAACGCGGTCCGGTTCGCTTCCCGGAACTACGGAGGGCTCACGGTCGGCGGGCTTTACTCACTCGGCAGCGTGGCCGGCCATCCAGGCCAGAATCAAGTCTATTCGCTCGCGGCGTCGTACGCCGCCGGCGATTTCAAAGCGGGTTTCGGCTACCAGAACGCAAAGCGTCCGAACTATGCCGTGTATGGGACCAATGTAAGCGCCAGCGCTACGGGTAATAACACCCAGTCCGACGTGTTCTCCGGTTTTGCGTCCGCCGGGTCGCAGCAAGTGGTTGCGGCGGGGGCGTCGTATGCGCTGGGTGCGCTCACGTTCGGGATGGTCTACAGCAATGTGATCTTCGCTCATCTGAACAGCACACCCGTATCGGGATTGTCGCCCCTGGAGAAGGGGTATCGCGGCAACGTCAGCTTCAACACGTTTGAGTTGAACATGAAATACCAGGCCACCCCTGCGCTGCTACTCGGTGTTGGTGGATTCCTCACCACGAGCGGTGGGGTATCGGGCGGGGACGCACAGCGCTACCGCCAGCTCAATGTCGGGGGCACCTACAGTCTTTCCAGGCGTACGGACACGTATCTCCTCGCCGTCTATCAGCGAGCGAGTGGCACCAACTCGACGGGGGCGGCCGCGGTCGCAGCGATCGATGGCGTATCGCCGGCGTCGGGCAATCACCAATTTCTCACGCTGGCCGGAATCCGACACCGGTTCTGAGTCCGATCCAATCATTGCCCTATAGGAATTCGACAAGATGAAAGTTAAGCACTGGATGGTGTGGTTGGCGATGGCGCTCGTATTGCCGCGGGAAGGACTGACCTGCACCACCATCATTGTTGGGAAAGGCGCGTCGATCGATGGTTCGATTATCGTGGCGCGTAACGCCGACGCCCCGAGCGCGAAGGACTGGGCCGCGGACTTCGTCTATCATCCGCCCAGCAAGGGCGGCTATGTTGTACAGAGCCGATTCCAGAACACGTTTTCGTACCGTATGCCCGAAAACCTGACGGGGTACAGCGGACTGCCGCAACCGGGGACAGGCGGACTCAGTTTCGAGGAAGCGGGCTTCAATGACTACGGCGTCGGCATTTCTGCGACGGAGACCATCTTCAGCAATGATCGCGTTCTGAAGGTCGATCCTTATCGCAAGCGCGATGGTGTGGTGGAGGAAGTCATCCCCTCCATTTTGTTGCCGCAAGCCAAGTCAGCGCGTGAGGGCGTGATACTACTGGGCCAACTGATCGATCGCTACGGTTCAGGTGAGGGGTTCGGCATCGCGTTCGTGGACAAGGACGAAGCCTGGTATTTCGAAAATGCGGGCGGGCATCGGTGGGTTGCCGTGAGAGTGCCCGACGACGCCTATTTCGTGTCGGCAAACCAGTCGAGAATCGGTGTCATCGACGTCGCCGACACGGCAAACGTAATCGCTTCGCGTGATCTGGTCGATTTCGCTCAGCGAAATGGGCTGTTCGATCCGCAGCAGGACAAGGCGTTCAATTTCCGGAAAGTCTTTGGCCGTGATAACGATTTCGATCGGGTCTACAACTATCCCCGCATTGTCGAAGTCCAGTCTTCGTTTTCTCCGGATCGCGACAACCGGCACAGGGAAGTCAACGATTTCGACGACTTCATCAAGCCGGCGAACAAACTCTCCGTCACGGATGTCGCTCGTGCGCTGAGCGGTTACTACGCAGGCACGGCTCAGGACCCGTACACGTCGCGCAATCCGTCAGCCACGGTGCGTCCGGTTTCCGTCTATCGGGCTTATCAGTCCCATATTCTTCAAGTCCGGCCGGCGCTGCCGATGCCATTGGCACACGTGCAATATATCGACTTCGGTATCTCGGCCTTGGGCATCTACGTGCCGTTCTATTGGGGAGCGAAAGTCCCGGAAAGCTATCGCCAATCGTCCGTCGAGATCGACGATGCCTCGGCGCTGTGGAAATTCCGCAAGGTGCAACTGTTGGCGATGCAGAACTTCCCGAAGTACCAACCCGTCGTGCGAGCCGCCTATGACAAGTATGCAAGCGACGTTTCGGCCCGGCGGCTGGCGATGGAAAAACAATATCTGGCGATCTACGAGACGTCTCCCACGCAAGCGCAGCAACTGCTGGATCAGTTTTCCCTGGATACGGCCAATGGAGCGGTTCACGTCGCGGAAAGCCTCCAGCGTCGAATCATGAGCGACATGTCAAACGAGATCGATGCCAAGTATCGCTTTCATGGACCTTGATGGCGGTGGTCGGCATGTCGGGCGCCGCCATCGCATCGATCGGGCATGGGGCCGTGAGGCCGTGAGGTGATGAGGCGATGAGGCCCCTGCGTGCCGGACATCGGCGATCGGCAATCAGCGCGGGGGCGCGGACGGGCGCGAACGCGGCGGTTATCTCGGAAAGGCTGCTTTCACCTTGGCGTCACGATCGATTCGTACAGTCGCATGCGCAATTGGGGCCGGCAAGCATCGGTGCCACCGGCGGATAGACGGAGTCTCGTGAACACTATGAAAAAACTGAATAGGTGGGTGACTGCGATGGCGACATTCGCGGTTTGTGCTGGATGGGTGTCGGCCTCCCACGCACAAGAAAGCCGTGTCGCCAGCCATAAGGTGAAAACCGCTGGCCACGTGCTCCTGATAAGCATCGACGGCATGCACGAGGAGGATCTCGCGCGGTTCATCGCCGCCGAACCGAATTCCTCGCTAGCCAGGTTGTCCCGCAATGCCATCGCCTATCGAAACGCGCGAACGCCCGTGCCCAGCGATTCATTTCCGGGGCTGGTCGCGCTGACGACCGGCGCGAGTCCCGCGCTATCGGGCGTTTATTACGACGATAGTTACGATAGGGCGCTGTCCCCGGCCGGATCGCACTGCGAAGTCCGTGGCGCCGAAGTCGTCTACGACGACTCCATCGATCGCAATTCGCATCGGCTCGACGGCGGCGGCGCTATCGATCCGGCGCGTCTGCCGAGGGATCCGCGCCAGAGCTGCGCGCCGGTGTATCCGCACACGTTCCTCAAAGTCAATACGATATTCGAGGTCGTTCACCGAGCGGGAGGCCGGACGGCCTGGGCGGATAAGCACCTTGCCTATGATTTCCTGAACGGCCCGAGCGGCGAAGGCGTCGACGATCTCTACACGCCTGAAATTGCCGCTGTCGGCGAAAAACTGCCCGTATTCCCGGCTTACGACAATTTGAAGGTCGATGCCTTGGTGAAGCAGATCGAAGGCAGTGACAGTCTGGGGCGTGCAAAGCTCGGTGTGCCGGCGCTGTTCGGCATGAATTTCCAGCACCTGAGTGTGGCTCAGAAGTCCGGAGACGGGTATCTCGACGGTAAGGCAACACCCGGCAAGGCCATCCAGTCGGCATTGTTGAGCATCGATGCTTCCATCGGTCGTATCGTCGACGCGCTCAGGGCACAGGGGCTTTTGGCGTCCACGCTGGTGGTCATTACGTCAAAGCACGGTCAATCGCCGATGGATCCCTCGTTGGTGCGTCGAGTCGATCCGAAGTCATTGCTCGACGCCATCGATCACGCGGCGCCCGGCGCCGTTGCGAAAACCGTTCTCGATGACGTCGGACTCATCTGGCTCAAGCACCGCGCCGCCATTGCACCGGTTGTCAGGGCGCTGCGTGCGAACGCAGGTCCTCTCGGGATCGCGCGCGTCTATGCCGGGTCCGATATGCCGGCGGAATTCGGCCCTCGCAATAGCCGAACGCCGGACATCGTCGTGCAAGTCGTTCCGGGCGTGATTTATACGCGCGGCACGAAGCTCGCCGAGCATGGGGGATTCACGGACGACGACCGGCGCGTGCCGCTCTTGTTGTCGCGGCCTGACTTTCTCCCGCAGGAAATCGATTCGCCGGTGTCGACGCGTCAAGTCGCGCCGACGATACTCAGCGCATTGGGCTTGGCGCCTTCGGCGCTCGATGCCGTGCGCAAGGAGTCTGTCCGTGTGCTGCCCGAACTCGAGTTCGTGGGCAGTCGGCGGTGATACGGCGAGTGCTGGTGCGGTAAGGGTGATGCGCCGCGGCCTGTGACGCGGGGATCGCCCTTGCCGGGGCGAAGCCCTGAGCGCGCACGACACGACGCCCTCGCGCGGCACACACTAGTTGCCGTTGATCAGTCTGATGGCCAGATCGGGACTGAAGGCGCCGGCGGGAAATGCGGGGGCGACCCCGCAGGGGCCATCGGAGTTGCCGGGGCGCTTAATCCACGCTAGCAACACGTTGTCGGAGACCTGCTGGGGCTGCACGCCAATTTTTGCACCGGCAGGGTTGCACCACTGGCCGATGGACCCGTTGGCGTTGCGGCTCGTGTCTATCAAGGTGTCCCGGAGATAGCCGTAATTTTTCTGCAATGCGGAATTCACCGCATTTGCATAGGTCGTGTTTGCCTGCGTCGTATAGAAGTTGGACACGTTCAGCGAAAACCCGTCGCTATCGTTCAGACCTGCATCGTCCAGTCGGCGAGCCATCTCGGCGGACGCAATCCAGCCCGCGTGTCCTGCGTCGAGATAAATGCGGGCCACGGGCGCGAAACGTCTGAGACTTGCCGTGGCGTACCTGAGCGAGCGCAGCCGGGCGTTTCGTGCCTCGTCGTCGGGCAGGCAATCCAGTTGTGCCAACGCGTCCGGCTCAAGCACGACAATCGCGTTTGCGCTTCCGATACCTTGCGCGAAGTCGTCGATCCATGCGCGATAAGACGCCTCGTCCTTCGCGCCCCCGGACGACGCGCCGTGACAATCCCGAACCGGAATGTTGTAGGCCACGAGTATCGGGATTTCTTCGACCGCACTCGCGGCATCGACATATCGGCGTGCTGCGTCGTGAACGTTTTCCTGCCCTCCGGTGAACCATTTGGCGGATGGCACTGACGCAATCCACGTTGCAATCATGGCGGCGCGCGGATCGTTGGGGTGCGATGTCACCCAGAGGGCTGCATTGTTCTCCGGATCGTTATAGAAGGGGGCGGCGCTTAGCGCTGTCGAGGTGAAGATGCACAGGCATGTGACGATCGTCAGCAGGTTCGGGCGACGGCAATGCATAACGGTGCACCTTCGATGTAGTCGCTTGATGGCTTCATGCACGAGTTTGCCTCAGCCGCCGGAATTGCGGGGAGGCAAGGGCATGCGTGTTGTGGCGACGCGACGGGCGAGGTGCGATGCGCGATCCAATTATGGAGTTTTCCGGACCGATTCTCGATGCTATATGCAAAATCGATAGCACGGGGTTCGGCGGGCATTGCAGACGGCTTTCCGAATTGAACATCGGTGCAGAGGAAAACATGGATACCTACAAGGATCTTATCGAAAAGAAGTTCGAGTTGGACAAGGCAATCGAAAGCGCCCGACGCGAAGAAATCCAGCAAGCCATTGCGAAAATTCTCGTTGTTATGGACGAATTGAAAATCGAACCCGAAGACCTTGGGTTCCGGCGAGCCGGGGGCGGCAAGAGCCGGGTTCAGTACCGCGATCCCGATAGCGGGAAAACCTGGTGTGGTATTGGCAGAACGCCGAAGTGGATCAAGGGAAAGCCGAGAGAGCAGTTTCGCGTTCGGTAGATCGATCATCCTGCCGTCGTTTCATGCATGGCGAGGCTGGAGGATCGACGCGCTAACCGGTGTCTTTCGGCCGATGGGATTCAACATCGGAATGGCGGTAATGTCACCACGCATTCGGTTGGGAATTTCCGAATCGGTGACGGGTCTAGACGGAAATCGCTCCTTAAATCCGTCAGCCAAAAATTCCGATGAATATGTTGCTTACGAAACGACTCTGCCTGCGGCCATTCCTGGCGTCCGATGTGCCCTCGCTATTTGAGTTCATGGGGGACTCGGCGGCAATGCAGTACACCCATGTCGATCCGTCTTGCACTTCGCTGCATGGCAGGCTGAACGAACATGAATCGCAGCGGGCTCGTCGTGGTTTTGCGCCCTGGGTGATCCTTGAGCGCAAATCCGGAGACATCATCGGTTGGGGTGGTTTGTATGTCGATCCGGTCGCGCCGGCGTGGGGGATCGAAGTGGGCTATGCCTTCACGCCGGGCGCCTGGGGCAAAGGCTTCGCTTCGGAGTTGGTGCAGTTCGCCTTGTGGTATGCGTTCGATGTATTGAAAGTGCCTGAAGTCTGTGCATTTGCCATGCCGCAGAACCTTGCCTCCGTGCGCGTGCTCACGAAATCCGGATTTGAATTGACCGAGTACGTGCCGGCCTTGGGCCGACATCGTTACACGGTCAGCGCGGAGCGCGCGAAATCGTACAGCCCGGGCGAATGCGTGAACATCGCCCTGGAATCGGCGAACCAGCCGGAAGTGCTGCGTCTCATCGAAGCGCTGGATGCGTATCAAAAGCCGCTTTACCCCGCCGAAAGTCACCATGGCATCGATATCGGTGCACTTTCGAAGTCCAATGTGCTGTTCGCCGTGGCCCGGCAGCCGGGGGCGGGGGCGATCGCCTGCGGTGCCGCAGTCATGCAGGGTGACGTTGCCGAGCTAAAACGCATGTACACGGCACCGGCCCAGCGTGGCCATGGCATTGCCCGGCATCTTCTCGCGTTCCTCGAAGTCGAGCTGATCGCTCGCAAATGCTCCCGAATCGTGCTCGAGACCGGCAATTTGCAGCCGGAAGCAATTGCGCTCTATGAGCGATGCGGTTACGCCCATTGCGGCCCGTTCGGGGATTATCTCGACGACCCGCACAGTGTGTTCATGAAGAAAACGCTGCCTCTTCAGGCCGAATAGTCGATGGTTCGGTCTCCGACATCTGGAATGACGAAGCCTCTGTCGAACCGAGTCCAATAAGAACCGGGACTCGGTTTTCGTAGCGCCCCCGAACGCAACTTTCATCGTACGAACGATAGCTTCTTCGTCCTATGGTTCATAGGCGAAGCACGGTGCCGCGCGATGCGCGGCGACAACGAATTCGTTCGATTGGTAGGAGTCTGTGACGCGCGCGGCGTATGGGATTCGACGCCGTTGTGTGAGGCGAATTTCCGTGGGTTTGCGATGTTATCTCCCGTGTGAAACACAGGAAAGGTATACCGCCGGATGCTATTTTTCGACGGAGGTTGCCTATCAGGGCGGTTGCTATATTGGGTTCGGACATTGTGCCGGGGACCGATGGCGCCAGCCACTGCGCGATGGATCAAACCCAATCTGGAGGAAGACAAATGCCCAACATGCTTCGTCGCGTCGTCGCTTTCACAACGCTGTTCATTGCAGTGACCGGCCAACCGGCATTCGCGCAGGAATCGCTCACCATCGGCACCGAAACCAACGGCGTGCCATTCAGCTTTCTGAACCCGTCGACCCAGAAGATGCAGGGTTTCATGGTGGATCTGATCGAGGCGGTAGGCAAGCGTGCGGGGTTCAAGCCGGTCGTGCAGCCGATGGATTTTTCCGCCCTGATTCCCGCACTCACTTCGCGCAAGATCGACATCATTGCCTCGTCGATGTACATCACCGACAAACGCCGTCAAGTCATCGACTTCACGAACCCGGTGTACGCCTATGGGGAGGGTATGGTGGTGCCGGCTGCCGACGCGAAGCCTTACGTTTCCTACGAGCAATTCAAGGATCGCGTCGTCGGAGCACAAGTCGGAACCGTCTACGGCGATACGCTGAAATCCTCCGGCCTTTTCAAAGAGGTGAAAATTTACGAGACGATTCCGGGCATTATCGCGGACGTGAATGCCGGACGAATCGACGCCGGTATCGCCGATTTTCCGACGCTCGCCTACTACATGGGGCAAGGCCAGTATCGCGGCGCGCGTCTCGTCACGAGTTATAAGGCGTCGCTGCCCGGCTCGATCGGACTCGGCCTGCGCCAAAGCGACAAAGCACTGAAACAAAAGCTGCAAGCCGCGCTCGATCAAATGAAGAGCGACGGGGAATTGGCGGCCATGCTCAAGAAATGGAATCTGGAATAGTCGCTCGAGCGCAGCGACTGCGGGCGGAGCGCTTCCGCCCGAATCTGCGTGAAGCCGTGCGTGCGCACGCTTCGCGCGGTCCATCATGCGACCGGATGCCATCATGAACGAATTCCTTCAACGTGCTTTCGAGTACCTGCCGGTCCTGCTTCAAGGTGTGTGGATGACCGTCCTGGTGACGGTCGGCGCACTTGTCATTTCGACCGTTCTGGGATTGTTTTGGGCCGTTATGCGGCTTTCCCATCGTCGCTGGATCAGCGGCACGGGCAGTTTGATCGTCAACTTTCTGCGCAGCGTGCCGATCATCGTTCAGTTGTTTTACGTCTACTTCGTTTTCCCCGATCTGGGATTTTCGCTGAGCGCGCTCAGTGCCGCGATCATCGGCCTTGGCGTTGCGTATTCGTCCTACCAGGCGGAGGACTTTCGCGCAGGGATCCAGGCCGTGGACAGCGGGCAGAGAGAAGCGGCGCACTCGCTTGGGATGAGCTACTGGCAGCAGATGAGTCGTGTGACGTTGCCGCAAGCCGTGCGCATCATTCTGCCCTCGTACGGCAACACGATGATCATGCTGCTTAAGGACAGTTCGCTCGCGTCGACGATCACCGTGGCGGAGCTTTCCCTCCAAGGAAAGATGCTGGCGTCTTCAACGTTCCAGAATCTGAGTGTTTTCACGCTGGTCGCGCTGCTCTACGTTTGCATGTGCGGGCCGTTGATGTGGCTGAACCGGCGCGTCGAGAAATCGATGGCGCGGGCCGGACGTTAAGGAGCGGGATGTGATCGAATTCAAAGACGTCCACAAGAACTACGGGAGTACGCCAGTCCTCAAGGGTATTAGTGCGACTGTCGAGACAGGTGAGGTCGTTTGTATTGTCGGGCCGTCCGGGTCCGGAAAGTCGACGATGCTGCGCTGCGTGAACGGCCTGGAGGATTACCAGCGGGGAGAAGTTCGCGTTGACGGGGAACTGGTGGAATCGCGCGCGTCGTCGATCCGATCGATTTGCACGGAAGTGTCGATGGTGTTTCAGCGTTTCAATCTGTTTCCCCATCGCACGGTGATTCAAAACGTTGTGGAGGGGCCCGTCGTCGTCAAGAAGACCCCACGCAAGGAGGCGCTCGAGAAGGCGCACGCATTGCTGGCACGTGTCGGATTGGCGAACAAGGCGCATGCCTATCCGCGCCAGTTGTCGGGCGGGCAGCAGCAGCGTGTGGCGATTGCTCGCGCACTTGCCATGGAACCGCGCGCGATTCTGTTCGATGAACCGACGTCGGCCCTTGATCCGGAATTGGTGGGGGAGGTGCTGAGCGTAATGCGCAGTCTTGCCGAGGATGGGATGACGATGCTGATCGTGACCCACGAGATTGCATTTGCGCGGGACGTGGCCGATCGCGTGTTGTTCATCGATCAGGGTGTCATCGTCGAGGAGGGCGGGGCGAAAGCGGTACTTTCTCAACCGTCGCATGCGCGTACCAAAGACTTCCTGAAGCGGGTTCTGCATCCGGAGTTTCAATCGTAGTTTCACGCCAACGACGATTCTCCAGTCATTCCCGCGCCGTTTGCGGGCAAATTGCAGGCAAATGATGGCCTGCAAACGGCGCGGGTTTTTTGTCTGACAGGGGCGTCTTGCGTTGCCGCGCTGCTGCACACTTGGCATGCAAGTGCCGAACATCCCCAGGCAGTGCAAAAGCGTTGTCTTTAGCCTGCTGTCTCCAGCGTGCTGCCTCCAGCCTGCTGTCTCCAGCCTGTTTCGCGAGAGCATTTTCCGATGCGAGCATCATGATCGATGCAGCCAGAAGAAGACGCTTGCATTTCATCTTCGACGCTTACCCGGTGTTCTCGGTTTTCAATCAAATTATCGGGTGAGAGGCGAAGCCGCTATTCAGTGGGCTGTGTGAATAGTGAAATGCTGGAGGTGGCGTTTAAAGCCGGGTTGGCGTGTGATACCCCGTCGGACCCGATGAGCATGAATGAAGGTCGAGGGTGGGATGCCCGCATTTAACTGCCGTTTTCCGTGACCATGGTGCACCCGGGATGCTGAAATCCTGACGCTCCGGCCCCGTGCGTCGCGGTGGCGTCGTTCGATAATTGTTACCTGGCCTTACATGAATTTTCTTCGGGGTCAGGGTGTTTTCGTACTTTGAGTGGATAAAAATAGCGTCGGTTTTGGTTTGAATGTACGGGGCGCGTTATCGGGTTTATGGATGTTTAAAGATTTTCGTAATTTTTTTATGGTTCGAGCGTAATTTGTTTTTAAAAAAATAAATCCTTGATTCGTCCCCTTCTCGACGGGTGCGGCCGCTTGATGGAGGTGAGACTGCCCCGGCATCTCTGCATTCCACCAGAACCAAGGAGTATTCAATGAAGTTCGTCGGGACACACCGCGACCCAATGACCGGTCGGCGTCAGCCATCGCCTATCCAATTTGCCATTGCTGCCGGACTCGCGGCGATGTCCTGCATTCCCGCCACGTCCGCTCGTGCACAAGTCGCCGAAACGTCGCTGTCTCCAACGTTCGATGGCGCTTCCCCCGACATTGCGCTGGCGCCCACCAGCGTGAGCGCGACGCATGAGCAGGAAAACGGCGCCGGGCCCGTCGATGGCATCGTCGCGAAACGCAGCACCACCGGCACCAAGACCGACACCGCGTTGAGCGAAAATCCGCAATCGGTCTCGGTTATCCCCAAAGAGATGATTCAGGACCTTGGCGCGCAAACGGTCAGTCAGGCAATGCGCTACAGCGCAGGCGTACTGTCCGACAATGCGGGCTTCGAGACACGTTTCGATTGGCTCAATATTCGCGGCTTCTCCGCATCGACGCTCGGTCTCTATCTGGATGGCACCCGGTTGCAGTCGAATACGGAGTTTCAGATAGACCCTTACGGTCTTGAGCGCATTGAAATCCTGCGTGGGCCGTCGTCCGTGTTGTACGGACAGAACGCGCCCGGGGGGCTGATCAACATGGTGACGAAAAAGCCGCTGGATACGCCGTCGCACGAAATCCAGCTGACCGGCGGTTCTTTCAAGGACAAGCAGGCGGCGTTCGATTTCACCGGACCGCTCGATGCCGACGGCAAGGTGCTCTACCGACTCGTCGGTCTGTTCCGCGACAGCGCCACACAAGTCGACCACACGCCGAACGATCGTATCTACCTCGCCCCGTCGCTGACATGGCAAGCGACCGACAAGACCACGTTGACGTTCGAAGCCAGCTATCAACGCGACAAGGTGGGTTTCGGGCAATTCCTGCCCGCGTCGGGGACCGTGCTCCCGAATCTGAAC
The DNA here is from genome assembly GCF_902459655.1 of Pandoraea anhela. GTDB lineage: Bacteria > Pseudomonadota > Gammaproteobacteria > Burkholderiales > Burkholderiaceae > Pandoraea > Pandoraea anhela. Next base: position 23,065 of record NZ_CABPSB010000011.1, read on the forward strand.
GGGAAAATTCCGGTAGGAACGTTTGTAGGGGACCCAGGCTTCGACAATATCAAACGCGAGCAGGTCTTTGCCGGCTATCAACTGACGCATCGCTTTGACGACCAGATCACGTTCAGGCAAAGCGTGCGGTACTCGTACTTCGACTACAAAGTCGACACCGACGGGTACGGACTGGGTTTCGCGCCGGGCAGCACAACGAAAATCAATCGCCGCGCGTTCTCCGATTATCGTCAAGCGGATGTCGTCACGATCGATAACCAGTTGCAAGCCGCGTTCGATACCGGCCCCTTGTCGCACGTCGCTTTGTTTGGCTTTGATGACTACTACTACAACGAGCATCGCAGCATGAAGCAGAGCGCTTCGAGCGTCGGGAACCAGCTCAATGTCTTCGCCCCGTATTCCGGCACAACGGTCATCGGTCCCATGGCGCAGGCGTCGGACACCGATTCGCGTTACACGCAGGGCGGCTTGTACTTCCAGGACCAGATCAAGTATGACAAGCGGTGGGTGCTGACGGTGGGGGTACGTCAGGACTGGGCCGCGCAGAACGTGTACAACCGTCTGACCAAGCATTCGTCGAACCAGTCCGATGCGCAGGCGACGTATCGCGCGGGGCTTACGTATCTGTTCGACATGGGGCTGGCGCCGTACCTCAGCTACTCCGAATCGTTTCAGCCCAACGTCGGCACGGATCGTTTCGGCAATCAGTTCAAGCCGTCCAAGGGCAAGCAGTACGAGGTCGGTGTGAAGTATCGGCCCGCGGGGTACAACAGCTACGTCACGCTGTCATTGTTCGATATCCGGATGACCAATGTGTTGACGCCGGATCCGGTCAACACGGCATTCTCCGTAGCCACCGGTGAGCAACACTCCAAGGGGGTCGAGATCGAAACGGTCGGTGAAATCACGGAGAATCTGAAGCTGATCGGCTCGTTCACGAATACGAACATCGTGAATTCGAAGACCAACACGCCGTCGCTGCTCGACAAGGTGCCGCCGCAACAGCCCCGCACGGCGGCCGCGCTTTGGGCGGATTACACGTTCCATGCCGGCGCAATCAAGGGATTGGGTTTCAATGGCGGCATTCGTTACGTGGGGCCGACCTACATCGAGGCTACCAACACGGCCGGTCAGGCGCCATCGCGAACACTCGTCGATGTCGGTCTGCACTATCAATACGATCCGCACTGGCGTCTCCAACTCGACGGCAGCAACATCTTCGACAAGACCTACGTCGTGTGTGTGACGACCTCGCAGTGCGCCTACGGGGCACGCCGCACGATTCTGGCGTCGGCCAAATACAGTTGGTAGCCCGGCTTCCCGCTTTGGCGATGTGCTTTGCTGCCGCCCCATGCCGGTAATGCATGACAGGAATCCGGCCGGCGTCGATTCCTTTGGCGGCAGCGTGCTTCACTGGCGTTGAACGCAGGCGCTGCCAAAGTGGCAACCATCGTGGACGAACCTGGACGGGGTGGCCGAGCCCGTCAGACCTGGATGACGCCTTCGATGCATGTCACGGAATGACCGCCAATTCGAATGGCGTCGCCATCGAAAGTCACGGCAATTTTTCCGGCACGACCAACGACGGCCCCCTGGCTGCTGATGTACTCCGCGCCGAACACGTCGATCTGCCCGGCGTCTCGAATGAAGGCCGCAACCGAGCCATTACCGCTTCCGCATACGGGGTCTTCGTTGACACCGAGGCTCGGTGCAAAAGCGCGAACTTCGATGGCGGCGTCTTTTCCCGCTCCAGGCCCACCATATGCGCCATACACGACGATGCCCGCAGATTCATTGCGTTTGTCGAAGACGCTCATGCGTGCGAAGTCCGGATGAAGCGCGAGCACGGCCTCGGCAGACGTCAATTGGGCGATCGTCCAGACCGGACCGACATCGACGAATTTTGCGCGGTGTTCGCGCAGCACCGACGTGCCGAGAATCGATTCGAGTTCGTCGATCTGCGCATCGTCAAGGGCGGCGAAGCGCGGCGTTGGCAGCGTGAAGGCGATCAACGGGGCCGAGGCTTCCGACGGAGAAACGGTGAGTTCGATCAGGCCCGCTCCGCACTCCTGCACCAGCTTGCCGCCCTTAGGACGAATCCGCCCCGCTTCGAGAAGCGCATGCGCGGTGCCGAGCGTCGGGTGTCCCGCAAACGGAAGCTCGGATTGGGGCGTGAAGATGCGAACGCGGTAATCCGCGCCCTCTCGTGTGGGGGGCACGACGAAAGTAGTCTCGGAAAGATTGGTCCAATTGGCGATCCGTTGCATTTCGTCATCTGCGAGATCTTGCGCGTCCAGCACGACAGCAACGGGGTTGCCACGGAATCTGACACACGTGAACACGTCGACTTGCTTGAATCCTACACTGGCCATGGCGTAGCTCCGGGAAATTGACGACGGCATGTCTCACGAATCGCGGCGGGGCGTTTGTCTCGGGCACTGTCCGCGAGAGCGTCGAACAGGGTAATAATAGGGGCCGGTGTCCATGAGGTACAGAGACAGTTCCGGCATTTTCAATGGTGACAGTTGGGCGCGTGGGGATATGAGATTGAAGCGAACCGGCGATAGCTTGCACCGATTGCTCGCCGACGAACTGGCCGACGCAATCAAGCAAGGAAGACTGCCTGCGGGCAGCAGCATGCCCTCGCTGCGCGAGTGCGCAGCGCAGCGCCATCTCAGTCTGAACACGGTCACGGCCGCCTATCGACTGCTCGAGGATCGTGGCCTGATCATGGCGCGTCCGCAATCCGGCTTTTACGTGTGCAGCGCGTTGGCGGAACCCGAGTTTTCGTCTCGTCACATCGCGAAGAACGGGATGGGGGCGGTTCAGTCGGATTTGATGACCCTCGTTCTGGCGGCCCGGCAAATGCCCGGCATGCTGGATCTGGCCTTCGCAGGACCGAGCGGCGAGCGGTTTTATCCGGGGAATCGTCTCGCCAAGCTGACCGGCAGCGTGCTACGCCGCCGAAGCGAATGGGTGGCGAGTTATGCCATGCCGCCCGGTTCGCCGCTGCTGCGAGAGCAGATCGCGACCCGAGCCAGACGACTGGGCATCGAGGTGTCCGCCGAGTGCATCGTTCTCACGCACGGGGCGATGGAAGCCTTGAATCTCGCATTGCGTGTCGTTGCGCGTCCCGGCGACCGGGTCGGCGTGGAAGCGCCGTCTTACTTCAACCTCTATCCGTTGCTATCGGCATTGGGGCTGAAGGCGATCGAGATTCCGACGCATCCCCGACACGGACTGGACATCGATGCGGTCGAGGCGTTGCTGCTCGAAAAGCGTGTCGCGACGATCGTCGCCATCCCACGGTTCACAACCCGCTGGGCTGTTCCATGCCGGTCGATGCAAAACGCCGACTCGCCCGGCTGATGCAGCAGCATAGAACGCCCCTGATCGAAGATCTGGTCTACGCCGACCTTCAGTTTCGCGAGCCGCCTGCGCCTTGCGTCAAAGCCTTCGATCGTGAGGGTTGGGTGCTCGCCTGTGGCAGTTTCTCAAAGACCCTGGCGCCCGACTACCGGTTGGGTTGGATCGCCGGCGGACGATTCAACGAGGCGGTCCGGCAATGGAAGTTCCGGACCAGCGCGGCAGAATCGTTGATTCTGAGCGAGGCGGTGGGCGCGTTTTTGCAAAGTGGCGGGTACGAACACCATCTGAGCACGTTAAGGCGGCTTTATTCCACCCAGATTGCCACGGTTCGCGGGTTGGTCGCTCGCCATTTCCCTGACGGAACTCGCGCGACCCAACCGGTTGGGGGATTCGTGCTTTGGGTGGAATTGCCGTCGTGCGTCGACAGTGTCGAACTGTTTCACGCTGCGTTAGCAGAGGGCATTCTGATCATGCCCGGCCAGCTCTACGCAAAAGGACCCCGATATCGACATTGTGTGCGACTGTCCTGCTGCCAGGAAATCGACGAGCGATTCGCGAATGCGATTCGACGCCTGGGATCGCTGGCGCAGCGGTTGATGACGCAGGTGCGCTGATGGCCGTGATGATGGCCATCTTCCATCGGTACAGACGTCATCCCGAGAAAAGCAGCGTTTGACTTCGCTCATCGCCGTGCGGCCAGAGGTCATGAAGTGCCATCGGCGCACTGCGTGACGCCGCTGCCGGCACCCGTCATCGTGATGTAAATCGCGATGTAAATCGTGATGTAAGGCCGCGAAATCGGCGGCTTTGCGCAAAGCTCGCTTTGACGGTTCACTTCGTGATCGTTCCCCTGGACAATCGAGTCTGAGCACTGGCACGCCAAGCAGGTTCGCGCGCAAACCGTTCCGACAATTCACGACACATCAGGGGACCTCGATCGTATGCCTAACTTATCGGTGTGGATTGCAGCGGCGATCGGCGCGGCGGTGTCGCAGCCTTTGTTGCGGGTGGCGCGGGGCATTGTGTCTCGTCTTGAAGCCCAATGGAGGGAGGATCTCCGACTCACGCTTCAGGAGGTTGGCAGCCCCGTCCCGGTCCCCATCGCAAACATTTCAGGACACGATCATCGTTTTGTGCCGCAGCGGGCAAACGTGGTCGCCGCCCTCGCGTGCACTGTGGGGTACGCCGTTTGTGTCTGGCGTTTCGGCGTGTCGATCCCTTTGGCGCTCGCCCTGTTGAACATATCGACGTTGTTCGTGCTGAGCGCTACGGACGCCGAGTCGCTTTTGTTGCCCGATGTTCTCACCATTCCGCTGATGTGGGTCGGCCTGCTCGCGAACGTCAAAGGGCAATTCGCTTCGACGTCTTCGGCGATTATTGGCGCTTGCGCCGGTTATACGTCGATGTGGTTGCTCCGCCGGATGAGCATGATTCTGACGTCCCGCGAGAGAGTGGGACTGGGCGATGCCAAACTTGTCGCCGCAGCGGGGGCATGGCTGGGTTGGGATGCACTTCCCGAGGTCGCGCTGATTGCCCTGCTGTCGTACCTCGTCTACGAGACATGGCGCAAAATCTGGGGGAAACCCGCATCGCCGCTTCGCCCCTTGGGACCGCATATCGCTCTCGGCTTCGCGTACGCCCTGTGTGCCGGACCCCATCTGCTTCCGATCCGGTTCCCCCTCTAAACGTGCGGCGTTGGTTGCTTTCGACCGTTGCTGACGGGACACGTCGTGCCGCGCGTTCAGGGGCGTCTTGATTTCCCCACCTTTCAAAAGCTAGTTGGATCAACTGCGATGTGCTAGCTTTGTCCCCGTTTCTCGCTACGATTCCCTCTCCAGGCACGGGATGCCCTCATGCGTCGCACAGTTCTCGAAATCGAAATGTTCGAAGAGGGTGGTCAGGTCGGGCTTCACTACCAAGCCGGCCACCCAACGGACCCGGTTGCGATTGAGACGTTCGATCAACTCATCGCGATATTGGGGCACTTTCGGGCCGGCGTGTCTCCCCCCGTTCATGCGAATCCGCCGAATCCGCAGAGTCCCGTTTTTGCCATACTGGACCCTCGCTGGCAAATTTCCGGCGATCCGATGGGCGGCGGCGCTGTCCTGCGAATTCGCCATCCGGGTTTCGGGTGGCTTGCCTTTTCCATCCCGTTGCACGAACTCGTGAAGTTTGCGGGGGGCGCCTCGCAAATCGCTCAGTCGATGGCCGACGATGCCTTGCAGCACCGTCACGCCAATTAGTGTTGCATGTCGCTGTAACGACGTCCCGTAAGTCCCCTAACGATGTCTTTTCGCAAGCCCGTTTGGGACGCACTTCCCGACGCGCACGGTACATCAGCCACTGCACAGGCGTTGCGCACGTGATCGTATGCGTCAACGCTCGAGCACGTCTTGCAAGGGTTCCAGTCTCGGGTTGATGAAGCGCACCCGGTCCAGTCCGGGAATTCTGTTGCCCCATACCTTGGCGATGTGGCCGGCGATGTCGGAAACGATAAAGAGACTCAGGCTTGTGTCATGCAAGTGCTGTGCAACGACATCGCGTAATCGGCGTATTCCCCATCCCTCCCAATTGGGCGCGTCTGCGCATGGAGACATTTCGACGCTTCCCACGAGTTCGGACGTCGACATCGGTGTCACCGCTTGTGCGAATCCATAAAGGAAAAACGCGTCGGGCTTCATCGTGGTCATGTGCGTCGACAGGCGCTCGCGAAAAGCGTCGTCGAGATGCGATTGCATGCTCAACGATATATCCACGAACCAGGCCTCTCGTCGCAAGGCGCGAGCGATGTCGGATTTGCGCAGCCACTGTTTGAACTGTCGCTCGGATTCCGTGCCGGGCCTTACATTGCCCAGCAACGTCGCTGCCGGTGACACATCGTCCGAACGCGCGTCGGGCAGGGTGGGCGCGTCATCGTAGTTGACGATGATGACGTTGCCGACCGCGGCGTCGACGCCGGCGGCGTACTTATCGGCGACATCTTCCGCATGCTCGAAATCCAGATCGACCCGTTGTTTGCACTCGATGATCAGTTGCCCATCGTCGGGGGTTGCCTGATGCGCGCCCGATATCAGGATGTCCGGCCGGATCTGGCTCCCTGAGCGGTTTCGGTAGTTCGGTTGGTAGATGAATGCCGCCGGGCTTGTCGAGTGAGTCGCCAACGTCGCCTCACGGCCGAGTTCGATCAGCGCGTGACCGTCGTGGTTCGCCGTCAATCGAAACCCCAATTTCTCGAATTCGGACAACGAGATTGCAATGATCCAGACTTCGTAGACTTGCCAGCGGAACTTCCAGAAGGGCAGTTCAATGAACTTCGATGCCATCAATTCGACCGGATCGATGGGAAAAGCGTCGAGCACCTTCGCGAGTTTCGCCGGATACTTCGGGTGTCCGATGACGCGAGAGATCCATTCGATCGTTGGACTGTCCCCGGAGGCGTTCAGATAGTAGCGGCCGAGTCCGGTGAAGATTTCTGCGCAGTCCAGGCCGTAGCTGTCTCTGGCTTGGGTGAGCACCCTGAACATTTCCACGGAACGCCAGTCGAGATCCGTGCGCGGTAGCGCACTGTGATTCGGCGCGAAGACTTCGTGGGCGAGCCAATCCATGATTTCGTTCTTGGTCTCGCGCATGTGCTTCTGCGACGGGGCGAGATCGGCTTTTATCTTGTCGAACCGTCTGAAGTCTTCGAACGAGAACCCGATCGTTTGCCCGGCAGACTGAATCTCGCATTCGACGTTTGCGCCCGCTTTGGCGCGTAGAAAATTCGCGCGACTGCAATATCCGAGGATGTCCCGGTACATGGCCGCAAGCGGCTCGGCCGCATCTATCAGGGCGCGCAGGTATCGTTCGGCAGAGATACTCCGTTCACGCAGTGCGGTAAGGAATTCCCCCTCCGGCAACGCGAGCGTGCGCTTGAGGTCCCGGTAAAGCGCAATGTCGCGACCGTGATCGGGACGAAAATCGAAATGCTTGTTGGCCACGAGATGCTGATGCAGTTCCGCGGCGCTTCGGATCGTGGGAGACGCGTGGGTCATCGGAATCTCTCGAATGTTGGGCGACGGCAGGCGACGGCAGGTGACGGCAGGTGACGGCGGGTGATACGCAGGACTGATACGCGCGCGCGGCGGATAGGCCGTCGGGGCCGCGCGGTCCGATCCGGCGACGAGGCGCCGTGTGCGCACGGATCGGGCGCGTCTGCAAGACGTTTTTCCAGTTGGCGCTGGTCGGGTAGGCGGCGCGCCCGACCAGCGTGACCTGGCTATCGATCAGGACGTTGTGACTTCGATGACTTTGTAGACCACCATGCCCACGGCCACCAACAGATAGATACGCAAAACCCCCAGCCAAACTTTATTGCTCAGCGACATCGTGAGCGGCTTGAGTTGCGACAGCGGCGGCATGCGCCACTGATTGGCATCGGCGCGGCTCATGGCGTCGCCGCCCTTTCCTTGAGGACCATTGCGCTTTTGCGTCGGAAACTGCGTCGCTGCGACCACGAAAACCCCGACCACACTGCCACCGATAAGAATGCTGGTGATCGTGCTTCCCGAGATGTCGGGCCACATCACCGCGGCCGTCAGAATGATGGAGAGCATCACCAGCACCGAGACGATGATGCCCGTGAAGACGTTGGTAAAGCGCTTGTTCACCCACGGACCGAGCACTTCCTTGTCATTGCAAAGCAGCAGCAGGAACACGGATGCGCTCGGCAGCAGCACGCCCGCCAGCGTTTGCACCGCATTCGTGAGCAGGCCGAGCGGAACGCCGGGGATCAGCACGAGAGCGGCAGCGCCTGCGATGAGGAGCGAATAGATCCCGTAGAAAGCCTTTGCGTCCGTCGGTTTGCGGTGCAGAGAGTGCTTCAGGCTGAGCACGTCCGCGACAGCGTACGCCGTCGAGAGCGACACGGCCGATGCACCGATCAGACTCGCATCGATCAGGGCGATCGAAAAGAGCGTGCCGGCAAGGGGGCTGTGGTATTTGGCCAGCGCTGCGGCCACGGCGCCGGCGTCCTGGAAGTTGCCGAACTCCGGACGATTGAGGAAGATTTCGGCCGAAATCGCGATGATCGCGACGGCGCCGATGATGACAAGCACGATACCGAGCCAAAGATCGGCGCGTTCATAGCGGATGAAGCGTGGCGTCACCCGCTTGTCGATCACGTAGCTCTGCTGGAAGAACAACTGCCACGGCGCGACGGTGGTCCCGACAATGCCGATGATGAGCAGCATCACGTCGCTGAGCTTCTCGCCGGCCGGAAAAGCCGGAACCAGCAGGTCGCAACCGATCTGCGCCACCGGCGGATGAACCATGACCAGTACCGGGACGAGCAGCATGCTTGCGAAGACGAGCGTCAGTGAGAATCGCTCGAAACGCCGGAAGTCGCCTGTACTGACGGCGAGCATGATGAGGACCGCCGATGCGATGACGCCCGGCACCTTTGGAACACCCAGATAGTTCAGCGCGAGCGAGATGCCGATAAATTCGGTGACGAGTGTCAGTGCGTTGAGGATGAACAGATCGATGGCACTGAACGCTCCCCAGAACTTGCCGAATCGCTCGAGAATCAATCGGGCGTGCCCGACGCCGGTGACTGCCCCGAGGCGCAGCACCATTTCCTGATTGACGTAGAGGACGGGGATCAGCAAGGCAAGCGTCCACAGCAGCGTCGTACCGTAGTTTTGCCCCGCTTGTGCGTAGGTGCTGAATGCGCCGGCATCGTTATCGCCGACCATCACGATCAATCCCGGTCCGATGATGGCGAGCAGCGTCTTGAAACGATGCCACCAGTTGCGGCGGGCCGCGGTGTCGCCGTGCGCGATGGTGCCGAGCGCTCCGCGAATGTCGCCGATGTGTGCATCGTCGAGCACGGCGACTTGTTGATTGTCTTTCTGCATGAATCACATTCCCAATACGTGTGTCGTGGCTGGAGTTCATTGGCGATCTCGAGTCGGTTCGATGGCGTTTGGGAGATCAAGCGCACTGGTGACGCCTTGGGTGCGTGCCCCAGACAGCACTGCGCCGACATTTCACTCCCTCTGCGGTTTCCCCCGGAATGGCGGCATGTTGGAAAACTAGCCACCCAAGTCCGGTGAAATCTGCCGGAGTGCATGTCGGCGAAGCGGGCGAATCAAACAAACTCTAGATGCTTTGGCTTCGGTTGGTTAAGTCACTACTGTCACTGTCGGGCATCGAGCTCTCCTTCTGGTTGATGGGGACGTCGCGAGGCGCATGTCAATTGCCTCGGATCGTGCGCAGGAATCGGTTCACTAGCTGACGAAAACGCGAGCGGGCACCGTGTGTTCGGGGATCGTCTTCGACCACGCACGCAGGCAGCTCCGCATGAACGTTCATGTTGGAAAGGATGCGAAGGATCGACTTCAACGCTTCGGGGCTATGGACCACCGTGATCCGGCGTTGCGTCATATCCAGATCCACGTTCCGCAATCCGCGAACCCCCTTGAGGCTTTCATGGATTCTGAGCATCTCGGCGGGGCAGTCCATCTGGCGCACGCGAAGCGACGTCCGAATGTCGGTGTCGTTGGGATCGCTCGACGCGTGCGTCGACTTCACGGGCACGGTTTGCGCCGCGTCGCTCGCCGGGCGCGCAGGTGTCGCCCAGGATCGCCATTCGTCCAAAAGGCAATCGGCAGGGGGCACTTGGATGGTGACAACGCCGCGACGCTCGACATCGAATGAGGTGTACTTCATGATCACGTCTCCACTAAACTTGGTGCGTAGTTCACACCATGAAGCCACTTCAAGGTCAAGCCATGTGGCAACAAGCAGGGAGGGCGCGATGAAAATCGGTGAGCTTGCCAAGGCGGCGCGATGCACGACCGAAACCGTTCGGTTTTACGAAAACCAGGGCTTGCTGCCGCTCCCGGAGCGCAACGAAAGCAACTATCGACGCTACACACGGGCGCATCTCGAGCGGCTGCGATTCATCCGGAACTGCCGCTCGCTCGACATGACGCACGACGAGATTCGCGCGTTGCTCGAAGCCGTGGACGGCACGGGGCGAGCGTGTGGGGCGATCGGTGAACTGCTGCTCGAACACATCGAACATGTCGAGGTTCGTCTGACGGAACTCACCCGTCTCAAGGAGCAGCTTCAGGCGATTTACGCGCGGTGTGGCAGCGAGGGCGACGGAGAGGTGTGCGCCATCCTGCGAGGACTCACCGATATGGATGGCGCGTCCGAGCCAAAAGGGAAGACGCATCTGCGTTGAGCGCGGCACCCGTTTCGTGGACCCCGGGCACAGCCGGCGTCATGCTCGTGCGCGTCGCGTGAAGATAGGTGCGTGGTTGATTTGGCGGGGGCAGGGGCAGGGGTGGGGCGTGCAGCCACGGGACTGGCCGCGCTCAGTTCGAGTCTGCCCCGTGGAAGCACCGGCGATACTGCTGAGGCGTGACGCCCAGGGACATGCGGAACACGCGTCCCATATGCGACTGATGTGAAAAGCCGCACTCGACCGCGACGATCGACAGCGGTGCATCGGTTTCGGTGAGCATGCGTCTGGCTGCCTGAACGCGGGTTTCCATGACGTAGGCATGAGGCGTCATGCCCAGCGTTCGACTGAACTCCCGCAGAAATTGCAGTTCGGATCGGCCGGCGTCTCCCGAGAGTTCGGACAGCGTCAGCGGCCGCCAGAATTCCTCGTGAATCTTGTCGAGAATGATGTCGGGAATTCGGCGGGACGTGTCGGCGCGGCAATCGGTTTGCCCGGGGCGCAGTGCATACAAACCCACCAGCAACTCGTCCAGACGCAGCATGTCCCTGTCTTCCGAGATCAACTCGCGACGAATCGCGAAACCCAGTTCCAGGGCAGCGCTGTGTCCAGGGCTTTCCACACGATGACCGCATGTCGCGCTCGCCCCTTCCTCGGCAGGCGCGCACCAACGCATGACGAGGTATTCTCCTCCGACGCTCGATTCGGAGAAGACGCGCATTCCGGCCGGGGTATAGGCCAGCACACCGGGGAGAATATCGAAATCCGTTCGACGATCGGAGTCAATGGCGTGCACACCGCGCTGGCGACCGAGCGAAATGCCGAGCGTTATCGACTCGACCGGGTCGTCGGCACTATAGGGAGCCGCAGGCAAAAGGACGACATTGACGCGTCCTGCCAATGCATCGAGCGTGACATGTGCTGTCATCGGCGTTACCTCTACATCGACGGCCCTGCCGTCATGCTTGCTGGAAATTTCGTGATAGACCTCGATACTCGCAACGTGCACATTGCGGGTATGTCAAACCCTAATGGTAAGGAGTCGTTATGCGCACAATCGGCCTGATCGGCGGAATGAGTTGGCAATCGAGTGCGGAGTACTATCGCATAATCAATGAGGCCGTTCAAGAGAGACTCGGGCCGCTGCGCTCCGCCGAAGTGCTGATGCATAGCGTGGATTTCGGGCCGATCGAACGCGCGCAGCACGAGGGCAGATGGGACGACGCCGGCGCGTTGCTACAGCAGGCGGCAAAGCGTCTGGAGGCAGGCGGTGCGCAGTGCGTGGTGCTTTGCACTAACACGATGCATAAGCTGGCTCACTTCATCGAAGATGCCGTGTCGATCCCGTTTTTGCACATTGCCGATCCTGTCGGGCGATCTGCCGCAGCCGCAGGCATCACCTGCGTCGGGCTGTTGGGTACGGCGTTCACGATGGAGCAGGACTTCATGAAGGCGCGCCTGCGCGAGCATTTCGGGCTCGATGTCCTCGTGCCCGACGGTGCGGATCGTGCGATCGTGCACCGCATTATTTACGACGAGCTGTGTGTGGGCGTCGTCACGGACGCTTCGCGGGCAGCTTATCGAAAAGTCATGAAATCGCTTGCTGCGCAGGGGGCGCAGGCGATCATTCTCGGCTGCACCGAGATTACGCTGCTCGTCAAACCGGAAGACAGCGAATTGCCGCTGCTCGATACGACCGCCCTGCATGCCATGGCGGCGGTGGATTTCGCGTTGCAATAAGCGGCAACGCCTCGTTTCCGTGTGTCGCAGCACGCGCGGCACATGCGAGCTGGCCGGCGGCCGGCATCGCATGTGCCCAGGCGTCTTGCGTCAGTCGACCGGCCGTAGCGCGGCGATCCCCGTCATGGGCTTCGCGAACCACTCTTTGCCTTTGAGCATCGCCTGCCAATAAACGTACGGCAGGGCACTTTCCTTGAGATGCCAGGCCAGACGGGAGGGGCGCTTGCCATTGATGAGCCACGACGGAAACGTCGGCGCGAGTTTGCCTCCGTACAGGAACTCCGCCAGCACGATCTTTCCTCGCTCAACGGTCAGGGGGCACGAGCCATAGCCGTTGTATATGGCCACCGATTCGCGCTTGGCAAGACTGTGCAGGACATTGTGGGCAACGACCGGTGCCTGCTTGCGAGCCGCTGCGGCGGTCTTTGCGTTGGGGGTGTTGGTGACATCGCCCAGCGCGAAGACGTTGGCGTAGGTCTTGTGCTGTAGCGTTGAGGGATCGACGTCTACCCAACCAGCACCATCGGCCAGCGGGCTGAACCGGATGAAGTCGGGCGGCGCTTGCGGGGGAACGACATGCATCATGTCGAACTCGGTCGTTACCGTGCGCTGGCTGCCGTCTTCCAATGTCTGTCGGAATGTCGCGGTCTTATGCGCGGCATCGACAGCAGTCAGTTGCGTCCCGAAGTTCAGATCGATGTCGTACCGCTCGACATACTGCATCAACGCGGGAACGTAGTCGGCCACGCCGAATAGTGCCGTTCCCGCATTGAACATCTGTATATCGATGGCGTCCTGATGCCCGGCCCGGCGCCAGTGATCGGCCGACAGGTACATCGCCTTTTGCGGCGCACCGGCGCATTTGATCGGCATCGAAGGCTGCGTGAAGATCGCCCGCCCACGCTTGAGTTGTGTCACGAGCTGCCAGGTATAGGGCGCCAGGTCGTACCGGTAGTTGGATGTCACGCCGTGACTGCCGAGCGCCTCCTTCAGTCCCGCGATGGCTGACCAGTTCAGTTTCAATCCGGGGCATACGACGAGTCGCTCATACCCGACGATGTCGCCGCCACTGAGCACGACATGGCGGCTCGACGGCTCGAATCCGACGACTTCCGCCTTTATCCACTTCACGTCGGGTGGCAGCACGCCGGCCATATCGCGCGCTGTTTTCGCCTGAGAAAAAACGCCGGCGCCCACGAGCGTCCAGCCGGGTTGATAGTAGTGTGTCGCGCAGGGGTCGATGAGGGCGATGTCGAGTGCCGGCTCCCGCGCGAGCAGGCTGGCAGCAGTCGCGATACCTGCGGCGCCCGCGCCGACAATGACCACCGTATGTCGTTTCGCGCTCGCCAGGTGACGTCGCCGTGAGCCTAATGCGATACGACGAATATGATGCGCGACACAATGTCCTGCCGCAGCGGCCGTCTCCAGAATCTCGATCGGCGGTTGATCGTGGGCCGCGGCAAAGGCCCAGGCTTCGATGCACTGCGAGAGCGAGTGGGACCACAGCAGCACCGGACCGTTGATGCGCGCCATGCTGGCACGCAGTTGCGCGATTTCAGCGCTGTGTGCGACGGGGCCGTCCAGTGGAATGTGGTCGAAGTGAATGCCGAACCGATCGGCCGCCGCGAGGATGTCTCTCGTGGCTCGCGGATCGCGAGCGTTCGGCGTGCTCAGATAGATAATCGCGCGACAGCCCGCCACGCTGACCGACGGTAAGTCCGCCGGCGAAAGCAATGCGGTGGCCAGGACGTTGGCCGAGAGCCTTATGAGCTGCATGGTGATTCGCCATGAGTGATGAGAAGAGGGGAATTGGGTGCGTCAGACTCGCCTCAGGGGGCGTTTGGCAAACAGGGTGCGGCGCGGCGGCGTGGTCGTCTCGGTACGCTTGCCGGTCGTGCGGCGCTCGAACCTCGCCGCCAGTTGGGTAAGCACGTAGCACACACAAAAGTACGTCAGTGCGAGGATGGCAAAGACCTGAAACGGCTGCGTCAGAAGATTGTTGTTCACCGAGTTGGCGGAATACGTCATTTCCTGCACGCTGATGACATAGCCGATCGACGTATCTTTGATCGTCGAGATGAACTGGGTGACGATGCCCGGGATCATGTTGCTGATCGCTTGCGGCAGAATGACCAGCGAGGTTGTGCGCCAGTAGCCGAAGCCGAGCGAGCGCGCTGCCTCTTGCTGACCCTGCGGCAACGCCTGAATGCCTGCGCGAATGACTTCGGAGAGATAGGCCGCCTCGTAAATCACCAGCGTCGGGATCAACGTCATGACGCCTGTCACGCTATGTCCGATCAGCGCCGGCACCAGGAAGTAGCTCCAGAACACGAGCATGACGATAGGCATGCCGCGCACGGCATAGACGATCACCGCACTGGCCCACCGCAGCGGCGTTATCGCGCCGGTGCGGCACAGCGCCAGCAACACGCTCAGCGGGAAGGAGAGCAGCAGGCCCGCGATCGAGAGAATCAGCGTCAACGCCAAGCCGCCCAGCGGACCGTTCGGATACTGACCGATAAGAAACAGCAGCCAGTTATCGGAGAGGATGTCCAACACGTCTTACCTCGCGCTCAGATTGGAACGTTTCGCGATGTGCTCACCGACCAGCATCAGCGACACCGAGACACAAAGGTAAAAGGCGGTCGCTACGGCATAAGCGCTGAAGGTTCGGAACGTCTCGTTCTCGATTTGACGAACGGTGTAGGTGACTTCCGCGGCGCCGATCACCATCGCCAGACTCGTACTCTTGAAGAGCAACACCGTATGGTTGATCAGCAATGGCATCGCATGCCGTATGGCTTGAGGCAGCACGACAAGACGCATCGATTGCATGAACGACATGCCCAGCGCTCTCGATGCCTCATGTTGACCGAGGGGAATGGCGCGCAACCCGCTTCGAATGTCTTCGCTGACATACGCAGACATGCAAAGGCCGATAGCGATGGAGGCATAGGTGATTTCGCCGTTATGCGCATTGACCCAGGTTTGAACACTCACGGGCAGGACTTGCGGCATGCCGAAGTACCAGAGGAATATCTGCACCAGTATGGGAACGTTCCGGTGATAGGCGACGAAAGCGGCGACGAATCGCTCGAAGGGACGAATCCGTGTCTCATGCAACGTCGCCAGAGCGATCCCGATCAGCATTGCCAGAATCCAGCTGTTGAGGGTCAGTCGCAGCGTGATCCATAGCCCTCGCACCAGTTGCTGGCCATAGGGGGCGGCGAAAATCGCGCCAAAGTCCAGAGCGTTCAACATTCGGTGATCCCTGCGCTTATTCCTGCGGATTCGGAATATCGATCGTCTTGAACTGTCGGGTCATTTTCAGCGGTGACTTATCGCCCAGCCACGTGTCGAAAATCGTCTGGGTCTGGCCGCTGGCTTCCATCTTGTCGAGGACGGCGTTGACTGCTCCCAGCAAAGCGGGCTCGCCCTTTCTCACGCCGAGGCCCCAGAATTCGGTGCCCACCGGGGGTGTCAGGACAGTGATGGTCTTCGCGTCGTTGCCGAGCCGGTTGATGAACCGGCGCATTTGCGGTTCGGCGAGCAGAAATCCGTCGACTTTGTTCTGCACCAGCGCCATGAAGGCCGACGGGCCGTCGTCGAAATAGATCAATTGCGCCGAAGGCAGCACACGCTGCATCATCGGGGCGGCACTCGTGCCCTTGATGGCGCTGATGCGCTTGCCACTCATGTCGTCCCGCGTCTTGAAGGTGCTTTGCGTCTTGACCGCGATCATCTGGCCGGTCGCGAAATACGCTTTGGAGAAACTGATCTGCTCGGCACGTTGCCGGTTGTAGCCCAGAACGGCCGCAAGCACATCAACGCGCCCTTGCTGCAATTCGGGGATTCTTGCGTCGATCGACACGACTTTGAGTTCGGGTTTGACGCCCAGTTGTTGTGCGATCGCCTTGCAAAAGTCGACGTCGTAACCGACCAATTGCCGGGTTTCCGTGTCCTGATAGCCGAATGGTGGCGAGCCGCTGACCACGCCGCACACCAGCGTGCCACGCGCCTTGATGTCGGCCAACGCGTCGGCGTGTGCCGTATAAGGCATGAGTGCCGCCGTATTGATGAGTAAAGCGCAAAGAGTTGTGGCAATTCGCTTCATACATTCCTCTCGAACGACTGCTGGAAGTGAGCCAAATCGGCAGAGTGATCCCGTTGAGCCGGATTCTTGCAAGCCGATATAATTAGAGAAAGCGATTTTTTAGAAACCTAAGGTATTCATTTTCGAGATGAATGCCAAACGAATCTGCCCGCGTCATGACGACTTTCAAACAGATCGAAGCCTTGGTGGCCGTGGTCGAGACGGGATCGTTCGAGCGAGCGGCGGCGCGGCTTGGGATCGTGCAATCGGCCGTCTCCCGGCACATCAAAGAGTTCGAAGAGACGTTTGACTATCCGCTGTTCGATCGAAGCGGGAGATCGGTTCAGTTGACGCTCGAAGGCGGTGCGGTTTTCGCGCGGGCGCAGGCGGTACTTCGGCAGCGAGACGCCGTGGTGAAGGGTTTTCTCAATACCGAGATCGCGCACCGCTCCCTCAGATTGGGCGTGACCGAACTCTATGCGCTCACACGCCTGCCCGAGTTCGTGTCGGCGATCCGCGAAGCCTACCCGGCGCTGGATTTGCAGTTGGACGTGGGGCACAGCATTACCCTGTACGAGAAGTTGCGTGTGTCCGAGCTCGATATCGTGGTGGTGCCCGATCTGTTCGGCGCGACCAATCTCACGAAGCGACTGCTGTCCAAAGTGCAGCATGTGTGGTGCTGCAGCCCGTCTGTCGACATTCCGAAAACCCGTATTCGCGTGCCCGATCTGATTCGCTACCCACTGCTGATTCCCGGGGCGCCGTCCGGCACCGGGGCGATGATCGTCGAGTGGCTGCGCGATCAGGGGCTCGACGTGTCGACGCGCTTTTCCAGCGGCAGCCTCGTCGCGCTCGCCGGTATGGCGGTATCGGGACAGGGCGTGGCTTTCCTGCCCACGGCTGTCACGGAACCTCTGCAATTCAATGGACTGCTGCGGGAGGTCGGCGTTTCTCCGAGCATTCCGCCACTACGCTATGTGGCCGTTGCGCGCACCGAAACCCTGACGCCATTTTTCGATGCCATCCTCGATCTGGCGGAGCAAACCTGGGCGGATGCGGCGCGATGAGCTCACTCACGATCAAGCAGGTCGAGGCGTTCTATTGGGTCGCGAGGCTCGGTACGGTAAGTCGTGCCGCCGACAAACTGCATATCACCCAATCGGCGGCGACCAAGCGTTTGCAAGAACTCGAGTCCGCCTGCGTGCATCCTTTGTTGGAGAACATCGGCTCGAGAATGACGCTCACGCAAAAGGGGCGCGAAATGCTCGTGGTTTGCGAGGCGTTGCTGGCGCGTCTTGCGGAACTCGATGCGTTGAAAAAGGATTCGCCTGTATCGACGCGAACCCTGCTGGTCGGATTGACCGAGGTGGTCGCCATGACCTGGTTCCCCGAATTCATGAAACGGATGCGCAAGACGTATCCGGACGTGGTCGTGCAACCGGCGCTCGTGCACCGCTCAAGCGTGCTTCGGGAAAAAGTGCTGGACGGCACGCTCGATCTTGCGTTTGTCCCGGACGTAGGCGTGTCCGCCAAACTGATGCGCGTGCCCCTGAATATCGAGCCCTACGCGTGGTATGCGCCGGTGGGGACGTTCCCGGAGGGCGAACTCCTCTCACTTCAGGCGCTGGCGGCGTGTCCCATGATCGAGCAGGAGGACCGTTCCGTCATCAATGACGTTTGCCGTGAACTGCTGTCGAGTTGTGGCGTGACCCCGCAGCGCTTGTCTGGCGGGAGCGGCGTATTCGGGACTGCCGCATTGGTCGAGGCGGGCGTTGGGGTGAGTTGCTTGCCGCAGCGTCTGATGACGTCTCACGTGGCGCAGCGACGGGTGCAGCGGATCGAAACCACGCCTGCGGCGCCGAGCCTGCGCTACTGCGCCATCGCACAACGGCAACCGAGCTCCGTGCTGGGCGCCGCGGCGGCGGAAATTGCCCGGCAAAGCTGCGTCATGGAATCGCGGGAACAAGGGCAATAACGTGCGGGTGAGGCATTTGCCCGTCAATCTTCCGTTTCGCCATTGCCGACGAGCCGCGCCGCGCTCAGCATATTCGCCTGTTCCCCCATCTTCAGGTGAGAAAACATCGCCTGCTGCGCACGCACCGGGTCTCGGTCCCGGATGGCGGTGATGACCCGGCCGATTTCGTCCACCGACATCGCCATTCTGCCCGGCACGTCGGTCGTGTGATTCCGGCTTTGCGTCAGCAGATCGCGCAGTGTGTCCATGACTTGCACGAGCACGCGATTGCTTGTCGACCGGGCGATTGCCCGATGCAGTTCTCCATCGAGAGCGCGAGCTTCCGTCGACGAGAGCTTGCCGCTTTTGGCCTTGCGTTCGAGCTTGGCATGGAGCGTTTGCATCTGCACGATCTGCGCATCGGACGCTCGCATGGCCGCCCATCCTGCCGCCTGCGTTTCCAGGACTTCACGCAATTCGAACAGTTCTGCGGTGGAGCCGCGCTGCACCAGCACGGCATTTTCGGGCTTCTCCGACAACGCGACACGATCGTCGTGCCCGCTGACGAACACACCATCGCTTCTGCGAATACGCACCGCGCCCATGCCGCTGAGCATTTTGAGCGCGTCGCGCAGCGAGGCGCGACTAATCCCAAAAATCGTCGATAACTCACGCTCGGGTGGCAACTTGTCGCCCGCGCGCAACCGGCCTGTGGCGATCGCACTCAGGATCACTTGCGCCGCCTCGACGCTGACGACCGATTCCGGTGTGAGCTCAAGCCGACCGAATACGTCGGCCGTGTCCCTGCGCGGCGGGCGCCTGGGCGTTCGTGTTGCTTTCTCGCTTGAAGCCAAGTCTGTTCAATGTGTCGGGTAAGGGGCAGGCCATTGTACTCCAGCGATGGTTGGCTTCGCGCCACTTGACGCGCGAATTTTGTTCCCGCAGCATGATTTTATTGGTCTGACCAATGATTGTAAAAAACGATAAAAATCAACAATTTGAAATTTTATTGGTATGTTGAATGGAGGGTAATGTGAGTGCGATTTTCGAGCAGTTGAATATCCGGCGTGTCGTGAATGCTTCCGGGACGGAGACCCCTTACGGGGCCGCCCCGGTGCGCTCGGAGGTCATTCGGGCGATCAGCGATCTCGTGCCGTATTCGGTGATCATGGCGGAGCTTCAGGCGACCGCAAGTCAGGTCATCTCGCGCATTCTGGGCAGCGAGGCCGGTTGCGTGACGGGGTGCTCGGCTGCGGGAATCACCGTGGCTGTGGCCGCATGCATGACTGGACGCGATCTCGGCAAAGTCGAGCAACTCCCTGACACAACGGGCATGAAGTGCGAGGTCGTCATGCAGCGGGGTCACGAGATGACCTACGGCCAGAACGTCTCGCAGAACGTGCGTATCGCCGGCGCCAAGGTCGTGGAGATCGGCGCGGCCACCCAATGCGGTGCGTATCAGTTGCGTCACGCGATCACCGAGAACACGGTTGCGGCCTTGTATGTCGTGTCGCCGCTCACCGTGCAGCAGCGCCTGATCGATTTGCCGACGTTTTGCGCGGTGTGTCATGAGCACGGCGTGCCGGTGCTGGTCGATGCCGCGTCGGTGCAGGATCCGCGTCCGCTGATCGCCGCCGGCGCCGACATCGTGATTTGCAGCGCTCAGAAAACCTTCTCGTCGATTACCGGCGGCATTCTTGCCGGGCGTCTCGATCTCATTCAGGCGTGCATGTACCAGGAGCACGGTATCGGCCGTCCGATGAAGGTCGGCAAGGAGGGGGTGGTCGGCGCCATTGCGGCGCTGGAGGCCTGGTCGCGCGATGACCCTGCTGCCCACCGAAGCGCCGTCACGGCGCGCCTGAATCGGGTCATGGATCGGCTCAAGGCGATCCCGGGCTTGTCTCCGTCGGTGCAGAAAGATCAGGTGCTACTGCGCGTCAACGAAAGCGAGGCCGGCGTATCGGCGTACGGTCTGGCCCGCAGCCTGTTCGACCACGATCCGGCGGTCATCGTCTGGAGTCAGTTTGCGAGCGAAGGGCAGTTGCTGATCACGTTGCGAAAGCTGTCCGACGACGCGGCCGACTACGTCTGCGACCGGATCGAGGAGATTTGCGCAACGGGAGAGGCGACCAAGCTGGCCGCGCCGAACATCGGTGACGCCATCGTCGCCCGTCTGGCCGAGTGGCCATACTTTGTCTGATAAAGCGGCGCGAGGCGCACACATGGCGATCGCCGCGAGATGGAGACTCTCATGACCCCCGGTGTTTCGAGTGCAATGCCTCGCGCCACGCCTGCGGCGCTGAGTCCGGTACAACGCTGCCGCTTCATTCAAGGATTTCTCATGACGACGGATTTTTCAGGCCGGTTTCTCGGCGTTCTCGGTGGCATGGGGCCTCTGGCCGGGACGTACTTCGTCCAGCGCCTGATCGCACTGACGCCGGCAACGCGAGACCAGGAGCATGTCCCGACGATTCTGTGGAGCGACCCGCGCATTCCCGAGCGTCCGGCCGGGTTCGAGAGACGGGGCGAGGACCCGCTTCCCTGGCTCATCAACGGCGTGTCCCAGCTCACGCGATGCGGCGCCGGCGCCATCGCAATCCCGTGCAATACCGCCCATCTCTGGCACGAGCAGATGTCGGCGGCCACCAACATCCCGGTTCTCCACATCGTGGGCTCGGTGTGCGAGGAATTGCAGCGCCGGCATTTGCAAAACGCATCCATCGGATTGATGGCCACAGCCGCAACGACGCGCGCGGGCATGTATCAGCGCATCATGGCGCGCGACGGCTTGCGTTGCCTGGTGTCTCAGACCCCCGAATTCGAGCGATTGTGTGCGCAGGCCATCGACTTGGTGAAGCGCAATCAGGCAGACGCCGCATTCGATGCCGCAGCGAAGTGTGTCGAAATGCTCGCCGATCTGGGAGCCGACGTGGTGGTGCTGGGCTGCACCGAACTGCCGCTCGCGCTGCCCTATGCGCGTCGCACGTCGTTGCGTTTGCCGGTCATCGACTCCATCGACACGCTGGCGTCATCGGCATTGCGTTGGTGGCGGCAATCCGATCCGCATGACGCGCCGTTCGCCCCGCTGCACACCGCGTCGAAGCCTGGGGTATGACACCTGCGCGAGCAAGCCGTTGAAATTTTGTGATAGACCGCGCGCAAGCCAAAAATGACATTTCGATCATGGCGCGTCGGTCGCATTCGCAGCGCTCACCGACGCACCGCTCGCGCCGTCCATGAAAGCGTTCATGACGGCCGCCGCGAACGCCGTGTGAAATTGACGGCGTCATCGAACAACAGGACGAATGAGAGGGGCAGCGCGATGGCAGATGGGATGGTAGCCGGGATGGCAAACACGGTAGGGCAAAGCACCAAACTGGCGAGTAGCCATGCTTCGCACGCGCAACCGGGCAAACCGGTGAGCCCTCCCGTCTACCGGCAATCGACGCTGACTTTTGAGACGGTGGCCGAGCTCGATGCGGTCAAGGGCTCCGCATTCACTTACGGCAGGCATGGCAATCCGACGACCCGGCAGATCGAGCGCTTGTTGTGCGATCTCGAAGGGGCGCATGGCGCAATGCTCACGCCGAGTGGGCTGAGCGCCATCACGACGGCCATTTCGGCCGTCGTGCGGCCGGGCGATCACATCCTCGTGGCGGACTCGGTGTACGGGCCGACACGTGAGTTCTGCGATCGCACGCTGCGACGTTGGGGCGTGGACGTGACGTATTACGCCCCCACGATCGGTAGCCAGATCGGCACGCTCATGCGTTCCACGACGCGACTGGTGGTCGCGGAGTCGCCCGGCTCGCTCACTTTCGAGATGCAGGATATTCCCGCGCTCGCGGAAGCGGCGCATTGGCATGGCGCGTTGCTGATGATCGACAACACCTGGGGTACGCCGCTGCATTTCGCGTCGTTCGCGCATGGGGTCGATATTTCGGTGCATTCCGCGTCGAAATACATCGGCGGCCATGCCGACCTTTGCATGGGCGTGATCCTCGCCGCAGAACCCGTCTATGGCGAGATTCGTGCGTGTTACCGCGAATTGGGGTTGGCGGTCGGGGCTGACGATGCGGCATTGGCGCTTCGCGGACTCCGGACTCTCGCGCCCCGTCTCGCTTGCCATCAGCGAGGAGCGATCAATATCGCGGCATGGCTGTACGGACGCCCCGAAGTCGCCGACGTCCTGTATCCGGCACTGCCCACCGCAGCCGGTCACGCGATCTGGCGGCGTGATTTCACCGGGGCCTGCGGCCTTTTCGGCGTACTGCTTCGCGACGCGTATGACGCCAGAACCGTCGCCTCGATGGTGAACCGGCTGTCGCTGTTCAGTCTGGGCTACAGCTGGGGCGGCTTCGAAAGCCTTGTATTGCCGTGCGATCCACGTGGGACGCGCACGGCCACGACATGGGCGCACGAGGGCGCGCTCGTGCGTTTTCACATCGGACTCGAGAACGTCGACGACCTCAAAGCCGATCTCGATCGAGCGCTACGCACCCTGAACGACAAGACAACTGCTTGATACCCCCAGGAGAAATGAGATGAATCAAAACCGTGCGAAATACCTGCCGTGGCTCGCTATCGTATTGTCGGCCGCCACGCTGACGGCCAGAGCCGACCAGTTGGACGACGTCATGCGGCGAGGCGAATTGGTGTGCGGCGTGCTCGGCACCGACGAGCCGTTCAGCTACATGAAAGACCCGAGCACGCGCGAGATCGTCGGCTACGACGTCGATCTTTGCTATACGGTCGCCAAGGGGCTGGGCGTCAAGGCGACGCTCAAGCAGATTTCGGCCGCCGCACGAATCCCGGAGTTGCAGCAAGGGCGTGTGGATTTGCTCGCCGCATCGCTCACGCATAACAAGGAGCGCGAATCGCAGATCGATTTCTCCGTCTCCACGTTCATCGCCGGCCAGAAGGCGATGGTGCGCCGTGACAGCGGCATCACGACGCTGGCGCAGCTCAATGGCAAGCGCGTGCTGACCATCAAAGGCTCCACGATGGAGGCCAACATTGCCGCGAAGCTCAAGGGCGCACAAACCATTTCGTTCGACACGAATCCCCAGGCATTGCTGGCGCTTCAACAAGGAAAAGGCGTGGCGTATGTCAACGACGAGACCAGCCTGGTCGGCAATCTCGCCAAGATCGGCAGCGAAGCGAAAGACTACGTCCTGCTGCCGGAATACTTTTCCAAAGAGCATATCGCGCTCGGCATTCGCAAAAACGAGCCGCGTCTGAAAGCGAAGGTGGACGGGATTCTCACCGGCATGGAGGCGAGCGGTGAGGCGCAGAAAGCCTACGACAAGTGGTTCGGTCCCGGCACGAAGATGAACCTGCCTGCGCGCAGCTTCAAGATCGAGACGGACAAGATCGACGACTGATCACAGATCGTTTCCCCCAATCACATCGACGCTCCATGGACTCGACTTTCCACTTCTCAACGGTATTGCACGGGCAATACATTGAGTGGCTCATCAGCGGATTCAGGCTGTCGCTACTGCTCTCGGCGATGGCGTTCGCGCTGGCGCTGCCTTTGGCGATCGCCATCGCCCTGATGCGCTTGTCACCGGTTCGCAGCGTACGCGCCGCGGGGCAGGGCTACGTCGAAACCGTGCGCAATATTCCGCTACTGGCGCACATGTTGTTCTGGTATTTCGGCGCGCCGCAGATCCTTCCGCACGTCGTCAAGGTCTGGCTCTACAGCATGAACGTGGAGTTCGTCAGCGCGTTGATCGCGCTGGTGATGTACACGGCCGCCTACATGGCAGAGGACATTCGGAGCGGAATTCGGTCCATTCCCAGGGAGCAACTGGAGGCGAGCCGTGCGCTGGGCTTCGGGTTTCTCCATTCGATGCGCCTGATCGTATTGCCGCAATCGCTTCGTGTGATCGTGCCGCCGCTTGCGAATCAGACGCTGAATCTGTGGAAGAACTCGAGCGTTGCGACCGTCATCGGCGTGGCGGAGATGATGTACCAGTCGCAGCAGGTCGAGAGCGCAACGTTCCGGGGATTCGAATCGTTTGCGTTTGCGACGTTCGCCTATCTGAGCGTGTCGATTCTGATATGCACGTTCTCGGTCTGGTATCAGCGCAAGTTTCCGGTGAGGAGTATTTGAGCATGGTCGACGTTTTGCAAAATTACGGCCTGTACTACCTCATCGGTCAGTACCCGAACGGGCCACTCGGCGGGCTGGCGCTCACGCTACTGCTGGCCGCTGCCGGTCTGGTGCTGGCAGTGCCGGTCGGTGTGATTTTCGGGCTGTGCCGTACGAGCCCCTTCGCGGTGTTGCGGCTTCCCGTCACCGCGCTGGTCTTTGCCGTGAGAGGGACCCCGCTGCTGATGGTGATCTTCTGGGCGTACTTCCTGCTGCCGTCGGTGACTGGGCATCGCACGGACCAGTTCGGCACGATGCTCGTCTCGCTCGTCATTTTCGACGCCGCGTATCTGGCGGAGATCGTGCGGGCGGGGATCCAGGGCTTGCCACGCGGACAGATGGAAACCGCCCGGTCGCTGGGACTCAGTTACATGGAAGCGATGTTCAAAGTCATTCTTCCCCAGGCACTGCGCAACATGCTGCCGTCACTGCTGAACCAGCTGGTGTCGACCATCAAGGAGACGTCCCTCGGTTACATCATCAGCCTGCCGGAACTGTCGTTCATCGCAGGTCAGATATCCGCGCAGGTCGTATCGAAGTCGGTCGAAGTCTACGTGATGCTGGGGCTGAGCTACTTCCTGATGTGCTTCGCACTGACCCGCTCCGCATTCACACTGGAAAAGCGGCTTGCGATTCGCACCGCTTCGTCAAAGGTCTAAAGATGATCAAGATTGAGA
This sequence comes from Pandoraea anhela, assembly GCF_902459655.1. GTDB lineage: Bacteria > Pseudomonadota > Gammaproteobacteria > Burkholderiales > Burkholderiaceae > Pandoraea > Pandoraea anhela. The sequence goes on from NZ_CABPSB010000011.1 coordinate 48,286, forward strand.
ATGTCAACAAGTGGTATGGCGATTACCACGCCCTTGTCGACGTGAACGAAGTGATTTCCAAGGGCGAGGTCGTGGTGATTTGCGGTCCGTCCGGCTCGGGGAAGTCGACGTTGATCCGCACGTTGAACCGTCTGGAGATGATTCAGTCCGGCACGATTCACGTCGATGGGAAGAACATCTACGAACGCGGTATCGACGTGAATGCCTTGCGCAGCAATATCGGCTTCGTGTTTCAGCAGTTCAATCTGTTCCCACATCTGAGTGTGCTGGAGAACTGCATCATGGCGCCGATGCGGTTGCGTCGGCAGAGCCGGAAGGACGCCGAGGCGTTTGCCATGAGCCTGCTCGAACGCGTCGGCTTGCCGAGCAAGGCGGCGTCGTATCCCTCGCAGCTCTCGGGCGGGCAGCAGCAGCGTGTGGCGATCGCCCGCGCACTGGCGATGCGCCCGCCCGTGATGTTGTTTGACGAGCCGACGTCTGCGCTGGATCCCGAGATGGTCAACGAGGTGCTCCAGGTCATGAAGGGGCTGGCGAAAGACGGCATGACGATGGTCTGCGTAACCCATGAGATGTCGTTTGCGCGAGAAGTCTCCGATCGCGTCATCTTCATGGATCAGGGATGCATCGTGGAGCGCGCCGAGCCGAACCGCTTCTTCCGCTCTCCGGAAAGCCCGCGCGCCCGGAAATTCCTGGCGGATATCCGGCTGCCGATGAACGACACGTGCCTTTCATGATGCCCTCGGAATTCAAGACCGCCGCAAACGCGCCAACGGGGGCGAACGGCACGCATGACCCGAGCGCAGGCGAGTCCGCCCGCCTCGCATCGATGAGCGGTGCGGCGATGGTGCTCGAGGCGCTCGTGATGGAAGGCGTCGATACGATTTGGGGCTACCCGGGCGGCGCTGTACTGCCGTTCTACGACGCATTGGCGCAACAAGACAGGATCGAGCACATTCTCGTGCGCCATGAGCAAGCGGCGATTCACGCGGCGGACGGATATTCCCGGGCGACCGGCAGTGTCGGCGTCGCGCTCGTGACGTCGGGGCCGGGCGTCACGAATGCGGTCACGGGGATTGCGACCGCCTATTTCGACTCCATTCCGCTGGTCGTCATCTCGGGCAATGTGCCGCTCTCGGTCATCGGGCAGGACGCCTTTCAGGAGTGCGATGCCGTCGGCATCACACGGCCTGTCGTCAAGCACAGCTTTCTGGTGCGGCGGGTGGAAGATATTCCCGCGACGATGAAAAAGGCATTCCATATCGCCAGAACGGGGCGCCCCGGCCCCGTACATGTCGACGTGCCGAAGGACGTTGCATTGGCCGTCGGGAGGTTCGAGTATCCCGAGCGGTTGGCGTTGCGGTCCTATCGACCTGCGTCTGCCGGGCATTCCGGGCACATTCGGCAGGCTGCGAGGCTGTTGCGCGGTGCCAGCGCGCCGTTGATTTACACCGGGGGCGGCGTGATCGCGTCGGCGTCGGCGAGTGACGTCATCGAGTTGGCATCGCTGCTCGATGCGCCGGTCACCAGTACGTTGATGGGGCTCGGCGCGTTCCCGGCGTCGGATCCCCGTTTCATCGGCATGCCCGGAATGCACGGGACCTATGAGGCGAATCAGGCCATGCAGGCGTGCGACGTGATAATCGCCATCGGCGCGCGCTTCGACGACCGGGTCATCGGCAATGTGGATGACTTCTGCTCACGCGCTCGCGAGATTATCCATATCGACATCGACCCTGCGTCCATCGCGAAACGGGTGCGTCCCACCGTGCCGATCGTGGGCGACGCGCGTTGTGTCGTCGCAGAACTCAACCGGGTGTTGCGCGAGGACTCGGCCAGCAACGCGTCGCGCGATGCCTGGTGGGCACAAATTGCCACGTGGCGGGCGCGTCAGTGTCTCGCTTACAACGACACCGGCGAAATCATCAAGCCGCAGTTCGTCATCGAGACGATCGCCGCACTGACGGGGGGCAACGCATTCATCTGTGCCGATGTCGGGCAACACCAGATGTGGACGGCACAGTATTTCGGCTTTGATCGTCCGAGGCGTTGGGTGAATTCCGGTGGATTGGGGACCATGGGCGTCGGTCTGCCGTTCGCGATGGGGGTCAAGCGTGCATTTCCCGATCACGATGTGTTCACGGTGACGGGCGACGGATCCATCCAGATGTGCATTCAGGAGCTTTCCACCTGCCGGCAGTACGACCTGCCCATCAAGATCGTCTCGCTGAACAACGGTCATCTCGGCATGGTCAAGCAATTGCAGGACGTGGAGTACGGCAAACGCCGCTCACATTCCTACATGGAAGCACTGCCCGATTTTGCGGCGTTGGCCCGGGCGTATGGGCACGTCGGGCTCAGGATCGACCGCCGTGCCGACGTGGAAGGGGCGATTCGCGAGGCGATGGCGATGAAGGACCGCACCGTCTTCATGGATTTTCACGTCGATCCGGCCGCAGATGTGTGGCCGATGGTGCGTAGCGGCCGGGGGCTGGAGGACATGTTGCTTCCCTCGGCCTGACGTTCGCGAAGCCGGCCAGCGCGAGAGGGCGTCGGCGCCCTGCGTCGACACCACACCGGCATCATTCCCTATCGAGAGAGACAGATGAGTCAGCAAGCGGCCGGCGTCGTACCGGCAGGAGACGAAGACGAGCAGGAAACCCGGGAGTGGCTCGATTCCCTGGATTCGGTGCTGAAGTACGGTGGCCCGGCGCGCGCCAGGTTTCTACTGGACCAACTTGAAGCGCATGCCAGGAACCTCAAGATTCAACGGGGGGCTGCGCCTTACTCGGCGTACCAGAATACGATTGCTGCCGACGAGCAGCATCGTTATCCCGGCGACCTGGCGCTGGAGCAGCGGCTCACGTCCATCATGCGATGGAATGCGCTGGCGATGGTCGTGCGCGCGAACAAGTCTTACGGCGAGTTGGGCGGGCATATCGCAAGCTATGCTTCGGCGGCAGAATTGTTCGAGGTCGGGTTTCATCACTTTTTCCGTGCCGACGGACCGCATGGCAAGGGGGATCTGGTGTACTTCCAGCCGCATTCCGCCCCCGGTGTCTATGCGCGGGCTTATCTGGAGGGACGCCTGAGCGAGAGCGCGCTGGCGAACTATCGACAGGAAGTCGGCAAGGAGGGGCTGTGCTCGTACCCGCATCCCTGGCTGATGCCTGATTTCTGGCAGTTCCCCACGGGATCGATGGGGATTGGTCCCATCAGCGCCATCTATCAGGCGCGTTTTCTGCGCTACCTCGAACACCGCAAGATTTCGCAGACGGAAGGCCGCAGAGTGTGGGGCGTTTTCGGTGACGGCGAGATGGACGAGCCGGAATCCATCGCGGCGCTCTCGCTTGCCGCCCGCGAGAAGCTCGATAACCTGACGTTCATCATCAACTGCAACCTGCAACGGCTCGACGGTCCGGTGCGCGGCAATGGTCAGGTCATCAACGAGCTGGAGGCGCTGTTCTCGGGCGCCGGATGGAATGTCATCAAGGTGATTTGGGGATCGGAGTGGGATGCCCTGTTTGCGCGGGACAAGAACTATGCGTTGCTGCGCCGCTTCTCGACGATGGTGGACGGGGAGTACCAGACCCTGGGCGCGAAGGACGGCGAGTACAACCTGTCGCACTTCTTCGATACCGATCCGGAGCTCAAGGCATTGGTCAGCGAATTGACGACGGCGGAGATCGACGGATTGCGCCGTGGCGGTCACGACTTCAAGAAGCTTTACGCCGCATATCGGGCCGCGACCGAGCATAAAGGTCGACCGACCGTGATTCTCGCGAAGACGAAAAAAGGTTTCGGGATGGGCGACGCCGGCGAGTCTCGCATGACGGCGCACCAGCAGAAGAAGCTCGATGTCGAGGCGCTGCGCGCGTTCCGAAACCGCTTTTCCATTCCGCTGGACGATGACGCCGTAGATGAAATGCGCTTCTATCGCCCTGCCGAATCCACACCGGAATTCGCCTACCTGCATGCGCGCCGGGCGGCGCTGGGGGGATACCTGCCGCAACGCGCCCGCCAGGCCGAGCCGGTCGCGGTGCCGTCGCTGGAGCGCTTCGGGCAGTTTGCGCTCGCGGGTGACGAGCGCGAGACGTCCACGACAACGTGTCTCGTGCGGTTGTTCACCCATCTGCTCAAGGACAAGACGATCGGACCGCGCGTCGTGCCGATCGTCGCCGACGAGGCGCGGACTTTCGGCATGGCCAATCTGTTCCGCCAGATCGGGATCTACTCGCCTGTCGGTCAGATGTACGAGCCGGAAGATGCCGGATCCATGCTGTTTTACAAGGAAGCCGTCGACGGTCAGTTACTGGAGGAGGGGATCACGGAGGCCGGCGCCATCGCGTCATGGACGGCGGCGGCGACGTCCTACAGCGTCAACGGCGTGCCCATGCTGCCGTTCTACATCTACTACTCGATGTTCGGTTTCCAGCGTGTGGGCGATCTCATCTGGGCGGCTGCCGATCAGCGTGCGAGGGGCTTTCTCATCGGCGCGACGTCCGGCAAAACCACGCTGGCCGGCGAAGGCCTGCAACACCAGGACGGCACCAGCCATGTCGTTGCGGCGACCGTGCCCAATTGCCGTGCGTATGACCCGGCCTTCGCCGGCGAGGCGGCGGTGATCGTTCATCACGGCGCCAGGCGCATGATGGAAGAGCATGCGGACGAGTTCTACTACATCACCGTAGGCAACGAAAATTACCCGCAGGCGCCGTTGGCCGACGATCAGCACGAGGCTGTCATCAAGGGAATGTATCGATTCCGCGAGTTGTCCCCGACGCATGGCTTGGCGGACAAACGCGTGAGACTGCTGGGATCCGGCGCGATCTTGCGTGAAGTGATTGCTGCGGGCGACGTGCTGGCTCAGGTGTGGGGCATCGGCGTGGAAATCTGGAGCGTGACCAGTTTCTCCGAGCTGGCTCGCGACGCGCGGGAGTGCGAGCGCCTGGGCTTGTTCAGCGACGCGTCGACACCGCAGTCATATGTCGGCACATGCCTCGCGGGCGATGTGCCGATCGTCGCGGCGACGGATTACGTTCGTGCCTATCCTCAACTGATCGCCTCCTACGTGCGAGCGCCATACACGGTGTTAGGCACGGACGGTTTCGGGCGCAGCGACACCCGCGCACAGCTGAGAGGATACTTCGAGGTCGATCGCGACCATATCGTTGCCGCCGCGATCAAGGCCGTCATGCCTGAACGCCATGGCGAAGCGCTAGAGCGCTATGGGATTGCGGCCGGGCCGGGCGGCCCCTGGGAGGCGTGATCGAATCGAATCGCATCGAATCGCATCGATGGGGTCGGCTGGCGCGCGGCCGCATGAGACATGTGCCGCAGCGCCTCGACCTGTCCCGGTTCGACCGGGACAGGTCAACCGCTTCGGGCAGTCCGTCGATCTGGCGGAAGCCCGCAGCATGTCGCCCGGCATGTCGCCCGGCATGTCACGCATTACCCGATCGTGTGGTTCGACATGCTTTCGATGGATTTGATCAGGGCGGAGTGGTCGAGCGTCTCGTCGCCTTGTGCCGCGATCACGCTGAATAGCTGGGCGCAGGATGCCGTGTTGGGCAACGCAACCCCCAGCGTGCGGGCGCTATCGAGCGCGAGGCGAAGGTCCTTTTGGTGCAGCTTGCTACGGAAGCCGGGCGCGAATGTGCGCTCGATCATGCGCTGACCATGTACTTCCAGAATTCGCGACGAAGCGAAACCTCCCATGAGCGCTTCCCGTACTTTTGCCGGGTCTGCGCCGGCCTTGGAGGCGAATACGAGGGCCTCGCTCACGGCCTCGATGGTCAGCGCCACAATAATCTGATTCGCGATCTTGCAGGTCTGGCCCGCACCGGCGCCACCAACGAGCGTGACGTTCTTGCCCATCGCATCGAACAACGGCTTCACGCGCGCGAACGCAGATTCGGTGCCCCCGACCATGATCGTCAACGACGCCGCTTTTGCGCCGACTTCGCCGCCGGAGACCGGCGCGTCGAGATAGTCGCAACCGAGCGCATCGATTCGCGAGGCATATTCCTTGGTCTTGAGCGGGTCGATCGAACTCATGTCGATGACCGTCTTGCCGGCGCTCAGGCCGCTCGCCACCCCGTTGTCCGCGAACAGGACCGCCTCGACGTCGGGCGTGTCGGGAAGCATGGTGATAATGACATCCGCTCGCTGCGCGACCTCCCGAGGGGAGTCGCAGCCAATGACGCCGTTCAGCGCTGCCGGCAGCGCACCGTTGCGTTTGTAAGTGAACAGTGAATGGCCCTGCGCGAGCAGGTGCGCCGCCATGGGGGCGCCCATAACGCCCAAGCCGATAAATCCGATGTTTGTCATATTGAGTCCTGCATGCGAAGGAGGGAGGGCAGCGTTTCGCCGAAGCGAGGCGAATCAAGGCAAATCAAGGCAAATCGAGATGACTGCCCTGATACGCCGGATCATCGCAATCGTCGGCGGCGATGTCGCCGGATGGCGTCAATACCGAGGTTTGACGCGTTGCCAATCGGGACGGAACTTGCGCATTTGTGCGGCGTCGTCGCGATGGCGAATGCCGCACTCCAGGTACTGGCGATGCAGTCGAGCCAAGGCGTCGTAGTCGAGTTCGACGCCCAGCCCGGGGGCATCACCGAGCGTGACGCACCCGTTGCGGATCGGCACTTTGCCGCCCTGAATGACCTCGTCCGTCTGCCACGGGTAATGCGTGTCGCAGGCATAGGTGAGGTTGGGCACCACCGCCGCAAGATGAGACATGGCCATCAGGCTGATGCCGAGGTGCGAGTTCGAATGCATCGACAACCCGAGTCCGTGCAGATCGCACATTTGGGCCAACGTCTGCGTGGCGCGCAATCCGCCCCAGTAGTGGTGGTCGGACAATACGATCTGCACCCCGTTGAGGCCCAGATTTCGCTTGAATTCATCGAAATCGGTCACGACCATGTTGGTGGCAAGCGGCAAACCCGTCGCGGCATGCAGCTTTGCCATGCCTTCGAGCCCCGGGGTAGGGTCTTCGTAATACTCGAGATCGTCCTTGAGCAACGCGGCCAGACGGGTGCTGGTCTCCAGCGACCAGTTGGCATTGGGGTCGATGCGAAGCGGATAGTTCGGGAAGGCCGCCTTGAGCGCCTTCAGGCAGGAGACTTCGTGCTCGGGCCTCAATGCGCCCGCCTTGAGCTTGATGCTGCCGAAGCCATAGGCCTCGATCATCATCCGGGCTTCGTTCACCAGCTGCGCTTCCGAAATCACCTCCCCCCAGGGATCGCTTGCATAGCTCGGATCGATGGTGTGCGGGAACTTGAAGAACAGATAAGCGGAAAAGGGGATCTCACGTCGCACAGCGCCGCCGAGCAGTTCATGAAGCGGTACGCCCGCGGTGCGCGCCTGCAAGTCGAGCATGGCCACTTCGAAGCCCGAGAAGACCTTTGCGTCGGGTTTGTCGGCATAGCCGGCGCCCGTTGACGCCGTGTTCTGGGCGGTTGCACCGCTGGCGGCAATTCGCCGGGAGAGTCCATTCAGGTCGAACATCGAGAGGCCGACGAGCGAGTCTTTGGCGCGCATCAGCCCGTCGAGCACGGGGGCGTCCCCGTAGGTTTCGCCCAGACCGATACATCCGTTCTCGCCTTCGATCTCGATGATCGAGCGCAAGGCAAAGGGCTCGTGTACGCCGCTGGCGTTCAACAGCGGCGGGTCCTGGATAGCGATGGGCGTGACGCGTACGGCGGCAATCTTCATTCTGTTGATTCCTGATGAGGCACACGTCGTCCGACGCCGGGTCGGCTCCGTGTGGTGAGTGGCACTAGGGCCTGCGTATCGTGGAGTCGCGAAGTACCAGTTGCGGCTCCAGCATCGAAAATTCGTTCGAGACGTTCCCTGACAGGGCGTCGAGCATCTTGAGCATGGCCAGCTCGCCCATGCGGTCGCTCTGCATGTCCACCGTTGTCAGCGCCGGCGACGTGTATTCCCCGAAGGGCACGTTATCCATGCCGGTGACGGAGACGTCCTGCGGCAGTTTGAAACCCAGCGCTTGTGCTTCCTTCATGAAGCCCATCGCGATGAGATCGTTGTAGCAAATGACCGCATCGGGGCGATTGGGGCCGAGCATGAGCGTCGAGCACGCTCGCTCCCCTGCGGACGCCGACGGCGCGAGCGCCTCGAAGACATCCAGGGACAGGGCGTGCGTCGCCAACGATTCGCGTGCGCCGCGAATGCGTTCGTCGTTCCAGCGCGATCCCGCAAAGCCCAGATAGGCGACGCGCTTGTGGCCCAGCCTCACCAGATGCTCGGCGAGCATGTATCCCGCCCGGTATCCGTCGGTGCCGACGCTTGGCATTTGCGTATGTTGCAGACGCCCGAAAAAAACCACGGGCTTGCCCAGCCCCAACATCCATTGGATGGATTCCTCCGGCATGCGCGAACTGACGATCATCCCGTCGACGCGCCGCGACAGGGCCTCCAGTATTTGCCGTTCCCGGTCCTGACTCTCGTCCGTGTCGACGAAAAGCAGCGTGTAGTCGTGCTTCAGTGCCACCCGATTGGCCCCCTTCACGATGTTCGTGAAGTGCGGGTTGCGAATGTCCAGAATCGCAACACCGATCGAGCGTGTCTGACCGGTGATCATGTACCGCGCCAGCGGATTGGCCTGATAGCCGAGGCGCTCGATGGCCTCGCGCAGTTTCGCCTCCACGGGCGGAGAAAAGCGCTGCGTGCCATTGATGTACTTGGAAACCGTTGCCGTCGACACGCCGGCGGCGGTGGCGACATCGCGAATTGTGACGGAGCTCTTTTTCATGTGTTTTGGAAAACGTTTTCCAATGATAGTTGTGTTTTCGAACTGCGTAAAGCGCGTTAGGAAAACGAAATACTCTCGTTTCCCTCGATGACGAAGCGGGCGCGCTCATCGCCGATCGGCGGGGTGGAAATCAAGCTGGATATGGATTTTCGGGCGGATTTCGCGAATGCGCCTCGGTTTTCCGGATGGCCTGGATCATGGTCTCAAGCGAGCTTTCTCAAGCATCTTATAGAAAACCCTTAGATTGAGGAAAACGTTTGACACGCGTTGCGCGGGGTCGATATAGTTTGGAAAACGTTTTCCAAAAATAGCGACCCGAACAGGGCGGTGAGAGCAGAGAGGCGATGAATACGAAATTCGACTTTGGGGGCGCGGTGGTCGTCGTGACCGGCGCGAGTGGGGCAATCGGCGGTGAGACCGCTCGTGCGTTCCACGAAGCAGGCGCTCACGTGATCGTCACAGGACGTAATGCACGGCGTCTGGAGGCGCTGGTGAGCGAGCTGGGCCCGACGCGCTGTCAGGCAGTGCCCGGCGATCTGGCCGACCCGGCGCACCGGGCGGAGATCACGGCAGTCGCCGCTGCCCATGGCGGCGCGACCATCCTCGTGAACAATGCGGGCGTGACCAAGAGTCGCAAGCCGACGGCGGAGACCACGCTCGCCGATTTCGATGACATCGTCGGCGTCAATTTGCGCGCCGTGTATGACCTGAGTCTCGCGATCGTGCGCGAATGGTTGGCGCAAGAGCGCCCGGGCGTCATCGTCAACGTGTCGTCGCCCGGTGCCCAGCGTGCGCACCGGAACAACGCGCTTTACGACATCAGCAAAGGCGGGATCGATGCTTTGACGCGTTGTCTGGCCGTCGACTTCGGAAGCCGTGGCGTGCGGGTCAATGCCGTGGCGCCGGCGCAAATTCCGCATTCCCATACGGAGTCGGTCGACCCGAGCGCAGCCTACGGGCTTCCCATGAGGCGTCATGCGACGCCGCGGGAAGCGGCGTTGCCTATCCTTTTCCTTAGCTCGGACTGCGCGTCGTTCATCACGGGGCAAGTGCTGCCGGTCGATGGCGGACTCATGGCGCAACTGCGTACGCCCATCGGCTGACGCGACCTTGGTTTCGCAACACTCATATAAATTACGCGCGGTTCACCGGGCGATGGAGGAGGCAGGATGCAACCCAATCGATTCAAGGCGGCTTTGCAGGCCGGCCGGCAGCAGATCGGTATCTGGAGCATGTTGGCGGACAGTAACGTAGTCGAAGTGCTGACCCAGTCCGACTTTGACTGGATTCTGATCGACACCGAGCATTCCCCGAACGAGTTGCCGATGGTGCAGGCGCAACTGCGCACCGCTGCCCAGAAGGGCGTGCCGGCGTTGGTTCGCGTGTCGTCCAACGATGCCGTCGTGCTCAAGCGCACATTGGATATCGGGGCGCAGACGGTGCTGGTGCCGATGATCGAAGACGCTGCGGCGGCCGCGCGGGCGGTGGCGGCGGTGCGTTATCCGCCCCACGGTATGCGCGGCGTTTCGCTCGCCACGCGTGCAAACCGTTACGGCACCGATATCGACTATCTGGCGCGCGCCAATGACGAGGTCTGCCTGCTGCTTCAGATCGAGACCGCAACGGCGCTGCGAAACCTGGACGCGATTGCGGCGGTCCCCGGTGTGGACGGCCTGTTCATCGGCCCGTCGGATCTGGCCGCATCCATGGGCTATCTCGGCAATTTCGCGCACGGCGCCGTGCAGGCCGCTATTCAGCATGCGCAGGACCGTTGTCACGCCGTCGGCATGCCGGTCGGCACGCTCATGACGGATCAGGCGCTCGCAGCAAGATATCTCCAGCTGGGTTTCGACTATGTAGCGGTGGCGACCGATATCGGCATTCTGCGCAGCGGCGCCGAGCAGCGTCTGGCGCAAGCGAAGGATTCGCTCTGCGAAGCGTCGTAATTCGGGAGGCGCAATGCGAGACACCCTGAATCCTCTCATCGACAGCGGGCTCAATGCCCGCCGTCGACGCCTTGTCGGGACCTGTGCGGCATGGGCGTTGACAGCGCCTTTCGGGGCGGTGCGTGCGGCCAGCCCGACGGAGCGTTCGTCGTCGGCCGACAGACCCCCGTTTGCCCTGACTTCGGATGTCGATGCACAGGCATTGCCAACCCGTGTGCCGGTCGAAATTGCGAAGGCCGTCGTCAGGTATGCGGGGCTCACGGTCTCGAGGGACACGCATGTCATGCCGGTGGTTCACACGGAAGGCACTTTGCCGCATCAGGCCAACCGCGACCAGAGCGTTCTCGCGCAGGGAGATTGGCGCGAGACGGCGTTGCAGGCGATGGCCTGGCGACTTTGCGCGCCCGGCGAGGGCGAGCCTCACCTCGCGCGTGCGACCGCGTATGTGACGCAATGGCTGGGCGCCTACCGTCCGTCATTCAATCCCATCGACGAGACCGAACTGGCGACATGGATCATCGGCTTCGATCTCATCCAGTCGCAATTGAGTTCGCAGACGATTGCCGCCATGCGCGCCTTTGGTGGCGAACTTGCGGACGGATACAGCCAAATACCTCACAAAGTGGGCGATCCGTCCACGGGGTTGAACAATTGGCACAGCCATCGCGTGAAGCTTGCGGTGGCGGGGGCGTTCGTGTCGGGAGATGCGTCGCGCATTGCGACCGCGCGCGAGCGCTTCTTTTCCCATGCGCAACAGAACATTCACGACGACGGCAGCACATACGATTTTCACCAGCGCGACGCGATGCACTACGTCGTCTACACGCTGGAGCCGATGCTCACGGCCGCCACGATGGCGGCGGCGCACGGCGAAGATTGGTATGGCGCTTCTCGCCTGAAAGGCCGGTTGGCCCACGCCCTCGCGTGGTTGTTGCCTTACGCCACGGGCGAGAAGGTGCACGAAGAGTTCGTTCACAGTTCCGTGCCGTTCGACGCGCGACGGGCTGCGGCGGGCGTGCCGGGTTACGCGGGAATGTGGAACCCTGCTGCCTCGGCAACGGTGTACACGATCGCGGCTCAACTCGATGACCGATTCCGGCCTGTGGCTGAGAAGCGGGCGGCACCTGCATTGGTACGCGCGATCTACTCGCGCAGCTTTGCTCGTTTGACTTGATGGCAAGAGACGTTCTGAACGTGCAGCACTGAAAACGATGGCGACCCGAAGAGGCCGCCACGCCACGCCAAGACGCGTGGGAATAAGGAGACAACATGGGATGGAGCATTTGGGCGATGGCCGGCCTGGCCGGCGCAGGGGTATTGTTTTCAGCAATGGCGAACGCACAGGAGAGCGGGGCTGCACCATCGTTTGCAGACGCCGAGATGTCGGATTTCAATCCGATGATCGGGTCCGTGCCCGGTGATGGATTCCGGGTGCCCGGCGGTGCGCTTCAGATTTATGGGTTGCTGAACCCGGGGATCTCGTACATCTCGGCCAGCGGTGCGCGCAAGGGGCCGAACGAACCGGCGTCGGCGGTCTTTGCGAGCAACGGCTCGTACTGGGGGCTGCGCGGGGGCGAGGATCTCGGCGCAGGCTGGCAAGTGATGTTTCAACTGGAGAACACGATCAACGTCGGGACGGGGACCAATACGAACAGCAGTGGGCAGTTCGCGGGGCGCAGCACCTTTATCGGGGTTCAGAGCGACGCGCTGGGTGTCCTGAAGTTCGGATATCTCACGTCGCCGTTGTACAACACCGTCGGGATCTACAAGTTCATCGGCGATCAGTTGCCGATCGCCAGCCCGACGACGTTGATGACGACCATCAATGGCACGTCGCTCCAGTTCAACAATCGCGTTGCCAATGCCGTTGCGTATTCGACATCGAAGGATTCGTCCGGCCTCGTCGGCCACTTTCTCTACTCGAACAGTCAGAGCGGCGACGTCAATCAGGGCAATCGGGACAACGTCTATTCGTTGTCGGCCAGCTATGGAGATGGGCCGATCTACTTGCAGTATGTCTACGAGGCGCGCAGTAACCAAGGGCGTCTGGCATCGGGCGAGAGCAACGACTGGTCGAATCGTGTGGTGGGGCGCTACGCCTTTAGCGATACCTTGAAGCTGGCCTTCGGCCTCGACTATTCGGGCTCGGACGGCACCTACGGGAAGAAGGCTGCCGCCGGGCGCGGCCGGGTGGCGCGTCAGGCGGCGACGGTCAGTCTGGCCAAAGCCGTCGGACGCCACGAGTTCATCGGCACCTACGCGTTCGCGCGCGGCATTCAGTGCTCGGGGGCGGCGATGACGGCGCAGGCGAATTGCGCGCCGGGGGTGTCCGGGAGCACCGGGGCTCAGCAGTTGTCGTTCGTCTACGAATACATCTTCAGCAAGCGAACGCTCGTGTCGGCGTTCGTGAGTCGAATCTGGAACCGTAGCAACGGGCTGTACGACTTCGATGCGGTGCCGGTGGTGCAGAGCGCGAGCGCACGCTCGGCAGGCGTCAATCCGACCGGCTACGGTTTCGCCATCATGCACATTTTTTGAAGGCAGGGTTGGGCTGGGTGAGAGAGGGGCGTCGCGCGTGAGTGCGGCGCTGGCGGAGACAGCCGTGCGGCAAAGTACCGAGCGGCCAGAAAACAAAGATCCATGCAAAAAATCAACATGGTTTGCCCATCTGGGGGCACAGGCGGCGCATTGGTGCTCAATGCGCTTTCGACGTGCGTGGCGCTGGCGCTTCCGGCTCTCGGAACCCCCGCGTTCGCGCAATGTAACAACCAGGTGCTAACGCGAAACGCGGGCTGCGCCGCCGACGTGTCCTCGGGCATGGTAGTCAACAACACCACGGTGAATGCGAATGGCGTGCAAACGGTACGGGCCGGGGGCGTGACGAACGCATCCATCATCAACTCGCGTGGTACCCAGAATGTCCTCTCCGGCGGTGTCGACAATTTGTCGGTGATCAATCGGGGCGGCGTTCAATCCGTCGCGTCCGGCGGCACCGCAAACAATACGACGATCAACAGCGGTGGCACGCAGAACGTTGCCGGCATTGCGGCGTGGACGAACATCAACCTGGGCGGCAGGCAAATTGTGTCGTCCGGCGGCATGACCAACAACGTCACCGTCAACTCGGGCGGCACCCAGACGATTCTCTCCGGCGCATCGGACAACCTGGCGGTGATCATGGGTGGTGCGACACAACAGGTCGCGGGTGTCGCCACGAACGCGACCCTGAACGGGGGGCGGCAGGTGGTGACCTCCGGGGGCACGGCGATCGGCACGCTCATCAACTCGGGAGGCGTCCAGTCGGTTTCCTCCGGGGGCAGCGCTGTGGGCGCGCTCGTCAACTCCGGAGGGACACAGACGGTATCCGGCGGTGGCGTTGCCACCAACGCCGTGGTCAACGGCGGGGGCGTGCAGGTCGTGGCCGGCGGGCAGGCTGTCGGCACTGTCGTCAATTCGGGCGGGAGTGCGTCGGTGACGAGCGGCGGCACCGCCACCGGGACGGTCGTCAATCCGTTCGGGCGCCAGAGCGTCGCCAACGGTGTCGCCATCGGCACGATCCTGGTCGGGAGCACGTCGTCGGGGGGAGCGCAGGCTGTTTCGTCGGGCGGCACCGCCATCGGCACTGTGATCGGACAAAAGGCGCGTCAGACCATTTCCCAGGGCGGCATGGCCGTTGCCGCACAAGTGATGTCCGGCGGCACGCAAACCGTATCGAGCGGCGGTGTGGCCAGCGGCGCTGTGGTGAACAACGGCGGATCGCAGCAAATCCTGGGCGGCGGCGTCGCCACCGGCACCGTGGTGAACAGCGGGGGCACCGCCACCTTGTTTGTCGGCGGCACGACATCGTCCGGAAGCCAGAGCGCACCGGTCTTCACGTCGGGGAGCGTGTCGGGCGTTCTTCAGATCGCCAACAACTCGTCGAGCGCCGTTACCGGTAACGCCAACGCCATCGCCAACGCGCTGGTGCTCAACGGCGGCACCGTCATGTTCACGCCGATGGACGCGGCAGGCTACAAGACGTTGACCATCAACGGACTGAGCGGCTCGGGCGTCTTCAACATGAACAGCAACATTGCGGCGGGGCAGTCGGACAAGCTCGTGATCAACGGCGCGACGGGGAACTACCTTCTGGCGTTGCAAGACAGCAGCAAGACGCCGGTGCCCGACGGCACGCGCGTGCTGCTCGTCGATGCATCGGCCAATGCCCCGGCAAACGCCGCCAAGTTCTCGTTACCGAACGATGCGGTGGACGTCGGCGCCAAAAAGTTCGCGCTTCAGAGCGACGGCGGGCAGATATTCCTGTTCGACACGGGCCGGTTGGGGGACGCCGCCTCGGTGGCGCAAGCGTTGCCGTCCATCGCCAACCTGCTGTGGAACGAGCAGGTCGATCAGACCTATGCGCACATGGCCGAGCTGCAAGGGGGTGTCAGTCAGCCTGGCGTCTGGGTCCGTGCGTTCGGTGAGCGGTTCACCACCGAGTCGGCAGGGGTGACGTCCACGGCGCAGGCGGGCGGCGTCCAGTTCGGGCGGGAAATGAGGGTCGGTGGCGGATTCGTGGGTATTTTCGGCGCTGTCGCCCAGGTCAAGACCAACGTCGGCACGAACGGCACCGCCAATAGCTATCCCTGGAGTGCGGGTCTTTACGGCGGACTGCCGGTGACTGGCCCATGGTACGCGCAAGGGACGTTGCGTTTTCTCAGCGCGTCGCACGACTTCTCGACGACCGGCGGCGCCAACACCGGGTCGTACCACAACGGCGGTTTTCTGGCGTCGGTCGGTGGCGGACGCCGTTTCTCGCTGCCCGGCGACTGGACGATCGAGCCGCGCCTCACGCTCACCTACCTGCATGCGAATTCGCTCAGCTACGCCTATGACGCGGGAATGCCCGTGCAACTCGGCGGGCAGGACATGACGCTCACAAGCGCCAGCATCACGGTGAGCAAGCCGCTGCTGCTGTGGGGAACGACGCTACGCCCCTATGTGAGCATCGGCGGCGTGAAAGCATTCGCAAACCGCCAGACGGTCACCGTGGCCGGCACGGATATCTCCGCCACCACCCCGGATTTCCTGATGTCGATCGCCGCCGGCACATTCTTGATTTTGGAGCGCGGGGTGCGGATATCGGCCGACATCTCTTACGCAAGAGGGCCCGCCTATTCGAAGCCGCTTGCGGTCAATGTCGGTCTTTCATATCAACGTTAGTCAGGGGGCGGCCAATCTCGGCCGCATGGTAAGCAGCAAGTGAGGCAAGTGAAGGGAAATCATGACGATTCGATTTGCAGGTTGGGCGAGTGCGGCATTCTGTGCGCTGCAATTGTCGATGGCGGCGCCGGTGCGGGCGCAGTCGCTACCCCAGGTTTATACGCTGGACCCCCAGGCGCTCGCCGCCGCGAAACAGGCGGTCGAGCATAAGGCGCCCACGGTAGTGCCGGCGTACCGCAAGCTGATGGCCGATGCGGACAAGGCGCTGTCTGTGGGACCGATGTCGGTGGTCGACAAGGGCCTCACGCCACCGAGCGGCGACAAGCACGATTACCTGAGCATGGGACCGTACTGGTGGCCGGATCCGAGCAAGCCCGACGGCAAACCTTACATTCGTCGAGACGGCCGCATCAATCCGTCGGCCAAGAATAACGACACCGATTCCCGTCGTATCGAAACGTTCTCCGATACGGTCGGTACGCTGGGTTTCGCCTATTACTTCTCCGGCGACAAGCGATATGCCGATCACGCAGCGTTGCTGCTGCGCACGTGGTTCCTCGCCCCCGCCACGCGAATGAATCCCAACCTGAATTACGCGCAAGCCGTCTTGGGCGTGAACAATGGTCGAGGCACCGGGATCATCGATACCCGACACTTCTGGGAGGTTATCGACACGATCGGACTGATTTCGCCGTCCGGCGCGTTGTCGGCCGACGAGCAGAGCGGCCTCAAGCGCTGGTTCGCCGAGTACACGAAGTGGATGATGACCAGCGCCAACGGGCACGACGAGGCAGACGCCACCAACAATCACGGCACATATTTCGACGAGCAGGTGGCCAATCAGGCCCGTTATGTCGGCGACGACGATCTGGCCCGCCAGATCGCGAACGAGGCGATGAAAAAGCGCATTGAAGTGCAGATTGCCGCGGATGGCCGTCAGCCGATGGAACTCGAACGCACCCGAGCCTTCCATTACAGCGTTTTCAACCTTCAGGCATTCATGCGGCTGGCGCACCATGCATCGGCAGTCGGTGTCGATCTGTGGCGATATCCGAACGCCGGCAGCCCGGCGCTCGGTCGGGCGGTGGGATATCTTTCGCCTTTCGTTCTGGCCCCCGCTTCGTGGCCGTACAAGGACATTCAGGGCATCGCCTACGCGGACTATTTGCCGGTCTACCTTCAGGCTCGCCTGATTTACGGCCCTTCATCGCAGGACGCCGACATCATCAACACGCTTCTCGAGAAGTTGCCGCGTGCGCGTGAGTGGTTGTACTGGCCTGTCGGAACCGCAGGCGCCGACGGCGCCGCGCCGGCCGCACGTGTTGCCGAGTAAATGTCCATGTCCGGCATGACTGATGCGGCGGCGCTCGCCGCGCCGCTCGACGCAAAGCAGGCGAGTTCAGGCGCCGGCGTCATGCCGTTCGTCGACCCGCCCGGTCCGCTGCTCGAAGGCCCTCCGGGCATTCGCTACGATTTCAACTACGGCGCACGCGTCAAGGTCGAGGGAGAGGGCTGGCGCGTGCGTCTGCTCGATCGCGACGCCGATGTCGTGTTGTTCGACGAGGCTGTCGATAACGCCACGGTCACGAGCACGCGGAAGTATTACGTGAACTTTCGCATCGAAATCGATCGGCACGGCGAGCGGGTCTTCGAACACGACTTCGACGCTCGCGGCAAGCGTGTGTATGCTCGCCTGCCGGTGGGAACGCTGGGCGACATCATCGCTTGGTTTCCCTATGTCGATGCGTTCCGGCAGCAGCACGGCTGCGAGATCGCGGTGTCGATGGGCGAACCGATATGGACGCTGTTTCGCGACGCCTATCCGGAACTGCACTACGTGCGCCCCGAGGACGAAGCGGCGCAACATGCGCAGTGTTATGCGAGCTATTACCTCGGGATCTTCTTTCCGTGCGATGACAGGACGCATCAGCCCACCGATTTTCGCGTCAGCGGGCTGCAACGCACGATTGCCTACTTGCTGGGGTTGCCCCCGGTGGAGCGTCGGCCCCGAATCGTCGTGGCCGATACAACGCGAAGGATTGCCGAGCCTTATGTGTGCATCGCCTCGCAGTCCTCGTCACAGTGCAAGTACTGGAACCATCCGACCGGGTGGATTGAAACGGTATCGTTCCTGAAAGAGGCGGGGTATCGCGTTTTGTGTATCGACCGGGAGATGGTCAACGGCCACGGCATCCATTGGAATCAGATTCCCTATGGGGCGGAGGATTTTACGGGCGATCTCCCGCTCCAGGAGCGAGCCGGCTTGTTGATGCATGCCGAGTTTTTCGTGGGGTTGTCGAGCGGACTCTCGTGGCTGGCATGGGCATTGCATGTCCCGGTCGTGATGATCAGTGGCTTCACGCATCCGCAAAACGAGTTCGAGACGCCATTTCGTGTGATCAACTTTCATGCCTGCAACAGTTGCTGGAACGACACGCATGTGGAGTTCGACCACAAGGACTTCCTGTGGTGTCCCCGGCATGCCGGCACGCCACGTCAATTTGAGTGTTCCCGACTGATCACCCCGCGACATGTGCAGCAGGTGATCCGTCGGTTGATGCAAGACCGTGCAAACGGTCGCCTGGCGCCCAAAGCGTCGTAGAGAGTGAATCAATATCATGGCAATTCGAGTCAAAGGGCTTCGCTGGTGGATCATGGGGCTGCTCACGATCGGCACCATCACCAACTACCTGGCACGTAGCTCGCTCGGCATCGCAGCGCCGACGGTGCTGTCGCAACTGGGCATCAGCACGCACGAATATGGATGGATTACGGGCGCGTTTCTCGTCATGTATCCCATCGGTGCACCGCTCACCGGCTACTTGATGGATCGCGTCGGCTTGCGTGTCGGCTTCCTGATCTGCGGCATCGCATGGTCGCTCATTTGCATGCTGCACGGGTTCGTGACCGGTTGGGTCGGCCTGTTCCTGCTCAGAGGCATGCTCGGACTCGCGGAAGCCGCGTTTATCCCGGCCGGAATGCGTGCTGTCGCGTATTGGTTTCCCTCGCACGAGCGAGGCATTGCCACAGGCGTCTTCAACCTGGGCACGTCGTTCGGCGCCATCCTCGCGCCGCCGCTCATTGGGTGGTCGATCCTGCATTACGACTGGCGAATCGCCTTCCTGATCGCCGGCGCATTGGGGTTGGGGTGGGCGGCGCTGTGGTGTGCCTTCTACCGACATCCGACCGAACACAAGGCGTTGTCTTCCGACGAGGCCGCCTACATCTGTAGCAGCCCCGAAGTGGGCCGGGGGAGCCATGCCGGCAACAAACCCTCGTTTCGCCAGATTCTGGCAACGCGCAATTTCTGGGGTATCGCGTTGCCGCGATTCTTCGCCGACCCCGTGTGGGGGACGCTGGTCTATTGGGTGCCGCTTTATCTCTATCAGGCGCGCGGTTTCGACCTGAAAACCATCGCCCTCACGGCCTGGCTGCCGTTTGTCGCCGCCGATTTCGGCAGTCTGTCCGGCGGCGCGCTGTCGATGTTCCTGCACAAGCGCTTCGGCACGCCTGTCATCGACGGCAAGCGGGCGGCCTTCACGATCGGCGCGCTGATGATGATCGGCATGGCCGGCGTCGGGTTGGTGCGCGATCCGGTCGTGGCGGTGCTGCTGCTTTGTCTGGGCGGCTTCGCCCATCAGATGCTGTCGGTGACGGTGATTTCCATGTCCGCAGACCTGTTTCCCCGTCAGGAAGTCGCGACCGTGACGGGGTCGGTGGGGCTTGTCGCCGGGATTGGAAATCTGGCGTTCACGCTCGCTATCGGATGGCTGGTGAATCGTGTCGGGTTCACGCCTTTTTTCGTCGTGCTCGGGTTCCTGGATCTGATCGGAGCGGCGATTCTGTGGACCGTGGTGCGCCCTCCGTGTACGAAGCCCGCCAACGTGGTGCCGGACGCCGTGGGCACGCCCTGAGCGCAGAGCGCGTCGCCGTTGCTATTGAGATTCCCGGGCTCGCAAGCCCGAGAATCGTCGTCGTTTGAGGTCCTTTGATTTGGCAGGAAGCGTCATGAACATTGGGCAGGCCGCGAAAGCATCCGGAGTGTCGACGAAGATGATTCGCTATTACGAGGCGTGTGGACTGCTGCGCGCGCCTAAGCGCACCCAGTCGAATTACCGCGTGTACAGCGACGATGACGTTGCCGTGCTTTGCTTTATTCGAAGCGCTCGATTGCTTGATTTTTCGACCAAGCAGATTACATCGTTGATCTCGCTGTGGGAAAGCCAGGACCGGGCCAGCAGCGAAGTGAGAGGTCTGGTCGTCGCGCACATTGGCGAGCTGGACAAGCGCATCGAAGATCTCGCAAAAGCCAGGGATATGCTGGCGCACCTCGTTGGCGTGGGCGACTGAAAACACATGGCCTGCGTCGCGTCACCCTTAGTTGTCGTCGGGCGCGATCGCGATCTTGCCCGACGCGGTTGAGTATCCGGAGCCGCGCTAATGGAGTCGTTACCGCCGGTCGGGCAGATATCGGGTGTCGACAGTCAAGCCGGTGATCCTGACGACTGGAGACGACACACGAGCCGGGTGCAAGGCCTTGACGATGCGATCCGCAAGCTCGAGAGGCTTGCGGATGCATGGCCTGCGCGACGCTATACCGATGGCAGTAGCGTGGCCAGTCGAATATCCCGGCACGACGGGTAGACGATGCTCTGATAGCCGGCTTCGGCGTGTGCTGCGAGGCTGCGCATCGAGGCGGCGATGCTTCCCTTGTGGCAGCCGGTGGAGAAGAACGCCTGAGGCGTGCCGCACGCGCTGGACGGCGGCACCGCAAAGGCGCTTGCGCCACTCCCATGGTCGGGGACGATGACGGCGTCGAAGGTCAGCCCGGAAAAGAACGTGCCCAGATCGCAATCGTTCTGAAGTCGCCCGTACGAGTAGTCCCCGGACACCAGCGCCACTTGATGCCGAACGCGGCAAAGCGTCACCAGGCACTCGCCGTTTTTGTCGCCTTTGCACTGCGGGTTGCTTCTCAGGGCGACAAGCCAGTCTTCGGCATCGCCGGCCTGACTCAGGCGAAACCGCACGGTGCCGGATACCGCATGCACGTTGGGCGTGAAGTTTCGGCTCTTGAACGGCAGATAGTCGACGCCCTCCGGGACAAAGATGTCCGAGATCCGCGAGACGAGGTCCGGGTCCCAGTCAAGTAGGCGCCAATGGTCGGAGTCCATGTGCGAGAGCACCAGCGAGACATGTGAAAGGCCCTGCAATTTTGGCGTCAGATCGTTTGCGATGGTGCCCCGGTGATAGTCCGGGCGTTTGATCGGTGTGCCGACCCCTGCATCGATCAGGATGCCGGTCGACCGATCGTGGAGCAGGGCGCACATGCCCTGGCCCACATGGAAGGCGCACAATTGCGAAGCGCCATGCGCGGGAATGCGGATGTCGTAGTTCGGCATCGACGCCGTTGCGTATTCCAGGGAGCGGCCGAGAATGATCTTTGCGGCCTTGAGCTCGATGAACTGTGGGGTGTCCGTCGTGAACGTCTGGTAGTAGTACCCATCGGACCGTGTGGATTGCGTCGCATACTCGAACTCGATGCGCAGCCATGCCTGACGCGGGAAGTCGATCTCTGCGCGCATGGCGTTGTCCGCCGTGTTCTGCCGGGCCGAGGAGGTCGCAGTTGCCGCTTCGAAGGCGTTGTGCCATTGCCGAGCGCACGGGGTCACGGTCGTCAGTACCCGTTTGAGCGCCGAGGCTTCGACGTCCACCGTGAAAACGCGACATTGGGTCTGGATTTGCTCGAAGTCGCGTGCATGGAAGGTTCGCGTGTCCACGCCGAACATCCGGATGCAGGGCTTGAGCGGCGGATAATCGCGGAATGCGGTCAGCGTATCGATCTTGCAGATCAGCGTCTTGCGAAGGACCTTGGCGCTTTGCCGGGGCCACAACATCATGTCTTGCCATCCTACTGTGCGGCGTCAACCGGCGGTGCGGTCGGACCTTCAAGGCAATCGGCGCTGCGCCCGGCAGCGCCGATGCACCGACAAATGCGGGCGCAAAGTCTGGGTGGACTTACGGGAGTCCGTTCCACCGCGACCAGCGCGAATCGGCAGGGGGGCAACGCCGTGGCGGCGTGCCGGATTCGGTTACGTGGCGGGGTGACGGCCGGGAAACGAGTTCGCCACCCCGGAGACCGCCACCCCGCCACGACTCAAGCAAGCGGTGGTGTCACCGAGCGGCCGCTTGAGCGCCGGCAGGACTGCTACCCGGCGCGATGCCGCGTTGCGCCATCATCGTCAGATTGCCGCCCATCCAGGTATCGATGTACGGGCCGCCGTTGTGCATGGCATCGAATGCTGCCGGATTCGTCGAGTGCTGCCGATAGAACTCCACCCATCCGCTGAACGTCGTCGGGGTCTTGTCCGTTTGCGGCGTTCCGGCGGCTGCGTCGAACCAACTGGAGTCGCGGTATCCGCTTGCGATGAGTTGCGTCAGACTCTCGAGCGAGCCCACATGATACGAGTACCAGTCGTAGCCCCACTCGTGCGCCATCTCAGCCATGAGCACCAGCGGCGCGGCGGCGAACGACGTGTAGTGCAGCGCCAGCCGGCCGCGCCTCAACTCGAACGGCAGCGAGCCATTCGACTGAATGTCGTCGATCCCCTCGCGGTAGATCGCTTGCGCCGCTGCCAGCAGATTGGCGTCGTTCGTCGCCAATGCCGTCGCCATCACGCCAACCCCAGTCCAATAAAAGTGGTTGTTGCGTTCGTTGTTCGGGTCTTGCCAGTACTGAAGCGTGTCGGCCGACAGCGTCTTGAGCCATCCCTCGATACGCTGGCGCTGGTCGGCGGTCGCGAGAGGGCGGGTCTTGAGATAGGCGATGGCGGCCGTGCCGTGTGTCCACTGCCGCATGAAGTCCGCCTGATGGTTGTTGATGTGCACCATCTTGCCGAGCATGGCGCCGTTCGATGCCCAATTGTCCAGCCACGACAGAATGCTATTGGCGTCCGCAGTATCTGCGGGATTGTTCAGATAGTGGTCAGACATTCTTGCCAGACAGTCCGTAAAAGTCGTGAGCGGCGCAATGTCTTCCTTGTTCTCTTCATACAGCACCGGGTCGATGATCGACTGCTGCGGATCGGTGTAGTACCCCACCGCCGTCACGTCCGGGTTGGCCGGCGGTATTGCCGCGCAGGTGGTGTCGTCGGCGAATGCGGGAGCGCTGGCGGTCGTCGCCGCAAGCGTGATACACGCGATGGTCATGGTCGTTTTTCCACGACTGGCGAGCGATTGGATCAGTTTGTCGATCTTCGGAGAAAGTGGCGAGTTGTTCATGTTGGTTTTTTCGATGCAACGAGAAGTCAGAGGTTGAGTCAGACGTTGAAAGGTGAAATTCGTCAAAGGAAGCGATCTCTCGATCAGGCCTCGCTGCCGCGCACGGCTTGTGACTGGATGGCTTGCAGCACGCGCATCGCTTGCGGGCCCTGATCCACGGGAACGAAAATATGATCGTGGTAGACACCCGCGATAACGTTGCAACTGACGCCTGCCGCCGCTAGGGCGTGCGCAAACGTCGCCGTCAGACCGACGGCCTCGAGGTCGGAATTCACCGTCAGCGTGATCCAGGCGCACAGGAAGACGATCTCCAGAGACGCGTTGCGGGCACTGGCCGCATCAATCACGAGCGTCGTGCCTTCGCGCTCCCGAAAGGTCGCCAACGGCGTGAGGTGCGCGAAATCAAAGGCGTGCGGCACCACAACGTAGGCATACTCGCCGTCGTTGAGTTCGGGTTCGAGAGATTTGAGAATGTCGTTCAGGTCGGAAACAGGCGTCATGTCGGTCAATCCCATCGATAGAGTGAGTTGGCAAGCGTTGACCGCCCCATGTCGTACCGGGGTCGGCGCCCCAGCCTGAGCCAGGGTATCGGGGCACCGGAGCGGGTATCTCAGCGCGCGGGGACGATGCCGTCCTTTGCCATGAGCGTCAGATTGCCCCCCATTCGCGGATCGATAAACGGCCCGGCCCGATGCATCGCTTCGAATAGTGCCGGATGCGGGGAGCGCAGTCGATAGAACTCCACCCATCCGCTCGATCCGTGCGGTTCGGCTTTCTCCTGTTTCGCACCGGCTTGCTCGTTGAACCAGGACGGATTCTCGTAGCCGGCGGCTACGCGGGCCGCCAGGCGCTCGATGGCCCAATCCCGGTACGAGTACCAGTCGCTACCGTCAAGACGAGCGAGTTCCGCCATCAGGACCAGCGGCGCCGTCGCATAGTCGTGGTAATGCAGCGCCCGTCGCTTGCGCGCCATCTCCATCGGCAGGCTGCCGTCCGGCTGAATATCGTCGATGCCCTTGCGATAGATGCTGCGTGCCGTGTCGAGCAGCGTCCGGTCGTGCGTGGCGACGGCGGTCGCCATGATGCCGACGCCCGTCCAGTAATAGTGGTTGTTTCGCTTATGCCTGGGATCGTCCCAGTACGCGAGATTCGCCGCCGACAACTTCTTCAGCCAGGATTCGATGGCATGGCGCTGACTCTCGCTGGCGAACG
This sequence comes from Pandoraea anhela, assembly GCF_902459655.1. Taxonomy (GTDB): domain Bacteria; phylum Pseudomonadota; class Gammaproteobacteria; order Burkholderiales; family Burkholderiaceae; genus Pandoraea; species Pandoraea anhela. The sequence continues at coordinate 72,700 of NZ_CABPSB010000011.1, forward strand.
ATTTGGTCTTCAGGTAAGCCAGCGCGGCGGCGCCATGCGTCCACTGGCGCATGTAGTCGGACTGATCGTTGTTCACGTGAACCATCTGGCCGAGCATGGCATCGCTGCGCGCCCAGTCGTCGAGCCACGACAATGCACAGTCGGCCGATGCTCTGTTGTGGTCGCGGATGAGCGCATCCGTCATGTCCGCCAGCTTCGTGGCAAAAGTATCGAGCGGTTTGACGGCCGCTTCGTTCTGCGCCTTTAGTTGGGGATCGATCTTGGAGTGTGCGGCATCCGTGTAATAGCCGTTGGCCCGAATGTCCGGCGTGCCCGGCGGCGGTGCGGGACAGTCGAGCGTGCTGGCGAATGATGTGGCGCTTAGCGCCATTGCGCAGGAGAACACTGCGAGCGCGGCGGCGCGCGGCGTGCGTGGCGCCGACTGACGGGGCGGGCGCTGAAGACGCGAAAGCAATGGGGTGATACGGGTCAGCATGAAATGGGCTCCGGCAAATGCCTGGACGAAATACGAAGGACCATGCGCCATGGACGCAAGGTCGGGCATACGGTGTCAGGTGAGGCGATGAAATCACTAGGGTGGGGCAGCAACCTTGTTTCGGGCCCGCTTTTGCAGGTCTCATCGGGCAACTGCGATTCCAACGTCGGACTCTCCTTCAGTAAGGCACATCGCAGCGGGCGTTTCCCCGTGAAAAGCCCGGTTGCGCTGAGCCATGAACATCTATGCAACACGTGATCGGGATGCAATCGGCCAGGATCGACGAAGATTCCGGCGTGTCACTCAATTTCTTCGCATCGTCGACGCTCGCAAAACCAGTTCCGGTTGAAGCATCGCAAACCCTTTGTCGGTGTGCCCGGCCAGACAGTCGAGCATCTTGAACATCGCGACTTCCCCCATGCGCTCGCTTTGCATGTCGACCGTTGTGAGCGCCGGATGCACATACTCGCCAAAGGGGATGTTATCCATGCCCACGACGGAAATATCCTTGGGAAGCTGGAATCCCAGCGCCTGCGCTTCCTTCATGAATCCGATGGCGATGAGGTCGTTGTAGCAAATGACGGCATCGGGGCGTTCGGCCACGAGCATGATGCGCGAGCAGGCGCGCTCGCCGCCATGCGCCGACGGCTGCTCCACGTCGAACACGGACAGCGATTTGCCATGGGAGGCGAGACAATCGTGAATGCCCCGGATGCGCTCGGCGTTCCAGCGCGCCCCCGGAAAACCGAGGAAAGCGATGCGCTTGTGCGCGAGCCCGACCAAATGCTGGGCGATGAGGTATGCGGCGCGATAGCCTTCTGCGCCGACGCTCGGCACGCTCGTGTCGGGTAATTTGCCGAAACAGACCGACGGTTTTGGTGATTGCCGCATCCATTCCAGTGCGTCATCCGGCATTCGAGAACTGACGATCAGGCCATCGACACGACGCGAGAGCATTTCGAGCAACTGTCGCTCGTTCTTCTGGCTCTCGCCGGTGGCGACGAACAGCAGCGAGTAATCGTGCTGAAGCGCGACCCGATTCGCGCCTTTGACGATGCCGGTGAAGTGGGGGTTGTGAATGTCGAGGATCGCCACGCCGATCGTCCTCGTTTTACCCGTCGCCACCGAGCGCGCGACCACATTCGGTCGGTAGCCCAGTCGATCGATGGTCTCCCGCAACCGGTTTTCCACTTCCGAGCTGAAGCGCTGCGTGCCGTTGACGAACTTCGACACAGTGCCAGGCGAAACATTGGCTTCGACAGCGACATCGCGAATGGTGGAAGGGTACTTTTTCATTACCAAAGGAAAACGTTTTCCAAAATCCTAGGTAATCGCGATGGAAAAGTAAACCCCCAGATGGGATTGTGTTGCACAGAGACGATCACCAAATCTTTCAGAACTCTGCCATTCGCCTTCGCGTTTTGGCGAACGTCATTCGGTATTTTTTGGCATTTCTCCGTTGAAATTCCTCATTTTTGTGCACCGCTGAGTGTCAATCCGGTTCTCGCTACGTTGGCGTGGCATGTCGGTGTCATGACGCTGAAGAAATCATTTGACAAGGTGTTTTGCGATCGCCTAAATTGCCGGAAAACGTTTTCCTATCGGGCGATCGTCATGCAACTTTCGACGGGATCGACCCAAACGATAAAAAGAGACCGTTTCCCCACCGGCGCGCGCCGAACGAGGCGTCGCGTTTGCGTTCCAGGGGAAATGCCGGCAGTTGGGGGCGCCTATCCAGTGGCGCCAGGAGGAGGGGCAGTTGAAACATCGCTTATTGTTGATTCTGATCGTTGCGGGTGTGGGCCTGACGCAGCGAGTGGCTTCGGCCGAACCGCTTGCGCCGTCGGCACAGGAAGCATCGGCCGGGGCTACGTTTGCTCAGGCGGAAACCGCTGACTTCAATCCGCTGCTGGGCGTCATTCCCGGCGACGGATTCAATGTGCGGGGTGACGTGCTCCAGCTTTACGGACTGTTCAACCCCGCCATCTCCTACTTGAGCGCGTCGGGTACCCCTCGGGGCGGCAACGCGCCGTCGCTGACCAGTTTCGCCAGCACGGGATCGTATTGGGGGTTGCGCGGGGCGGAGGACCTCGGTCGGGGCTGGCAGGTGCTGTTTCAACTGGAGAACACGTTCAACGTGGGCACTGGCACCAACACGAGCAGCAGTGGCGCATTCTCCGGGCGCGATACCTTTGTCGGCTTTCAGTCGGACGACTTCGGCGTGATCAAGCTCGGTTATCTGAGCACGCCACTGGGCAACACGTCGAGTATCTTCAAATTTATCGGCGACCAATTGCCCGTCGCAACGCCGACCACGTTGATGACGACGCTCAACGGCACGTCGCTGGACTTCTCGAGCCGGGTCGCAAATGCGGTGCTGTACGCCACCTCCAAGGGATCGGATGGCCTCGTCGGACATTTCCTGTACTCGAGAACACAAGCCGACGATGGAGGGCTTGGGGTCCGTACGGGGGTTTATTCTCTCGCCGGCAGTTACGGCGACGGCCCGTTGTATGTCGAGTTCGCCCACGAGTCGCGAGCGAATCAGGACAAACTGGCACAGGGGCAAAGCACTGACTGGGACAATCGCGTGGTGATGCGCTACGCCTTCACCAGCACGTTCAAGCTCGCGTTGGGGATCGACTATGCCGGATCGGAGGGGACCTACGGGAAAAAGGCCGCTTCGTCGCCTGGGCGAATCACCCGCTCCGCCGCTACCGCGAGCCTCGCAAAAGCGTTTGGCAATCAGGAAGTCATCGCCACCTACGCGTATGCCCATGCCCTGCAATGCTCGGGCGGGGCGGTGGCGGGCGCCGCCAACTGTAATCCGGGCGTTGTTGGCGGCACCGGCGCGCAGCAGGTTTCTCTGGTCTACGAGGTTTTCCTGAGCAAGCGAACGGCGCTCTCGTCATACATCAGTCGGATCTGGAACCATCGCGCCGGGCTGTACGACTTCGACGCCGTGCCGTTGGTCCAGAGCGTGAGCGCGCGTGCGCCCGGCGCGGACCCGATCGGCATCGGCGTCGGCATGACGCACATCTTCTAGTGTGTCGGCGCGCCGGAGCCGGCGAGTGTCACGTCAGGTAGCGCCGAGTTCGGCCGCAAGATAATCGATCAGCGCTCTCACCCGGATGGGGAGATGGCGGTTGGAGGGGAACAGCAACCAGACCGGGCCGGCATAGGCTTCGGGAACGAACGCCCAATCGGCCAGCACTTTCTGGAGTCGACCCTGATGCTCGGGGCCGTCCGAGATAAATTCCGGGAGTGCGGCGATGCCGATGCCTTGCAGGGCGGCGTCGAGTCGCGCCGCGGCGTGATTCGACGCGTAGCGTCCCCGCACCGGCAGCGTGATGCGCTCCTCGCCCCGTTGGAACGTCCATTGCTCGTGAGCCGTATGCCCCGGGTTGAAAAGACATTCGTGCGACGCCAGGCTTTCCGGGCGCAGGGGCATGCCTCGCGTTTTCAGATACGAAGGGGTCGCGAAGATGTGCCATTTGACGTCGTCGACACGCTTGGCCGATAAGGACTCCGGCGGCGTGTGCGTTACCTGAATCATCACGTCGACGTCGTCCCGAAAGGGATCCAGGCTGTCGTCCGTGTACAGCACGCGAATATCGACCTCGGGATAGCGTGACAAAAACTTCGGCAAGCGCGGATGAATTCTTGCGTATGCGTAAGCCCGTGGCGCGCTCAGGCTGACCAGACCTTTGGGGGTGGCGGACGCCTCGCTTGCCGAGTCGACGGCCCCGATCGCGGCTTCGAGCATGGTGCGGCTATACGTCACGACCGAGCGCCCCACTTCGGTCAGCCGGACTTCTCTTGTCGATCGTTCCAGCAATCGTGCCGCCAACGCCGCTTCGAGCCGCTTGATCTGGCGACTGACGGTCGACGGTGTGGTGTTCAGTTGACGCGCCGCTTCGGAGAAATTGCCCGCATCGACCACACACACAAATGTTGCGAGATCCGCAAGCAGAGGTAACAGACGTGTCGAATCCATGAAACCAGTCTCAAGAGGCCAATCTTTGCGCTGACCGCACAGGTCCTGTGCGGCCGAACCCCGTTATCGGTACGCGAAAAATAAATCAATACTTTGTACAAGCCGTGGCCGCATCCGCAAACACGGCAATTTCGTCAGATAACGCTCATGGACATTGTAGACCTCAGAAGTGACATCCTCGCCCGCCCGACCGAAGCCATGATCAGCGCGATGGCCGAAGCGGCTCGATTGCCGCGCCAATTGGGACACCGCGAAGGCCGTCAGATCGTGGCTTTCGAAAAGTTGGCCGCAGAGGTGCTCGGCAAGGAAGATGCGCTGTTTTTCCCCACGTGCACCATGGCGAATCAGGTCGCGCTCATGATCAATTGCCGCGCGGGCTCGACCGTCGTCGCCGACGCGAATGCGCATTTGCGTATCCAGGAGTCGACGTCCACCATCGGTGTCGCCGGGGTCATCATGCATCATCCCCCGACGTACCTGGGACACTGGGTTCCGGAAGACCTGGATGCGGCGCTCGCGTCGTGTCAGGCCGATCTCGTCTGGTTCGAAAACACGCATAACCGTGCCGGCGGAACGGTCATGCCGCCCGACGTGCTGCGAGCCACCGTGGACGTGTGCCGACGTCACGGCGTCGCAACGCATCTCGACGGCGCCCGGCTGTGGAATGCCGTGGTCGCGTCGAAGTGCCGCGTTACCGATTTGACCGATGCCGTCGATTCGGTTGCCGTGAGCATGAACAAGTGCCTTGGCACCCCGGTCGGCGCGGTACTGGCCGGAACGCGCGATTTCATCAAGGCGGCCGAGCATTTTCGCATCATGCTCGGGGGCGGATGGCGGCCGCTCGGTATGTTGGCTGCGGCCGGACAGGTCGCGCTCGAAAATCTTCCGTTCGATGACATTCAGGCGGATCACGATGCAGCAACGGCGCTGGCATCGGCCCTGGCGTCGTTCCCCAACATCGACATCAACCTGCGAAACGTTCACACGAACATTGTGATGGCGCGCATCGGCGACTCTCCGGCGCTGGCGCGCGCGATGGTCAACGCGATGGCCGAGCAGGGTGTGCGTGCGATGACGGCTGCGCCGGATACGATTCGCTTCGTGACCTATGGCGGTATCCGGTCCGACGCGATTGCGCGCACCGTCGACGCGTTCGAGCGCGCTTATGACAAGGTGATGCCACCTACCCTCTGATCGTCCGAGCCGCTGTTCACCCGAGCCATACCGCATTTCACGAGGTCCCCAATGAAACACACGTCTGCTGTCAATTCATATCGGCGCCACGGGCTTGCGATCGCCCTGTGCGGCGCGCTCGCTGCTGTCGGCCTGCCTGCGATGGCGTCGGATCAGGACAGCCCGACGCTCGACAAGATTCGGGCGAACGGCATTATCACCGTGGGTTATCGCGAGTCGTCGGTGCCGTTTTCCTACCTTGGCGCAAGCGGCAAGCCCGTCGGCTTTTCGCTCGCGCTATGCGAGCGTGTCATCGACCGCCTCAAGACGGAACTGCGAATGCCCGCGTTACGCACGACGTTCATGCCCGTCACCCCGGCGAATCGAACGGCACTGATTCAGAACGGCACGGTCGATCTCGAGTGCGGCAATACGTCAGTCACCGAGGAGCGGGCGCGTCAGGTCGGATTCTCCCTGCCCGTGTTCTTCAGTCAACTGACCTGGCTCATGCAACCTGACATTACCGATGTCGATCAGTTGAAGGGGAAAGTTGTCGTCGTCACGGCGGGGGCGTTGTCGCTGAGCGTGGTAACGCGCGTGAGTAACGAGCGCGGTCTCGATCTGAAAATCGTCCAGCCGAAGGACCATGCGGAGTCATTTCTGATGCTTCAGTCAGGGCGGGCGGCGGCGTGGCTGGACGATGACATCGTGGAGGCGGGACACACGGCGACGGCCAATCCGCGTAAAGCGTTTCGCCAACAGAAGGTGCCCAATGGCGCTTATCCGTACGCCTTCATGCTTCGCAAGGGGGATGAGCGCTTCAAGTCGTTCGTCGATGGTGTGATTGCCGACGACATGGCGTCCGGCGCCTTCGCGCAGTTGTACAGAACGTGGTTCGAGCAACCGATTGAACCCAAGGGCGTGAACCTCGCCCTTCCCATGAGCGATACGCTGAAAGCCCGGGTCAGTATGGTTCAGGCCAGAAAGCCGTAACGGGAGGGTATCGCGAATTGTTTTCCATTTCTCGGAGAATGCCATGTCGTTAAAACTCGACGCCCGTCAAACGGCCCTGATCGTGATCGATCCGCAGAACTGGACATTGGGCATGCCGCTTGCGCCCTGGACCGCGCAGGACGTCGTCGGCAACGTCGTCTCGCTGGCACGCGCGATCGGGCCTGTCGGTCATGTGATATTGACGCGCGCCGCATTTTCGGACGGTTATGCCGACGCGCTCAGGACACCTGTCGATCTGCCGCTGAGCTTGCCCGACGGCGGCATCCCGGAGGCGGCGCTGGCGTTCAACGCCGATGTTGCGGCCGTGGGATGCGACGTGACGATCACCAAGCGCCAGTGGAGTGCGTTCTACGGAACTGAGCTCGATCTGCAACTTCGTCGCCGGGGGATTACGACGATCGTGCTTGCCGGCGTCATGACCAATTTCGGCGTCGAATCGACCGCCCGCGACGCCTGGCAGCACAACTACGCCGTTGTGGTCGCCGAAGACGCATGTTCGAGTCTCGGGCCGGATCTGCACGCCTTCAGCATGACGCGGGTGATGCCGCGTATTTCACGGGTTCGCACGACGGCGGAAATCGTCGCGGCGTTGCAATAACGATCGCGAAGCCGTGCGGCGCGCCGTTGAGGGACCAGATAGACCGTCGACGGTGCGCTATCCAACGGCGGTGACTCGCTGAAGACGCTGTGGCCATGCCGGCCACAGCGTTGCCTGACGGTGCAGGCGCGATCGCGCGATCGCCCCGCATCCCCCTTGCGGTTCAGTCAGGGGAAGACGTCTTCTCGGCCGAAGGCGTCCCACAGCCGCAACCGGCGTGCCAATCGGGCTGTTCCAGACGCATGCCATGGTTGCCTCGATAGGCGGGCAGCGGTGGCGATTGCCAGCCCTCGAGCAACGCGGGTGCGAGTCGATAGACCTCCACGCCGAGCGGGCGGCAGACGTCGATCGGATCGCGCGCATCGGGGCCCCACATCGGTACGGAAAGATCGCCGCCGGGGCAGGTCGACACCGCGCAAAGCAAGTCGATTTCCGCGAAAAACTCGAGAAAGTCTCCGACTTTCGCCGGGCATGCCTTCATGAAGTATTTGTCGTCCAGATTCAGACCGGTGCACTGGAAGACATTCAGTACGTCGTGGACGTCGAATTCCGTCAGCCCATACGGCGCTACGGCGCGTGTGAGGTTCGAGTGGCAGTGGAAGTCGAAATCCTCACCACTGAGCATGCGGTTGACGTACGGGTCGCAGCGGGTGCCGAGCAAGTCGTGAACCCGGCCGCCATGTTCGTCGACGCCATAGTCCGCGAGGGTGTCGTGGGTGATGGTGGCGAGCGGGCGAAGATACGGCAGCGTTGACCAGAGACGGTCGTACGTACTCACGTGTGCAGCTTGCAACTGGCGTGTGCGCGAGGCCCACATGCGCTCGCGAGGGTTATGCAGGTTCCATATGTTGAGGTCGGCGACTTGCGGGCCTTCGATGGTGACGATGCGAAACACATGGCCTGCGGGCACCGTCCAGGCGCGCCCGGATCGAATCGGAATCACGAACTTGTCGACGAGTTCGCGTGTGTCGGTGCGTTCGGCGATGCGTGCATAGAACGACTTGTCGATCGAGAGTGCGTCGCCCTGATAGGCGGATGGATAGTTCTTCATGTTCGGTTGGGTCGAGGGTGTGCCGGCGATGTCCGCCGGCCTTGGGGAAACGTTGGATGCGTGGGCAAGCGCAGGCGCTCGTCAGAGATAATCGAGCAGCGCGTGCTCCGACTGGCTGAGATACTCGGTGAGCTTGCGGGTGGCGTCATCGAAGCGCGCTGCCTTGAGCAATTCGTATAACGCTCTGTCTTTCGGCACCCAGGGTTTTTGGATCACGCGCTCTTCGAGCGCCGAGAGGAACAGCAGGCGTAGCTGCGCCATCAGATTGCGAAAAAAGTCGTCGAGCAGGGCGCTTCCGTGCATCCGCACGAGATCCTGATGAAAGAGCAAGCTGGCCGTGCCGACATCTCGCCATCGATCGGCGGCTGCCGCGACCTCTTGCGCGACAATGCGCTGCTCCATGGCGGCGAGGCGCTCGGTATCGATCGGTTCGGTGCGCGCGAGCGCCGATAGCTCCAGCGTGCGGCGCGCCCGGAAGATGTCTCGCACGTCGGCCCGCGTGAGGGTCCGCACCGTCACGCCGCGATGGCGTTGGTGAACGGCCAGACCGTCTCGGCACAGCAGACGGAACGCCTCGCGCAGGCTATTGCGAGACACGCCGAATCGAGTGGCCAGATCGACTTCGATCAGCGGGGTGCCCGGGACCAGTTCGCCCGCGATGATGTCATCGCGAATGGCGGACTGAATGCGCTCGGCAATCGACGCCTCCGACATCGCATCCTGGGCGTCGGCTTGGGGGGCAGCTTTGCTGCTGGCTTTACGAGGTGTGGGCAAAATGGACATCCTTGAGGAAAGTGCTGACGCGGCTGTGCGCTCCCATGGCCGCCAGTTCGGCCGGTGTGCCGCTCACGGCAATCTGGCCGCCCTCCATGAAGACGATGCGATCGGAGATGCGCATGGCGAAGTTGATTTCATGCGTGACAATGATCATCGTCATTCCCTCCCGGGCGAGCGCTTCGATCACTCGCAGCACGTCGCCGACCAACTCCGGATCGAGCGCCGACGTGGGTTCGTCGAACAGTACGATCTTCGGCGACATCGCCAGTGCGCGTGCAATCGCGACGCGCTGTTGCTGACCGCCGGAGAGTTGGTGCGGGTATTTGCCGGCGTGCTGCGCCAGGCCGACTTTGTCGAGCAGTTGCATGGCGCGCCGGCGCGCCGAGGCCGAATCGCACAGACGATGATAGCGGGGGGCCAACGTGACGTTGTCCAGCACGGTGCGATGCGGAAAAAGATTGAAGCTTTGGAACACCATGCCCACGTCGAGAATACGCTGGCGGAACTCCGCGCCGGGCACCCGACCGCCCGCCTGTGCGGTCGGCCACAGAAACGCCTTGCCGTGCAGGCGAATCTCGCCGTCGTCGATCGTCTCGAGTCCGTTGAGCGTGCGGATGAGCGACGTCTTGCCGGATCCCGACGGGCCGATGATCGACACCACTTCACCCGCGTGCACGGCCAGATCCACGCCCTTGAGCACATGATGCGCGCCGTAGGACTTGTGCACGTTGATCGCCTCGATCGCGCGCGCGCCGGACACCGCGCGTGACGCCGGCAGGGGCGTGTCATGCGCCGGCGACAGAGCGGCCGTATCGATCAGCTCGCCCTTGCGGCGGGTGATGTCCAGACGCCGCTCGACCCATTTGAGGACTTCGCCCGACGCCGTCACGATCATCAGGTAATAGAACGCCACCGCGAGCATCGTCTCCAGCACTTTGAAGTTCTGCGTATAGAGCCGTTCGCCGACGAGAAGGATTTCCGTTAGCGAGATCACGGAGACCAGCGACGTCAGTTTGACGATCACGATGTACTCGTTGATCAACGACGGCAGCGCGACACGAAACGCCTGCGGCAGCACGATGAGCCGTTGCAGGCCAAGGTACGGAATGCCGAGCGCGCGTCCGGCTTCGCGTTGCCCACGGCCGACCGCGAGCAGCCCTCCGCGATGAATTTCGGCGATATAGGCCGATTCGGACAACGTCATCGCGATCAAACCGGCCCAGAATGGCTCCGAGAGCAATCCGCCGGTCCATGGCACGACCTGCGGCAAGTTGTAGACGAATATCAGCAGCACCAGCAGCGGCAGGCTTCGGAACAGCCAGATATAAGCCGCGGCGCCCCAGCGCACGGCTTGCCAGGTTGACTGCTTTGCCAGCGCCAAAGCGAAGCCAGCCACGATGCCGATGCTCCACGTCAGGACGCTGAGCCACACGACACGCCAACTGGCTTGCCAGAAATCGGCGTCGGCGAGCAGCGACAGGGCGTAATGCCAATCGAAGACCATGAAAACTCCATACGGACGCGGGCCAATGTCGGCCCGCGCCGGGTTAGGTCACTTGCGCGTCGGCTTACTTCGCCACGGCAAGCGCTTGCGTGACTTCCGACGCCGTCGGCTCCGCGACGTTGTACTTGCGTAGCAGCGCCGCGTATTCGCCGTTGCGCTTCATCACGTCGAATGCCTGCTTGAGCGCGTCGAGCATGGGCCCGTTGCCCTTCTTGACGGCGAGGCCCACGACCACGGGATAAAGCGGCTCGTTCGACGTGATGGCGACACGTCCGCCCAGCTTGTTGGTGATCGATTTGGCGACGGCGGCATCGTCGTATTGCGCATCGACGGCGCGGGCGATGAGTGCCTGTGCCGCCTCGGGCGACGACTCGAATTCGCGTACGTCGATCGCGCCTTTGCCGCTCGGCACGCAGACCTTCGTCGACACATCGCGCAGCTTGGGAATCCATGCGGCGCCCTTGATCGAACCGATGCGCTTGCCGCAAAGATCTTCCGGCGTCTTCGGCTTGAAGTCGCCGTCGGCACGCGCAAGGAGGGATCCGCCGGTTTTGAAGTAGGGGATGAAGTCGACCTGCCTGGCGCGCTCCGGCGTGACGTACAGTGCCGAGCTGATCACGTCGAACTTCTGTGCGGTGATGCCGAGAATCAGGTTCGCGAAACGGGTATCGACGAATTTCGGCGTGAGCTTCAGGTGCGCCGCCAGACGCGTCATGAACTCCGGATCGAAGCCGGCGGGCTCGTTTTTCTCGAGGAAGTCGTATGGCGGGTAGGTCAAGTCCGACCCGATGGTCAGGGTGCCGGTTGCGATCGTGGGCGGCGTTTGCGCCCACGCATGCCCGGTTGCGAACCCAAGGGTAACGGCGACGATACCTGCCGATTTCACAGCGCTTACAAGTTTCTGGCGATTCATCAGATCCCTCGTCAATTGTTGAACAATGCAAATCACATTGTTCAACAAGTTAAGCAAGGGGTATGCCAACGCAGCGCAGAGGTACGTGGGGCGAGCGGTGGTATGGGGCGGCGAGAGAATCGCCGTGCGCCGCGCGAGGCGACGCACGCGGGTGCCGGCACGGCATTGGTGCGCCCACGCCCGATATTCGGGCGAGGCGCACCGCTTAAGTCGATTGGCGGGTGCCGGGGAAGGGGTGTGGGGTGGGTGTGGGGGGGCAGACGATGCGCCGAGGCGCTCAGCAGCGGTATCCGGGATCTGTGCGGTCCAGAATTCGCTTGACGCTCTCCAGATGCTGTCGCGCGCTTTCGCCGTCGCCGACACGCATTTGCCGATAGGTGGCCGCAGCCAGTTCGGGGTCGATGATTTGCAGCGGTTTTCCGGTAGAGAGGGCCAGGCGCTGAACTTCGCAAGCGCGCTCGAGATAGTACAAATCGTCCCAAGCTTCCGCGATGCTGCGCCCCAGCACCAGAATGCCGTGATTCTTCATGAATACGACGTCCGCATCGCCGATCGAATCCGCAATGCGATCGCCTTCGCGTTCGTTCAATGCCAACCCGTTGAACTTGGGGTCCACTGCCGTGCGGCCGTAGAACTTCAACGACGTTTGCCCCGCCCAAAGCAGCGGAGGGCCTTCGAGCATGGCCATTGCCGTCGCGTTGGGCATGTGCGTATGGAACGCAACCTTCACCCGGGGCTTTTGAAGATGGATGCGGGCATGAATGAAAAACGCCGTCACCTCCGGAATGCCCTCGCCATCGATCACGTTTCCGTGAAAATCACAGATCAGCAGATTGGACGCCGTCACTTCCTCGAACGCATAACCGAAGGCGTTGACAAGGAAAAGATCATCCCGCCCCGGCACGACTGCGGAAAGGTGGTTGCAGATGCCTTCCTGCATGCCCAGTTTGGCGGCCATGCGAAAACATGCGGCAAGATCCACTCTCGCCTGCCAAACCTCGGGATTGTTTATCTCTTGTTCCGTGACCTGGGCGCGCAATCCCGGGTTCTTGGGCTTCAGGCTGTACGCCATCGTTGAATCCTTTGAAATGTCGGGTGTGTGAAAAAGATCAATATGCCGGAGTGTCGGTGGGATTCTTGTAGATATCCATAAGTTCTTTCGACATCGGGAAATTGAAGTTGATATTTTTGGGCGGAACCGGATGTTCGAACCATTTCTTGTAGAGCGAATTGATATCGCCGGATTGCATCATCTGAATAAGCGTTGTGTCGACGATCTTTTTGAATTTCGGATCGTCTTTTCGCATCATGAATGCGTAGGGCTCTTTGGATTGCGGCGTTCCTGTCACGATCCAGTCGGCGGGATTTTTTGCCATGGTGGCCGCGCCCGATAGCAGTACGTCATCCAGCATGAAAGCCTTGGCTCGGCCACTTTGCAGGGCGAGGAAAGACTCTGCGTAATCCTTGCTGGAAATGATATTAAATTTAAGATTTCGATCGATGTTCAGTTTTCTAAGCATCGCCTCGGCAGTCGTGCCAGAGTTGGTCACGACATTTTGGCCGGAAAGATCCCCGAAATCCTTCACTCCCGAGTCCTTCTTCACCAGCAGTCGGGTCAGGGCGAGGAAATAGGTGGTCGAAAACGCCACTTGGGAATGACGCGCCTGCGTATTCGTGGTGGTCCCGCATTCGAGATCGATCGTGCCATTTTGGACGAGCGCGATTCTGTTCTGCGAATTCACCGGGATCATTTTCACCGCGAGATTTTTGCTATTGATTGCGGTCTTTACTGAGTCGATGACCCTATCGCAAATGTCTTGCGCAAAACCGATAACTTTATGGTTTTCATCGTAATAAGAGAACGGTATCGACGATTCGCGGTGGCCGATGGAGATGATGTTGGTGGACTTGATTTTTTCCAGGGTCGGCCCGAGATCTTCCGAGAACGATGGGGAGGAAAAAATGATCGCGGAGAAAAGAATTGCGAGGTTGGCAGTTAAATGATTCTTCATGATGCGTCGCACGAGTTGAGGTTGAATTGTTATAGTTGTTCGTTCTCAGATTACTTCGAAGTCAGGCGGGTAAAAAAATATTCGCCATGATTTTTGTTTATAACGAAATGAGAAATACGCATCTCGTGGACGACCATTCAATCGATGGCTCGTGAGACTAAAGAGGGAGTGCGCTGTTCTTGTAAATGCGCACATCGAGTGGCAGCGTGAGCGTCTCGTCGCACGTCCTCACAAGGGTTCCCTGTGCCAAATGCTGGAGGACCATCGACTGCGGTAGCCAGGCGACGCCATGACCCGCGATGGCGGCCGCTCGCAACACCATTGCCATATGGGATTCGTGAGATCGGCGCAGCCCGTCGAGGCGCCCTGCAGGATGTGCGTTGAGAAGATACGCCTGCGCCCGCCCGAGGTATGTCCGCTCGGCGTAGGTGAGCACGGGGGCGGCAAGGGTCTGGTTGTCCCCGGACGCGAATATCGGTACGCCGGCATGCAAGGGCGCGCACACCGGGACAAGTCGATCCGTCCCGACATAGGTCCATGGATAACGTGTGAGGTCCGAGGGCAGGGGAAGCGCAGGGTGGTGATAGCAAAGCAAAAAATCGCTGCGCCCCGAAAGAAATGTCTGTACGGCGTCGTCGATGCCCGACGCCAGGACTTTGATGCGGACCCGTTTGTCCAGCAGACCGCACGTTTCGGTCATCCATGTCGCGAGCACGCTTTCGCAGAGGGCGAATCCGGACGAGATTTTCAGCGTGTGACACGCGGAACCGAGTCCCTCTCTGACTTGATCCCGAAGTTCGTACGCGGTGGTGACGCTCGGCGAGGCTTCGGCGAGTACAAGTCTACCGATGTCGGTCAGGGCGGCCGGCTGCCTGGAGCGATCGATGACCTCTCCCCCCAGCCACTCCTCAAGCGCCTGAATGCGCCGGCTGAATGCGGATTGCGTGACATGGCGACTGGCTGCGGCAAGTGAAAAACTGCCGTAATGGGAAAAGGCTAGCAGGTCTTCGATCCACTTCAGTTCCATCGCTCTGCACTCACATTCAGTGACTCACGGTTGATGACTCACGTTGGGTACGGGGACCACAGTCCGGGGGAGACGGGTGATCTGATGTACATAATGTCCAGATATAGATGATTTGTGCATAAGGGTAAACGTGATCGCCTTGTGCCCTTCGCAGTCAGGACGGTTTTTTGTATATTCAGTCCAACATTGGATGATATGAACAAGTGATGCCCAAAAAGAAGAGTGAGCAGGATTCGATCATCGAGCAGGTGCTTTGCCTCGCGGAAGGGCTCGGCGCCACTTTTTCTCCCTTCGCCGAGGTTGTGGTGCACGATCTGCGAGACCCGGACCACGCGATTCTGGCGATTTTCAACAATCTGTCCGGACGGAAGACGGGGGATCCCGCGACAGAACTGGGGCTCGCTCGTATTCTGGATAGTCAATTTCCCCAGATCATCTCCAACTATCAGAACCATTTTTCGGACGGGCGTCCTGTCAAAAGCACGTCTATCGGGATCAAGGATGCTTCCGGGCGTTATGTGGCGGCGCTGTGCATGAACGTGGATGTCACGCTTTTCCGGGGCGTTCAGGGCATGCTCGAGCAGTTTTGCAAGACGGCGGCGTCGCCGGTGCGGGAGTCTCTCGATCCTGCCAACGCAGAAGCGATTCGCACGCGTATCGACCGCTTCGCGCTGTCGCTGGCCACAACGGCGCAATCGCTGAAGAGCGACCAACGTCGCCAACTGCTGCGCGACCTGCGCGAAGAGGGATTTCTCGAGGTGCGCCGTTCGATGGAGATCGTGGCCAAGCACCTGGGCGTCTCGCGTGCGACGGTGTACAACGACGCGAGATAACGCCAGGCAAATGGCGTGTTTGTCGCCCCGATGCCGGGCCGCATGCATTCGGGGCCGCTTGGACGAGCGGTGGCGGACAGTGGCGGAAGTTGGCGGACGGTGACGTATCCGCCTATTGCCGGTGGGGCACGTCACCGTTGTATCGATGGGGAAGCCGTGTTTTTCTCGCGACCGCAGCGAAAGAGGGCGCTTCCGGGGCAACGATGCGCTATGCGCTGCGGAGCAACGCGGGGAATGCCACCGGCGTGAGCGACCGCTCCTGCACCGTACGCCGGTCGGCCCGCAAGCGGAACGACGCGGCGGTATGGGCGAGTGTGGTTGCCTGATCTCGCAGCGATTGCGCCGCAGCGACCGACTCTTCGACGAGCGCCGCGTTTTGCTGGAGCGCCTGATCCATCTCGTTGACCGCAGAACTGATCTGTCCCACCCCCTGGCTTTGTTCCCGCGACGCGGCTGCGATTTCATCCATGATGGCATTGACGCGGCCGACAGCGTCGATCATCTCGTTCATGGTCTTGCCCGCCTGCTGAACTTGTTCCGCCCCGGCATTCACGCGCGTGCGCGACGCATCGATGAGTTCCTTGATTTCCTTGGCGGCTGCGGAAGAACGCTGGGCGAGCGTGCGCACCTCTCCTGCGACGACGGCGAATCCACGTCCTTGCTCGCCGGCACGCGCGGCTTCGACGGCGGCGTTGAGCGCAAGAATGTTCGTTTGGAATGCGATGCCGTCGATCATCGACGTGATTTCCGCAATTGCCGACGAGTCGTCGCTGATGCCCGTCATGGTGGCGACGACCGAGGACACGGCTTCGTGGCCCTTGCGCGCGATGGTCGTTGCGGAGGCTGAGAGCGTACTCGCCTGTGCGGCGCTCTGCGCGTTCTGGCGTACTGTACTCGCCAGCTCTTCGGCACTTGAGGCCGTTTGCTCGACCGATGCGGCCTGCGCCTCGGTGCGCGCAGAGAGATCGGCGTTGCCTGCTGCAATCTGACGCGTCGCGGTGGCGATGGTGGCGCTGCCGTCACGAATCGATTCGACGGTGCGCGTCAGACTCGTTTGCATTTCGACAAGCCCTTGCATCATGCGCCCCATCTCGTCCTTCGAGTGAATCTCGATGTCGTGCGACAGGTCGCCTTGCGCGATGGCGTTGAAATGATGGATGGCTTCGTTCACGGGCCGAAGAATGGCCCGACGCAGCGTCATCCAACTCCACAGGGCAGCGCAAATGCCGAGGCCGATGGCAAGCAGGCTTCCCATACTGAACTGTTCGAAGCGATGCTCCGCCAGATCGTATTGCGTTTTCGCTTCCTGAACCTGATACGACGACAGGGCTTCGGCGGCGCTTTGCATGCGGGTGTAGACGTTGCCGACGTTGAGCATCAACTTGAGGCTTTCGTCATGATCGCCTTTGACGGTAGCGTCGCGAAACGCGTCGAGGATTTTTTCCGTTTCGTTGTACTCGCGTGTGACCTCTTTGGCCAGTTTGTCCTCGTCCGCGCTACGCGGCAGCGACAGATAACGTTGCCATGACGCATCGGCAGCGGTGGCGACTTCGCGCTCCTTCGCATACATGGTTTTGGCGTCGTTCGAGCCGGGGTTCATCGCGGCGCGATCGAGTGATGTGCGCTGACGCCCGACCAGGATCGTCAATTCACTGACGGCATTCGACTTGGGTAGCTGTTGCGAGTACGTGCGACGGTTTGCTTCGTTGCTGGTTCGCATACCGAAAATGCCGATGATGCCGATGGCGATAGACAACGTACCGAGAAAAGCCATCACGACGCCGATGCGGGCGCTGATGGATAAGCGGGAAAACAACATGAGGAAACCCCTTGCCTAAGGCGAATGCTTGGCGACATTCGGTATTGAATGAATGACGTGATCTGCGGTATTCCGCTCGGCACACGCCTGCGAGGGTTTACGGCGAGGGATAAAGAATATTAAGAATGCGCGGCGCGCAAATTTTTTGTTTTCGCGCTTTTGCACTGCGACCGGGCACGATGCTGCGTCGTGGGGCGCTACGTTCTGGCGGATTGCGGGTTTCGGTGCATCGTCGACGCCGCAACGGGACCGGTGATCGACTCACCCATCACGCGGAACCCGCCGTGAGTTTGGCGAGCGCGATCTCATTGCGAAGCCATTTTTCGAAATAGCTCACGTACGTGTTGTTGCCGAGATTGCTCGACTTCACCAGATAGTACGTGGTGGTCAGAACGCTGAATTGCTCCGCGTCGAACGGCGCCACGAGTCGGCCGTCGTTCAGTTCCTCGGCGGCCAGGACTTCGCTCTCGAGTACGACACCGAGACCGCGCACGGCGGCGTCGATCGCCATCGACGACCTGTCGAGCCACAACTCGTTCGCGGGTTTGAGCGACGGTACGCCGACACGCCGAAGGTAATCCGCCCACGTCAGCGCGTTCGATGAATGAATGAGCGTCACGCGTTTGAGATCTTCGGGGGTGCTGAGCTGCATGGATGCCTGAAGCGCCGGGCTACAGAGTGGGCGCAGGTGCTCCAGCAGCAGCGGAGCCACTTCACGCTGCCCGGCGGGCGAGCGCCCATAGCAGATGCCCACGTCGAAGCGATTCGCTTCCACGTCTTCCGCCGTGGACAGCGTGGAGAGTCGCACTCTGACTTCGGGGTAGGCGCTCAGAAATCCGGACAGGCGAGGCTGGAGCCATTTGGCCGCGAAGCTGGGACTCGACGCAATGACCAGATGACCGCGCTGCGATTGCGGCGCGACGAGCGCCGTGGCATCGGAAATAAGCGTGAAGGCATGTTTGATCTCGCGCGCATACGCCATGCCCGCAGCGCTCAGGACGGCGCGGCCCGCATGGCGCTGGAACAACTGTACGCCGAGAAACTCCTCGAGCTGCTGGATATGGTGACTGATCGCAGACGGCGACACGGAGAGTTCTTCGGCGCCCTGCGCAAAACTGCCCGTTCGAGAGGCGGCCTCGAATGCGATCAGCGCCTTCATCGGTGGAAGACGGGACTTGGTTCCGGTCGTTGATGAACTCATTTGGATGGATGCTGAATTTTTTGCGTTGGCACCTGAGAACCCAGCTAATTATGCTCCACTTGTCCAACGAAGAAAGCAATTGTTGAGGCACCGGATGCGTGGCCGGCCTCGTGCGTAAGCGGTGTGCCGTTACGACGAGTCGCGTTCGCCACGTTGCAACTTAACGGCCGTCCCAGGCAACCGGGGCGTCGAAAAAAATGGAGAAATGATCGATGAGCGAAGCACTCTTGCGGGCGTCCAAGGAGTTTCTGGTGCGCTACGGCGGGGATAGTTTCCCGAACCTGTTCCGGTCGGCCCGGGGCACCACCGTCAAGGACAGCCATGGCCGCGAGTACCTCGACTTCACCTCGGGGCAGATGTGCGCGACGATCGGCCATAACCATCCGGCGATCGTCCAGGCGGTTCATCGGGCGGGCGAAAAGGCTTTCCACATGTTCAGCGGGATGATTCCCGAGGTGGTGGCCGAGTTGGCGCAGACGCTCGCACGTGACTGGCTGCCGGGCGATCTGAAGAAAACGATCTTCATCAACACCGGCTCCGAAGCGACGGAAGTGGCGTTGCGCATGGCCAAGATGTACACCGACGGTTACGAAGTGCTGGTGCTGGGCGGCTCATGGCACGGCATTACCGGCGGCGCCAGCACCGTGTCGATGGCCAGCGATCGAAAGGGATACGGCGTGCCCCCGCCGGGCGTGTTCGTGATTCCCGAGCCGAATGCCTATCGTCCGTACATTCAGGCCGAGAATCCGGAAGCGGCAGCGCTGGCGAATCTGGAGCTTGCGCTGAAGATGTTCGACATGCAGTCGGCAGGACGCGGCGCCGCGATCATTGCCGAGCCGGTGATCAGCGCCGGGGGCGTGCTGGTTCCGCCGCCCGCGTTCATGCGCGCCCTTCGCAAGGCTGCCGACGATCGCGGCATGCTGCTCATTTTCGACGAAGCGCAGACGGCATTCGGCCGCATCGGCACCAAGACCGGTTCCGAGTATTTCGATGTGGTTCCCGACATCATGACGATGTCCAAAACGCTGGGCGGCGGGTTGCCGCTGGCAGCCGTGGCCACGACCGAGAAGATCGAGCAGGCGCTGTACGAGAAGCACTTCACCTTCTACACGAGTCACGTCTCGGACCCCTTGACGGCGGAAGTCGGCCTGGCCGTCTTGCAGGTCATCACCGAGGGCAATCTCGTGGCGCGTGCCAATGAGATGGGCGGCTATTTGCGCCATCGGCTTGAGGAGTTGCAGAGTCGTTACGACGTGATCGGTGACGTGCGAGGCCTTGGCCTGCTGCTGGGGGTGGAGTTGGTGACGGATCGCGCCTCGCGCACGCCCGCGCATCAGTTGGGGGCATTGACGACGGCCAAGTGTTTCGAGAACGGTCTGAGCATGAACATCCGCCGCCGTCCGGAGCGCGGCTCGGTGTGGCGCATCGCGCCGCCGTTGACGGTGTCCACCGACGAGATCGATCAGGCGGTCGACATTCTCGAGAAGTCGCTGCGCGACAGTCTCGATCAGATGGCGCTGAGCAAGGCGGCCTGAAAGTCGCCATAGCGTCGCCTGAGCGCAGAGATGTGACGCGCACCGACATCAGAAGCCTGTCGCGTGCATCTCTGCGCCACTGCATTTCATCACCACCACACGAACGACGTTCGGGGGCCCATCCTGGCCGTCGTTCGTCAATCGTTCATCAATCGATTTCGAAAGTGTCCCCGGTCGTCGGCGACCAACAAGACAGAGGAGAGAACATGGGCATCAGCGTGCTGAAAAGCGGTCGAAACGCCGATCAAATCACGGTCGATTCGGAAGGGGTTCGCGCGGTCGTCGTCGGTATTCTGGCCGACATCGAAAAGCGCGGAGATGTCGCCGTGCGCGAATACTCGCAAAAATTCGACACATGGGCGCCCGAGAGTTTCCGACTCACGCATGACGAGATCGCGACGTGCGTGAGGTCGCTGTCTGCCGGGCAACTGGACGACATTCGATTCGCCCAGGCGCAGGTCCGGAACTTTGCTCAGGCGCAGCGTGAGGCGTTGGTCGATATCGAGGTCGAGACGATGCCGGGGGTGATCCTGGGGCATAAGAACCTTCCGGTCGACAGCGTAGGGTGTTACGTACCCGGCGGAAAGTTTCCGTTGGTGGCCTCCGCCCATATGGGCGTCGTCACGGCCAAGGTCGCCGGCGTTTCCCGAATCCTCGCCGCGTCGCCGCCGGTGCAGGGGCGTCCGAATCCGGCCGTCGTTGCGGCCATGCATCTTGGCGGTGCGGACGAGATCTACAGCTTCGGGGGCGTGCAGGCGGTGGCCGCCATGGCCCTGGGCACGCAGACGATAGATCCGGTATCGATGCTCGTCGGGCCCGGCAACGCCTTCGTCGCCGAAGCGAAGCGACAACTTTTCGGCAAGGTCGGCATCGATCTCATCGCCGGGCCTTCCGAGACGCTCGTTATCGCCGATGACAGTGTCGACGGTGAGTTGTGCGCCACCGATTTGCTCGGGCAAGCCGAGCACGGATTCAACACGCCGGCGATCCTCTTGACGAATTCGATGCAACTCGCCGTGGACACCATGCGTGAGATCGAGCGCCTGCTGGAAATTCTGCCGACGGCGAACACGGCCGGCGTGTCCTGGCGCGACTACGGTCAGGTCATCGTGACCGACACTATCGACGAGATGGTGAGCGAGGCCGACCGCATCGCCTCGGAACATGTTCAGGTGATGACGCGCGATCCGGACTACTTTCTCCGGCACATGAAGCACTACGGGGCGCTCTTCCTCGGGCCGAGAACCAACGTCGCATACGGCGACAAGGTCATCGGCACCAATCACACCCTGCCTACGGGCAAGGCTGCCCGATACACCGGCGGGTTGTGGGTCGGCAAATTCATTAAAACCTGTACCTACCAAAAAGTGCTGACCGACGAAGCGAGCGCCGCGATCGGCGCGTATTGCTCACGGCTTTGCGACCTGGAGGGCATGGTCGCGCACGGGGAGCAGGCCAATATTCGCGTACGGCGGTACGGCCATCGCGAGGTCGCGTACGGCACCCCGGTCGCGCGCTGACACACAAGCCAGGGCGCGTCACACCAACGCCGCCCGATGCCCTCCGACGTCACCCAACGTCACCCAACGTCACCCAACGTCACCCAACGTCCCCCGTCGCCGCCCGCGCATTGTCGTGCCGGCGGCGCGCGGCGCGTGCCTGCGCCGAAGGATCCCTGCCCACGGGCGATTCTCATTCTCATGGCAACTTTCAATGATGATTTCGAATGACGGGAAAATGAAACTGCCGGCGCTTCCCAGTTTCCGCCTGGATCATAAGACCGCCCTCGTGACCGGCGCGAGCCGGGGCATCGGGCTGGCGGCGGCGGTTGCGTTGGCCCGGTCGGGCGCGCGCGTCACGCTCGCGGCCCGCTCCGCGAAGGAACTCGACGAGGCCTGTCGCGCAATTCGGGAGTCGGGCGGCGTGGCGGAGCCGCTGGTCCTGGACGTGACGGATTCGGCAAGCGTCGACGACGCGGTGCAACGCCTCGGGCCGTTCAATATTCTGGTCAATTGTGCCGGGATGAATCGCCCGAAAGCGCTGGTGTCCGTGACGGACGACGACCTGCACGAGGTGTTCGACCTGAACGTCAAGGCCGCGTTTTACACCGCCCGTGCGGTGGCGAGAGGCCTGCTGGCGGCAGGGCAGCCCGGCTCGCTCATCAACATCTCGTCGCAAATGGGGCAGGTAGGGAGTCCCCGAAGAACGGTCTATTGCGCGAGCAAACATGCGATCGAGGGCATGACGAAGGCGCTTGCCTGGGAGCTGGGAATACATGGCGTCAGGGTGAATTCCATATGCCCGACGTTTATCGAAACGGCGCTCACGGCCCATATGTTCGACGACCCGGGGTTTCGCGAATGGGTCGTGTCACGCATCGCATTGGGGCGCGTCGGGAAAGTCGAGGAAATCATGGGGGCTGTCGTTTTTCTCGCGAGCGACGCGTCGTCCCTCATTACCGGAAGCGCGCTGATGGTCGATGGCGGATGGACGGCCGCATAAGTCGCAACGCCCGCCGCTTGCCGACAAGCGGCGTGAATTTACTTGAGGGGATGCTGAGTTTTTTGCGTTGGAGTCGGATTTTTCTCGTTTGTACTCTCCAAAGTACCGACAACACAGTTGCCTGAATGCGGTGTCAATACCGAGTCAATACGGTGTGAATACGGTGTGCGTTGTGCATGCGACGACGTCACCTCGGGCGGCTGACCCACCATACGGAGATGTCATCGATGAGCGATAGAGGGTTTGCAACAGACGGCCGGCGTTCGCGAGACCTCTCCCGACGACCGCCTCGCTCGAATGGCCACCGTCAACACGATCTGTCCCGGTTCTGTTCCGAACTCGCACGCTACTGAGGTCATCATGAAACTGAACACACGCATTCTGGCTGGCATTCTATGCTTTGTGTCGTCGTTTGGCGCGCTGGGTACCGCCCACGCAAAAAGCGCGACGCTCGAAAAGATCCGCGACACGGGCACCTTGACGCTCGGATACCGGGAATCGTCCGTTCCGTTTTCCTATCTCGGCACGGGGCAGAAACCCGTCGGCTTCTCCATGGATTTGTGTGCCGCCGTGGCGGACCACGTGAAGAAGGCCCTGAACCTGCCGAATCTGAAAGTGGCCACGATTCCGGTGAGCCCGGCGAATCGGATCCCATTGCTTCAGAACGGGACGATCGACATCGAATGCGGAAGCACGACCAATACCGCCGATCGTCAGAAGCAAGTCGCGTTTTCCGTGGCGATCTTCGCGGGCGCACCTACGTGGGTGACACTGGCGTCGAGCAACATTCGAGCGCAAAGCGACCTTCGCGGAAAGACCGTAGTCCTGACCCAGGGATCGCTTAACCAGGGGATCGCCGCCCAGACGAATGTCGACGACAAACTGGGGCTGACCATTCTCCAGACGAAAGATCATGCGGAGTCGCTTCTGATGCTTCGCACCGGCCGCGCCACCGCCTGGTTCGAGGACAACATTCTGGAAGCCGGCCTTGTCTCGAGCGCGCCCGATCCGAAGGCGTTCCGATACGTGGAAAATCCTCGCGTCCCCATCTACTACTACGGACTCATGCTCGCCAAAGGCGACCCGGAATTCAAGGCGCTGGTCGACGACACCTTGAAGTCGCTGATGAGTTCGGGCGAGTTCAAGCAACGCTATCTCAAGTGGTTCACGCAGCCGATTCCTCCCAACGGGCAGAACCTCGCCCTTCCGATGGGCGCGGCCCTTGAAAAGCGCGTCGCTTCGCCGAGCGACAGTCTCGACCCCTGAGTCGCCGACCGACCAACGCTTCAAGGGAAGTTCGCCATGCATATGCTTTTCGAGCGCTCCATTGACGGGAGTACCTATTTTTCCTGGCTGATGTCCGGGGTGGGCTGGACGCTGTCGTTGTGGATCTCATCCGGGGTCATTGCCTTTCTGATCGGTATTCCGGTGGGGGCTGCGCGCACTTCGCGATCGCCCGCACTCCGTGTGCTGGGACGTCTTTACGTGCAGGTATTTCGCAACATACCGCTGCTCGTGCAGGCGTTCCTCTGGTATTTCGTCCTGCCCGACGTGCTGCCGAGCGGTTTGGGGGCAATCGTGAAGCAGATCCCGCCGCCGTGGGGAAGCTTCATCCCGGCCCTGGCGGCGCTGAGTCTCTACACGGCGTCGCGTATCGCGGAGCAGGTGCGCTCGGGCATCACGGCCTTGCCCGCGGGGCAACGTCAGGGGGCGGATGCGCTCGGCTTGTCGCCGATTCAGACGTATATGCGCATTCTCATACCCCAGGCGCTCCGGATTACGGTCCCTACGCTGACCAGCGAAGTGCTCGCCTTGCTGAAGAACACATCGATTGCCCTGACCATCGGTCTGCTCGAGTTGACCGCGCAGGCGCAGCAGATCAATGAGTTCACATTCGAGACGTTCCAGGCATTTGCGGCGGCGACCGTCATGTATCTCGTGATTGCCTTGCTCATTCATCTCGCCGCCAACGTGATCGAGCGGGCTGTCGAAACACCGGGCACGGTGCAACTTCCTCCGACAAAAAGGTAATCGCATGAATTTCGACTATCTCGCCATTGTTCGTGCGACGCCCTACTTGCTGGAGGGAATGGCGTTCACCATCGAGTTGACGCTTGTCGCGCTATGCGGTGGATTGATCATCGGCACGCTCATGGCGATCATTCGCCAAACGAAGGTGCCGGTGCTCAGTCAGGTGGTGCGGGCCTATATCACGATCACCAGATCGATTCCCTTGATCATGGTGCTGTTCTGGTTCTTCTTTCTTGTGCCGTTGCTGCTTCAGAAGATATCGGAGAGCGGGCATCCGATGCCTCTTGGACCCAAATTTACGGCGTTCCTGACCTTCACGCTTTTCGAGTCTGCGTTTTACGCCGAGATCGTACGGGCGGGGCTTCGGTCGATAGACAAAGGCCAGTACGAGGCGGCAAAAGCGCTTGGGCTCTCGCTGCCGGTGACCTATGCCTTCGTGGTGATTCCGCAGGTCCTGAGAGCGACTGCGCCCATTATCGTGACGCAAACCATCATCCTGTTTCAGGACACATCGTTGGTATACGTTCTGTCGCTCACCGATTTTCTGGGGGCCGCGGCAAAGATCGCACAGCGCGACGGCAAACTGGTCGAGTTCTATACCACCGTCGCCATCGTCTACTTCGTGCTTTGCTCGATCGGCTCTGAAATCGCGGAGCGACTTCGTGCCGGCAATGGTCAACGCCGAGTCCGCAGTAACGCCTCCGGCAAGCGCTCGCGTCGCGCCGTCAGCTTTTCTCGCATGTAGAGTCCTTCATCGGAGCGAAGATGGGAAACGTCAAATTGAACACGGAAGTGCTGTCGATCCGACAGCTCGAAAAGCACTACGGCGACCATGCGGTGCTCAAGGGAATCGACCTGAGCGTTCATCGGGGGGAGCGAATTGTGATTTGTGGGCCGTCCGGATCGGGCAAGTCCACGCTGATTCGCTGCATCAACGGACTCGAGACCTATGAATCCGGCGTCATCACCGTGACCGATGCCGCGACGGGGTCCGGCATGAGCCAAATGAAAGACATTCGGCGCGAGGTCGGCATGGTCTTTCAGAGTTTCAACCTCTTCCCGCACATGTCCGTGCTGGCGAACTGCCTGATCGGTCCCATGAGCGTGAGGGGGGAGTCGCGGGAAACCGCCACGCAACGGGCGATGCATTATCTGAGCAAGGTGCGCGTGGCCGATCAGGCGAAGAAATACCCGGCGCAGTTGTCCGGCGGGCAACAGCAGCGCGTCGCGATTGCACGGGCATTGTGCATGCAACCCTCGATCATGCTGTTCGACGAACCGACATCCGCGCTGGATCCGGAGGTGGTGCAGGAAGTTCTCGACACCATGGTCAAGCTCGCCGAGGAAGGGATGACGATGCTTTGCGTCACGCACGAAATGGGATTTGCGCGCGACGTGGCCGACCGGGTCATCTTTATCGACGACGGGAAAATCATCGAAGACGCCAAGCCCGCAGAGTTCTTCGATGCGCCCACGCACGATCGAACCAAGATGTTCCTGGCGAGAGTGCTGCGTTCTCATTCCCCGGTTGTCTGACGCACAAGCGTCTTTCGCCTGACGCCACGGGGAACGAAACCGTGGCGTGATGGCGCCATGTCGTTGGTATCTCGGGCGCTTTGCGTTATGCGTCGGCGCCCGACGCGTGAGTCCATGTCGCGACATGACTCTTGGGCAGAAGCAGCCATTCGGACCGGATATCGGTTTCGGGGAACAAGTGACCGAGTTGCGAGCGCGTCAGCGGGCGGGTATGGAAGACGGCCATGAACATGTCGTCACTCAGCGGCCCTCTGAATTCCTTGTGAAGACGGCGGAGCAGCCAAATCTGCAAGGTATCGGCCAGCCAGTGGATGAAGGGCAACAGAAAGTGCTGCTCGATCGGAAATTCAAACGCGGGGACCTGAATCCATCCATGTTGTCCGACCCGGCGCGCTTCTTTGGCGGCCGTGCGCATATCGATCCAGGACCCAACGTGTTCGATCACTGAATTGCAGACGACCAGATCAAACGATTGATCGGCAAAGCGGCTCAGGTCTCTGGCGTCACCAATCAGGAGCGAAAAACTGCCACGCAGCCGCGCCTCGTTGGGAGGCAGGCCTTCATACGCGCCCGGGAGATTGATGAGACTGATGTCGCATTTCTGTCGTGCCGACTCGGGAATGGACAACCAGAATACGAGCGAGCCGCCCACGTCCAATACGCTCACGGGGCGTTCGTTATCGCGCCAAAGCCGCTCGATCATGGCAACGAGCCGTCGGTTGCGACGCTTCCGAAAAAGCAGGCTCACGGGTTTCAGGTAGGTGGGAAACATGGCCGGCACCCTCTCACCGACCGGCGATGGATTCGGCCGGGCGCGCAGGGCGCGATGCGGCCGTCGCCGGCTTCCCGATGATCGCGTTTTCCTCGCGGCCAGGCGGGCCGACCGGTGTCGTCGCACGTGCGCTGTTCATTGGACGTGCAGCGCCGAGGGGGCGAGCAAAGCGTTCGCCGCGTGATCGGATCGCGTGCTGACGCATGGCGGCATCGTGCCCATTCGTGACATTCTCATTGCCGGTGATGTTTCACGCCTCGGTATGTGCGAAACCGTCGAAATGGACGGGATCGTCGTTCGGCGACTCGATTGCGCAAGACCGGGGCGCGGGGCCGGTTGCCGGCGCGTTTTTGCGTGCCGGCGCGCGTCGAACAAACAAGGATTGAGTGTAGGCAAGCTATGCGCTTGAGGTTTCTCAAATAGTGCAGCGTGGTGTCAGACCCGTTGAGTATTCGGGACGACCTGGCTTCGGGGGGCGTTGTTGGCGTTGCGCAATCGCCAGTGCGACCAGTTGTTCGCCACGGGATTCTCCCGATAATATTCAGCGATATGCGCGCCGCTTTTTACGGCACTCCATCGCGACTATCTCGGCACCGGTCGCCGGACTTCCCTCCATGGTTTAACGATGATGATTCGCTTTACCACCGACGACATCGCGCCAAAGGATCGCTTCGATCACTGGCGCGAAACGCGTGCCAAGAACCTGTTCGGCGTCACTATCGAAATGCCGGCAGAACGCCGTTCGCGATTTTTTGGCGCGTTCAGCGCCCACACGGTGGGTAATGCGGTGGCGTCGGAGATGCGCGCATCGGCGTACCACGTCAGTCGTCGGCCCGCGGACATTGCCCGGGCCGCCGCTAATAGTCTATGTATCGGCTTCCAGGTGCACGGGCCGGGCATGTTCGATACGGGGCATGGCCGCTCCCATTTCGTGGGTAACGGCGACATGGTGATCAATTTTTCCGATCTGCCTTTTTACGCAACGCCGGGCACGCAGGACGATTTTCATTTCCAGCTGCTCAAAATTCCCGTCGAAGATTCGCTCATGCTCGGTCAGCCGGTGGACGATCTGTTCGCCGCCCGGTTCGTCGGTGACGCCGCTTGCTCGCGAGCGTTCAGAGCGCTATTTCGCGCGTTGATGTCGGAGCGCGGGCTCGTGGGCGATGCGCATGCGGATGTGGCGCACATTGCGCGGCTGGCGTTGCTGGCGCGAGGGCGTCTCAAGGAGGGGATGCCGGAAGTGCGTGCGGCGCTCCGGGCTGGGCAGCGTTATGCCGCGAGAGAAATCATGTTCCGCCGCAAGCACGAGCAAAAACTCACCCCGGCAATGGTCGCGGCCGAATTGGGCATGTCGGCGCGGCAGTTGTTCATCGTGTTCGAAAGTGCGGAGCAGTCCTACCTTCAGACGCTGACATCCCTGCGACTTGCCGAGGCGCAACGGTTGCTTGCCTGCGCCGATCGGCTTCCTATCGCCCAAATCGTCTACGCGAGCGGCTTCGACAGCGTCGCCACGTTCTATCGCCACTTCAAACGTTTGTGCGGCATGGCGCCTGGCGAGTTCCGGGAGCACAACCACCTCCTGAGGCAGACGCATTGGGAGAGGCCCGCCTTTTGAGGGAAGGGGGCATGTCTTCCATTGCGTACGTGAACGCCCGCCGGATTGTCGCATCCTCGCCGCACGGGTGCCTTGGCGGAGAGCTGTCTTAAAAAATTCATTTGTGTAATTTCCATATTTCGACTAAATTGGAAATATGGAAACTAATAACGTACTCGACGCCCTTGCGGCGCTCGCCCATGGCGTTCGTCTGACGGTCTTCCGCTTGTTGGTCCAGGCGGGCCCCGAGGGGCTACCTGCGGGTCGAATTGCGGAACTCATGGAAATGCCTGCGTCGTCCTTGTCGTTCCACCTCAAGGAACTGCATCGTGCCGACTTGGTGACGAGCCGCCAGGAAGGCAGGTCGATCATTTACATGGCTCGCTTCGAGACCATGACGGCATTGCTCGGCTACCTCACGGAGAACTGTTGCGGCGGTGTTCCGTGCATGCCGGCGTCCGTCTGCCCCCCTGTTACGGGGGCTGGATCGTGAAGCATTTCGTGAAGCATTTCGTGGCGTGTTTTCACGGACGAGTCTGCGTCGCTGATCTGCTCGCTGCTTAACCGCATCTCCCTCAACAGTTGCCATCGCTCACGGCGAGGCGACGGCATTTATCCGGATATCGATATGACCGAAAAGCATTTCAACGTCTTGGTGCTGTGCACGGGCAATTCAGCGCGCAGCGTGATGGCGGAGGCGTTGTTCAACGTGCTAGGTAAAGGCAAATTTCACGCCTACAGCGCTGGCAGTCGCCCCACGGGTTCGGTCAATCCGTTCGCCGTCGAACGATGCCGGTCGATCGGCTACGACACGTCGGGCTTGCGCAGCAAAAGCTGGGACGAGTTCGCGCTGCCGGACGCGCCGCCAATGGATTTCGTCATCACCGTTTGCGATCAGGCGGCGGGAGAAGTGTGCCCGATTTGGCCCGGCACACCGATCACCGCGCACTGGGGATTCGTCGATCCTGCGGCGTTTCAAGGCAGTGACGAAGAAAAGCGCAAGGTCTTCGATCAGGTGTTTCGACAGATCCTCAATCGTGTAAATCAATTCGTGAATCTGCCGCTGCATATTCTCGATCGAAACACGATTCAGAAGGAAATGCGCGCCATCGGAGCGCGTCCGGCAGAATCGGGGCAATGAGCGGCGCCCGTCAGAGTGGGGAAGTTGAGTAAGGATGTCCGTTCATGGAACCGAGTCGCGGTGTGATCGCGAGATTGGGGATTGCGCAAACGCTGGCGTGGGGGTCTACGTACTATTTACCCGCGGTGCTGGCAACGCCAATCGCAAAGGACCTGGGCGTCGGTGCGCCGAGCGTCTTCGCGGCGTTCAGCGTCGCGCTTGTCGTTTCCGCATTGCTGGGGCCGTATGCAGGTCGGTTGATCGATCGGAACGGCGGTCGCACCGTGCTTGCGGCGACGAGTCTGATTCTTGCTGCGGGACTCGGGAGTTTGGCCGCAGCACAGAATGTCGTGTGGCTTTTCGCCGCGTGGACGGTGCTGGGCGTGGGCATGGGCGCGGGCCTTTACGAAGCGGCGTTTGCGAGCCTGGTCGCGCTGTATGGCAGCCGTTCTCGCGGGGCGATCACCGGTATCACGTTGATTGCAGGCTTCGCCAGTACTGTCGGATGGCCGCTCTCAACCTTTATGGAAGCGCACATCGGCTGGCGCGGCGCTTGTCTGGTGTGGGCTGCACTACATGCCACGTTGGGATTGGCGTTGAATCTGAGCATTCCCCGTCCTGAGCGCGCGTCGACGACCGTCGTTGATGAGGTGAGTGTGACGGCTGTCCAATCGCCCATATTGCCCATATTGCCCATATTGCCAGTATTGCCGCCGGTCGACAGCCGGGCGCAGCGCCTCGCGTCTTATGGGTTGGCGTTTGTCTTTGCGGCAACGTGGTTCACGAGTACGGCGATGGCCGCGCATTTGCCGGTGTTGCTTCGCGCCGGCGGAGCGACTGCCGCGACGGCCGTCATGGTCGGCGCCTTGATCGGACCGGCGCAGGTCGGCGCGCGTGTTCTCGAGTTCGGATTGCTGCGCAACGTCCATCCGCTACTTTCGGCGCGTATCGCTTCGGCATTGCACCCCGTCGGGGCCATGGCATTCGGTTTCATCGGCGCACCCGCAGCAGCGTTTTTCGGTGTGCTTCATGGTGCCGGCAACGGGATATTGACCATCGCGAAAGGAACGCTTCCTCTGGCGCTTTTCGGGCCGGCGGGGTATGGGTATCGGCAGGGGGTGTTGATGGCGCCTGCGCGCGTTGCCCAGGCCATCGCACCCTGGCTCTTCGGCGTTTGGCTCAGCGATTTCGGGATCAAGTCGCTATGGATTTCGTCCGGGCTCGGTATCGCGTCGATTGTCGTTCTGCATGTCTTGCGCGACGTGGCGTATTCGCCTGAAGCCACGCCGGTGTCTTTCTCGTCCGAATGAGACGTTGACCGGTCGAATCGATCGTCGGCGGCGGCCCAACCCCTGAATAAATCGCGCTGCCGATGCGTCGAGCGAGCCCGGGTGAACGGGCTCGCGGGAACGCCGCTCACGCAGCGCGGTTTTCAGAAGTCGAATCCGGGCCCGCCCGCGCCGCCTGCTGCGCCACCCGGCGCGGGCGCGACGGCCTTGGCGCTTTCGACAACGGTTGCATCCGTGGTGAGCAGCAGGCCTGCCACCGACGCCGCGTTCTGCAACGCCGTACGGGTGACTTTTGTCGGATCGAGCACGCCCAGTTCAACCAGATCGCCATACTCGCCGATGGCTGCGTTGTAGCCGAAGTTGCCCGTGCCTTGTGCGACCTTGTTCACGACGACGCTCGGCTCGTCGCCCGCGTTCGCGACAATCTGACGCAGCGGCTCTTCGAGTGCGCGCAGCACGATTTTGACACCGGCGTCCTGATCGGCGTTGTCCCCGCGTACCTCGCGCACGCTTTCCCGTACGCGAATCAACGCCACACCCCCGCCCGGCACGATCCCCTCTTCGACGGCTGCCCGTGTGGCATGGAGTGCATCGTCGACCCGATCCTTTTTCTCCTTCACTTCAATCTCGGTCGCACCGCCGACCTTGATGACGGCGACGCCGCCGGCGAGCTTCGCCACGCGCTCCTGAAGCTTCTCGCGATCGTAATCGGAGCTCGCCTCTTCGATCTGCACGCGAATTTGCTTCACGCGCGACTGGATATTGGCCGCATCGCCCGCCCCGTCGATCACCGTCGTGTTTTCCTTGCCGACTTCGATACGCTTGGCCTGGCCCAACTCGGCCAGCGTCGCTTTCTCGAGCGAAAGCCCGGTTTCTTCGGCGATGACCTGGCCGCCCGTGAGAATGGCGATGTCTTCGAGCAATGCGCGTCGGCGATCGCCGAACCCGGGGGCCTTGACGGCGACCGTCTTGAGAATGCCGCGAATGTTGTTGACGACCAGCGTGGCGAGCGCCTCGCCTTCGACATCTTCCGCAATGATGAGCAACGGTCGGCCGGCCTTGGCCACCTGTTCGAGCAGGGGCAGCAGGTCGCGAATATTGCTGATCTTCTTGTCATGCAGCAGCACGTAAGGAGATTCGAGCACGGCGATCTGCTTTTCCGCGTCGTTGACGAAGTAGGGCGAGAGATAGCCGCGATCGAACTGTAGCCCCTCCACGACGTCGAGTTCGTCGGCGAGCGACTTGCCGTCCTCGACCGTGATGACGCCTTCCTTGCCCACGCGATCGATCGCTTCGGCGATACGCTGACCGATCGACGCTTCGCCGTTCGCCGAAATGGTGGCGACTTGCGCGATTTCCTTGCTGGTGGTGGTCGGCTTGCTGATGTTTCGCAGTGCTTCGACCGCCACCCCGACGGCGCGGTCGATGCCGCGCTTCAGATCCAGCGGATTGAGGCCCGCCGCCACGTATTTCTGGCCCTCGCGCACGATTGCCTGCGCCAGCACGGTCGCCGTCGTCGTGCCGTCGCCGGCCACATCGCTGGTCTTCGAGGCGACTTCTTTGACGAGTTGTGCGCCGATGTTCTGGAGTTTGTCGGCAAGCTCGATTTCCTTGGCTACCGATACGCCGTCCTTGGTTACGACGGGCGCACCGAAGCTGCGCTCGATCACGACGTTGCGCCCCTTCGGGCCGAGCGTCACTTTCACTGCATCGGCAAGAATATTGACGCCCTCTACGAGTTTGGTACGTGCGGCGTCGCGCAATACGATGTCTTTGGCTGCCATGGTGTTTCCTAGCCTGGATGATTGGATTAGGGGATTGCGTATTGAGAGATGGCCTTAGCCGAGCACCGCGACGATGTCGTCTTCGCGGAGCACCAGAAGCTCATGACTGTCCACTTTGACTGCCTGACCACTGTATTTGCCGAACAGCACACGGTCGCCGACCTTGACGTCGAGTTCGATATGGCGACCGTCCTTGTCTCGCCGACCCGGGCCGACGGCGACGACCTCGCCCTGATCGGGCTTCTCTGCTGCGCTGCCGGGCAGCACGATCCCGGAGGCGGTTTGGGTTGCCTCATCGACACGTTTGACGATGACGCGATCCTGAAGGGGACGAAGGCTCATGACATTTCCTTGGGAGTCTGATTGCGGTCTCGATCCTGGCACTCTCCGTTATCGAGTGCCAGATTGATGGTCAGTATAAAAACGCTGTCGCGGAGCAATCCAATAACCGATTCTTGAATCGATATGTGCGAAAGTCGTTCGCTTCTCATAGGGCGACCGGTGCTTTCAAAAGCCGATTTGCTTCGTTGACGCGGTTGGGGGTACCCGCTGATTTGCGCCCGGGCAGACGTGTGGGCGTCGAACGTCATCACGGACAGACGCCCGGCGCATCACATCGCTCAGTATGTGGCCGAGCGATGCACTTCGCGACCGCCTACCAGCGTCAGACTCGCTTGCAGTGTCAGCAGATCGGCGTCGGGAACCTCGAGCGGATTCGCGCTCAACACCGCCAGGTCCGCCCATTTGCCGGGCGCGAGCGTGCCCTTGTATGCCTCTTCGAAGCTCAGGAAGGCACCGTTGCGCGTGACCGTTTCGATGGCCTGAAGGCGCGTGAGCCGCTGATCCGGGCCGATGACTTTCCCGGTGGTGCGCTCGGCACGCACCACACTCGCCCAGACGGCGCTGAACGGGCTGACGGGAATGTTGTCGCTTCCCGACGCGACATCGATGCCGGCTTCCATCAACGTGCGCTGCGCGACGAACCGGTTGCCGTCGTGGGGTTCTTCGAGGCGAGACGCGCCGTTTTTCCAGAGCATGTAGAACGGGATCGTCGTGACACGCAGGCCGAGGCGCCGGATGCGCGGCAGGTCGTTCGGGTCGAGCCGCCCCAGATGCTCCACCACCCAGCGGCGGCCGGCAATCGGGAACCGTCGGTCGATGGCTTCGAAGACATCCAGCACTTCGCTCAGGCGATCGATCACCACGCTATGCACGCGCAGATCGAACTCGGCTGCCAGCCACGCGTAATCGCGAAAATCCTCGATACGATTGGCCCACTCGACGAAGCCCGACCATCCGGTGTTGGGCAGTGCTTTGCGCACCGCGCGGGCGGTCGCGTTGGCGCCGCCGAGGCCGATGAATACCCCGGAGACGGCGAACCACGGATCACCGAGTCCGCTGCCTCGCGCAAACGACAGCCAGTCGCGCATGGCCAGGCGTGCCTCCACCGCGTTGTTCCATGTCGGACTGACGCAAAGACGGGTACGCATCGTCAGCTCGCCGGCCTCCCACAGCGCACGATAGACCGCGATGGTCTCGGGCGCGGAGCCATGGCCTTCATAGACGCTTGTCGTGCCGAACTGGTGATATCGCGGCAAGGAGCGGCGCAACCCTTCGATCCGGTCGTGATAGTCGAAGGGCGGAACTTGCGTGAGTACGGCGAACTCGATGAGCGGACGCTTGTTGGTCTCCACGATGACGCCCGTCGGCTGGCCATCGGCGCCGAGCTCGATGTCGATGCCCTCACAGTCAGGGCAAGTGCCGGCGTGGATGCCGTTGCGCGTGAGCGCGAGCGAGTTGAGCGCACTGTGGCCGGGCGGGACGCCCCAGTTGCCGAAGAGTCCGGGAATATAGACCGGATGATCCGGCGCGACGGCATCCAGTTCGTGACGATCCGGCATGCGCTTTTCCGCCAGTGTCAGCGGGCCATCGAAATAGAACGGCGGCTGGCCGACCGGCATGGTGACAATCCATTCGCCCTTGGGCGTGCGCTCGACTTCCCGTCGAATGACGTCGAGCACGTCCGAGATCTGCCGCGCGTGCGCAAGCGACGGGCGCAGCGTCTTCAGGCCCTCCCGCTCCATGTGCGCATGCGCGTCGACGACGCCCGGGATGACCGAGCGCCCCGCAAGGTCGACCACCTTCGTGTTCGACGATTGCGATTGGGAGAGTACCTCGGCGTCGCGGCCGACGGCCAAAATGCGCTCGCCCGCGATGGCGATCGCCTGCGCAGGCGCCGCGCCGGGCTCCATCGTGAGAATGTGCCCGCCGTGCAGAATCAGATCGGCTTTGACGCTCATCGCTTCGCCTCCGCGCCGTACCACGGAAACACGCGGTGCAACAGCCACGCAAAGAGCTGGTCGGCGACGAAGCCGAGCGCACCGAGATAGATGAGGCCGACGAACATGATGTCGACGCGAAAGACCAGATGCGCGAACGAAATGAGGTAGCCCAGCCCCTTTTCCGAACCGACCAGCTCGGCGGCCACGAGCACCACGAACGACACCGATGTCGCTTGCCGCAAGCCTGCGAAAACGAAAGGCAGCGCGGCGGGAAGTGCGACTTGAAGCGCGATGGCGGCGCGTCGCGCACCGAGCGATGCCGCCGAGCGCAGATAAGCGGGCGAAATGTCGCGCACACCGAAGAACGTGTTGATCCACACTGGGAAGAAGGCGCCCCAGGCGATCAGCATGACCTTGGACAGATCTCCCAGGCCGAACCATACGATCGCGAGCGGCACGATGGCGATGGAGGGAATGGCGCGCAGGGCATGCAGCACCGGATCACTCAGATGACGCAGCGCAGTGAAGTGTCCGGTCAGCACGCCGGCGATGACGCCCAGCGTCGAGCCGAGCAGAAAACCCGCGAGTGCGCGCTGAAGACTGGCGCCCACATGCGGCCATATCTCGCCGGTTCCCCACGTCATCTCGGCAAACACGCCAGCCACCCGCGATGGCGGCGGGAACATGTTCAGATTGATCCCCGGAATGAGGCGGGGAACGATTTCCCACACCGCCAGAAACAGCAGACATCCCAGCACGCCCAGCAGCCACTGCTTGCCGAGCGCACTCCATTGCCGGGTGCGCCGGGCCTGTCGTACGGCATCTTCGATGGCCTGGCGACGCGCGATGTCCTGTCGGTCGGACGCGCGAGAGGGCAGCGCCGTCGTACTCCCGGACGGCGAGCGGGACGACGGCGGATTGGCCGGCGCGTCGGGGCTGTCGGATAAGAGGCGCAGGCCTCCTTGCGGACTCGTACTCACGCCACACGCTCCGTGGTATTTAGCGTTTCGAAAACTTTGCTGATGCGCTCGTAGATCTGGCCGAAGGCGGGATCGCCGCGTTCGCGCGGGTAGGGCAGGGGCACATCCACGATGTCGTGGATGCGTCCCGGATGCGGGCTCATGACGACGACGCGCTGCGCGAGGAACACGGCTTCCTCGATGTTGTGCGTGATAAAGAAGATCGAGAGCTTGAGTTCGCGCCATACGCGCAGTAACTCGTCCTGAAGCAGCGATCGAGTGAGCGCATCGATGGCCGCGAACGGTTCATCCATGAGCAGAACCTGGGGCCGGGTCGCCAGCGCACGCGCGACGGCCACGCGCTGACGCATGCCGCCCGACAGCTCGAACGGATACCGGTCGCCCGCGTGCGCGAGGCCGACAAGCGCAAGCAAGTCGTCGGCTCGCCTGCGTCGCTCCGCGCGCGGGACCCCTTGCTGTTTCAGTCCGAACTCCACGTTTCGTCGCGTGGAGAGCCACGGGAACAGCGCGTATTCCTGAAAGATGACGCCACGCTCGGGCCCCGGCCCCTGCACCGGCGTGCCGTGCACCGACACCGTGCCGAGCGTCGGCTTGAGAAACCCGGCGATCAAATTAAGCAGCGTGGTCTTGCCGCATCCGCTGGGCCCGATCGCGCACACGAATTCGTGATCGCCGATCTCCAGATCGACGTCGGTAAGGGCCCAGTTCAGGTCGCCGGAGCGTGTGGTGTAGAGCTGCGACACGCCCTGTATCGAGACGGCGGGCGACGAGTGGACGATATGGGGCAGGGCGTTCACGAGAGGGTGACCCGATGCGGGGCGACCGCCTTGAGGGCGTCGGTGTAGACAAGCTTGCGGTACAGCGAGCGCAAGTCTTCCTTGGGACGTTGGGCCAGCCCTGCGTTGATCGCCCATTCGCCGTTGAGCACGAGATCGTCGAGCAGACGGTTGTCGAGGCGCACGCCGACTTGCATCGTGCCGAAGCCCGCCTGCGTTGCCGCCAGCGATGCCTTCGTACGTTCGGCCACGAGCGCGGCGGCG
Source organism: Pandoraea anhela (assembly GCF_902459655.1). Taxonomy (GTDB): domain Bacteria; phylum Pseudomonadota; class Gammaproteobacteria; order Burkholderiales; family Burkholderiaceae; genus Pandoraea; species Pandoraea anhela. Next base: position 109,559 of record NZ_CABPSB010000011.1, read on the forward strand.
TCCTGTGGATGCTCGAGATAGAACTGCTCGGCGGTGAGCAGCGCGCGCACGGCGCCTTCCACGAGTTTCGGCTGTTGCCGCACGACCGCTTCGGGCGCTGTCAACACGTAATGGCTGACAAAGACCTTCTCGAGACCGGTGTCCGGCAGCAGGCGGACCAGTCCCGGGTAGTCCGCGACGGCTCTTTGCCCGGAATCGAACCCCCAGGCGAATGCATCCACGCCGTTTTTCCCGATGGCGGAGACGACATCGCCACCGCCCACGTTGACCAGCGTCACGTCTTTCAGGCTCAAGCCCCAGAGCGAGAGGTAGCGCGAGAGAAAATAATGGCCACTGGTTCCCAGCGGGGTGGCGATGCGCTTGCCTTTGAGTTGCGCCGGGGTATCGATGCCGCGGTCGGTGCGGGCGGCAACGACCATGCCGCTCGACAAGCGTGTGAATTCCGCCACGATCACCGTATTGACACCGTTCGCCCCTGCCAGCCCGATCACGCTGTCGGTGGTGGTGGCGAATTGGGCTTTTCCGGCCTGAACCGCGTCGAACGCCAGCCGCCCGGAGGTGAAGGCGAGCGTCGTGGCCTCGATACCTTGCGCGCGCCAATAGTCTTTGCTCGACACCAGATACGGAACTGCCCAGCTGAAGCCCTGACTTTCGGCGACCACGATTTTCTGCGCCGCGCGGGCATCCGGTATCCGATGGACACCGATACCCAGCATGCTCAGCGCGCTCAACGTTTTCACAAACCCCCGACGATCCATACCGCACCCCTCATTCATGTTCAGATTGCATTGACGTATGACTGGCCACCTATCGCGATCCTCGCGGGACCGCCTTCAACTATGGTTCACTACGGTTCACTATCGTTCGGTAACGGGCACGCCTAGGCGTACGGATCGGGTAGCGCGTCCGTCAGCATCCACTGGCCAAGGGCTTTCTGCCGATAGTCCAGCGGATCGTGCAGCGTGTGCACGCGCACGTTGCGCCAGTACCGGTCGAACCCGTCGCGGCGCGTGGTCGCGCTCGCGCCCATCAGCTCGAAAATGTCGGACGTGATGCGCAACGCGGTGCGCCCGGCATGAAGTCTTGCCGCCGCGATCTGCAAGGCCAGCTTGCCGCGCGCTTGTGCGCTCAGCTCGAGACCGAGATTCCAGGCGTGTTCAAACGCATGCAGTGCGTCGTCAGCGAGCAGGAGTGAGGCTTTCAGATCGGGCCACATGCCGCCGATTCGCAGTTGAATCAGTCCGTCGTCGCGCGCCTGTTCCACGCCGGCGACCGCCCAGGGGCGGGCGCTTTGCTTCACGTAGCCGATGGCGTCCCGGAGCGCGCCCAGCGCGTTGCCGAGATAGATCTCGGTGAGAATCAGTTGACCGATGAGGTTGCGCAGCGTGGCGCGCGGGCTGCTTGCCACGCCGGGCGGGCCGAGCGATTCCGTGGCGTCTACGGCCACACGCGCGAACGAGATCGTGCCGCTGTCGGTCTGGCGTTGTCCGACGTTATCCCAGTCGTCATTGACGGTGACGCCATGCCGGGAGGCCGGAATCGCGAGGAAGCGCCGGTCGGCGGGCTCGCTACCCAATGTCACGGAGATCATGAGCATGTCGGCGCCTCGCGAACCAGAGCAGAAACTCTTGACACCGTTGAGTTCGAAACCCGTCGGCGTTCGCGTGACGCTCAGCCGCGTGTCGCGGGCATTGACGGCGTTGCCCCAGAACCACCGCCGGCTCACGGTGTTTTCCAGGTAGTACGATTGCTGTTCCGGCGAAGCGAACAGGCGTACGGAGGCCACCTGAAGATGCTGAAAGCCGAAGAGATGAGCAAGCGAACTGTCCTCTACGGCGAGGCGGCGAACGATTTGCAGAATGGTCGTCCACGCGGCGCCGAGTCCACCGAACTCATGGGGAATCGCCAAGGACAGCAAGCCGCTCTCGCGAAGCCGTTCGCGCTCGTGCCATGCCGTACCGCCTTCCCGGTCGCGTTGCGCCGCCGTTGCGCGCAGTACTTCGGCGACGCGTATCACCGCTGCCGCATGTTCCCCGAAATGGTGCGATGGCAACCATTCCTGCATAAAAAGCTCGTCCATACGCCGACTACCCGCTGTTTCGTCTTCCGAGAGTGCTGCCAGACGGAGCAGGCATCCGGGCGACTATAGGGATGGACGACCACGAATCCAACCAATATTGGCGAATATGCTTAGCAAGCCTTTCGCGGGATGGATATGTCGAGCGGTCACGTCGCAGCCAGCGGCGAGGTGACGATGCGTTCGAGTGCATCGACCGCGACGTCGATCTCACGGGGCTCTGTCACGATATGGGCGCTGAGGCGAAGCACGTCGCCGAGCCGGTCGCCGTGCGGGCTCAATGGCGAATAGCGGCGTCCTATCGATGCGACGTTGATGCCCTGCGTCCACAGACGATGCGCGATATCGCGGCAAAGGCGGTTGTCGAACACCACGCCGAGAAGGCCGGTGTCGGGGCGATCGATCCACGAGACGCCCGCAATGCGCTGGAGCCTTTCGTGGAGTTTCGCGCTCAAGGCGCAGGTATGGGCGTGGATGGTGTCGATACCCGTGCGCTGTGCGACGCGCACGGCCGCGAGTGCCCCGAGGCGTAAGCCGGGGTTGTGCTCATACAGTTGAAACCGCCGCGCGCCGGCGTCGAGTTTCAGCGCCATGCCGTGGTCGTTCAGGCCCCGGTGGGCCGTTGGCTCGGCGCAACTGCCGAAAACGTCGATCAAGGCCGGCGTCTCGAATTGTGCGAGTGCCCGCATCGAGAGGCACAGTACGGCAATGCCACGCGGGCCGCGCAGCCACTTGCGCATCGGAAACACCAAAACGTCGGCGCCCAGCGCGTTCGCATCGACATGCACTTGTCCCACAGCCTGACTCGCATCCACGAATAGCCAGCCGCCCGCGTCGCGCACGGCCGTGGCCACGCCGGACAACGCATTCAGCGCTCCCGATGCGCAGCCGATCAGCGGCAGCGATACCACCGGAACGGCGTCGCGCTCGCGTCTATCGAGCGCTTCGCGCACAACGCAGCGCCAGGTCTCGCCGGGGGCGCGACGAAGAACCGTCAGGCTTGCGCGTGGGGTGGCGAGCACGCTGCACAGATTTCCTCCCCACTCGTGCTCGCCGACAAACACCTGCAGGCGCCGGGCGGGGTGCAGGGCGCTGAGGGCCAGCGCCCAGCCGCGGGAGGCGGATTCCGTCAGCGCTATCTGCTCGGGGTGCGCACCCAGCAATGCGCCCAGCGCCGCGGGCAACTCGTCGAGCTCGTTCGACAATTGCTCGACTGCGCGATGGGGGCCGTATCGCGCTTCCGCATCGAGGTATCGGCGCTGCGCATCGAACACGCTCTGATCGGCCAGACTCGCCGACGCGTGATTGAGATGAATCGCCGCCGCCGACCCCGGCGCGGTCTGGCGGCGCTCGAACGGCTTCGCTGATCCGGCGCATATTTCGTTATCGTGTGGAGCGCGCATGGGATTACCGCTTGATGGAGACGATCATGTCGAGTTCGACGGGCGCCCGGCGTGGCAGCGACGCCACGCCGATCGACGTGCGGCTGTGTCGTCCTCGATCCCCCAGCCGATCGACGAGGACTGCCGACGCCGCGTCGATCACGTCGGCGTGCGCATCAAAATCGCTGGTACACGCGACGTATCCCGAAACGCGACAGATCTGCGCCACGTTGTCCAGTCCGCCCAGGGCGCGCTCGATGGCCGCCAGGCAGTTCAGCGCGCAGAGCCGGGCAGCACTTTTTGCCGCTTCCGGCGTGACATCGTCACCCACTCTGCCACGTACGGCGAGTGTGCCGTCTTTGCGTGGAAGTTGCCCGGAGACAAAAGCGAAGTCGCCCTGAACGATCACCGACGCATAGCAGCCCGTCGGCGTGTGGGGAGGCGGCAGTGAGGCAGACGAAAGCTGAAGTGGATCGGTCATATCGCCTCCCGAAGGGCTTCGCGCAGGACTGGGGGCTGGAAATCGAGCGAGATCAGCGCCGACACGAGCTGCTCACGTTGGGCTTGCGACAGCGCCATCAGGGGCGGGCGAACGCGCAGCAGATTGTCGTCCTGGAACGCCCATGCCAGCGCGGCTTTGAGCGCCGGAATCATCGGGTGCTTTGCGAACGCTGCCCGAATGGCGTCGGCACGGGCCTGCATTTGCCCGGCCTCCGGGGAGCCCAGGCTTCGATAGAGCGCAACCAGTCCCTTGGGATTGACGTTGGCTGTAGCGCTGATGCAGCCTGCCGCCCCCGCTTCCATGAACTTCACGAGGTCGGACTCATTGCCGGGGAATACGGCGAAATCCTCCGACGCGAAGCTTGCCAGCAAGTCACGCGTTTGGGACGGGTCGCCGCCGGTGTCCTTGATTCCCCGAATGACGCCGGGGTACTGCCCGATCAGGCGAGCGATGAGCTCGTGCGAGAACCCGATGTTTGCAACGCCGGGGATGTGATACAGATACACGGCAGGTTGCCCGCGCTTCACGCCGGCCAGCACTTCTGCGTAGAACGCGAAGAGTCCGTCGTCGCTCACCGTCTTGTAGTAGAAGGGCGGCAGCATGAGCACGCCCGCGCAACCCAGCGCCGTTGCAACGTTCGTCAGCGTGACGGCGTCGCTAAGCGAGCATGCGCCGGTGCCGGCAAGCACACGGGACATGGGAATGCCGGCATCGGCCATGGCATGGAGAAGGCCGATGCGCTCCTGTACGGAAAGCGAGTTCCCTTCGGAATTCGTGCCGAACACCGCGAGACCGACATCGTTCTCGAGCAGCCAGCGGCACTGTCTGAGAAAACGGGGCGTGTCCGGTACCAATGTCTCGGTAAACGGGGTGATCACCGGGCAGAGTACGCCGGCAAGGGGACGATGGGCAGCGCTCATACTTCACCTGAATCCGTGTTGACGAGTGCTCAGTATGCGAGTGCGGGGGGACTTGCGGGTTGCGGGAATGCCGGCTGTCGATGAGCAATTCGCAACATCGTCGGCGGGATCTTGCGCGGGCGCGAGCCGCCTCGACCGTGCGTCAGGCGGCGCGGGCGGCGGAGAAAGTCAGGCGGCGGAGACAGTCGGGCGGGGCGCGACGGATTGCGCGGCGTTCGTGCGCAAAAGATACTCCCACAAGCGTTCTGCGCTGTCGCTCAGCGCTCCGGTGCGTCTCGCGATGGTGACGTCCATCGAAATATCGAGCTGTCTCGAACTTGCCGCGACCAGCCGACCGGCTTGCAGATCGGCCTCCACCATTCTTTTCGGCAGCCAGGCAACGCCGAGTCCCGCGAGCGCCATCGACCTCACACCGTCGGCCACGGAGTTCTCATGGCGACGCCTGAACATCGGCAGTCCTGTCGTGTTGACGAGATTGGCGTCCAGTGCCCAGGACAGTGAACAAGCCTCGTCGTATCCGAGCAGCGACACCGATGTCGTGGTGCCGACATCCAGGCTGTGCAACGGCATGCCACGGGCGTCCGGTGCGCTCACCGGAGTGAGACGCTCCGTGCCGAGGGTGAGCATCGTGTACGCGGTGCGGTCGAGCGATGCCTGCACTTTACCGAGCACGCCGCGCGCTTCGTCGCAGAGAAACACGAGGAAGTCGTCTTCGCCGGCGTCCAGCCCGGCGATGCAGGCGCCCAGATGGTCCGAGGTGACTGAAAATCGGGTGTTCTGAAACGGCTCGCTGAGCAGCGGAAACCAGGAAGTGAAGAAGAGCCCCGACATGATGTGCGGCGCGGTGAAGCGAATCTGCTCGCGTCTGCCGGCGACTTCCGCATGGACCGCTTTGCGTACGCTCTCGAGCGCGGTGACGGCATCGGCCGAAATGGGCAACAAGCGCTGTCCGACCTCCGTCAGCTCGATGCCGTTTGCCGATCTGACCAACACCGGCGCACCCAGCCAGATTTCCAGCGCCTGAATACGTCGGCTCAGCCCGGACGTAGAGACATGGCATTGCTCGGCGGCACGGCCGAAATGCTTGAGTCTTGCGAGGACGAGAAAGTCCTTCAGGCACTGAATGTCCAACACGATTTTGCTCCGTATCCTGCTCCGTATCGGGACCCCGATTCGTCTTCACGGACGACGCCCATTCTACTGCGTTATCCCGCCCGAGATCGGCGCGCGGGCGGACTGGCCAATGACAGTTTGGCAACGCCGGATTTTTTTCTCGCAACGCTTGCCGTACGGGCAATCGGAATAATTGCCTCGCAGGTTGCGGAACGCGATGCGCATCGAAATGCCGCGTCGCCTTGTGCCGCAGGCTGCCACGAGAAAAGACTTTGTCCGAACACTTGCAGCATGCGCTGCCGCCTTTCCGGGAGACACGATGAAAACCTTATCTCAACCGCAGGACAGCCGCGAGGGGCGGCGCAGCCTCAGGATCGGGCTGGCGTGGCAAATCGTGATCGGTCTGTTCGTCGGCGTTGTCGTCGGACTTGGACTCAATCACGCCCCCGAGGTCAGGGACGCCGCGATTGCCGGCTTTTTGCAGCCCGCCGGCGACATTTTCGTCAAACTGGTGAAGATGGTCGTGGTACCCATCGTATTTACCAGCATGGCGATCGGGGTGGCCGGCGTGGGCGACGGTAAATCGCTCGGTCGCATCGGCCTGAAGACCCTGGTGTATTTCGAGCTGATCACGACCCTCGCGATCGTCATCGGCCTGCTCGTCGGCAATCTGACGCAGCCCGGGGTGGGCATGGACATGGCAAGTCTGGGCCATGCCGATATGTCCGCGGTGGCGAACACCAGCAAGAGTCTGCACCAGCAGCATGGATTCATGTCGATCGTCGTGTCCGTTATCCCGGATAACATCTTCGCTTCGATGGCGCGCGGCGATCTGCTGCCGGTCATCGTCTTTTCGATTCTCTTCGGCATCGGTTTGCAATCGTTGCCCGACGGGGTGAGCGCTCCGGTGATCGCGGCGCTCCGGGGCATCGCCGAGGCCATGTTCAAGGTGACGAACCTCGTGATGCGCTACGCGCCGGTCGGTGTTTGTGCGCTGATCGCCGTGACGGTCGCGACATTCGGGTTTTCCTCTCTGCTGCCGCTCGTCAAACTCGTCGTCATCACGTACCTTGCGCTTCTGTTTTTCGGTATTGTCGTGCTGGGCCTGGTCGCGCGGGTTTTCGGGTTCAGTATCTTTCGACTGATGCGGGTGATCCGCGACGAACTCATCATCGCGTTCTCGACGTGCAGTTCGGCGTCGGTGATGCCTCAGATCATGAAGAAGGTCGAGGATCTGGGCGTGCCGAAGCGCGTCACGACGTTCGTGGTCCCGACCGGCTACAGCTTCAATCTCGATGGCGCGTCGATTTATCTCGGCATCGGCACGTTGTTCGTCGCGCAACTGTATGGCATCCATCTGGGGTGGCAGGAGCAGATCTTGCTGACGCTGACGATGGCGATGACTTCCAAGGGCGCGGCGGGCGTGCCGGGATTCATGCTCGTCATTCTGCTCGTGACGCTCTCGAGCGCCGGATTGCCGATCGAGGGCCTGGCGTTCATTGCCGGCGTGGACCGGTTGATGGATATGGGGCGCACAACGTTGAACGTGCTGGGTAACGCGCTGGCGCCGCTGATCGTCTCGAAATGGGAAGGGGTCTATCGCGCGCCTGTGTCGGCGGGTGTCAGTGCACAGGCGCGGGACCGATGAACGGTGGGGGGCGGCGCGTTATCGCGGATTGAGTTCGTCCTGACTGCGTCGCATGGTCGTCGGGCCGAGCCACCTCACGGTAATCGCGACAATGCAAAGCGCCAGCGAGATGACGCCGAACATGACGCCCGCACCGTAATTGACCAGCACGGGGATGAGGAGGAACGGCAGCGCGCCGCTGACGATTCTCGATAGCGCGTAGGTGCTGCCCACGGCCGTCGATTTGATCTCCGAGGGGAATATCTCGGCCTGATAGACGTGATAGGCGTTGCTGAACACATTGGACGCACAGGTGGTCGCAACGCCGAACAGGACGATCAGAAAGTTGGTCGGCGCATAGGCGAAGCACAAGCCGAACACGGCGATCGACATTACCGCAAAGATCACCAGACTGCGCCGCTCGAAGTGCTTGAGTAGCGGGATCGAGAGCAGCGAGCCGAGCGGGTAGCCGAGAAAGGACAATGCCATGAACAGCGTGCCATCCGTGACGGTATAGCCGCGACTCTTGAGCACGACGTTCGCGAGCGTGCCGAACCCGTAGTAGCCGAACGCCTGAAACAGATGGAACACGACGAGCATGCCGTAGCGCGAGCGGTAGGGCGCTCGTCGCAGCAAAGCGATGCGTTCGCCGAAACCCAGCGCTTTCACGCCGGCGCTGCTGTCAGCCACATGTTCGGGCAAGCCGACTTGCGAGCCGGCAGCGAAGCGGCGAAGTTCCCGCAAGGCTTCACTCGTGCGTCCGCGCGACGCCAGCCAGCGCGGACTCTCCGGCAGCTTGTGTTTCGTGAGCAGCACGATCACCGCGCCAAGGCTACCGATGGCGAGCATCACGCGCCAACCGTCGACGCCTTCGACCCTGGCGCCGTTCAGATAGAACGCCAGGAAGCCGACGAACGGGACGGCAAGGTATGAGCCTGTGTATGCCCAGGCGGCGAGCCGGCCGCGACGATCTTTCGGCAGGATCTCCGACAGATAACTGTCGGCAATCGGATATACGGCGCCGACGCCGATGCCGGTCAGGAAGCGGCTTAGCACGAGCATTGTCGCGTTCGTGGAAAATGCCCCGAGCAACGAAAACGCGCTGTACCACGTCAGATTGAAAATGAGCGCGTTGCGTCGGCCGATCTTGTCCGACAAACTCCCGAATACCGACGCGCCGAAGAACATGCCGACGAACGCCGACGCCAGAAGCAGTTTGAAATCGAGCGTATCCCGGCTGATACCGAAGGTTTGCTGGAGAGCCACGCCAATCGAGCTGACGAGAAAAATCTCGTACATGTCGAAAAAGAGCGTGACGCCGATAATGCCGATGGCGAACCAGTGCGCTTTGCCGACCGGGAGCGCATCGAGAAGCTGTCCGATGGTCGGTGCGGTTCCGGTCGGCGCAGCCGCTGAAGGTGAGGGGGCCTCCCGGGAAAGGCCGAAAGCGCTGCTTGCGGCGGCATTGGCAGCGAGCGCTTGCGCGCCGGTGCGGATTGTCTCCATGATGTCTCCACTGCATTCGAGTTGTTGTAGACGCTTCGGGGCGCCGGCCGGGGGTACGGCTGTCGTATCCGGCGAGTGCTTCACGATGGCTGCGCGCAAACGTCTGTCATCCCCTCGGCTGCGTTACCACCTGGGAGGCGCGCGACGTTTGCAATGCGGCTAGCCTGGATGTTGTCCGACTTGTGAAATGCGGGAAATTGATCGATGCTCAACCGTCGTTTCCGATGTGGAAAGCCTGTGATCCTTGTCTCAGGGTAAAGTCGGGGGCGGCAGTGCGCGGTGGCCGGTGCGGCGCGCTCGCCGGTGCTGCCTGCCGCTTGCGGCCGAGATGGATGGAAAATGGAAAGCGGATCGACATTGGCGTCGAATCGGCAAGAAAACAGCAGGAAATCAGCGAAATGGCGAATCCCACTCACTTCGATCTCCGATCGTTGCGCGTTTTCATCAAGGTGGCCGAAACCGGGAGCCTGACGCAGGCCGCAACGCAAAGCCAGCTCACACTCTCTGCGGTCAGCAAGCGTGTCGCGGAACTGGAGGGGACGGCGGGATGTGCGCTGCTGATCCGGGGGGCCAGAGGCGTGACGCTCACGAGCGCCGGACATGCGCTGCATCACCACGCCAGGATGGTGCTCGATGCCGTCAGCCGAATGGCAAGCGACGTCGGGGACTACGCCATCGGCGTGAAAGGACACGTTCGCGTGTGGGCCAACACATCGTCGATCGTCCAGTTTCTGCCGTGCGATCTGAGTCGCTTCCTCGGGGCGAATCCGAGCGTCAAGATATCGCTGGAAGAGCGCTTGAGCCACGAGATCGTGTCGGCAGTGTCGGCCGGACATGCGGATCTGGGCATTTTCGCTGAAGACAATCGTACGTCGTCGCTTGATGTACGCCATTACCGGTCGGATCAACTGGTGTTGCTCGTGCCTGCTGGGCATCCGCTGGCGGGCTTGCCGCGTGTGGCGTTCGCGCAGACGCTGGCGTATGAATACGTCGGCCTGAACGAGGGGAGTTCGTTGCTGGCCCGGATGCGCCAGGAAGCGCTCAGTGCGGAAGGTGTGCTGAAGTTGCGAATTCAGGTGAGCAGCTTCGACGGCATTTGTCGCATGATCGAGTCGGGGCTGGGTGTCGGGATACTCCCGCTCGGCGCCGTGCGTAACGAACTGCGCTCCGCAGGACTGGCGACGGTGGAGCTCACCGACGCCTGGGCGCACCGCAACCTTTGCATCGGCACGTCGATGGCGGCGGCGTGCACGCCGGAGACGCTTCGACTGCTGGACTTTCTGACCGCGCCGCGCGAGGACGGTTGATACGTCGCCCTCGCGCGTGTCTGACTTCGACACCCTTCGATTGCCCTTGGATGGCTCTTGGATGGCTCTTGGATGGCTTTTGAGGCGCCCTGGTCCGGTCAGTCCTGCGTGGCGGCTTGCGTCGCTTTGGTCAGGCGATGTCCGGCCTTCAGAAGGTGGCTCGGCACATCGTGCCCGATCATCTCCGGCAGACGTCGCGAGACGTTCAGCACCGACGCAAGATCGACGCCCGTGTCGATGCCATTGACCTCGAGCATGTGCACGAGGTCCTCGGTGCAGACATTGCCGGTCGCCCCCGGTGCGTACGGGCAACCCCCGATGCCGCCAAGACAGGCGTCAAAGCGTGTCACGCCGGCGTCCAGCGCCACCAGCGTGTTGGCCAACGCTATGCCCCGCGTGTTGTGGAAATGGAACGTCAAATCGATTTCGGACGTCAGCGCAATCGCTCGGGTCGCGATGCGGCCGACCTGTCTGGGGTATGCCATGCCGGTGGTGTCGCACAGTGTGATGCCGTCCACGCCGAGCGCGTGAAACTTCTCGACCCAGGCGAAAACGTCGTCCTCTTCGATGTCGCCTTCCATCGGGCAGCCGAAGACAGTGGATAGGGAAACGTTGATGCGGCTTGTGGTGGATTTCACCGCCGATATCACGTCGCGAAGCTGGACGAACGATTCCTCACGACTCATGCGAAGGTTCGCCCGATTGTGGCTTTCGCTCACCGACATCACCACGTTGATCTCGTCGATCTGACATTCCATGGCGCGCAAGGCCCCGCGCATGTTCGGCACCAGCGCCGTGTAGACGACGTTGGGGTTTCGCTTGATGCGATGCATGACGGCTTCTGCATCTCGCAGCGCCGGGATCGCCCTGGGAGAGGTGAAGGAGGTGACTTCGATCTTCGAGAATCCGCATTCGCTCAAGGCATCGACCATGGCGACCTTGGCATCGGTATCGACGAAGCGGCATTCGTTCTGAAGACCGTCCCGGGGGGAGACCTCCTGAATGTGGACTTGACGGGGGGTATGACTCACGGTTGTCTCCAATGAGGGGGTGTCAGATGATGTTTTTTGACCGGAGGTCTTCGATGTCTTGAGCGCCCAAGCCGAGCGAGGTCAGCACGGATGCCGTGTGTTGGCCCAGCGACGGTGCAAGGCTTCGCACCGCACCGGGCGATTCGGACAGCTTCGGCAGGATGCCCGGCAGCAGCATCGGTGTCCCGTCGGCAAGCGTGCTCTCGAGCAGCATGTCGCGGGCGCGGTAATGCGGGTCGGCGGCGATGTCCGAGACGTCGTATATCTTCCCGGCGGGAATTTTTTCCTGCGCCATCGCCGAGAGCACGTGCGACAGATCTTGCCTGGCCGTCCATGCCGAGATGGCGTCGTCGATGAGGCCGACGGCGGCGACTCGGCCGTCGTTTTGCGCAAGCGCCGGATCGTTGCCGAGATCGTCGCGCCCGATCAACCGCATCAGCCGCTTGAAAATGCTGTCCCCGTTGCCTGAAATGAGTGCGTATTTGCCGTCGGCGCAGCGATAGGCATTGCTCGGGGCGATGCCCGGCAGGCTGCTGCCGGCGGCCTGCCGGATCTCGCCGGATACCGAGTACTCCGGAAGCAGACTTTCCATGACATTGAATACCGACTCGTAAAGCGCAACGTCGACCACTTGCCCCTTGCCGGAGTTTCGGTCCCGATGGTGCAGTGCGAGCAGTACGCCAATGACGCCGTGGAGCGCCGACAGCGTGTCGCCAAGCGATACCCCGACGCGAACCGGGGTGCGCCCCGGCTCCCCCGTCAGATGCCGAATGCCGCCCATCGCCTCGCCGATCATGCCGAAGCCCGGACGATCTTTATAAGGCCCGCTCTGGCCGTATCCCGACACGCGCAACATGATCAGGCCGGGATTGACTTCGCTCAGCGCTTCCCAACCCAGGCCCCAGTTCTCCATCGTTCCCGGGCGGAAGTTCTCGATGAGGATGTCGGCATCTTCGGCCAGACGCAAGACGATCGCCTGCGCTTCGGGCTGGCGCAGATCGAGGGTGACGGATTGTTTGTTGCGCGACTGCGCCGACCACCACACGGACGTTTCGCCATGCATCATCCGCCATTTCCGAAGCGGATCGCCGACCTCGGGCGGCTCGATCTTGATCACTTCCGCGCCGAAGTCCGCAAGCATTTTTCCTGCAAAGGGACCGGCGATGAGCTGTCCCAGCTCAAGTACGCGAATTCCGGTTAGCGGGCCCGACATGACTGCTCCTTTGGGGGCGTTGATGACGTTAAGGACATTGGGGACGTTGTCAAAGTGATGGACGTTAGGACGTTAAGAACGTTATTGCCGTTCGGAAGTTATTGCCGTTCGGCATCGAATCCGGAGCGATCCAGTTCCAGAATGGTTTCATAGAGCACGCGGGTGCCGTCGAGCAACTGTTCGGGCGAAATCCACTCCTCGGGGCAGTGGCTACGCCCGTTCAGGCAAGGAACGAAGATCATGCCGATCGGCCCGGTCGGCGCGACGTACACGGCATCGTGCCCCGCGCCGCTGGGCATGTTCATCGTCTCGTAGCCCAGCCGTTTCGCGGCGGTCTCGATCGCGTTCATGACGACCGGCTGGCAGTCGGTGGGTGTCGAACTGCTGACCGGGGTCATCGTGACCGAGAGACGCAGTTCGACGAGTTGCGATTCGACCTCGCGCAACAGGGCTTCCGGAAAGGCGTCCAGCACGGTGGTGCTGTCGCTGCGCACCTCCAGCATCATCTCTACCTCCCCGGGCACGGCATTGGCGACGTTCGGCGTGGCGGTAATACGCCCGATAGTGGCGACGACGTAATGCGGGTTGCCTGCGATGCGCGTGGCCAGTGCGCTCGCGCCGGTCACGAGATGCGCCGCGCCCACCAGGGCGTCGCGCCGAATGTGCATGGGCGTCGTGCCGGCGTGATCCGGTCGTCCGACTACCCTGAGGAGCACGCGACGAATACCGACGATATTGGTCACGACACCGATCGGGTATTGCCATGTCTCCAGGACGGGGCCTTGCTCGATATGGAGTTCGACGAACGCGGCGGTGGTGCCGGGCCGGCGTAGCGGCGCGTTGAGTTGCGTGGGGTCGCCGCCGATGCGTCGAAGGCCGTCGCGCAACGTCTCGCCCTGCGGATTGCGCAGGGCAAGCATGTCTTGGGAGAGCAAGCCGGAAAATCCCCGGCTCCCGATACACGACACGCCGTAATCGCTCGGCTCTTCGGAGAGGAAGTCGATCAGCTCGAACGGATGGTGTAGGCGAACGTTCTGCTCGTGCAGCGTCTGCGCGACTTCGAGCCCGGCAATCACGCCGAGAATGCCGTCGAAACGTCCACCGGACACGACCGTGTCGCAATGCGAGCCGGTGATGATCGGCGCAAGGGCAGGGGTGGTGCCTTCCCGGCGTCCGATGAGATTGCCTGCGGCGTCCTGCTGTACGCGAAGCCCTGCGGCCGTGAATTCGTCCTGCAGCCAGGCGCGTGCGCGTTCGAATTCAGGGGAGAAGGCACGGCGTGTCCAGGGGAGGTCGCTGCGCGTGAACTCGGCAAGCTTCTCGATTCTGGCGTTGAGGCGATCCGTGTTGATGGCGGGGGCGCTACGATTTTGCATGATGGCGTTACATCCGATCCTGGTTCGACGGGGCGGCGCTTTGCGCCTTCGGCCTAAGGAACTTGCCGTAACCCGGGTTGTGGGTAATGGTCGGCGTCGTGCCGCCTTCGTCGAAAACCTGCGTCCCGCGGCAGAAGGTGGCCATGACGCGCGCCGTCATTTCCATGCCTTCGAACGAACTCCACTGCACGGCGCAGAGGCTGCGCGACGGGTCGAACCGGTACGTCTCGGGTTTGAGCACCACGATGTCGGCGTCGGCGCCCTCACGCAGCGATCCTTTGCGGTCGTCGAGCAGGAAGTGACGCGCCGGATTGCGTGCGAGCAGTTGCGCCACCACCGTCGGCGAAATGCCGCGGGTCTCGCAGCCGGTCCAGAAGGCGGGCAACAACGTTTCAAGCCCCGGGCCACCGGAAGCGTTCTTGAAGACGTTCGGATCGCGTTTGCGCTCCAGCCCCCAGCTGACGTGATCCGACGAGACGAACGTGCAGTTGCCTGCGGCAATGTGCGTCCAGAGCTGGTCGACCTCGGCCTTCGGGCGAATCGGCGGATAGTGTTTTGTCAACGCACCGAATTTCGCCGTGTGTTCTTCGTGGTTGAGCATCAGGTATTGGACGCATGTCTCGATGCTCACGGCGTGTCCTGCGTTGCGGTACGTCTTGAATATCTCGAAGCCGCGCGACGTCGACACATGCACCGCGTGCGCGCGCGCACCGGATTGCGCGCCGATCTCGTAAATCAGGGCGGTCGCCAGGTTTTCGATCAGCGGTGTGTGCGCGCGGTGAAACGCGTCCCAACCGACGTCGTTCGCCGCCATCAGCCGCTGCACGTTTTTTCGCGTGAGTTCCTGCATCTGGTTGTGGACCCCGCACGCCAGGCCAGCCGGGGCGATGCGGGTGAAGGCCGCGAGAAGATCGTCTTCTTCGATGCGGGGGAAGCGCCCCGGCGCGGCTTCGAACGTGGAAAACTTGAACGCGCAAACGCCGCCTTCGATGAGGCCGGCAATGGCGTCGAGCCCATGCTCTGCGTCGATCGTGCCGTAAAGCGCCACGTCGACATGGCAGTCACGTTCCGTTTCCGCGATCTTCTCGTCAAGACGGGCGCGGTGCGATACCGGACCGCTCGCGTCATACGGCATATCCACCATGACGGTAATGCCGCCGGCGGCGGCTGCGCGTGAGGCATGACCGAGGCCTTCCTGATCCGCCTGACTGCCGGCATGCACCTGGCCGTCGACGATGCCTGGCAGGACCCAGCAACCGCGCGCGTCCACCGATTCGCCGGCCGACGGGGGCGTGCCATGGCCTCGGGCGACGATCCTGCCGTCTCGAATGCCGAGCCATCCGTCGTGTTGAACGCGATCGGCATCGACGAGGTTTCCGCGCACGATTTTTTCGAAATCGCTCATGTCACGTTGCCCTTTGATAGTGGAGTGAACACGAGAATGGTACGCAAGGAGAACTTGAGGTCGCATATACTTAATCTTCGTGCATCCATAACGCGAAGTTAATAGACCGCCATGCGACTCAATTTGCGACAGATCGAAGTCTTCCGGGCCATCATGATCACCGGTTCGATCAGCGGGGCCGCGAAGTATCTGCACGTGTCGCAACCCGGTATCTCCAGATTGATCGCCTACACCGAGAATCGCCTGGGCCTGAAGTTGTTCGATCGGGTCAAGGGACGCCTCTATGCCACGCCCGAGGCGCGCAGCTTGTTCGCGGAGCTGGAAAGCGTGTTCGAAGGGCTTCAGCGCGTGAACGACTTTGCGCAGGATCTGGTGGAAAACAAGACCGGCGTGTTGCGTATCGTATGCAGCCCGAGCCTTGGCTTGTCGCTGATTCCCCGCGCGGCGGCGCTTTTCTACCAGCGGCATCCGGATGCGCGCCTCATCGTCAAGACGATGCTGCCGGACACCATGGTCCACTCGCTGCTCACGCAACAAGTCGAGGTCGGCATCGTGTTCTTGCAGGAGTCGCATCCGAACTTGCAGTCGCAGCTGCTCTACGACAACAAGATGGTCGTGGTCATGCCGCCCGATCATCCGCTCAGCGAGCGCGGTACGCTGACGGTCGCCGATCTCTGCGGCTATCCGTTTATCGGCTACAGCAGCGACATTCCGATGGGGCGCGCCATTCGGGAGTTGTTCAGCGAGACGGAGGTCATGCCCCGGATGAAAGCCGAAGTGCAGCAAGTGCACATGGCATGCGCGATGGTTCATGCGGGCTTGGGACTCGCGCTGGTCGACGAATTGACGATGAGCGACCCGATCTGGTCGAGTTCGCTGGCGGTTCGCCCGCTGATCCCGACGGTCACGCTCCCGGTCAGCGCCCTGCATCTCGCGCACTCGCCGCTTTCCCGTCTGGCGCAGGAATTCGTGGGCCTTCTGGCGTCTCTCGCCCCGTAATCTCTCGTGAATCGGTCGGTGATCCTGACCGAGTTTTCCGCCTGTCCACTGCCGCGCGCAATGCAAAGCACATAACCGCGTGTTATGGGTGGCACTCAAAAAAGTAATTTCGTGACGAAATATGGCTCCCTAGACTGGGGACACCTTAGCCATGGGTCACGGCTTTTCGACGGTAGTTCTCGACGTGCGTTGACCTGTTGGCTCTGAAGCGCCGGTGTCGTGCCGGCAACGGCCGCAGCGGGGAGCACGTTGCGGCGAAATCTACGTCAAGAACGAGCCGAAATGAGCCACCAAAACAGTAGCGTGATCGAGTGTCTTCGTCGTCAAGCGGGGGAGCCTGGGAATGATCTTGTCGATGCCTTCGTGTCGCAAACGATCGATCGACGCGCGTTCATGCGCGCCGCCAGCGTTCTCGGTCTGACGTCGGTTGCCGGGGCGCTCCTCGGGGTCGGCACGGCCGCCCATGCCTCCGAAGCGAGGGCAGGAAAGGTCGGCGGCACGCTGCGCATCGCCCACATGGTGCCCGCCGGCGTGGTCGATCCGATGACCGTCATCGATGGACCCGGCACCGCCCTCATCAGTCAGACGGGCGAGTATCTGATCTTCAGCGACGCCGCAAGCCAGGTGCTCAAGCCGTCGCTGGCGACGGCCTGGCAGGCGAACGACAAAGGAGACGTCTGGACGTTCAAGCTGCGCAACAACGTGAAGTTTCACGACGGTCGCGCCATGACCGCGAAGGATGTCGTTGCGACCTTCGATCGCCTGACGGACAAATCGAAGGTGTCCGCCGCGCTGTCGATCTTCCGTAACGTGCTGTCCAAAGGCGGCGTCAAGGCCATCGACGATTTCACCGTCCAGTTCCATCTGGACGCGCCCAACGGCAACTTCCCGTCCTACGTTTCCTCCGATACGGCCAACGCCGTCATTCTTCCGTACGACTACGCGGGGAGTTACGAGAAGTCGTTCATCGGCACCGGGCCGTTCAAGCTGGAGAAGTACCAGACCAAGGTCGGGGCCTCGTTCGTGCGGAACCCGGATTATTGGGGCGCTCCGGCTCGCCCGGACCGTGTCGAATTCTCGTTCTACGCCGATCAGCCTGCGCTCATGCTGGCCCTTCAGGGCGGACGTGCCGACGTCATGACGAACTTCAGCGCGCATGCCGGACTCGGCGTGCTGAACAACCCGGCCTACAAGGTGCTGAGCGTGCGCTCGAGCTCCCACCGCCAGATCCACATGAAGACCGATGCGGGCCCGTTCAAGGACAAACGCGTGCGCCAGGCGCTTGCCATGACGCTCGATCGGGAGTTGATCGTCAAGGGATTGCTGCGCGGATGGGCGGTCATCGGTAACGACAGTCCTTTCGCGGCGGTATTCCCCTCGACGGACACCTTTGTGCCGCAGCGCAAGAAGGATATCGAAGGTGCGAAGAAGTTGCTGGCGGCTGCCGGTGTTCCGAACGGCTTCAAGGCGACGTTGACCACGGGGCGCTTCAAGGAGATTCCCGACCTCGCAGTCATCATCCAGAACGGCGCCAAGGAGATCGGCATCGACATCGATCTCAAGCTCGAGAGTCAGGAGCTGTATTACGGTGCGGGCAAGCCGGGCCGCTCGGATTGGCTCGACGCGAACTTCGGCATCACCGATTACGGCCACCGTGGCGTGCCGAACGTGCTGATCAACGCGCCATTCGTCACGGGCGGGACTTGGAACTCGGCGCGCTTTGCAAATGACGCTTACGACAAGCTCGTCGCGCAATACACCGCTGCGCTCGACCTGACGACGCAGCGCCGTGTGGCCGGCGAGATGCAGCGGCTGTTGCTCGACGAGACGCCGGTCATCATTCCGTACTTCCTCGACTCGCTGATGGTCAGCAAGGCCAATATCAGCGGTGTGAAGTTCTCGCCGATCGGGCAAGTCAACTTCAGCGACGTGTCGATTGGGTAAGGACGGGAGAGTCATATGCATCGACGGTTCATTCTCGGCATGTTGACGCCATCCGCGCGCGTTCGCGGGGCCGCCGGCGTGCTGCTCGCGAAATGCGCACTGCTGTTCGTCACGCTCGTGCTGCTAAGCCTGCTGGTTTTCTTCGGAGGCCAGTATTTGCCCGGCGACATCGGGCGCGCCATTCTCGGTCCGCTCTCCGACCCGCAGGCCGTGGCCAACCTCAATCATCAGCTTGGGGTGGATCGCCCGCTCTTCGAGCAGTACTCGGGGTGGATCGTCGCGTTCGCCCAGGGGGATATGGGGGTCTCGTACCTGTTGCGAGAGCCCGTGGCGCCCATCGTGCTCGGCGCGCTGTTCAACTCGCTGAAACTGGGCGCAATGGCGTTTCTCATCGTCGTCCCGCTCGGCATTCTGGGCGGTGTCGCCGGTGCTTTGCACCAAGGTCGCTGGATCGATCGCGCCATCACGATCGGTGGCGTCTCCGCAACGGTCGTGCCGGAATTCGTGTCGGCGCTCGGGCTGATCCTGGTGTTCGGCGTCTGGCTCCAATGGCTTCCCATCGATGCCGTGGTGCCCGAAGACGCGGGTTGGGTGGAGCAACTGCGGCATCGGGTGCTGCCGGTACTGCCGCTCATTCTGGGTTACTTCGGCTACATCGCCCGAATGGCTCGCGCCGGCATGATCGAGGCGCTCGACGCGGACTACACCAGAACCGCCACGCTGAAGGGGCTGCCGCGCCGGGTTGTGGTGGTCCGCCATGTCCTGCGCAATGCGCTTTTGCCCACGCTCACCGTGTCGGCCACGCAGCTTGGCTACATGATCGGCGGACTCGTCGTGGTCGAGACACTGTTTCACTACCAGGGCATCGGCTCGGTCATCTACAACGCGGCGAAGTCGAAGGACTTTCCGGTACTCGAGGCGAGCGTTCTGCTCATCGGCGTGGTCTACACGCTCTCGAATCTGAGTGCCGACATTCTTAACGTGTTACTTAACCCTCGCTTGCGCAGCAGGGGGAACGCATGAGTATTGATGTGATCACCCAAACCAAAGTCGACGACGTTGCCAAGCGCAACCCGCCAGGTCGCCAGGCGACGTGCGATACCGGAAGAAAGCCTCGCGGCCCGGCACATTCGTTGCTGCGCTCGCCAACCTTCATGTGCGGCGCCGCCGTCATTGTTTTCTGGGCGGTATGTGCGGGGTGGGGCGTGCATCTGGTGCCCTGCGACCCCTACGCGTCGGATCCGCTCGCGGCGCTTCAGCCGCCGTCGCTGGACCACTGGTTCGGAACGGATCAGTTGGGTCGGGACGTCTTTTCGCGCGTCATCGTGGGCTCGCGCGACATATTGACGATTGCGCCGCTCGCCACGCTGCTCGGCGCGGTGGGCGGAACGATGCTCGGCCTGACGATGGGCTATTACCGGGGCGTGGTGGATCAGCTCCTGAGCCGCGTCGTCGATGCCATGCTGGCGTTGCCGATGGTGATCGTGGCGCTGCTGGCGCTGGCGGGACTCGGGCCGTCGAACGCCACGGTGATCTACGTGATCGGCATCGTGTTCGCGCCGGTCGTGGCGCGAACGGTGCGCACCGCCGTGATCACCGAGCGCTCGCTGGACTATGTCGCTGCGGCGCAGGCACGCGGTGAATCGGCGCCCTACATCATGTTCGCGGAAATTCTCCCCAACGTGCTGCCGCCGATTCTGGTGGAGTCGAGCGTTCGTCTGGGCTACGCCATCTTTACGGTCGCGACCCTGTCCTTCCTCGGATTCGGCATTCAACCGCCCTCGGCGGACTGGGGGCTTGCGTTGGCCGACAACTACGGCTTCATGCTGGGCGGCGCGTGGTGGAACGTGGTTTTCTACGCGCTGGCCATCGCCTCGCTGGTGGTGGCGATCAATCTGGTCTCGGACGGCTTTCAGGGAGCATGTCAGCGATGAATGCTCGGGTGCCGAATGTGAATATCTCCTTGGGCGAGCCGCAACGCCCCGTGCTGCGCGTGAGTGACCTGTCGATCGCCTACGCCGAGCAGGGAAAGCGCAACGACATCGTCCATCACCTCACGTTGAGTATCGGCGAGGGCGAGGCTTACGGGCTTGTCGGTGAGTCGGGGTGCGGGAAGTCGACGGTGGCAATGGCGATCATGAGCCACTTGTCCCGCAACGGCAGGGTCGTGAACGGACGCATTGAAATCGCCGGGAAGGACGTCGCACGGCTCAATCGTGCCGAATTGCGGCAACTGAGGGCGAACGATGTCGCGATGGTGTACCAGGATCCGGGGCGCGCATTGAACCCCTCGCTGACGATCGGTCGCCAGATGGCCGAAGCGTTCGAAGCGTCCGGCGTCGGCAAGACAAAGGCCGTGGAGGGGGCGCTGGACATGCTCCGGCGGGTGCGCATTCAGCGCGTCGAAAGTGTCATGCAGAGTTACCCTCACGAGCTCTCCGGGGGGATGCAGCAGCGCATCGTGATCGCAATGGCGCTGGCGAAGAACCCGTCGCTGCTGATTCTCGACGAGCCGACGACCGGTCTGGATGTCACGATCGAAGCCGAGGTTCTGGATCTGATTTCGGCGCTGCGTCGCGAATTCTCGACAGGCATTTTGCTGATCAGTCACAACCTCAGCGTTGTGCGTCGCGTCTGCGAGCGAATCGGCGTGCTGTATGCCGGGCGTTTGGTGGAAGAGGGCCGCGTAGACGACGTGCTCGACTCCCCCCGTCACCCCTACACCGCCGCATTGCTTCAATGCATTCCCGGGGCCAACGGCAGCCCGTCGAACAAGTTCGAGGGCCGGCTGAACACCATTTCGGGCGAGTTGCCCTCGCCGGGCGAGCGGATTGCCGGGTGCGCTTACGCGCCACGCTGCGCCCGGCGCAGCGCCGAGTGCGAGGTCGTCGCCCCGGTGCTGACGCCGCTGGACGACGCCAGGCATGGCCGCTTCGTAAGTTGTCACTACGCCGGGGCCGCGATGGCGCGGGTCGAGCCGGTTGAGTTGGCTGAGCCGGTTGAGCCGACCGTGCCGCCGGCGCCACAGGTAAGCCGCCCGTCCGCCCGCGACGATGTGCCGATGGTTCGCGTGAGAAACGTGAGCAAATCGTGGCGCGTGAAAGGACGCGCCGTGCGCGGCCTCGATGAGATTTCATTCGACATCCTGCGAGGCGAAACGCTTGGGCTCGTCGGCGAGTCCGGCAGTGGCAAGACCACGCTGGCGAAGCTGATCATGGGGATGATCGCGGCGGACGAAGGCGGTGTCGTCGAGTTCGACGGGGCGGCGCTCGCGTCGCGCGTGACGGCGCGAAGCAAAGCGCAGATCGGTGCGATGCAGATCGTCTTCCAGAATCCGGACTCGGCGCTCAATCGTTCGCATTCGGTCAGGAAGATCGTCGCAAGATCGCTGACGAAGCTCTCCGGCGGTTCGGGTACCGCCGAGCGCATCGGCGCACTGGTGAAGTCGGTCCGTTTGCCGTTGCGCTACCTTCCGGCAAAGCCACGACAACTCTCCGGCGGACTCAAACAACGCGTCGCCATCGCCCGCGCGTTCGCCGGCAGCCCGAGCCTGGTCGTGTGCGACGAACCCACCTCCGCGCTGGATGTGTCCGTTCAAGCCTCGATTCTCAATCTGCTGGCGGATTTGCAGGCGCGCGAACGCGTGAGTTATCTGCTGATTTCGCACGACGTCAACGTCATTCGCTATCTGGCCGACCGGGTGGCGGTGCTTTACCACGGCTGGCTGCTGGAGATCGGGCGGGTTTCCGACGTTTTCAGCTTTCCGGTGCATCCCTACACGGAGGTCTTGCTCGGGGCGTCCGCCAGGATGAAGCAAGGCGAGGCGGGCGCCGTATCGGTCGACGCGTCGTCGCCGATGCCATCGGATGCGGCGAATGAAGCCGATGCAGCGGAGGCTGCGCATGTTCATGGCTGCAAGTTCGAGTCGCGCTGCCCCCGTTCGTTAGGCGAGGTCTGCAAGACGTCGCTGCCGGCGTGGCAGGAGATCGGGGCACATCGGATACGTTGCCACATTCCCCTGAACGACCTGAAGCGCTATCAGGCTTCGGATTCGCGTTGACGCATTGAGCTTCTGCTGACCGCCGAGCTCGTTCGACGCGTCGGGATCGCAAATAGAACTGGAGATTCTGTCTCGCTTCGGGGGCTTTTCCCCGAGGCGATCGGGGGTGGGCGTGTCATACGATGAAGTCTATTTAATTAGGAATACTATATGAAATCGCTTTGGGTTGCAGGGGTGTTGGCGGGAGTCGTGGGGGTGGGCGTGGCACACGCGCAGAGCAACGTGACGATTTACGGCGTCATTGACGAGGGATTCAACTATACAAACAACGTCAATGGGGTATCGAACTACGAGCTCCAGAGCGGCTATGTGCAGGGAAGCCGCTTCGGATTGCGCGGCTTCGAGGATCTCGGCGATGGAACCAAGGCGATTTTCCGCCTGGAGAACGGGTTCAACATCAACAACGGCAAGTTGGGGCAGGGCGGACGCATGTTCGGCCGATCCGCCTACGTCGGACTCTCGGATAACAAACTCGGCACGCTCACGCTCGGGCGTCAGTACGACTCAGTCGTCGACTTCATCGGACCGCTGACGGCCAACGGCAACTGGGCCGGGTACATGTTTTCGCATCCGTTCGACAACGACAACACGGACAACTCGTTTCGGGTCAACAACAGCGTCAAGTATCAAAGTCCGGATCTGGGCGGCTTCCAGTTCGGCGGCCTGTACGGTGCGAGCAATCAGGTCGGCGGATTTTCGAACAACCGGCTCATGAGCCTGGGGGCAACCTACGCCAACGGCCCATTGACGTTCGGTGCGGCGTTCATGAACGTCGACAACCCCGCGAGCGCGGGGAATACCGGCGGGGCCGTGGCCGGTGGCGATGGCAGCTTCGTTGCCGAACGTCAGCGCATCTTCGGCGCGGGCGTGAATTACGTCTACGGCCCGGCGACGTTCGGGTTCGTGTACACGAATACGAATCTCAGTCGCCCGACCGCCAGCCTGTATGTAAGCGGGTCTATCGGTACGCCGTCGTCCATCAAGTTCAACAACTTCGAGCTGAACGTGAAGTATCAGATCTCGCCGATGCTCTTCCTCGGCGCGATGTTCCTTCACACGGAGGCGACTTACACCGCGAGCAAGCCGTCGCATCCGAAGTGGAACGAGGTGGCGCTGATGGCGGATTACAACCTTTCCAAGCGCACCGATGTTTACGTGCAGGGTGCCTATCAGCGGGTTTCCGGGGACACGACAGGTGCGCTCGGCATCGATAACGCCTACATCCCGGGGGCGGACGATTCGTCCGCCAATCGCAGTCAGTCGATCGTTCGCATTGGACTTCGGCACAAGTTTTGATCATTCCTAATCTAGGGGAAAACGATGGAGATTCTTCTCGGAGAACAGGCGCTGTCTGTTCGCGATGTCACGAAAGTCGCACGCGGTGAGTGCGGGGTAGCGCTGTCCCCGGTCGCACGTGCGCGGCTTGAACGCTCGCGTGAGCTATTGGAACGTTGGGCCAGCGAGGATCGGGCGATCTACGGAATGACGCGCGGTCTCGGGCACAAGGTCACTCAGGCCATTCCGCGAGAGGCTCGCTCGCGGTTTAGCGAAATGCTCCTCCGAGCGCGAGCCACCGGTGCGGGCGGTTACTTCGGCAACGACGTGGTTCGGGCGTCGATGTTCGTGCGTTCGGCGGGCCTGGCGCTTGCCGGGGCCGGCGTGCGGGACATCGTCGTCGACACGCAACTCGCCATGTTGGAAAAAGGCGTGTACCCAAGAGTCCCGAAGGTCGGGTCGGTCGGCGCTGCCGATCTGGTGTTGTGCGCCAATCTTGCGTTGCCGATCATCGGAGACGGTTTCGTCGAGTATCAGGGCCAAGTCGTTGCCAGCGCCGAAGCCATGGCCGCCGCGGGCATCGGGATCGTCCAGCTAAAGGAGAAGGAAGGGCTGGCGCTGTGCAGCTCCAATGCCGTGTCCGTGGCCCTCGGGGCGCTCGTCGTCGATGAACTCGAGACGCTGCTGCTTGCCACCGAAGCGACCGCGGCGCTCTCGCTGGAAGCATTTCGCGCCAACCTCAGTCCGATCGACGAGCGCCCCGCACAGGCACGCCCGGCGCCGGGGCAGGTGCGAAGTGCGAAAGCCTTGCGTGCGTTGTTGAAGGGATCCGAACTGTTCGCCGAAGGCACGGCACGTCGCCTGCAAGATCCGGTGAGCTATCGGTGCATCGTGCAAGTCCACGGGGCCGTGCGCGCCGAACTCGATCGGGCGCGCGAGAATGTGGAGATCGAGCTCAACAGCGCTTCCGACAATCCGTTGATTCTGCCCGAAGCGGACGTCATCATTCCGACCGGCAACTTCCACACGCCATCGATGGCGATTGCGTTCGATGCGCTGCGTATCGCCATTACGCAAATGGGAACGATGATCGCCGCGCGCGTTGCCAGAAGTCTCGACGCCGCGATTACCGGCTTGACGGTCGGGCTGGCGCCGGTCTCCGACCCGACGCACACCGGCTATGGGTTGATCAAGCTCGTTGCCCAGACGCTCTCGCGAGAGTTGCGCTATCTCGCGAATCCGGTATCGATCGACGATGTCGGCCTCATCGCCGTCGAGGATCAGGTGCCCATGACGCCGGTCGCCGTGCGGCGTGCCTCCGAACAACTGGACTATCTGCGGCAGTTGATCGCCTGCGAGATGCTGGTGGCGGCGCAGGCGATCGAGTTGCGAAGCCCGGCGAGGATCGCTGAGGCGCCCCGGCGTCTGCACGAGGCCATTCGAGAGGTGGTGCCGTCGCTGGGTGAGGACAAGAGCACCACGCGCGATATCGAGCGGTTGTCCGAGAGCTTGCGTAGCGGCCCGGTGCGGCTGGCCGTCGAGGACCTGTTCTCGCAGTGGAGCAAGTGATGGCGCGCAACATTCGTGCGCAGCGCGGCGACGTGCTGCGCTGCCAAGGCTGGCGGCAGGAATCCATTCTCCGGATGCTCGAAAACAACCTCGAGAACGGGGAGGACCCGGAGCACCTGATCGTCTACACGGGGGCGCGCGCGGCGCGTTCGTGGGACGATTTCGATCGGATTGTCTCCGCGCTCAAGTCGCTGGGAGACGATGAGACGCTGGTTTGCCAGTCCGGCCGGCCCGTCGCACGTTTCAGATCCCACGCGCGCGCGCCCCGCGTCATCATGGCCAACGGGAACGTGCTGGGACGGTGGGGCAGTCCCGACCAGTTCTTCGAGTTGACACAGCAGGGGCTGACATGCCGCCCCGGGATGACCGCCGCTGCCTGGCAGTACATCGGCAGTCAAGGGGTGTTGCAGGGCACTTATCAGTCCTTTGTCGGCGCCGGCGCGCGGTTTTTCGGTGGCTCGCTTGCCGGGCGCTTCATTCTGAGCGCCGGCTGCGGGGGGATGGGCGGCGCACAGACGCTCGCCGGCAAGATGGCCGGGGCGGTGATCATGGTCGTGGAGCCGTCGCGGGAAAAGATCGAACGCCGCATCGCCAACGGCTACTGCGACAGGATCACCGACGACCTGTATGAAGCGTTGGGCTGGGTCGGTCGGGCCAAGGCGGCAGGCACGGCGTTGTCGATCGGGTTGGTCGGCAATGCGGCCGAGGTGCATCCCCGGCTGGTCAGCGCCGGCGTCGTTCCCGACATCGTGACGGATCAAGTCAACACGGAACCCAACCGCGGCTACATCCCGGCGGGTATGACACCGCTTGAAGCGGAGGCATTGGCGAAATCGGACCCCGAGCGCCGCAGGCAGTTGGCCAACGAGAGCATGCTGATCCATGCGCGAGCCATGCTGGCATTCAAGGACGCGGGGGCCGTCGTCTTCGAATACGGTAACGGACTCAGGCTGCGATGCGCCGATCTGGGAGAGACGCGCATGTTGTCGCTCGAGAGCTTCCTGACGATGTTCATTCGTCCGCTTTTTTGCGACGGCGTGGGGCCGTTTCGCTGGCTGGCCATGTCCGGCGATCCGGCCGATATCGACGTGATCGACGAACTGGTGGCGCAGACGTTCGCGTCGGAACACCCGATCAATCATTGGATCCCGCTGGCCCGCAAATACGTGCAGTTCTCCGGGTTGCCCGCGCGTATCGGCTGGCTTGGGCACGGGGAGCGCAGCGCACTCGCGCTCAAGGTCAATGCGGCGGTCGCCGACGGACGACTTCGCGGCCCGGTGGCGTTTACCCGCGACCATCTCGACGCCGGTTCGGTGGCGAATCCCTTCCGGGAGACGGAAAAGATGGCCGATGGCTCCGACGCCATTTCGGATTGGCCGATCCTCAACGCGATGCTGGCGTGCTCGAACGGGGCCGATCTCGTCGCCGTGCACTCGAACGGCGGTTATGCCAATCAATCCGCCGGGCAAACGACCATCGCCGATGGCGACCCCGACTCGGCGGATCGGCTTCGTGCCGTGCTCGATGGCGACACTGGCATCGGGATCGTGCGGCACGCCGAAGCGGGGTACGAGCAAGCGCTCGGGAACCGCGCCAGGTTCAAGCTCGGAGTCCGATGATGTATCGCCTTCACGACAGCAAACTCTCCGGCAACGCGTGGAAGGTACGGTTGCTACTCTCGCGGCTGGGCATCCCTTTCGAGCGCATCACCTACGTGCTGCCCGAGGGGAAAACCCGCCAGCCATCGTTTCTGCGGATGCATGCGTTGGGCAAGGTCCCCGTGCTCGAAACACCTTCGGGCGAACACCTGTTCGAGTCGAACGCGATCTTGTGCCTGCTCGCACAGGGCACCGACATGTTGCCCGACGGATTCGCGCATGCGCAGGTCATGCAATGGTTGTTCTTCGAACAGTCCGAAGTGCTC
Organism: Pandoraea anhela; assembly: GCF_902459655.1. Lineage (GTDB taxonomy): Bacteria > Pseudomonadota > Gammaproteobacteria > Burkholderiales > Burkholderiaceae > Pandoraea > Pandoraea anhela. Next base: position 136,789 of record NZ_CABPSB010000011.1, read on the forward strand.
AAGCCGTTCGCGTCGGCCCGTTACTGGATCAGCATCGCCCGTCGCGCCCACGAAAAGATCGACGAGATCTCGGCCTGGCATCTCGCGGGCAAGCGAGTGCTTTCGATCCTGAACACGCATCTGGCCACTCGCCGGTTCATGGTGGCGGAGCGCTACAGCATCGCCGATATTGCGTTGTTCGTTTATGTGTCGATGGCGCCGGAAGGCGGATACGACCTGACGCCTTTTCCGAACGTGACCGACTGGATCACGCGCATTCGCTCGCAAGCCGGGTTTGTGCCCCTGACGCATGAGGAGGCCGTCGCATGAGCCTGCTCATCAACAGCGATAACATGGGGGCGGCCTTGATGGGCGGGCTGATCCTGTCGGCGGGCGGAAGTGGCGAGAGGAAGGCCGAGCGCAACCGTGCGCTTGCACAAATGGCGTTGATTACCGGGCCGCTGATACTGAAACAGCTCGATGAGTTGAAGGACGACGCGCAGATCATCGTCGCAACGGGCGTGAGCGCGCCCGGCTTCGGCGCGGGCCACGCAGGACCGGAAGATGCCGTCGAATCGGCCCGCATGTTGTTGCGGCACACCGGTTTCAAGCACCCTGCGGGGGTCATGCCGGCGCATGTGCCGGGTGTACTTGCGTGGGTGCAGGCGGCAGTCCTCGGACTGCCGTTGATCGATGCGGCCACCAATGGCCGGGGACACCCGACATTGATGCTCGGGAGCATGAGTGCGCCGGGCGACGATCCCGTCTCGATCTGTCAGGCGGGGTGCGGCGGCGCGAGAGATTCGCGCATCACCGTTCTCACCACCGGACCCCTTCCCATGACAGCCGCGGTGATGCGCGCCGCATCCATCGAGAACCGGGGCACGTTGCATGCGACACGCGGCCCGTACTCGGCGGCGTTCGTGAAAAAAGGCGGTGCACCGGGGGCCGTCTCGCGGGCGATGGCGATTGGCAGCACCTGGCTCGACGCGCCCCGGGGCATGCCGCAGATCGAGGCGGTCGCCGAGTGTCTCGGTGGAGAAGTCGTCGCGCTCGGACGTGTCGCGCGCTGCGACGTGACGTATCGCAACGGTTACGACATTGGCCGTGTGGCGATCTGGGACGGCGGCAACACGCTTGAGCTCAACGCCTGCAACGAATGGATGACGGCCGCGTACGGCGGTTTTCGCATCGCCACGTTTCCGGACCTGATTTGCACGTTCGATCCGGAGAGCGGCAAGCCGCTTGCGGTGAGCGAGATGACCGTCGACCGACGGGTGGCCGTGGTGCGCTGTGCGTCGACAGCGTTGCCGGTGGGCGCGGGAGCGCGCGACCCCGCGGCGTTGGCGGAAGTCTCCCAGTTGATGGGGGTGTCCATGCAGGCGTGACACGGACACACAAGCAAAGATGCGCGAGCACGAACCCATGTTGAATACCGATACGGATGCAATTCCAATGACGATGAAAGACCTGGCCGGGGCGCCGCCCCTGGTCGATGTGCAATGGCTTGCCGAGAACCTTGGCAGGGAAGATATCGTGGTGCTCGATGGCACGCTGTTTCTCCCGGGCGAAGGCAAGTCCGGATTCATGTCGTATCTCGACGGGCACATTCCGGGGGCTCGCTTCTTCGATATCGACGTCTTTTCGGATCCGGACACCGATCTGCCTCACATGGTGCCCTCCGCCGGACGATTTGCTTCGCTGGCGGGCGCTTTGGGGATCGAGAATCGTCAACACCTGGTCATTTACGACGCCAAGGGGCTTTTCTCCGCCGCGCGCGTCTGGTGGCTTTTCCGCCTGTTCGGGCATGACCGTGTGTCGGTGCTGGACGGGGGGCTGCCCAAGTGGCGCTCGGCAGGCCACCCCGTGGAGCAGCGGGGCGGGGCTCACTGGTCGCCGACGACTTTTGCCGTGGCCTTTCGCGCGGCGCTTCTCAGGGGGCTGGGCGACATGGACGAGAACTTGCGCACCGGCGCACAACAGGTGCTCGATGCCAGGCCCGCGGCCCGCTTCGACGGTCGTGTGCCGGAGCCGCGACAGGGCGTGCGTTCCGGCCATGTGCCGGCGAGCCGAAGCTTGCCGTACACGGATCTCCTTCGCGAAGACAAGACGATGCTGGCCCCGGACGTATTGCGCGCGACGTTCCAAAGTGTGGGCGTCGACGCCTCGACCCCTGTCGTCGCCACTTGCGGGAGTGGCGTGACGGCGGCCGTACTGTGTCTGGCGATGGAAGTCGCCGGGCTCTCGAGAGGTGCGTTGTATGATGGCGCATGGGCCGAGTGGGGCACGTGTCGCTAGCGCCGGGCCCTGCCGCCAGGCGGGGTTCCGAAGGCTTTCCATTTTGGAAACACGCCGTTCAAAGTTCGACATTCCCTGATGTCCGTCGCTTTGCGATGATGACGACACGAACACGATCCGAGGACTAGGAGGGGCTTCGGGTTAGGGTGTTCGACGCATTCGGAGTGTATTCCCATGTCCCTTATCGATCATCTCGATCATCTGGTGCTGACCTGCACCGATCAGGCCAGGACCGTTCGCTTCTACACCGAAGTCATGCAGATGCAGCTCGAAACCTTCGGTGCGGGCCGTATCGCTTTCCGATTCGGTCATCAGAAAATCAACTTGCACGTTCGGGGCGCGGAGTTCGAGCCGAAGGCCCACCTTCCGGTGCCGGGCGCCCTGGATCTGTGTTTCATTGCATCGGTGCCGCTGGACGCCGTCATCGAACACGTGAAGGCATGCAACGAGCCCATCGTCGAAGGTCCGGTGATGCGCACAGGGGCGACGCAGAAAATTCGTTCGATCTATCTGCGCGATCCCGATTTCAATCTGATCGAAATTTCCGAGCTCGTGGACGACTGACCACGACGGAAGTCGACACTCCCGGCCGTAGGTGCTGTTCGCCGGGAGCGGCGCCTGCCCGCCTGCGTCAGGCTGCGGGGAACGGCTGGCGCAGGCGGGCAGCGGCAGTCGGGATGCCGACTCGCCAAGTATTCAAATAACGACAGGAGACAGTTTATGGAGACGACGCTCGAATCGGGCGCGGTGGTTACGCACGCCCGTCGATCCAAACGTTGGTATCAGCACTTGTATGTGCAGGTGCTGATCGCAGTAGTCATCGGCATTCTGATGGGCCATTTCTGGCCGGGGGCGGCCGAGCAGATGAAGCCGCTGGGCGATAACTTCCTCAAGCTGATCAAGTTGACGGTCGCGCCGCTGATCTTTTGCACCGTCGTTCACGGCATTGCGGGAATGAAGGATCTGCGCGCGGTCGGGCGAGTGGGCGTCAAGGCCCTGATCTACTTCGAAGTGATGACGACCATTGCGCTTGTCATCGGGCTTCTGGCGGCAAATCTGCTCAAACCCGGTGTCGGCATGCACGTCAATCCGGCCACGCTGGACGTCAGCGCGATTGCCGGATACACCAAAGTGGCGCATGACCAGACGATCGTGGGCTATCTGGCGCACATCATTCCGGCAACGGTCTTCGGCGCGTTTGCCGAGGGTGACATTCTCCAGGTGCTGTTCGTGTCGATCCTGTTCGCGTTTGCGCTTCAACTGCTGGGCGATACGGGCGAGCCGTTGCTCAAGGTGATCGAGGTCGGTGCGAACACGTTCTTCAACATGGTCCGGATCGTGATGTACGTCTCGCCGCTCGGCGCGTTCGGTGCGATGGCCTACACCATCGGCAAGTACGGTGTCGCGACACTCGCGTCCTATGGGCAGTTGCTGCTGACGTATTACCTGTGTGCATTCGTTTTCGTCTTCGTGATTCTCGCGATCGTTTGCCGTCTCGCCGGTTTCAGCCTCTTGCGCTTCCTGCGCTACATCAAGGAGGAGTTGCTGGTCGTGCTCGGCACGTCCTCATCGGAGTCGGCATTGCCCCGACTGATGCAGAAGCTCGAACGGCTCGGCTGCAAGAAATCGGTGGTCGGACTGGTCGTGCCCGCGGGCTACACGTTCAATCTCGACGGTAGCTGCATCAACATGACCGTACTGGCCATCTTCATTGCGCAGGCCACGGATACCGAGCTGACGTTGTGGCACCAGATCACGTTGCTGCTGATTCTGCTGCTGACGTCGAAGGGCGCGGCGAGCGTGAGCGGGGGCGCTTTCATCGTGCTGGCCGCGACGCTAGGCGCCGTCCCCGCCATTCCGGTGGCCGGTCTGGTGCTGGTGCTGGGCGTGTACCGATTCATCTCCGAAGGCGGCGCTCTCATCAACGTGATCGGCAATGGCATCGCAACCATCGTGGTCGCGAGATGGGAAGGCGCGTTGGACCGGGAAAAGCTCCAGGCGGCGCTGGCAGGACACAGTGCCTAGCGGTGTCGCGACACACGCGCGACGTAGGTATAGAAATGAGCGAGATGCGAATGCGGCGCGGCGCACGGGCGCGCTTGCCCTGCGAACGCACCATCGTGAGAGCCATGGGAATCAATTTGCAAATGAACGAACTTCGTAACCCCGTAGAGATCGCCTTCGTCGGACTTGGACAGATGGGGCGTCCGATGGCGCTGAACCTGCTCTCGAGCGGTGCGCGTCTGACCGTCATGTCGCAGATTCAGGACTCGTACGCCGAGTTCCGCGCGAAAGGGGCCAGCACGGTCGACGCGGTGCGCGACCTGAAGCACGCCGATCTCGTGTTCCTGAGTCTGCCGAACGACGCCGCCGTGCAGAGCGTGCTCTTCGGCCCGGACGGCCTGGCCGGCGTACTGCGCCCGGGGGCCGTAGTGGTCGACACCAGCACGATCACCCACGCGGCCACTTTGAGCATTGCCGACCGGTTGGCAGCGCTCGGGATCGAGTTCCTCGACGCGCCGGTCTCGGGCATGCAATCGCGCGCGGAAGACGGCACGCTGACCGTGATGTGCGGCGGCAAGCCAGCGGTCTATGAAAGGGTCCGGCCCTGGCTCGCGCGCATGGGCAAGGAGATCCTCTTCATGGGGGATTCGGGAAGCGGCCAACTGACCAAGCTGATCAATCAGTTGCTGTTCGACATCAACTGTGCCGCCGTCGCGGAGATTATCCCGATGGCCGTCAAGATGGGACTGGACGCCGGGAAAGTGTCCACCGTCGTGAACAGCGGGACCGGTCGAAGCTATGCGTCGGAATTCTTCCTGCCTAGGGTGCTGGCGCGTCACTTCGCCGATGGCTACCCGATGGAGAACGCGTACAAGGATCTGGTGAGCGCGGCGGAGCTGGGCGCGAGGCACTGCGTTCCCATGCCGGTGCTGGCGGCCGCGACGACGACGTATCAGATGAGCTTGCTGCGTGGTCACGGCAAAAAGGACAAGGGCGCAATGATGCTGCTCTTCGAGGAACTATTGGGCGTCGAGTACAAGGCGTCGAAGCAATGAAGGAGATCAATGCCATGAGCGAACCCCTCGGGTTGGATAACGGGTTGACGAACTACGGCGACAAGGACTTCGCGCGCTATCTGCGCCGGTCGATGGCGCATTCGATGGGCGTTTCCGGCGAACTGCTGTCCAGGCCGGTCATCGGCATTGCGCAGTCGCCGAGCGATTTCAACAACTGTCACCGCTACATGCCGCAACTGGTCGAAGCCGTCTCGCGTGGCGTTCTCGCGGCTGGCGGGTTGCCGCGGGCATTTCCGACGGTGTCGCTAGGCGAGGTGTTCCTCAACCCGACGAGCATGGTCTATCGAAACCTGATGTCGATGGACATCGAGGAGATGATCCGCGCTCAGCCGATGGACGCCGTCGTGCTGATCGGCGGTTGCGACAAGACGGTGCCCGCTCAACTGATGGGGGCTGCGTCGGCCAATCTTCCGGCCATCCAACTGGTGACGGGGCCGATGTCGACGGGACGGCACAAGGGCGAGCGCCTCGGGGCGTGCACGGATTGCCGTCGCTTCTGGGGGAAGTATCGCGCCGGCGAAATCGAAAAGCAGGAGATCGATATCGTCGAGACCCGGCTCGCGACGACGGCGGGCACCTGCGCGGTGATGGGCACGGCAAGCACGATGGCGTGCATCGCCGAGACGCTGGGCATGTCGCTTCCGGGAACGGCGGCGATTCCCGCCGTGGACGCGCAACGGCTCGTGGCTGCGGAGGCTTCCGGCCGGGCGGCCGTGCGCATGGCGTTCCACCCGATTCGTCCTTCCGAGATCATTACCGAAGCGTCGGTCGAAAACGCGTTTCGGGTCCTCATGTCGCTCGGCGGATCGACAAACGCGATCATCCACCTCACAGCGGTGGCGGGGCGCCTGGGCATTCATATCGACCCGAAGCGGCTGAACGAGATCTCCGATGAAACGCCGGTACTGGTGGATCTCAAGCCGGTCGGACAGGGCTACATGGAGGATTTCCACGCCGCCGGCGGCGTTGGCGCCGTGTTGCGCGAATTGCGTGCGCTGCTCAATCTGGATTGCCTGACGGTCGACGGAACGACGTTGCGTGAACGTCTGGACGGCCCGTCGGGCTGGGTCGACCGCAACGTCATTCGATCCGTGGCCGAGCCGGTCTCGCCGGTGGGCGGGCTCATCAGTCTGTCGGGTTCGCTGGCGCCGCAAGGTGCAATCTTCAAGCGGGCGGCGGCCACGCCGGCGCTGTTCGAAAAGGAAGGCCGGGCGATCGTGTTCGACGGACTGGAGGATCTCAGCCGCCGGATCGACGACCCGGATCTCGACGTGACGGCAGACGACATTCTCGTGCTGAAGAACGCCGGCCCGCTGGCTGCCGGCATGCCGGAGGCAGGCTACCTGCCGATCCCGGCGAAACTCGCCCGGGCAGGCGTGAAGGATATGGTGCGCATCTCCGACGCCCGGATGAGCGGTACGGCATACGGCACGATCGTGCTGCATGTCTCGCCGGAAGCGGCGGCGGGCGGCCCGTTGGCTGCGGTGCAGACCGGGGATCGCATCCGGATGTCGATCGATAACAAGACCATCGATCTGCTGGTGGACCCGGCCGAGATCGAACGACGGCTCGCGCGCGTTCCCAAACTTGCCGAGGTCAAACGCGGATACAAGGCGCTTTATCAGCGAACCGTACTTCAGGCCCCGCAGGGGTGCGATCTCGACTTCCTCGTGGCCCGGGAGTGAGCGGAACGGCCTGGACGCAAAACCCTTCAGCAACAACCATGGTGACTTCTGAATGAACTACTTTTCTGGCTTGCAGCGCATTGCGTCGCAAGGAAATCCGTTGCGGGTGGCGCTTATCGGCGCCGGCAAATTCGGCTCGATGTATCTGGCGCAGGTGCCGCGCACCCCTGGCGTGCATCTGGTGGGGATCGCCGACCTCTCTCGCGACAATGCGCTTCGCAATCTCGCGCGCGTGGGCTGGGAGCCCGAGCGTTACGCCGCCACGTCACTTGAGCAAGCGGCGAAAGACCAGACGACGTTCGTCACGGAAGATTGGCAAACGCTGGTGAGCAGCCCGCAAGTCGACATCGTGATCGAGTGCACCGGCAATCCGATCGCCGCCGTCGACCATTGCCTGGAAGCGTTCCGTCAGGGCAAGCATGTGATCAACGTGACGGTCGAAGCGGATGCCTTTTGTGGACCGTTGCTGGCGAGAAAGGCGGCGTCTCATGGCGTGGTCTACTCGCTCGCTTATGGCGATCAGCCCGGTTTGGCGGTAGAACTTGTCGACTGGGCCCGTACCTGCGGCTTTCCCATCGTTGCCGCCGGGCGCGGCCACAAGTGGCTGCCGCACTATCGCGAGTCGACACCGGATACGGTCTGGGATCATTGGGGGGTAAGCGCCGAGCAAGCCCGGATCGGGGGGATGAACCCCAAGATGTTCAATGCGTTCCTGGACGGCTCGAAGCCGGCCATCGAGAGCACGGCGATCGCCAATGCGACGGGGCTTCGCGCGCCGACCGGCGGCCTCACGTTTCCGCCTGCGTCGATCAACGAGATCGCGACCGTCATGCGCCCCCGCAAGGACGGCGGTGTCCTCGATGAGACGGGCGTGGTGGAAGTCGTGTCCTCGCTTCGTGAAGACGGCACGTCGGTGGGATACGACATCCGCAAGGGCGTATGGGTCTGCGTGGAAGCGCCGACCGAGTACATCAGGCGATGCTTCAAGGAGTATCAGGTGGTGACGGACCCGGAAGGGCGATGCATGGTGCAGTACAAAAAGTGGCACCTGATCGGACTCGAACTCGGCATTTCCGTAGCATCCGTCGGGCTGTTTCAGGAGCCGACGGGGGTGGCGACCTGCTTCAACGCCGATGTGGTGGCGACGGCGAAGCGGGCTTTGCAACCCGGTGAAATGCTGGACGGCGAGGGCGGTTTCACCGTCTACGGGAAGTTGTTCCCGGCGAAAACATCGATGGCGCTCGGTTCGCTTCCGCTCGGACTGGCCCATAGCCTGAAGTTGCGCCGCCCGGTGGCGAAGGACCAGTCGCTTACCTGGGACGATGTGGAGGTGGACACGAGCCTTCGTGCGTACACGATTCGCAAGGAGATGGAAGCGATGTTTGCGGATGTCGTCGCGGCATAAGCGATCGGTGGGGGCGCCTTCTGCGAAGGCGCTCTCTCGAGTTCGACGCGGGGCGTGCAACGCGCCCCATTGGCCGCTCGCGCCAAGAGCGGCGTCGATAGTCATGCTTCGCGCGCTTTCTGCCGCGCGCAATACAAAAACTTACCTCTCCCGCCGGCCCCCCTCGACTGCCCTCTCTCCCGCGCTACCGCTCCCGCCCATCGACGAGAGGCGAGGGCCGAGGGCCGAGGCGACTGCCGCATACGGCGCTGTCGCCCCACAACGGCTGCCTGCCAAACGAAACCCGTATTCAACTCTATTTAAATAGTGAAGAGTGTCTCCCGAAATGAGAGAGTCTGCGGGAGATATTGTCGATCTATTATTCGCAGCGTCAAGACAATAAATCGGATGGAGAGAAGTCGATGAACCCAATCAAGAACGTCGCCGATCTTACGGAATTCGGAAGAATCCAATTGTCGGAGCATTTCTTCATGCGGGAGATGCTGTATTCGGAAGTGGGCAACTTTTACGCAGTCCCCAATATTCCCGACGATCCGGCATTGGTGGCGGAAGTCGCCACGCAGTTGGCGGTCAACGTTCTCGAGCCGCTGCGAAGCGCGTTCGGTCACATCAACATCCGCAGCGCCTACCGCTCGTCGCGGCTGAACGACTTTTGCAGCAAACGCTATATCGAAGGCGATAAGGCGTGCTGGTGCACCAGCAATGACGACAACGCCGCCCAGCATATCTGGGATAAGCGCGACAAGGCGGGAAACATCGGCGGCACCGCCACGGTGGTCATTCCCGGCTACCTCGAGCACTACCGCAAGACCGCGGATTACCGCCCGCTCGCCTGGTGGATCGTCGACAACATTCCCGCGTTTTCCGAGATCTTTTTCTTTAAACACCTTTGCGCATTCAATATCCGCTGGTATTCCGGTGAATCGAATAAAGCGATTTGGTATCTGGATCCGCCTACGCGTGAATTGCTGACCCGCAAGGGTATGGATGGCTTCGATGGAGACCACTCCACGGAATATGCGGGAATTATTCCCGGGCGTAACAAGTAAGTCAGCGGAGGAAGCATGTTTGCAATTTCCAGTTTCGATCATGTAGGCGTTCGTGTCACCGACATCGAACGTGCCCAGTCGTTCTACGAAAAGCTCGGCTTCAAGGTCGACCCGACCGAGGAGTCGCCGAACGCGAAAGCTCGCGGATTGGTGAATGCGGACGGTGTGCGCATCCATCTCATCTACAACGGCAAAACACGTGAGGGCGGGAACGTGTTGATGGATGTTCCCGAGAAGTGGCCGGGGTACACCCATGCGGCTTACATCGTCAAGAACCTCGATGCGCTGGTCGACTGGTTCCACAAAGAAGGGATTCGCATCACCGAGGGGCCGGTGGTCTATGGCGAAGGCCGCCGCAAGGTCTGCTTCGTGCGCGACCCGGACATGAATGTCCTCGAGTTCAACGAAATTCTGGAGCACGAGTCGTCGTGTTGACTTCCGCGAGAGATGTGGCACGGCGGGCAACGCCGTCCCTCATCTCGCGTGATGCGAGCCATGAAATGTCCGTCAAAATCGTGCAGTTTCCCTGTCTCCAGGACAATTACGGATTTCTTGTCCGGGACGAGCAAAGTGGGGCCGTCGCCGCGATCGATGCGCCCGATCCCCACGTCATTCTGGCGCAGTTGACGGCGCTGGGCTGGACGCTCTCTTGTGTGTTGACGACCCATTGGCATGCGGATCACGCCGGCGGTAATGCGTTGCTCAGGGACGCGACCGGCGCCCGGATCTTCGGCCCTCGGGAGATTGCCCGGCACTCGCCGCTGGACGTTCCGGTGGACGACGCAGACGAGATCATGCTCGGGGCGACCCGGATTCAGGTGCTGAACACCGGCGGGCACACGCTGGAGCATGTCAGCTATTACCTCCCCTCGGAAGACGTCGTCTTCGTTGGCGACACCCTTTTCGCGCTCGGTTGCGGACGCGTATTCGAAGGGACATTTCCCCAGATGTGGGAAAGCCTCTGCCGACTCATGGCGCTTCCCGATCGAACCGACGTCTACTGCGCGCACGAGTACACGCAGGCAAACGCCCGGTTCGCGTCGCGCTGGGCCGGCGCCCCCCATATCGAGCGCCGTTTCGCAGAGGTCGCCGAGTTGCGCCGCCGTGGTGTGCCCACGGTACCGACGCAGATCGGGATCGAGAAGGCGACCAATCCCTTCCTGAGAGTGGCTGAGCTGTTCCCGGACATGGCGCCGGCAGCCGCCTTCGAAAAACTCCGAACGGCGAAGGACCACTTCACGGGCTGAAAACGTCCGTACACCTTCACAACCCAGGTAAAGCAATGCACTCATTTCCTCATACGGACATGATTTCGCTCATGGGCGACGGTCCCCAACACGACCTTGCGGCCAGCGTTGGCCCCGAAGCCAGCTTCGCAGACCTGTTCGGTGGCGCGATGCCACCGGGCCTGGAGGATTTGCGACTCGGCTACGGCTCGTTGCAGGGCAACGCGTCGATACGGGAAATCGTGGCGCAAGCGCACGGCGTGCTGGCCGACGACGTGGTGCTCACAGTGGGCGGCATGCACGCGTTGTTCCTGATGGCCTTCGTTCTTTGCCGTCAGCAGCAGGAAGTCGTGCTGACGGTGCCGGTGTTCCCGCTGTTCAAGAACTGTCTGGATGCCGTGGGCGCGTCGAGCAGGATCGTCAGGTTGACATTCGATCAGGGGTATCGGCCGCACACGGCGCAGTTCCATAGCGCGTTGACGCGTCAGACCAAGCTCGTCTGCCTCACGTCTCCGCAGAACCCCTCCGGTGTGGTGCTGGGTACGGAATGCCTCCGGGAGTTGCATTCGCTGATGGCATCGGTTTGCCCGGACGCCTACCTTCTGCTCGATGAGACCTACCTCGAGGCGGGGCTCGATGCGGCGACCGATCTGCGCAGCAGCGTCGGTATGTCGTCGAAGGTCGTGTCGGTCGGCTCGCTATCCAAGTGCCACGGCGCGCCGGGCCTGCGGCTGGGATGGGTGATTACCCGGGACCCGGAACTCAAACGTCACCTTCTGCTGGCGAAATTCAACACCGTCACGAGTTGTTCCACGGTCGACGAAGCGTTCGCCCTGCAACTTCTCAAACGTCGGGCCGACATCGTCATGGAGCGCAGACGTTTTCTGTCGGGCGCACTGACGCATGTCTCGCGCTGGGTCGAACAGCACAGCGAGTACGTCGAGTGGGTGCGCCCGGATGCGGGGGCGTTGTGCTGCATCCGGTTGCGGCGCGACGCATTCGACGACGCGGCGACGCAGGATTTCTACGCGTCCTTGCAACGCCTGAACGTGCGGGTCGCCAGCGGTGACTGGTTCGGCGACGAGCGACGTGTCTTTCGACTCGGATTCGGCGCGATGGATATCGCCGCGCTCAACGACGGCCTCGCGCAACTCGCCAAGGCGGTGCAGGCGTGTGCCGCGCGCCCGCGCGCCTGCGCCGACTGACGCGCGAGCGCCATCGAAATCCCTATTCCCTATTCCCTATCCGTGCACAGGAATCAGGAGGTTGCATCCATTGGCTGAGGGGAGCGAACGGCGACCCTTGCCATCCACATAACGTGCCAATTCCATAGGCGCGAAAAAATATCGGAGACAGGCAATGAGCAATAAAAACCGAGAATTGCACAGAGGTCTGGAGGAACGGCATCTGAGCATGATGGCGCTGGGCGCCACGATTGGCGTGGGGCTGTTTCTCGGCTCGGCGAGCACCATCAAACTGGCCGGGCCGGCGATTTTGCTGGCCTATCTGATCGGAGGTCTGGCCATCTTCATCATCATGCGGGCGTTAGGCGAGATGGCCGTCGATAACCCGGTGGCGGGGTCGTTCAGCCGTTACGCCCACATTCACGTCGGCCCGCTCGCCGGGTACCTGACCGGCTGGACCTACTGGTTTCAGTGGATCGTCACCTGCATGGCGGAGGTGACGGCCGTGGGCGTGTACATGCACCTGTGGTTTCCGGGCGTGCCTACCTGGATATGGGCGTTGATTTCGTTGTGCAGTATCGGTGCGATCAACTTCATTGCCGTCAGGGCGTATGGCGAGTTCGAGTTCTGGTTTTCGCTCATCAAGGTCGTCACGATCATTCTGATGATCGTCGCCGGATCGGGGATGATCGTCTTCGGCTTCGGCAACGGCGGTGTACCGACGGGCATCTCGGCGTTGTGGAAGCATGGCGGCTTCATGCCCAATGGCGTGAGCGGCGTCGTGCTCGCGTTGCCGATGGTCGCGTTTGCCTACGGGGGCGTGGAAATGCTCGGGCTGACCGCAGGTGAGGCGAAGAACCCCAGGAAGTCGCTGACGAGAGCCGTGGACGCCGTGTTCTGGCGCGTGCTCGTCTTCTATGTCGGGGCGTTGCTCGTGCTGATGAGCATCTATCCGTGGAATCAGATCGGCGTCGAGGGCAGTCCGTTCGTCATCACATTCGAGCGTCTCGGGATTCCGGCAGCGGCGGGACTCATCAACTTCGTTGTGCTCACGGCGGCGCTCTCGTCGTGCAATAGCGGCATCTTCAGTACGGGGCGCATGCTCTTCAACCTTGCGCAACAGGGTCAGGCGCTGCGCATCTTCTCGAAAGTCGGCGGCAACGGTGTGCCGAATGTCGCGGTGGCGGCCTCGCTGTTGCTGCTGCTCATCGGTGTGCTGTTGAACTATCTGGCGCCGAAATCGGTGTTTGTCTGGCTGACGGCCATTGCCACGTTCGCCGTCGTCTGGACGTGGGCCGTCATTCTCCTGGCGCACTGGAACTTCCGGGCCCGTACGCGCCGGGCGAGCGACGAGTCCCGGTCGATGCGTCTGGGCCTCTTTCCCTTGACCTCCTACCTGGCCGGCGCATTTTTGCTGCTGATTCTGTGCGTCATGACGCTCAACGAGCAGGCGCGCATCGCTCTGTACATCGGCCCGGCGTGGCTGGCGTTCCTGTGCGCCGTGTACTTTTTGCTGGGATACGAACGCACTTGCCGCGAATACGTCGAGGGAGGTTCGCAGTCTTAGTCATGGCATCGACGAGGTCGGTGCGGGCAACAGAGGCAGGATGGGCAATCAAGGCGACGCGTGCGCCAATCGAAACGGAGGAAAAATGTTTGCGCAACGGATCGGCGGCATCAGGCCGTCACCTACATTGGCGCTGGCGTCTCAGGCGGCGGAGCTCAGGAAGCTCGGCAGGGATATCGTCAACATGGGGGTCGGTGAGCCGGACTTCGACACCCCGCAGGAGGTCTGTGCCGCTGCGCTCGATGCCATGAAGTCCGGTGAAACACGATATACGCCGACTGCGGGAACCGCTGTCCTTCGCGCCGCCATTGCGCGCAAACTCGCAAACGACAACGATCTGCGGTACGGCATCGATCAGATCGTCGTATCGAACGGTGCGAAGCAGTCGATCTTCAATCTCGTCGGCGCGTTGATCGATCCCGGCGACGAGGTGATCGTGCCCGCGCCGTACTGGGTCAGCTACTGGGATGTCGTCACACTCTTCGGTGGCGTGCCCCGCAGCATCGAGTGCCCGATCGAGGACGGCTTCCGGCTCCGTGCGGATCGGCTCGAAGCGAGCCTGACCCCGGCGACGCGACTGCTCTTTCTGAACAGCCCGAGCAACCCCAGCGGCGCGGTGTATTCCGATAAGGAACTCGCTGCGATCGGCGACGTGCTGCGGCGTTACCCGAAGGTCTGGATCGTCAGCGACGATATCTACGAGCACATCCTTGTCGGGTCGCGTCCGTTCGTCAACATTCTGAATGTCTGCCCGGATCTGGCGGATCGCACCGTAATCGTCAACGGGGTTTCGAAGGCGTTTGCCATGACCGGGTGGCGCATCGGCTACTCGGCCAGCTCCCGCGCGCTCGCGCTGGCGATGGAGACCGTGCAGTCGCAGGCGACCGGGTCGCCCAATGCGATCGCGCAGCGCGCCGCCGCCGAGGCGCTCGATCAGGCTGCGACGTTGATCCCGAGGATGACCGACCGCTACCGTCAGCGCCACGCATTGATGTGTGGGGCGCTGGCCGGTATCGACGGCTTGCAGTTCAGGCCCGCCGAGGGCGCTTTTTACCTCTTCGCGAAAGTCGAAGACGTCATTGCCGAGTTGCACCGGCGTGGCAAGCTTTCGGCGCCGACCGATGTCGCCTTCTCCGCGTACCTGCTGGAGCACTTCGGACTCGCCGTCGTACCGGGGAGCGCCTTCGGACTGTCGGGCCATCTGCGCATGTCGTTTGCGACCTCGGAGAAGAACATTGAAATTGCCTGCCAACGCCTGAGGTTGGCATGTGCGTCGACTTGAACAAGCGGAGCGATGACGATCTATGGAGCCAAACAACGTGAATACCCCAACGAGTGACAATCGCGGGCCGCACGCGAACGATTTTCTCGCGGCGCTCGAAGCCAAATGGCGCACGGAGATCGGACTGTGGTGCAGTCTGGGCAGCCCCGTCACCACGGAAATATGTGCGGGGGCCGGCTACGACTGGCTGCTGCTCGACATGGAGCATGCGCCGAACGAATTACGCGACATCTACGCGCAGTTGCAGGCCGCAGCGCCATATCCGGTGTCGTGCATCGTTCGCCCGGACGCCAACGACCCCGTGAAGATCAAGCGGTTGATGGACATCGGCGTCAAGTCGTTTCTCATTCCCTTCGTCGAATCGGCATCGGACGCAGAGCGCGCCGTTCGCGCCACGCGCTATCCGCCGCACGGCGTGCGGGGGTTGACGCTGTCTTCGCGCGCCAATCGCTTCGGCCGGGATAAGCATTATCTGAGCCGGATTCAGGACGATGTCTGTGTCATCGTTCAGATCGAGACGCGCAAGGCCATCGAGGCGCTCGATGATATCTGCGCGGTGGAGGGGGTCGATGCCGTATTCATCGGGCCCTCGGACCTTTCCGCCGACCTGGGGTATCTCGGAGAGCCCGGCGCGCCCGAACCGGTCGCGCTCATCCGTAAGGTGATCGACAGGTTGACGGCGCGAGCAATCCCCTGGGGGATTCTCGCGCCGGTGGAGAGCGACGCCCGAATGTACTGCGAACTCGGCGCCGCATTTGTGGCGGTGGGCTCGGATCAGTCGAGATTGGTGGCGGGGGTGGATGCGCTGGCGCGTCAGTTCGATTGAGGGGGGAGGCAGGGCACTTCGCCCGGGCAAGGTCGAGCGTCGCCCGGCGAGGTAGCGGGATAGTGGAATGGCAGGATAGCGCACGGATCTGCTGGTAAGCTTCGAACAGGTCTGCGGTGCGTGTGTGTGCCCGGGGGGGAACACACACGCGAACCGTGGTGACGGGCTTGCGCTTGCGGCGGATGGAGAAGGGGCGGGAAATGTTGGATCGACTGGGCGAGTTGGAAGTCTTTCTTGCTATCGCGGAGGCGGGGAGTCTCTCGCAGGCAGCCATCCGGCTAAGGAAGTCGTTGGCCGCCGTCAGTCGCATTCTCGGCGAGCTGGAAGAACGGCTCGGCGTGGTTTTGGTCGATCGTACGACGCGCCGCTGTGTCCTGACCGCCGAAGGGCGGCAACTTGCCATCGAAGCGGAGAGCCTGCTCTCGCGCTATCAGGATATGGTCGGGGCCACCGCCGACGAGGTGATGGCGCCACGCGGCACGATACGCCTGACGGCGCCGCTGGTGTTCGGCCGGGAGTACGTGGCGCCTGCGCTCTCGTCGTTTCTGGCGACGTATCCGTTGCTGAGCGCGGAATTGGAGCTCGCGGATCGCATCATCGATTTGCGTTACGACGGCTTCGATCTGGGGGTGCGCATCGGCGCCATTGAAGACGACTCGCTCGTTGCACGTCGTCTGGGGCACGTCGGGCGGGTGATCGTCGCCAGCCGCGAGTATCTGGCCGCTGCCGGCACACCGGCGACGCCTGCGGATCTGGTCGATCACGAGATCGTGCAGCAGATCAACAACGGTGAAGTCGACTTGTGGCGGCTCGTCGAGCCCGACGGCAAGCGCATCACCTTGCGCCCGTCGTCCCGGTTTCTCGTCAACTCGGCGGACGCGGCGATCAACGCCGCCAAAGCCGGACGCGGCCTTGTCCGGGTCTTGTCGTATCAAGTGAGCGATGCACTGGCCTGCGGCGAGTTGGTGCGTGTGCTTACCGGATTCGAACCGCCGAAAGTCCCTGTCAGTCTCGTGTGGCCGGAATCGAAGAAGTTCACCCGACGTGTCCGGCTGTTGTCCGACTTCCTGTTAGCGGAGCTTGGCCGCCTGCCGGTGCTCACGGACGTAGCACCGCGCTGCTGAACCCTGCACGTCGCCGTGCACGGTTGCGCGTCGGCGAGGTCGGCCCGACGGCTCATCGGGAAAATGCCAGACACGGCCCGTCGACCGAGTATTCGACGAAGCTCCCTGTTGCCCCCTCGAAACGCCGTTGAAGCGGATCGCCAAGCAGCGAGATTTCGGTGACCTGCTCGGCGGACGTCGCGCAATGGGTGCGAAATGCAGGAATGCCCGCCTGTCCAAGCCATTGGGAGACCTCGCAGAATTGCGACAGCCGCACGATCACCTTGCGCAGGGCATGCCCTTCGGTGGCGAACCAGGAAATCCCTTTCGAGTGCGAGGCGATCGCCTGATACGCGTCGAGCCTCGGAATCCCGTGAAGGCGCTCGAAGCAACGGGCGATCTTGAGAACCAGATCGCTGGCGTCGTGAAAGTTGAGGGGCTTGCCGTGTTCGAGTTCGCCTAACTGCGCCGACGCCGAAACCGCCTGCGCAAGCGGATTGACGCTCGGCACCGTGACGCCTGCCAGCGGTTCGCGAATGTGGCTGGGCAGACGATCGAGCTGAATGTCGTGAACGATCATTTTCGGCACGTCGTCGGGATAGTCCGCATGCCGGTAGCGACATATGCGGAACCCGGCATCGCCGCCCCAGCCTTCCCAGTCCACAACGAAACCGAGCGACGTGAGAATCCTGGGGATCATGTGAGCGACGTCCCCGTACTCGCCGCATGCCTGGCCGGATACCGTGTAGAGATCGCAGCGCTCGAGCGCGATCCGCACGGAGGCCGGCTTGACTTCGACCAGGAAGTTACGCGCCGTTGGCGCGCGCCGCAGGAAGTCGTGGAACTGGATGAGGGCGACCGCCTGGGCCACGATGCTGCGATCCACGTGGCCTTTGGCGGCGCTCACCAACAGCGGCGCCGAGACGTCGACGTTCGAGATCAGGTCGATGGCTTCCGCATCGCCCAGCGCGTACACGAGAAGTTGGAAGACCGCAGAGGAGGTGAGTGTCTGATCGAGTCGTGCCATGATTTTTTTTACTGCGAGTATTTTCCGACGGTCAGGCCACCGCATACGAACAAGGTCTGCCCGGTGATGTATGCCGCCGCTTCGGAGGCAAAGAAATCGACGGCGGCGGCCACGTCTTCAACCGAACCGAGCCGCCCCATCGGGATCGAACGGATCATTTCGCGCGTTTTCGGGCTGTCCGGTTGATTGTTGGCGGCCCAGAGCGTCGTCAATATCTGTCCCGGCGCCACGCAGTTGACCGTGATGCCGTGCTGGCCCAGCTCGATCGCCAACGTTCGGGTCATGCCGACGATCGCCGCCTTCGACGCGGCGTATCCCGTGCGGCCGGGCTTCCCGAGCATCGCGCCGCTGGCGATATTGATCACTCGCCCGTTGCCATTGGCGATCAGGCCGGGAAGCAGCGCCTGAATCCCGATGATCGAGGCTTCGACATTGACGCGCCACTGATGATCCAGCGCGGGCACCGTAATACTGCCGACGGGTTGGGCTTCGACCGCGCCGGCGTTGTTGACGAGTACGGAGATGCCCTCCATTGCACGGACTTCGGCAAACGTCGCTTCCGTCTCGACAGGATCGTCGAGATCGCATCGGAAGAACGTGCCGGCAAAGTGCTGGGGCGTCTCCCGGGCAATGCCGACGATTTCGAACCCGCCCCGCGTAAGCCGGTCCGCAATGGCGGCGCCGATACCACGGGTAGCGCCGGTGATGACGGCTCGCTTAGGCATGGACGACCTCCTGATCCACGGGGGCTTCCTGACCCAGGTAGTGTTGCGTCAGGTCGGTATTGCGAAGCAGATCGATCGGCCGACCTTCGGCGGCGACGCGACCGAGGTCCAGCAGATAGGCGTAGTCGGCGGCGTCCAGCGCTCGCTGCACACTCTGCTCCACGAGCAGGACCGTGACGCCGCTCTCCCGCAACGTGCGCAACGTCTCGAAAATTTCGTCGACGATGGCGGGCGCGAGCCCCATGCTCGGCTCGTCGAGCAGCAGCAATCGGGGTTGCGCCAGCAGGGCGCGCGCAATCGCCAGCATTTGCTGCTCGCCGCCGGAGAGCAATCCGCCCAGATGGTGAAACCGGTCGCGCAATCTCGGGAACATGGCCATGACGCGCTCAAGCGCTTCCGGATAACTGGCGCGCGCCAGCCAGAAGCCGCCGAGGCGCAGATTCTCCTCGACACTCAGACGTGAAAATATCTGCCGGCCTTCGGGCACGAGGGAGATCCCGCGCCGGGCGATCACCGACGGGCGGCATTTCGACATAGTCTGCTCCTCGCATGCGATCTCGCCGCCTGCGAGCGGGACCAGGCCGGAGATCGCACGCATGAGGGTGGTCTTGCCGGCGCCGTTGGCGCCGATGACCGCGACAGTCTTGCCCTTCGGTACTTGCAGCGAGACCCCTCTGAGGGCGTCGACGGCGCCATAGCGCACATGAATATTCCTGACGTCAAGCATGGACGCTCCTTTGGTGCGCCGCACCGAGATAGGCGCTGATGACGTCGGGGTGCCGGCATACATCGTGCGCCGCGCCGTCTGCGATGATGCGTCCGAAGTTGAGCACGGTAATTCGGTCACTGAGCCGGTTGATGAATCGCAGGTCGTGTTCGACGATCAGGACGGTCACCCCTTCGTCGCGAATCGATTCGATCAGTCCCGACAAGGTGTCCCGTTCGTCATCGTTCATACCGGCGACCGGTTCGTCGAGCAGCAGCAGGCGAGGATCGCTCGCCAGCGCCCGCGCGATTTCCAGACGGCGCTGCGCACCGTACGGAAGATGGCGCGCCGGGGTGAGCGCCTGTTGCGCGAGTCCGACGCGGCGCAGCAGGGCATACGCACGGTCGATCTCCTGTTGCTCCTTGCGATTCGACGACGGCAATCCCAGCGCGGCGCCGAGGATCGAATCGCTGGCCTTGCAGGACGCGCCGAGCATCGTGTTTTCCAGCGCGGTCATGGTGCCGAAGAGCCGGAGATTCTGAAACGTGCGCGCGATGCCTACCCGTGCCCGGCGGTGCATCGGGCTTGCGGTGATGTCGGCGTCGTCGTTGAAGCGAATCGTGCCGGACGTGGGGCGGTACAAGCCTGCAATCACATTGAACAGCGTGGTCTTGCCCGCGCCGTTCGGGCCGATGACGGCGTGAATGTCTCCGGACCTGACGGAAAAGCTCACGTTCTCGAGCGCGACGACGCCCATGAAACGCATGGAGAGGCGATCAACGTTTAGCATGGCCGCGGACCCTCAGCAGAGAAAATGGGAAGACACCGGCGGGCAGCAGGAGCACGACGAGAACGATCGACAGCCCGGTCGCCATGGTTCGGTACTCGCTAAGCACACTGAACAGCTCCGGCATCACCGTCAGAAAGATCGCCCCCAGCACGGCGCCCAATGGGGATGCCACACCGCCAAGCGCCACGAAACTCAGGACCGTGACGGATGCCACGAAGGAAAAGCCGTCAGGCGAGAGGGTGCCCAGACTGTGCGCGGACACGCCGCCGGCAAATCCCGAGATGGCGGCCGACGCAAGGATGCTCAATCGCTTGACGCGCCTTACGTCGATGCCCATCGACTGCGCTGCAAGCTCATCCGTGCGGGTGGCCTCGACGATGCGCCCGAGCCGAGAACACGACGCCCAGCAGGTCAGTGCGATCAGCAGCGCGTCAAAGACATACAGCTCGAACGGCGACACGGCCAGCGGGATGCCGGACAGTCCGAGCGCCCCGCCGAGTACGCCGATGTTGACGAGACTCGAGCGCACCACTTCCCCGAACGCGATGGTCGCAATCGCCATATGCACGCCGGACAGGCGAAGCATCGGCTCCACCAGTAGTGCGGAGATCGCCAGCGAGGCGATCGTCCCGCTCAGGATCGCCACGGCCGGCGCCAGTCCGAAAACCGTCGTCAGCACGGCGCTCGTGTAGGCCCCGATCGCCATGAAGCCGATTTGCCCCAGGAACAATTGCCCTGTCGCGAGAACGCAATACATGGCGATGGACATCAGAATGCTGAGCGCGACTTGAATCAGCGTGGTCTGGTACGTCCAGACAAAGTTCGACAAGAGTTCTTCCATGTCACACCTTCTGTGCGGTTGGCGCGGGCAACAACCCGTTGGGGAGCAGCCATAACGCCGCGAGCAGCAATGAGAACGTCACCGCGTTGCGGTAGGCCGACGACACGTATGCCGTGACGAGAATCTCCAGAATGCCGATCAGCAGCCCTGCGAGCAGCGCGCCGGGCATGCTCCCCAAGCCACCGACGATGACCACGGCAAAGCCCTGGAGCATCATCGTCTCTCCCATGAACGGCTGAACTGCACCGAAGTTCATGCCGATCAGCGTACCGGCGACGGCCGCGAGCGCGCCGCCCAGGAAGGAGACGATGGCGAACAGCGAGCGCGGCGACAGGCCCATGAGTTGCGCCGCCACCTCGTTGTCGGCGATGGCGCGGATCGCTGTGCCCCAGCGGGTTCGCCGCAGGAACCAGAACAGCGTGCCGACCATGAGGAGTACCAGAGCGACGATCATGAGCTGGAGTTGTGTGACCGAGACTGCCCCCAACGACAGGGAGGCGTCGCCGACCGGCGTGGCGAACGTGCGTGTCTCCGTTCCCATGAGGCGGGTCAGCAACGCGTAGGAAAACAGCGACATCCCCATCGTGGCCAGCAGCGAGGCGAGGTGGCGCTCTTCGCGACGGCGCAATGGCGACACGACCAATGTGTCGCACACCACGGCCAGCGCGCCGGTCGCAATGGCAGCCAGCATGGCGGCGCCGAGAATGCCCAGGCCCAAATGTTGCGTTGCGTAAAGCGCGATGTACGCGCCGACGGCGAAGAAGACGCCGTACATCAGATTGATGACGTGAAGCACGCCGAAAATGATCGTGAAACCGAGGGAAAACAATGCATAGATGGTCCCCAGTACGACGCCATTGAGCAGTTGCTGGCCTAGCATGGTTGGTAACTCCTAAAGGCGGACAAGCGGTGCACCGGGCGCCAGGGGCGGCGTCCGGCGCGGTGCATTGCCATCGTGACGGTCAGAG
This sequence comes from Pandoraea anhela, assembly GCF_902459655.1. Classification (GTDB taxonomy): domain Bacteria; phylum Pseudomonadota; class Gammaproteobacteria; order Burkholderiales; family Burkholderiaceae; genus Pandoraea; species Pandoraea anhela. The sequence goes on from NZ_CABPSB010000011.1 coordinate 158,530, forward strand.
GGGCTGGAACCGGCCATCCTTGATCTGCAACGTGATCGCGTTGCCGACGCTGGCGGGGTCGCGGTTCGGGGCAAAGGAGAAGGGGCCGAAGAGACCGTCCATGCGCGTGCCGGCCATTGCGTCGCGCAGTGCCTGGGGGGTACGCGCGGTCTCCCTGTTCAACGCCGAGGCGAGCAGCATCATTCCTTGATAGCCCTGCGCGGCATAGGTATCGGGGTCCTTTTGGTACTTCGCCCGGTAGCGGGCGACGAAGGTCTGGTTCGCCGCGTCGCGGTTGTCGACGAACCAGGGGCTCGACACGATGAGCCCTTCGGCTGCCGTTCCCGCCAGCGTTACCAGACTCGGCGAGTTGAAACCGTTGCCGCCGATGAAGACGATGTTGCGCCCCATCCCGATCTTGCGCGCCTGCGTGAGGATTGCGGCCCCGGTCTCCGGATACGAGCCGAGCCAGATGGCGTCGACGCCGAGACTCTTCACCTTGGTAATCTGCGCCGAGAAATCGGTGTCGTGCGTTGCGAACGCTTCGACATCGACCACTTCGATGCCGAAACGCGCGGCCGTCTCCTTGTAGATGGTGTAAGACTCAACCATGTTGGGATCGTCGTTGGCATAGAAAATTGCGACGCGCGCCATCTTGTGCTTGGTCATCGCGTTCTTGACCGACAAGGGAATGAGCTGCCGCTCCGAGAGCGAGGTGCGGAAGATGAACTGACACACATCGGGAATGCCTTTGGCGGTGGCGTTCACAGTCAGCATCGGGATGCCTCGCTGACACGCGACGGGGGCGGCGGCAATCGACTCGGCACTCAGTGTCGGTCCGACGACGACATCGACTTTCTCGTTCGCGATGAGCCTTCGCATGGCGCTGACGGCCTGCTCCTTGTTGCCTGTGCTGTCCTCGGTAATGAGGCGTAGCTTGACCGAGCCTTTCACGCCACCCCCGGCATTGATTTCCTCCGCGGCCAGTTGAATGCCCGAATAGGTCTGTGCGCCGAATCTGGCGTTGGGACCCGTGAGCACCTGAATGACGCCCACCTTGATTTCGTCCGCATGCGCCAGGGCGGCGCACCAAGGCAACATCGACGCCCATAGCAGGGTCCGTAGGGCTGAGCGACACGCTTTCGCGTTCATGTCCGTATCTCCGTGAGGATAAAAGTGCTTGCACGCAAGGGTTGCGCGGCGGTTCCGACTTGGTTGCTGGAGCGTAGGAGGGCAAAAAATCGGCAGCAAACAAAAGAACTGCGATTGGCTTGAAGAAAATTTGAGTCACCGCCGGGCACGCCGAGTCGCCCTGTCGCGTAAGGCCTTGCGCCGATGTCCTGAAAATTTCAAGCCGACTTGAAAAGAAATTTATCGGCGCGCGAGACGAACGTCGAATAATCGGATCGAGCACATTCAGGGAGATCGCTCATGTCCAAGTTCTACCCATCGATTGACGGCCAGTTTCAGGAATTCATCGAAGACCAGAAATTGTTTTTCACGGCCACTGCGCCCGTCAACGGACGCGTCAACGTCTCGCCCAAGGGCATGGATACCTTTCGTGTGATCGGGCCGAACGTCGTGGCCTACCTGGACCTCACCGGCAGCGGCAACGAGACGGCTGCCCACATCGGGGACAACGGCCGGCTGACGATCATGTTTTGCAGCTTCGGGCGTCAGCCGATGATCATGCGGCTGTTCACGATTGCGCGCGTCGTTCAGCGGGACGACCCCGAGTGGTCGGGGCTGATCGATCGGTTTCCCGATCTGCCGGGCACGCGCCAGATCATCGTCGGTGACGTCGCGCAAGTGCAGACGGCGTGCGGCTTCGGCGTGCCCGAGTATGAATTCAAGCGAGTGCGCCCCACCTTGCAGCAATGGTCGGAGACCAAGGGCGAGGAGGGCATGCAGGAATACTGGGCGGACAACAACCTGCAAAGCATCGACGGTCTGCCTACCCATCTCCGAGTTTGAGGGAACGACTATGTACGACGCGAACGATCTGGCTCACCTCGAGCACGCTTCGACGGCAGCGATTGCGGACGCCCTGGACACGATGACGCGCAAGCCGTTCGTCGTTTTGCCCCCGGTGAAATTGCAGTGTGGCAAGCGTATCTTCGGCCCGGCCGTCACGGTCATGATGGCGCCCACAGGTGAAAAAGCGCCCCATAACGTGGCCATGAAATTGCTCGACGAATGCGCACCGGGCACGGTGCTGGTACTGAGCGGGGAGCCTGACCCGGTGGCGGGGGTCTTCTGCGAGCCGGAGATCGCTGCGGCCACCGCTCGCCGGCTTGGCGGATTGCTGACCGATTGCGCCGTGCGCTGGAGCCTGGGTCCGACCGAGCACCTGGTCGGCGTGGCAGGCGCTTCGCTGTCGCCTGCAAGTGCCTTCGGCCGGTTGAAGACGATGGCGGTCTCGCAGGCTTCACCGTGCGGCGGCGTGCAAGTGCACACGGGCGATCTGGTCGTTGGCGACGCGCTGGGTGTCGTCGTGGTGCCGGCGAGATACGTCCCGGACGTCGCGGGCAAGGTACAGCACGCGGCGGACCGTGTGAAGCGCATCGTCGCGGACGTGGCTGAGGGCCGGTCGATTCGCGATGCGGTCAACCATCATCGAAGCGGAGCCTGAATGTTGCCATCCACCGATGTTTTTCTGCACTTCGCCGACGCGGAGCGCGTGCATATCGATTGCCGCCACGACAGCACGGTGTTCGATGCCGCGAAACACGCGGGCGTAAGCCTCGCCCATGACTGCCTCAACGGGTCTTGTGGCACGTGTCACGGCGCATTGCTCTCGGGCGCCGTGCGTTATGGCGTTCACGAAGACGCGTTGAGCTTGCCCAGGTTTGTCGACAAGCCGGTACTGCCCTGTCAGGCGAAGCCCGCCAGTGCACGAGTGGAAATCGCGCTGCCTTACTCGCGCGCTTCCGTGTTTCCAAAGAAAAAGCGGACCGTGCGGGTCGCCTCGTGTCGGCGCGTGAGCGAATCCGTGTGGGACATTCGCTGCGTGAGCGAGGGCCTTCGGATGTTCAGTTTCCTGCCCGGGCAATACGTTCGCGTATCGCCGCGTGGCAAGGGCTTCACGCGTGCTTACTCGCCTTATACGGTTCCCGGCGCAAGCGAGGTCGGCTTTCTCGTGCGCGAGGTCCAGTCGGGCGCGATGTCCGGATATTTGGCGGGGAGTTGCGTCGAGTCAGACGTGTGGGACGTCGAGGGGCCCTTCGGGGTCTTCTACCAGCGCAGCGTGCAAGCGCCGTCGCTCTATATCGCCGGGGGAACCGGCCTTGCGCCGATTCTTTCCATGCTTACGTCGCAGATTGGACTCGGCAACGGGCATTGGCCCCGGAAGGTCGTGTTCGGGGTGAGCCGCGCGGAGGACCTTTTCTTCGTCGACGAGCTTCGGCAACTGGGGGAGCGCCTCGGCAACACGTCGGTGATCGTGACCTGCGTGGCAGAGAGCGTGAATCCGGGCGTTCGTCGGGGAGGCGTTATGGAGATGCTCGACGAGGACGATTTCATCCGGCTCGGCGAATTCGGACCGGTCTATCTGTGCGGTCCGCCCGGCATGATCCGTTCGGCACGCGAAGCGGCGCTCGCCCATGGTGTGGCATCGCAGAACCTGCTCTTTGAAGAATTTACCGCCTCTTGAGGATGCCTATGACGCCGCAAAAAGTAGTGGTTTGTGCCGCGCAGATCGCACCGGTCTATATGGATCTGGAAGCGACGACGGACAAGATTGTCGACATGGTCCATCAGGCCGGACACGATGGCGCGCGACTGGTCGTGTTTCCGGAGACCGTGCTGCCCGGGTATCCGTACTGGACGCTGATTCACGATCCGTTCAGCGCGCGAACGCGGTTTGCCCGCAAGCTCTATGAGCAGGCCGTTCGTCTCGACTCCGGTGTGGTGGATCGGATTCGCACGGCCGCACGCGAATCGGGATGCGTCTTGTCCGTCGGCATCAATGAGTTGGATGGGGGCACGATTTACAACAGTCAACTGCTGATCGACGGCGACGGCGAGATCCTGAGTTGCCGCCGCAAGCTCGTGCCGACGCACCACGAACGGATGACCTGGGGTAGGGGAGATGGCGCGGATCTCGGCGTGCACGACACGTCGATCGGCCGAGTCGGCGCGCTGGTCTGTTACGAGCACACCAATCCGTTGTTCCGATTCGCGCTCCAGGCGCAGGGCGAGCAGATTCATATCGCGAACTGGCCGGGCGGCATGCCGTGGACCGATCCGCTCATCGACGCCTGCGTTCGGGGGTACGCGATCGAATCGGCGTCCTTTGTCGTAAGCAGCACGTCGGTTCTGACGCCGGCCATTCGGGACTGGCTGGGCGAGGAGGCCTGCGCGCCGCTTGCGTCCGGCGGCGGCGCCTCTGCCATTGTTGCCCCCGGCGGCAAGTATCTGGCGAAAGCCAGCGCCGATCGCGAGGAACGCCTCGTCGCCGAGCTGGATTACGCCCTGATCGCCGACTGGAAGCACATCGTCGACGGGGCAGGCCACTACGCACGTCCCGATGTGGTGCGTCTGCACGTCAATGCCGGGCGTCAGACCTGTGTCGAAACTTCCTACCAACGATATTGATCTTCACGCCAACATGACCAAGAAAGTCACGATTTCTTTTGATGACGGCCCGGAGCCGGAATCCACCCACGCTGTGCTCGATGCGCTCGCCGAACACAATGTGAAGAGTTCGTTCTTCTCCATTTGCTCGAAACTCGCGGATCCTCACGCCCGTGCGGCGGCCGAGCGGGCCGTCGCCGAGGGCCACTGGTACGGCAGTCATTCCCACTTTCACAAGACGCCGATGGGGTGGATGGAGGATTTCAACGATGCCGTCGCCGAGATCGATCTGGGTTTCGACGCCCTTGGCGATCTGGCGACGCCCCGATCCATGTATCGCCCCTTCGGCTTTGGCGGCGTTTTGGATACGCGGTTGCTAAATCCTGTCGCCGTGCGGCATCTCATCGAGAAAGGGCACCAATGCGTGCTGTGGGATTTCACGCCGCGCGAATGGCGCAATGAAGAGGGGTGGGTCGAGATGTGTCTGGACTACTGCGAGCAGCATGCGTGGAGCTGTCTGGCATTGCGTGACAGTGAAAAGACCATCGGGGAGCGTCTGGACCTGCTGTTGAGGGAGCTGAAGGCGCGTGGTTTCGAGATCGTGCAGGAATTCCCGCCGCACGTGGTGCCGATCTCCGATGGGGCGGTCGTGGGATCGCTTTCGGGATTCGTGGCTGGCGAGAGCGCGCCATGATCTTTGTCATCTATCGCATCGATGCCCCGCAGACGTCGGGAAAGCGCGACGACTTCCGTCGCGCCCACCTGGACTATCTCCAACGCTTCAATCTGGAGATCCTGTGCGCGGGCGCGTTGCTGGGCGATCCGGATGATGCGGCGGCGCCCGGGTCGCGCCCGGAGATCGGCAGCCTGTACGTAGTGGACTTCCCGTCGGAATCTTCCGCGCGGCGCTTCGCGTTTGAAGATCCCTTTCATCAGGCGGGTCTGTTCGCCAGCGTGGAGGTTCGCCCGTTCACGGCGCGGCTCGGGCCGTTGGCGGCGAGCCTGATCCGCTGATCCGCTGACTCGCTGACCGGATTACCGCTGAGCCGCGTCGGAGAATTCGGCCTGAAGCCACGCCGACAAGGCTTTCACGGCAGGGGACCCGCTCCGGAGGTCGGAGACGAGCAGGAAATAGGGTCCACTCGCCATCGGCTTGCTGTCGAGCGCCACGGTCAGGCGCCCATGACGTAGATCATCGGTAATCTCTCCTACGCCTGCCAGCGCGAGACCGAGTCCTTCGAACGCCCCCTGAAGCGCGAGCTCGCGCGTCTCGAACGTCAGTGTTCGCGTCTTCTTGCCGATCGGCACGCCGGTACATCTCGCCCATCGCTCCCATTCATTGGGCTGCGACTCGACCTTGAGCAGCCGAAACCCCGTCACGTCCTCGGGTGTCAGCCTGCTAGCGCCACGCAGCAACCTGGGGTTGCAGACAACGACCAGTTGCTCGGAGAAGAGCAGGTGCTCGCGAAATCCCGGCCAATCCGCCTGACCGAATCGGATGATGCAATCGAGTTCCTTGCGGGTGCGTGCGTCGTTGGTGTCCTGACACAGCAAACGCAGATCGATGTCCGGATGCGCCGCTTCGAACTTCCCCAGATTCGGGATGAACCAGCGCGACGCGAAACTGGCCGGCATGGAGATCGTGACGGCGCTTGCTGCGCGGTGCGTCTTGAAGTCCGACACCGCCGCCGCCAACGTATCGAAGATGGCTGTCAGCGTGGGGAGCAATTCTGCGCCGCGCTCGGTGAGTTCCAGTCCGCGTCCCGTCCGGTTAAACAGCTTCGTGCCTAATTCCTCTTCCAGTTGACGGATCTGATGGCTCACGCCGGACGGGGTGATGAACAGCTCCTCGGCCGCATCGGCAAGATTCAGATGCGTGCCGGCCACCTGGAATGCGCGAAGTGCTCTTAGCGAGGGGAGTCGGCTCATAACGTCTCGGCGTGAACGCTCATGGGGGCTTGTCAGGGCGTTCTCTTGCGCGCTTTAAAGCGAAGATGAACATAGTCGGCCACCCAGTCGCCGCGGCTCGTCTTGAGTACCGGGCAAAGCAGACGTTCGGCGTGACGCATTGCGTCATCCCGGTCGCGCTCGGGAATCGTGCCGAAAAATGGTTTGGCGAACATCTCGAACCAGGCGCGAATGCCCAGCGGTAACGGGGTTGGGCGATGAAACGTCTGGATCATGGTGACGGAGAATCCGCACGCTTCGAGCAGATCGCAGCATTCGTCCGCCGCCGGGTAGAAAAAGCGCGGAATCTTCTCTTCCGGAACGTCGAACTGGAGCAGCGTGGCGATCAAGGCGGTGTGGATCGCGGCGATATTTCTGTGCGCGCCCGTCTCGGCGACGAAGCGGCCGCCCGATTTGAGCGCCCGCCACGCGCCGGTGAAAACGCCTTCGGCGTCGGGCATCCAATGGATGGCCGCGTGAGAGAACACGGCATCGAATTGCGCGGGCAGTCGCAGGCCCTGTGCGTCTTGCGTCATGGCGTCGATGCCGCGCTCGCGCGCGGATGCTACAGCTGCCGGGTCGATATCGATGCCTGTCACGATGGCGCCGCGCTCGCCAAGTCGCGCGGAGAGTTCGCCATCCCCGCAGCCGATATCGAGGATGTGCTCTCCGGGGCGAGGGTCGAGCAGTTCCACAACCCTCAGGCTGTGGTCCCGGAAGAAACGAACGTCGTTCGAACTGGTAGGCACTTTTTCTGGCATGACGTCAGCGATTCGTCGGCGTGCTTCAGTGCGTTTTCGAACGCCATTCGCCGTTGATCTCACGAAGGAAATGTCAAATTCAGTCTAGCAAAATCGCTGAAATATGCGAAAGAATCAAAATAGATCGGGCACGCCTTTTCCTTGATGGGGCGGACACAAGGTGGTTCGCAACGACCTGCAATTCGTGTCTTCGTGTCTTCGTGTCTTCGTGTCGATGCCAGGCGCTCGCGAGAGGGCTGGCCGGCGACCGTAGGCCGAGACATCGACAGCGGGATTCGTGAGGCGTGATACCGATATTTTTCACCGCTTTCGGCATGGTAGTGTGATTGATCAGAAAAGGAGCCGCCTTGATCGCAGATCCCGCCATCCATCCGCCTGCCGACTGGCTGGCCCTGTTGCTGGACAGCACTGGCGAAGGTGTCTACGTGATCGATACCGAAGGTCGATGCATCTTTGTCAATCGGGCGGCGCGGGACATGCTCGGCTGGCCGGCCAGCGAAATTATTGGCCGCAACATGCACGATCTCATTCATCACTCGACATTGTCCGGCCACACCTACCCTGTGTGCGACTGTCCGATCTTCGACGCCTTCCGCAGAGGTACGCCCTGTCGTGTCGACGATGAGGTGCTCTGGCGCGCCGATGGCACGTCGTTCCCCGCGGAATACTCCAGCTATCCCATCTTTCAGAACGGTGAGGCCCGCGGCGCAGTCGTCACCATGAACGACATCACCGAGCGCAAGCAGTCGGAGGAATCGCTCAGATCGGCGCATGCGCTGCTCGAACGTCGGGTCGATGAGCGAACGCGCGAGCTTCGGGAACTCGCCAACCATCTCGAATCCGTGCAGGAAACGGAGCGTAAGCGCATTGCCCGGGAGATTCACGATGAGCTCGGGTCGTTGCTCACCGCATTCAAGATGGACCTGAACTGGATCAAACGCCGCGCCGGCGATCCCCTCTTGCAGAGCGCGCTCGTCGACAAATGCGTGAGCATGGGCAAGTCCGTCGATACCGCCATCGATGCGCTGGGGCGCATCATGACCGACCTGCGGCCGAGCATTCTCGATCACCAGGGGCTCTGGGCCGCGCTCGAATGGCAAGCCAACGAGTGGCAGCACGGGGTGTCGGACGAAATCGCCGCCGAATTCAAGATGTTCGTGACGAAAGACGTGCCGAGTCCGGAGGGCGGTCTCGCCATTGCCATTTTTCGAATCTTCCAGGAGATCCTGTCGAACATCTCCCGCCACTCGTGTGCGACGCGCGCGAGCATTCGCATCGATGTCGACGCGCCGCCGGATCCCGTGCTTTACATGCAGGTAAGCGACAACGGCATCGGAGCGCGCCGCGAGGCTTTGACGGATCCACGCAGCTATGGCGTGCTCGGCATGCGCGAGCGCGCGGCTTTTTTCGGTGGTTCGGTTCGTATCGAGAGTTCGGAGAATCATGGCACGACGGTACGCCTGGTCATGCCATTGAAGACATTGAAGACAGGAGGCGCGTCATGACCGTGCGCGTGATGATTTGCGACGATCACCTCATCGTGCGCCAGGGTATCCGGCAGGTGCTGAACGACGCCGGCGATATCGACGTCATCGGTGAGGCCGCCACGGGGCCGGACGTGCTCCAGAGCCTGCGCGCGTTGCATACCCTGGGGACACTGCCCGATGTCGTGCTCCTGGACATTGCCCTGCCGCAGCGCGACGGTCTGGACGTCCTCAGGATGCTGGGGACGGAATTTCCGAAACTCCCCGTGTTGATGCTAAGCACTTACCCGGAGCGCCAATACGCGGTGCGATGCCTCAAACTTGGGGCCGCCGGCTATCTCAACAAGAGCGCCGACGCCGAGATCATGATCGAGGCGATTCGCAAGACGGCGAGGCGTCAGCTCTTCGTCACCCCCAGCGTGGCCGAGCTGCTGGCGAGCGCGATCGGCTCGGGCGCCGACGCGGCACCGCTGAGCGCACGGCTATCGCACAGGGAGTATCAGGTTTTCCGGCACCTCGCGAGCGGCCAGAGCGTGGGTGAGATCGCCACGCTGCTGCATTTGTCCCCGAACACGATCAGCACGTATCGATCGAGAATTCTCGAGAAGGCGGGCGTCAGAAACGATGTGGAACTGGCGCTCTACGCGGCCCGTAACGAGCTATGAGCGCATGGGGTTGTCCCCATGCGCCGCTCGCTTGCCGGTCAGGCTTGCCGGGTGACGTCCATCGCTGCGTCCATTACGGTGTGTGTGCGCTTGGGTGCGGTACGGTAGTGCGTGGCGTAGAGCGCAGCGCCGACGAACACCAGCCCACCGACGAGATTGCCGACGACGGTCGGAATCTCGTTCCAGATCAGGTAGTCCATCAGTGTGAAATGTCCACCGAGCATAAGCCCCGACGGGAACAGGAACATGTTCACGACCGAGTGCTCGAATCCCATGTAGAAGAACACGAGAATGGGCATCCACATGGCGATGACCTTGCCCGGTACCGAAGTCGACATCATGGCGGCAACCACGCCGGTGGAGACCATCCAGTTGCACATCACGCCGCGGATGAATAGCGTCAGCATGCCTGCCGCACCGTGCGCAGCGTACCCCAGCGTTCGGGATTCGCCGATACCGCCGATTTTCTGACCGATCAGATTCGGCGCCTCCGAAAACCCGAAGGTGAAAATGATGGCCATGAACAGGGCCACGGTAAGCGCGCCGGCGAAGTTGCCCACGAAGACCAGGGTCCAGTTGCGCCAGACACCACGCCATGTGGCACCGGGGCGTTGATCCAGCACGGCGAGGGGGGCGAGCGTGAAAACGCCGGTCAGCAGATCGAATCCCAGGAGATACAACATGCAGAAGCCGACCGGAAAGAGCAGCGCGCCGACCAGTGCGTTACCGGTATTGACGGTGATCGTCACGGCAAACGCTGCCGCGAGCGCGAGGATCGCGCCCGCCATATAGGCGCGGATGAGCGTGTCGCGCGTGGACATTTGCAGTTTGGATTCACCGGCGTCCACCATTTTCGTGACGAACTCCGTTGGGGCAAGGTAGGCCATTGAGATTCCCCGTGATTGGTTATCGGCGAGCCAGCGTCTGGCAGCCGGATCAGTAAGTCTTGTAAGACAGGAATTTTCCGGACATGACAATGTTGACCCGGTCGCCATTGGGATCGGGTTCTCGTGTCATATCCATCTTGAAGTCGATGGCGCTCATGATGCCGTCGCCGAACTCTTCGTGAATCAGCTCTTTGAACGTGGTGCCGTAGACGGACACGAGCTCGTAAAAGCGATAGATGGTCGGATCGGAGGGAACGGCGGTGGGCAGGGCGCCGCGGTAGGGCGGGATTTGCAACCACTTCCGCTCCTCTTCCGAGAGGCCGAAGATTTCGCCGATCGTTTTGGCATGCTCGGCCGCGAGCGGCATTTGCCCCAGACATGCGGCGGTGACCCATTCCTTGCTCAAGCCGACATCCCTGGCGATGTCGCTCCACTTGAGACCCTTTGAAACTTTCGTCGAGACGATCTTTTCGACAATTGCTGCGCGGTTCACGGTTTCTCCTTTGGGCTGATGAGGTGGTAGTCTCTGCCGGCAAGGCATTGCGTGAACGATATGTCGCGAGCGCGTCCCGGCATATCACGGGAATCACGACATTCATGTAGTGCTGGCACTACAAGCTGATTCGAGGGGCGTGGTCTCCCGATCGTCGAGGGGCGTAATGCGGTGTGCGCCCCGTCAGGGCGACGAAGCCCTCGCCTCATCCGCGAAGCGAGCGCTGTGCAGGCTCGATAATGCGGAGTACCTCGGTTATCGCGGCTTCCATGACCGCGACATTCCAGCGGCTGGCGGGGCCGGAAATCGTCAACGCCGCAGCAAGCGCCCCGGGCCCCCGAAGCGGAATCGACAACGTGCCGACATCCGGCGTGCGCATACCGATGCCGACGATGTGTCCGTGCTTGCGGATCGTCGCGATGTCTCGCTGGAGCGCCTTGGCGTCGGTGCCGGCCTTCGCGGCGGCGTCGATGTAAGCGCAGACCTCCGCGTCGGGGAGCATGGATAGTAGCGCGCGCCCGGTTTCCCCTGCGTAAATCGGGAGCGTTTCTCCTACTGGCACCACTCGCCGGATAGCGTGAACGCCCTCGACCACATCGACGCAGACACGCTGGTCTCCGCTTCTTACATGCAGCGACGCCGTTTCTCCGAATCGCTGAACGATCTCCTCCATGACGGGGCGAAAGAGCCCGCGAATATCGAACCGACTGGTGATCTTCACGCCAATCGAGAACAGCGCCGGACCGTACGTATAGCCGCCTTGCACGGGGTCTCGCGAAACGAACCCCGCATTCTCGAGAGAACGAACCAACCGATAAACGATGCTTCGGTGAAGCCCCACGCGCGAGGCGAGTTCGTCCAAAGACACCGGACTCGCCTCGCTGGCGATCAAGTCAAGCACAACCAGGGCGCGGTCCACTGTCTGCGATCCGCCTTTATTCAAGGACGTGTCGATGATGGTTCTCCTTTCGTAAGGCGCGCGCCGCAGCTTCCTCGGTGGAAGTCATTGACACGCAAAATTGTCGAGTTCACTATTTATAATATTAATCTCTAATATAGAGACTTAATGACGGATGTGCAACTATCCGAACGTTTGCAAAGGAGGCATTGTGACCGGTCGGTTAAATATGTTGATATCGTGGTGTTGTCTTGCTGCGCCGCGAACGGGGGCGCGGTTGCTCGTCCGGCGCGCCATCGCCGGGGCGTTGCTTTTCCTGTGCACGGCGTTCGTTTTTGCTCAGGGGCGCATGGAGACCCTTCGCGCCTCCGGGGAGATTCATCTCGGATTTGCCGAGACCTCCATACCTTTCTCATATCTGGGACCCGGTCAGCGTCCCACCGGCTATACCGTTGACATTTGCCGTGCGATTGCTGAGCGCCTTCAGGCAAAGCTCGGTTTGCGTGAGCTCGATACGCGCTTTATTCCGGTCACGGCGTCCACGCGCATTCCGTTGATCTCCAACGGCACGATCGACATGGAGTGTGGGAACGCAACCAACACGCCGGAGCGGCAAAAGCTGGTGGCTTTCGCGCCGACGACATTTGTGTCGCACACGGTCATCGTCTCCCGCAGAGGAAGTGGTTTTGATCTTAATCGAATCGAGTCTTTCAGAGGACAAGCCGTTGTTACGCAGGCGGGCAGTCTTGCGCACAAACTGCTTCAGGAAATCAGCGCGAAGGCGCATCTCGACCTGACGATCATTGCGGCAAGCGATATCGGCCAAACACTGATGACGGTTGAGACGGGACGTGCGGCGGCGGGGATCACCGACGACGGATTGATCTACGCCGCGGTCGCTGCGTCGAAACATCCGGCCGCGTTCGAGATCGGGAGTCGCGGCATCAACGTTCTGCCGTACGCCATCATGCTGCCCAAGGACGACCCTCAGTTCAAATCGGCTGTCGACGCCGCCGTCGTCGAACTCATTCGCAATGGGACGATAGCGCGGCTGTACGACCGGTACTTCATGTCGCCGCTCCCGCCGAGCGACATCAATCTTCAGTACCCGATGAGCGAGGACTTGAAGCGGGCACTCGCGAATCCGTCAGATTCCAGCGATCTATCGGCCTATGTCCCGGCCAGGCCCACCGGCAATGCATTCATGAATTATCCCTGGCAATGGGGAGCATTTTTCGATTTGTCGCCCGACGGCGTGCACACATATTTTCAGACGATGTTGATAGGGCTCGCATGGACGTTAGCGCTTGCGCTTGGCGCCACGGCTTTCGGGATGGCGCTGGGCATCGCCGTTGGGGTAATGCGCACAACCGAGTCCGCGATAGCGGTTGCTGTCGGTACGACTTATGTAGAAGTCTTTCGAAATATTCCGCTGCTCGTACAAATGTTTCTGTGGTATTTCGCGTTGCCTGAGTTGCTGCCCGTGTCCCTGGGCACGGCGCTCAAACAGATGACTCAGCCGTGGGGGTCCTTTCTCCCGGCATGGCTTTGTCTTACGTGCTATTGCGCCTCTCGCATTGCCGAGCAAGTGCGTGCGGGCATTCAGTCGGTATCTCGTGGGCAATTCAACGCTGGAAAAGCGCTCGGCCTATCCAATGTCGACGTGTATCGGTATGTCGTTTTGCCGCAGGCGTTGCGTTTGATATTGCCCTCGCTGACGTCGGAGTTTGTCGGTGCAGTCAAGTATTCCTCGGTGGCGCTGACGATCGGGCTGCTCGAACTCACGGGCGAAGCGCGATCGATGCAAGAGCTTAGCTTTCACATATTTGAAGCCTTTACGGCAGCGACGATCGGTTATCTGTGTATCAACACCTTCATTGTGCAAAGCATGCGATTCCTTGAGCGCAAGGTTGGTACGGCGTCATACCGCGCTGGTGGCGCCGCAAAGCTGGATGGAGGCATGAGATGAATCCGTCTGCCATCGCCGTCATTGTTGATGCACTCCCGTATCTTGCCAAGGGAATGGGACTCACGCTGGGACTGACGGTCCTGGTAACTTGCTTGGGGCTCTGTCTGGGGGCAGTGCTTGCGTTGATGAAACTCTCCCCGATTCGTGCACTCTCGGCGATCGCGTCGATGTACGTCGATACCATTCGCGCTATCCCGCTTTTGTTGGTGATCTTTTGGTTCTATTTCCTTGTCCCGTATTTGGGGGCTTGGATCGTTGGCGCTGCGTCGCCCATTCAAGTGGGAGCGTTCAAGTCCGCACTCATCAGCTTCACGTTTTTCGAAGCTGCGTACTTTTGCGAGATGTTTCGCGCGGGCATCGGATCGATCGGACATGGACAGAAGGCCGCCGGTTATGCGCTCGGGCTGACCTACTTTCAGACGATGCGCTATGTCGTTTTTCCTCAGGCGATCCGTAATATGGCGCCGCCGATTGCGACTCGCATCATTGTCATCTTCCAAGACACGTCATTGGTCTACGTATTGTCGATGACGGATTTCCTCGGTGCGGCCTCGAAAATTGGACAGATGAGTGGGCGATTGACCGAGCTCTATCTACTTGTCGCCGTGGTGTATTTGCTGATGTGCTTCGCGGCGTCCCGGGCCGTGCGTCGGTTGGAGCATCGTGCACGAGCGGTTTAGATCGCTTGTCGGTTGCCGAATAAACATCACCGATGTCTTGGTGCCCCCAGTATTCCGTTAGTCAGGACCCGATATTCATGAATGTGATCGAACACGAAACCTCCATGTGGCGCTATGCAGACTTGTTCTCCGAGAGCGAGCGCGTTCACCGAGTCAGTCTCGGAGAGGGATTTACCCCGGTTCTCGATGCCCCCCGATTAGCCGCATCACTAGGCTGCAAGCGGTTGGTTATCAAGGACGAATCGCAAAACCCTACGGGGTCGTTCAAGGATCGGAGCGCGTCTTACACGGTCACAAAGGCGGTGCAGGAGGGGGCGCACGGCATTACGCTGCAGAGCACCGGCAACGCGGCAGCTTCGTTTGCAGTGTATGCGGCGCGTGCGGGAATCGCATGTCACGCCATCGTTCCGGCGGATGTGCTCGACATCAATGTTGAGCAAATACTTCGGGTGGGGGCGAGGCTCACGAAGCTCGACGACTGGCGCCGTGCGTCGCAGTTTTGCGCGGAAGTTGCACGGGACAGCGGATTCACCAACGTGTCTGCCGCTAACACGCCCCATCGAGCCCATGCCAAGCGGTCGTTGGGTTTCGAGATCGTGGAGCAGAGCGCAGCGACGGTGCCGGACGCCATTTTCTGCCCCACCGGGGGCGGTCTGGCGTTGCTTTCGATGGAGAAAGCGTTCGAAACGTTGATCTTCCCAGACGGCGATGTCGGGTTTCCTCGCTTGTTTGCTTGTCAGTATTCAGGGTGTGCACCTATCGCGCGTGCATATGCTCAAGGGGCCAATGAGGTGACGCCATGGGGAGCCATCGATACGCCACGAGGTGGAATGCGCACACCGTCGCCGAGTCTGGGGGCGCGTGTTTTGAACGCAGTGAGTCGCGGTGGGGCATTTGCGATCGCGCCGCAAGCGGCGGCCCGGCTTGCCCTCGATGCGGCACGCCGCGACGGTTTGCTCGTCGGGTTGGAGTGCGGCGTGGCGCTGGCGGCGCTCGAAGCGGCGCTCAAGCAAGGGGGACTTGAGCGGGATCTGTCAATTATGGTGATCAACACGGCTGGCCCGTTCAAGCTGGACCCCGAGTACATGCTGTCTTTGCACGCAGGACAGAACATGTAGGCTCGGGGGCGCGTGCCTGGTGTCGGTCGTATCTGGCCCGCAATTGGCACGGGCCATTTTTTCCTCGCAGTTCGACCGTTTGACAGGGAGCGTCTGGCGCGCGGGGACGCCCCTTGCGCGCGCTTCAGTGGACGTTACGAACCCGGCGATTCGTTTGCCGCTTTGCCGATGGGACAGAAGTTTCGCCGGAAATGGACTAGTCCATTGCCGGTGCTTTGGCGAACGGCTTCGACTTCCACAAAGAACACCGTGTGCGTTCCTTTCTCGACAAGATCCGTAATTCGTCCGTCAAAAGACGCCAGCGCGTCTTGCAAGATGGGCGAACCTGTCGCAAGCCGCTCCCACGCACCACATTCAAATCGCTTCTCTATCGTGCAGCCGGTGGAGCCTGCGAAAACCGAAGCGATTTCGGCGTGCGATGAAGCAAGCGTATTGACACAAATGACCCCATTTTCTTTAAACAATGGATTGCTGCGGCTCGAACGGTTAACGCACACCGCGAGCATCGGGGGATCGTCGCTGACGCTACATACTGCGCTCGCCGTCATGCCGGTAACGCCGGCGGTGCCGGCCGACGTGACAATGTTGACTGCGGCACCCAGCTGCGCCATGGCGTCGCGAAATTGCTGCCGTGGAATAGACATCGGTAACTCCTGATCCATGAAATTCAAATCGCAGCGGGTTGCCTCTTTAGGTTAAGCACCACTGCTTGATCAGCATATTGGGGGCCGACGCGAGGCGGAAGGCGCAGCACTGCGAAGCACTCTGTCATTTCTGAATCAACTGCCTCAAATGAGGCACAGGTATCGACACGGCGGGCCTTTGGCCGCGTGTCGACCTCACTCTTGCAAATGTGAAAGGATGCTTGCCAATCCAGCCTCTTCTGAACGGCTCGTCATGTAGCGATACTGCCTCCGAGGGTTTGTTGACCCGTTACACGCAAGGAGATTGACATGCAGTTTGGATTGTTTGGCAGCGCTCAGGCTGACAGTTCTGGTCTGGGTGCCGGAGTTGGTCAGGGATTTCGTGATTACATCGATTTCAATGTCGAAGCGGAAGCGCTCGGGTATTGCAGCACGTTCCTTGTTGAACACCATTTCACCGGATGGGGACAGGTCTCCTCGACACTGAATCTGCTGACGTGGTTGGCCGCGCGCACCAGCACGCTTCGCTTGGGGACCGCCACGATGGTGCTCCCGTGGCACAACCCCGTGTTACTCGCGGAGCAAGTATCGACGCTCGAACTGCTCTCGAACGGTCGGTTCGACTTCGGCGTGGGACGGGGATATCGTCATGCCGAATTCTCCGGTTTCAACATCCCGATGGAAGAGTCGGAGGGGCGCTTCGAGGAATGCCTTGATGTGATGCTCAAGGCCTGGAGTGGAGACGGGCGGTTTTCGCACCGGGGGAAGTACTGGTGCTTCAACGACATTTTGGTCGAGCCAAGCATCGAGAGAGGGCCCGCGATGTGGATGGGGGCCGGCAGCGAGTCGTCTATCCGTAAAGTCGCATCGCGAGGCTTCAACTTGTTGCTCGACCAGTTTGCCGACGCGACGCTCACGGGGCAGCGTATCCAGCAGTTCAGGCAGGCGCTCTCGGACTTGGGGAGAGCTTACGACCCGAATGCAGTCGCGGTGGCCCGCGAGCTTTACGTGGCCACTGACGATGATGACAAGCTTGCCGCGATCGAACGATTGAATGCTGCGAGAAAACGTACGATCAATCACGCGCAGGCGCCGGGCAAGGCCGGAGGGGCGCACATTCTGTCGTACGCAAACGGCAGCCTGCCGCCGACAGACAGTGCGTTGATCGGCACCCCCGACGAGATTCGCGAAATGATCCGGGCATTGCACGACGCCGGGGCAAACTATCTCATCCTGACCGTTCTCGGCGGTTCCCTGAACACGCTTCGACGATTTGCCCACGAGATCATGCCTGAGTTCCAGGCGGCTGTCTGATAGTCAGGGGATATCGGATTACCGATCTTCGGATCCGTCGAGCAGTAGAGACACCGGGAAATTTTTCATGATCGTAAATATTGCAGAGAACGCATCGGCATCACTTTCTATGGCTGACGATTTCAAGCGGTTCAGTGTTCGGATTGTCGCGCGTGCGGGGGAAATGTCCGTGCTTCGCGACCGTCTCTCCGGGATCGGGCGCCTGGTTGACCTTCACACGATGTGGATCGATGAAAACTGGCTAAGAAGTGCGCCGGGGCGCGGGCAAGGGGAAGATTGGCAGGACGCCCTGTCAATCATGATCGCTAGCGCGAAACAACACGGGTGGATCGACGAGGCGAACCGTCTGATCAAGGCCCACGTCGAATGGATCGGACCAGAGATTCACAATTGAGTCAGTGAGGTTGGAAATGTATCAGATCAAACTTGAGACAGCGTTACGGATCATCGATGCCGCGCTGGAAAAATCGAATCAACTCGGATTGGCGCCGCTCTGCGCGGCCGTGTTGGATGCCGGAGGTCGGTTGATCGCGGTGAAACGGCAAGATGGTGCGAGTTTCTTTCGCCCGGACATTGCCATTGGCAAGGCATTCGGATGTCTGGCGATGGGCTTTGGCGGCGCGGAGATGGCCCGCCGTGCACAGATAGCCCCGCAGTTTTTCAACTCACTCACGGTGCTTAGCGAGGGTAAGATGGTGCCTGTCCCGGGCGGTGTCCTGATCCGGAATCATGATGGGATGGTGTTGGGGGCGATCGGAATCAGTGGTGATACGTCTCTGAAGGATGAGGAGTGCGCGATCGCGGGCATTGCCGCGGTGGATCTGAAGGCCGATTGCGGGAACGCGGAATAACGTGGATTTCCCGCGATTTTTGAGGGATGGGACGCGAAGGCAGGTCCAACGTGCGGTATGTATCCGGCGCAACGCAGGGCTCTCGACTTCGCGTCACAAGCAAAAATCGGTGTATGACTTCCGGGTAGCTAGGTTTGCGCTCCCTTTGTGCGTGAATTGCGCGCCAATTCCATCGCCTGCTCGTTAATATGACCAATACTCGCATCGATGCAATGGCGCTGTTTGTCGCAGCGATCGATACAGGAAGCCTGTCTGCTGCGGCCCGAGAGTGTGGGGTATCTCTTTCGTCGGTCAGCCGACATCTGACGTTGCTTGAGGAGCGGATTGGAACACGTCTGATTGTTCGCTCCACCCGAATGCTGGCGCTAACCGAAGCAGGACGGGCTTATTACGAGAAGGCGAAACGTCTCCTCTCGGAGATCGATGAGCTTGAGTCGGGACTCAATACGCACTCGGAGATCCCGACGGGAAAGCTGAGCGTGAGCGGCCCCATCTTGTTGGGCCGCGTGTTCATGTTGCCGATTCTCGCTAAGTTTCTCGCCGAGCACCCAAAAATCACGCTGGATGTAACGCTGCTCGATAGTCAGGTGAATCTGATTGAGGAAGGTATCGATATCGCGGTACATGTTGGCGAACTGGTCGATTCAAGCCTTGTCGTGCGTAAGCTCGGTGCCTTGCGATGGGTGTTTAGCGCCTCTCCGGCCTATCTCAGTACGAAAGGCATACCGCAAAGCGTTGATGATCTCGAAAGTCACGATTGTCTGGTGTACGGCCTGCAAAGTCTTAGCTCGGATTGGCAGATGCTGGTTGCAGGCAAGCCAACACGGGTGCAAGTCCCGGTGAGAATGCGATCGAATACGCTGGACGGTGTCGTTGCCGGCGCGCTTGAAGGTGCCGGGATCGTGTACGCCCCGGCGTGGGCGGTTGCCGATCACGTCGAGGCGGGCCGTCTGCAGGTCGTGTTACGGGATTTTGAAGTGCCGCCGCGTCCCATCTATGCGGTGTTGTCACACCATCGGCTGATGGCCATGAAGGTCAGAGCGCTTCTGGACTGCTTTGTCGAGAATCTGGCAAAGATCGATTTCAATAGTGTTCCCTGACGTCTCGATAAACTGGCTGCATCGCGTGAGCGTGCCGTGGAAGTGCTGGTGATGGCCTTCAGGAGTTGCGTCGGCACCCGTCGGCGATCAACACCTTGCCGGGGTATCCGGGCAGGGTTTGCGTCGGCCGGTCGGCCAGGCGCTATCCCAGCACTTTGCGCAAAAATTGGCGCGTGCGGTGATTGCGCGGTGTTTCGAAAATTTGTTCGGCCGGGCCGTGTTCGACAATCTTTCCCGCTTCCGTGAAATAGACTTGGTGGCTGATCTGCGCAGCAAATCTCATCTCATGCGTGACCAGCACGCAGGTCATGCCATCCGTTACGAGATCACGGATCACGGCGAGGACTTCGCCGACGGCCTCGGGGTCCAGGGCCGACGTGACTTCATCGAAGAGGATCAGTTCGGGTTGCATGGCGAGTGCACGGGTGATGGCCACACGCTGTTGCTGACCGCCGGACAGTTCGCCGGGGTAGGCGTCGGCCTTATGGGCCAGCCCCACGCGATCCAGCAGTGCGTGCGCTTCATCCTCCACCGATACACGGTCGCGTCCCCCGACACGAACCGGGGCAACGACCAGATTCTCGAGTACGGTGAGGTGAGGAAATAGATTGAATTGTTGAAAGACGAAACCGACACGTTTTCGCAGCGCAATGAAGTCAGCTTCGGTCTTGAGCGCATCGACGCGCGTATTGCCGACCCTGATCTCGCCCCATTGCGGCCTGAGCAAGCCGGTCATGCACCGAAGTATCGTGGATTTTCCCGATCCGGATGGCCCGATGATAGACACGGCTTCACCGCGATGGACCTGCAAGTCGATGCCTTTGAGCACTTCGTTTTGACCGAAAGACAGATGCACGTCGTGGAGATCGATCAGTAGCTCAGGCCTGGACGGGTTACGAAAATCCGCATGGGGACTCAACGACGTCAGGGCGAGATCAATGGCGGTCATAGCGTTTTTCCAAGGCTCGCGTAAGAAGCGCGATCGGATAGCAATACATGAAGAAGAGCGCCAGGAGCGCGAAGTACACGCAAATCGTGAAGTCCGTTCGGCCTACTGTGTTGCTGGCGATTTGTGCGGTATCCACCAGTTCATGGACACCCATGAGCGACGCGAGTGACGTGCTCATGGTGAGACTGGCGTAGAAGTTCATCCATGGCGGCAACATTCGGCGCAGGCACTGCGGCAGCACCACCAGTCGGAAAATTTGAGTGCGCCGAAAAGCGAGCGACTGCGCGGCCTCCCATTGAGCGCTGGGAATGGACTGGATCGCACCACGGAAGATTTCGGCAACGTAGGCGCTTGTCGGCAGTGCAAGACCCAAAACGACCTTGACGATGTCGGGAAACGGCAGCGTCCAAGCCGCGACCCGGATCTCGAAGGGGAACACGTAGGTCGTGAAGTAAATGAGCACGAGCAACGGCACATTCCGGAAGAGCTGAACATAAGCCCGAGCGCAAGCGCGAACGGCCCGAACCGGAGAAAGCGCTGCCGGGCCGAGTCCCAATCCCAGCAGTGAGCCGATCGCCACCGCTTGTACGCTAATCTGCACATTGACCCAGAGCCCGCGCAGCAGCGCGGGCATCCAACTTCTCAAATACGCGACGGCGGGCGGCAGGTCGATGGCCATGAGCCACCATGCGGCTAGCGATAATGCAACGATCGTGAGGACAATCGTTTTAGCGCTGCCAATACCCCTCAGGGTGCTCGATGCAAGCTGCGTCAACGCCACCGCTGGCACAAAAAATTTAAGTGCCATAGCCGGGCATTCTCCAGTGCTGCTCGAGCCAACGGCCCGTGAGGCTAACCAGCCAGGTCAGCAAACCGAACCACAGAACGATCAACAGGAGCAGTTCAAGCACGTTGTCGTGTTGGGACCAGATCATGATGGATTGATAGGTCACATCGCCCACGGCAATTGCCGACGCAATTGCCGTGCCTTTTACGAGTTCCACCAAGTTGTTGACCAGCGATGGCAGCGCGAAGCGCAGCGCGAGGGGGAGCTGAACGTCTCGCAGGATTTGACGCTGCGAGAACCCCAGGGATCTGGCGGCTTCCAGGGTGGTGGCGGGAACGGCATCGATGCCTGCACGCAGCGCTTCCGCATGGAATGCTCCCTTGTGCAGCGAAACCACGAGCACCACCCAGAAAAATGGCGTGAGCGGATTCTGGCCGATCCCCCAGTCGCGCAGTTGCTGTGTGATGAGCATGTTCAATACCAGAAAAGCGCAGTAAAGCTGCACGAGTGTCGGCGTGTTGCGCGTGACTTCGATGAAGCCGCGTGCGGGGAGGGCCACCCATCGGCGACCTGATGTCACCATGGCCGCGAGGAGCACACCGGTGGCCAGGCTGCCGGGGATCGTCACCGCGCAAAGCAATGCGCTGATGCCGAGCCCCTTGATGAACGACTGGCGCTCGGCAACGTCGGTCAGGAAGGTGTAGTTCAGTCCCAGTGAGCGGAGTGTCTCGATCGCCTGGGATATCCAGTCGAGCGTCATGACTTGGGGTGAAGCGCTTTGTAGACGTCGAAGTCGAACGGTGCGCGATCGAACTGTCCCTTGAGCGCCAACGCATGGCGCTCAGCGACCCAGGTATCCGGCATGCCCCACTGGCGGACTTCCTTGAGCAGAAAGCCCGAGCGATGCCAGTCCTGAATGGCGCGGTCGACAAACGCCTGCGTATCCGTTTCGCCCTTTCGCATCCAGATGAGCTGCGGAGACGGGAGGATTTGATCCGACGTGGCGAGCGTGTAGTCCGACCATTCCCCCGCATTTTTGTCATGCAGTTTGCTGTACAGCTCGGGATAGTCGTGTATTGCCGCGTCACACAGGCCGCCCTTGAGCGCCAGCATGGTTTCGGCGATGCCGCGCAAGCCCTTGACCACTGCACCATACTTTTCGGCCAGCGGCTTGGCATAGTTGCTCCCTTGCGACATGCACGCGACTTTGCCGCGCAAGTCTTCCCATCGCTTGATACCGCTGCGTTTTGCAACGAGAGGGGAGCCGCCAAAGAAATCGTAAGGCGTTGGCGCGAAAGCGAGCATGTCGCTGCGCTCTTGCGTCCAGTTCGCCGAGATCATCAAATCGATCTTGCCGCTTTGCAGAAGTTGGACGCGCGTCGAAGTCGACACGACGACGGTCTCCAGTTGGACACCCAAGCGATGCGCAATGTCGGTGGCGAGTTCTGTCTGATAGCCTCCCGTCTTGCCAGTGACCGGGTCGAGAATGCCCAACGGAAGATGCGGAGAACTCACGCCGACGATGACTTTGCCGCGCTGTTTGATCTTGTCGAGCGTGGCGTCCGCGTGAGCGATTGAACAGCCCAGCGAAACGGCGGCCGCTGCGGCGCCGACGAGGCGGCGGGCGATGGAGGGGAACTGCGAGAAGGAGAATCGATGCATTGGTAACGGCCGCAGACGTGTCCTGGTCCGGTGTCTCTGAATACGTGTCATGGCGAGGAATGCTTGGCTTTGTAGATGTCGAAGTCGAACGGTGCGCGGTCGAAGCGGCCTTTGAGGGCCAACGCGTGGCGGCTGGCGACCCATGCCTGCGGCATGCCCCACTGGCGCACTTCCCTGAGCAGGAAGCCCGAGCGATGCCAGTCCTGGATAGCTTGGTCCACAAACGCCTGCGTATCGGTTTCTCCTTTGCGCATCCACACCACGACGGGCGTCGGGGTCAAGGGATCCTTGGGCGTCAGGACGTAGTCGGACCACTCGCTGGCATTCGCGTCATGGAGCTTGCCGTAGAGTTCCGGGTAGTCATGCACGGCGGCCTCGCAGACACCGCCTTTGAGCGCCAGCAGGGTTTCGGCGATGCCGCGCAAGCCTTTGACCACGGCGCCATACGTTTCGGATAGGGGTTTGGCGTAGCTGCTTCCCTGAGACACGCAGACGACTTTCCCGCGTAAATCCGTCCAATGCGTGATGCCGCTTCGTTTGGGCACCATCGCTACGCCGCCGATCATGTCGTAGGGTGTCGGCGCGAACGAGAGGATTTCGGCACGCTCCGGCGTCCAGCCGATCGCGGCGACAATCAAATCGATCTTGCCGCTTTGCAGAAGTTGAACCCGCGTTGACGATGGCACGGCAACGGTCTCCAACTTTGCGCCCAACCGCCGGGCAATGTCCGCAGCGAGTTCCGTCTGATAGCCTCCCGTTTTGCCGGTCACCGGGTCGAGAATGCCGATGGGAGGATGGGGCGGACTGATGCCGACGACGACTTTGCCGCGTTGTCTGATCTTGTCGAGCGTGGCATCGGCGTGAGCCGTGCCGCAAAGCATCGTTGCAATGAGCATAGTGTCAATAAGCATCGCGATCATCGTCGGGATGCGGGTTAGCGTAGTGAATCGCATAGCGGTCGATTACTGCGAGAGCGGGGGCTGGGTCGATGCCGGCTGCCGGCCGCTGCCTTGGAGCAGCCGTACGACTTCCTTGAGTGCACCGTCCTCATCGATTCGGCGCGCGAGGTAAGCCAGCTCCCTGCTGACGAACGTCCCGTAGCGCGGTGTCGTCAGCGACGCGAATTTTTGCTCGAGTTCGTCCCAGCTAAGCGGGTTCTCCGGATCGCCTTTGCGCGCGGGAATGTGGCTTCGATAGACCGCACCGTCGTCCGTCGTCACGGTGAGGAAGGCTTCACGGTAGGGGATGTCTTTGCTGGGTTCGATCTGGATCGTGGGCAAGATAGCCCGCACGAGAGGGTCTTGCAGCGTCTCGGGAGAAAAATCTTCGGGGCCCAGCTTGTAGCCTGCCAGCGCCATGGCAACGCAAAAATAAATGCTGAATCTGGCTTCTGTCGGCGTTTTCGGGTCGCGGAAGCCAGCCATCGCCAAGACATTGGATGCGGTTCTGGCAACGACCGACGTGATCTTCTTGTGCTTGAGCTGTTCGCGCAGTTGCATGGCACCCTCGGAGGACGCGTGCGTCGCTCTGCAACTGGCGTACAACTTGAACGCGTTCCCGAACATGTGCCACTCGTGGCCCAAGTCGGACATGGGGGGAATTTCGCCTATTCGGCCGTCCTGGATCAGCATTGCGAGCCAGTTCTCGCCCTCGCGCTCGTAGAAGCCCGTGTTTGCGCTCAGACCATGACTTGCCAACTGCGCCGCGATGATGCCGTCCATGGCGGCTTTGCCAACGTGAAATGGCTTGGCGTCGGTGCCGTGAGAAGACTGAAAGCCTGAGAATGTCGTCGCCACTGCCCCGAACGCGTTCGCCGTCTGGACGTGGTCTAAGTTGTAGAGCACCGAACCGATCGCCGTTGCGCCGACGCGGCCAACCACGGCGGTGGGATGGTAACCGACGCGTTGCAGATTACGGCCAACGCCGTCGGGGCCGCCGCCACCGAGCCTCGCCATGATTTCAAAGCCCGCGATATAAGCGGCCACCATGGTTTTTGCGTCGCTGCCTTCTTGCTGTGCGACGGCGATTGCGGCGGACCAGCAGGGGCCGCTAGGGTGTCCTGCCCCCTTGGGCAGGGTGTCGTCCAAGTCTTGCGAGTGCGCCGCAGTTGCGTTGACCAACGCCGCCAATGCAGGAAGCGTGTCGAATGCGCCCAGCACGCTGGCGCGTCCGGCGACTCCCCAACTCGAAACTGTCTTGCGCACGGCCACTGTCGATGGATCGTTCGATCCGCTCAACGTGCATCCCAGATAATCGAGAAACGTGCGACGCACCATGTCAAGCACGGCATCGTCAAACGTCAAGCGCCTCACGTCGAGACAGAATTCCACCATCGCTTTCCCGCGGAAAGTGGGCTCTTTCGGTCCTAGCGTCATCATCTCTCTTCATCATCAACGCGACGAAAATTTAACGTCGCTCTGCACCGTCGTCCTTTTAAGGATCGGTGGCAAAGGCGTCTTTCATCACCATTATTAATCTCTATAATAGAGACATATATTTCTTAATAAGAAATATGATTGCGTTAGTCGGTTCGCAGCGTCAACGACGGAATTGCGATTAGCTAATCTGTATGTGCGATAAGTCGGGGGAGGAGGGCAGGAGACGCCGCTGGGCTTGCTTGCCGGGGGGCTTAAGCGGCCCGGCGCATGGGGGTTGTCGATCATCAGATGACTTGGCCTCACCAAACGGCCAGTCTTCGTGCATCATGACCATTGTCAATTCTGACTTTCAACGCTGGTGCTCAAACCGGTCTGGAGATCGAGCGAGCATGACGCGCGCTTGCGGGGTATCCATTTTTGTGGGCAGCAGCGATAGAGCGGGGCTGATCGCATTGGTCAGTGCTTCACCGGGCGTCATGTCCGAGCCTCCCGAAATAACGGCGCTTGATCTGGATTTGCCAGAAAACCCACATCGCGGCTACCGCGACGGCGACATTCAACGTCACCTCGGGCGCGCTGTGGCACGCGATCGGCGATCCAATGTTGCCGATCGCCGAGAAGTTCACCAGCGACAGCACGAGGGCGCCTCCGCTGCGGGTTGGTACGCGATGGGTCAGCACCGCCCAAAGCGAGAGCGCGAAAATTACTGCGTTTGCCGAAAAATTGATGATGGCGAGCATGACTTAGCTCCCGAGAATCTTCTGGCGAGCTGCATCCAACCACTTCGGAATCTGCTGGATAAGGCTGCTCACGCCAGATAGGCCGAAGACCGACGCCGCCGCGATCGCAGCCATGTGTGTAACGCTGCCTGGCGTGATCGCGTAATACTCGGCCGCCGCTCCTCCTGCAAGACAGCCGATGCCCACGCTCGCACCGAACGAGAGGCCGCGCTGCCACCAATTCCCCGGAATGAACTTGAGAGATACCGCTGCGCCGAACGCCGCGGCCCCCCCAATCTTCACCAGCAATGTCGTCTGGTCGTCGATCACTTTTTATTTCCTTGTCGAGATGCTTCATACGCCTGCACCGCGCGCATGCCCGCGCGGCCAGCCCCAGTCGCCTTCTCCTTGAGTGTTTCGATAAACACCTTCTTCGCTTGTGGCTGCCCCTTGAATTCCTCAAGCGCATTGGCTAGCTTCTTCGGGTTGAGTAGGAGGTTGATTGCGGCCTTCTCGGACCTCGCCATCGCCTTGCTCGCGGCGGCGCGGACGAGATATCCGGCGGCAGCCGAAACGATGTTCCCGGAACCGGCGGCCATTCCAAGTGCAGTGTCAGTCCCACGGGATTCAGCGAGGCGCGCAAGCAGGCCGCCGCCGAGTTGCATGTTCGCCGCCGTTTGGCTGCCAGCGGCACCGAGCGGAACGTTGGCCGTCGAGGCACGCTGGAGATCTGCGAGCAGGCTGTTCTTGTATGCCTCAGCGCCCCCCGTCAGCGGTTCTCGTCCCAGCGCCGATTTCGCTGCTTGATAGGTCATCTGAGCCTCGCCGCTCGCGTTGTTCCCTGCACGAATGGCAGAGAACAATGCAGCACGGTTTGCCGCAGGCCGTGACGTCGTCGGGCCGAACCTTGGCCAAGAAGTCGACGATTTCACTCGCGCCCAGGCGCAGCGCCTCGCTGCTGGGCAGGCGGAATTGCCGCCCCTGACGGCCGAACAAGCGCAGATCATGCAGTCGCCGGCATACGTCCGCGCCATGAAGGTGGCGCAGGGATCGGCAGATAACGCGGGCAGCGATGTGTTCGCAGTTCAGCAACGCCCATTGCAGCAGGCGCTCGCTCAAGGCATTGACGACGTGGCGGGCACGCCCGCGACGCTCGACGCCTTGCGCGCAGCGCGCGGGAATGTTGCCGACGATATGTTCCGCACGGCGAATATTACGTTGCCGGTCACGACGCCGAAATTCGCCGCGCTGCTCGAAAAGCCTGCGTTCCGCAGCGCCATCGATGCAGCCCAGAAGGCGAGCGACAACCTCGGCGAGGGCTCGATCTTCGCCACCACACAGAACCGTGCGCTGGCGAACATGGGCGGCGCGAGGGGTGTCGAAACTCAGCTCGTCACCGGTCGTGGCTTGCTCTATGCAAAGGGCGTGCTTGATGACCAAATCGGCCGCGCAATGCAGATGGGTGAAAACGCCAAGGCGCGCCCGCTGATGGCTGTTCGCGACGATCTGGTGAGCATCATGGACGACGCCACCGGCGGCGAATACGCCGCAGCCCGAGCGAAGTTTCAGGCCGATTCCGCGCCACTCGATGCACAGATGGCGCTGCAAAAACGGCTTATTTCTGCCGTCGATCCTGTCACGGGCGACGTGAATCCAAACACTCTCAGTGGCGCCATCAGAAACGTGCTCGGTGAGCAGTTGAAACCAGGCATTCGCCAGGCCGACAAGGTGACGCCGGAAATGCTCGATCAGTTGCGCGTGCTCAGTGCTCAAGCGCGCACGACACCGACCAACATGACGGGGCTGTCCGGAGAGGGGCAGGAATATCTTCGGGGCGCGCTGAACGTCGGCAGCAAGGGAAACGAGTTGGTTCGCGAAGATGCCCAGCGAGCTGCTGAACAATTCTCAAACTACCTGCGTACGCAGTCACCGGCCTATTCCGACTACCTCACCCAGCAGGCCACCACCGGCGTCGATCTGACGTCGCGTCAGACCCTGCGTGAAGCACTCGACAAGTTGGGTTTGCTCGCCAACGCGACTTGACCAGCTTCCGTGTTCTGCATGGCACGTTGCAGACGAATGATCGCCGGGTTATTCGCCGCCTCGGCGGCTGTCGGCAGACTGCCCGGAATCAGTTCATCGGAGTTCGAGCGAAGTGCGGCGATCGTCGGGGCGAGATCATCGCCAAGCTGGCCAGCGATTCGGCCCGCGGCTGATTGCTCGCCGCCACGCACTGCTGACCACGCTCGCGACGCCAGCGGACGCGCAGCGTTAATGCCAGCGCCCAGCAGCTGGCCGGCGCCGTATCCGAGTGCGCCGAGTCCGGCGCCTTCCACAGCGCCAGGCAGTATGCCCGTGTCGTTCAACGCCCCTTGACTGGCGCCATAAGCGCCGCCGGCGGCAATCTGCGGCAGCAATTCCGGTCCAGCGAAGAGCATAGGCACGACTGCGCCGCCGATGTTGCCCGCCGTGCGCCAGCCCGAGGTACCGAGCTGATCGTTTCCTTGCTGCGTGAGGTTCCGTGCACCGTTTTGTGCATCGTTGACGAGCCAATCCCCAACGCCGTTGGCGCCGACGGCTTGCAGGCCTCTCCCGACGAGCGCCTGACCGCCCAGCATTGTCTTTCCGAACCCTTCGCCGATGCCGCCGACCGTCGCGACCAACGGATTTGACGACGGTTGCTGCTGAATCGCAGTTGGCATTGGGTTGTCGGTGACGCCAGGCACGACGGCTCGTTGCTGTGCACCCTGCGTGACGATGGTTTGCCATTTGCCGAGATACGTCAACGCATCGTCCGGCAAGTCTGCGAGACTGCCACCATTGGCAATCCACTTATCGGCCGCCCCGGGCCCCATCTGGTATGCCACGGCGGCAAGCGACGGATCGCCATATCGTTGGCGCAGCATGGCGTAGTACTGCCGGCCGAGGCGCGCATCGTCCTGCGGCGTGCCGTTCGACGGCGTCAGCCCAAAACCCGGGTCGCGCGCCGTCGAGGCAAGCACCTGCATACTGCCGCGCGCGCCTGAATCCCGATTAACGATGCCAGGCGTCGAGTCAGCCGCCCCGCTCGATTCGATTTGGTTGATCGCTCCCTCAGGCGTCGAAAACGACGCCTTCAGAGCGAGCAGATCCGCATTGCTCAGGCTCGACAGATCATTCATCGCATGAGCCCCCGGCGCTTGAGTTCGGAATTGATATCGCCGAGAGAGTAACGACCGATCTGCGGCTGACCTGCCTGACCCTGTTGGGCGGGCTGTTGCTGAAGCGTTGCCTGAGCGAACGTCGTGCCGGCAGGGAATTGGATGCCATTGATCGTGGCGTCACGACTGAGCGGCCCAAGGCTGCCTCGGTTGGCGGCCGAGTAATCCGCCTTCGCCGCCTGGTACTCGGCAACACCCTTTTGCACGCGCCCGACGGCCTGCAAGTAGGCGAGCCACGTATTCGGCGCAGCGTTGTCTGCGGGCACACCATTGCGCACCAGCGCGATATCCTTGTCGGAAGCAGATCCGGGCGGGAGTTCGCTGAGAATCGACTTGTTGACGAACTGCGCAAGCTGACCACGCAACTGCTGGCCAGCGTCCTTGTTGCCCGTGATGCGAGTGAGCATGTCGTTGAAGTTTGCGGCAGCACCACTGGCGAACTCAGGCGCACTGGCGAGCTGGTTCGCCAGGTATGTCGTGTTCTGGTACGTCGTGCGCGCGTCGGCGGCGGCAGCGGCAGCGTCATTCACAGTTTTTTGCTGCGCCTCCGACAGCGGACCGACGCCTACGGCGCTTTTAAGCACCGGCTCGCCGATCATTCGACCGTCGCCACCATATTGCAGCGTGTAAGTGTTGCCGGCGCCATCCTGTGTCTCGATCGTGCGCGCGACCTGCGGCGTACCTTGAACGATTGGCGCGCCGGCCTTCGATATGACCGAATTCCCTGGAGGAACGACTACCGGGGCGTTGACGGCGTTGTATTGCTCCACGCCGAGTTTTCCGAGCGCGATGCGGTTATCGAACGCTTTTTGCTGTGCCTCCTGGGCCAGTTTTTGCTGGGCAACCGTCGCCGCGAGATAGGGATTGTTCGCTGGATCGGCGTAGGCGCTGGCAGCCGTCGAAGCGGTTACGTTGCCGGTATAGGGATTCTTCGTCTGATAGGCCGAACCGCCCGCGAGCTGCTGTGCGATGTTGCTCGCCGCAGCTGCCGTACCCGCCTGATTGGCGGCGGCACCGGTTAGGCCGGAAATGGCTCCGGTCTGCGTCCCGTTCATGCCGGCGACGACTTGGCCGTCATATTGCGGTACAGGCTGATTGGACAGGTCGGCACCCCTCTGAAGCAACTGCTGGGCATAAGGCTGCGCCCAGTCTGGCAACTCCGTTTTCGTCGTCGTGGTGCCTCCGCTGCTGGGAGAGGACATACGGCACTCCTGAAAGCAAAAACGGCGCACCGTGGTGGGTGCGCCGTCCGAGGATTGGGCTGAAGATGCCCAAGTCTTTCAGGTCTGATGCCGTGCTTCCATACTGACCGCCTATCGAGGCGGGTTTTTCATACGTTCCAGTATGTGATTGCCGCAATTAGGGCAACGAATGCTAGTGCTTGCCAGCCGCCGAGTCCGACCAGGAGAGAAATGGCCGCAGCAAGCGCACAAATCACGCCAACTACGGCGGCCGTCTTTTTCGTCACGCTCCACGTCGTGCGGGCAGCAGAGACCGCGCCGTCGGCGACCAGCTTAGGATCGCGCAGATACCAGACGAGCATTGCGGCCAGAATCGCGATGATAACGACGAAGGCAATCGGGAGGTTGTCCATAATTTCCTCACATCCGAGGGATTTGGC
>NZ_CABPSB010000012.1 GCF_902459655.1 Pandoraea anhela
GTGGCGGCGGCGGCGGCGGCGGTGGCGGTGGCGGTGGTGGCGGCACCGGCGGTGGAGGCGGTGCGGGCGCCAGCGGTGGTGGCGGAGGTGGCGTCGGCGTGGGAGGTGGTCCCGGAGGGCGCGGTATCGGCGGCGCTGCCGGCGGCAACGGATTGGGAGCATTCGGCGGGCCGAGCGGTTTTGGCGGCGGCGGCGGATGCGCAATGAACGGCCAGGCGGGCGAGGAGCCATGCCCCTGAGCCAGTCGTGGGGAGGGGCCTGCACGCGTTCGGCACAGCGCGTGCAGGCGCTGGCCCCGCTGTTTCGATGGTTTTGCGAGTCTCGCAGGTTATTCGTCGGTTCCTGACGCGACCGGCTGACAGCCTGGCCGTCAGCCGTGCCACCCCCCCGGCCCGTGATCAGGCTGTTCTCCCGGCGAAGCGCCCCTTCGGTGATCCGAGGGGGCGTTTTTTTGTCATTTGCGAAGCCTATCGAATCGAACGGGGGATATCGAAATGCCGATTATGTATTTCGCGTAAACCCGCACTTGTGGCAGCATCCGGTTTCCGGGTCGCGCGAACGGACTGTCCGCCGCGCGCGACCGAAGCGGACTCATCAGGTTCGCCGTGACTCGCACAGACGCCCAACAGGCGTCGACTCATATAAGCACAAGGAGAAATCGCACATGCTGTCCCGTCAACTGATCAACGCGTTCCTCGGCGCCACGTTTGCGCTGGCCTCCCTGGGCGCCTCGGCCCAGACCGCCGACAAGCCCCTGAAAGTCGGCACGATGGCCGGCTCGGACGCGCAGATCTTCGAAGTCGTGAAGAAGGTTGCCGAGAAGCGCGGCCTGTTCATCAAGATCGTCGAGTTCAGTGACTACGCACAGCCGAACGCCGCGCTCGACGCCGGCGATCTGGACGCCAACGGCTTCCAGCACAAGCCGTTCCTCGACAGTCAGATCAAGGATCGCGGGTACAAGATCGCGACTGCCGGCCTCACCTACGTGTCGCCGCTCGGCTTCTATTCGAAGAAGTACAAGTCGCTCAAGGACCTGCCCAATGGTGCGCAAGTCGGTATTCAGAACGATCCGTCGAACGGTAATCGTGCCCTGCTCCTGCTGCAAAAGGAAGGTCTGATCAAGCTCAAAGCCGGTTTGGAAGGCAAGAACGCCACGCCGCTCGACATCGCCGAGAACCCGAAGAAGCTGAAGATTCGCGAACTGGAAGCTGCGCAACTGCCGCGCGCCTTGCCGGATCTGGACGCCGCGTCGATCAACACGAACTTCGCCGCCCAAGCCGGTCTGGTGCCCAAGCGTGACGCCATCGCCATCGAAGACCTGAAGGGCCCGTACGCCAACCTGATCGCCGTGCGCACGCAAGATCTGAACAAGCCGTGGGTCAAACAGCTGGTCGACGCGTATCACTCGGACGAAGTGAAGCAGTTCATCGACAGCCAGTTCAAGGGCGCGCTGATTGCCACTTGGTAAGCATGTAGGCGTGATTCGGTGCGCAAAGCGCGCATCGTTCGCGGCTAACGAAAAACCGGGGGCGGCCCCGGTTTTTTTTATGCTGCGCATTTGGGGCGTCGGCACAAAAGCGTTTGACTAGAATAGAAACATGATTCCTGTCGACGGGAGGCCGCCATGTCCATGATCAACATTTCGATGATGCTCGTCGCGTTGCTCGTCGGGTTCGCTATCGGGATGCTCGTCGATCACTTCTGGGTGACGCATCACGACGAGCCGTCCGGGCATAAGCGCCTCGACTGGCACGAGATGTGGGAACGCATTCGTCATCAGCATTGAATCGACGATCGTCGACCGAGCGCCGGGGCCCCGCGCCCCTGCGCCCCTCCTTCCCTACGCCCTTACGCCCTTACGCCCTCACGCCCCGGTGCGCAGTTTGCGCCAAAGCGTCGAGCGGCTGATGCCAAGCGCTTCGCACGCGGCGTTGCGGTCGCCACCGCAGGCGGCCAGCGTCGAGCGGATGCGCGCGAGTTCCTCGGCGGCGCGACGCTCGCGCCCCGAGCGCGGACCGCTAGCGGGTTCGGGCGGGGTAATTTGCCGTCCCTCGTTCGTTTTTGAAACATCGAACGTCGGCGCGGCGAGTTCCGGTGCGATCTCGATCAGTCGCGCCCGGCTGATTTCGCGGGCATCGACCACATCCGCGCAGACCACGGCAATGCGCTCCAGCAGATTTTCCAGCTCGCGCACATTCCCCGGCCAGCGATAAGTCGCGAGCAGCGGCAGCAGCGACGCCTGCAACGCGTCCACGCTCATGCGTGCGCCGGCCCGGGCAAGCGCGCGTTCGAGAAAGAGCGGCGTGAGACGCGGCAGGTCGTCCATGCGCTCGCGCAGCGGCGGCAGCCCCATGCGCAGAATGTTCAGGCGATAGTAAAGGTCTTCGCGGAACTCGCCGGCGCCGACTTGCTGGCGCAGGTCGCGATGTGTCGCGGCGATCACGCGCACGTCGCAAGGCACCGGCTCGTTGGCGCCAAGGCGTAGGACTTCGCGCTCTTGCAAGACACGCAGCAGGCGCGTTTGCAGCGGCATCGGCATCTCACCGATTTCGTCCAGAAAGATCGTGCCGTTGTGAGCCGTCTCGAACAGGCCGGCCTTGCCGCCACGCCGCGCCCCCGAGAACGCGCCGTCTTCGTAGCCGAACAGCTCGCTCTCGAGCAATGTTTCCGGAAATGCCGCGCAATTGATCGCGACGAACGGATAGTCGCGTCGGCGGCTCGCGTTGTGAATACCCTGCGCCAGCAACTCCTTGCCGGTCCCGCTCTCGCCATGCACGAGCACGGTCGAGTCGGTCTGCGCGTAGCGCCGCGCCAGCGCGCGCACATGCGTCATGGCCGTGGAGTCGCCGATCAGATCGTCGAGGCGGTAGCGCGCCACGAGGTGCCGTGGGCGATGGCGCGAGCGCAGTGAGCGGTCCACCCTTGCGAACGACTGCGAGTCCTGACAGGTGAGCAGTGCGCCGGTCAAGGTGCCCTGGTCGAGCAGCGGAATCCGGTTGACGACCCAGGTCTTGCCCGCCATCGAGACGATGGCTTCGAGTTCCGCGCTCGCGCTTTCCAGCGTTCGGGCGATATCGAGTGCGGGCGCAATCGCATCGAGCCCACGACCGACGGCATCGGCCACCGTCACACCGAGGATCGCCGCCATGGCGGCGTTGATCGCTTCGATACGTCCGTTGAGATCGACGGCGGCCACGCCTTCGTGCAAGTGCCGCAGCACCGTATCGAGACGCTCGCGCCGCTGCGCTTCGATACGCCCGAGGCGTGCGACTTCCAGTGCCGTGTCGAACGCTGCGCGTACCGAATCCTGCGAATAAAGAAAGATGCCCGTGAGTCCCGCGCGTTCGGTCAGTTGCGTGACGTATCCGGGGCCGACGATGACCTGCATACCTTCGTCACGCAACCGATGCACGAGGTCCTCGGCATTCTGCGCATCGACATAAGTGTGCTGCGCGATGTCGATATGAAAGGCGCTCTTGAATCGCTCGAATTCGGCGGCGGGGCGCGCGTAGGACACCAGCGCGATACGGGAATCGGGAGAGGTCGACGGCAGGGCGCGACGCGCGCGGGCCAGCGCATGCATCACATCGGAGCCCGTCACCTTCACCAGCACTACGGGCAGCGCGAGACGCTCGCGCAGGAAGTCGCCGTTCGATCCCGCGGCGACGATTCCGTCGACACTTCCGGCCGGCAGTCGCTCAAGGGCTTCGATGACCGCCTCGAAACCCTTGTCGACGATGTGGACCTCGGCTTGCGCGGCGTAGTCCGGCACGATGTCGCGATACAACTCACCGAGCTTGCTGATGCCGACCGCCCAGATCACCGGTTTTCTCATGGCGGGCATCGAGCCTGAGCGTGCAGCGTTGAGCGCGCCGGCGACGGCAACCGGCAAGCGGGACGGCAGGTCCGGCGGAATCGCATTCGGCATGGCGGTACGGAAAATGTCATGAGTCCTGCCGTGCATCGTAGCATATCGAGACGTCATGTTTCATTTTTCGTTTCAAAATGAAACATCATGCAATGAAGGTTGCGTCGGCGGTGTGAAGATTGCCTTGACGTAAACGTCATGTCGGCGAAGAATTTTCGTCGACAAATGAAGACGTTAGGCAGGCACGGGCATGTCATGTGCACCGCTTGCGGTGCGTGCTGGCACGTCCATTGCTATGACGTAACCGCTACTCAACCCACGTGCGATGGCGCGGCAGTCAGACTGCGCATCGTGCAAGACACGACCGAGGGACTCAAGTGACGCAAACCATTCGTTCGGCCGGCGCCGCCTTCCGCGAGGCCGTCAAGACCGAGCAACCGTTGCAGGTTGTCGGTGCGATCAACGCCAACCACGCCTTGCTGGCCAAAGCGGCCGGCTTCAAGGCGATTTATCTCTCGGGCGGCGGTGTCGCCGCCGGGTCGCTCGGTTTGCCCGATCTGGGCATCTCGACACTCGACGATGTGCTCACCGACGTGCGCCGCATCACGGACGTGTGCGATCTGCCGCTGCTGGTGGACGTCGACACGGGTTTCGGTCCGTCGGCCTTCAACATCGCGCGCACGGTCCAGTCGCTGATCAAGTTCGGCGCGGGCGCGATGCACATCGAAGATCAGGTCGGTGCGAAGCGCTGCGGGCATCGTCCGGGCAAGGCGATCGTCACGCAGCAGGAAATGGTCGATCGCATCAAGGCCGCCGTGGACGCGCGCACCGACGAGAATTTCGTGATCATGGCGCGCACCGACGCGCTGGCCGTCGAAGGGCTTCAGGCCGCCATCGACCGCGCGTGTGCCTGCGTCGAAGCGGGCGCGGACATGATTTTCCCCGAGGCGATGACCGAATTGCCGATGTACCGCCAGTTCTCCGACGCCGTGAAGGTGCCGGTGCTCGCCAACATCACGGAGTTCGGATCGACGCCGTTGTTCACCGTGGAAGAGCTCAAGAGCGCACAGGTCGGCCTCGTGCTGTATCCGCTCTCGGCGTTCCGCGCGATGAACAAGGCGGCGGAGAATGTCTATCACACGATTCGTCGCGACGGCACGCAAAAGGCCGTGCTCGACACGATGCAAACGCGAGCCGAACTCTATGAGAGCATCGGCTATCACGCCTACGAACAGAAGCTCGACGCGCTGTTCGCGCAACAGAAATAACGAATCCCTGATCCTGGAGGAATGAGCATGAGCGAGACGACTGCCACCGGCTTCAAACCGAAGAAATCCGTCGCCCTGTCGGGTGTGACCGCGGGCAATACCGCCTTGTGCACCGTGGGCCGTTCGGGCAACGATCTGCACTATCGCGGCTACGATATTCTGGATCTGGCGCAGACTTCGGAGTTCGAAGAAATTGCCTATCTGCTGGTCTACGGCAAGCTGCCGACGGTGGCCGAACTGCGTGGCTACAAGGCCAAGCTCAAGTCGCTGCGCGGTCTGCCCGCTGCCGTCAAGGACGCGCTCGAAGCCGTGCCTGCCGCCGCGCACCCGATGGACGTGATGCGCACCGGTGTGTCGGTGCTCGGCACCGTGCTGCCGGAGAAGGACGACCACAACATCCCCGGCGCGCGCGACATCGCCGACCGACTGATGGCGAGCCTCGGGTCGATGCTGCTTTACTGGTATCACTACAGCCAGAACGGTGTGCGTATCGACGTGGAGACGGATGACGACAGCATCGGCGGCCACTTCCTGCATCTGCTGCACGGCGAGACCCCGTCCGATCAGTGGGTGCGTGCGATGCACACGTCGCTGATCCTGTACGCGGAACACGAATTCAACGCCTCGACGTTTACCGCTCGCGTGATCGCAGGCACCGGTTCCGACATGCATTCGGCCATCACCGGCGCGATCGGCGCGCTGCGCGGTCCGAAGCACGGCGGCGCCAACGAAGTCGCGTTCGAAGTGCAGAAACGCTACAACTCGCCGGACGAAGCCGAAGCCGACATCCGTCAGCGCGTTGAGAACAAGGAAGTGATCATCGGCTTCGGTCATCCGGTCTACACCGTGAGCGACCCGCGCAACAAGGTCATCAAGGAAGTCGCGCACGCGTTGTCGAAGGACCAGCAGAACACGGCGATGTACGACATTGCCGAGCGTCTCGAATCGGTGATGTGGGACGTCAAGAAGATGTTCCCGAACCTCGACTGGTTCAGCGCCGTGAGCTATCACATGATGGGGGTGCCGACGGCGATGTTCACGCCGCTGTTCGTGATCGCGCGCACGTCGGGCTGGAGCGCGCACATCATCGAGCAACGGATCGACAACAAGATCATTCGTCCGAGCGCCAATTACACGGGACCGGAAGACCAGAAGTTCGTGCCGATCGAGAAGCGCTGAGCGGCACCTGCCTGCGCCTGCCTGCGCCGATTGGCTCCTGCCGGGCCGGTCGGCGTCGGTGAGCGTTTGTGCCGCGTTCCTACGCTCCGATACGTTTGCGTGCGTCTCAACAGGTCTCAATACGTCACCAGTCCGCCTCAATAAGCGCCAACCCCACAACACCGCGACATGAACACCGCCTACCGTAAATCTCTGCCCGGGACGTCGCTCGACTACTTCGACGCCCGCGCCGCTGTCGAGGCCATTGCGCCCGGCGCGTACGACACCCTGCCGTACACGTCGCGTGTGCTGGCCGAAAACCTCGTGCGCCGGTGCGACCCGGCAGCGCTGACCGAATCCCTCAAGCAACTGATCGAGCGACGGCGCGACCTCGACTTCCCGTGGTTCCCCGCGCGCGTGGTATGTCACGACATTCTGGGTCAGACCGCGCTCGTCGATCTGGCCGGTCTGCGAGACGCCATCGCGGCGCAGGGCGGCGACCCGGCGCTGGTCAATCCGGTGGTGCCCACGCAGCTCGTGGTCGACCACTCGCTGGCCGTCGAGTGCGGCGGTTTCGATCCGGATGCTTTCGCGAAGAACCGGGCCATCGAAGACCGTCGTAACGAAGACCGTTTCGACTTCATCAACTGGACGAAGAAGGCGTTTCGCAACGTCGATGTGATCCCGCCGGGTAACGGCATCCTTCATCAGATCAATCTGGAGCGCATGAGCCCGGTGATTCAGGTGACGCAGGGGGTGACCTATCCCGACACGCTCGTCGGCACCGACTCGCATACCCCGATGGTCGATGCGCTCGGCGTGATCGCCATCGGCGTGGGCGGACTGGAAGCGGAGAGCGTGATGCTGGGCCGCGCGTCGTGGATGCGTCTGCCGGATATCGTCGGCGTCGAATTGACGGGCAAGCCGCAGCCGGGCATTACCGCGACCGACATCGTGCTGGCGCTCACCGAGTTCCTGCGCAAGGAAAAGGTCGTGTCCGCCTATCTGGAGTTCTACGGCGAAGGCGCGTCGAACCTCACGCTGGGCGACCGTGCGACGATCTCGAACATGGCGCCGGAGTTCGGTGCGACGGCGGCGATGTTCTACATCGACGCGCAAACGATCAAGTACCTCAAACTCACCGGCCGCGACGACGCGCTCGTGGCCCTGGTCGAGACCTACGCCAGGCAGACCGGTCTGTGGGCCGACAGCCTGACGAACGCGCAGTACGAGCGCGTGCTCACGTTCGATCTGTCGAGCGTGGTGCGCAACATCGCCGGGCCGTCGAATCCGCACAAGCGGGTGCCCACGAGCGAACTCGCCGCGCGCGGAATCAGCGGCAAGGTCGAGAACGTGCCGGGTCGGATGCCGGACGGCGCGGTCATCATCGCCGCCATCACCAGTTGCACCAACACGAATAACCCGCGCAACATGATTGCGGCCGGGCTGTTCGCGCGTAACGCGAATCGTGCGGGCCTTACGCGCAAGCCCTGGGTCAAGAGTTCGCTCGCGCCCGGCTCGAAGGCCGTCACGCTGTATCTGGAAGCTGCGGGCTTGCTGCCGGAGCTGGAGGCGCTCGGTTTCGGCGTGGTCGCCTATGCCTGCACGTCGTGCAACGGCATGTCGGGTGCGCTCGATCCGGCGATTCAGCAGGAAGTCGTCGAGCGCGATCTGTACGCAACGGCCGTGCTCTCGGGCAACCGCAATTTCGATGGTCGCATCCATCCGTACGCGAAGCAGGCGTTCCTCGCGTCGCCGCCGCTCGTGGTGGCCTACGCCATCGCCGGTACGATCCGCTTCGACATCGAGAAGGACGTGCTCGGCGTCGATGCCCAGGGCAACCCGGTGAAGCTTGCCGACCTGTGGCCGAGCGACGAAGAGATCGACGCGATCATCGCGAGCAGCGTGAAGCCCGAGCAATTCCGTCGCGTGTACGAGCCGATGTTTGCCGCGTCGGTGGTGCAGGGCGAGCGCGCCGAGCCGCTGTACGAGTGGCGCGAGATGAGCACCTACATTCGGCGTCCGCCATATTGGGAGGGCGCGCTTGCCGGTGAGCGCACGCTGCGCGGCATGCGTGCGCTGGCCGTGCTGGGCGACAACATCACGACCGATCACCTCTCGCCGTCGAACGCCATCATGGCCGACAGCGCCGCAGGCGAGTACCTGGCGAAGATGGGCTTGCCGGAAGAGGACTTCAACTCCTACGCCACGCATCGCGGCGATCACCTGACGGCGCAGCGCGCCACGTTCGCCAACCCCACGCTCAAAAACGAGATGGTCGTGGTCGACGGGCAGGTCAAGACCGGCTCGCTTGCCCGCATCGAGCCGGAAGGCAAGATCACGCGCATGTGGGAAGCGATCGAGACGTACATGGCGCGCAAGCAGCCGCTCATCGTGATTGCCGGGGCCGACTATGGTCAGGGGTCGTCGCGCGACTGGGCAGCCAAGGGCGTGCGTCTGGCCGGCACCGAGGCGATCGTGGCGGAAGGCTTCGAGCGCATCCACCGCACCAATCTGGTCGGCATGGGCGTGTTGCCGCTCGAGTTCAAGCCGGGCACGAACC
This sequence comes from Pandoraea anhela, assembly GCF_902459655.1. GTDB lineage: Bacteria > Pseudomonadota > Gammaproteobacteria > Burkholderiales > Burkholderiaceae > Pandoraea > Pandoraea anhela. Next base: position 8,858 of record NZ_CABPSB010000012.1, read on the forward strand.
GCAAGACCCTCGGCATCGACGGCAGCGAGACATTCGACGTCGTCGGCGAGCGCACGCCGCGCGCCGATCTCACGCTGGTGATCCATCGCAGGGACGGCGAGCGTGTAGAAGTGCCGGTCACTTGCCGTCTCGACACCGCCGAAGAGGTCTCGATCTACGAGGCAGGCGGGGTGCTTCAGCGCTTCGCGCAAGACTTTCTGGAATCGTCGCAGGCCGTTGCCTGAGGGGAGATGTGATGGCGCATCAGCCACAAATCCGCATTCCCGCCACGTATATGCGTGGCGGTACGAGCAAGGGCGTGTTCTTTCGCTTGCAGGACCTGCCCGTCGCCGCGCAGACACCCGGCGCCGCGCGCGACGCGCTGCTCATGCGCGTGATCGGCAGCCCGGACCCATACGGCAAGCAGATCGACGGCATGGGCGGGGCGACGTCGAGCACCAGCAAGACGGTCATCATCGCGAAGAGCGAGCGGCCGGACCATGACGTCGACTATCTGTTCGGGCAGGTCTCGATCGACCAGAAGTTCGTCGACTGGAGCGGCAACTGCGGCAATCTGTCGGCGGCCGTCGGCCCGTTCGCGATCAGCGGCGGGCTGGTGGATCCGGCGCGAGTGCCGCGCGACGGTGTGGCCGTCGTGCGCATCTGGCAGGCCAACATCGGCAAGACCATCGTGGCGCATGTGCCGATGACGCAAGGCGCGGTGCAGGAGACGGGCGACTTCGAACTCGACGGCGTGACCTTTCCGGCCGCCGAAGTACAACTCGAATTCCTCGATCCGGCTGCCGAGGAGGAGGGGGACGGCGGCGGCGCCATGTTCCCGACCGGCAATCTCATCGACGACCTCGAGGTGCCCGGTGTGGGCACATTCAAGGCGACGCTGATCAATGCCGGCATTCCCACGATCTTCCTCAACGCCGAGGACATCGGCTATCGCGGCACGGAGTTGCAGGACGCCATCAACGGCGATCCGAAAGCGCTGGCCATGTTCGAGACGATCCGGGCGCATGGGGCCATCCGCATGGGACTGATCAAGGACGTGTCGGAGGCGGCGACGCGTCAGCACACGCCGAAGGTCGCGTTCGTCGCGAAGCCTGCCGGGTACACGGCGTCGAGCGGCAAGGTGGTGAATGCGAGCGATGTGGACCTGCTGGTTCGCGCGTTGTCGATGGGCAAGCTGCATCATGCGATGATGGGCACGGCTGCCGTGTGTATCGGCGCGGCGGCGTCCATTCCGGGCACGCTGGTGAATCTGGCCGCCGGTGGCGGTGCGCGCAACGCCGTGCGCTTCGGTCATCCGTCGGGTACGTTGCGTGTGGGCGCCGAGGCGAACGAATCCGGCGGCGAGTGGACGGTCACGAAGGCCATCATGAGCCGCAGCGCCCGTGTGCTGATGGAAGGCTGGGTTCGCATTCCCGGAGACGCATTCTGATCGGAAGCTGACCCCTCACAGGAGGTAGTCGATGACATCGGATACTTCGCACCCGTTGCACGTGCGTGCCTCGCCCGACAAAGTACTGACCGACATTGTCGACTACGTACTGACCTATGAGATCCGCAGCGATCTCGCCTTCGACACCGCGCGCGACTGCCTGATCGACACGCTCGGGTGCGGCTTCGAAGCGCTCTCCTATCCGGCGTGCACCAAACTGCTGGGGCCGATCGTGCCGGGCACCGTTGTGCCGAACGGCGCGAAGGTGCCCGGCACGCCGTATCAGCTCGATCCCGTGCAGGCCGCCTTCAGTCTGGGCGCGATGATTCGCTGGCTCGACTTCAACGATGCGTGGCTTGCTGCCGAGTGGGGACATCCGTCCGACAATCTCGGCGGCATTCTGATGACGGCCGACTGGCTCTCGCGCACTGCCGTGGCGCAGGGGCAGCCGCCGCTCACGATGCGTCACGTGCTCGTCGCGATGATCAAGGCGCATGAGATTCAGGGCTGTCTGGCGCTGGAGAACTCGTTCAATCAAGTCGGACTCGATCACGTCGTGCTGGTCAAAGTCGCGTCGACAGCGGTCGTCGGCGAGATGCTGGGCCTGTCGCGCGATGAACTGATCAATGCGCTTTCGCTCGCGTTCGTGGACGGCCAGAGTCTGCGCACGTATCGTCATGCACCCAACACGGGTAGTCGCAAGTCGTGGGCGGCAGGCGATGCGACGAGCCGCGCGGTGCGTCTCGCGCTCATGGCGCGTACCGGCGAGATGGGGTATCCGTCGGTGCTGACGGCGAAGACATGGGGCTTCTACGACGTGTTGTTCAAAGGCAAGCCGTTCGCTTTCCAGCGGCCTTACGGGTCATATGTGATGGAGAACGTGCTGTTCAAGATTGCTTTTCCCGCCGAATTTCACGCGCAGACGGCTGCTGAGGCGGCCATGACGCTGCACCGCCGGCTGGCGTCGATGGGACGCAGCGCGAACGATATCCGCTCGGTGAAGATTCGCACACATGCGGCGGCGATTCGCATTATCGACAAGCAGGGGCCGCTCGCCAATCCGGCGGATCGCGATCACTGCATTCAGTACATGGTGGCCGTGCCGCTGCTGTTCGGGCGGTTGACCGCCGCCGACTATGAAGACGACGTGGCGGCCGACCCGCGCATCGACGCCTTGCGTGCGCGCATCGTGTGCGAGGAAGATCCGCAGTTCACGCGCGACTATCACGACCCGGACAAGCGTTCGATTGCGAACGGACTGACCGTCACGTTGAACGACGGCGTGACGCTCGACGAAGTGCTCGTCGAGTATCCGATCGGTCACAAGCGACGTCGTGACGAAGGCCTTCCATTGCTGGTGGAGAAGTTCAGGACCCACCTCGCACGACGCTTCGCCCCGCGTGCCCAAGCGCGCATTCTCGAGGTGGCGCTGGACCGGCGCAAACTGGAAGCGATGCCGGTGCACGCCTTCGTGGACCTGATGGTCTGACGCGGCACATGTAGCCTATAGGGCGTACGGGGCATATGGGGCGTATGGGGCACGTCGCACGGGTGCCCTACGCCTGCATCTTGCGCCGTTGTGTGGCATCCGGCGCACACGCGGCGCCAGATGCCCGGGGCTTACATCGCCGAGGTGTCATGGGTCGACCTCGCTGCGCGGGCACGAAGACCGCCCAGCCAGTGCAACGCCAGTGCGAGCCCGCCGAGCACCAGTCCCATCACGACCACCCCTGTCCAACCGAACCGCGCCATCAACCCGCCGCTCGCGCTCGCGCCGAGCGCACCGCCGAAAAACGTTGCGGTCATATAGAGGCTGTTGATTCGGCCCTGTGCTTTCGGGTCGACCGCGAAGGCGCGCGTCTGATTCGCGACGAGACCGGCCTGCACGCCGATATCGAGCACGATCACCCCCAGCACGAGCAGCGCGAGAGACGCATTTGCACCGCCCAACAGCAGATAGGAGAGCGTAACGATGGCGATGCTCGCACCGATGATGCCACGGGGGCCGAGCGAGTCGGTGGCGCGTCCGCCGAGCGAGGCCGCAAACGCGCCCGCCGCGCCGATGATGCCGAAGCCTCCCGCCCAGGCGCTGCCGAGATGCCACGGCCCGTCGGCGAGCAAGGCGGCCAGATTGACCCAGAAGGCGTTGAAGCAGGCCCAGAGCAGCGCCTGAATCATCATCGATTCGCGAAGCGGACGATGATCGCGCGCGAGCGGCCACAGCGATGCCAGCAGGCGTGCGTACGAGAGGTCCGTACTCGGGCGGCCTTTGGGCAGCAGCACGGCGGCGGCGATCCACGCCGGGATCATGAAGGCCGCTTCCATGCCGTAGACGGCGCGCCAGCCGAAGGTCTCCCCGACGATACCGGCGATCGTGCGTCCCAGCAAAATGCCGACCATGATGCCGCTCACCACGGTGCCCACGGACCGGCCCCGTTGCTCGGGCCGGGACAGCACGGCAGCGAAGGGCACCAGTTGCTGCGGCACGCAGCACACCACGCCCAGACCGAACGAGGCGGCGATCAATGCCCAGATGTCCGGCGCGAACGTCGCGCCCAGCGCGAAGCAAAAGGCGAGCGCGATCTGCACGAGTACGAGCTTGCGGCGATCGTACCTGTCCCCCAGCGGCAGCAGGAGGGCGAGCCCCAGCGAAAAGCCGAGCAATGCGGCGGCGGCGACGAGATCGACCAGCCCCAGATCGACGTGCATGCCGGTTGCGATCAGGGGCAGGATCGGCTGCGTGCAGTAAATGTTGGTGACGACCGCTCCCGCAATGATCGCCATCATGAGGATCTTGCTGCGTGAGGCGATCTCCGGCGCACATACCGATGCGCGATGAGATGGCGCGAGGGCGGCTTTCGTGTCGGTGGGGTCGTTCGGGGTTTTGGGGGAGGGCACTGTGCACTCCTGTCATGGATGGATATCGCCGGCGGTGGGGCGTCGCGTATCGTGCGACGGCCGGTGACCGCGGCTGGTGATGCACGTTACGCGCTTGCACCGGAGTAGAGAATCCATCAAGATCAGGAATCATCTTTCCGGAATTTGGTAGAGTCCATGAATCGACTCGAATCGATGTCCATCCTGATCGCCGTGGTCGACGCGGGGAGTTTGTCGGCAGCGGCGCGCCGTCTGGGAATGCCGCTGGCGACCGTCAGTCGTAAAGTCGCGGAGCTCGAAGCCCACCTGAAGACACGGCTGTTGCATCGGACCACGCGGCAGTTGTCGCTCACCGAGGCGGGGAGCGCCTATGTCGCGGCATGCCGCCGGATCCTCGAAGCGATCGGCGAGGCCGAGCGCACTGCGACGGGCGAGTATGTCGTGCCGAAAGGGGAGTTGGTGCTCACCGCGCCCGTCGTGTTCGGGCGTTTGCATGTGTTGCCCGTGGTCGCGGAATTCCTCGCGCAGTACCCGGAGATCGATGTCCGTCTGATGCTGACCGATCGCGTGGTCCATCTGATGGACGAACAGACGGACGTGGCGCTACGCATTGGCGACTTGCCGGACAGTACGTTGGTGGCAAGGCGCATCGGTGCGGTGCGCCGGGTGATCTGTGCGAGTCCGGGCTATCTGGCAGCGCATGGCACACCAGTGCAACCGCGCGATCTGGCCGGGCATGCGTGTATTACGTTCGAAGTGCTGGCGTCGCGCCGCGCGTGGGAGTTCGGCGCCGGCAGGTCCGAGCAGTCGGTGCCGATTCGCTCGCGGCTGGCCGTGAACACCGCGGAAGCGGCGATCTCGGCGGCGGTGCTGGGTGTCGGCTTCGTGCGCGTGTTGTCGTATCAGGTCGCGCAGGCGTTGCGCGACGATTCCCTGCGCGTGGTGCTGGAAGATTTCGAGGCCGTGCCGCTGCCCGTCAATCTCGTGCATAAGGGGCAGAACCCGTTGCCCCTGAAGTTGCGTGTCTTTCTCGACTTCGCGGCGCCGCGACTGCGGGCGAGCATCGCCGGACTCGGTTAGCGCGTCCGAATCGAGCGGGCTCGAGCGGGCGCCCACGGTCCGGCGTGTGCGTGCATCAGCGCTTGTGCGTGTATCGCAGGCGAGCCATCTGTTCGGCGCTGTCGGCCAGCAGGCCGGCTGCGTCGGCGATGGCCTTCTCCAGCGTGGTCGGGCCGAACGTCAGCGAGAAGCATCCCGAGAACACGCGCGAGAGATGCTCCAGCGCGCTGCGGTCGATGGCGCCCGACAGCAGCGACGCCGTCGCTCCCGCCTTGATGGCGACTTGTGCGGCGATCATCGGCGTCTTGCCCGACAACGTTTGTCCGTCGCTGCGCCCTTCGCCGGTGATGAGCCAGTCGGCGCCTTCGACCGCTTGCGGCAGGCCGACGCGCTCCGCAACCACTTCCGCGCCGGAGCGGAATTGTGCGCCCAGCAAATGCAGCGCGAAGCCCAGACCGCCGGCGGCGCCGGCGCCGGCGCGGCTGGCGGCTTCGCTCGCGTTGAACGCGCGATGCGCGTGACCGGCGAAGTGCGCGATGGCGCGATCGAGCGGTTCGACCTGCGCTTCGCTCACACCCTTTTGCGGCCCGAAGATCGCCGTCGCGCCTTGCTTGCCGTTCAGCGGATTGTTCACGTCGGACATCGCCACCAGCTCGCAATCCTTCAGGCGGGCGTCGAGTCCATTCAGATCGATGGACGCCACACGATGCAGCGCGGCCGGCACCGGCGGTACTTCTTCACCGGCTTCGTCGAGCAGGCGCGCACCGAGGCCGACGAGCAGCCCGGCGCCGCCGTCGTTCGTGCTGCTGCCGCCCAACCCGATGAGCACTCGACGCGCCCCGGTGTCGAGCAAGGCGCGCAGCAGCTCGCCGAGGCCGAGCGTCGAGCGCTCGGCCACCGGCGTTTGCATGCCGACCGGGTCGGTGATGCTCACGACATTGGCGCTCTCGAGCACGCCGGTGCCGTCGGGCATCACGCCGTACTCCGCCGTCACCGAGGCCTTGCCTGCGCCGCGCACCGACAGCGGAACGCGACGTCCGCCGGCAGAGAGCAGGGCGTCGAGCGTGCCTTCGCCGCCGTCGGCCATCGGACGCAACCGCAGATCGGCCTGCGGCAGCACGCGGGCGATGCCGGACGCGATGGCTTGCGCCACTTCAGGCGCGCTTAGCGAACCTTTGAACGAATCCGGAGCGATAACAATGATCGGGGCGATGATCGGGGCTTGCGCATTGCTGGACATGGAAATCGGGACAGTCGCAAAAAGTGCTTCAGGTTGGCAGGATTCACGTGCGCCGCAGATGAACACCCGGCCCGCTTGTCGTGATCGCTTATGGCGTACCGGCAGGACGGTGGGCCCTTGGTCCGGTGGGCGGGGTCGCACGCTGGCTCGCAGTGGGGTCGGACGCGAGGCGGTGCGACGCAGTGTGACAGAAACCAGCAATATACGCGATTCGGGCCAGCGCGCATTGCGTGAATTGCCATGCTATGAATAACGCGAGTAAGATGAGCGCCAACCGGCAGTGCGTCGCCCGATAGGCCGCCAGATTCACGGATTCGTCCGTGAAACGGGCGCGGGCATGCGCGCACGACGCGCCGGTGAACCTCAACGGACACAACGACGCGCGTGTCGGCCCGGCATGGATGCATCAAGACATCCCAAGGCCGTCGCATATTCCGCGTCTCGACCCGATACCCGCATGACGTCACGACATCGCCGTGCCTGCTCCGGCAGACGGCGGCGGCAAGCTGGCGCGACGCATGCGATAACGATTTGCAAGTGTGGAGCGGGGCCATGAACCGGGGCATCAACACGAATTTCGACACGGCGCGCGGGGCGCGGCGCGGTGTCGCGCGGGCCGCTGCGCTCGCGCTGGCGGCGCTGCTGGCCGGATGCGCCCAGACGGCGCCGGTGGCCGCCACGCCTGACGATCCGCCCGTAGGCAGTGTCGCCGATGTGGCGCCGGAAAACGTAAAAGTCGAGACGTTGCCCGCCTATCGCGACACGATCAGCGACGCCCGTGCCAACGGCGCGGTCTGGCAAGGGTCGTCGAAGAAGGGGTTCGCCCGCGTGAGCGCCTGCACCGCGCGGCTCTGGAAAAAGCAACTGCCCTATGCGCGGTTGCAGCGGGTCAAGGCGGGCACGGGGCAGACACTCGAACTGTCCTCGACGGACGACGGCATCCTCGCTGTTCTCGATCTCGCGCCGGGCAAGCCGGGCAGCGAAGGCTCCCTCTACCTCGGCTCGACCGGCCCGCAATCGCTGGCCGACGCCGTGCGTCAATGTCTCTGAGCCCCAGGGGATCGACATCGACCGACGGCCCGGTTGTCATGCTGGGGTCACGGTAGCGTCATACAACGGCGGGGTATCATGACGGCGAACGCGCGGCCGGTCGGGCTGCGCGATGGCTTTTACCTGTGTGCGTGCCGATGTCCTCTATCGAATCTGTCGAATCCGCCGACCCTGTCGATTCCGTCAATTCTGTCAGTTCCGTCGACAGCCCGGACGGCACCGGGGCGACCGGTGACGCGGCTCAGGCGTCTCTGAACCCGCGTCAGCAGTCGCTGTTCGACGCCGTTCGCCGCGACGGCTTCCTGACCGTCGACGAACTCGCCGCACGCTTCGAGGTCACGCCGCAAACCATCCGTCGCGACATCAACTTCCTCGCGGAACGCAAATGGGTGCGGCGTTATCACGGTGGCGTGGGCCTGCCGGGCGGCGCGGAGAACGACGCTTACGACGCTCGCCAGACGCAACTGGCCGAAGAAAAGCGCCGCATCGCCGTGCGCCTGGCCGAACAAATCCCCGATCACGCCTCGCTCTTCATCAACCTCGGCACCACGACGGAAGCGGTGGCGCGAGCGTTGTCGCGGCATCGTGGCTTGCGGGTGATCACCAACAATCTGCATGTGGCCGCGATGATGAGCAGCTACCCCGACGCCGAGGTCATCATCGCCGGCGGCGTGGTGCGCGCGCGCGATCAGGGCGTGACCGGCGAGGCCACGCTCGATTTCATCCGTCAGTTCAAGGTCGACTTCGGCATCGTCGGCATTTCCGCCATCGACGCCGACGGCACGTTGCGTGACTTCGACTACCGCGAAGTGCGGGTGGCCGAGGCGATCATCGCGCAGTCCCGCACGGTGTTTCTCGCCGCCGATCACAGCAAGTTCGGACGCCCGGCGCTCGTGCGCCTCGGGCATTTGTCCCAGGTGGATGCGCTGTTCACCGACCGGCCGGTCCCGGCCGGTATGGCCGGCGTGATCGCCGAAGCGGGCACACGGGTCCACGTGGCGGACTGACGGGCCCGGCAAATGCCGATGTGGGAATTCGCACATTGCACTATGGAAATGCGCGAATTCGAAACTCATGTCGCGTGATCTGTTAGAATTCGAATGTTGATGTTCGAAAACGAACATTTCTGATCGTTTCGAATCTCGCTTGGAACCTGGAAGCGAGTCTTTTCGAGCTTTCCCTGATTTGCCCCCCGATATTGGGAGTGACGACGTGCAGACACCCGCTCAATCGCCATCCGCCGACGGACTGGTCGCTTCGGCCCCGCAGGCCCCCTCGGCCCCCTCGGCCCCCTCGGCCCCTTATGACCTGCTCGTCGTCGGGGGCGGCATCAACGGCACCGGCATCGCGCGCGACGCCGCCGGCCGTGGCCTGCGTGTGCTGCTCGTCGAACAGGACGATCTGGCGTCGCACACGTCCTCGGCCAGCACCAAGTTGATTCACGGCGGTTTGCGCTATCTCGAATATTACGAATTCGGACTGGTGCGCAAAGCGTTGCAGGAGCGCGAAGTGTTGCTGCGCGCGGCGCCCCACATCATGTGGCCGCTGCGTTTCGTCATGCCGCATATGCCGAATCTGCGTCCTGCGTGGCTGATTCGCGCGGGCCTGTTCCTCTACGATCACCTCGCGCGCCGCGAGATCCTGCCGGGGTCGCGCGGCATCGATCTGCGCCGGCATCCGGCGGGCGCGCCGCTGCGTCGCGATCTCACGCGTGGTTTCGTCTATTCGGACGGCTGGGTGCAGGACGCACGCCTCGTCGTGCTCAATGCACAGGACGCCGCAGAGCGCGGCGCGACGGTGCTGACCCGCACGCGGCTGGTCGGCGCCGAGCGCGGCGAACACTCGTGGACGGCGCAGCTCGAAACGACGGCCGGCGAGCGTCAGACGGTGCGTGCCCGCGTCATCGTCAATGCGGCGGGGCCATGGGTCGGGCATTTGCTGGGCGACGTGCTGCGCCAGAACGCCACGCATCGCATACGCAACGTGAAGGGCAGTCACATCGTCACGCGCAAGCTGTTCGATCACGATCACGCCTACATCTTCCAGAACACCGACAAGCGCATCATTTTCGCGATTCCGTACGAACGCGACTTCACGCTCATCGGTACGACCGATATCGAGTACCTCGGCGACCCGGCGACGGTCGCGATCAACGACGACGAAATCGACTATCTCTGCAAGTCGGCCAGTGAGTACTTCACCAAGCCGATCACGCCGGCGGACGTCGTATGGACATACGCGGGCGTGCGTCCGCTGATGGAGGAAGACGTCTCCAACCCGTCGGCCGTCACGCGCGACTACAAGCTCGAACTCGACGCGCCCGGCACGCGCGCGCCGCTGTTGTCGGTGTTCGGCGGCAAGATCACGACGTATCGCCGCCTTGCGGAAGAGGCGATGTCGTATCTTCACGGCGCACTGGGTTTCACGCACGGCGACTGGACGGCGGGCGCGCCGCTGCCGGGCGGCGACATGGCCGAGCCCGATGCCGGGGCTTTCGAGACGTCGCTGCGTGCGCAGATGCCGTGGCTGCCGTCCTCGCTCGCCCAGCGTTATGCGCACACTTACGGCACGCGCACCCATGTGCTCGTCGGCGATGCGAGCTCGCTCGACGGCCTCGGTCAGCGCATTTGCGGCGACCTCTACGAAGCCGAGCTGCGCTATCTGGTGCAGCACGAATGGGCACGCACTGCACAGGACGTGCTGTGGCGGCGCACCAAGCTCGGTCTGCACGTTGGCAAGGAAGGCGAGGCCAGCGTGGCGCAATGGTTCGCGCGTCATCTGGCCATGGCGGCCTGAGTACGCCCGTCCCGGTGGCTACCTGAGCCACAGCAAGCCAAAGCGGCCGCAGATGTCAGCGCGGCCGCCATCGCATCAAGGAGACCAAGACAATGTCAGGAGGCGCGTACATCCTCGCGTTCGATCAGGGGACGACCAGCTCGCGAGCGCTGCTGTTCGATCGCGACGGTCATGTGGTGGCGACCGCACAGAAAGAGTTTCGTCAGATCTACCCGCATCCGGGCTGGGTCGAGCACGACCCGCGTGAAATCTGGGCAACGCAGGCGGGCGTGGCCGCCGAAGCGCTGACGCACGCTGGGCTGGGCGGCAGCGACATTGCGGCCATCGGCATTACCAATCAGCGTGAGACGACCGTTGTCTGGGATCGCCGCACGGGCGAACCCGTCTACAACGCCATCGTCTGGCAAGACCGCCGCATGGCCGACTTTTGCGAGCAGCTTCGCGCGCAAGGCAACGAAGCGCTGGTCGCGAGCCGCACCGGCCTTCGCATCGACTCCTACTTTTCCGGCAGCAAGATCCGCTGGATTCTCGATCACGTGGATGGCGCGCGCGAGGCGGCGGAGGCGGGGCATCTCGCGTTCGGTACGGTCGATAGCTGGCTGGTGTGGCATCTCACCGGCGGCAAGCTCCACGTGACGGACGTGTCGAACGCGTCGCGCACCATGCTCTTCAACATCCACGCGCTCGAATGGGACGACGAACTGCTTGCGCTGCTCGATGTGCCGCGTAGCATGCTGCCCGAGGTGCGTTCGTCGAGCGAGGTTTACGGTCACACGGCAACGCCGTTGTTCTCGGCGCAGGTGCCGATTGCCGGTATCGCAGGCGATCAGCAGGCGGCGTTGTTCGGGCAGATGTGCCTCTCGCCGGGAATGGTGAAGAACACCTACGGCACCGGCTGTTTCATGGTGATGAACACCGGCGACAAGCCGCAGGCGTCGAGCCATAACTTGCTCACGACGGTCGCATGGAAGATCGGCGATCGCGTCGATTACGCGCTCGAAGGCAGCATCTTCATCGGTGGCGCGGTCGTGCAGTGGCTGCGCGACGGACTCGGCATCATTCGCCATTCGCGCGATGTCGAAGCGCTTGCCACGAGCGTGCCCGATGCCGATGGCGTCGTGCTCGTGCCGGCCTTCGCCGGGCTCGGCGCACCGCACTGGCAGCCGCACGCGCGCGGCACGTTGTTTGGCGCCACACGCGGCACCACGGCGGCGCACGTCGCTCGCGCGGCGCTCGACAGCATCGCCTTCCAGACGCTCGACGTTCTGCGGGCCATGGAAGCCGATGCCGGATTGCATGTGTCGGAATTGCGTGTGGACGGCGGCGCTGCGGCCAACGATCTGCTGATGCAATGGCAAGCCGATTTGCTCGGGGCGGATGTGGTGCGTCCGAAAGTGATCGAGACGACGGCAGCCGGGGCGGCTTATCTCGCGGGACTTGCCGTGGGCTACTGGCCCGACATCGATACATTGCAACGTCAATGGCAGTTGCAGCACCGCTTCTCTCGCAAGCTCTCCGAACCGGAGGTCGACCGCGCGGTCGGCGCATGGCAGCGTGCGGTACGCGCGGCCAAGGCGTGGGCGGAAGACAGCTGAGCGGCTGTCGGCCGGGGGGCGGGGGGCGGGCCACCGCCTCCCGGGCACTGACGTGTCCCGGCATCCTCCCCGGTGAGGGCCGATTTCAGCGCAATGCCCGCCCGGGGGCGACATGGCGGCGATCGCCGGCGCCATCGTGCCGACGATGCCGCCAGCTTGCACACCGCTCGCGCGGATGACGACGGGCCGATTTGGCCGGACTCGCCGGTGCGAGCGATCTGACGCAGGGACTTAGGGCGCAAGGCCCGGTGCGGCGCATTCGCATGATCCTCTCCCTGAAGCGATACCTTCCTCCGACCGGCATGCGCTGCGTCTTTCGTATCCGACGCAGCGATCGATGGCGGTCGCTGGTGCAGTCCGTCCGCGCCCGGGGCGCTCCCGGCGAGGCATGGGCATCGGGCGTGCCGGGGCCATGTGGCGTGCATGGCTTAATTCCCGAGGCGGTCGGCCTGGCGAGGAGACTTCCCCGGGGGCGGACGGCTTGCCACCGGGTCGATGCGAGAAGCATGCCAAGGTGCGCAACTCCTTGAATCGACTCGAAAGTTCGAGGGGGGAGGCGACGAGTTTTTCGCTGTGCAGCGAAAAACGTTTCAGGAATGAACGACAGACACGAACGTGCGCGGTCAACGTTTCACGTCCGTGAGCGACGCTTCAGGGAAGGGGGCGGCGCATCGTCGACAAGCGAATGCGCCACGTTATTGCGCGAGTGTGACGGCAAATTAGGCAATGCACTTGACAGCCAATGCCGGCGGGCGATTCCGCTGCCGGCAAGGCACTTATGCAAAGGGTTATCAACAGTTGCTGTGGATATCCTTGCCGTCACTTTCCGGGAGGTTCGCTCAGGCCACCGGCTTCTCGCCGACGGTGAAAGCGATCTCACCCACGCCCGCCACACCGGCGCTCACTTCGTCCCCCGGTTCGAGCGGACCAACGCCGGCGGGGGTGCCGGTGAAGATCAGATCGCCGGCGGCGAGCTTCACGCTGCGCGAGATCTCGGCAATCAGATCGGGCACCGACCAGATCAGTTCGTCGAGGTCGCCGGTCTGGCGGTTCTCGCCGTTTACGTCGAGCCATACACGGCCCGCGTTCGGATGCCCGACGTCGGCCACGGCATGCAGCGGGCCGCAGGGTGCCGACGCGTCGAACGCCTTGCCCCAATCCCAGGGACGGCGTGTGTCCTTGGCCTGCTGTTGCAGGTCGCGACGCGTGAGGTCCACGCCCACACCGTAGCCCCACACCAGCGACAGGGCGTCGCCTGCATCCACGTTCTCGCCGTCGGCACCGATGGCGACGACGAGTTCGATTTCGTGATGCAGCTCGCTCGTGAGCGGCGGGTAAGGCAGCGTGCCCTCGGCAGCGACGACGGCATCGGCGGGCTTCATGAAGAAGAACGGCGGTTCACGGTCCGGATTGCTGCCCATTTCACGGGCGTGTGCGGCGTAGTTGCGGCCGACGCAGAACACGCGGCGCACGGGAAAGCGGGCGTCGCTGCCAGCGACGGCGACCGACGCCTGAGGCGGGGCCGAAATAACGAATTGGCTCATGAGAAAACTCTCGACTGATGTGAGGCGAATACCAACGACAAACACAAACCGGTGCCGTCCGGGCGTGAACCCGCGACGCTACCGGGAAATCGGGGAACCTGCATAAACGATCCGACTGCGATCCGAGTGCGACCCGAGCGCTCATCGGCCCGTCACTTCGCGAAGACTTGCGACATATCCGCGAACGCCTTGAACTCCAACGCATTGCCCGACGGGTCGTAAAAAAACAGCGTTGCCTGCTCACCGACCTGTCCGGCGAAACGAATATGGGGCTCGATCACGAAACGCGTGCCCGCTGCGCGCAGCCGCTCGGCGAGGGCATGCCACGCGGGCATCTCAAGGATAACGCCGAAATGCGGAACGGGAACATCGTCGCCGTCGACCGGGTTGGTGATGCGCTTGCCCGCCTCGTCCGGCGACAAATGCGCCACCAGTTGATGACCGAAGAAGTCGAAGTCGATCCAGTGATCCGAACTGCGCCCCTCGGCGCAACCCATCACACCACCGTAGAACTGGCGGGCCGCGGCGAGATCGTGCACGGGAAAGGCAAGATGAAAAAGCGGCGTTGTCATGCGGGTCTCCTTGGGGATGTGGGGTGGGGCGTTCGCCGGCGCGGCGCTGATCGCGATGCGCGCGCCGATTTGCTGTAAATTCTATCCATCGATAAAAATAATCGAAAACGAATAATTCGACCGCTCAGCCACAAAATTTTCGATCCATGATCCGTTACCTCAAAACCTTCGTCACGGCTGCTGAAACCGCGTCGTTCTCGGCGGCCGGCGCGCGTCTCGGTCTGACGCAATCGGCGGTGAGCGCGCAGATCCAGCGTCTCGAGGACGACCTCGGTGTGCAACTGTTCGAGCGCACCGGGCGCGCCGTGTCGTTGTCGGACGATGGGCGGCGTCTGCTGGCGCAGGCGCAGGGCGTGATCGCGGGTTATCAGGCGATGCGCGGCGATGCGGGGGCGCTTGGCGGGCAGGCGGCGCTCGCACCCATTCACGTGGGGGCGATTCTGACCGCGCAGCTTGGCCTGTTGCCCGGGGCCGTGAGACGCTGGACCACGCTCGGCGCGATGCCGCATCTGAATATCGTGCCGGGCATGTCGGTGCAGTTGCTCGCGCAACTCGACGCCAGGGAACTCGATCTGGCCGTGATGATTCGCCCGCGCATCGGTGTGCCGGCCGACATGAAGTGGCTCACGCTCATGCATGAGCCTTACGTGGCTATTGCGCCCAAGGGCACGCGCGGTGACGTCGCCGGATGGGCGACGACGCTACCGTTCGTGCGCTACAACCGGCGCTCGTATGGCGGCGATCTCGTCGACCGGTACTTGCGACGTCACCGGCTATGGGTGCGCGAGGGCGTGGAGCTGGACGAGCCGGAAGTCATTCTGCGCATGGTGCGCGCGGGACTGGGCTGGTCTATCGTGCCGGCCACGCTCATCGGGCTTGCGTTCGAGGGGAAAGCGGCGGGCGCGTCCGCGCCGGCCACAGGCTCAGGCAAGTCGCCCCGGGCAGGCGCGGGTGTGCAGGTGCTGCCGCTCTCCGGCGCGCCGCTCACGCGGGAGCTTGGTGTGCTGGTGCGCCATTCGGCCCTGAAGCGCGCAGCCGTGAGTACGCTGCTGCAATGCCTCAGCGACGAGGCGGGTTCGCGGGGCTGACGCCGGTCGCGAACGCCGCGCTCGCGATGTGGCCGGCGTTCTGCGCGCGTCGTGCATCGATTCGCCTGCTTTCAGGTCGGTGGTCGATTTGGCGAGCGATGCGACCATAAGCGACGACGGATTCGCCGCATGCGCATGCCGGATCCGATAACGCGATGAAGGCCTTACGGTTTAGGCGGCTTCATGCGGGCGATGAAACTCTCTGTTATTGTGCGCACATGTTCGGTGGCGCGGGGATGCGCGAGTGGTGGCGCAGCGCGCCGAACCCAATGCAAGGGAGCTTGATTGATATGTCTCACGACACGTTCGACGAAAACGACTGGAAGCGATTCCTGAAACACATCGGCGAAGATCCGAATCGTCCAGGCCTGCATGAGACGCCGGCGCGAGTGCAAAAAGCCTGGCGTCAATGGACGGCAGGCTATGACCAGGAACCGGCCGAAGTGCTCAAAGTCTTCGAAGACGGCGCAGAGCAATACAACGAACTGATCGTGGTGCGCGGTATTCCCGTCTATAGCCATTGCGAGCACCATCTCGCACCGTTCTTCGGCAAGGCGACGATCGGCTATCTGCCCAATGGCAAGATCGTCGGGCTGTCGAAACTCACGCGGCTTGTCGATTGCTTCGCGCGTCGTTTGCAAGTGCAGGAACGCATGACGACGCAGATCGCAGAAGCGCTGATGACGCATCTGCAACCGAAAGCCGTCGGTGTGGTCGTGTCGTGCCGTCACATGTGCATGGAGAGCCGTGGCATTCGTACGGCAGGCGAAGAAACGGTGACGTCTGCGATGCTCGGTGAGTTGCAGCCGAATCTGGCACTGCGCACCGAATTCCTCGCCCTCGCCCGGGACAAGTGATCGCGGCGCGGCGAGCGGAACCGTTCGATATGTGCTCGCCGATCGGACCCGCCGAAAACAAAACGCCAGCGAACATACCGCTGGCGTTTTGTTTTGCTCGCCGACGCGCGCGCGATATGCGCGCGCCGCAGGGCATGCCTGAACGCTGCGACATCAGCGACATCGGCAACGTCGGCGACATCGACGCGCTCAGCGACCGTAGCGCGCTACGATTGTCGAGCCGTTCAGTGTGCGCCCGGCGAGTTGACTCGCGAGACCGGTGGCGTCGAGTCCGGCGGGCAGCGTGCCCGGTTCGATATCGGTCGCCGTCACCGTGATGATGTAGTGGTGCGGCGTATCGCCGACTGGCGGACATGCGCCGCGATAAGCCTGCGCGCCGGAGATGTTCTTGCCGACCGTGATGTTCTCGCTGGTTTTATTGCCGGCACCGGCAGGCAATGCGTGCACCGATGCCGGGATGTTGTAGGCGAGCCAGTGAACGACACCGCCGCCCTTCGCGCCGTCTGGGTCCGTCATCCGGATGACCACGCTGCGCGTGCCCTGCGGCAGATTGTTCCATTCGAGCGGCGGGCTCACGTTCTCGCCCCCGCAGGTATCCGCCCCGGCGTGGATCGCAGGCAGCAGGCCGCCGTCGGCGAATGCACTGGATGAAACGCTCATGCCTTGCGCGCGCGCCGTGCCGGCGAATCCGGCAAGCAGGGCGACGGCCATGGCCCCCGCGCCTGCCATGCGCTTGACGTCCGGCGATGCAATTCGCTTCATAAGCTGCCTCCTATTTGGCAGTTGCAATGATGAGTTTGAATGGTAGGGCAAGCACGACGGTGCCCGCCACCCCGGCGCACCAGAGCGCAACGAACCAGCCCCAGCGCATCCACGCCTGTCGCCGTGAACCGCGTGAATCGCATGAACTGGCGATGTCCGCCTGCTCGCGTTGCCGGCGCACGCCGGGACGCACGAGATCAGTGATAGTGCGCATCGTGTGTCACCTTGCCGCGAAAGACCCAATACGCCAGCATCGTGTAGGCGAGGATCACGGGAATGATAAAGGCCGCACCCCACATCGTGAACGAGAGACTGGATCGCGGCGCGGCGGCGTCCCACAGCGTAATGCCCGGCAGAATCGCATACGGATACGCGCTGATGAGCAGGCCGCTGTAACCGAGGAACACCAGCCCGATGGCGAGCCAGAACGGCGTGGCGTCATGCGCGCGTTGCAGCACGCGACGCATCGCAAACGTTGCGCCGGCGACCACGAACGGCACCGGCAGGCAGCGCCAGAACCATTGATCGCCGAACCAGCGCTCCGCCACGATCGGCAAGCGTAGCGGCGTCCACAGCGAGACAACGGCCATCGTGGCGACGAGCATCAACGTGAGCGGCCAGGCGAGCATGCGCAGACGGCGTTGCAGATCGCCCTCGGTCTTGCCGATCAGCCAGCAGGCGCCGAGCAGGGCATAAGTGACGAGCAAGCCGAGGCCGGTGAACAGATTGAACGCCGTGACCCATGCGAAGGCGTCGCCCGCGAACTGTCCGTTCTCGACGGGAATGCCCGACAGGTACGCGCCCAGCGCCACGCCCTGAAAGAACGTTGCACCGGCCGAACCGCCGATGAACGCCATATCCCACCATTGCCGCGTGCGTCGCGACTTGCCGCGAATCTCGAACGCCACGCCGCGGAAGATCAGACACACCAGCATAAGCACGAGCGGCAGATAAAGTGCCGAGAGCAACACCGAGTAGGCCATCGGGAAGGCGGCAAGCAGTCCCGCGCCGCCAAGCACGAGCCACGTCTCGTTGCCATCCCAGACAGGCGCGACCGAGTTCATCATCGTGTCGCGCTCACGCGCGTCGGGGAAGAAGGGGAAGAGAATGCCGATGCCGAGGTCGAAACCGTCGAGCACCACGTAGAGAAAGAGGCCAAGCGCGATGATGGCGGCCCACGCCAGGGTCAGGTCCATGAGAAGTCTCGCTATATTGGGTGTGTGTCGATGAGCGTTGATGCGTGGCGACGCTAGGCGACGTATTAAGCGACGTATTAGGCGACGTATGTCGACGCTGTGGGTCCGCTGAAGCCGATGCCGATCGGCTCACCGGCGCGCGTCGGGATCGATGCGACCGGACAACCCGGACATCGCCGGAATGGCCTGTGGCCCAAGGTGCGCGCCGTCGGTCTGCAATGGGTCCGGTGTGCGATTCGAGGGCGGCGTCACGTCGGACCCCGCAGGCCCGCCACGCAGAATTTTCAGCACGTAATACACCCCCGTGCCGAACACGAGAAAGTACGACAGCACGATCACCAGCAACGAAACCTGTACCTGTTGCGCGCTCACCGGGGACATCGCATGCGCGGTGCGCATCACGCCGTACACGACCCACGGCTGACGTCCCGCTTCGGTCGTGATCCATCCGGCGAGCAGCGCGATAAAGCCCGTTGGCGAGAGCAGCAGCATGACGCGCGCGAAGGTGCGTGACGTGAAGAACGTGCCGCGACGGCGCAGCCACACCGCCGCGAGCGCCGCGCCGATCATCGCCAGCCCGAGACCGACCATGATGCGAAAGCTCCAGAACACCAGCGGCACATTGGGACGCTCGTCCTTCGGGAATTCCTTCAGACCGCGAATCTCGCCGTCCCAGCTATGGGTGAGGATCAGACTGCCCAGATGCGGTATTTCGAGGGCGTAGCGCGTGGTCTCGGCCTCCATGTCGGGCCAGCCGACCAGGTTGAGCGGCGTGCCGCCGGTCTTCGTCTCCCATAGCCCTTCCATGGCGGCGAGCTTTGCGGGTTGGTGTTCGCGCGTATTGAGGCCGTGCAGATCGCCCACGAACGCTTGCAGCGGCGCAAAGATCAGCAGCAGCCACATCGCCATCGAAAACATCGTTTTGATGGCGGGATCGCGCCGCCCCCGCAGCAGATGCCACGCGCCGGTGCCGGCCACAACCAGCGCAGTTACCACGAACGCTGCGATGCTCATGTGCGCGAGGCGATACGGGAAGGACGGATTGAAGATCACGTCCCACCACGACAGCACGACCACACGGCCGTCCACGATCTCATACCCCTGCGGCGTTTGCATCCAGCTGTTCGAGGCCAGAATCCAGAACGTCGAGATGAGCGTGCCGATGGCCACGCACAGCGTGGCGGCGAAGTGCGCGCGCGGGCCGACACGGTTCCAGCCGAACAACATGATGCCGAGGAAGCCTGCTTCGAGAAAGAAGGCGGTCATCACTTCATAGGTCAGTAACGGCCCCGTGACCGCACCGGCGAAACTGGAGAAGCCCGACCAGTTCGTGCCGAACTGATAGGCCATCACCACGCCTGAGACCACGCCCATGCCGAAGCACAGGGCGAACACTTTCGTCCAGAAGCGGCACAGGTCGAGATAGTGCTGTTGACGTGTCTTGAGCCACAGACCTTCGAGCACGGCGATGAAGCTCGCCAGACCGATGGTGACGGCTGGGAAAACGATGTGAAACGAGACCGTGAACGCGAATTGCAGGCGTGCGAGGTCGAGGCCTTCCGGGACGGCAGTCATGTTGCGCTCTATATATGCAATTGAACCCTGTCTTGTATTGTGATAATGACGAGATTTCACCATTTATTTGCCTGCATATTAGGCGCGATTGAATTGCGGCACGCGTGGCAAGTCGTCACATGCGGCGCATTGACGCGGGATTTTTCGTTCTCGAAATCCGCCTTATTTGTATGTTTTTAAAGGGATTCATGTACGCGGACGATGCGGCGTCATGTCGCACGTGTTCCGCGTAGGCTGGCGCTGGGAGCGGGCGTCAGCTCAGCAATCCGGCGCCGATGTTGATCGACAGGCCGAGCACGGCCAGATTGAAGAAGAACGAGAGGATGGCCTGTGCGAGCGTGGCGCGTCGCATGCGGCGCGACTTCAGTGCGATGTCGGCGGTTTGCGAGGCAACGGCAATCGTGAACGAGAAGTACAGGAAATCCCAGTAGTCGGGGTCGCAGTCGCGGTCCGGCCACGCCAGCGCGTAGGGCGATTCGGTGTCGGTGAAGTACAGACGGGCGTAATGGAGCGTGTAAATCGTCGGCACGAGAAACCAGCCGGCGATCAGCGTAGCCGCGGCGAACAGTACATGCTCCGAGGCGTGCGACGCGCCGCCCGCTTTCGCGCTCGCCAGAACGTGGATGATGGCGGCCACGCTCGCGATCGCGGACAGACTGACCACTGTCAGCACGACGACGGCGCTCTGGTCCTCCTGCTCGGCAAATCGCTCGATACTGCGCTTGGGCGCGGTGACCATCATCAGCCAGATCATCGCGAGATAGGACCACGCGCCGGCGTTCCAGCCGATGAGTACGCGCGTGATCGTGCTGAACTCCCCCTTGACGAACACTTGCACGAACACGCCGGCGAGCATACCGATGACGATGGCGATGAGCAGGCGCGGGTGAAAGCGGACCAGATGCGGGAAAAGCTTGGCGTTCATGGGCGATTTCCGGGCGGGGCATGGCAGCGGATGGGGTCGATTATCCCCTACGCCTTTCGATGCCGCCATGCGTTGCTGCGCGAGGTGTCCGGCAGGATCCCTTGCCGGATTTCGCTCAGCGCGCCAGAACCATCCCGACGAAAATCGCGTTGTTGATGGCGTGAATCACGATGGGCACTGCCAGTCCGTGCGTCTTCTTGGCCAGCCAGCCGGTGGTGAGGCCGAACAGCATGAAGAACAGAAAGTGTTTGGCGTCGAAGTGCACCGACGCGAAGATCACGGCCTGCCAGAGGTTGGCGGCGGCGAAGCTCATGTGGCGTGTCAGGCCGCCCAGCAAACAGCCCCGGAACACAAACTCCTCGACAATCGGCACGGCGATGGCGATCAGCAGGAAAGCGAGTCCTGCCCCGCCTGCCTGTTCGGCGCTGCGCACGATGATTTCGTTCCAGACGGGCTTGTCGGGGGTGTCCGGCAAGCCGTGTCGCGTCATCGTCCACGCGCTCAGCGCCGTGATCGTCAGCAAAATGGCGGGCCAGATGAACCAGCGCACCTTCCATTGCCCGTCGCCGGGCCACTGACGCCATCCGAACTTCCACAAGGTATGGGCGAGGGCGAGCGAAACGAGACCGAGCGTGATGAATTGGGCAATCGCGAGTTTGGGTTGGGCCAGCGGCAGATCCGCCGGCATGCCCGTGCCTGACGTCGAGGTCTGCCCTATCATGAGCGCCGGAACGACCCAGGTGACGAGGCAGAACACGGCGAGTCCGTACCACGCATGCCGCAAGCCGATTCCCTCGAAGATCGGCAGGGTCGGTCGGCCTTTGCGAGCACGCACCGTACCGACGTAGTGCACCGGAAACATCAGCAGACCGGGCAGCGACACGATGCACAGACCGATCGCGATCAATGTGAGCATGAGCCCGAGGAATGCCGGATGCATGGCCGCTAACGGGTCGATGGTGAGCAGCACCGCGTACGACTGCGAGAGCGGCCACCGGTTGCCCGTGTCGTGTTCGAGCGAGGACTGGAGCGCGGTCGATGCGGCTTTACCGTCGCCGGCGGCGAGTGCGA
The DNA here is from genome assembly GCF_902459655.1 of Pandoraea anhela. Taxonomy (GTDB): domain Bacteria; phylum Pseudomonadota; class Gammaproteobacteria; order Burkholderiales; family Burkholderiaceae; genus Pandoraea; species Pandoraea anhela. Next base: position 30,494 of record NZ_CABPSB010000012.1, read on the forward strand.
CCGACAAGCGCAGCGCGCGATTCTGCGCAATCTCGGCAGCGCCGGGCTGGGTATCCGCGAGGGCGCGTTGTGCGCCGGCGGCGTCCCCCGCCTGAAGCAGGGCGCGGGCGCTGGTGTATGCGTCGATCTTCAATCCGGCCTGCTGCATGCGTTGGAGCAGCTCGCGCGCGGTGGTGCCGGGCAGCACATCGTAGGCGGTGTTGATGCGAGTGCTCGCCAGCCAGGGCACTTTGGGCGCGGGGGCGTCCATCAGCAGACGCGTTGCCTGCGTCTTGTCGCCCGTCGAGGCAAGATAACGAACGGCGAGCAGCAGCACGGGCGTCTCTGGCCAGAGTCTGGCGGACTCCACCGCATGTTTGCCCGCGTTGCGCTTGTCCTGCGTGGCCTCGTAGGCATTGGCAAGTGCGGCATGCAGACGGCCGCGATCACCCGGCGACCAGCGCGCCGATGTCTCCAGAAGCGCCAGACCTTGCTCGATGGCGGCCTTGCCATGGGTGCTTTGCAGCGTATACAGCGCAACCTCCGGCACCGCGCCGAATTTTTCCTTGAGCGTTTCCTGGCAGATCGAAAGGTCCGTTTGCGCTTGTGCCGCCCAGCGCACGTCTTCCGACCACGAATAGTTCTGCATGAACTGGCAGCGTGCGAGCGCCAGCGCCGTATCGGCGGGGCGCTCGCGAATGGCGGCGTCGAACGTCGCGACGATCTCGCGATACTTGGCGTGCGATGCCGCATCGACCTGCTGTGTGAGTACATCCTGAGTCAGCAGCGGATTTCCCTTCGAGGGGGCGGCGTGGGCGTGGGTGAGCGGCAGGAGGCCGAGCGCGGCCACCAAGAGAGAACGAAAGATGCGGTACACGCGAGATTTCCCGGAATATTGTCGTCGTCGACTGCACAGGCAGTCTGCCTGAGTGGCATAACGACTCGAGGATGCCCGAACTGAAATGGCGCCGGCTATCGGGAAACGATGCTCCATCTCGAGTGAGCCTTCGGAAATCGCGACGCGCCATCGCTTGCCGTCATGCACGGTGCTGGGCATGACGCGCACGATCGCCGGCCAGTCGCGTGCCGGACGACCCGCCGGCGCACGGTAATGGTGCGCCGCCGCATCGCGATGCGGCATTGTGCCCGTTGCCATGCCATGACGCCGGGGGCCGCAGATAGCTTCGGGCGTCGCGCATCTAGACCTCATGCGTCAGGTGCGCTCCGCCGAATGCCCCGTGAAATGGACGTCCAACGGATTTCGCTGCTGAGAGGATGCGCACTTGGCACGCCAATTGCTAAGCATTGCATAAGGCCAACGGCGGCCGAGTAAAGACAAGCGAATTTTCTGCACCGCATGCATGACCTCGCGAAAGCGGGGATTTCGGGGCAACGGCGTCCCGGAGCTACAGGTCTGTTTTCAGGCCGACGGCTTCGGGACGCTTTTTTTTTCGGCATACGAACACGAGGGTACCCATGAGCACGCTCACGCAATCGTTGAAAAGTGGCAACTGGCGCGCGCTGGTTGCGTGTTTTCTCTACTTCGACACGGGTTTCACCGTCTGGGTGATGCTCGGCCCGCTGGCCCCGTTCATCGGCAAGGACATTGCGATGACGCCCGCTCAGACCGGCTTCCTCGTGGCCGTGCCGGTGCTGGGCGCCGCGATTCTTCGCGTGACGCTGGGCAATCTCTATCAGGCCTACGACGGTCGCAAGATCGCGTTGATGGGCCTCGTGCTGTCGGCGATCCCCTCGGTCGTGCTGCTGCTGATGCCGGGCACGCCGTCGTACACCCTGCTGCTCGTGCTCGGCGTGTTCCTGGGCGTGGGCGGCGCAAGCTTCGCCGTGGCGCTGCCGATGGCCGGCAGCAACTATCCGCCGAAAGTGCAGGGCCTCGTGCTCGGTCTCGCTGCTGCGGGTAACGTCGGCGCCGTGCTCGACGGCTTCATGTTCCCGGGGCTGGCCGAGCACTTCGGCTGGGCGCACGCCGCCGGCGCCGCGCTGCCGCTGCTCGCGCTCGCTGCGCTGGCGCTGGTGTTCTGGGCGAAGGATCTGGGCGTGAAGTCGGGTAGCGCACCGCGTGCGTTCTCCAGCTTCTTCGTGACGGTATTCGGTCTCGTCGCCCTCGTGCTATGCGTGCACGCCGGTGCGTTCGGCGAAGGCAAGGCTGGCGTTCTGCTGCTGCCGGTGCTGGGTGCACTGCTCGCGATCGCGGTGCTGCCGCGCCACTATCGCGGGGTGCTCGGCGAGCGCGACACGTGGGTCATCATGCTGGTCTACAGCATCACGTTCGGCGGCTTCGTGGGCATGTCGTCGTATGTCACCACGCTGCTGATTTCGTTGTACGGCATGCCGCGTCTCGAGGCCGGCCTGTTCATGTCGCTGCTCGCCTTCCTCGGCGCGCTGGTGCGCCCCATCGGCGGTCTGGTGGCGGACCGCATCTCCGGGGTGCGTGCGCTCGTGCTGCTGCTCGCCGCCATCTCGATCATCGATTTCGTCTTCGCCGCGTGGATGCCCCCGCAAGGCGCCGGTATCGCGCTGCTCGTGCTGGTCTACGTGTGCTTCGGTCTGGGCAACGGGGCCACGTTCCAGCTCGTGCCGCAACGCTGGCAAGGCAAGACAGGCCTGATGTCGGGGATCATCGGCGCCGCCGGCGGTATCGGCGGCTTCTATCTGCCGGTGATCATGGGCATCGCCAAGGAGTCGACCGGCAGCTATCAGATGGGCTTCGCGACGTTCGGGGCGCTGGCGGCGCTGGCTTTCGTCCTGGTGGTCGCCCTGCGCACGCACTGGATGTCGTGGGCGTTGCCCAAGGAAGTGGCCGGTGCGCCGGTGCTCGCCGGGGGCGTGGCGCACGCAGAGTAGGGGCGGAGTAGGGGCAGAGTAGGGGCAGAGTCGGGCGGCGTAGGCGTGGAGCCCTATCACTCGCCCTATCACGCGCCCGGTCGGAACAGCGCGTTGAGCGTTGCGCCGCTGGCCGCGCCGTCGAACCCGTCGAAGCGCCCCTCGGCGAGCGCCTGCGCGGCATGCATGAAGCCGCCCCACGCCGAGCGCGCGAGTGCGCCACCGACGCTCACGCGTCGCACGCCGAGGCTCGCCAGCGTCTGCAAGGTGAACGGCGATGTCGCACCGATCAGCACGTTGACCGGCTTGGGCGCGACCGCCGCCACCACGGCGCGGATCTGCTCGGCGGACTGGATCCCGGGGGCGTAAAGGCAATCCGCACCCGCTTCGGCATACGCCTGCAGGCGTTGGATCGTATCTTCGAGATCGGGCACCCCCGCGAAGAAGTTCTCCGCGCGGCCCACGAGCAAGGTGTCGCCCCCGGTCTCGTCGATGGCGCGACGGGCGGCGCGCATGCGGGCAACGGCTTCGTCGATAGGGAAGAGCGGCGCGTGGTCGATGCCTGTCGAGTCTTCGATGGACAACCCGGCGACGCCTGTCGCCACCGCCATCTTCACGCTTTGCGCCACCTCGTCGGGCGTGCTGCCGAATCCGCTTTCGAAGTCGGCGTTCACCGGAAGGTCGGTGGCGTCGACGAGTGTGCGCAAATGCGCAAGCACGCTGTCGCGCGTCACGCCGTTATCGGGGCGTCCCGTCGACCAGGCGAATCCGGAACTGGTGGACGCAATCGCCTGAAAGCCGATGTGTTCGAGATACCGGGCGCTGCCGGCGTCCCAGGGATTGGGGATGACGAAACAACCGGCGAGGTGGAGCTCGCGAAACGCGGCGCGTTTTTCGGCGGTGCTGCGGGGCATGGCGTGTCTCCTGAGGGGCGGCGCAGTTCGTTGCACGCTGCGCACGGAATGGCCCGATCATCGCGGTTTTGTTGCCCGCTCGCAAGGCAGATTCCATGAAGGAGAACGAGACGCATCGGGAAATACCGATCGCCAGACGTTTTTGTGCGCGTCGTAAAACGCAGCGCCCTTGCTGCGCCGGTCATTCGGGGTAATATTTTTTACGGCAACGCGGGAATAAGCGCGCTTCAACCGGCGTTATGCAATCATCTTCCCGCGTATTTTCAGGACGTCTATCGTGAATTCTCTGCCTCCCTCAGCCACTTCCGCATCTGCCGGCAAGCCACGCGTTGCCCTGTACGAAGATCCGAAGTACACCCGTGTCGCCATGCTGCTGCATTGGGCGGTCGCGCTGCTGATGCTCGGCAATGTCGCCATCGGCCAGACGATCGCCCTGCTGCCCGATGCCACGCTCGAGAAAATCGACGTGCGCTTCTGGATCGATCTGCACAAGTCCGTCGGCATCACGGTGCTGGGGCTCGCGATGCTGCGCATTCTGTGGCGCGTCACGCACCGCCCGCCCGCGTTGTCGCATGTCTTCGCGTCGTGGGAGCGCGCCGCAGCGCATCTGGTGCACTGGCTGCTGTATGCGCTGATCTTCGCGATGCCGCTCTCGGGCTGGGCGCACGACTCGGCGTGGGTGGCCGCATCGACACATCCGCTGGTGCTGTTCGGCGCCGTGCCGTTCCCGCGCATGGGCTTTCTGATGGCGATGAGCGACGCGAGCAAGGATTACTGGCATGGCGTGCTGGGCGATGTCCACACCTACTGCGCCTACGCCCTGTACGGATTGCTGGCGCTGCATATCGGCGGTGCGCTCAAGCATCAGTGGATCGACCGTCACCCGGTGATTGGCCGGATGCTGCCGTGAGTGCGTCCCCGAGCCGGATCATGACCCAGACCATCGAGACGGGCGTTGCCCGACTGGAAGCGGCGCGCGAGCAACATTCGCCGCGCTTTACCCTACCGCCCACGCCGCTCGCGAGCTGGCTGGTGCATGCCGGCGTCGCCGTGCTGTGGTGCCTGCTGTTTGCGCAGGCGTTCGTGCTCAAAGGCGTTTTTGCATGGGGCACCGGCGTGGCCTACGTCGCCTACGACACCGTGTTGCTGGCCTTCGTCTTCTGGCAGGCGTGGCGCTTGATGCGCCCGGACCCGGACGAGACGTGGGGCAATGCCGATAATGCCGGTAATGTCGGCAATGTGGGATCCGTGCGGGCCTCGGTGCGCACGTCGGCGCGGCTCACGCTCGGCGTGGTCGTGGCGGCGCACAACGAGGCGGCGGCGCTGCCGGTAACGCTGCGGGCGCTGATGGCAGGCCGCCATGTGCCCGATGCCATCGTGATCGCGGACGACGGTTCGCACGACGGCACCGTCGCCTTGCTCACCGGCGAATACGGGCTAGTCGATCCGGGCCTGGGCGCCCTGAGTGCCGCGAGCACGCGTTATCCGAACCTGCGCTGGTTGCGCGTGCCGCACGGCGGCAAGGCGAAGGCGCTCAATGCCGCGCTCGTCGGCATGGACACCGATATCGTGATGACGGTCGATGCCGACACGTTGCTCGACGCGGGCGCCTGCGCGGCGATGCACGACGCGTTCGCCCGTCGCCCGCGTCTGGTCGCGGCCACCGGCGTACTCACGCCGGTATGCGGCGACACCATGAGCGCGCGCGTGTTGCAGTTCTTCCAGACGTACGAGTACATCCGCAACTTCATCTCCCGCTTCGCCTGGATGCGGGCTGACGGCCTGTTGCTGATCTCAGGCGCGTTCGCGTGCTTCCGTCGCGAGGCGGTGCTGGCCGTGGGTGGTTTCGACCCCGCCTGTCTGGTCGAAGACTACGAACTGATCCACCGTCTGCGCCGCTACTCGGTGGCCCATGGGCTCGATTGGGAAGTGCGCGTGGTGGGAGGCGCTCAGGCGATCACCGATGCGCCGGGCAACCTGACGAGTTTCCTGCGTCAACGTCGACGCTGGTTCGCGGGCTTCCTCCAGACGCAATACTGGTATCGCGACATGGTCGGCAACGGCCGCTACGGCAATCTCGGTCGCTGGATGTTGCCGGTCAAGGCGTTCGACACGCTTCAGCCGATTTACGGGTTGACGGCCTTCGCACTGCTCGTGACGTTCGTCTGCGAGGGGCATTACGGGGTGGTGCTGCCGGTCTCCGGGATCATTCTCGGCAAGATCGTCGTCGATCTGGGTTTTCACCTGTGGTCGGTGCATGCGTATCGCCGCTGGACGGGACACCGCACCGGCACGAGCCTCGGGCTGGCTTTCGTTGCCGCCGTGCTGGAGCCGTTTTCGTTCCAGTTGATGCGCCATACCGGGGCGGCCATGGGGTGGGGGCACTTCCTCACGGGGCGTCAGCGTTGGGGTGTTCAGGTGCGACGAGGTATCCTGTCGGGCGAGCGCGGGGCGGAGGTGTCCCGCGAGAGGTGATTTCCCGGCAGGCTCTTCTCCCCGATGATTCGATCTTCGACGTGGTTGGCAATGGTGTGTGCGCTCGGTGCGGTACTGGGCGCTGCGGGGTGCACGACCCCCGTGCCCAAGCCGGCAGGCCCTGACTATGTGGCGCAAGGCGGCGCTGCCGAAGGGCGCGGCGACTGGAACGCCGCCCGACGGGCCTTTGGGCAGGCGGTGCTGGTGGCCGACCAGTCGGGCTGGCCGGCGTCGCAACGCGCGGCGGTGCATTTCGACTACGGACGGGCGCTGGGCGTGACCTGCTATTACACCGAAGCCGAACGCGAGTTGAATCAGGCTTACGATCTCGACATTCTCACGGCGCGCTACCGCTATCCGGCGCTCGTCGAACTGGCCCGGCTGGCGCTCGTGCAGCGCCGGTTCGACGTCTCGGCCAAGTATTTCGGTCGTGCGCTCGGCACGCTCGACCGTCTGGAGGCCGCACGCAAGGCGCCGTTCGCCTACGCCGAATTGCTGGACGAATACGCGCAGGCCCTCGGCGGTGCGGGCGACGCCGAGGCGGCGACGCGCATCATCGATCGGGCGGCCAAAGTCCGAGCCGCTGTCGGTGCCGATGTCGGTGCCGATGTCGGTGCCGATGTCCGTGCCGATCCCGGCGATGGCGCGCGCAGCCGGCTCGCGTCCCGCACGCCATACGGCAGCCAGTGCGCGCAGTCGGGCGAAGCCCCGGCAGTGGGGATGCGATGAACCATCTACGCGTACCGCTCGCCAGCGTTGGCGACTTCGACGAGATTATCGACGTGCGAACGCCGCTCGAATTCGCAGACGATCACATTCCCGGCGCGATCAATGCACCGGTGCTCAGCAACGAAGAACGCGTGATCGTCGGCACGATGTACAAACAGGTGTCGCCGTTCGACGCCTCGCGTGAAGGCGCCGCCATGGTCGCGCGCAACATCGCGCATCACCTCGACACGCTGTTCGCAGACCGGCCGCGCAACTGGCGTCCGCTCGTATATTGCTGGCGCGGGGGCATGCGTTCTGCCTCCATGACGCTGATGATGAACATGATCGGCTGGCGTGCGCGTCAACTGGAGGGCGGTTACAAGACGTATCGCAGCGATGTCGTGGCCTCGCTCGAAACGTTGCCGCCGACGCTCGATTACATCGTGCTCGCCGGGCATACCGGCAGCGGCAAGACGCGTCTGCTGCATGCGCTCGCCGAGGTCGGCGCCCAGACGCTCGACCTCGAAGGTCTCGCGGTGCATCGCGGCTCGCTGCTCGGGGCGATGCCGGACGCGCCGCAGCCGTCGCAGAAATCGTTCGATACGCGGCTGATCGGGGCACTGCGGGCGTTCGATCCGACGCGTCCCGTGTTCGTCGAAGCGGAGAGTCGTCGCATCGGCCTCGTTACGCTGCCGGAATCGCTGATGGCTTCGATTCGCGGTACGACGCGCTGCATCGAGGTCGAGGTCCCCATCGGCGAGCGCGTCGAGTTGCTGATGCAGGAGTACGGTCATCTGCTCGCACAACCGGACTATTTCCGCACGCAATTGCTGCGGCTCGTGCCGTTGCATGGCAGGGCGGTCGTCGATCAATGGCTGGCATTGCTCGACAGCGGGCGGCAGCGCGAACTCTCGGAAGCGCTGATCACGCGCCACTACGACCCGGCATACACGCGCAGTTCGCGCAAGCTGTTGCAAGGGCTGGCGAAGGCCATGCCCTTCGCGTTCCATCCGGTCGGGCAAGACCTGCACTCGCAGGCGCAGGCCCTGCTGGCCATCACTTCACCGGCAGACAGATCTTCGTCTGAAGCTGCGACGCCGGGGTCGAGCGCGGGGCGTTGAGGTACTGCTCGAACATCGGGAAGTCGGCGGGTTCGAGTCCGCTGTTAGGCAACCATTCCGAGAACAGCCACTGATACGGCCTGGTCATCTCGTTGTAGGGGCCCGTGTAGGTCAGCACGGCACAACGTCCGGCCGGAATCTCGAAGCGATCCAGATAGCCGCCGATGACGGCGTTGCTGGCGACCGGCACGCCCGCGAGCGAGCGCAATTGCGCGACGGGGACTTGCTCCGGGTCGTCGAAATAGATGCCGAAGCCGGTGCTGTTCGGCTGCGCCAGTCCGTGCGCGGCGGCAAGCATGAAAACGCGCGCGAAGACCGCGCCGATGGCCTGATAATCGCCGCTGTGCCGGAGTACGGCGAGCGTGGTGGCAGGAAACGATTCGACTGAGATTGGGTACATGCTGGGCTCCTGAGGATCGAGGGGGGCGGAGCGGGTGTCCCGATAGCGTCCCGGCGGCATGCCGAAGAACGCACCGAAGGCCCGGTTGAATGCGGCCTCCGACGTATAGCCGGCGCGCGACGCGACAACACGCATCGAATCCTCCGAGTCCGCCAGCGCGATGGCCGCACGGTGCATGCGAATGCGCTGCATCGTGCCGTTCACCGTCTCGCCGAGCAACGCGCGGTAGACACGGTGAAAGTGGTACGGCGACAGGCAGGCCAGTTCGGCGAGGTAGTACAGGTCCGGGGTGCTGTCCGGATGGCTGGCCAGCCAGCGCAGCACGGGCTCCATGCGTTGGGCGTAGCGAAGACGGGTCTCGGGTTTCATATGCGGCTCCTTGGACGCCAAGGTATCGACCAGCGGTTTGCCGATTTTGCGTTTTTTTTGTGACACGTCGTCGTCCATCGTCAGATCGGGGGCGTCGCCGGTGTGATGCGTGATGGCCTCGGTGCGAATGAAATCGCCGCTCCTGATCGTCGACAGAAACGCACCATTCGGCGCGCTTGACGCCTTCGCCGGCGCTGGGAGAAACGAACGCTGGCCGAAGGTTGACCGAACGTAGACTGAACGCGTTGACTGAACGCGTTGATTGAACGTTTACCCGCGCCGTTTCGCTGTTTGCCCACGCGCTGCCAACTGCGCGTCAATCTCCTGCGACAGTCCCAGCAACACCTGCCGATCGATGCCGCCCGAAATCGCGTAGCCGAACGTCCCGTCGACCCAGTAGAAGACCTTGACCGGCCCGTCCTCGTAAAAGCGGAACGCCGCGGGCTGGCCGTCGATGCCGGCTGGCGAGATGCAGACCGTGATGCGCTCGCCGGCATCGTTGCGATACATGTATTGGATCACGCGTTCGTCGCTGCCGGGCAGCGCGCGTCCGCCGCTTAGCCGGAAGCCGCGTGCGCTGAGGTCGGGGGCGTGCGCGGGGGTTTCCAGCCGGCTCGCGATCCATTGCGAGAAGCGGGCTTCGGTTTGCCCGTCCGTGCCCGACGGACGCTGGATCTCCGGCATGTAGACGACGTGTGCGATGGCCGCCCGCCGGGCGAAGCGCACGGCGCTGTCGGCAACAGCAAGGGGCTTCGTCGGCCCGTCGGTCATCGCCAGCGACGCGGCGGCGGGGGAGGCGGGTGCCGACCACATCCGGTTGCCCTGCACGCCGATACCGATGCCGACGACCAGCGCGGCGGCCAGTCCCGCGAAGCGTGGCCAGTTGGCGGCGCTGGCGCGACGGGCTCGCACCGACCGAGGGGGCGGTGCGTACGGCTGCGGTGGGCGTTGCAGGCGGGATGGCACCGGCTCGTCGAGCACGTCGTCGTACCGGGCATGCAGCGCACGCTTGAGGGCGACGATCTCGCTCACGGCCGCTGCAAGTGCGGGATCATCGGCGAGCGCCCTGTCCAGCTCGGCGCGGCGTTGCGGCGGCAATTCTCCGTCGACGTACGCGTGCAATTCGCCGTCGTCGACCGGGCGGTTCGGTTCGTTCATCGCACCACCTTCAGCTTGGCAGGTTGACCGGCATGGCCGGATGGCGCGATGCCGGACATCAGATCGCGCAGTCGTTGTCTGCCGCGCGAGAGCCTCGACATGACGGTGCCGATCGGGACCTGCAGCGATGCGGCGACATCCGCGTAACTCATGTCTTCCAGCCCGACGAGCAGCACGATGGCGCGCTGCTCGGCCGGCAAGTGCCGCAGCGCCTCGTCCAGATCGCGGATTTCGAGTCGGCGCGCCGGGTCGGCCGGCACGGCGACTTCGCGCTCGGCGACGTCGGTGTCGTCCAGTGAGATGTGCGCGGCCTGCGCGGGGGCGCGCCGTTGCTGATTGAGAAACAGGTTGTGCATGATGGTGAAGAGCCATGCGCGGGCGTCCGTGCCGGCTTCGAACATGGTGTAACGGCTCAGCGCGCGCTCCAGCGTGTCCTGCACGAGGTCGTCGGCCAACTCGGCGTTGCCGGTGAGCGCGCGCGCATACCGCCGCAGGCGCGGCACGTGATCGTACAGCTGGTCGCGGATATCCATGCTGTCAGAAGGGCCGAGTTTGGGGCCGAGTCGGGGGCCGAGTTTGGGGCTGGGACGGGGCCGGGAGCGGGCGAGACGGCATGAGGATCGGGGTCATATCCGGGTCAACACCCTTTGAAGACAGCTTATTCCATGCGACGGGAAAAATCTCGATGCGTCGCAGGGGAGCGGGCAGACTGTCCGAGCGCGGTTTGGCCTCGATCGGCCGGGCGGGAAGGGAACCGCGTCGATGCGTCGCCCGGCGCGACGCGCTTAACGCCGGTTCTCGCGTGCGTCCCTGATCGCGTTGAGCTTGGCCGCGATGCGTGCGGCGTAAGCGTCACGCAGCGCCGGGGTGGCCGAATGGTACGCGCCGATGGCGGCCCACGTGTTGCCGTACTTCGCCATCTGACGTTGCAGATGCCATGCTGCGATGTACACGCTCTTGCACGGCACCATGAGGTCGTCGGTGCCGATGCCGAAGCGCGCCAGCGTTCCCAGATGCACCGAGTTGATCTGCATGAGACCGTAGTCGACCGAGCCGTTCGTGTTCGTGCGACGGGCGTCGGGCCGGTTGTTCGATTCTTCCCACGCGATGGCGCGCAGCACGTCCGCGTTCACATGATGATAGGTCGCGGCGTCGTCGAAACAGTCGGCGAACGACGGCTGACTCGTAGCGAGGGCCGCGAGTGCGATGCCTGCGAATGCGAGTGCGCGCGAGCAGGAACGGCGCAGGACGAACCGGCGGGCGGGCTGATCGATGTCGACGGAATGGCTCGGGCGCATGAATCGTCAGAAGGGTGGGTTGGGTTGAGACGTAGGCAGCGAGGAGAATGGCGACGCTGGCGGTGGCGAGCCTCCCGACGCGTTACCGGACGAGTTACCAGACAAATCGCTCTGCGGGCTGTTGATGCTGCCGCCGAAGTTGTTGCCGCCAAGGTTGGTGTTACCGACGTTGGCGTTCGGCGAGTTCGACAGGCCCTGCGGTCCCCCGAAGGCATTGCCCAGAGGATTGTTTATCGAGTCGTCGACGGGCGTGCCGGGGCCGGCGCCCGGTGTCGGCGTGGACGGCAGTATGACCGGCGTGGCCGTCGCTGCGGAGAAGCGCCAGTCGTAATAGTGCGTCTTGCCGCCGAACGTGCCGAACTGCTCGTCGAAGTGTCCCGTCTTCAACGGGGCGGCCGACGAGCGGCTGTACACCTCCAGCACGCCCTTGTTGGTCGTCACGTAGGTTATGCCCCAGTCCGTGCTGCCGGTGATCGGGTCTGCGAAGATCTTGCGCAAATAGCGATGCGGTGTCGGAAAGCGCGGGTCGAGCAGCAGCGCAGCCAGATTCGGCGGTTGCGGCAACTGCCCGGCCGGCGTGGCGTCTGCATAAGCCCGCAGTGCGTCGCTGAACTGGGCGCCGATTTCTAGCAACTGCGCTTCGCGCGACGCCCGTTGCCACAGCGCACCGACTTTGATGGTGAGCGCCGCGACCAGTCCCAGCACGGCGACCAGAATCAGCAGCCCCACATAAGTGAACCCGCCTTGCGCCTGACGTGACGAGCGCCGGCGGCGCACGCGCCGCTCAATAGTCCGCATACGCCTTGCCCGCCGGATCCGTGCCCGTCGCGCCGCTCTTCACGCAGCACACCCCCTTGTCCTCGACGACAGGAATCGCCCCCGGCGGCGGTGTCGGCGTGGAGGCGCCGAAACGCGCCGACTCCTGCGCGGCGCGCGTCGTAGCGAGAATCTGCGCACTCGGGTCCTGCGCGGCGTTCTCGGCGAGCGTCATGGTGATCCACGTCGAGTCGCTGCCGGTCACGGGGTCGACCGGGATCGCCCGCAGATACTTGCGTTCGACCAGTTCGTTGAGGTTCACCGGGTAGTGGCCGGTGTCGTCGTAGTACTGGTCGATGACCTTGCGCAGCGTGCGCAGATTCTCGGCCAGCACGGTGTTCTTCGCCTTGTTGATGGCCGGCACGTAGTTCGGAATCATTAAGGTCGCGAGCGTGGCGATGATGCCCAGCACCACCAGCAGCTCGATCAGCGTGAAGCCGCGATACCCGCGACGGGATCGGTGCGAACGGGGTTTGGGAGAGCGGTTCATGTCGAAGTCCACAGGGTGTGCACAGGGTCCACCGGGCGTGAGCGTCACCAGAGGCGATAAGGAACGCCGTTCAGGCTGACGCCCTGCGACAGCGTGTAGACGTCGTAAATGTCGTCGCCTTCGGCGGGCGTGTCGGGCGGGCTCGCGTAGCTTCGCTTGCCCCACGTCTGCGAGTTCGTGAGCGAATCGTCGTTGTTGAACGGGTCGCGCGGAATGCGTCGCAAAAAGTACTGGCGTTTGCGCTTCGGGTCGCGCATGTCGGGCACGCCCTGCACCAGAATTTCGAGCGAAGGGGGATAGCCGGTCTCCGTCGCCTTCTTTTCCATGTGACCGGTGTCCCAGGCGCGCTTGTAGGCGTCGATCGCCTGACGGATTTCGCGCAGATCACGCGCCAGTTCCTGCTCCTGCCGACGCTGCACGGCCAATTGCGAGACGGGGACCGCCAGTGCTGCCAGCATCGCCATGATGGCCAGCGTGACGAGCAATTCGATCAGCGTGAAGCCACGCTCACGCCCGCCGCAGGGGGGGCGTGCAGCGTGGCGCGAGCGAAGCGGTGCCCGGCGCATTCGCATCAGCGCGGTGCCGGTGCGCCACCGACGGGCACCGGTTGTTGCGAGGAGAGCGGCACCGGATCGCTGGTCGGACCGAGCACTGTGGTGGGCGTCGGCGCCGGCGCAGGCACCGGGTTGCCCGGCGGTGGGGGCACGGCGCCACCGGCCTGCGGGACGGCGGCGGGCGGCGGTAGCGGGGCTACCGGCGCGGCCGGCGCGGGCGTGGTCGGCGCGGCGGCGGCCGGTGCGCCATGCGACGCTTCGTACAGCGAGAGCCCGTTGGCCGACACGGCGGCGCCGCCGGCGCCCGACGTGGTCATCACCACTCCCGGCACGACGGTCGAGGTCTGCGGGCGCGGCGTGGCGTCCGGCAGCGCCGGTGCGGGGCGGCGACGGAAGTTGCCTTGCGTGCCGGACAGGAACTCGGTCGCGCTTTCCGCCGGGCGCGCCACATTGCGCACGATGTGCGGCGTGATCGACAGCACGATCTCCGTCTTCTTGTCGTTGTTGGTCGTGTTGCCGAACAGACGGCCGAGAATCGGGAAGTCGCCGAGACCCGGAATCTTGTTCCCCGACGTTTGCTCCTGATTGTTGAGCAAACCGGCGAGCACCTGATTCTCGCCGTCTTTCAACTGGAGAACGGTGGACGCCTGACGCGTGCCGATCTGGAACACCGTGCTGCCCGACTTCGTGACCGTCTGCGTGCCGAGGCTGCTGACTTCCATGGCAATGCGAATGCCGACCTGATCGTTCATGTAGACCGTCGGCTCGACGTTGAGCGTGAGGCCGACGTCGATGTAGCTCACGGATTCCGAGGCGAATGCCCCGACCCCCGCGCCCACGGTGGTCGAAATGACTGGCACCTTGTCGCCGATCAGAATCTTCGCCTTTTCTTTGTTGCGCACGCGAATGCGCGGATTGGCGAGGATATTCGTGTCGCCATCGGTCGCATTGAGGTTGATCGTGGCCGACGGATTGCCCACGCTCACGCTGTTTCGCGTGGGAGAGAGCAAATCGGCCAGCGTGAGGGCCGCACCGTTGCCCGCCGACGCCAGCGGTGAGAGCGTGACCTTGTCCGGCCACTGAATGCCGAGGTTCTGCAAGCGGGTACGCGTGATTTCGAGCACTTCCACATCGAGCACGACTTCCGGCTCGGCGCGATCCTGGAGCGCGACGATCTGCTCGGCGACCTTGATCGCCTCGGGCGTGTCGCGCACGATCACCGCATTGAGTTTCTCGTCGACGACGATATCGGTGGACTTGGTGAGCGTCTTGAGCGAGGCGGCGACCAGCTTGGCGTCGGCGTTGTTCAGGAAGAACGTGCGCACGACCATTTCCTTGTACTCGCGCACCTTGGCGGGCAGGTTCGGATAGATGAGCAACGTGTTGTTGTCCATCACCTGTTGCTCGAGCTGGTTGGTCACGAGCATGAAGTACAGCGCCTGTTCCACGGTGCTGTTGCGCAGCGAAATCGAGACCTTGGTATCCGTCTTCAGGTCTTTGTCGAACACGAAGTTCAGCCCCGAGCGCTGTGCGATGACCTGAAAGACCTGTCGCAGCGGTGCATCGCGGAACTCGATCGACAACGGCTGACGGAAGGCGTCGGAGAGTTCTGCGCTGAGCACTGGCTGGGCGGCGCGCGACTCCACTTCGGCGAGCATGGCGCGCGCGGCGTCGTTGTCGGGGCGCTCGCGAAGAATCTGTTCGAGTGTCTTTCGCGCGGCGTCGAAGCGTCGTTCGTCCATCGAAATCGACGCCTGCTTCATCATGTTCTGGTGACGCAGCAGGGCGTCGAGCGTGCGCAGATCGGTCTTCGCCTTCTCGTTGTTCGGGTCGAGATCGAGCACCCGCTTGAACCACGGCCTCGCGGCCTGATACTTGCCGGCCGTCATCTCCTTCTCGCCACTGGCGATGAAGTCCGTGAGCATTTTGTCGCGCGCGTTGAGATAAATCAGGCGGTACTCGCCATTCGCGGGATCGCGCTGACTCGCTTCCTGCAACTTCTTGAGCCCGGCTTCGGGCTGATCGTGCGCGATCAGATCGCGCCCGTCGCGCAGTGCCATTTGCGCGGCGCAACCGGACAACGCGACGAGCGCGAGTACCGCCGTGGCACGCCATACCGTGGCGCGGGTCGTGGCGAACGACCGGCGCGAGCGGGCCGCATGCGCCGACGGGGCGGCTTGGGACGAAGGGGGAGACACGACGGGCAACTTCACTGCGCGCCTCCGATATCCAACTCTTGCTGCTGGTTCATGGGGATGTAGATGAGCGACAGGCGAGGCGGCTTGATCGACTCGACGCGATACACGTCGTCGACGACCGAGTTCTCATGCACGATGAAGGTCTTTTCGCCGCGCGCCAGATAGACCTCCCACGCCCCGGCGGCCTGCGCCTTGCCGAGATACGTGAACGGCATGGGCGGCGCGGTCGGCGGCAGAGGCGCGACGGGCACGGGCGCGGAAGACGGCGCTGGCGGCGGCGGCCCCCAGTTCTGGCTGGCGAACAGGCGTTGCGAAGCGGCGGGGGAGCCGTCCGCGTCGATGAGATTCTCGCGAGGTGTCGGCGCAACGATGGACGACGCCCCGACGCTCGGCCCGCTGCCCGACACGAACGCGCGCACCTGCGCGAGCAATTCGCGCCGGGATGCGGCGAGGGCGTCGGCATCCGCGTCGCCACGCATGGGGGCGACCGCCATGGCGGCGCTCGCCGGCGTGGCGGGATGCGCACGCGTATGCGTGACGGGCGAGGCCGCCGAGACAGCCGGCGCGCCCGACGACGACGCATCGAGAAACGGCAGAAACGAAGGATCCACGAGCGCAGCCGCAACGCTCGCGGCGAGCGATCCCCACAAGAGCAGGCGACGCCGCGTCATGGGGCGCGCACCGGGCCGTCCCGGAGATAAAGCGTGAAGCGCACTTGCGCGCTCACGGCGGCGTCGCCGATCGCGTCGCGCTTGAAGTTGATGTCCTGCAAGGCGGCGAACGGCAGCGTCTTCAGCACTTCAAGGACGAAATGCCAGATGGCATCGTAGTTGCCCTTGAGCGGCAGCACGATCTGGCACGTGGCGACGTGCGCGGCGGTGTCGTAACCGTACTGGTACTCGCCTTGCTTGAGCGTGAGGCCGTTCTGCTTTGCCAGATCGAAAAACAGCTTGATGTGCAGGTCGTTCTGCCGACGGTTGCCGAGCGTTTCGAAGAATGCGAGAAGGCCGGCGTCGACAGGCGTCGGCGTCGGCGATGCGCCTGACGGGCGGCGCTTGCCCGTGACCGCTTCGGCGACAGGCGACGCCTCGTCGCGCGACAGCGAAAAACCGAACGTGCTGAGTGCGATCAGCGCGCACAGCAAGAGTGCGATTACGCCGGCCCGCGCCGCGCCCATGCGGGCCAGGGCGACGCGCGCGCGCAGCAGCGGCGCCGTCGGGCGGGCGGGCAGACGCGCGCCGAGCGCCGTCAGTGAGCGGCCGATACCGTCCATACGGCCTCCAGTACAAAGCGAATGGGACGGTTGATGTCCTGCTCGTTGATTTCGTGATGCGTCAATTGAACGTCGGAAAAGAAGGGCTGCTCGCGCAGCACCCGCAGGTAGATGATCATTTCGTCGGAGGACGTCGTTTCTGCCGTAATTCGCACGGCATGCCGGTTGACGTCGGGCGCGAGCGAGAGCAGCGCGACGTTCGCCATGGCGGAGGCGTCGAGTGCGTCGCGCAGTTCGCGCCATGGCAGATTGAGCGTGCGGGCGATGGCGTTGATGGCGTTCGCCTGCGTCACCGGCACCACGATCGGGGGTGTC
The DNA here is from genome assembly GCF_902459655.1 of Pandoraea anhela. Taxonomy (GTDB): domain Bacteria; phylum Pseudomonadota; class Gammaproteobacteria; order Burkholderiales; family Burkholderiaceae; genus Pandoraea; species Pandoraea anhela. The sequence goes on from NZ_CABPSB010000012.1 coordinate 47,406, forward strand.
GGGGGATGGGCGCGGGCGTGTGCCGCGTCACGTTCTGCGACACGCTGGGCAGCCGCTTGCCGTGCCTGCTCGCGTGCGTAGACCCGATAACCGAGACCCCCTGCCGCCGCGGCCATCACGACGGCGAGCGCCAGCACGGCGTACCAGCGCGGCGAGAGCTGTCGTAGTGTGCGCTGCCAGCTACGCGGCGCGAAATCGATGGCGATGTGTGTCATGCCTGTCATACCAGCGCCCCTCCCGTTGCGAGGATGTCGGTGGCTTGCCAGTCGTGCGCGTCGCGCGGGGCGACCGGCGACAGGGCGTTCAGATGCAGGGCGGCGAGCGTGACGCGACCATCGTCCGGTACCGCGCCGCACAGGTGCAGCGTCGTCGTTGGGGCTACGCCCATGAGCATGGCCGTGCGGCTCAGCGCCTGCGCGAGCCAGTGGACGTCGTGCGTCGCCGGTATCGTCACCTCGTGAATCGCTTGCAGATGCCGTCGTGTGCCGCTTGAGGCATTCATGCCCCCCATGACGCCTATGACGCCTATGCGCATCAGGTGGTCGTGCATCACGGCAAACCAGCCGGGCGCGCGGCACTGCCGCTGCCAGCGGTTCCATGCGCTCACGAACTGCGGCGCGATGCTCGTCACCGGAATGCGGCACGCCTGCGCGGTCACGATGAGCGTATCGACGAGCGCGCGCGGTAATGCCGCCGTGCAGAACGGACGTGCGACCTGCCAGTCCCCCGCGATCTGCCAAGGCTCGGGCGGTTGACCGAAGAGGTTGGCGAAGCGCAGCATGGCGGCGCCCTCGATATCGGACAGACGCGTGGCGCCGGCGGGCGGCGTGGTCATCCAAAGCCGTGCGAGGCGGTCGTCGAACACGATATCGAGCGTGGCGCGGCGCAGCGCGTGAGCGCCAAGCAGCTCGCGCACGGCGTCTTGCACGGCCGGCACGTAGGCGTCGCCGGTGAAGTCGCGCAGCGACGTGGCGCCGAGGACTCGCCATGTCTGCGTCTTTCGCTCGTGCAGCACCAGACTCGCCGCATCGCGCGACACGCCCAGATGCAAGGATTGCGCGCGCCAATCAAGCATTCGTCGTCACCCGCCGGACTTCTTCCAACGTGCTGTCACCTGCGCGCACCAGCATCAGCGCGGCGTGGCGCAGGCTGCGCGTGCCGTTCGCGTGTGCGGCCGCCTTGATCTGGCGGATCGGTCGCTTGTCCACGACCAGTTCGCGAAGTTCGTCGTTGAGCATCAGGATCTCGGCAATCGAGCGCCGTCCCTTGTAACCCGATCCCCGGCACTGCGAACAGCCGCGACCGCGCATGAAGCGGAAGTCGGCGACGTCCGCGCGGGTCAGGCCGACGCTGGCCAACTCCGCGTCGTCCGGTGTCGGGGCGTCTTCGCGGCAATGCGGACAGTTCACGCGCATGAGCCGCTGGGCCCAGATGCCGTTGAGCGCGGAGACGAACGCGTACGGATCGATCCCCATGTGGTTGAAGCGGCCGAACACGTCGAACACGTTGTTCGCGTGCACGGTGGTGAGCACCAGGTGGCCTGTCAGCGCGGATTGCACGGCGATTTCCGCCGTCTCGCGGTCGCGGATCTCGCCGACCATGATCTTGTCGGGGTCGTGACGCAGGATCGAGCGCAAGCCCTTCGCGAACGTCAGGCCCTTCTTCTCGTTGACGGGGATTTGCAGAATGCCCGGGAGCTGATACTCGACCGGATCTTCGATGGTGATGATCTTCTCGCGACCGTCGTGAATTTCGGTAAGCGCGGCGTACAGCGTGGTGGTCTTGCCCGAGCCGGTCGGCCCCGTCACGAGCAGCATGCCGTACGCTTCGCGCGCCAGCGCGCGCAGGCTCACGAGCGACGTGGGGTCGAAGCCGAGGGCTTCGAGCGTGAGCGCGCCGTACGCTTCGATCATGGCGCGCTTGTCGAGAATACGGATCACGGCGTCTTCGCCGTGAATGCTCGGCATGATCGATACCCGCAGGTCGATGTCGCGCCCGGCGGCCTCCACGCGGAAGCTGCCGTCCTGCGGAATGCGTCGCTCGGCGATATCGAGTTCCGCGAGCACTTTCAGACGCGAGATCGCCTGCTCAGCGAGATCGGTGCCACGTGCGGACGCCGCGTGATCGAGCACGCCGTCCACACGATACTTGATCGCCAGACCCGTGGCCGTGCTTTCGAGGTGAATGTCGGACGCGCCGGCCTTGAGCGCATCGTAAAGCGTCGAGTTGACGAGCTTGACCGCCGGACTCGCTCCCTCGGCCACACTCGCGAACGACAGGCGCGTCGACGTGCGGTCGTTGCCCGCGGCGTCTGCGTCGCCCGAGACCACATGATCGATGGCCCTGGCCGTCTCCTCCTGCTTGGCGAGATACGCGTGGAGGTCGTCGGTCAACGCCAGCGCAAAGGGCAACGGGGCAGGGGTGGCGGCGCGCGCGCCCAGCCAGACCCGCAAGTCCAGATCGAACGGATCGCTGACGACGCCTACGAGCACCCCGTCCACGCGAGAGAGCAGGGCGCAATGGCGCTGCAACGACTGCGAGAGCGGCACGATGTCGAACGCCGGTTTCGCGGCGAGCATGTCGTTCAGGTCCATCACCGGCAAACCCAACTGCGTGCCGAGCGCGAGCGCGACATCGCGCGCATCGCCACCGGTGAGCGATTGCAGCGCCGTGATGAAGTCCTGCCCGGTGTCGCGCCGGATTTCGCGGGCGCGTGCCACTTGCGCTGCATCGATGAGCATGTCGGCAGGGCTGAGGTCGAGCGTGCTCACGAGAGATCTCCCGCCAGATCGAAGATCGGCATGTAAAGCAGAATCACGATGGCGCCGACAACCAGACCGATGGCCGCCATGAGCACCGGTTCGAACGAGCGCGTGAAGCGGTCGATCCAGCGATCGATTTCGCCGTCGTAGAAAGCGGCCGACTGCGTGAGCATCGGACCCATTTCGCCGGTGCGCTCGCCCACGCGCAGCATGCGCAGCGAAATCGGCGTGGTCAGTCCGGCCGTCTCGAACGCGGTGGACAGCGGCGTGCCGGCGTCGACGCTCGCCGACGCCGCGCCGAGCGCCGCGCGCAGATTGACGGACGCCATGGGCTGTACGGTGGCGAGTGCGCGCAGGATCGTGATGCCGCCTTCGAGCAGCATGCCGAGCGTGAGATACACGCGCGCCAGTTCATAAATGCGTACGCGCTCACGCAGCACGGGAATGCGCGAGAGCAGCAGTACGACGCCGCCACGGCTTTGCAGACGCCGCCAGAGCAGGATCAGTGTCAGCACGATAGCGCCCTGCGCCGCGAGAAAAAGGGTGGTGTGCGCGCTCACCAGTTGCCCGAAGTCGAGCATGAGTTGCGAGGCGAACGGCAGTTGACGCCCTGCGCCCTGGTACACCTCGGCAAAGCGCGGCACGACGTACATCATCAGGAAGAAACTCACCGCACCGCCCACCGACATGAGAATGCATGGATAAATGGCAGCGCTCACAACCTTGTTGCGTACGCTGTCCACACGTTGCTGATAGTCGACGTAGCGGGCGAGCGACCGTGGCAGGTCGCTCGTGCCCTCGGCCGCCTGCACGATGCCGACGTAAAGGGGCGGGAAGATGCGCGGTTGCTCGGCGAGCGCGGCGGAAAAGCGTTTGCCCGCCGACAGGCTCTCGAGCAGCCGGTGCAGGCATTCGCGAACACCGGGGTTGCTCTCCTTCTCGTGCAACGCCTGAAGCGACTCGACGACACCGAGCCCGGCGTTGATAAGGGCGAGCAACTCCTGACTGAAGAGCACCAGCGAGAGCTTCCTGGCGCTGGCGCCGCCCTTGCGGCTGCCCAGACGAAGCGGCGACATGCGCACGGCGCGCACTTCGCTCACGAAGCGGCCGTCGTCCTGTGCGCGGCGGCGGGCGTCCTCGGGGCTGTCCGCCTCGATACGAATCGTCTCAATCGTCCCCTGCGGGCCGATCGTGCGAACGTCGAAATGCATGCGTCGGTCGGTGTGGCGACAGTGTTCGCGCTTACTGCGAGACGATGTCGGCGTCGTCGCCGGTGCCGCCGGGCTGGCCGTCGCGGCCGTAGGACATGACTTCGTACTCGCCCTTCGTGGCGGGCGACGTGTACTGATACGGATGGCCCCACGGGTCGAGCGGAATCGCCTTTTGCAGGTACGGACCGTTCCATGCCTGGCCGGCGGATGTCGGCGCGACCATCAGGGCGTTCAGGCCTTCGGCCGTCGTCGGATACCGGCCCACGTCGAGACGGTAGGCGTCGAGCGACTTGGTAAAGGCGTCGATTTGCGCTTTGGCCACCGTCACTTCGGATTTTCGCAATTGCGCAAAATACTTCGGCCCCACGTAAGCCGCGAGCAGGCCGATGATCACCACGACCACCAGCAATTCGAGCAGCGTGAAACCTCGCTGAGCGCGACGTTGACTGAAGGCGGAAGCGCGACGGCGGGCGGACGGGCTGAGTTTCATGACGCGTGGGCTCGAAGTGGATATAACGGCGGATCGTTCGGCGAAGTCCACGACGCAAACCAAAAAAGCGTCCGAAAATCGACGAGCGCATCCGGGCCGAACACAATGCGGCCGCGAGCATCATCGTGGAATTGCGAAGAGGCGGGAAGATGTGAATCCCTCAGCATTGAATTGCAAAAAATTCAGTGCCGAGGCGCGCGAAGAAGACAGGCTTCCGAATGTCTTCGCGCATTTACCGGGTGGTGGGTGGTTTGTCCTACAGCGCAAATTTGAGGATTGTTGCGCTGCACCCAAACTTGCCTTGTCGGCGCTGGCGCTGCGGGGATTTCACGGTTTTGGTGCTTGCGCACTCGGCGTCTCGCGAGGTCGTTCAAATGAAAACGACTAATGACACTCGTGAAAATTTCGCCGCGCAAAGCCAACTTAGTATTGCGCCCGAAGTGGGTAAGACCACTGTAACTCGTTCGGAGTTCAATCTAACCGTCGACGTTTTTCGAACGCATCTCACGCTTGCTCGGGATGACGGGAGCGAATGTTGCACGGGTTCATTCGGAACCACAATGACGAAATGAGAAATCGACACTCATTAGCGTGGACATGCGCCGGGCTTCTGCTCGCGTGGATGTTCCTGATGGCGGGCACAGCCACGCCACAGACGAACGCGGGAGCGGCGCCGATACCCATACCGGCGTCAGGACGCGTAAAGATCAATCTCGGAGCCACCCCCTGGAAGTTCCAGGCAGACGACTCCACTGCCTATGCGCAACCGGGGTTCGACGACTCCGGCTGGAAAAACGTAGGGATTCCGCACTCGATGAACGAGAACAACATGTTCTCGAACACGCAGAGCGGTGGCGATGTGCCCAACGGGCGCGGCTGGTATCGCAAACACCTCAAGCTCGACAAGTCCTACGCTGGCCGCAAGGTCATCATCGAGTTCGAAGGCGCGCACATGGCCGCGCAGGTCTATGTCAACGGCACGCCGGTCAAGGGCAGCAGCGTTCGCAGCCCCGACGCCACGCACGTGGTCGGCTTCCTGCCGTTCGCCATCGACATCACCAACATGGTGACGGCCGACGGCGTGACCGATAACGTGATCGCGGTACGTGTGGCCGCCAACGGCGACTGGTTCCAGGATCCGGACTTCTCGGGCGCGTTCCGCTTCGGTCAGGGCGACACGGGTATTTTCCGCCCGGTCTACCTGTACATCACCGATCCGGTGCACATCCCGCTGAACGACTACCCTGTCATGCAAACGTGGGGGACACACGTCTCGACCGTGAGCATCGACAGCCCGGCCACCGATGGCTCGGGCACGGCGGCGTCGGCGAACATCCAGATCGAAACGAACGTGCTCAACGAGTCGGGCGCTGCGCAGACCGCACAGGTCACTACGCAGATCGTCGACGCGTCGGGCAAGGTCGTGCAGCAGGCGAAGGACGATGTGGTCCTGCCGCCGAACGCCGGCCCGGGTTATCACCCGACGCTCGTTCGCCAGAATCTGGTCGTCGACCACCCGACGCTCTGGTATCCGAACAACGTGCCGCGTGGCCGCCCGTACATGTACCGTGTGTTCCACATGGTCAGCGTGGGCGGTGTCGTGGTCGATGCGACGGAAAGCCCGCTGGGTATCCGCCTGATCACCTGGGATAACAACTTCCCGAGCATCAACGGCTATCCGACCCACCTGTGGGGCGCTTCGGGCCGCTACGACTATCCGGGTCTCGGCACGGCCGTGCCGGAAGAGCAGCAGTGGCGCGATCTGCGTTTGCTGGCCGATGCCGGCGGCAATCTCTATCGTCCGGGCCACTCGTCGTCGAGCCCCGAATTCCTCAGCGCGGCCGACGCGTTGGGGATTTTCGTCGTGCAGCCGAGCGGCGACGGCGAAAACGGCTTCAACGAGTGCTACCAGCTCTCGGCGCCGACGGCGGATTGCCCGCAGAACAAGATCGACAAGTACGCGCTGAAGCTCGAGCTGCATCGCGACATGATCGTTCGCGACCGCAACAACCCGTCCGTGCTGGCCTGGGAAGCGAACAACGGCATCATGAACACCTCGTTCGCGCCGCTGCTCGCCGCCATCGGCCGTCAGTGGGATCCGGTCAACACGCGTGCGCAGGCGGACCGTACGCCGAACGCGCTCAACGGCGACATCCTGAGCTGCTCGCGTCAGGGTTGTGAAGTCGGCGTGAAAAACCAGTTCCCGAACAAGCCGGCCTGGTCCGCCGAATACTGGGGTCGTGGCGAGTTCCGCGAGAACTACGACTTCGAAATGGATCAGGTGGCGTCGTTCCTGAACGACTGGCGCAGCGGTGTTCTGGTCAACGCTTTCGGTATCGCTCACTGGTATCTGGCGGATACGCCGGGTGAAGACAGCTACTACTGGAGCGGCAAGACCTACGATCCGAAGCTCAACCCGACCGGTCCGATGGTTCGCTCGCTGGGCGAATCGATGACCGACGGCAACCGCTTCCCGCGTCTGCTGTACTACGCGTATCAAGCCGCGTGGACGCCGTTCTCGATCAAGCCGGTGGTGCACCTTGCCAACACGTGGAACCGCAGCGGTCCGGTGCGCGTGAACGTGTTCAGCAACTGCCCGGCCGTGCGTCTCGTCGTGAACGACGTGGTGCAGGGCGCCGATCAGAAGCCGAACAACCTCTCGACGTCGACCGACAATTCCGCCGGCACGACCACGGGTCTCGTGGGGCAGGCGCACTGGGATGACGTGGTCGCCACCAGCGGCCACATCCAGGCGCTGTGCGTGGACGGTTTCGGCGCGCAAGTGACGTACAACGGCAAGGCGGTGCTCGACGAGCAGTTCACGGCCGGCGCGCCCGATCACATCGTGCTGTCGGTGGTGCCGGAAGTCCTTCGTCCGAACGGTCAGTCGTTCCAGGTCACGGCCAACGGCTCCGACGCCGTGTTCGTGACGGCGATGGTCGTCGATGCGAAGGGCGTGGTCGTGCCGAACGCTTCGAACCTCATCACGTTCTCGGTCGATAACACGGCGGTCGCAAACTATCGCGGCGGCTGGGATCACATCGTGACGATGGACAAGCCGGCGAGCTATCACTCGCCGGGCGATCACGAACTCGCCGCCGAAGGCGGTCTGACGCGTATCGCGATTCGCAGCACGTTCCAGACGGGCCATGTGAACGTCACGGCAACGTCGCCGGGGCTGGGCAGCGGTGCGGTCGGTTACGACGTGCAGCCTGCTGTCGTCGTGCCGGTGCAAGCCGCCACTTCGGCGCCGCAAATCGTGGTGCAGCCGGCCAGCCAGCAGGTCAGCGTCGGTCAGCCCGCTCACTTCGATGTGACGGTCTCGGGTGCCGCGCCCATGCAGTTCCAGTGGCAGCGCGACCATCAGGACATCCCGGGTGCGACGAGCAGCAGCCTCGATACGGCCGCCGCGTCGTCTGACGACAATGGCCATGTCTACGGCGTGCGCGTGCGCAACGGTGTTGGTGTCGTCACGTCGAACGACGCGGTGCTGTCGGTGATCCCGGCACGCGCGGTGACGATCGATACGCCGCCCGCCGCTCAGACGGTGTTCGTCGGCCAGACGGCCACGTTCAGCGTCGCGGTGACCGGCTCGCCGGTGATCGAGTACCAGTGGTTCCGTAACGACGTCGCCATCGACGGTGCCAAGTCGGCGACCTACACCACCCCGGTGCTGGGTCCGGACGACGACGGCGCGATGTTCAAGGTGTCCGTCAAGAACCCGCTGGCGCAGGTGACGTCGTCCCCGGTGGCCCTCAAGGTCAACGCGGCGACCGCGCCGACGATCACGACCCCGCCGGCCAACACGGTGGCGATGCTCAACCAGAGCGCGGCCTTCACGGTCGTGGCAGACGGTTCGAAACCCCTGCATTACCTGTGGAGCGGCCCGACGGGCGTAGTGGGCGGCGACTCGCCGACCCTCACGATCGACGCCGTCGCCCCGAAGGATCTGGGCAAGTACACGGTGACCGTGTCGAACGCGTCCGGCAAGAGTGTGACGAGCGATCCGGCAACGCTGAGCCAGGCCGCACCGGGTGTGAACCTGGCGCAGGGCAAGCGCGCGTTCGCCAGCAGCTATCAGGATATTCAAGGCATGCCGGCGAGCAACGTGACCGACGGCAACGTCAGTTCGCGCTGGAGTTCGGATCAGAAGGATGGCGACAATGCATCGATCACGGTCGACCTCGGCGCGCCGATGCCGATCAACCGCATGATCCTGCGTTGGGAAGCCGCTTACGCCAGCTCGTATCGCATCGAAGTGTCGAACGACAACGTTCAGTACACGAAGGCCTACGAATCGCCGGCTGGTTTCAGCGGTGGTGTGGACGATTTCACGTTCCCGCTCGTGACCGCACGCTATGTCCGGATGGTCGGTCAGAAGCGCGCGAGTGCCTACGGTTACTCGCTGTATGAAGTCGAGGTCTACAACGTACCGAACTGTAACGACGGCGGTCTTTACACCAACGAACGTTACACGGTGCTCAGCCCGGGCGAGGCGCAGGACAAGGCCAGCACGCTGATCTGGAATCGCAAGCAGTACGCGACGACGGATCCGAACCACCAGTTCACCCAACTGGCGGCGGCCGACTACTGTGCAGCACAAGGCAAGCGCCTGCCGACGCGCGACGAAGCATTGTCGATCGCCGGCAACAACAGCGCCGCGTGCGCCTTCCCGGAGAAGTGGACGACCTGGACGTCGACGCTCCTCACCACCGACCCGCGTCAGGCTTACCTGATCACGTCGGCCGGTGAAGACCGTCAGGGTCTGATCGACAACGCGCCGGGCTGGGTGCTGTGCGTGGCGGGTACGGCGCAAGTGACGCCGCCGACGGTGACGGTGCAGCCGGCTGACGTGAGCGCAACGCGCGGTACGTCGGCACACTTCGGCCTCGGTATCAACGGCTCGGTTCCGCTCACGTTCAAGTGGTATCGCGTGGCGAAGGCGGGCGAGACCTCGGATACGCTGGTCTACACGTCGTCGGAGCCGATCTACGACACGCCGGCGCTCAAGCAGGAAGATGACGGCACGCAGTTCTACGTCATCGCCAGCAACGCCGCGGGCAGCGTCACGAGCCAGAAGTTCAAGCTCACGGTCACGGCACCCCAGCAGAATCCGGGCGGCAACGACCCGCAAGTGCCGCCGCCGACGATCGTCACGCCGCCGGTGAGCCAGTCGGCATCCATTGGCAAGACGGCAACGTTTACGGTCAGCGCGACCGGCAACGGCACGCTGTCGTACCAGTGGTACCGCGATGGCGCGCTGATCGACGGCGCCGTGTCGGCGAGCTACACCACGCCGGCCGTCAAGCTGGAGGACAACGGTGCGCAATTCACCGTGCTTGTCAGCGCCGGCGGTGCAAGCAAGCTGAGCGACGGTGCAACGCTCAATGTCGTGGATGGCGTGCCGTCCAACGACACGAACCTGGCGCTGAACAAGACGGTGACGTCGACGCCGGTGGAAAACCCGAACTTCGGTGCTGCCACCAACGTGAACGATGGCGACATCAACACGCGCTGGTCGTCGCTGTTCCTGGACAACCCGGACGCCGACAAGGCCAACATCACGATCGACCTCGGTAAGTCGCAAGCGGTCAATCTGGTGCGCCTGAAGTGGGAGCGCGCTTATGGCAAGCAGTATCTGATTCAGGTCTCCGACACCGGCAACGATGGTGACTGGAAGACGGTCTACACCCAGAATACGGGCCGTGGCGGTACGGAAAACCTGTCGTTCCAGACGGTCTCCGCCCGTTATGTCCGCATGCAGGGTGTGAAGCGTGCAACGGAGTACGGCTTCTCGCTGTTCGAGTTCGAAGTCTATGGTCCGCAACTGAGTTTCGATCAGCAGCCGCAGCCGCAAACCGTGCAAGTGGGCCAGTCGGCACACTTCTCGGTGTCGGTGATCGGTGCGTCGAACCTGTCGTACACGTGGTTCCGTAACGGCCAGCAAGTGGCGGTGACGGCCAACCCGTCGTACGACACGCCGGCGGCAACGCTGGCCGACGACGGTGCGCAGTACGGTGTGGTGGCCGATGACGGTAACTCGAACATCACCAGCGCGCCGGCGAAGCTGACGGTCACCCCGGCGCCGGTCGGTGGTGGTAATGGCAACACCGGTGTCCCGCCGCAAGGCGGCACCGGTGACGGTGGCAATGGTGGTAATGGCGGTAATGGTGGCAACGGTAGCGACGGCAACAACGGCGCTACCGCTGTGAACCTGGCACTTGGCAAGCGAGTTTCCGCCAGCGGTGCCGAAAACCCGCAGGGCACGCCTGCGACCAACGCGGTCGACGGCAACGCCGACTCGCGCTGGTCGTCGGACTTCAACGACAACGCATGGATCGCCGTCGATCTGGGTGCCCCTACCCAGATCTCGGAAGTTCAGTTGCGTTGGGAGCGTGCTTACGGCGCTGCGTACGAGATCCAGGTCTCGGACGATGGCAACACGTGGCGTAAGGTCGGCGGCCAGTCCGCCGGACAGGGGGGCACGGAGCAGGTGTCGTTCGCGCCGCTCACCACGCGCTTCGTGCGCATGGCCGGCAAGCAACGTGCGACGCCTTACGGCTACTCGCTGTTCGAGTTCGAAGTGTACGGCCCGGCCGGCGGTACCGTTCCGGTGAACAATCCGGCAACGGAAACCCCGACCGATAGCAATGGTGCTAACGGCAACCTGGCGAAGGGCAAGTCGGTCTTCGCGAGCGGCGCCGAGAACGACGGCACGCCGGCACGCTTCGCGGTGGACGGCATTTCGACTACGCGCTGGTCGTCGGACTTCAACGACAACGCGTGGCTCGCCGTCGATCTGGGGGCTGCGGTGCCGGTGTCGAAGGTGGTGTTGCGCTGGGAGCATGCTTACGGCGCGGCGTATGAGATTCAGGTATCGAACGACAACCAGAACTGGACGCGTGTGGCTTCGCAGCCGAACGGCCAGGGCGGTGTCGAGACCGTCTCGTTCGCAACCACGTCGGCGCGTTACGTGCGCATGGCGGGCGTCAAGCGCGCGTCGCCGTACGGTTACTCGCTGTTCGAGTTTGAAGTGTACGGCCCGACGGACGGCAGCACGCCGCCGCCCCCGCCGCCGTTGCCCGTGATCTCCGGCCAGCCGGCCAGCGTCACGGTGCAGCAGGGTCAGACGGCTCACTTCGCTGTCGCGGTCGCCAACCCGGACGGGGTGACGTATCGCTGGCGTCGTGGTGGCGACCTGATTCCTGGCGCCAATGCTTCGACGTATGACACGCAACCCACGACGGCCGCCGACAACGGCGCGACGTTTACGGTCGACGTGAGCAACTCGGCCGGTCAGACGGTGACCTCCTCGGCGGCAACGCTGACGGTGACGCCGCCGCCGGTGACGGGCGATCCGGGCAACCCGCCGGATGGCGGCACCATCCCGAACTATCCGATCTATCCGAATCAGGTCGGCGTCGAACTTCGCAACAACACGAAGGGCGCTTACACGGACGATCAGATCTACGTGGCGGTGATCGCGCATGATCCGGCAAACAACGGTCGTTTCGTGTATCTGAAGGCCGACGGCACGATCGTGCCGATGGCGGTCGCAGACAACGATGCGCCGGGGCACCTCACGAAGAACGGACAGAACTTCAGTAACTACTTCTTCACGCTGGCACAGGCGAAGCAGTTGAAGTTCCCGAAGATCTTCGGCGCTCGCGCGTTCGTGGCACTCGGCTCGCCGTTGTACATCAAGGTCAATCAGGATGCGGCCGGCAACCTCGGCTTTGCGGGTCCCGACCTGCGCAACCCGACTGACCCCAACATCGACGTGCTCTTCGACTGGTATGAATTCACGTACGGCGACAACGGTATGTGGTTCAACAACACGCAGGTCGACCAGTTCGGCTTCCCGCTGACGGAAGACCTGTATGGCAGCAACCGTACGACGCACGTACGCTCGGGTATCACCGAGTCGCGCGCTTCGATCTTCGCTGCCTACCAGAAGGAAGTGCCGCCGGAGTTCCTGCCGAGCAACCCGTCGCCGCTGCGCATCGCCGCACCGAGCAAGGGTGGTTTCGACGCGGGACAACCGAACGGCAAGTACTTCGATGCTTACATCGACAGCATGTGGGAGTACTACCGTACGCACACGCTGACGCTGTTGATGTGGGGTAATGCACGCAAGTTTGTTGGCCAGACGGTCGGCGATCAGCTTGTATTCACCGAAATCGATCAGGGCAATGGCGCCTTTGTGGGCGGCAAGTACTACGTGAACCATCCGAACACGCAGGACATGCTCGAAGCGAAGGGTCCGCTGGCCTCCGGCAATGCGACGGAGCTGGCGATCGAAGCCCAGGTGGCCGCAGCACTGAACCGCCACATCATGGAAGACGACACGCAGTGGGCAGCCCCGTCGTCGGCCTGGTATGCGAAGGCGCCTTACAACGCCTACGCGAAGTTCTGGCATGACCACAGCATCGATCGTAAGGCCTATGGCTTCTCCTACGATGACGTGGCGGACCAAAGCTCTACGCTGGTCTCGCCGTCGCCGGAGTACCTGATTCTGGGTATCGGCTTCTGACGATTTGACGTTGTGACGTGAAATGGCGACGGGATGCGCAGTACGGCATCCCGTCGTTTTTCATGTCCGATCGATATCGGAGTGCTACCGAACCGGCGGTCGTCCCGGCGTCGGGCGTCGGCGTTGCGTTTGAATTTCTGTCGCAAATAGACGACGCGATATACAGGCGGAATATTGCGTGGTTTTTCTCGTGAAACGCCCGTTGGCCGCATGATCTGGTCATCTATACGAGGATGAGCGGCATTGCGGCTGGTATTGAGACGAATTTCAAATAATTTTTATTCTTTGTCTTCTTGGACTTGTGAATAATGTGGAATCTTTCCGTCAGTGTCTGTGGTGGTGAATGAACATGATGCAGTTCGAGCAAGATTCGGGGTTCGCGCGTTTGCTGCTCCCTATGCTGCCGAAGCTGTGGACGTTCGCGCTGCGGCTGACCGGCGACCGGCATGATGCCGAAGACCTCGTGCAGCGCGCCTGCGTGCGTGCACTCGAACGGGCGGACGCCCAACTGCGGCCCGACAGTGCGCCGCTGAACTGGCTTTACTCCATCGTCCATTCGCTCTGGCTCAATGAATTACGCGCGCGTAACGTGCGCAATCGCGGCGGCGTGGCCTGGGACGACGCCTTGCTCGAAAACATTGCCGACTCCGTGTCGGGATTGCCTGACGAGCACCTCGGGCACCGTCAGATCGTCGACGCCGTGGAGCGTTTGCCGACGCCGCAGCGCGTGGCGCTGCTGCTCGTGGCCGTGGAGGGTTTCAGCTACCGCGAAGCCGCGCAGATTCTCGATGTTCCGGTCGCGACCGTCATGGGACGTCTGTCGGCGGCCCGTCAGCGTCTCGGGGTGCAGTTCGACATTGCCCCACGCCGGCGCAGCAGCGTCGAAGTAGGCGAAACGTCGACGTGATGATGATCACGGACCAGACCCTCCTGTCTTACGTGGACGGCACCCTGAGCGATGAAGTCCACGCGAAGGTCGAAGCCGCCGTTTCCCGTTCGCCTGCACTTGCGGCGCGTGTGGCGGCGTTGCGTGCGTCCGATCTGCCGTTCCGCGAGGCTTACGACGACTGCGTCTCCGCGCCGGTCCCCCCCGAACTCATCTCGACGTTGCGCACGCTGGTGCGCGGGCGCACGACACTCGACGTTCCCTCGCACGTCGCCAGCGCCAACGACGCGCGCTTCGCGCGCGCGCGGCATCGTGTCCATGTTCGCAGCCGTAGCGCGGTCCCGCGTCGCAGCTCGCTGGACCGGGACAAGGACGAGCGCGGCGCGACGGTGACACGCCGCAGGCCGAGTTCGATCTGGTGGCAGATCGGCGGTTTTTCGGCCGGTGCGATGGCGTTCGTCGTGCTGGTTGCGAGCGCCGGCGCACGCTTTCTCACGGAAGGCCCCGCGCCGACGCCGCTGCCCCTCGCGCGCGCCGTGGTGGCGGCCGGCAATCTGGACGTCGACAGTGTCGCCGCGGCGCCGCCGGAAGCGCCGAACGTATGGCACGGCTCGTATGAGCCGTGGGTGCGCGCATTCGTCTCCTACCAGACGCTGATCGCCCGCGCGACGCTCGATCCGCTCGACGATGAACCCGCCGAAGCGATCGCGACGGTGCGTGCGATCCGGCATCGTGACGACATCCCGCTGGTCGTTCCCGATCTGCGCCGCGCCAACATGGAGTTCAAGCGCGTGCAACGGTTGCAGTTCGATGGCCGTGCGGTCGTGCAGATCGCGTATCTGCCACGCGAAGGTCCGCCGGTGGCGTTGTATATCGTCAAGGACACGCGCCTGGCGCATGGCCCTTCGGCGCAGGTGATTCCCCCGATGGACACGGTGACGTGGCGCCGTGACGGACAAATGTTTGCATTGGTCGCTCCCTCCGGGTCGAGCGATCTCCTGCCGATCGCCCGCGCGCTGGCCAACGCCGTCGTGCCGGTGCTCTACGACGGCGGCGCTACGCCGCCGAGTCTGCAAGCCAACGGTATCTTGCAGCCGTTCACCGACGCGATGGCAGATTCCCCCCTCTCCCAGACTTATGAATCTCGCTGATTTTTCTTCCCCCGCGTTCTTCGACAATCCTTACCCTGTATATGAGCGCCTGCGTCAGGCCGGCGATCTGGTGCCCATCGGTCCGGCGCTGATGATGACCGGGCGCTACGACCTGATCGAAGCGCTGTTGCACGACCGCCGCATGGGCAAGGCCTACATGCCGAGCGTGATCGCGCGCTATGGCCCGCTCGCGACCGAGCAGCCCGTGTTCCGCGCGATCAGCCGGATGTTTCTGATGGCGAATCCGCCGGAACACACGCGCCTGCGCACGCTGTTGATGCACTCGTTCAATGCTCGTCGCATCGAGGACCTGTCGAAAGACATGCATGAGCAGGCGGCCCTGCTCATCGAAGCGATGCCGCCGACCGGCCCGGTCGATCTGATGTCGTCGTACTGCACGCCGCTGCCGCTGCGCATCATCTGCCGCATGCTCGACGTGCCGATCGAAGACGGTCAGGTCCTGGGCGAGAGCGCCGCAGCGCTGGTGCGCGCGTTCGATCTCGCACCGCTCGACGAAGCCGGACTGGCTGAGGCCAACAAGGGCGCGCTGACGCTCGAATCGTATTTCGACCGCCTCCTGCGCGTGCGTCGCCGTGAACCGGGCGACGACTTGCTCTCCGCGCTGATCGTCGCCACGAGCGGTGAGGGCGGCTTGTCCGACGACGAGATCGTCGCCAACATGTTGTTGCTGTTCGTCGCGGGCCATGAGACGACGTCGAACATGCTCGGCAATGCGCTGATTCACCTCTACCGTGATCCGGCGCAATGGCAGGCGCTTCGCAGCGATCCGTCGCTCACGCAGGCGGCCGTCGTTGAGGCGATGCGCTTCGACAGTTCGGTGCAGATGGTCGCGCGTACGGCGCTCTCGCCGGTGCGAGTGGGAGACGTCGCCATCGAAACCGGCACGACCGTGTTCATGCTGCTGGGCGCGGCCAATCGCGATCCGGCCAGGTTCGAGAACCCGGATGGCTTCGACATCCGGCGCAACAATCATGGCCGTCTGATCTCGTTTAGCGCCGGTATTCACCATTGCCTCGGCGCACGGCTCGCGACGGCGACGCTGCAAATCGCGCTCGACAAACTGCTTGGCAGCTTCCCGAAGCTGGAGATCACCGGGCTCGACGAACTGCGTTGGCATCGCCGCCATAGCCTGCGCGGCGTGGCGTCGCTGATGGCGAACTACTGAGCGGCGGCGCGCACCATCGCGTCGTTTCGGTGAAGTCAACGCGAATCGGCCCGTCACGGGAAGTGACGGGCCGATTGTGTTTTTGCCATGCGCACGCGTCGGCATTCGACGCGCACGCTGGCTGCCTTACCGGAACTTACTGACCGATATGCGAGGGGGCGTCGGTGTCGTACACGGCGTAGAGCTTGGTGTAGCCCTTCGATTCGAAGACACCCGTCCAGCCCTTGGGCAGGGTGACGGCTTCGCCCGGGCCGGCCTCGACGACCGTGCCGTCGCTCGACGTGAACTTCGCACCACCGGTGAGGAAGACGAGTAATTCGGTGTAAGGATATCCCGGCGCCGAGCGAATTTCCTCACGCACGGGGCCCGACTTGAACACGCCGGTCTGGAAGGCTTTGTCGGGAGATGTGAACGTGGTGACGTCGACGGTATCGTTGCCGTCTTCGCTCTCATGCACGGCGTCGGCGCGCTCGAACACCGGTCCGGTCAATTCCTGCTTGTTCACCTTGACGGGGTGCAGCGCGCCGGCGCTCGCACCGCCTGCATACGCCGCGAGCGTCATTAGCGCGATGGCGGTCAGGCGCGCCGGTCGGGCCATTCGCGTCAGCCTCGCCAGTCCGGTCAGCGGATAGGAACTATGGGGACTGCGGGGGCTGCGGTGCAACATTGGCGTCTCTTTGTCTATTGTCATTCGTCCTCCCGATTGTCGCTGCCGGATAGCGCGCGCGTTTGCGGGCGACCGGCAGCGGGGCGGGCGAGAGCATATCAATCGCGCGGGACTTCAGGCAAGGCTTGCGCGCGCGGGGCGGCACGCGTGACCCGGCGCGGGCGCGCACCGAGGCAGTAGCCGCCGCCGTAGACCGCACGCAACACCAGACCGTGCTCGCCGCGCAGGCCCAGACGATTGCGAAGCAGGTACACATGCTGCTCGATGCTGCGCGCGGCGGACGCCTCGTCGCTGCGCCAGATGAGCGACGCGATACGGGCCCGGCTCACGCGCATGTCCGGCGCGGAGAACAGCAGCCACGCGAGCGCGAACTCGCGTGCGGTCAGCTCCACTTCGATGCCGTTCACCGCGACGGTATCGCGGCTGCGGTCGAGCTGATAGCCGCCGACTTCCAGAATGTCCTCGCTGCGTGCCGCGTTGGCCGAGGCGCGCCGATGGAGCGTCATCGCCAGGCGGGTCTGCAACTCGGGGATATCGACGGGGAAGGGCAGCACGTCGTCGCATCCGGCGCGGAACGACAGGTCGAGCATCCACGAGGGGGTGCCGAACCCGATGACGGGCGCGCCGGCACTGCGCGTGCCGCGGCGGCGGGCGAGTACGCCCTGCAAGTCCAGAGGGCCTAGCGATGCATCGACGAGTACCGCCGAGTAAGGAACGCGCGAGGCAGCCACGAGGTATTGGGCGGCGTCGTCGAATCGCTGACAGTCGCCGTCGGCGCTGAGGCGGTTGCGGATGGCGTCGTAGAGCCCGATGTCTGACGTTAGAACTGCAAACTTCACTTCATGCTCCTATTGCCGAACTCGAATTCGTTATTTCGTGCTTGTGGCGCGCCCGAGAGAGAAATTGTCGGGATTCGCGTTGTCATGCATAAAACACTTCAGTCCGTCAAAAGAAACGTGAGGATTTTGCATCGAACTGTTGAAAAACCGTCGCAATGGATAAGGAGAGCAGTTGACTGACAAGCATCACCGCACGCCCCATTTTGGGGCGCGCGCGATATGCGTTGCGGGCAACCGCTTGCGCAGCGTCCGGTCACACGCGTCATCATGGAAAAAAGGGGGGCGGCGCGGCGTCAGCCATGTGACGGGCCCGGTGGGGATCAGGCTTCCAGCAGGGCGATCATGCGCTGCTTCGTGTAGTCGACGAAAGCTTGCGCGAGTTGCGACGGCGGGTGTTGCGTCGATGTGACCAGCGAAAAGCCCGACATGACCACGGGCTCGAACGGTTTGACGACGACGCGTCCCGCCGCGTAGCGCGCCGTGACCTGATCGATGATCGCGACGCCTGCACCATGCTGGACCAAGACGCAGATGGCCGCCGACAACTGCGACTCTGCGCTCATGACTCGATCGATCTGCCGCTCCGCGAAGAGCCGGTCGATGTACATCCGGTTGTCGAACTCCTTCGGGTAGGAGACGAACGACTCGTCGCGCAGGTCTTCCGGGCGAATCACGTCGCGGTTCGCGAGCCGGTGGCCTGGCGGCAGGATGCAGCGCATGGGCGCGCGATGCAGCGTTTCGACGTTCGCGCCCGCGTGCGTGAGCGGGTGGGCGATGAAACCGACATCGCAGCGTCTGCCGACCACCATATCGACCACGATGCTCGACGCATGAATCAGCAGCGTGGTGCTGATGCCGGGGTGTTCGCGCATGAAGCCGGTGAGCGTCGTCGGCAGGAATTCCAGCGCGAGCGCCGGGGCGCCGGCGATGTGCAGCGAGCCGCGTCGCAACGACTTGATCTGCTCGGCTGTCTGCGCAATGCGATCGATGCCCGCAAACGAGCGTTCCACCTCTTCGAACAACACCATCGCCTCGGGCGTCGGGTTGAGCCGGCCGTTGCTTCTGTCGAATAAGGAAAACCCTACGTCGGCTTCCAGATCGTTGATGAGGCGTGTGACGGCCGGTTGCGAAATGTGCAGCATGTCCGCCGCGCGAGTGACCGTCTGGCGCAGGATCAGCGCGCGAAATGCTTCCAACTGCCGGATCTTCATCGAACCCTCGTCTGCGTGCGCCATAACATTTGCGTATGGCGGAGCAAAAAAATGTGATTTGACCGTGAATGTGTCGAAAATGACCCTACGAAAACCACGCACCAGTTTGATTTTTTTTCGTAATGCCGAGCCATAACATCACATAACACTGCATCACGCAAGGAGCTTCCCGATGAAGACTGTCGTCCCTCAAACGCTTCGCAAGCCGTGTCGCGCCGCCGCGATTTTCGCGGTGGCCGGTCTGGTTTTTGGCGCTGCCGCCGCCCATGCCGACGCCACGTTGTACGTCGGCGCTTATGGCGGTTCGTTCGAGCAGATGCTCAAGAAAGACGTCATTCCCGGTTTTGAGCGGGCCAATCCGGGCACGAAGGTCGTGATCGTGCCGGGCGACTCGACGACCACACTCGCGAAGCTTCAGGCGCAAAAGGGCAAGGCCGGCATGGATGTGGTCTTCCTCGACGACGGTCCGATGTATCAGGCCATTCAGATGGGCTTTTGCGGCAAGCTCGCCGACGCCCCGGTCTATCAGGATCTCTACGACATCGCGAAATTCAAGGGCGGCAACGCCGTGGCGGCCGGTCTGATCGCGACGGGTATCGCATACAACACGCGTCTGTTCCAGGCCAGGGGCTGGCCTGCGCCGACGTCGTGGAAGGAGCTGTCCGATCCGAAGTACAAGGGCAAGCTCGTGATGCCGAGCATCAAGAACACGTATGGGCTGCACGCGCTGCTCGTCGAGTCGAAACTCAACGGCGGCAGCGATTCGAACATCGATCCGGGTTTCAAGGAGATGGAGAAGATCGCACCGAACGTGCTGTCGTTCGATCCGTCGCCGGGCAAGATCGCCGAGCTGTTCCAGGCGGACGAAGTGGCGATCGCCGTGTGGGGCAACGGTCGCGTGCAGGCGCTGCGTCAGCAGGGCATTCCGGTTGAGTTCGTCTATCCGAAGGAAGGCGCGGTCGCGCTCGGCATGGGCATGTGCGCGGTCGACAAGTCCGCCAACGATGCGCTCGCGCAAAAATTCATCCAGATGATTCTCTCGCCGCAGACGCAGGCCGTGCTTGCGGAAAGCCAGGGCGTGGCGCCGTCGAACAAAAAGACGCAACTGTCGATGGCCGTGGCCGCTCGCGTGCCGTCGCCGACGCAGATCGACAAGCTCGTGCGTGTCGACTGGGACGTCGTGAACGCCAAGCGCGCCGACTGGACGCAGCGCTGGAACCGTCAGATCGAGCGTTGAGCCGTCGAGCCTTCATTTGATTCGTCCGTCGGAGACCACAAGCGTCATGATCACCCCAACCCCTACGAGCACGCCCGCGTCGACGCCGTATCTGCGCGTCGAACAACTCGGCAAGCGCTTCGGCGATACGGTTGCCGTCGAAGGCGTCGATCTCTCGATCGCGCAGGGCGAGTTCATCTCCCTGCTGGGACCGTCCGGCTGCGGCAAGACGACCACCTTGCAGATGATCGCCGGCTTCGTCGCGCCGACGTCCGGCCGGATTCTGCTCGAAGGCCGTGACCTGACGCCGGTGCCGCCGGAAAAGCGCGGGCTCGGGATCGTCTTCCAGAGCTACGCGCTGTTTCCGCACATGACAGTGGCGCAGAACGTGGCGTTCGGTCTGGACATGCGACGGGTCGATCCCGGCGAGAAGCAACGTCGGGTGAAGGACGCGCTGGAACTCGTGCATCTCGGCCAGCACGCGCAGCGCTATCCGCGCGAACTCTCGGGCGGACAGCGGCAGCGTGTGGCGCTCGCGCGTGCGATGGTGATCGCACCGCCGGTGCTGCTGCTCGACGAACCGCTCTCGAATCTCGACGCGAAGCTGCGCGAGCAGATGCAGGACGAGTTGCGTGCGATTCAGCGCAAGGTCGGCACCACCACGATCATGGTCACGCACGATCAGGCCGAAGCGCTCGCGATCAGCGACCGCGTGGTGCTGCTCAATGTGGGGCGCGTGGTGCGCATCGACACGCCGCACGACGTGTACGAAGATCCGCGCGCCACGTTCGCCGCAAACTTCATCGGGCAGACCAATCTCATCACCGGCCAGCTCGACGTGCGCGGCGGCGTGGCGCTGCTCGACGTGCAGGGACTGCGGCTCGTGCTCTCGCCTGCGCAGGCCGGGCTGGCGGCGGAGGCGGCCAATTCCGTCAATTCCGCCGGCGGGCTCAATGTGCCCAATGCGCCCAATGCGCCCGTCACGTTCTGTCTGCGTCCCGAGCGGATCCGGCTGACGTCGGCCGGCACCGGCCGCGTGCCGGGCCGCGTCGCGCAGCGCAGCTTCCACGGCAACCACTGGTTGCTGACCGTATCGACCGCGTTGGGCGATCTTCGCGTGCTCGTGTCGAACGACGGTGTGGTCGCCGCCAATGACGGCGATGCCGTCGGTCTCGATTGGGCCGACGACGCCTTGCGTCTGGTACGGGAGCGCGCATGAACGCCGCGACGTCCACGCCACCGCGCGCGAGCGCCGAGCCACCGGCGAAGCCGTCGATGGGGGTCTCTGCGGAGATCGCCGGCCAGCGGCGTGCCGCCTGGACGCTGGTCATGCCGGCAACGCTCTACTTCCTCGTGCTGCTCGCCGTCCCGCTCGTCCTGACGTTCGTGCTGAGCCTGTACGGCTTCGATCCGAACTCGGGCGGCATCTTGCCGACGCTGTCGTTGCAGCATTACCTCGACATCGTCACCGACAGTTATTTTTACGAGATCTTCCTGCGCACGTTGCTGTTGTCGGTCGGTGTGACGCTGCTGTGCGTGCTCGTCGGCGTGCCGGAAGCCTACTTCCTGTTCCGCATGCGCGACCCGTGGCGCTCGCTGTGTCTGGTGCTCGTGCTCGGCCCGCTGCTCATTTCGGTCGTCGTGCGAACGCTCGGCTGGTCGATTCTGCTCGGCCGCGAAGGGCTGATCAATACGCTGCTCACGAAGCTCGGGCTTATCGATCATCCGTTGCAGATGCTCTTCACGATGGGGGCTGTCACGGTGGCGCTGGTGCACGTACTCGTGCCGCTGATGGTGCTGTCGGTGTGGACCTCGCTCACGCGGCTCGACCCCGCTGTCGCCCACGCCGCACGCTCGCTCGGCGCCGGACGCGCGACGGTGATGTGGCGTGTGGTGTTGCCGCAGATCACGCCGGGCATTCTGTCCGGCAGCCTGATCGTGTTCGCGTTGACGGCAAGCGCATTCGCCACGCCGGCCCTTATCGGCGGCCGACGCCTGAAGGTGGTGGCGACCACGGCGTACGACGAGTTCCTCGGCACGCTGAATTGGCCGCTGGGCGCAGCCATCGCCATCGTGCTGCTGATCGTCAACGTACTCATCATCAGCGGTTACAACCGCGCACTCGAGAAGCGCTTCACGCGCCGTCTCGGCTGACGGGAGGCCCTCACATGACTTCGCAGGATTCCCGGTACGATCGCAACGGCTTCGGTGCGCTCGCGTTCCATGTGGTGTTTCTCGTCTTCATCCTCGCACCGCTGGTCGTGGTGTGTCTGGTGGCGTTCACGCCGGACAACTTCCTCTCGATTCCGACGCAGCGCTTCTCGCTGCGCTGGTTCGCCTCGCTCATGAGCGACGAGGACTTTCAGTCGGCGTTGCGCACGAGTCTGTGGCTGGGCGTGATGTCCGCCACGGTGTCCACAGCGCTTGCGGTGCCCACCGCGATGGGGCTCGCGCGCTATCGCTTTCCGGGGCGCGACGCCATCAACTCGTTCCTGCTCTCGCCGCTGATGATTCCGCCGGTGGTGCTGGGCATTGCGTTCTTGCGACTGTTCACGCTGCTCGACATGGGCGGCTCGTTCGAGAGCCTTGTCGCCTGTCACGCGTTGCTGATCTTTCCGTACGCGCTGCGGCTGATCATGGCGGCGCTCGTCGGTCAGGCGGACGAGGGCGAACGTGCGGCGCGCTCGCTCGGCGCGGGGCGCTGGACGACCTTCCGCCGCATCACGCTGCCCGCGATTCTGCCAGGCGTAGCCGGCGGCTGGGTGCTGGCGTTCATCAACAGCTTCGACGAGCTCACGGCAACGATCTTCGTCACCTCGCCCGAGACCATCACGCTGCCGGTGCGCATCTACATGAACATGAGCGAGACGGTGGACCCGAGCGTGGCGGCGATCTCGACGCTGCTCATCGGCCTGACGCTCGCCGTGATGCTGGTGCTCGACCGCATCTACGGATTGAACAAGGTTCTGGTTGGAAATCACTAAAACATGCAAAAGACATACGATATCGCCGTCATCGGCGGTGGCCTCGTCGGCATGGCGATCGCCTACGGGCTCGCCAAGCGCGGACAACGCGTCGTCGTTTGCGATGGCGAAGACAACTCGCTGCGGGCCGCTCGCGGCAACTTCGGGCTGGTCTGGGTGCAGGGCAAAGGAGGCACCTGCACCAACTATGCACGCTGGTCGCTGCATTCCGCGAACACGTGGCAGGGCATGGCTGACGAACTCTTCGCACGCACCGGGGTGAACGTCGGCTTTCAGCGGCCCGGCGGGTTCAACATCGCGCAGACGGCCGACGAACTTGCCGTCAAGGTCGAGAGCATGCGCAAGCTCAAAGACGCCGAGCCGGCACTCGTCTACGAGGTGCTCGATCACGATGCGCTGGCCGAGCGTCTGCCGGCCATCGGCCCCGACGTGCATGGCGCCATCTATTCTCCGAACGACGGCCACGTCAGTCCGCTCTACACACTGCGGGCCCTGTTCGCCGCGTTCGAGCAGTTGGGCGGCGAGTATGCGCCGAACGGGCGTGTGACCGATGTTCGCCCGCTGGGCAATGCGTTTCGCGTCAGCATGGGCGACGCGTCGTTCGACGCCGGGCGCGTGGTGCTGGCCGCCGGTCTGGGCAATCGCGACCTCGCGCCGATGGTCGGGCTCGATGCGCCGGTCAAGCCGTTGCGCGGCCAGATTCTCGTGACCGAGCGCGTTAAGCCTTTCCTCGACTATCCGACGATCTACGTGCGTCAGACTGTCGAAGGTTCCGTCATGCTCGGCGACTCCGCCGAAGACGTGGGCTTCAACGACGGTGTGACGCCGGACGTACTCGCCGACATCGCGCGTCGCGGCATTGCACCGTTCCCCATCCTCAAGGATGTGCGCGTGGTGCGTGCGTGGGGCGCGCTGCGCGTGATGACCGCCGACGGCCTGCCGATCTACGAGGAATCGCAAGCCTGTCCGGGCGCCTTCCTCGCCACCTGCCACAGCGGTGTGACGCTTGCCGCCGCGCATTGTGAAACCCTCGCGCCGTGGATTCTCGGCGCCGAGCGTCCCGCGCTTCTGGATCATTTCTATGCCAAACGTTTCGCTGCTTAAGTCGCTGGCGCGCAGGGATGGCGCGACGGTGCGGATGTTCATCGAAGGAACCCCGGTCGACGTACCGGCGGATGTGAATGTGGCGGCGGCCTTGCTCTTCGCGGGCGTGACGGCATGCCGCACCACGCCCGTGACCGGCAGCGAGCGCGCGCCGTTCTGCATGATGGGCGTGTGTTTCGACTGTCTCGTGGAGATCGACGGCGTGCCGAACCGCCAGGGGTGCATGACGCCCGTGCGCGAGGGAATGCAGGTGCGTCGCATGATTGGCGCAAGGAGTTTGGCATGAGTACGAAGCCCGTGGATTTACTGGTCGTCGGCGCAGGACCTGCGGGACTCGCCGCGGCGCTCGAAGCGACGCGACACGGACTGGCCCCGCTGGTCGTCGACGAAAACGTGTTGCCGGGTGGTCAGATCTACCGCAGCGTGAGCCGTTCGCCGCTGGCCGACCCAGGTGTGCTCGGACCGGACTATCTGCGCGGGCGCGCGCTCGTCGATGCATTTGCCCAAGCGGACATCGCCTATTGGCCGCAGACACTCGCCTGGCAGATCGGCATGGACAAACGTGTCTGCGTTACGCGGCAAAGCGCGGGCGGCGGCACGTTGCAGATCGAGGCAAGCGCGATCGTGCTCGCCGGCGGCGCACAGGAGCGTCCGTTCCCGATACCGGGATGGACCTTGCCCGGCGTGATGGGCGTGGGGGCGGCGCAGACGTTGCTCAAGGCATCCGCGTTGGTGCCGGATACGCCTGCGGTGCTGGCCGGTTGCGGCCCGTTGCTCTACCTGTTCGCGTGGCAACTCATCAATGCGGGTGTGCCGGTGCGCGCGATCCTCGACACGGCCGAAGCGAGCGGACGCCGCGAAGCGTTGCGTCACGCCGGCGGCGCCTTGCGCGCGCCGTCCTATCTGCTCAAGGGCTTCAAACTGCTGCGCGCGATTCGCGCGGCGGGCGTGCGGCACGTCAAGCATGTGTCGTCGTTGCGCGTGCTGGGCAAAACGCAGGCCGAGGCCATCGAGTATGTGGCCGACGGCAAGACGCAACGTATCGATACGGCGCTGGTGTTGTTGCATCAGGGGGTGATTCCGAACACACAGGTCACGCGCTCGATCGGTTGCGATCACGAGTGGGACGACGCGCAGTTGTGCTGGCGTCCGAAGACCGACCTCTGGGGGGAAACCAGCGTGCCGGGCATCTTCGTGGCCGGAGACGGGGCCGGTATCGGCGGGGCGCTGGCGGCGGAGCCGTCGGGGCGCCTGGCGGCGGTTCAGGCCGCCGCGAAGCTCGGCAAGATCGACGCGGCCAGACGCGACTCGCGCGCGGTGTCGCTGCGTCGCGAACTGGCGTCGCACACGGCGATCCGTCCGTTCCTGGATGCGCTTTACCGTCCCGCCGACGACTTCCGTGCCCCCGTCGACGACAGCACCATCGTGTGCCGTTGCGAAGAGGTGACGGCAGGGGACGTGCGGCGCATGGCCGGGCTGGGGTGCGTCGGACCGAACCAGACGAAGACCTTCTCGCGTTGCGGCATGGGACCTTGCCAGGGCCGGTTCTGCGGCATGACCGTGGCTGAACTGCTGGCGCAGGCACAAGGCTGTGCGGTGCCGGAAGTGGGCTACTACCGCATCCGTCCCCCCATCAAGCCGGTGACGCTGGGCGAACTGGCCTCGGCCGTCGAAGCCCCCGAATTTCTGAGTGAACGCGCAGGTTTCCCCAAGTAGGTGAGATGGCTCGCGCCTTTCATCTACTGCTTTTTATTCCCTTTTGGAGACGTGGTAATGAGCGATATTCAACGTCATCACACGAATGCACGGATGAGCCGTGTGGTGGTGCACAACGGAACGGTCTACATCGGCGGCCAGACAGCCGACGACCGCAGTCAGGACATTACCGGCCAGACGCAGCAGGTGTTGGCGAAGATCGACGGCTATTTGAAGGACGCCGGTATCGACAAGTCGCGTCTGCTCTCGGCGCAGGTGTGGCTCAAGGACATCGAGTCGGACTTCGCCGGCATGAACGCCGTGTGGGACGCTTGGACGAGCCCGGGGAACACACCGACGCGCGCGACGGTGGAGTCGCGCCTGGCGGCGTCGGACCTGCTCGTCGAGATCGCCGTGATCGCTGCGGCGAAGTCAGGCGTCTGACCTGTCGGAGGCTCAAGAGGCTCCAGAGGCTTCGGAGGCTTGAGAAGCGTCCGACGATCATACGCAGCAGGAAAGACATTGGGCCCGCAGCACCTTGCGGGCCTTTTTCATGGGCGTCGCCCAACACGGCCTGATGCCGCCCGCCGCTGCCCGGAGTCAATGAACGAAGTAATGTCAACGCACTGGTGAATGAGATTTGCCCGCCGCGCGTCGCGATGTGAAGCTGGAAGTCCCGGAGGGCAGGCATAATGCGCGAACCGGTACATGATCGGCAGCAAGTCGGGCGTATTTATCTCATTTTTCGAGAGAATTCGACACGAACTTAGGTGTCCCTCATCGAAAACTCAGGCGACATGACGGATTCATCGACAGACCAGTCTTCCCGTTATCAGACCCAAAAGGGGCGAGACTTCTCTCGTCGCGTGCTGGGACTGCGCAGTCTGGGGTGTGTGCTGAGCGCCATCGCGGTGTTCGTCGCTATCCAACGCGCCGGGGCGTCGCATATCGGCTATGGGATCTGGGCGCTCAACGCGTTCCTGTGGCCGGCCTTTGCGCACGCCATCGCCATGTCGTCGTCCGATCCGGTGGCGGCCGAGCGTCGCAATCTGCTGTGCGATTCGGCCTTCGGCGGCGGGTGGGTGGTCGCCATGCAATTTAGCGGCGTACCGTCGGCGGTGCTGGTGTCGGTCCTTCTTATGCACAATGCGTCCGTCGGCGGATACCGCCTGCTGCGCGACGGTATTCTGGCGTTGATCTTCGGCGGGCTGCTGACCGGCAGCGTGCTCGGCTTCACGGTTCAGACGCACATCGCGTTCCGCGAGTTGGTGGCAAGTCTGCCGCTGTTGCTCATTTACCCGACGCTGGTGGGAGTCACCAGCTTTCGGCTGGCGAAACGGCTGTCGAAAAGCGAACGTACGCTGCGGCGGATCAGCGATCAGGACGATCTCACGTCGTTGCTCCACCGCCGCTCCTGGATGCGCGCGCTCACGGCTTGCTTCGCCGACAAGCGACTGGGCCGCTCCGGCACGGCGAGCATCGCGCTCATCGACATCGACGGTTTCAAGGAAATCAACGACCTGCACGGTCATCTTCAGGGCGATTCGCTGATTCGGATTCTGTCCGACGTGCTGTTGACCGAACTGGGCAGCCACGATGTGAGCGGACGGTACGGGGGCGATGAATTCTGCGTACTGTTCGACGGCCAATCGGCCGAGAAAGCGCGCCGGAAACTGGAAAAGGTCTGCGCCGTGTTTTCGGACGCGACACAAGGCCTCGATGCGTCACGCAGCGTGACGTTGAGCGTCGGGGTGGCGAACTACACGGTGAATCTGATTTCCCCTACAGCCTGGCTGGCCATGGCCGATCACGCGTTGTACAACGCCAAGCGCCTGGGGAAGAATCGAATCGTGATCGCCGACATCGACGGGGGTTTCGAGGGCGTGGCGCTTCGCTGACGATGTCGGCGCGGGGCCGTGCCGGCGCGCGGCGGGCGGTCCCGGCACGGCGACACGGCGACACGGCGACACGATTCGGCGCTGGCCGTCGGCCAGCGTCAGACCGCCTCTTCGCACGCGCCGTTGATCCACGGCGTGAGCGCCTGACGGGCGTCCTGCATCATGAAATTCACCAGCGTGGTCGAGACGCCCAACGACTGGGCGATCTCACGTTGCGTGCAATCCTGGAAGTAATACATCTCGAAGACAGTGCGTGTGCGCTCGGGCAAGGTCTTGAGCCGGTCGAGCATGCCGCCGATCATCTGTCGCGCCGTGACCTGCGCCTCGGGCGAGGCCGCGCGATCGGGCATATCGATCGCCTCGTCTTCTACCGTGAACACCCGGTTCTCGATTTGCTGGCGACGATAGCCGTCTAACGCCAGATTGCGTACCACCTGCATGACATAGCTGGCGGGATGCCGGACCGGGCACGTGCTGCGTGCGTCGCACAACTTGATGTACGCATCCTGCACCACATCTTCCGCGCGGCACGGGCAGCCGAGAATCCGCATCGCCAGTCCGACCAGTGCGCGTCGGTGGGTGACGAAGACCTGACCGACAACGCCGTCCTCCGTGTCATTGCCCTTAGGCATCCAGCCGGGGCACCCGGCATAACTTAACTGCTCGCTCATGCTTTTGCCTCCAGATCGGCATCGAAGGCACGGCTGTGTGGCGACGCGCTGCAACTGTCGCTTTGGAACCACACTGGCGAGCCCGAAAAAGGCACGAACACAGCCGATGACAAAGTGACGGGCGAACGCCGCCAGGAACGACGCCCACGGCGCATTCCAACACAACGGTGCAGGGAGAAAAGACAGGACTGCAGAACTTCCGCCGCTCAGATCCGACGGACGCACAACTCGGATTGCGGCCGGTGCGCCTATAACTTTCCGCAGGTATCGCAGCAAATTTGACGTAAACAATAGTGAAAATGAGAATGGTTTGCAATTAATATTTTGATGCGCAAGACGTCTGTCGATTGAGTCGCCTTTCATTTCGTTATGCCAATGAGCCTTACTTTGCAATTCATCAGGATTGCTGATGCCTTCGAGACACCGTCCCGTGCGGTGGCGCGGTTGTCCTCCGACGAGCACTTTCGGATGTCGCGCCTGCACAAGGCGGAGGATCGGGCGCGCTTCGCGGCCGTGAGGGCATCGCTGCGCGAGGCGCTGGGCCGCGAGTTGGGGGTCCCGCCGGGCGATATCGTGTTCGAGACGGACGCCAACGGGCGGCCCGGACTGGTCGGGGGGGCAGCGCTTGACTTCAACGTGAGTCACGCAGGGCAATGGGGCATGCTGGCGTATTCGCGGAATGTGCGTGTCGGAGTCGACATCGAGCGGCTCGATGCCGTTGCCGACCCGCGCAGCCTCTGGAACATCTGCCTGCATGCCGAAGAGCAACGCGCGCTGCTGATGCGCAGTTTCCAGTTGGCAGGGCGGGGCGGCGGGGCGCAAGCAGCGTTCCACTGGATCTGGAGCCTGAAGGAAGCCGTTTTCAAGGCGCTCGGCACCGGCTTGCAGGACGGTCTGACGGCGTTGAGCGTCGACGTGGATGCCGTTGCGCGGGCGGCGGCTGCCGTCGAGGGCAGGTTCGACAGCGCTTTTTGTCCTGGCGCGGCAGGCCACACGATCGCCTGGCGTGCCGACGACCCCGAACTGGCTCGCGGGCTGCACGGGCTGGAACTCCGTCTGCTGCCTGCGCCGGCGGGCTATTGTGCCGCGCTGGCGTGGCTGCCGAAGGGGTAAATTGCAGCGATGCTGGACCGTCTGTCAGCCAGAGAGGGGGCGCAGATCGCGCTCCCAATGGTGCAATGGTTTGGCAGGATTCAAGTCAGACGCTTACAGGAGTGATCGATGAGTTTCGACGACGAGAATTGCGTGTTCCGAGTGGTCATCAACGACGAAGAGCAGTACGCCATCTGGCCGGACTACCGGCCCGTGCCCGCCGGATGGCGCGAAGTCGGGGTGAGTGGCAACAAGGCGACGTGTCTGGCGCACATCGAAACGGTGTGGACGGATATGCGTCCGCGCAGCTTGCGCGAGCACCTCGCCACGCAGGGCGATGCACGCAATGTCGTCTGACGCATCTGAGGCAATTCAGGCATTCGGGGCGTGCCGCCTGCTGTGCCTGCCCTGTGCGGGCGGCAGCGCCACCGTGTATGCGCGATGGTCGCAGGCCGCACCGTCCTGGCTGGCGGTACGCCCGGTGGAGTTGCCGGGCCGTGGCACGCGCCATCACGAACCGCTTCAGCACGACCCGCATCGGCTGGCGGACCAGCTGACCGAGGAGTGCCTCGCTCGGCATGTCGGAGCCGGCACGCGTTTCGCGCTGTTCGGGCATAGCCTGGGCGGTTTGCTGGCGTTCGAGATCGCGCATCGTCTGCATGCGCAGGGGTACACGCCTGCGGCCCTGTTCGTGGCGGCGAGCCGTCCGCCCGCCACGCGCGACGACAGCCGCTACGCGGCGCTGGTCGACGATGCCGACGTGTTGGCCGAGATGCGCGCGCTGGGCGGCACACCGGAGGCCTTGCTCGCGGAGCCTGAACTCATGGCGATGGTGCTGCCCGTCATCAAGGCAGACTTCCAGTTGTGTGGCCATTACCGGCGGGCATCGTCGGAAAAGCGTGCGCCGTTGCCGTTGCCGATTCATGCGATGGCCGGACGCCGCGACAGTTTCGCGCCGGAGGTCCTCGACGACTGGCGCTGCGAGACGCGTGGCGCCTACACGCGTACCGACTTCGAAGGCGATCACTTCTTCGTTCGCGACGATCCTGCGCAACTGCTGGCCGTCGTCGCCAACAAGCTCGCGCCCGCGATGCACGCGCCGCCGGCGGTGGCGGTGGCAGTGGCGGCGGCCCAATGAGCGACTGGTCCGGTCGGTCCGGTCTTGCGATGCCGGCGTCGCCAAGCGCTGGTCACTTCGATCTGGCGGCGAGTCTGCCTGCGCCGGTGCGCGGTGAGTTGGGGCCGTTGTGTGCCGGATTGGCGTTCGGCGTGCCCGCGCCCGGTGAGCGCCGGGCCGGCGATGCGGTCATCGGCCTCGCGGACCTCGATGCCCACATGCCCGCCATGTTCGACGGGGTGCGGCGCATCGTGCCCGGCGTGGAGCCGCGTGCGCTGATGTCCCAATGGAGCAAATTCTATTTCCGTGCCGTCGCGCCGGCGGCGCTGGCGATCACTATCGTGCATGGCCGCCGGCTGACGCTCGATCCGGCGGCGTGCCGCATCGTGCTGCGCGGCGGGTTGCCCGTCCAGCTTCGTTTCCCGATCGATAGCTGGATACCGCCGGGCGCAGGCACCGACGAAGCGCAGGACGCGGCGACATTACCGCCGGCGTTCGAGCGTTTCGCGTCGCTGATCCATGTGCACCTTCCTGCGGCCATCTACGCGATGCATCGGGCGTCCGGCGTCTCGCAGCGCGTGCTGTGGAGCAATGCGGGCAATCTGCTGGAGTTCATCGTCGGGGAGATGCGGGCGGTGCGGGAGATGGGGGAGGTGGGGGAGACGGGGGGCAGGCATCACGTGCCGTCGCTGGCGTCGCGCGCTGCTCGTGACTACGAATGGCTGTTCGAGGGCGATGCCGGGTTCGGTCAGACATCGGACAATCCGCTCTACCGCACGGTGCGTTACGTCACCCCGCCGTCGACGGCCATGCCGACGCCGATGCGTGCACGCCGGGTGTGTTGTTTGCGCTACCAGCTTGCAGGCAAGGGCACTAAATGCGACGAAGCCTTGCTGTGCGGATCCTGCCCGCTGATGCTGACGATGACGCCGCAGCAACTTCAGCGGCAACTGGCGATGCAGGCCGGCGGCGCACCGCAATAGCGGCCATTCGGTGGGCCGACGATGTCGGCGATGACGGTAGCCCCCTCAGCGGGCTTTGCCGGCGCGACGAAGACGAACCGAAGACGAACCGAAGACGAACGGCACCGGCGGTCTCGCCGCGGTGCCGTTCGGTGCCGTTTTTACGCTCGTGTGCGACGTTCATCCTGCCAGCGCTGCGACACGGGTCGTCGGCGCCGGCGTATCGGTCTGCGACGGGGCACGTTCCAGCAAAGAGGTTGCGATCTCCGACGAGCGTGTCGCCAGGATCGAGAGCAAGGTGTCCGACAGGCCGTGCGTCGGCTCGCAGTAGCCTTGCAGGTAGATGCCGGGCTGGAAGTTGTCTCTGGCGCGCAGCCGGTAATCGCGCTCGCCCTCGAAGCCGTCGAGCCAGGGGGCGACGTCGCTCAGCAATGCTTCGTGCGTGCGGCGCTCGTACCCGGTGGCCAGCACCACGACATCGTAATGCTGCGTCACGTCACGCCCGGACAGGCGCTCGTGCATATGCAGCGTCACGCGCTCGCCGTTCGCGCTCGTTTCCCGGATCTCGTGGCAAGACAGCAGGGCGTGATGCCCGTGACCGCCCACGCGTTGCTGGTACAGCACGTCGTAGATGCGGGCGATCAGGTCGTCATCGACCACGGCATAGTTCGTATTGCGAAACTCGTCGAGAATGCGTTCGCGCTGCTCGATCGGCTGGGCGTAAATGAAATCGGTGAATTGCGGATCGAAGATTTCGTTGACGAAGGGGCTGCTGTCCGCAGGCTTCAGCGCTCGACCGCGCATGACCAGATCGACCTGGGCCTGCGGCCACTGCTCGGCGAGATCGAGGAAAATTTCGGCCGCGCTCTGTCCGCCGCCCACGACGGCGACGCGTCGCGGTTGCGTCTCGCTCAGCGCGGCGACACGCGCAAGATACTGCGACGAATGGAACAGCCGCTCGTGCCCTGCGCGATGTAGCGAAGAGAACACCGGCGGCACGTGCGGCGTACCGCCCGCACCGAGGATCACGTTGCGGGTGCGGCGCGATTGCAGGTCGCCTTGCCCGTTGCGCGAATGCACTTGCAAGGCCACGACCTGACCGCGTTCGAGCACCGGCTCGATGCCCGTCACGGTTTCGCCATACGCGCATTGTCCGTGGAAGTGCGAGGCCGCCCAGCGAAGGTAGTCGTTGTACTCGCGGCGCGTCGGATAGTGGCTTTGCAAGTTGATAAACGCGGACAGGCGCGACTTCTCATGCAGATAATTGATGAAAGTGAAGCGGCTGCGCGGATTGCGCAGTGTCGCCAGGTCCTTGAGGTAAGCGATCTGCATGCGGCTGTTCGAGAGCAGCATGTTGCCGTGCCACGTGAACTCGGGCTGCTTCTCCAGGAACAGGAAGCGAGCCGGTCCGAGCCGCTGGCCGCAATGCTCTTCGAGCGCGATGGCGAGCGCGAGGTTGGACGGCCCGAACCCCACGCCGATCAGTTCGTGTGTCATCGCGTGAGGGGGAGTGTGGTTCGTCGTGGACGGTTCTGTACTTGCGTGCATGAGGGCCTCGGCAAGATCATCCGGTAAAGTGAGCCGGATCCGGAATCGGGGGGAATGCGTACAAAGCATCCGTTTCCCAGAAGACGATGAGCTTTTCGTGAAATTTACCCCTCGGCTGGCGCGCGAGCGCAGGTGTATCGTGCGGTGAAAATTTTCGGTGTCCTGAATCGTCTTTGAGCGGTGGAGCCCAAAACGGGGCGCAACGCAGTGGCGTCGCGCTCCGGGTTTCGTCGTTCCTTCATCGAGATCCGCCGAGCGGCGGCGGGTCAATCGCGGAGAGCCCCGTGTTCCTGTTTCTGTTCCTGTTACGCGCCTCGCGCTGGCTGCTTGCGGCTGCGGTCGCTGCCTCTCTGGCTTGCGGTGTGGCAAATGTCATGCTGATTGCTTCGATCAACCGTGCGCTCGGTGCGCCGGCGGCGGAACTCGGCGCGCTGGCATGGCGCTTCGCCGCGCTCGCGGTGCTGTCCATGCTCGCGCAGATGTGCGCCGGCGCCCTGTTCACGCGGCTGGGACAGCGCACGCTGGCCGAACTACGTCGTCACGTGTCGCGCATCATCGTCAACGCGCCGTTGCGCGTGGTCGAGTCGACGGGCGGCGCGCGCGTGCAGTCGGTGCTGGCCGACGACGCCAATCACGTCGCGAACTTCTTCATCGGCCTGCCGACGCTGGTCATGAACGGCGCGATCGTCACCGGCTGTTTCCTGTACCTCGCGATCCTGTCCTGGCCGATCTTCCTGATGGCCTGCGTGGCGATCGGTCTCGGCGCGCTGGGCTATCACATCAGTCACACCAAAGTGATTCGCTATCTGCGTACGGCGGGACAGCGTCAGGACGAGCTGTTCGGGCATTTCCAGACGCTGGCGTCCGGCGCAAAGGAACTCAAGCTCAATCGCCGTCGTGCCGATGCGTTTCTCGCGCGCGTACTGGGTTCTGCCATCGAGGCGGTGCGCGAGAACCGCTCGCGCGGTCTGACGCTGTTTATCTTCTCGGTCAGTTGGGTGCGTTTTCTGTTCTTTGCGCTCATCGGTCTGGTGCTGTTCGTGCTGGTTGGCGCTACGTCGAGCAATACGCATGTCGCGACCGGCTACGCCATCGTCTTTCTGTACATGGTCACGCCGCTCGAAGCGATGCTCAACAACATTCCGCTGCTCACTATGGCGCGTGTGGCGAGCGAGCGCATTCAGAAAGTCACCGAATCGATGCGCAACGAGGAAGTGACGTCGTCGGAGACACCGACGAGCGGCGCGCCGCTGGTGCGATTGCACGGCATCACGCATAGCTACTATCACGAGCAGCAGGACGAAATCTTCCGTATGGGGCCGATCGATCTGACGTTCCGCCCCGGCGAGATCACGTTCCTGATCGGGGGTAACGGCAGCGGCAAGACCTCGCTGGCGAAACTGCTTACCGGCCTTTACGTGCCGGAGAGCGGCGAGATCGTCTGGAACGGCCAGTCGGTCGATGTCAGGAACCGTGACCGCTACCGTCAATTGTTCTCCGCGATTTTCTTCGATTTCCATCTCTTCGAAACCCTGCTCGGTGCGGACGACGCGCAGACCGATCCCGCGCGTATCGACGCCTTCGCGGCGCGCTGGCTCGCACGCCTGCATCTGCAACACAAGGTGAGCGTGACCAACGGTGCGTTCTCCACCCGGGATCTGTCACAGGGGCAGCGCAAGCGTCTGGCGCTCGTGGCGGCGTGCGTGGAGGATCGTCCGTTCCTCGTGTTCGACGAATGGGCGGCGGATCAGGACCCGGTGTTCAAGGAAGTGTTCTACCGTGAAATCCTGCCGGAACTGAAGGCGCAGGGGAAAACGGTGCTCGTGATTTCGCACGACGACCGCTACTTCTCGCTGGCCGACCGGCTGGTGAAAATGGAGAACGGGCAACTGATCTCCGACGGCGAGCCGGTTGCAGCACCGTCCGGCAGCGCGACGATGGCGGAAAAACCGCAGTCGTCGGCGTGAACTTGCTAAATTGTCCTTAGATTGCCCTTAAATTGCGGGCTCGAGGATCGTCAATGAAAGTGCGGCGCGTTTGGCGCCGCGGTTTCGTTGAGGATCCAACCATGCTCGATACGATGCTCGATGTGCGCGCCCTGCGCACCAACGGCGACCTCCCGATGGTGGTCGAACCGCGCGATGCCGGTGTGCCGATCGAGGCCGCCGCCAGTGCCCTTCATGCACTGGTGGACGAATATCTCCCGACCCACGGCGGTGTGCTGTTCCGTGGGTTCCGCGTGAATGGCGATGCGGCGTTCCGTGAGTTCGCCGCCTCGTTCGGCCATTCGCTGCTGACCTATGAGTTCGGCTCGACGCCGCGCAGCAAAGTCTCGCAAGGCGTCTATACGTCGACCGAGTACCCGCCGCATCAACACATTCCTTTGCATAACGAACAGTCGTACACACGCGACTGGCCGATGAAGATCTGGTTCTACAGCGTACTCACGGCGCAGGAAGGCGGCGAGACGCCGATTGCCGACAGCCGTCGAATCTATGCCCGCATTCCTAAGGACCTGCGCGAGCGCTTCGCGAGCAAAGGCCTGATGTACGTGCGCAACTTCGGCAACGGTTTCGACGTGCCGTGGACGCAGGTCTTCAACACGGAAGATCGTGCGGAGGTCGAGGCGTATTGCCGTGCACATCGCATTGCCTGCGAGTGGAAGGACGACGGCGAACTGCGCACTCGCCAGTTGTGTCAGGCCGTCGCGCAGCACCCGACCACGGGCGACTGGGTCTGGTTCAATCAGGCGCATCTGTTTCATATCTCGAACCTCGAACCCGATGTGCGCGAGACGTTGCTCGACGTGGTCGGCGAGGAAGACCTGCCGCGCAATGTGTACTACGGCGACGGCAGTCCCATCGAGGAAGACGCGCTGGCGACCATTCGTCACGTGCTGGAAGCCGAGAAGATCAGCTTCCCGTGGCAGGACGGCGATGTCCTGATGCTCGACAACATGCTCGCCGCTCACGCGCGTGCGCCGTTCAAGGGGCCGCGCAAGGTCGTCGTGGCGATGGCGCAGGCGCACGGCGCCGATCGCTGACGGTCGTTGCCAGAAGCCCGATATCGATCCCGACGTCGAGCCCGTCTTCGCCATCGTTTTCTCTGTACTTGTTCTCGTCATTTGCCGCGCGCCGCCGTTTGCCCCGCGTCCTTTAGCGGATTGCCCGATTACCCGATTGCCGGTGCTTGCCGGACAGCGGCGCGCCAGTCTTTGATTCCGTTCCTGCTTCGTGAGTCGCTACCGTCATGAACGACGCTCTCCGCTTGCCCGTCCCCTTCGGCCCGGTCCATTCGCCGGACGCTTCCGCCCCTGGCGCAGCATCTTCCGCCTCCCACGACGCGCCCCCATCGCTCGAAGACCCCATCGAACACATTGTCGGGCTGCTGCGTGCCCGTGCCCGACTCGAACCGGCGCGTGAAGCGTTGCGTGCGCTGTCCAGCGACGACGGCGACGGGCAGGCGCTCACCTGCGCGGGACTCGATACGCGCGCTCGCGCGGTCGCGGCGACCCTTCAGCGTCTGGCCGCCGGACAGACGCACGGCGAGCGCGGGCTGTTGCTCATGCCCACGGGACTCGATTACGTGGCCGGCTTCTTCGGTTGCCTGTACGCCGGCGCCATTGCCGTGCCGGCGTTTCCGCCCGAGTCGGCGCGTCCGCAGCATCTCGCGCGCGTGCGATCGATCCTGCACGATGCGAAGGCGCGCTTCGTGCTGACCGACCGCCAGCATCGCGATGCCATGCTGGCCTTCGGCGATGCGGTGCCGGAGTTGCGCGGTGTGGAGATCGTGGTGATCGACGACATCGACGATGCCGCGGCCGCCGACTGGCAGGAGACGAACGTTTCGCCGGCCGATCTGGCGTTCCTGCAATACACCTCGGGTTCGACATCCACCCCGAAGGGCGTGATGGTCAGTCATGCGAACCTGATGGCCAACGAAGCGGCCATCGTCGCCGGGCTGGGCATGACGCGCGACGACACGATGGTCAGTTGGCTGCCGCTTTATCACGACATGGGGCTGATCGGCGGCTTGTTGTCGCCGATCTATCGCGGGGCGCGCCTGGTGTTGATGTCGCCGCAATTCTTTCTGGAGCGGCCGGTGCGCTGGCTGCGCGCGATCGACAAGTTCGGCGGCACCGTCAGCGGTGGCCCCGATTTCGCTTACCGCCTGTGTGCGCAGCGCATCGACGCCGCGACGATCGGCGCGCTGGACCTGAGCGGCTGGCGGCTGGCGTTCTCTGGCTCGGAACCGGTGCGTCACGACACGCTGGTCGACTTCTGCGACGCATTTGCGCCCGCAGGCTTCGATCCGAAGGCGGTATATCCCTGCTACGGTCTGGCGGAGGCCACGCTGTTCGTCACCGGCGGCCAACGTGGGGACGGGATGACGGCAGCCCGGTTCGATCGTGCCGCGCTGGCGCAACAACGCGCCGAAGCGAGTCGCGCGGCGGCGAGCGACGACGGCGCGATGCTCGTCGGGTGCGGCACCACGCCGCTCGATCACGACGTGCGTCTGATGACGTGGAACGAGTCGCCCGATGTCGCCCCCGCCCCGGTCCCGGCGGGGGGCGTCGGTGAGATATGGGTCAGCGGGCCAAGCGTAGCGCAGGGCTATTGGCGTAACGACGAGGCGAGCGCCCGCACGTTCGTGCAGGTCGACGACCGACGCTGGCTGCGCACCGGCGACCTCGGCTTCGTGCATGACGATCAGTTGTACATCACCGGGCGATGCAAGGACGTCATCATCGTGCGCGGCCACAACCTGTATCCGCAGGATCTGGAGAAGGCTGTCGAGGCCGATGTCGAACTGGTGCGCAAAGGCCGGGTAACGGCGTTTGCGGTGGATATCGACGGCGAACCCGGCATCGGTATTGCGGCGGAAGTGGGGCGCAGTGTGCAGAAGATGGTGCCGCCGCAAACGCTGGCGGAAGTCATCGCCGTGGCGGTTGCGGACGTCTGTCAGCAAGCCGCGTCGGTCGTGGTGCTGCTCAATCCCGGCGCGCTGCCCAAGACGTCGAGCGGCAAGTTGCAGCGCAGCGCCTGCGCCAGAGGCTGGCGCGAAGGTTCGCTGGACGCGTGGGCGACCTGGCAGAACGGGGTCGTCCTCGGCAAGGATGCGGACGTTGCGCCGAACGCCTCGCAAGACGCCGCGACCCCGCAGGACAAGCACTACGAGACGGTCGCCGCCATCTGGCGCGAAGTGCTCGGGCGGGCGACGGTCAATGCCGACGATCACTTCTTCCTGTGCGGTGGCAGTTCCCTGCTGGCCATGCAAGTGCTCGCGCGCGTGCACGAGCGTCTCGGACTGAAGGCGACGTTGGCCCCGCTTTACGAGCACGCGCGACTCGGCGATTGGGTGCAAGCGCTGTCGAAGCTGCCGAAGCTGTCAATGCCGTCAATGCCGTCGAGCGTCGGCAGCGACGCCAGCGCTGCGGCCGCTCACCAGATCCCGAAGGCGACGCCGTTGGCGCAAACGCCGGACACCCGTATCTTCCGGCAGTCGTTCGCTCAGGCGCGCTTGTGGTTCGTGCATCGTCTGGATCCGGCCAACAGCGCGGCGTATCACGTTGGCGGTCAGTTGCTCGTCAAGGGACGGTTCGACGCCGCTGCGTTCGCGCATGCGCTCGCCATCGTCGCCTCGCGCCACGACGCCTTGCGCACGACGTTCGACGAGCGCGACGGCGTTGCCGTTCAGATCGTGCATGCACGTGCCGATGTGCCGCTCACGCAACACGATTTGGCGAGCACGGGGGATGCGGATGCCGCTGCGGCACGTCTGACACGCGAATGGCTGGCGCAACCGTTCGCCCCGGAAGCGACGCCGCCGTGGCGCGTGGGCGTGCTGCGCACGGCACACGATGCTCACCGCATCGTTTTCGTCCTGCACCATCTGTTGACCGACGCATGGTCCATGACGCTGCTGGTCGACGAGCTTGCGCGGGCGTACAGCGCGTGTGCGAACGGCGCAACGCCGGTGTTCGAGGCCGTGCCGGTTCAGCCGGGCGATCATGCGCACTGGCAGCACGCGCAGGTCGACGGCGCTGCGCTCGCCGGCCAGCTCGACTGGTGGCAAGCGCGTCTGCCGGAGCCGTCGCCGGTGCTGACGTTGCCCCTGGACCGGGCGCGTGGCGCGCTGCGCAGCGGTGCCGGCCATACGCTCGCCTTTGCATTCCCGTCCGGCCTCACACGCGACGTGCTGACATACGCGGCGCAACACAAGGCCACGCCGTTCATCGTGCTGGCCGCGTCGTTCCAGTGGTTGCTGCATCGCTACGCGGGCGAGACGGACATTCGCGTGGGGGTGCCGATCGCACAACGCGACGTTGCGGGGCTGGAGCGCATGCTCGGGTGCCTCGTCAACACGCAGGTCTGGCGTGCGGAAGTCGATCCGGCGGGCGGCTTCGACCGGCTCGTCGCCCAGGTGCGTGACGGCGCGCTCGACGCACACGCGCATCGCGATGCCCCGTTCGAGCGCGTGGTGGAGCGCATCGCACCGCAGCGCAGTCTGGGGCAGTCGCCTTTGTTTCAGGTGATGCTCAACCATCACGTGACGAATGCGGCGGCATCGCACGCGGCGGCAGGCTGGCCGGCCGGCCTGAGCGTGGTCGCCGAGCCGCTGACCGGTGGCGCGCAATACGACCTGGCCCTCGATATCGACGAACGCCACGAGGCGCCTGCGGGGGCGAGTGCCGACCCGCTCGACGGCGTGACGCTGCGCGCACGCCTCACGTTCCCGACCGATCTGTTCGACGCGCAGACCATCGAGCGCCTCGGCGCGGACTGGCGCGCCGGGCTCGCGACGTTGCTGGCGCAGTCGACGCAACCGCTGGCATCGCTCGATGTGGCGTTCGCGCGCGTACCGGGGGGGGAGCGAAGGGCAGGAGGCGCGTTGTCCGCCGACGCCTCGTTGCCGTTCCGAAGCGTGCCCGAACGGGTGGACGTGCAGGCGGCGCGACAGGCGTCGGCCATCGCCTTGCGCGACGAGGCCGGCGCGTTGACCTATGGCGAACTCGCCAGCGCGTCGAATCGCGTCGCCCACTGGTTGCTCGCGCAGGGGGTGACACCCGAGACGCGCATCGGATTGGCGATGTCGCGTCAGACCGGCATGATCGCCGGGTTGCTCGGCATCATGAAAGCGGGTGGCGCGTTCGTGCCGCTCGATCCGTCGTATCCGGCCGAGCGTCTCACTCAGATCATAGAAGACGCCGGCATCTCGCTCGTGCTCACCGAGGCCTCGTTGATGGCGGCGTCATGGCTGCCCGCACGGGGCGCTGCCGTCGCCACCGTCGCCGATATTGCCGACATCGTTGCCGATGCCGCATTGCCCGACCGTGCGCCGCACGTGGCGCTGCATCCCGGGCAACTGGCCTATCTGATCTACACGTCCGGTTCGACCGGCGTGCCCAAAGGGGTGGCGGTGGCGCATGGCCCGCTCGCGATGCACTGTGTCGCGACCGGCGAGCAGTACCGTCTCTCTCCCGAGGTGTGCGAGCTGCATGTGCTGTCGATCAATTTCGACGGGGCGCACGAGCGCTGGATGGCGCCGTTGATCTGCGGCGCGTCGTTGTTCATTGCGGACGAACGGCATTGGGCGCCCCAGACGATGGTCGATGCGATGCGTCGTCACGGCGTGACCAACGCAGGCTTCCCGACGGCCTATCTGTGCCGTCTGGCGACGAGCGGCGCGACCGGCGCCCCGGCGCTGCGCCTGCTGTCGTTCGGCGGGGAGGCAATGCCGTGGCCGGCATTGCGTGCGGCACAGGCGATGTTCCGTCCCGCCCAGACGATCAACGGCTATGGCCCGACCGAGGCGGTAATGACGCCGGTGGCGTGGTCCATCGACGGCGATCTCGATGCACAACCCGCGGCGCAACTGGCCGGGCAGGCGTACGCGCCGATCGGCGAGCCGGTCGGTCGCCGTCGCGCATGGGTGCTCGATCCGTGGCTGGGCGAGGTGCCGCTCGGCGCGGTGGGCGAACTGTATCTCGGCGGCGAAGGCGTGGCGCGCGGCTACCTCGGACGGCCTGCGCTGAGCGCGGAGCGCTTCGTGCCGGACCCGCGTGGCGAGCCGGGGGCGCGCATGTACCGCACGGGGGACCGCGTGCGCCGTCTTGCCGACGGCACGCTCGTCTATCTGGGCCGCTTCGACCAGCAGGTGAAGGTGCGCGGTTTTCGGATCGAACCGGGGGAAGTCGAGACGCAACTGCTGCGCGAGCCGGGCGTTGACGATGCGCTGGCCGTCGTGGCCGCAGGACCGGCGGGGGACCAGCTCGTGGCGTATGTCGCGGGCAAGCGGCTCGACGGTGAGGCGCTGCGCGTCGCGCTGTCGCAGCGTCTGCCGGACTACCTCGTGCCGTCCCTGATCCTCGTGCTGGATACGCTGCCGAAGCTGCCGAACGGCAAACGCGACCGTGCGGCGCTGCCTGCGCCGGTATGGGGCAGTGCCGGCGGCCAAGCGCCGCAGAGCGCTGCCGAAGTCGCCCTGGCGGCGCTCTGGCAGGAACTGCTGCGCTTACCTTCGGTGAGCCGCGACGACAATTTCTTCGCCCTTGGCGGCGATTCCATCGTCGCATTGCAGATGGTGGGTCGCGCGCGTCAGGCGGGCTGGCAGGTGGGGGCGCAGGATGTTTTCCGTCATCAGACGCTGGCGCGCCTTGCCGCCCAGGCGCGTGCCGTGGACGACGCGAACGACGCCGTGCGCGCACCGGAGCCGATGACAGGCGACGTGCCGCTCACGCCCGTGCAGGCGTGGTTCTTCCGGCAGGACATCGCGCATCGCGACCACTGGAATCAGTGGGTCGAGGTGCGGTTGCCCGACGGCATCGACCTGTCCGCCGTTCGCGACGCGCTCGCCCGCGTCGTGATGCATCACGACGCCCTGCGACTGCGCTTTATCGAGCGCGACGGACAATGGCAAGCCCGTTACGTTGCGCCGCATGCCGCAGACGATCTGCTCTGGCACGCCGCCATGTGCGACGACGCCCAACTGGCCGACTTGCTCGCGCAGGCGCAACGCAGCCTGTCCATCGCTCACGGCCCGCTGTTGCGCGCGCTGCTGGTCCGTACCGACACCGGTGCGTTGCGCTGTTTCCTCGTGGCGCATCATCTGGTGATCGATGGCGTTTCGTGGCGCATTCTGCTCAACGATTGGCAAACGGCGCTCGCGCGTCCGGACGCTGCGCTGCCCTGCGTCGGTCAGTCGATGCGCGACTGGGCGCAGCGCTGGCACGACTGGACCCGCAGCGAAGCTGCCGGGCCGGCGCTCGACATGTGGCGCAACGCATTGTCCGGCGCGCTCGATGCGATCGATGTCGCGAAAAACACGCATGTCGGCACCGGCACCGGCGAGATCGAGCAGACGTGGCCGGCGGGCGTTGCGCTGCCACTGACGCAATTGCGTCGCGGGCGCATGCACGAGGTGCTGAGTGCCGCCGTGGCGCATACGCTCGGCAAGCGCGTCGACGCGCGCCGCTA
This sequence comes from Pandoraea anhela, assembly GCF_902459655.1. Taxonomy (GTDB): domain Bacteria; phylum Pseudomonadota; class Gammaproteobacteria; order Burkholderiales; family Burkholderiaceae; genus Pandoraea; species Pandoraea anhela. Next base: position 90,105 of record NZ_CABPSB010000012.1, read on the forward strand.
TGTCGTGCACGTGGAGGGACACGGCCGCGACGGCGAGGGGCAGGGGGATCTGTCGCACACGCTGGGCTGGTTCACCGCCGCATGGCCGCTCGCCGTCGAGGTCGGCGCCACACCCGAGGCAACGTTGACGTCTGCCCGTGAAGCCTGGCGACGGGCGCCGCAGGCGGGCGCGAGTTATGGTGCGTTGCGCTATCTGGGCGCACCGCAGGCGCGCGCCACGCTCGACGCCTTGCCCGAGGGGCACGTCACCGTGAACTTCCTTGGCCGCACGGACAACGACGAGATCGTCGATGGCGGGCTGTCGCATGCGCCGGATGTCGCTCCGCCCAACTGGCTGACGCTCGACGTCTGGCAGCGAGGCGACACGTTGCGGCTCGTTTGCCGCTACGACCGTTCGCGTCTGGACGGTGAGGATGTGCACACGCTCATCGACGAGATCGGCGCGACATTGCGCGCGCTGGCGCAGACGCTGCCCGGCCACGAGCCGGTCATCGCGGAGGACTTCCCGCACGCCGGGCTCTCGCGTGAGCAGCTGGCGGCCTTGCCGGCCTCGCTACAGGCGCTCGAAGCCATCGTGCCTGCAACGTCGATGCAGCAGGGTTTGCTCTTCTACGCTCAACAGCAAGGCACGTCGGATCCCTATTTCTACCAGAAAGGCTTCGTGATCGACGGTCGTCTCGACACGAACGCCTTCGCACAGGCCTGGCGCGACGCGATCATGCAGCACGCGGCGCTGCGTACCGCATACGTGTCGGACATCGGTGAGCAACCGCTTCTGCTGGTCCACGCGCGTGAGACGGTCGCGCCCTGCGCCGATCTGCTACCGCAGGAAGACTGGCGCGATGCGACGGCGCAAGCCCAGCACGCGCGTCTGAACGCGCGTTTCGCTGCCGAGCGCGCCGAGGGCTTCTCGTTTGCGCATGCGCACCGTCCGCGTCTGGCGCTGGTGCGGGTCGGCGAGGCCCGCTGGTGGCTGCTGTGGAGCAGCCACCACGTTGCCCTCGACGGCTGGAGCACCGGGCTGGTCCTGAGCGACGTCATGTCCCGGTACGCCGCGCTGGCAAGCGACGCCGCGACCTCGGGGGACGGCACGTCGGCCACGGCTTCCACTGCTTCCCCTCCGTCCGCCCCGACAGCCCCGACAGCCCCGTCATTCGCCGAATTCGCCGTCTGGCAGCGCGAACTGGACGCGACGGCGTCGCTGAACCATTGGCGCGAGTTGCTCGACGGCGTGGGCGCGCCCACACCGCTGCCTGCCGCGCGTGAACCGCACGCGCGCGTCGATGCGCGCGGGCATGGCGAAGCGGCCTGGACGCTCGCCCCGGCACAATGGCAGTCGTGGTGCGACGCGGCGCGCCGCGCGGGCGTGACGCCCGGCACGCTGTGCCAGGGCGCATGGGCGTTGCTGCTGGCGCGTTACGCCGGTTTGCGCGACGTGGTCTTCGGCGTCACGGCGTCGGGCCGTTCGGCGGCCGTGCCCGGCATCGAACGCATGGCCGGTCTGTTCATCAATACGCTGCCCGTGCGCGCGACGCTGGACCCGCGTCGGACAGTGGCGCAGTGGCTGCGCGATTTGCAGACGCAGACGGCGCAGTCGCGCGAGCATGAGCATGTCGCGCTGGCGTCGATCACGCGTGTGGCACGTCGTGAGGGCAAGAGCGAAGGCAAGGGCGAGGGCGCCGACGGGGCGCTGTTCGAGAGCATCGTCGTCTTCGAAAACTACCCGCTCGACGCCGCATTGCTCGGGCAGCGCGACGACGGTCTGCGCCTGTCCCTGCTCGAGCGCGGCACACAAGCGCGCAACAACTATCCGCTGTCGCTGATCGTCGAGCAGCACGACGGCCTGCGTCTCGTGCTGGCCTTCGCCCGCGAGCGCTTTGACGATGCGGCCGTGCAGGCCCTCGGCGAGCAGTTCGTGGCGTTGCTGGGGGCGGTCGTTCAGGGGTTCGATGCGCCGCTGGGGTGTGTCGGGCTGCGCCAGGCGACGTCTCGGGCGGCCGAGCGCACCGTATGGCCGACGCAGGATTTGCTCGACGACTGGCATGCGCATGTCGCCCGCGATGGCGACGCGCTGGCTGCCGAAGGCGAGGACGGCGCGTATCGTCGCGCGGAACTCGATGCGCTCGCAAATCGTCTGGCGGCGACGTTGCAGGCCCGCGGCATCGGCCCGGAAGACCGTGTTGCCGTGTGCCTGCCTCGCAGCGCCGCGCTCGTGGCGGCCATCCTGGGCATCTGGAAGACCGGGGCCGCTTACGTGCCGCTCGATCCGGCGCAGCCGTCGGCGCGTCTCGACAAGCTCGTGAGCGCGAGCGGGTCGAAGGCGGTGATCGTCGACGATGGCGCACCGGCGCTCACGCAGGCCCCCGTGCTTCACTGGAACGATCTGAAGCGTGTCGGCGACGCGCCCGCGCCGACGCTTGTGCGCCCGCACCCTGCACAAGCCGCCTACGTCATCTACACCTCGGGATCGACCGGCGAGCCGAAGGGGGTGGTGGTCAGTCGCGGCGCGTTGCACAACTACGTGCAGGCGGTGGCGCAACAGTTGCCGCAATGGCTGCCGCAACAGCTGTCACAACAGCTCCCGCAGCGCGGGCCGGACGTTGGCGAACGGGCGGCGGGCGGCTTTGCGATGGCCTCCACCGTGGCGGCCGACCTCGGCCACACGACGTTGTTCGGCGCGCTCGCCCTCGGGCGCGCGCTGTACCTCGTGCCGCAAGCGTGCGCTTTCGATGCGCAGCGCTTTGCGCAGTGGTGCGCGTCGCGTCCTGTCGACGTGCTCAAAATCGTGCCGGGGCATCTGAAAGGCTTGTTCGACGCCGCCGGGGCCGCAGTGCTGCCGCGCGCGCTTCTGATTACGGGGGGAGAGTCGCTCGATGCGGCGTTCGTCGCGCAGATTCGCGCGGCGCATCCTGCCCTGATGGTGCTCAACCACTACGGGCCGACGGAGACGACCGTGGGGGCGCTCACCCATGCGCTGCCACCGGACGTCGCCGACGCCCCCGTCCCGGTCGGCAACCCGCTCGCGAACCTTCACGCCTATGTGCTCGACGCCGACCTCAATCCGGTGCCGCCGGGCGTGGCCGGTGAACTGTATCTCGGCGGCGCGGGGCTGGCGCGAGGCTATCTGGGCGCGCCGGCGCAAACGGCCGAGCGCTTCGTCCCGGATCCGTGGCGCAGCGGCGAACGGGTGTACCGCACCGGCGACCGTGCCGTGCAGCGGGCCGACGGTGCGCTCGTCTACCTCGGTCGTATGGACGATCAGGTGAAGATTCGCGGTTATCGCGTCGAACCGGCGGAAGTGGCGCAGGCGATGCGCAGGGTGCCGGGCGTGGCCGATGCCGCCGTGGTGGCCCGTCACGACGGTCCCGGCGGGGCGTGGCTGCATGGCGCTTTCACCGGAACGGCGACGGTCGATGCCGTGCGCGCGGCGCTGAGCGAGGCGCTGCCGTCCGTCTGGGTGCCGGCGCGACTCGATGGCGTCGAGACGCTGCCGCTCACCGCCAACGGCAAGGTGGATCGCCGCGCCCTGATCGCGATGGCCGCCGCAGCGGACGCCGCGAAGGAAAATGTCGCCGGGTCGGCCGCCGAGTCCGCCCGCAACCCGCCGCACGAAGGCGCTGAAGCCGAGATCGCCGCCATCTGGCGCGAGGTCCTCAAACGCGAGCAGGTCGGGCGTCACGATGCGTTCTTCGAGATCGGCGGCGACTCGATCCTTGCACTGCAAGTGATCGCGCGTCTGCGCAAGCGCGGTATCAAGGTCGGGCCGCAACATCTGGCCTCGCATCCGACGATTGCGCAACTGGCGACGTTGGCCGCGCCGTCTGAGGCGAAGGCGGCATCGCCCGCCGGCACGAGCGCGACCGGCCCGACGCGCGGCGATGCGAATCGCCGCACCTTCCCGCTGTCGTCGTCGCAGATGCGTGTGTGGCTGGAAACGCAAATGGCGCCGCGGGCGGGGGCCTATCACATTGCCGGCGCGCTGCGCCTCGATGGGCCGTTGCAGGTGGCCGCGCTCGAACGCGCGCTGCAAACGCTCTGCGATTGGCACGACGCGTTACGCACGACCGTCTCGGCAAGCGATGCCGAGGCCGGCGCGCCGGTGCAACACGTGCACGCCACGCGACCGGTCGCTTTCACTCGCGACGCCCTTGCAGCGAACCTCTCCGTCGAGGCGCGAGACGCCGCCGTGCAGGCGCATCTCGATCGCCTGACGCGCGAACCGTTCGACCTCGCGGCCGGCCCGCTCTGGCGCGTGCATCTGATGCAGGTGGACGAACACTCGCACGTGCTGATGCTGGTCATGCATCACCTGATCTCGGACGGCTGGTCGATGAACCTGCTGATCGGCGATCTGGCCCGCGCTTACCGCGCCCATGCGAGCGGCGCGACGCCGGTGCGTGAGATGACGCACGTCACGCACATCACGCCCGTGCGCTATGGCGATTACGCCGTGTGGCAGCGCGAACAGTTGAGCAGTCCGGCGCACGCGGCGCAACTCGCTTACTGGCGCACGCAACTGGGCACGACGCACCCCGAACTGGCGCTGCCGTTCGACCGCGCGCGCCCGGCGGTGCGCGACGGTGCGGGCGCGAGCATCGATCTGAGCGTCTCGCCCGGGTTGCCTGCACGTCTCGATCGCTTCGCCCGTGAGCATGGCGTGACGCGCTTCATGGTGATGGCCGCCGCTTTCCATCTGCTGATGCATCGCGTCACCGGGCAAGGGGATGTGCGCACCGGATTGCCGGTCGCCGGACGCACGCATGAATCTGTCGAGCCGGTCGTGGGTTTCTTCGTCAACACGCAGGTGCTGCGCTCGCAGATCGGCGCGCCGACGACGTTCGCATCGCTCGTGACGCAGATCCGCGATCAATTGCTGGCCGCCCAGCAAAACGCGGACGTGCCGTTCGAGCGGCTGGTGGAGCATCTCGCCCCGGTGCGCAGCGTTTCACGTCACCCGCTGTTCCAGGTGTCGATCAATCACCAGAAGCGTGCTTTCGCGCCGCTGAGCGATCTGGCCGGAGTGAAAATGCAGGCCGTCGAACGTCGTGCGCATCACGCGCAGGTCGATCTCGCGCTCGACACGGAGGAAGACGAGACGGGAGCGCTGCGCGGATGGCTGACATACGCTTGCGATGTCTTCGATGCGCCGACCGTCCGCCGTCTCGGCGAGCAGTGGCTGACCTTGCTCGACGTCGCGATAGCGCAGTCGCAGACGCCGGTCGCGCGCCTGGCGATGGTGCCGGACGCCGCCACGACGCCCGGCAACGGTGGGCGTCGTGTCACCGTTGCGGTGCCGATGCCTGTGCATCTGGCCATCGACGCGCAGGCCGCCGCACGTGCCGACGCGGTCGCGGTAAGCGATGCCGACGGCCAGGTGACGTACGCCGATCTCGTCAGCCGTGCCAACCGCGTCGCGCAGGCGCTGATCCGCGCAGGGGTGGAACCGGAAGCGCGGGTCGGTCTCGCGATGTCGCGCAGCACGGATCTCATCGTTGCGATGCTGGGCATTCTGAAGGCCGGCGCGGCTTACGTGCCGCTCGATCCCGCCTATCCCGCCGAGCGCCTGAGTTACATGGTGGCAGACGCCGGCGTTACACACGTCATCACGCACGTCACCACGCAGGCGTCGCAGGCCGGCGCCGCGTGGCTGCCTGCCGGTGCGCACACCATCGAATCGATACTGGCCGACGACACGTTGTGCAGCGATGCGCCGGCGCGCGAGGTTCACGTCGATCAACTCGCGTACGTGATCTACACGTCGGGATCGACGGGACGGCCGAAGGGGGCCCAACTGACGCATCGCAACCTGATGCGCCTGCTGCTCGGCACCTCGCCGGACTTCGCCTTCGATGCCAACGACGTCTGGACGATGTTCCACTCCTACGCGTTCGACTTCTCCGTCTGGGAGATTTTCGGCGCGCTGGTTCACGGCGCCCGGCTCGTGGTCGTCTCGCAGGACACCGCACGCGATCCGGCGGCGATGTGGACGCTCGTCGCCCGCGAAGGGGTGACGGTGCTCAACCAGACCCCCTCGGCGTTCTATCAGTGGCTCGGCGCGATGCCGGCCGATGCGGTCGCGACGACGCTGCGCCATATCGTGTTCGGCGGAGAAGCGCTCACCCCCGCGCGGCTCGCCCCCTGGTGGCAGCGTTTCGGCGAGGCCACGCAGCTCACGAACATGTACGGCATTACCGAGACCACGGTGCACGTCAGTCAACGCCGACTTCGCCCCGAGGACACGGCGGGTTCGCCCATCGGTGAGCCGATTGCCGATCTCGACTGGCGCGTGCTGGACGCCGGTCTCAACGAGGTGCCGCCCGGCGTGGCGGGCGACCTGTATGTGTGCGGCGAAGGGCTGGCGCGCGGCTATCTGGGGCAGGCCGGCCTGACGGCGGAGCGTTTCGTGCCGGACCCGAAGGGCGCGCCGGGCGAGCGCATGTACCGCAGCGGCGACCGCGCGCGCCGGTTGGCCGACGGCACGCTCGACTATCTCGGGCGCGGCGACGCGCAGGTCAAGCTGCGCGGCTTCCGGATCGAACTGGGCGAGATCGAGACGCAACTGCTGCGTCACGACGACGTGACGGACGCCGCCGTGCTGGTGCGTGACGATGGCGCAGGCGAGCAACTGGTGGCCTATGTGGTCTCGCCGGTCGAAGCGTCGGCGCTGTGGCCGCGTCTGCGCAGTCACCTCGGCGGGCAATTGCCGGCGTACATGGTGCCGGGCCAGTGGTTGCGTCTGGACACGCTGCCGCTTACCCCCAACGGCAAGCTCGACCGCCGCGCCCTGCCGGTGCCCGAAGCGGTCGGGGCGCAACGCTTCGAAGCGCCGCACGACGGTCATGAAGCACTCATCGCCGCCATCTGGCAGGACGTGCTGGGCGTGCCGCGCGTGGGGCGTCACGACGACTTCTTCGCGCTTGGCGGCCACTCGCTGCTTGCGACGCAGGTCGCCTCGCGTTTGCGCGATGCGCTCTCGCTGGACGTGCCGCTGCGCACGCTCTTCGAGGCGAGCCGCCTGACGGCGCTGGCCGAGACCCTGGACGGGCTGGCGGCGCAGGCGGGCGCGTCGCCCTCACGCGGCGGCGCCACCGACGATGCATTGCAGGCCGCCCTGCGCGAAATGGAATCCCTTTCCCCCGAGGCGCTGCAAGCGCTGCTCGGCTCAGAGGCACGATAGATATGGACGATATTCAAACGACGCTTTCGCGTCTCGCCCCGACGCAACGGCAGGCGATGATCGCCTTGCTCGAACGCAAGGGCGTGGATGTGCGCGAGCACTTGCCGCTCGACGGCTGGGCGCCGCGACCGCACGCGCCGGCGGGCGAGCCCGCCGTCGCGTCGGTCACTTCAGCCGCTTCGTTCGCCCAACAGCGCATGTGGACGCTGCTGCAACTGGACGACCGGCACGACACCTACCACATCACCGGCGCCGTGCAACTGGACGGCGATCTCGACACGTCGGCGCTGGCACAGGCGTTCGCCGCCGCCGTCGCCCGGCATGCGGCGCTGCGCACGACGTTCGACGTCGAAGACGGCAAGCTCATGCAACGCGTGCACGCTTGTGTCGATGTGCCGCTCGACGTGGTGGACCTTGCCACATCAGCCACCGATGCCACCGATGCCACCGACGTCATTCATGAAGCCGATGTCGACGTGCGTGACGCCGTCGCGCAGGCGAGCCGTGCCGCGTTCGATCTGGCGCGCGGACCGCTCGTGCGCACGACGTTGCTGCGCGTGACACCGACGCGCCATGTACTGGTGCTCACGATGCATCACCTGATCTCGGATGGCGGCTCGCTGGACGTGCTTATCGGTGAGATCGCCCGCGACTATGCGCTCGTGCGCAACGGGCAGACGCCGGCGATGCAGTCGTCCGGGCCGTCGTACGGCGATTACGCGATCTGGCAACGCATGCGTCTCGGTGGCGAAGCGCTTGCCGGACAACTCGATTACTGGGCGACGCAACTGGCCGACGCCGACGATCTGCTGGCGCTGCCGCTGGATCGCCACCGTCCGGCACAGCGCGATGCCGAGGGTGGCCGTGTCGCCTTCACGTTGCCGGAGCCGCTGGCCGCGCGCGTGCGCGACGTGGCCCGGGAGGCGCAGACGACGCCGTTCGCGGTGCTGCTGGCGTCGTTCCAGGCACTGCTGGCCCGCTACGCCGCCGGGCAAAGCGACGACGACGCCGTTGGCGGTCACATCGATGTGCGCGTGGGCGTGCCGGTCAGCCATCGCAGCCGCACGGCACTGGAGCGTGTCGTGGGCTGTTTCGTGAATACGGTGGTCGTGCGGGCGAAAGTCGATCCGAGGGCGGGATTCGGCGCGTTGCTCGCGCAGGTGCGCGATACATTGCTCGATGCGCAACGCCACGCCGATGTGCCGTTCGAGCAAGTGGTGGAGCGTCTGGCCCCGGCCCGCAGCCTGAGCCATAGTCCGCTGTTTCAGGTGATGGTGAACCATCAACGGCGTCATGCGGCCGCTGCGCTGCAACTGCCGGGCGTGACGGCGACGGTGCTCGACGGCGAGACGACGCAGGCGAAATTCGATCTCGACCTGGGCATCGTCGAGTCGCCGGACGGCACGCTGGGCGGCGGACTCGGCTATGCATGCGACGTCTTCTCGCATGCGACGGCGCAGCGCATTTGCCGGCATTGGCAGACGCTGCTCTCGGCGCTTCTGGCGCAACCGGCATCGCCGCTGCAAGACTTGCCGCTGGCCGATGCCGATGAACTCGCGGCCATCCGTGGCTGGGGCGACCCGGCGAAAGCGCAGTACGACGACGAGCGGCTTTTGCCCGACAGGATCGCCTCGCACGCCGCGCTTCGCCCGCACGCACACGCCGTCGAGTGCGACGGCGACGTGTTGACGTACGGTGACCTGCTGCGCCGTGCCGACACGCTGGCGGCGCATCTCCTCGCTCGCGGCCTTGCGCCCGAGACGCGCGTGGGCGTGCGGCTCGACCGATCCGCCAATTCGCTGGTGGCGATGCTCGCCGTGCTTCGTGCGGGTGGGGCGTACGTCCCGCTGGACGTCGAGCATCCGGACGAGCGCGTGGCCGAATTGTGCCTCGACGCCGGGATTGCGCTGGTGGTGACGGACGCGCCGGGACTGGCGCGTCTGCCGGCGGCGGTGGCCGGACTGGATATCGCGCTGGCAACGACGTCGCCGGCCCGCGAAGCCACCCTGCCGGCGTTGCATCCCGCCCAACTGGCTTATGTGATCTTCACCTCCGGATCGACCGGACGTCCCAAAGGCGTTGCCGTCTCGCACGGCCCCATCGCCATGCACTGCCGCGCGATTGCCGGACTGTTCGGCATGACGCCGGCGTTCCGCGAACTGCATGTGGCATCGCTCTCGTTCGACGGCGCGCACGAGCGGTGGCTGACATTGCTGTCGCAAGGCGCGTGCGTCGTGTTGCGCGGCCCGCGTCAGTGGACGCCCGAGGAAATTTGCGAGCAGATCGTCGCGCGACGCGTCACGAACGCGGGCTTGCCGACCGCGCTGTTGCGCCACGTCGCGCAGTGGGTGGACGCACATCCCGGCGCGGTGCCGCCGGGTCTCATTTACTCGTGCGGTGGCGAAGCCCTCTCGCGCGATACGCTCTCGCTGGTCATGCGCACGCTGCAACCGTCGCGTCTGCTCAATGGCTACGGGCCGACGGAGACCGTGGTGACGCCGGTGAACTGGACGGTGCAGGCGGGCATGCAGAGTCCGACGCCTTACGCCCCCATCGGCTCGCTCGTCGGCCAGCGCCGGGCGTATGTGCTCGACGCGCGCCTGCAACCGGTGCCGGTGGGCGTCGCGGGCGAACTCTATCTTGGCGGCGAGGGCGTGGCACGCGGCTATCTGGCGCGTCCCGGTCAGAGCGCCGAGCGGTTCGTCCCCGATCCGTGGGGCACGCCGGGCGCGCGCATGTATCGCACCGGCGACCGCGTGCGCTGGCTCGACGACGGCACGCTCGAATACCTCGGGCGTCGCGATCAGCAACTCAAGGTGCGCGGGTTCCGCATCGAACCGGGCGAAGTCGAGGCGCAATTGCTCGCGGAAACGGGCGTGCGCGAAGCCGTGGTGGGCGCCGCTCAGGGGCCGGCGGGCGTGCAACTGATCGCGCACGTAAGCGCGACGCGGCCCGACGGCGTCGATGCGACGGCTTTCGCAGCGCAGTTGCACCAGTCACTCGCGGCGCGCTTGCCGTCATATCTCGTGCCCGCGCAGATTCTCGTGCTCGACGCATTGCCCAAGCTCGTCAACGGCAAGCTCGACCGCAAGCGACTGCCCGAGCCGGTGTGGCTCAGCGCGAGCGCCGAAGCGCCGCGCGCCGGCGCGGAGACCGACCTGGCCGCGATCTGGACCCAGTTGCTTGGCGCGCCGCAGGTGGGGCGTGCCGACAACTTCTTTGCCCTTGGCGGCGACTCCATCATCGCATTGCAACTGGTGAGCCGGGCGCGCGAGGCCGACTGGCGGATCACCGTGCGCGACGTGTTCAGGCATCAGACGCTGAGCGAGCTTGCCGCCGTCGCGGTGCCGGGGCAGGTTGCCGCCGACGGCGGACCATCGGTGTCCGCGCCCGGTGCCGACGTGCCGCTCTCGCCGATCCAGGCGTGGTTCTTCAGCGAACCGGTCGTGCAGCGCGATCACTGGAACCAGTGGGTGCAGGTCGACGTGCGGGACGGCACCCCTGCACTCGACGCGCAGACGCTTCTCGATGCGTTGCAAGCCGTCGCGACGCATCATGAAGCGCTGCAAATGCGCTACGTTCAGGTCAATGGGGTCTGGCAGTCCCGTCGCGCCCCGTCGCAGGCGTTGCTCGTTGCGCTGGACGTTGTCGATGCTGCGGACGAATCGCAGGCGCTTGCCGCCGCCGAACGCGCACAACGCGGCTTGTCGCTGTCGGACGGCCCATTGTTGCGCGCGGTGCTCGTCAACCTGAAGGGTGGGCGTCAGCGCTTGCTGCTCGTGTGTCATCACATCGCGGTCGACGGCGTGTCCTGGCGTATTTTGCTGGGCGACTTGCAACGCGCGCTCGCGCAACGGGAGGCCGGTCAGCCGGTGGCGCTGGCCGGGAACGGTTCGACCTTCGGCGCGTGGGCCACCTACTGGCGCGACTGGGCGTCGTCGCCCGAGGCCAAGCAGGAGGCGCAGTTCTGGACACGGACGTTACAAGGCGCGCACGATGCGCTGCCTGTGGATGCCACACCTGCCAACGGTGATCGTCAGGCGCACGCCGCGGAAGTCACCGTCGCACTCGACGGCGCGGCCACGCGCCGTCTGCTGGGGGCGGCCAACGATCGGGCCCGCATCCATGAATTGCTCGTCGCTGCGCTGGCGCAGGCCGTCGGGGAGTGGACGGGCGCGGGGCGCGTGGCGCTGTGTGTCGAAGGCCACGGCCGCGACGAGGTCCCGGGCACCGAGGCCTTCGATCTGACGCGCACGCTCGGGTGGTTCACATCGGTCTACCCGGTGGCGGTCGATGTCTCGACGTCCCCGCGCGAAACCCTGTTCGCGCTCAAGCGCTCGTGGCGCGCCATTGCGCGCGCCGGTCTCGGTTTCGGCGCGTTGCGCTACCACGGTGACGACGAGGTGCGCGCCGCCATGGCCGCACTCCCGCAGGGGCGTGTCACCTTCAACTATCTCGGTCGGATCGACGCCGGTTTTGGAGAGGGGCGTTTCGCCCCGAGCGATGCGCCCGCCGGCGCGGCACGCGACGCGGCGGCACCGCTGGGCAACTGGCTGTGTGTCGACGGCGCGATCGCCGACGGTTGTCTGCGCCTGCATTGGCGCTTCTCCCGTGAGCGCTTTCACGAGGCGACGATCGCCGGTGTGGCGGCGCGCATGCGTGCCGCGCTCGATACGCTCGTCGGTGCCAGCGTCGACGGGCAGCTCACCAGTGCGGCCGATTTCCCGCTGGCGAATCTGAGTGAGGCGGAACTCGCGGCCCTGCCGGTGCCGCTCACCCACCTTGAAGACGCCTATCCGCTCTCGCCGATGCAGCAGGGCATGGTGTTCCATGCGCGGCTGGCGCCGGACAGCGCGTCTTACATCAACCAGCTTCAGATTCGTCTCGAAGGGTTGCAGGCCGATGCCTTCGCCGCCGCCTGGCAGGCAGCGGTCCGGCGTCATGCGATTCTGCGTACGAGCTTCGTGTGGCGTGACGATGCGCCGCCGTTGCAACTGGTGCATCGCGAGGTGCCGCAGGCGCTGCGCGTGCTCGACTGGCGCGAGCGTGTGGCGCAACAGGGGGAGGGCGTGCTGAGCGCGCTCGCGCAGGAGGAGCGCGCGCAGGGCTTCGACCTGGCGAGTGCCCCGTTGCAACGGGTGGTGCTCGTGCATGTCTCCGACGAAGGTGAGGGCGGTGACGCAAGCGCACGCAGTGGCGGGGCGTGGCAACTGATCTGGACGCTGCATCACGTATTGCTCGACGGATGGAGCAGTGCGCAACTCATCGGAGAGATCCTTCAGGCCTATCTGTCGGGCACGCCCGACGCGGCGGGACCGGCGCCGCGCTTTCGCGATTACATCGCGTGGCTCGACGCGCATGCCCCCCGGGACGGCGAATCGTTCTGGCGTGAGCGCCTCGCCGCCTTCACGTCGCCGACGCAGTTGCACGAGACCGTGCTGCGCACCTCGGCTCCGCAGCAAGGGCACGGCGAACGCACGTTCCGTGTCGAGGCGGCGAGCGCGCAGGCATGGCAGCGCGCCGCTCGCGCTCGACGTCTGACCGTCAACACGCTGATGCAGGGCGCGTGGACGCTGCTGCTCCAGCGTTACACGGGCAAGCGCGATGTCTGCTTCGGCGTCACCGTCTCGGGTCGTCCCGCCGAGTTGCCCGGCGCGGAACGCATGATGGGCCTGTTCATCAACACGTTGCCGGTCTTGCAGGGCCCGACGCCGTCCGACGGTCTCGACGACTGGCTGCACCGCTTGCAGGAAGACAACCTCGCACTGCGTGAAGCGGAAAGCACGCCGCTTTACGACATTCAGCGCTGGGTCGGCTGGCCGGGGCAAGCGCTGTTCGACTCGCTCATCGTGTTCGAGAACTACCCGGTGGATCGGGCGTTGCGCGCGCAGGGCGCGCAGGCGCTGCGCTTCGGCGACATCGTGAACGTGGAGACGACGCATTACCCGCTCACGATCGGTATCGCGTCGGGCGAGACCATCGATGTACGGATGAGCTATGACCGCCGGTGCTTCGACGACGCGGCCGTCGAGCGCCTGTGGACACAGTTGCACGACCTGCTTTCGCAACTGTGCGCGGCGCAGCCGTCGACACCGCTGCGCGTCGCCGATGTCGTGCTGCACGATAGCGACCTCGCATGGCCGACGCAGCGCGGGCCGCGCCGGACCTTCGACGTGACGACCACCGTCGATCGCACGATTGCCGCCTTCGCGCGCACACAGCCGGAGGCGATCGCTGTCACCGACGGCGAGCGCTCGCTCACGTACGCCGAACTCGAAGCACAGGCGAATCGCGTGGCGCACGCGTTGTTACGTCGTGGCGTGACGGGCGAGGATCGCGTGGGGATTGCGCTGTCGCGTCGCGTGGAACTCATCGTCGCCATACTCGGCGTGATGAAAGCGGGCGCTGCATACGTGCCGCTCGACCCCGCCTACCCGGACGAGCGTCTCGCCTACGTCGTGGAGGATGCGGGCATCGACGTGGTCGTCACCGACGCCGCGCTCGGCATGCCCCTGTGGCTGCCGCCGGGCAGCCTGAGCATCGATGCGCTGGCGCGCGATACCTCCTTGCCGCCGACCGCCCCCGAGGTGTGCATTCACGTCGACCAGCTGGCTTACGTGATCTACACGTCGGGATCGACGGGGCGGCCGAAGGGCGTGCCGGTCGCGCATCGTCAACTGATGCGTTTGCTGCAATCGACCGAAGGCTGGTTCGGCTTCGGCACGCACGACGTCTGGACGATGTTCCACTCGTATGCGTTCGACGTGTCCGTGTGGGAAATCTTCGGGGCGTTGTCGCACGGCGGGCGCCTCGTCGTCGTGCCGTACTACACGAGCCGCGAGCCGCGGGCGTTGTGGACGATGATCGAGCAGCAACGGGTGACGGTGTTGTGTCAGACGCCCTCGGCGTTCTATCAGATCCTGGCCGCGTTGCCCGAGGGCGCATCGCAGACGTCGTTGCGTCATATCGTGCTGGCGGGCGAAGCGCTCACGCCGCGACGGCTCGCGCCGTGGTGGTCGCACTTCGGCGCACAGACGCGCATCGTGAATATGTACGGGCCGACGGAGACGACTGTCTACGTGAGCTACGGCGTCGTCACGCCTGAAGCCGCCGAGGCGGGCATCGGCCAGTCGCCGATCGGCGAGGCGCTGCCCGATATCGGCTGGCGCGTGCTCGACGCCTCGCTCGCAGAAGTGCCGATGGGCGTGCCGGGCGATCTCTACGTCGGCGGAGACGGGCTGGCGCGGGGATATCTGGGCCGCCCCGGCCTGAGCGCCGAGCGCTTCGTCCCCGACCCGTGGGGCCCCGCCGGGGCGCGCATGTACCAGACCGGCGACCGCGTGCGGCGTTTGCCCGACGGCACGCTCGACTATCTGGGCCGCGGCGATCAGCAGGTCAAGCTGCGCGGCTTCCGCATCGAACCGGGCGAGATCGAGGCGCAATTGCTGGCGCATGACGACGTGAGCGATGCGGCCGTGATCGTGCGCGACGATGGGCTCGGGGAACAACTCGTGGCCTACGTCGTGGCAAGCGCCGGCGACGACGGCCTCTGGGAGCGTTTGCGCGAGCACCTCGCCACACGCGTGCCGTCGTTCATGATGCCGGGGCAGTGGCTGCGGCTCGACGCGCTGCCGCTGACGCCGAACGGCAAGCTCGACCGCCGGGCGCTTCCGGCACCCCATGCCGCTGCCGCACGCTTCGTGCCCCCGGAGGCCGGGGTGGAGACGGACGTCGCCGCCGTCTGGCAGACGGTGCTCGGCGTCGCGCGTGTGGGCCGGCACGACAACTTCTTCGCCCTGGGCGGGCATTCGCTGCTCGCCACGCAAATGGTGGCGCGTCTGCAAGCGGCGTCCGGGCGGCCGGTGGCGTTGCGTCAGTTGTTCGAGACGCCGGTGCTGTCCGACTTCTGCGCCGCGTGGTCGGCTGTTGCACCGGCGGCGCTCGACGCGCATGCACGCCATGTGCTCGACGATCTGCTCGGCGATCTGGAGGCCGATGCGGCGTGATGCCATTCTCGCCCACCCGGCCAGACAGCCGGTAAGTGACAAGGGGCCTCGCGCGTGCGTGGTGTCGTGCGCAGCGAGGCCGTCTGAATTCGATGTGTGGTTGTTCGATAGAAGGATCTCGCGATGTCTCTGGCCAATTCCGCCAACGTCACCGGTGCCACCGGCCCGGCAGGTGCCGAAGATTCGGCGCTGATGCGGCGCTTTCTCGCCTTGCCGGGCGACAAGCGTCGCGTATTCCAGACGCGTGCCCGCGAGCAGGGCATCGATCTGGCCGGGCTGCCGATTCCCGGCGGCCTGCGTCACGGCACCGACGCGCCGCTGTCGTATGCGCAACAGCGCCTGTGGGTCGTGGAGCAACTCTCGCCGGGCACCGGCGCGTACAACATTCCGGCGGCGGTGCGCTTGCACGGCGCGCTCGACGTCGCCGCGCTGTCGCAGGCCTTTTCCGCCATCGTCGCGCGGCATGAGGCGCTGCGCACCAGCTTCCACGAAGGGCCGAACGGCGCGCTGCAACGCGTGCGTGCCGAGGTCCCGTTCGCGCTCGACTATGAGGACTGGCAGGGCGACGCGGGGAGCGTCGCCGATCGGCAGGCCCGTGTGCAAGCCTGCGCCCAGCAAGAAGCCGTGCGTCCGTTCGCGCTGGACGCCGCGCCGTTGATGCGTGCGCGGCTTATCCGCCTGGCGCCGGACGAACATGTGTTGCTGCTCACGTTGCATCACATCGTGGCGGACGCGTGGTCGATGACGCGTCTGGTCGAAGAGTGCACGCGAGGGTATGCGCGCTTGGCCGCAGCGGGCACTCACGTCGCGCCGCTGCCCGACCTTGCGATCCAATACGCCGATTACGCCATCTGGCAACGCGGCTGGCTGGAAGCCGGCGAACTGGAGCGTCAACTGGCGTACTGGCGCGAGCATATCGGCGAGGCGCATCCGGTGTTGCCGTTGCCGGCCGACCGTGCGCGACCGGCCGTGCCGAGCGGGCGCGGCGCGACGTACGTCATGCAAGCCGATGCGGCGCTGACGGCACGACTGCGTGCGTTAGCGCGAACTCACGATACGACGCTCTACACTGTGCTGCTCGCCGCCTACGGCGTGTGGCTCGGCCGCATCTCGGGCGTTCGCGACGTATGCGTCGGCGTGCCTGTGGCCGGACGTGCAAAGCTGGAAACGGAGCCGCTTATCGGGTTCTTCGTGAACACGCAGGTGATGCGCGTGGGCCTCGATCCGACGGCGACGTTTGCCGATCTCGTGGCGACTACGCGCATGCGCGCCATCGAAGCACAGGCGCATGCCGACGTGCCGTTCGACAAACTCGTCGAAGCGCTGCAACCGGCGCGCGACGCGGCCGTCAACGCGCTGTTTCAGGCGAAGTTCAATCACGAAATCGCACGCGATGCGGTACCCGAGATGGCGGGCCTGCGCATCGAGCCGTTGCCGGTGGCCGGACAAAGCTCGCACTTCGATCTCTCGCTCGATACGCTGGAGCGCGGCGATACGTTGCAGATCGCGCTGACATATGCGACAGATCTGTTCGACGCCACCACCGTGGAGCCGCTCGCGCGCGCGTTTCACCGATTGCTTGGACAACTGACGGATTCGCCGCGAGCGCGGCTCTCTGATGTCGCGCTCACGACCGACGCGCCGTGCGTCGTCGACGGCGAGCGGCGTGCCTGGGAGACCGGCGACTGGATGGACGTGTGGACGTCGCGTGTCGCGCAGGACGGGGAGGCGTTGGCGGTCGAAGGCGAGGGCGGCGCATGGTCGCGCCGCACGCTCGACGGCCACGCCAACCGTGTGGCGCAGGCGTTGGCCTCGTGCGGCGTCGGCGCGGAAGATCGTGTCGCGCTTCTGATGCCGCGCAGTGCTGCGTGGGTCGCCGCGATGCTCGGCGTCTGGAAGCTCGGCGCGGCCTATGTGCCGCTGGACCCTGCGCAGCCGGCGGCACGTCTCGCACAACTGATCGACGCCAGCGGTGCGAAAGCGCTGATCGTCGCACCTGGACTCGCGTCGGTGCCCGACGTCGACGGGTGCCGTACCCTGCACTCGGACACCTTGCTGGCCGGGGACGCCGCAGGACACGAGGCGCGCTTCGTGAGTCGCAGCGTGCATCCGTCGCAGGCGGCTTACGTGATCTACACCTCGGGATCGACGGGACAGCCCAAAGGTGTCGTCGTCGGCCGGGGGGCGTTGCACAACTACGTGCAGGGCGTGTCGTCACGCCTGAGCGAATTGCCCGAAGCCGCGGGAATGGCGATGGTCTCGACCGTGGCGGCCGACCTCGGACACACGGTGTTGTTCGGGGCGCTCGCCATGGGGCGCCCGCTGCATCTGATGCCGCACGACGATGCATTCGACGCAGGGCGCTTCGCCCAGTGGATGGGCGCGCGCCGCATTGGGGTGATGAAGATCGTGCCGAGTCACCTCAAGGGGCTGCTGCTGGCCGCCGGCAGCGAGGTGTTGCCGCATGACTGGCTCGTCGTCGGTGGCGAAGCGGCAGATGCCGAATTGCTTGCGCTGTTGCACAGCCATCGCCCGGGTTTGCGTGTGCTCAATCATTACGGTCCGACGGAAACGACCGTGGGCGTGCTCACGCATGCGGCGACGTCGCACGACGCTCTGTTGCCCGTGGGGGCGCCGTTGCCGAATGTGAGCGCCTACGTGCTCGATGACGATCTCAACGCGGTACCGCCGGGGGTGAGCGGTGAACTTTATATCGGCGGCGTCGCGCTTGCGCGAGGTTATCTCGGCGAGCCGGGCAAGACCGCCGAGCGGTTCGTGCCGGACCCGTGGCGTCCCGGTGCGCGGATGTACCGCACGGGCGATCGGGTGAAGCGCCGGTTCGACGGGCAGATCGTCTATCTCGGGCGCGCCGACGATCAGGTCAAGATTCGCGGCTACCGGGTGGAACCGGGCGAAGTCGCGCATGCGCTGCGCGCGCTCGACGGCGTGCGCGATGCTGTCGTATTGGTCGAGCGGCAGGGGGCCGATGGATTGAATGGGCAGGAGGGGCGGGAGGGGCGGGAGGGGCAGGAGCGAGGACAGCCGCAGTTGCTGGGCTGTTTCACGGGAACGTTGACGCACGCGCAGGCGAGAACCGCGCTTCAGGCGGTTTTGCCTGACGCCTGGGTGCCGGCGCGTCTCGTGCGTGTGGAGGAACTCCCGCTGACGGCTAACGGCAAAGTGGACCGCCGCGCGTTGCTGGCGGCCGTGGCGGACGTGACGGACGTGGCGGCGGCGGCGTCGCCTTCGCAGACGCGTGCAGAGGCGGCGCCGCTCAATGCGCTCGAAGCGCGTATCGCCGACGTCTGGCAGGCGGTACTCAAGGTCGGGCAAGTCGGTCGCGACGCCAATTTCTTCGAGATCGGCGGCGACTCCATTCTGGCGTTGCAAGTGATCGCTCGCCTCAAACGCGGCACACCGCCGCTCAAGCTGAGTCTGCGCGAGCTGATGCAGCACGGCACGGTCGCACGACTGGCGGCCGCGCTTTCGCCATCGGACGCGGCGCCCGCAGCCGGGGGCGATTTGCTGGTGCGTCTGAATCACGGCACGTCGTCGGCGCCGGCGCTGTTCTGCGTGCATCCGGCAGTGGGGACGGTGTTCGACTACCGGCCACTCGCTCAGGCGCTGAGCGGGACGCGTCCGGTGATCGGCATCCAGTCGCGCATGCTGCTCGACCCGAAATGGACCGACACGTCGCTCGATGAGATGGCGGCACGCTACGTCGACGCCATGCGCACCGCGCAACCGCAAGGCCCTTATCATCTGCTCGGCTGGTCGCTCGGTGGTCCGATAGCGCTGGCGATGGCCGAACGTCTGCGTGCGAGCGCAGAGACGGTGGCGTTCCTCGGACTCGCGGACACTTTCGTCCCGCAGCACGAGGCGCAGACGGCATCCGTTGCGACGTCGCGTGACTGGACCGGCGATCTGCTCGACTATCTGGTCACGATCCTGCCGCAGGTGGATGCCGCCGGGCTGCGGGCATCGCTGGCCTCGCATGCGGGCAAGCCGCTGGACGAAGGGGTGCTCGCGGCGGCCGTCGATGCGGCGTTGACGATGCACAACGGCGACGCCGCGTCGTCGGCGGCGGGAGACTACGCGTCGCTCGGCCGCGACGAACTCGCGCATATGTTCCGCGTGACCGCGCATCTGCGTTCGCTGGCCGACGCACATCGGTTACGTCCCGCCGTCGTCCCGGTGCATGCCTGGTGGGTAGAGCGTCGCGCTGCGCAAGATCGGGCGCGATTCACCCGGGCCATCGGTGCGGCGCCGGTGTACGAGGGCACGGTGGCGTCGAGCCACATGCAGTTGCCGCGCACGCAGGCGTGGATCGACGACGTGGTGCGCGCGTTGAGCGAAGTGAGTCCTTCCGGGGTGGCGGGTAAGTCGGATGAGGCGGGCGCGGGGTGGCGGTTGGCGTCCTGAGCGCGATGGGGGGCAATGAGAGGCATGGGTAGCTGACGGGCGGTAATGCGTCGCATCGGGCGCGATCGGCACGGCGGCGCTTCGGCTCGCGGATCACCGATTCGTAGCGGCGTACGCGCACCCGTTGCCGTCTTGTAGGCTATCGGGGTATGCCGGGCCATCGTCAATCGTGCTCGGCGCGGATATCGCTTGCGTTAGTACCCAGGGACTCCCGAAGTTCGATAGGCAGGTCGCAATGGTTCCATCGACTGCCCAAGGGAGGTTCCCATGCCAAGTTCTTCGTCGTCTTTCCGCCGTTCAGGATCGTACGGATCGTCCGGTTCCGCTGCGGCGTCCCCCACTGAAACGCTCACGCACGATCGCGCTGCCGACGTTTCGCCGCCCGGTGCCGCAGCGCCGATATCGACACCGACCTCGACCTCGACCTCGACGCCGACGCGCGACCGGGGCCGCTCGGCCGACATCCGTTTGCAAACCCTGCGTGGCGGTGTGCGTGCGCCGACGCCGACGCCGGCGTCTGGTGAACCCGGCGCGAACCATGCCGATCCAGAAGCCGATCGCCGGCCCCTGTTCAATGCGCTGCCGAAAGACTGGGAGGGCTTCCGCTCGCAAATCACGGCGGCGCGCACCCGGTTCATCGACACGGCGGAGATTGCGACGATCATCAACGAGGTGCGTCACACGGGCGCACATGCGATTCGCGAGGGCAAACTGGCGACGTCTGCCGAGGCATTGCTCGCCCAGGTCGACAAGCATTACCTCGACCGCTGGCGGCTGGCGCTGGGCATGGCGCCGGAAGACCTCGGCGCCCAGCAGCGGGCACAACGCAGCGCCAATCACCTGCTGCTGATCGCGAGGCTCGCGCCGAGTGCATTGCAGTACGGCGTGGTGCCGACGGTCGGACTGGTGACGCACGATCCCATGAAGACGCTCTACGCCAGCGTGGTGCTATCGATCGCAAATCTGGTGATCAACGCCGTCATGCAGCCGATCACGACGGGCACGTCCGAGTTCATTCAGGCGCGCGGCGGCCCCTCCGTGAAGCTCGATGAAAAGTCGGTCAACTTCAAGCATCGCATGCCCATCGAATCGGACAAGACCCGAGCGGCCGCCAAAGCGCTGGAGGACGCGAAACAGGCGTTGCGCACGTGCGTGGACACGCTTCTCGGCCAGGACGTGGCGCTCGATGCACCGGACATGCACGCACGGCTCGCCGCGCTCGCGCCGCACGATCGGGAGCGGGCGCTCGGCGCCTTCCGGCGTGTCGCCGAGGCGGGGCAGGCGGCGCAGACGCAGGCCCGCACGCTCATGATGACGGTTTCGACGTTGCTGCGTCAGCGTGTCGCCAATCAGAGTCAGGGTGCGTTGAAGATCTCACGCCCGCCGTTCGCGGCGGTCGCATCGCTGCTCGGTCACGGGGCGCACCGCGCGAATCTGCTCAATTCACGCGAGGTGCTGCTCGTCTCCGTGGGCATCGTGCTCGCAAGCTTGCTGGTGCAGTTCCTGCTGCTCGCACCGAAGGACCAGCAGCGTAAGGTCGACGCCAAGCATCGTTTGAACGCCTTGTTCGCCGACGTGGTGAAGCCGGCGAGCCGCGCCAGGATGGCGGCGGGCGAAGTGCTCGGACCGCAGGACATGGACGAGGAAAAGCTCCGCAAGCTCGTTGTCTCGCCTGCGGAGGCGATGCTGGAGCGCGCTATCAAGGAAACGGAGAAAGCGCTGAATCGCTATCCGCCGCAGCGTCGCGAGGCGATTGCGAAGATGATCGAGGAATGGAAGGCGGATCGCGTCGGCTGGCTGGCGCGCTCGGGAGACGGCGCTGGCGTGGCGGAGATCAGCGAGCGCGCGCTCGATGTCGCCAATCGTGCGACCGGCGGCGGTCTGTGGCGCGCCGCGATCACCACCAAGTTCAACCGCCGCGAGATGACCGATGAGATGGTGCGCAGCTTCTGCAAATCCTATCAGTTGGGGTTGTTCGGCGCCGCCGGCGCGCAACTGGTGCCACGCCTGGTGAACGGACTGTCGGGCGGCGCCGCGAACGTGCCGCTGCCGGGCTATCTGGGTTTGCTGGGCGCGTCGTTACTGTCCAGCGCCACGGGCGCGTTCAGCGAAGACATGGTCGTCACGCTGGTGAACACCCGCAAAAAGGAAGACGCTGCGCAACAGCCGCCGATCTGGAAGGACATTGGCACGGGCATGGCGGCGCTGGTCGTCAAATACCTGAATCAGCGCGAGGCCAATCAGGCGCTGAAGTCCGCACATGCGGCGCTCACCGACGGCGCGTATCTCGCGGCGCTGGACGTGAGCGCGAAACATCCGCAGGAGCCCAGTATCGCGCACGTGCCTGACGCGCAGGCGTCGATGACCGTCGTGACCGACGTACGCGGATTGCCGGACGAGGGCACGAGTGATAGGGATAGGGAGGCGGCGACGCCGGCATCGCGCGACCCGATGCATGGACTCGCGAATTCGCTCGGCATGGTAGACCCCGATGATGCGTTCTTCGCGGGGCTGCACGCCGCAGTGTTCGGCATCGAGGGCGCAGACGAGCAAAGCGAGCAAAGCAAGGAAAGCGAGGAAAGCGAGGAAATCAAGGACGGCGGGAAGAAAATGCCGGGCTGATGAAGTGTGACGTGACAAGGCCGAACCGCAGGCCTTGTCACATATCGACGACTTGTCGACTTGGCAGCTTACCGACTCACCAACTTACCAACTGTACTTCGCCGTGCCCAGAATCGTGCGACGGGCACCGTAGGCGCACTGCGAGGTCGTCACGCACACGACGTAGGTCTTGTCGAAGATGTTGCTGCCGTCGAGCTGGAAGCGCCAGTGCTTGTCGTACTGGTAGTGCAGGCCGAGGTCGACCAGCGTGCGCGACGGCGCCTGTCCGGCGGTGTTGGTCGCGTCGATGTAGGTCGGCCCGACGTAGCGCACCCCACCGTTGAAGCCGAAGCCCTTGAGCACGCCCGCGTGGAACGTGTAGTCCGCCCAGAGGGCGGCGGCCGTGCGCGGTTGCTGCGGCGGCACCTTGTCGCGCAGCGTGGGGTCGTTCGTCTTCGAGTTCACGATGTTGGTGTTCGTGTACGAGCCGACCACCTTCAGGTTGTCCGTGATCTCGCCGACGGCTTCCAGCTCGAAGCCCTTCGAATGCTGCTCGCCCGTCGTCACTGAAAACGCCGTGTTGACCGGATCCGGCGTGGGCACGTTCGTCATGCGGATGTCGAACAGCGACAGCGTGACGAAGCTGTTGTAGCCCTTGGGCTGGTACTTCACGCCCACTTCATACTGCTTGCCCTTCGACGGGTTGAACTGGTTGCCGAAGCGGTCCGTGCCGACGTTCGGCTGGAACGACTCCGAGTAGCTGAAGTACGGCGCGAGCCCCATGTCGAACAGATACGTCAGACCCGCACGATAGGTCGCCTGCGAGTCGGCCTGATTCGACGAGCGGTTCGTGAGACGGTTGTAGACGTTCTGCGCGGCCCAATCCTGGCGCACGCCCAGCGTGAGCAGCCACTTCTCGTACTTGATCTGATCCTGGAAGTAGAGCCCGCCCTGCGTGTAGCGAGAGTCCGTATTGAGCGCCTGACGCGTCAGGCCGAACACCGCCGCGCCATAGTTCGGCGAGAAGATGTCGAGCTGGTTCGACGCGCTGGCCACGCCCTGTCGCATGCTGCGATGCTCGTTGTAGTAGTAATAGTCGAAGCCGAACAGCGCCACGTGCGAGAGCGGGCCGGTCTGGAACTTCGTTTGCAACTGGTTATCGATCGTGACCACATCGGTCTGACGATAATCGGCGAACGGCAGGCGATTGATCAGACGATTGCTGCCCGGGGCATAGCCGAGACCGTAAGCGTCCGTATCGACCTTGTAGTCGAAGTACGAATAGCGTGCGGCCTGCTTGAACGAGACCTGATCGTTGAAGCGGTGTTCGATCTGGTAGCCGGCGAAGACCTGTTCGCGCTTGATGTTGTCGTAGTTCGGATCGCCCACGAACCGGCCGACCGGGATCTGGCCGTTCGGGTTGGGCAACACCGTGCCCGAGGCGGGCAGGAACTGGCCGAAGCCGAGCTTGTCGCGCTGGTAACTGGCCTCGAACGTGATCGTGGTCTTGTCGGTGGCCTTCCACGTGAGCGACGGCGCGATATAGATACGGTCGTTCGGCGTGTAGTCGACCTGCGTGTTGCTGTCGCGAAACAGGCCGACGAGGCGGTAGAGCACCTTGCCGTCGGCATCGAGCGGGCCGCTGAAGTCGAACGCCGCCTGCTTGTTCTTGAACGAACCGGCCGAGAGCTGGATTTCGTGAAGCGGCGTGTCCAGCGGCTTCTTCGTCACCATATTGATCAGGCCGCCCGGTGTGTTCTGCCCATACAGCACCGAGGACGGGCCGCGCAGAATCTCGATGCGCTCGAGCGCATAGGGATCGAGCTGGAATTCGGTGGATGATTGCAGACGGGTGCCGTCCATGTATAAGCCCAGCGTCGACGCCGAGAAGCCACGGATGTTGATCCAGTCGAAGCGGGTCTCGAAGCCCGCGTTGTCGGCGAGCACGCCGGCGCTGTAGCGCATGGCCTGACTCACCGTCTGCGCGCCGAGGTCCTGAATCATTTCCTTCGGAATGACCGAGACCGACTGCGGATTCTCGATGAGCGGCGTGTCGGTTTTGGTGCCCGTGGTGCTGCGCTTGGCGACGATGCCATCCACCGGGCCTGCACCGTTCTCCGGCGCACGCTCGGCGTTCACCTGGGTCGGGGCGAGTGCGACGTCCCCTTGCTGTGCGGGCGTCTGCGCATACGCGCCGGACACGAATGCCGTCATGGCCAGCGGTGCGAAGGCGAGGCTCGCCGCGATCGCGATGTGACGATGGATTGGGCGGATCGGACGTTCGATCGATCGCTGGCGACTGGCCCCCCGGCCACGGACGCTCCCGTAATGCTTCATCTAAGACTCCTGGGTGTTATCGGAAACTGAGGCGACGTGCGCACTCGTGTCCCCGGGCGACGGCACCTATCGAGTAGTGGACGAACCAAGGCGTCGGATATTTAGGGGGCTTTCATCCGGATGTCACTTATTGGGATAAGTGCACGATGCTGACCGTGGCGGCCGCCACATCCGCCTCGCTGAACGGTGCGGCTTGCCACCGTTTCTCGGCCCATGCTTCGAGCGCTGCCGCGTTGCGCGGATCGTCGCGGTCGTCGGCGGGGCCTGAGGCGTCGAGCGTCGTGGCATCCACGGCGCCCGAGGGGGTGTCCGGGAAGGTGACGACCTGGATGTACGTGTCGCCGCGCGGCGACTTGTCCATGTCGTAGCGGCCCGCGCCCATGCGCGTGTCCGCGCACATGATCGAGAAGTAGCCCGCGACGTCGCAGCCACCCGCCAGGCCGATGCGCCGCCCGCCGCGGGTGGCGAAGAGCGCTTCGTCGCGACGGCTGTCGAGCGCCAGTCCCATGCGCTGCATCTCCAGAACGGCGGCACCCAGCGCCTGCGTCAGCGACGCGCGCTCACCCGCCAGTTGGCTGGGGGAGGTGGCGGCCTGCGAGGCCACGAACGGATCGGTGAACGCCCGGCCTCCCGTCATGTCGGCGCCTGCCAGACGGACCCACACGGCGTCCCAGAGGTTGGCGCCCCGGGCCGCGCGTTCGCCCGTGCCGTCCCACGCGCGCAGCACGCGGCAAGCCGGGGCGATATCGACCGTTTGCACCGGCGTGAGCGGCTTGCCGTCCAGCGGGTCGTTGGCGACCTGCACTTCGATGCGCGCGACGTTACCGGTGTCGTCTGACGGACAGGCCTGCGCGAGGAACGACCGACGCGCAAGATCGGCCGATAGCGGATCGGCGCGAAGTACCGTCTGCCGAACCGCTTGCGCCGTGACGGGGCCTGCTGCGCGCAGGGCGGCGATGCGTTGCAGGCCCGCGCGGGTGCGCAGCGAAAGCGGCGTGTCGGTGCGGCCCAGCACAGGGTTGAGTCGCGCGAGCGGCGCGTCGGGCGCGGCCAGCCATGCGCTGTCGTTCATATTGGTGACGACGGTGGGGCTCATGAGGTCGGGCATCTCGTGACGGCCGAGCGTGCCCGGCAGCGGGCTGTCCGGCGAGGTTTGCCATGCACAGGCGCTCCGGCTGCCGTCCAGCACGGGCAGCCCCGGGGCCAGTCTGGCGAAGGCTTGTCCGGCCGGCTGGGCGGTGCAGTCGGCGGCCAGCGCGTCCGGCACACCCGGCGCCGGGCCGATGTCGCCGAACCACACGCGCGGATCATGCCGGCCGATGGCCACGGTGTTGACCCACGGATTGGCCGCATCGGCGCGCACGCCGCGAACGAAGGCGTCCAGCGAGTCGGCCTGCGCCATGCGCAAGTAATGATCGAGCAGACCGAAGTTGCCGGCGTTGGCGTCGCGCAGCACCATCGCCTGCCGGGTCGTCCAGCCGAGCGCCGGCGACATCGCCGCGAGATTGACGACCGGCCCGTCGTCGGTGCGGTAGAGCGTTCGCGACGCGACCCGCATCCTGCCGTCGCTGTCGCGCACCGGAACATCGATGCGCACCGGCTGCATGGCTTCGGTGCGTGCGTCGATCCGGTAACGGGTCGGGTCGGCGGGGTCGAGTGTGAGCGCCATCAGGCCGAAGCGTCGGGTGGTCGATACGGTGTGCGTCCACGCGACGTTCCGTGTGAAGCCGATCATGATGAACGGCGCGCCGAGCATGCCGACACCGGCGACATCCAACTGGCCGGGAATCGTCAGATGGGCGGGATAGAGACGATCGGGGCCGTCCCAGTACCAATGCGGGCTGCCGTAGAGGATGGGCTGGCCGTCGGCGCTCAGCGCGGCCCCGAAGGCGATGGCGTTGCTGCCGAGTCCGGCGTCGTTGAGCGATGTCAGTGTCGGTGTTGTTGTCGGTGTTGGCACGCGCTCGGCGCTCGCGACGTCGTCAGCCGCACGCGAGCGTTGGTTGGTCGCCGTGGCGCCGGTCGAGGGCGGCTGCGCGGTGGCAATCGCGGCGACTTGCGTGGCGGCGCTCGCGGCGAGTGTGGCCGCGTACAGCCGGCGGTAAACGTCGTCTTCCGTCACCCGGTTCGGCTCGCGGGTGAGACGGCGCAGCCAGTCGGCCTTGCGGCAGGCGGCGTGCCGACCGGTGTCGGCGCCGGCACGCAGGTCTTGCAGATAGCGATTGATGCCTGCCGCAAATCCCTGCGCCAGTTCGCGTCCACGCGGTGACTGGGCGGTGCGGTAGCGCGTGAGGGTGTCGCGGTCGAACGTCAGGCGGAAGAAGACGTCGGCGTCCAGATTATTCGGCTGTCCGAACGTCGTGCGCTGGGCAACATGGCCCTGCGGCCCGAAGCTTAGTGAGCGCTCGCCGCGAAACGTCACGATGCTCTCGGCGAGCGTGCACAGATTGTCCTGCGCCTGCGCATAGCCGAAGCCGTAGCCCAGACTGCCCCAGTCCTGTGCGCGGACATGCGCCGTGCCGTCGGCCGTGCGGCGAATATCGGCCTGGTAAGGCGAGGTAATGCTTTGGGCGGTCGAAACCGCGTTTTTGGGGAAATTGTCCTGCGAATGATCCGGTGAGCGGGCGGGCGGTCGGGCGACGGCGCACGCGCTCAGGAGGAGAGCGCAAAGCGCCGGGGCGAGACGCAACGGTCTGCCGGGCTTGCGCCGGGAAGGCTGATCGGACAAGGCGGGAGCGGCGTGGAGACGGATGTCGAGGCGGGCGGGCAGGGGGGGCGGCTGAAGCGATCGGGACATGGGTAAATATGCCGGTTGGTGATACGTCTCTTGAGCGACGAACCACAACTTCGTGAGTTTAGGCAGGCGGCGGCGCGCTTCGGACGCCCGCCGCCGAGACCTTTTGGGCCCGATACCTCGATATCCGTACATCAACCGACCCAGCAGCCGCCAGGCCGGCTTTCCATATGACCGAATCTCTGACCCCCGCCGCAGGCGCGTCGTTGCGCGCGGAAGGCCTCAACGTTGCCGTGGGTGCGCGTAACGTCCTCACGCAGGTCGATGTGACCTTTGCCGCTGGCCGCGTGAGCGCCCTGTGCGGCCCCAACGGCTGCGGCAAGAGCACCCTGCTGCGCACGCTGGGCGGGCTGCTGCGCCCGGCATCCGGCCGTGTCTGGCTCGA
Organism: Pandoraea anhela; assembly: GCF_902459655.1. GTDB lineage: Bacteria > Pseudomonadota > Gammaproteobacteria > Burkholderiales > Burkholderiaceae > Pandoraea > Pandoraea anhela. The sequence goes on from NZ_CABPSB010000012.1 coordinate 117,827, forward strand.
CGACACGCCGCTCGATTCGCTGCGTGCGCGCGCGCGCGCGCGCCGCATCGCCTTGCTCGCCCAAACGCCCGGCATGCCGTTCGGCATGACCGTCGCCGAACTGGTCGCGTGCGGGCGCTACAGCCACACGGGCATTGGCGGGCGCCTCGGCGAACGCGACAACGCCGCCATCGAACGCGCCTTGCATCTGATGGAACTCGAAACGCTGTGCACGCGCGACGTGACGGCCCTGTCCGGCGGCGAGCGTCAGCGGGCCTTTATCGCCATGGCGCTGGCGCAGGAGGGCAATGTCCTGCTGCTCGACGAGCCGACGACCTATCTGGATGTGCGCCATCAGATCGATATCCTCGCGCGCATTCGCGAGCTCAATCGCGAGACCGGCATGACCGTCGTATGGGTGCTGCACGATCTGAATCAGGCGGCCGCGTTCTCGGACGCCATGCTGCTCATGCGCGACGGCAAGCTCGTCTTCTCGGGCACGCCGGACGAAACGATGGATCCCGAGCGTCTCATGGACGTGTTCGCCACGCCGATGCAGCGCATCGACTTTCAGGGACTGCCGATGTGTTTGCCGGTGCTCGACGGTGCGGGTCGCGCAGCGCCGGCCGGTCACGCGCAATATCGGCGTCATTCGGACGATCTCGACGGTGGCGGGCATGCGAGCTGAGCGCACGGCAGGCACGTTGAAGCTCGCCCGGCGGCTGACGTTGCCGGCGCACGCCGCGCCGCGGCAATACGAGCGTCGCACGCGTGCCCTTTGGGGCGGATGGCTGGCGCTCGCGCTGGCGATCGTGGTCCATGCGATGGCGAGCGACGCATGGCCGGGCGCCGATACGGTGATGCGCGCCATGCAGGGGCGGCTCACGAACGACACGTCGCTCGGCTGGCTGCTGTTCGCCGACGCATGGCTCCCGCAGATCCGTGCCGGCCTCGCGGCCGGGGCGTGCCTTGGGCTGGCGGGCGCGTTATTGCAGACGATCACGCAGAATCCGCTGGCGTCGGGCGAACTGCTCGGCGTGTCGGCCGGGGCGCAGATGGGGCTGATCGTGGCGTTGCTGGTGCCGGGCCTCGCCGTGCTGCCGATGATGCTCGCGGGCGGCGTGCTGGCGGCGCTCTTCACCTTCGCACTGGCGGGCGGCATGCGCACGACGCCGCTGCGGCTCACCCTCGCGGGTGCGGCCAATGCGCTCGCCCTCTCGGCGCTGTGCATGGTGGCGTTGACGTTGTACACGCGCGCGGCCGTGGGCGTCGTGCAATGGAGTACCGGCTCGTTGCAGCAGTTCGGCAAGCGTGGGGCGGCGGAGGCGATGTGGTTGTTGCTGCCGGCGGGCGTTGCGCTGATGGCGTTGCTGCATCCGCTCGGATTGGCGCGTTTCGGGCAGGCGCAGGCCGCGGCCTTGGGACAACGCGTCGGGGCCGTGCGCGTGGGGTCGATCTTGCTGGCGGCGGCGCTCTCGACGATTGCCATTGCCCTGGCGGGGCCGGTCGGCTTCGTCGGGCTGGCGGCGCCGAATCTGGTGCGGCTGATGGGGGTGCACCGGCCTGCCTGGCTGGTGCCGCTCTCGGCGTTGTGGGGCGGCGCGATGCTGATCGTCACCGACGCCATCGCGCGGGCGCTCGTGACGTTCGGCGCGCTGCCGGTGGGCGTGATGAGCGCGGTGATCGGCGCACCGGTGCTATTGCTGTTGCTGCGCTACGGCCTGCCGGCGAGCACCGCCGAGATGACCGCGCCGATGTCGGCGGGCCATCGCGCCTCGAGCCGCCGGCCGATGGCGGCGATCGTCGCGTTGATCGTCGTGGCCCTGTTCGCTGTCGCCGGCGCGACGCTGGCGATGGGCGTGCTGCCCTGGCCGTCGAGCTGGCAATGGCGCGATGTATTCGACGCCCATACGGCCGCCGGAATGCTGGTGGATCTGCGCCTGCCGCGCAGCCTGATCGCGATGGGCGCGGGCGCATTGCTCGCGGGCAGCGGGGTGTTGTTACAGGGCGCCTGCCGCAATCCGCTCGCGGGGCCCGAGTTGTTGGGCGTCAATCAGGCGGCGGGGCTGGCCGTGCTCGCGCTGTTACTGGTCTCGCCGGACGCCGCCGCCCGCTGGTCGATGCCGGCCGCGTGGGGGGCGAGCGCGACGGTGCTGGCGATCGTGCTCGGCGTGAATGCGCGCTGGGGACTCGCGCCGATGCGGGTGATTCTGACGGGGATGGCGCTCGCGGGGCTGCTGGCGGCGCTGGCAAACCTTCTCGTGCTGCAATTTCATGTGCATGCGACGCAGGCGTTGGTGTGGCTCGTGGGCAGCAGCTACGGTCAGTCGTGGCACGGCGTGCGAGCGTTGTTGCCGTGGTTGGTGGTTTGTTTGCCGCTGGCCGTGTATGCGGGGCGCTGGCTCGACCTGCTGAGCCTCGGCGACGAGACGGCCGAGGCGCTGGGTGTGCCGGTGGTGCGCGCCCGGCTGGGCTTGCTGGTGCTCGCGAGCGCCATGGCGGCTGCGGCGGTTGCGACGGTCGGCCCGGTGGCGTACGTCGGATTGATCGTTCCCAACGCCTTGCGCGCGTTGCCGCTGGCCGGCACTCGCGACCGGCTGGTGACGGCGGCGCTCGCCGGTGCGCTGCTGCTCGGCGTCGCCGATTGGTTCGGGCGCACCTTGTTCGCCCCCCTCGATTTGCCGTTGGGCATCGTGACGGCCGCTGTCGGCACGCCGTTGTTCCTCTGGCTGCTCTCCCGAACGTTCCTGAGGTCGCATGCGCATGCCGGCTGAATTCCTTGCGGGCGCGCCCGTTAGCGACGCGCGGCGTCGCTGCCTGAAGACCCTCGCTGCCGGTGCCGTCATGGCGGCGGGCGCTGTGCCGCTCAGTGGGCAGGCGCAGAACTATCGCGGATTGTTCAACCGCGCGTCGCCGTCGTTGCCCACCAACGCGCGGCGTGTCGTCTCGCTGGAGTTTCTGTTCACCGAGTCGCTGCTCGCGCTCGATGTCACGCCGGTGGGCGTGGCCGATCCGCGCGGCTATGCGCAGTGGGTCAAATATCGGGCGGACCGGATCGGTGCCGACAGTTCGGTCGGCACGCGCGAGCAGCCGAATCTCGAGGCGATTGCGGCGTTGCGTCCGGATTTGATCGTCGCATATGCCTATCGGCACGAGCGCCTGTTCGATGCGCTGGCGCGTATCGCCCCGACCGTCGTCTTCAACGTCCAGCCCGCACCGGGGGAGGGCGATGCGCTTGAGCGGATGCTGGCCATCTTCCACGCGATCGGCGGCATGACAGGGCGCACGGCTGCGGCCACGCAAATCGTCGCGCACAGCGAGGCGCGTATCGCGGCGGCGCGCGCGGCAGCATTGCGCGACGGCTTTCGCAACGCCCCGATGGCGTTGCTCAATGCGAATGCCGGCGGCGGAAACTTCTGGGCGTACGACAACAAGGACATGATCGGCGCGCTGATCGGGCATCTCGGTGCGCGCAATGCGTTGGGGTGGCTCGACGCGCGTCAGTCGATGGTGAACCTGTCGCTGGGCGATCTGGCGCAGCACCCCGAATGGTCGCTGATCGTCGTCGATAACGGCGCGGCGCCCGCTTACCAGTTGCCCGTGTGGCGCGCGTTGCCCGCCGTGCGCGAGGGGCGTGTGGCGTTCCTGCCGCCGTCGTGGGGCTTCGGCGGCCCCGTGTCGCTCGACCGGATCACGGGGCTCGTGGAGGCGGCCTTCGCGTCGATGGCGCCCGCGATGCGCGCGAGAGCCGCGGCCGCCGCGTGACATACGGGCCTGGATCGGTAGGGCCGTAGAGATACATGACTGATGACGGATGCCGTTGCGGTGTCCGGCTTGCTATTGAGGAAAACGAATCATGTCAATTGCCATGACTGCTGCTGTTGAAACGTCACCTGTAGATGCGGCCCCCGCCGGGCCCGACGCGCCCTATGCGCTTACGCTGGCCGATGGGCGCCGCTATTACGCGAGCGGGCCGGACGACGCCATCGCACGTGCCGCTCAGGACCTCACGCTCTGGTGCGACGGGCGTGCCGTCGCGGTTTTTCGCGTGAGCGAGGCCGAGCGCGGGATGACCTTGCACGCGAGTACGCCGCACGATCCGCGCTTGCCGGTGCAGGCGCTGTTGCCGGTGTTGGCGGCGGTGTACTGCCGTCACAAAGCTTGCGGCGAGGCGAGCCTCGTCTGGCCGGGCGCGCAGGCCGATGCGGCGTTGGCGACGTGGCTCGTCGCCGCCGTGCGCGACGGGGTGGGCGAGCGCTTCTCGCAAGCCGACGGCGCGCTGGTGTTGCATGTTTCGCGTCAGACGTTCTGGCAGCACCCGGCGTTGTGGCTGCAAGGGCCGTCGTCCGCAGGCATGGCGCAGCAGTATCGGGTGTCGGACGGCAAGCGTCACCCCCTGCGCGCGCCGAAGCCGGTCGGGGAGGTCTATCGACGCCATATCGCGCGGCTGGGCACGAGCTTCAGCTTACGGGCCATCGACCAGCCGGGCGACGTCGAGCGGTTTCACGAGTGGATGAATCTCGACAGCGTGGCGCACTTCTGGCAGCAGACGGGCACGCTCGAAGAGCACGCGGACTATCTGAAGAAGATGCAGGCCGATCCCCACACCGTCACGCTGTTCGCATGCTTCGACGACGAGCCGTTCGCCTACTTCGAGGTGTATTGGGCGAAGGAGGATCGCATCGCGCCGTTCTGCGAGGCGACCGACTACGACCGGGGGTTCCATCTGCTGGTCGGCTCGACTCGCTTTCGTTCGCCGGGGCGGACCGAGGCATGGCTGCGGTCCATCGTCCACTACATCTTTCTGGACGATCCGCGCACGCAGCGTATCGTCGGTGAGCCGCGCATCGACCATGACCGCTGGATTGCCTACATGCAGGGGCAGGGGGCGGCGCGGCTCCGGGAGTTCGACTTCCCGCACAAGCGCGCGGTGCTGATCGCCTTCGAGCGTCAGACAGTGTTCGAGCAATACGCGCCGTGGTGATGACGCGCATCTGCCGGCCCACCCCGAGCGACGCATGACGCGACAGGAGTTGCCCGCATGGCATTGCGGGTCCTGATCGTGGCGGGTGTCCAGGCAGATACGGAAACCTCCGTTAGGGGACGCTTCCTATTGCGCGCAGCGAACTGCGCAACCGCCAGCCGCATGCGGGGGCCGTAACGGACAGATCGGCGGGGATCTCGGCCAGCATGGTATGCCACGCGTTTTCATCGCTCCAGTCTCGGCGGCGCGCGATTTTCGAATCCGGTCGTAGTGCTGTTGATTGACGTATCGCGAGTCGCGGTGATTCGGAAGTTTCCGTAACTCTTGACGCGTGTTCTTGCGCATCATGACGAATTGCCCCGCCGGGGCTTTTCGTCGAAGGAGGCATGGAATGACTGCGACACGTGTGGACTATCAACGCTGGATTTCGCTAAGACGACGGGTGCCTGCCAATGAATACCCGGTGTACCCGCTCCCCGAAAAATTACCGCGACGGGGATATGTCGTCTGGTTTTACTTTCGTAACGAATTCTTCGGTTCGCAGTACGACAAAAAACTGAAAACCTACGTGAGCGATCACGTCAAGAACCCATGGGAAGCGGCCTTCTTCGAGACGAAGACCGAGGCGCTGGACATTGCGCGCCGCATGATCTGCCCGTGTCTGGTGTTGTTCGCCGCCGGCCCCCTCGGCCCTGTGAGCGCCGTGGCCTGAGGGGCGGCGGGGCATGCGGCCCTGAACCGATCGCGCGATGCGACTGGCCCGATCGAAGGCCTCACCCCGCGGCGCCACGCGCCAGTCGCTGTTCCAACGCGGTTTTCACTTCGGGCCATTCATCGTCGATGATGCTGAACCGGACCGAATTGCGCTTGCGCCCGTCGGGCATGATGCGCTCATGCCGGACAATGCCCTCCTGCTTCGCACCGATGCGCAGAATCGCGGCGCGCGATTTCTCGTTGAGGGCATCCGTCGTGAATTGCACCCGTACGCAATGCATGACCTCGAACGCGTAGGTGAGCAGTAAATATTTGGCTTCGGTGTTGATGCCCGAGCGCTGTGCCGATGCGCTCACCCAGGTATGGCCGATCTCCTGCTTGCGGTTCACGAGGTCGACCTTCCAGAAGCGGGTATGGCCGACGACCTTCCCGGTGGCCTTCGAGACGAGAACGAAGGGGATGACGGTGCCGTCCTCCCGGCCCTTCAATGCCTTGTCGATGTAGGCGTGGACGGTGTCGGCATTCGGCACGACCGTCACTTTCAGATTCCAGAGTTCGCCGTCCGCCGCCGCAGCGACGAGGTCCGGCGCGTGATGCCGTTCGAGGGGATGGAGCTCGACGCTGCTGCCAGACAGCGTAGGCCGGAAATCGACGGCCGGCGTGGGGGGCGTGGACATGGGGGGCGAGGACATGGGAGGCGTGGGGTGGGTGACGAGGGCATCGATTTTGCGCTGACTCGGGGGAGCGGGCAAGCGGCGGGCAAGCGAGCCGCGCAAGGCGACGGCCACGCGTTCCAGCGTTACCGCGTTACCGTCTTACCGTGACACCGTATTATCGCGGCCTCGAAACTACCGTTTCATTCGCCGGATCGGTATCAACACCCGCGCGGCGCCCCACGCGGCCTACATGCCGAATTCGCGCAATCCCTCCAGATCGAGAATCGTCAGCACGCCGTAGTCCACCTTGACGAGCCCGGCCTGCTCCAGCACTTTGAGCGCAAGGTTGACCCGCTGGCGCGAGACGCCGGCCAGATAGCTCAGCTCTTCCTGGGAAATCTGGACGGTGTTGTCGTCCGACGGATAGAGATTCGGATTGAACATCGACGACAGCGAGCGCGCCACGCGCGCGTCCGTATCGAGCAGCCGTTCGTGCTCCACCGCCGCAATGAACTGTCCCAATCGCTCGTTGAGTTGCCGTGTGAGAAAGCGATTGAACGGGATGCTGGTGTCGAGAAGCCAGTCGAACGTGGCGATCGGCATGTGGGCCAGCACGGAATCGCGCAACGCCATCACATCGTACTTACGGATCTCGTGCTTGAGCACGGAGCCTTCGCCGAACCACGCCCCTGCGGGCACGCCGGTGAACGTGACGGACTTGCCGCTTGCCGACGCCGTGGTGATCTTCACGAGCCCTTCGATCACGCCGAACCAGGCGTGCGTCGGGTCGCCCTTGCGGCACACATAGCCCCCGTTTTCGACCGGGCGCACCTGAATTTCGGCCACCACGCGCGCGCGTTGTTCCGGTGTCAGTCCTTGCGCCCACACGCTGCGCTGCAACAAGCTTTCGAGCGACATATAGGGACTTTCCCTTGATTGTCATCCTGGTGACAAACCCGCCGTGAGCCATGAGGTATCTTCGCCTTGCCTGGTAAGCGAGACAAGCATTCACGGTGGTCTGGCACGACGCCGAAACACAAGTATAGAAGCTGAAATTTACCTGGCATATCGGTAGTCGCCGTAGTCGCATGTCAGCCGTGATTGCGGTATCGCTGTATGGCATTCCAAATCAAAAAATAGCGTCGTACGAAGACGCTGCGAGCCACAAGGAGCGTGCCCAGCGCACGCAAGCCGACCGAGCCACGCCACGCCCCCTCGACGAATGTCGATATGTGGCGAGACACAGGAGACTGGCATGCAGGAGCGGACCACCTTCCCGCGATTGTTGCTGGCGCATGCCGCGACACGGGGCGCCCGCACGGCGTATCGGGAAAAAGATCTGGGGATCTGGCAAAGCTGGAGCTGGCAGGAGGCCGCGCATGAGGTGCGCATGCTCGCCTGCGCACTTGCGGCTGCCGGGTTCAAACGTGGCGACAATCTGGCCATCGTCGGCAACAACCGTGTCCGGCTGTATTGGGCGATGACGGCGGCGCAGGCGCTCGGCGGTGTCGCCGTGCCGCTCTATCAGGACGCCGTTGCCGCAGAAATGGCGCATGTGCTCGAAGATGCGGAAATCGATTTCGCCGTCGTCGAAGATCAGGAGCAGGTCGACAAGCTGCTGGAATTGCGCGAGCGCGTACCGCGCTTGTCGCACATCATCTTCGAAGATCCGCGCGGCCTGCGCAATTACGACGCCGCCGGACTGCAATCCTACGATGCGGCGCTGGCGCAGGGGCGCACGTTCGACGCGCAGCATCCGTGCTACTTCGACGACGCTATCGCCGCCGTCGATCCCGACGACACCGCGACCATCCTCTACACCTCGGGCACGACGGGCAAGCCCAAGGGCGTGTGTCATTCGCACGCCGCACTGATCGGCGCGGCGTATCACGGCAGCACGTTCGACCGGCTCACCCCGGGCGACGAAGTGCTGTCCTATTTGCCGATGGCATGGGTCGGCGATCATCTCTTTTCCTACGCCCAGGCGCTTGTGGCGGGTTTCACGGTCAACTGTCCCGAATCGCCCGACACGATCCCGACGGATATGCGCGAGATCGGCCCGACATACTACTTCGCGCCGCCGCGCGTGTACGAGAACGTGCTGACGCAGGTCATGATCCGCATGGAGGACGCCAGCCGTCTCAAGCGGAAGATGTTCGCGCACTTCATGAACGTGGCGAACCGGTGCGGCGCGGCCGTGCTCGACGGGCATCCGGTGCCCGCATTCGACCGTCTCCAGTACGCACTCGGCAATCTGCTGGTGTATGGCCCGCTGCGCAACACGCTCGGCATGAGCCGCATCCGTACGGCATATACCGCCGGCGAGGCGATCGGCCCGGACCTGTTCCGTTTCTATCGTGCGATCGGGATCAACCTGAAACAGTTCTACGGACAGACGGAGACCTGTGCTTACGTCTGCCTGCAACCGGATCGTCAGGTGCGGTTCGATAGCGTTGGTCCCGTGGCGCCGGGCATGGAGATCAAGATCGCCGAGAACGGGGAAGTCCTCGTGCGCGGCGTCGGACTGCTCAAGGCGTACTACAAGCGCCCGGACGCCACCCGTGAGGCGCTCGACGAGGCGGGCTACTTCCGGACGGGCGATGCCGGCATCATCGACGCCGACGGTCATTTGCGCATCATCGATCGCGCCAAGGACGTCGGCAAACTCGCCTGCGGTGCGTTATTCGCGCCGAAGTACATCGAGAACAAACTCAAATTCTTCTCGTACATCAAGGAGGCCGTGGCGTTCGGCGACGGTCGCGATGGCGTGTGTGCGTTCATCAACATCGACATGGATGCGGTCGGCAACTGGGCCGAACGGCAGAACCTCGCGTACGCCGGCTACATCGATCTGGCCGGCAATCCGCTCGTGGCGGAACTGATCGTCGGTTGCATCGAGCAAGTCAATGCCGATCTCGCCGGAGAGCCTGCCTTCGCCGCCGCGCAGATTCAGCGGTTCGTGATTCTGCATAAGGAACTGGATCCGGATGACGACGAACTCACCCGCACGCGCAAGGTGCGACGTGCCTACATCGCGCAGAAATACGACGTGCTGATCGACGCGCTTTACGCCGGCCGCGCGTCGCAATACATCGAGACCCGGGTGAAATTCGAAGACGGACGCGAGGGCAGCGTGAGCGCCACGCTGACGATTCATCCGGCGCGCGTGGTCGGGGTGCGTGCGCCCGTCGACGACCCTGCGCCTGCGACGTTGCGCTGTGCGGCATGAGGAGACACCGCCATGAAGGCCGCCGCATACGAATCGATGGGCACCGATTGAGCCCTGACCACGCATCGACCTCAGCCCGGCATTGCCGCAGGAGACGGTATGAGTGAGCACCGCAAGACTGGCGACGTTTTGCTCGATTTGCAGCACATCAGCTTGTCGTTCGGCGGCGTGAAGGCGTTGACCGATATTTCGTTCAACGTGATGGCGCATGAGATCCGCGCGATCATCGGCCCGAACGGCGCAGGCAAGAGTTCGATGCTCAATGTCATCAACGGCGTTTATCACCCGCAGCAGGGGACGATCGTCTTTCGCGGCGAAGTGCGCCAACGCATGCATCCGACGGCGGCCGCCCGGCAGGGTGTGGCGCGCACGTTTCAGAACATTGCACTGTTCAAGGGCATGTCCGTGCTCGACAACATCATGACGGGGCGCAATACCCGCATGCGCGCCGGGCTGCTCGCCAGTGCGATCTGGTGGGGCAAGGCCCGGCAGGAGGAAATGGCCCACCGCGCCAAGGTCGAAGCGATCATCGACTTCCTCGAAATCCAGCACATCCGCAAGATACCGGTCGGCCGGCTGCCGTATGGCCTGCAAAAGCGCGTCGAACTCGCGCGGGCATTGGCTGCCGAGCCCGAACTTCTGCTGCTCGACGAGCCGATGGCCGGCATGAACCTCGAAGAAAAGCGCGACATGTGTCGCTTCATCCTCGAAGTGAATGAAGAGTTCGGCACGACGATCGTGCTCATCGAACACGACATGGGGGTCGTGATGGACATCTCCGACCGTGTGGTGGTGCTCGATTACGGCAAGAAGATCGGCGACGGTACGCCGGCGGAGGTGCGCGCCGACCCCGAAGTCATTCGCGCGTATCTCGGTGCGGCGCACGGCATGCCGGCGGCGGCGTGAAGGCGACGTGACGGTGGCGGCAGTCGACGGCGCATTGGCAACCTGGAGACATCGATGCAGTTCTTTTTCGAAATCCTGATCGGCGGTCTGCTCTCGGGCGTGATGTATTCGCTCGTGGCGCTCGGCTTCGTGCTGATCTTCAAGGCGTCCGGGGTCTTCAACTTCGCGCAGGGCGCGATGGTGTACTTCGCGGCATTGTCGGTCGTGGGGCTCATGGAGCGGGGCTTGCCGCTGTGGGCGGCGGCTATCGGAGCGTTCGTGGTGATGGTGCTGGTGAGCATGGCCACCGAGCGCTTCGTGTTGCGCAAGCTGGTCAATCAGTCGCCGATCACACTGTTCATGGCCACCATCGGCCTGTCGTTCTTTCTCGAAGGTCTCGCCCCGCTGCTGTGGGGCAACGAGGTACGCCCGCTGTCGCTGGGCATCGTGGACGAGCCCATTGCGTCGATCATGGACTCGACCGGCGTGCTGGTGAGCCGCTTCGATCTCGCGGCCGCCGGTATCGCCGCCGTGCTGGTCGCGCTGCTGGCGCTGTTCTTCAAGGCGACGAGCATCGGCCGCGCGTTGCGCGCCGTGGCGGACGACCATCAGGCGGCGCTCTCGCTGGGCATCCCGTTGCAACGCATCTGGGTCGTCGTATGGAGCGTGTCGGGCTTCGTCGCGCTGGTGGCCGGCATGCTGTGGGGCTCCCGCAACGGCGTGCAATTCGCGCTCACGATGACTGCACTCAAGGCGCTGCCTGTGCTGATTCTCGGGGGCTTCACGTCGATCCCTGGAGCCATCGTGGGCGGGTTGATCATCGGCGCGGCGGAAAAACTGGCGGAGATTTACGTGCCGCAACTGCTGCAAGCCCAGTTCGGCGGGAATTTCGGGGGCATCGAGGGTTGGTTCCCGTATGTCTTCGCGCTGCTGTTCCTGCTGGTGCGCCCGGAAGGGCTGTTCGGCGAACGGCACATCGACCGCGTTTGAGCGGCCCGTCATCCCTTCGGGATGTCCGCATAAGCATTCATCGCAGAGGCCACACATGTTCTATCGTGAAGCTGGGCAGTTCAAGACGTCTTACGTTGCCGACAGCCAGATTTTTCCGATCCGGCAGGACCGGATCGCCGTGTGCACCGTGCTCGTCGTGGCGTTCGGCGTGCTGCCGTGGGTGGCGTCCGAATACTGGCTCACCGCCATTCTCGTGCCGTTTCTCGTGTTCTCGCTCGCCGCGCTCGGGCTGAATCTGCTGACGGGTTATGCGGGCCAGTTGTCGCTGGGCACGGCGGCGTTCATGGCGGTGGGGGCCTATGCGTCGTACAACTTCCAGTTGCGCATCGAGGGGATGCCGATTCTGGCGTCGTTCGCGCTGGGCGGGGTGTGCGCCGCGCTCGTGGGCATCGCATTCGGGCTGCCGTCCCTGCGCATCAAGGGCTTCTATCTCGCCGTCGCCACGTTGGCTGCACAATTTTTCGTGCTCTGGGTGCTGACGAAATTCCCCTGGCTCTCGAACAACAGTTCGTCGGGCGTGATCACGGCGCAGAAAATTTCGGTGTTCGGGGTGGATGTCGACACCCCGGTGCGCAAGTACCTGTTCGTGCTGGGCGTGGTGACGCTCATGGCGCTGATCGCCAAGAACCTCGTGCGCTCGCATATCGGGCGCGCCTGGATGGCGGTACGCGACATGGACGTCGCGGCGGAAGTCATCGGCATTCCGCTCATGCGCGTGAAACTGCTCGCGTTCGCCGTCAGTTCCTTTTACTGCGGCGTCGCCGGCGCGCTGTACGCCTACTGCTATCTCGGCTCCGTGGAGCCGGACGGCTTCTCGCTCGACCTGTCGTTCCGCATTCTGTTCATGATCATCATCGGCGGCGTGGGCAGCATTCTCGGCAGTTTCCTGGGCGCGGCGTTCATTTTGCTGCTGCCGATCTTGCTCGACAGCACGTTGCCGACGATCGCGACCTTCCTGCATTTGCCCTTCACCAACGCTACCGTCTCGCATATCCAGATGATGGTGTTTGGCGGTCTCATCATCTTTTTCCTGATTGCCGAACCGCATGGGCTGGCGCGGCTCTGGCAGATAGCCAAGGAGAAGCTGCGCATCTGGCCCTTCCCGCATTGACGTTTGCCCGGCCGGCGTGCATTGCCGGCACCAGTTCGGTCACACACAAAACCACAGATGGAGACACAGCATGAACACGAGACAGTTGACGACATCGTTGGGCCTGGCGCTGGCGCTCGGCACGGGGGCGATGGGAGTGGCGGGGACGTCGTTCGCGCAGTCGAACGAGCAGTTCATCGCGCTGGCGGATTATCGCGTCGGCCCGTACGGCGCGAACGGCCAGTCGTTCTATGGCGGGTTCATCGACTATCTGCAATACGTGAACCTGAAGAACGGCGGCGTGAACGGCGTGAAGCTTACGTGGGAAGAGTGTGAAACGGAGTACAACAACGCCAAGGGCGTGGAGTGTTACGAGCGTCTGAAAGGCAAGAATCCCGTGACGAAGGGCACGGCGTATCACGTGATGGCGACGGGCATTTCCTACGCGCTGATCGACAAGACGGCGACCGATCAGGTGCCGCTCGTGATGATGGGCTACGGTCGCACCGACGCCGTGGACGGCACCGTGTTCCCGTGGGCGTTCCCGCTGGTGACGACGTACCAGATGCAGGCGTCGGCCATTATCAAGTTCCTTGCCGACAAGAACGGCGGCGCGCTCAACGGCAAGAAAATCGTCTTCCTGTATCACGACTCGGCGTACGGCAAGGAGCCGATCGTCGCCATGCAAGCCGAATCGAAGATCCACAAGTTCAACCTGATCGAGATTCCGGTGGCGCACCCGGGCAACGAGCAGGGGGCGCAGTGGCTTCGGATTCGTCAGGAGAACCCGGATTACGTGGTGTTCTGGGGATGGGGCGTGATGAACCAGACGGCGCTCAAGGCGGCGCAGAAGGTCGGCTATCCGCGCGAGAAGATCGTCGGCAGTTGGTGGGCGGGGTCGGAGGAGGACACGATTCCGGCCGGCCCGGCAGCCAAGGGGTATATGAGCGCGACGTGGAACGTGGCGGGCAAGCAGGTGCCGCTCATCGCCGACATCGAAAAGGTCGTGTACGGCGCAGGCAAGGGGAACATGCAGGATCCGTCCAAGGTCGGCTCGATCCTCTACAACCGTGGCGTGTCCGCTGCCGTGGCGACGGTCGAGGCGCTCAACACGGCGCAGAACAAGTTCGGCAAGGGCAAGGTCTCCACGCCGGTGCAGGTGCGCTGGGCCCTCGAAAACCTGAACATCGATGCCGCCCGCCTCAAGGCGCTCGGCGCCACGGGGCTGCTGCCCGATATCAAGACGAGCTGCGAGGACCACGAAGGGTCCGGCAAGGTGCGCATTCAGCAATGGGACGGCGCCAAGTGGGTCATGGTCTCGGACTGGATCGAGGGCAATCGCCGCCTGATCCACCCGCTGTTCGAGGCGTCTGCCAAGCAGTACGCCAAGGAAAAGGGCATCGCACCGGCCTGCTTCAAGGGGTGATCCGGGGCGACGTTGCTCGCCCGTGCGGCGCAGGAGCAAGCTGCGCGGGCGAAGCGCGACATTGACACATCGGACGATGCGGGGCGCGAAGACGATGCCAGCCCCATCGATCCCGGCAGCAACGATTGCGGAGTCACGCATGGAAGCGAGTTTGCGCGTCAATAACATCGAAGTCATCTACGACCACGTCATTCTGGTGCTCAAGGGGGTGTCGCTGATCGTGCCCGAGGGCAAGATCGTGGCGCTGCTCGGGGCCAATGGCGCGGGCAAGAGTACGACGCTCAAGGCGATTTCGAATCTGCTGCACGCCGAGCGTGGCGAAGTCACGAAGGGGACCATCGACTATCGCGGCGAGCGGGTCGAGAAGCTCACACCGAACGGGCTCGTCAAGCGCGGCGTGATTCAGGTGATGGAGGGGCGTCACTGCTTCGGCCATCTGACCATCGAAGAGAATTTGCTGACAGGCGGCTATGTGCGCCATGCGTCGCGCAGTGCGCAGCAGCATGCGCTTGAGCGCATCTACGCCTATTTCCCGCGCCTGAAGACGCGTCGCAAGTCGCAGGCCGGTTATACGTCCGGGGGCGAGCAGCAGATGTGTGCGATCGGGCGCGCCATGATGGCGCAGCCGTCGATGATTCTGCTCGACGAACCGTCGATGGGGCTGGCGCCGCAGATCGTGGAGGAGATCTTCACGATCGTGCGCGATCTGAATCAGCGAGAGAACGTCAGCTTCCTGCTCGCCGAGCAGAACACCATGGCCGCACTGCGGTACGCCGACTACGGTTACATCCTCGAGAACGGTCGCATAGTGATGGACGGCGATGCCGATGTGTTGCGCGATAACGAGGACGTGAAGGAGTTCTATCTCGGCATCGCCAAGGACGGCGCGAGCAGTGCGGGGAGTTTTCGCAACGTCAAGAGCTATCGGCGTCGCAAGCGCTGGATTGCCTGAGCGCGTAATGAGCGCGTAATGAGCGCGTAATGAACGCTTAATGAGCGCGCGATGGCCGTGTGATGATCGTGTGATGCCCATGTGATGAGCGCCTGCGAGCGCCTGCATGCATGAACGCCTGCATCCGCGAAGTTCACGAAATGCCGCACGCGTGACGCGGCGAAGGGCGCGGTCGTCCCGCGAAACCTTAATACTGATCGTCTTATCGTTGATATGAACGAATACTTCGACACGCTGGAAACTCGTGCGCCGGCGCTTCGCGAGCAGGCGCTGCTCGCCGCGCTGCCGGCGCAGGTGGCGCACGCTAGGACGCATGCGGCCTACTTCGCGCAGACGCTCGGGGACGTCGATGCGAGCGCGATCGGCTCGCGCGACGCGCTCGCGACGTTGCCCGTCACACGCAAATCGGATTTATCGGCGTTCCAACAGCGGCATCCGCCGCTGGGCGGTCTGAATGCAACGCCGGTCGGCGCGCTGGCGCACGTCTACCAATCGCCCGGTCCGATCTATGAGCCGGACGGACGCGGCAGCGACTGGTGGCGTTTTGCGCGGGCGATGTTCGCCGCAGGGTTGCGCGCGGGCGATCTGGTCTACAACACCTATTCGTATCACTTCACACCGGCGGGCATGATGATCGAGACGGGCGCCGCGCGTCTGGGCTGCTGCGTGTTTCCGGCCGGCGTGGGGCAGACGGAGTTGCAGTTGGAGGCGATTCGTCATCTGCGGCCGGTGGCGTATGCCGGAACACCATCGTTTCTGAAGATTCTGATCGACAAGAGCGAGGCGGCCGGGGCTGACATCAGCAGCATTCGGCGGGCGACGTTGTCCGGCGAGGCATTGCCGCCGTCGTTGCGCGAATGGTTCAACGGCAGGGGGATCACGGCGCGTCAGTTGTACGGGACAGCCGATCTCGGCCTGATTGCATTCGAGAGCGAAGCCCAGGCGGGGTTGATCGTCGACGAGAACGTGCTGGTGGAACTGGTAGAGCCGGGCGGGACGAAACCCGTGGCGGACGGTGAGGTCGGCGAGGTGGTGGTCACGAACTTCAATCCGGACTATCCGTTGATCCGTTTTGCGACGGGGGATCTGTCGGCGGTGGAGGCGGGCATCAGCCCGTGTGGTCGCACGAACATGCGTCTGCGGGGGTGGCTGGGACGTGCCGATCAGACCGTCAAGGTGCGCGGCATGTTCGTGCATCCCGGCCAGATCGGTGAGATCGGCAGACGCTATCCGGAGTTGGTGCGTGTACGTCTGCGTGTGGAGGGACGTGTCGGCGACGATCGGATGCGGCTGCTCTGCGAGACGACGGACACCCCGCCGGAGGGACTCGCCGCACGCGTGCAGGAGACATTGCGCGACGTGACGCGCCTGCGCGCCGACGTCGACTTCGTCGCCGCCGGGTCGCTCCCGGCAGACGGCAAACTGGTGGAGGATGCGCGGGCTTACGATTAGTTTCCCGTCCCCGATTGCCTGCCCCTCGTGGGGTGCAGTGGCCTGGCGAACGTCGTCACCGCGACGGCCCCGTCCGGTGCCTGCCATGCCACTGCTTTTTGTTGTGTGTCGACAAGTAAAACAACGCGCGTCATTTTCCCCTAACGTTATGCCGCCCGCGCGCATTTGCATGCGCGTATCCCGCATTCATCCAAAGCGCAAATCGTTCGTTCCCCCGACGTCATCCCACGCTTAGGATGGGCTCGCCCGCCTGCGTTGCCAGCGTTTCTGTGCGACGACACACCACAACAGTCATCAGGCGGTGCATTCGGGCCATCGTTCAATACGTCACGTAACACCGACTTTTAGGGGAATGCGTTATGGCGGAAGCCACCACCACACCGCAGGTTGTCGCTGCGAGGCCGCTCAGTGAAGACTGGCTTGCGGTCATTATCGGACTCGTCATCGTCGCCGCAGGGCTCATCGGGGTTTCCGGCGCCGACCCCATCGGCTGGGTCGTCACTACACGCGTCTGGACCGATCCCGCTGCGGCGCTCGCCCCTGCGACAGCCGCTTATGGGCGACTCGGCGGCATCGGCGCTTTTCTCGCGACATGGCTCGCGCTGACGGTCGTCCTGTCGCTCGGCGCGGCGTCGTTGCAACAGGACGTCAAACGCTTTGCCGTGCGTTTCTCGGTCCTGTTCTGGCTCGCCTATGCCAGCTGGTTCGTCGGCAGCTACGCGCATCTGGCGGCCGTCACACCGGCCGAGCAGGCGAAGTTCGGCATCGACTGGTCGCTGCGCCTTACCAACGAAGGCGGCTACATCGTCGCGCTGCTCGCAGGGCTCGTGATCGCCAACGTCTTCCCGGGCGCCACGGCGTGGCTCTCCGACGCGGTGCGCCCCGAGTGGTACATCAAGACAGCCATCGTGGTGCTGGGCGCATTCATCGCCGTGACGGTCGCCGAGCGGCTGTCGTTCGCGTCGTCGATTCTGCTGCGCGGCATTGCCGCCATCGTCGAGGCTTACCTGATCTACTGGGCGGTCGTGTACTTCATCGCGCGCAAGTGGTTCAAGTTCCCGCGCGAGTGGGCCGTGCCGCTGGCCTCGGGCATTTCGATTTGCGGTGTCGCTGCGGCCATTTCGACGGGGAGCGCCATTCGTGCGCGTCCCGCCGTGCCGATTCTGGTGTCGTCGCTCGTCGTGGTGTTCGCCGTCATCGAACTGCTGATCCTGCCGTTTCTCGCGCAGCACTTCCTCGCAGACGATCCGCTGGTCGCCGCCGCGTGGCTAGGCCTCGCCGTGAAGACCGACGGGGCCGCCGTAGCCGGCGGCGCGATTACCGAAGCCCTGATCAACGCGAAGGCGGCCGCCGGCGGCACCCATTACGCTGCCGGCTGGATCGTCGGCACGACCGCCACGATCAAGGTGTTTATCGACGTGTTCATCGGCGTCTGGTCGTTCATCCTCGCGTGGATCTGGACCAACCACATCAACGTCACCGATCCGTCGAACCGGGCGCGTCCGCGTGAAATCTGGGAACGTTTTCCGAAGTTCATTCTCGGGTTCGTGGCGACGTTCGCCGTGGTGCTCGTGTTCTCGCTGAGCGCCGGGCCGGAACTGGCCGCGAAGATCAAAGGCGCGGTCGGCGAGGCCAACAACTTCCGCGTGATCTTCTTCGTGCTGACGTTCTTCTCCATCGGCTTGCTGTCGAATTTCCGCAAGCTCTGGGCCGAGGGCATCGGCAAACTCGCCGCCGTCTACGTCATCAGCCTGTTCGGATTCGTGATCTGGGTCGGACTGTTGATCTCCTGGCTGTTCTTCCACGGCGTGAAGCCCCCGCTGGCCTGAGGCGATGTCACCCCATCCGACGTTGCCGAATTATTTAAGGAATCCTAATCGTATGTCCGATCTCAACGACCTGTCGAAAGCCATTGTGGAAGTCCCGGAAGAACCGCTGCTGCCTATCGAGAAAAAACTGATCGCAGGCAGTCTCGCGCTCGGGATCGCCTTGTTGGTGGTGCTGGGTATCGTGAATCACTTCCTGCCGATCGCATCGATCTGATCGCGCTATCTTGTGCGTCTGCCCCGAAACGGTGCATGCAGCCCCGTGTTTCGGGGCGTTTTGTTTTTGAGCGGCGGAATTGCCGGCGAGTCAGGCGAGTCAGGCGAATCAGAGGAATTAGGGAAACAAGGGAAACAAAGGGAAAAAGGGAACATGCTGACAAAAACGCATTAACCGATAATTTAATGTCGCTTTACCGCCGGGGCCGGGTGTTCGAATAATACGCGACCCTCTTTGCGGCTCGCAAACGAACGTCAAAGATTCAGGCTTTGACCAATAACACTTCGCAGTCGGAGAAGAGGGGGATAACAAGTTCCGAAAACATCACCCCCGGAGACAAGGATGTCGGAGACGAACCATTCGCAGGACAAATCCCGTCAGGCGCGCCGCGCCGCCCTCGGCGCCTTCATCGGCACGACCATCGAGTGGTACGACTTTTACGTTTACGGTACCGCTGCCGCGCTTGTCATCGGCAAACTGTTTTTCCCGTCGGACGATCATCTCGCACAAACGTTGCTCGCTCTCGGCACGTTCGCGTTCGGTTTTCTGTTGCGTCCCCTCGGGGCGATCGTCTTCGGTTATATCGGCGACAAGATCAGCCGCAAGTCCTCGCTGCTCATCACGCTATTGTTGATGGGCGGATCGACGATGTGCATCGGCTTGCTGCCGACGTATCAGTCGATCGGCATCTGGGCGCCGGTCTTGCTGGTGCTGCTCCGTCTGGCGCAAGGCTTGTCCGTCGGTGGCGAATGGGGCGGTGCCGTGCTCGTCGCCTCGGAAGCGGCGCCGCCGCACCGCAAGGCGCTTGCCGCGTCGATGGCACAGATGGGTTCGCCCGCCGGCTCGTGTCTCGCTACGCTGACGTTCATGGCGATGAGCGACAACTTTCTCCTCAACGGCGGATGGCGGATTCCGTTCCTGCTCAGCGGCGTGCTGCTCATCGTCGGGTTGTTGATCCGAATGACGCTCGAAGAGAATCCGGAGTTCATCGCCGCGCGGGATCGCCAGAAAAAGATGAAGGAGGCGAGCGCGCCGCTCACCAACGTGCTTCGCCAGTTTCCGCTCACGAGCCTTTGTGTGTTCGTCGGGTCGTTCGCTGTGTCGGGCGTCTACTTCCGCAACATCTTCGCGCTGAACTGGGCCACCGGCACGTTGGGCATCGATAAGAGCCTGTTCCTGAGCGCGTTGCTCGCGGGCGCGTTCGTGCAGATTTTCGTCACGCCTATCGCCGCGATGATTGCCGACAGGATTTCCGTGCAACGCGCGCAGATTATCTTCACGGTGATGTATCTCGTTTGCGTGCCGGTGCCGCTCATCGCCCTGATCAAGGACGGCAGCGCGGTCAGTGTATTCGCGGGCGTGATTCTCTCGTACGTCGGACACGGTCTCTACTACGCCACGCTTTCCGGGTTCTTTACGACGTTGTACCCGGTCGAGTTGCGCTTTACCGGCATCTCGTTCGGGTATCAGCTCTCGGGCGCGCTGGTGTCGGGCATCGTGCCTCTGGGAGCCGTTGCGCTGGTGAGCGCCTATTCGCCGAGCATCTTCCCGATCCAGCTTTTCTACTCGGCGTTGATCTTGATCAGTCTGGTCGCCATTTGGTACGGCCCCCGTGTCGCGCGCACGGAGTTGCGGAATCGTCAGCTACCGGAAATCTCGCCTGCCGCTCCCGTCATGGACGCGGTGAAGGGGCGCTAACGCGCCGTCGAATCGACGCAGGGCTCGCCGCGCAAAGTCCCGCAGCGAGTCCTCCGTCTCCGGTTCCCTCGGGGGAATCGATCCATTCTCACAAGGCACGGGTCTCGCGTCGCGCGGGGTGCCGTCATCGAGCGGCGCCGATCTGCGCGATGGCGATGCGCGCGGCTTTGCGGACCTCGGGATCGGGGTCGCCCAACGCGGCGTCGAGGACGGCCAGCGCTGTAACGTCGCCAATCTCGCCGAGCGCCAGCGCGGCCTCTTTGCGCACGTTGCTGATCGGGAACGTCAGCAAGGCGCTGACGGCGGCCGTACTGTCAGCCAGCTTCAACCGGCCCAACGCACGCGTGGCTTGCAGCGTGACTTGCCAGTAGGCGTCGTCGAGTGCGAGCGCCAGCGCGTCGCGCGCGGCCGTCAGACGCAACTTCCCCACCGTGGCGGCAGCTTCTTCGCGCACTTGCCATGCCGAGTCGGTCAGCGCGGCGATGAGCGTGCTCAGCATGCTGTCGTCGGTTGCGAACCCGAGCGCGCCGGCGGCGGCTTTGCGGACTTCCGGCGACGGATCGGCGCGCACGAGCGCGGCGAGGGCAGGCAGCGCGGCTGCGTGTCGCAACCAACCCAGCACCGCCACCGCTTCACGCCTGACGGCCGGGGAGGGGTCATCGAGCGCATTCAACGCGAGAGCCGCGCTTTCCGGCAGCCGAAGTTCGCGTAGGGCACGCAACAAGGCGGTGCGGGCGAACGTGTCGTGCTCGGTGAGCAGGCGGCGCACCAGCGCACGGCCGGGATCGGCCTGTTTGAGCGCCGACAGGCTGTTTGCTGCGGCCGCACGTGTGGCGGCGTCCGGATCGTGCAGCGCGTCGCACAGCGACTCGACAACCGCATCGGTTTCCCAGCCGGACAGACGCTCGGCGGCCGTTCTGCGCACGTCGGCGTCGCCATCGGTCCGTAGTCGCTCGATCAGTAGCGGCAGCCAGGCGTCGTCCTCCAGTTCGGCAATGTCGAGTACTGCGAGACGGCGGCGCGTCGCGTCGCCGTCGGACAGACGCGCGAGCCGCCTGGCGTTATCGGCGTCGGTCGTGTCGACGTCGAAGGCGTCGCGCGCGAGGTAGGCGGACGGCGAGGGCGATGAGGACAGGGAAGACGTCATGAGGTGAGAGAAGCAGTGGAGGAATGCAGATCGCCCAGCGGGTTCAGGCGCGGCGCGGGCAGCGGGCTTTGCTGGTGACGCAACCGCATGAGCAGATGGCGTTTGAGCGCGACGAATTCCGGTTGTGTGACGAGGTCTTGCGCCGCCTCACGCAGCCGTGGACGGGCGAACGGCACCCGCAGGTCTTCGATGATCGAGCCGGGACCGGGACTCATGACGAGCACCCGGTCGCCAAGGAACAGCGCTTCGTCGATGTCGTGCGTCACGAACACGACCGTGGGCCGCTGTTCGGTCCACACGTCGAGCAACAGCGCCTGCATCATGGCGCGGGTTTGCGCGTCGAGCGCGCCGAAGGGCTCGTCCATCAGCAGAATGCGAGGCCCGGTAATCATCGCCCGGGCAATCTCGGCGCGCTGCTGCATGCCGCCGGAGAGTTGCGCGGGATACCGTTGGGCGAAATCGCGCAGCCCCACACGGTCGAGCCATTCCGTCGCCAGACGGTGACGCGCCGACTTGTTCATGCCTTGCATCTTCAGCCCGAAAGCGACGTTCTCCAGCGTCTTGCGCCACGGAAACAGGGTGTGATGCTGGAAGACCATCCCCCGCTCGGGACGTGGCCCGTCGATGCGCGCGCCGTCGAGCGTGGCGCGGCCGTGGCTGGGCGCGATGTGACCGGCGAGCACGCCGAGCAGCGTCGATTTCCCGCAGCCGGACGGACCCAGCAGGCAGATGAATTCGCCGGGCGCGATGTCGACGCTCACGTCCTGCACGGCGACGAAACGGCGAGCATCGTCGCCCAGCGTAATGCGCAGGTTCTCGATGACAACGTGGCCACCGCGGCGCGTCTGGCGCGTTCGATGCATCAGCGGCCTCCCGCAGACGTGCGCCATGGCGTGAGCCGCTGGCCGACGAACCGGATCAGGACGCTGCTGCCCATGCCCAGCAGCCCGATGATGAGCATGCCGACGACGATGTTGGGGTAGCGTTGCACGGTGTAAGACTCCCACGTGTAATAGCCGATCCCGAACTGTCCGGAGATCATCTCGGCCGTCACGAGGCAAAACCATGAGGTGCCCATGCCGATGGCCAGCCCGGTGACGATGCCCGGCGCCGCGCCCGGCAGCACGACTTCGCGCAGCACGTCCCAGCGCCCGGCGCCCAGACTCCGGGCCGAGGCGATCAGCCGGGCATCCACCGATTCGGTCCCGTGAATCGTGCCCAGCAGAATCGGAAAGAGCGCGCCGGTGAAGGTGATGAAGATCATCGAGAGTTCGGACGACGGGAACATCAGAATGGCGAGCGGAATCCAGGCGACGGCCGGAATCGGACGCAAGACTTCCAGTGGCGGCAGCAGCGCGATGCGCGCCCACGAGGCGCGGCCGATGGCGACGCCGCAGACGACGCCGATGATCGCCGCGATCACATAGCCCCACGCCACCCGTTGCAGGCTGCTCGCGAGGTGGTGCGCGAGCTTCGGTGATTGCAGCAGCGCCCACGCGGCATCCAGCGTTTGGGCAGGCGACGGCACGTTTTCGAAATTCACGATGCCGAGATGGACACGATGTGTGGTGACCCAATGCCACGCCAGCACGCACACGGCGAGCGAGGCCCATTGCAGCACCACCTGGAGGGACCGCGAGCGGGGAAGTCTGCGGGTCCTCGCCGTTGTGCGCATTCGTGTGAAATTGGGGGCGACACTGGGTGCAACATTGGGTGCGACGCTGGGTGCGACGCTGGGTGCGATGTCTGGTGAGACGTCGGGTGCGAGCTTCGATGCCATGGCGACGCCTCTCAACGCGCGGCGAGCGGCGCCGGCTGACGCGCCCCGGCGAAGTCGAGCACCTGCGCGCCGTGTTTGTCTGCCCAGGTTTGCGCTTGCTGCTTGAGCAGGAAGGCGCTCAACTGGCCTTGCTTGTCGCGTGCAAACCATGCCTGATGGCCCAGCAGCTTGATGCCGGAGTCGCGATCCTGCACGTAAAACGCACGCACCGGCTTGTTCTCGCGTTGCAGCTTGGCAAGGGCATCGAAAGCGTCTTCGGGCGATGCGTAGCTGCGCACCTTCGCTTCACCGCGGACCCAGATTTGCGCCACGCGCTCGAACCGGCTGATGGGTTTGCCGGTGGTGGCGTCGTTCGCTTTGAGCGGCAATTGCGCGTAATTGCGCAGCGCGGCGTCGTAGTCGAGCTTGTCCGCCTTGAAGGCGGCGCGCAAGTACCGGTCGTCGATCACGGCGTTGGCATCGAAGTTGCCTTCGGCGCGACCCATCAGCCTGAGCGTGTCGAACGACGTCTGCACGGCTTTGCGATACTCCGGTTTCCACGTGAGGTCACGGGTTTGCAGCCCTAGCGGGCCATGAAACAGGTAATCGACTTCGGGCTCAACGCCAGTGACCGAGGCGATCAGTTCGCTGTACTTCTCCGGTTCGGCGTCGATCAGACGATTCGCTTCGATGACTGCGCGCAGATAGGCGACAACGATTTCGGGATAGCGCTCGGCGTAGGCCTTGCCGACGAGCGTGCCGTGCAGGGTCGGGGCGTCGGCTTGCGAGCCGTCATAGATCTTGCGTGCGAACCCCCGGTAGGGGAACAGCTCGGCGAAGGGCACGAAGTCGGCATGCGCGTCGATCTTGCGGGCCTGAAGCGCGGGGCCGGCGACCTCGGGCGCTTGCGTGATGATGTTAACGTCCTTGTCCGGATCCCAACCCTGTGCGGCCACGGCGCGCAGCAGCATGCCGTGGGCGGTGGACGCGAAGGGAACGGAGATCGTCTTGCCCTTGAGGTCGTCGAGCGACTGCACCGGCGAGTCGGTGGGCACGACGATGCCGTTGCCGCTGCCGTGCACGCTGCCGGACAGTACATTGATGAAGAGGCTCGGCTTGCCGGCCTTCGTCGTGGCGACGATGTTGTTCACGCCCGGGAAGTCTGCCATCGATCCGAAGTCGAGTTTGCCCGCGACCATCTCGTTGGTAATCGGCGCACCGCTGGTGAAGTTTTTCCACTGGATGTCGTAGGTCACGTCCTTGTACTTGCCGTCGTGCGGCAGATATTTTTCGATCAGCTTGAGTTCGCGGATCAGCACACCGCCCGCGGCGGTATTGATCGTGGTGTCCTGCGTGCCGATCGCCACGCGAATGGTTTCGGCATGCGCGCTGGCGGCGAACAGCGGGCTGAGCGACATGAGCGCTGCGAGTGCGAGGGTGCTGAGGTGATGGCGGGTCATCGGTCGTCCTTGAGCGAGTTGTTATGCGCGGCGGTTGCCGTGGCGGCGGCGCAGACAGCCTTAAGACAGGCGGGGCAGTCTTGTCAGGGGGTGTCAGCGAAGCAGATAAGGAATCGCGACGTGAACGGCGCCGGTCGGGCAGTCCTTCTCGCAGGGCATGCAGTACCAGCATTCGTCGAACTTCATGAAGGCTTTGCCCGTCTCGGGATCGATGGCGAGCAGATCCATCGGGCAGACGTCGATACACACGGTGCATCCCTTGTCGGCAATGCACTTGTCTTCGTCGATCGTCACGGGCACGCTGGAGCGCGATTGCGCGTCGCGGGGAACGAGGGCCATAAGGGTTTCCTGAACGGTAGCGGGCTATGCGGTAAGGGTTTCGGCGGCGTGTTCGGTGGCGCTGTCTGCCGGATGGCGGGGCGCCGAAGCCGTGGCGACGCGCAGTCGCGAATACGCGCCGCGCTCGGTGTCGTCGACCGCCACGAGATAGGGCTCGACGGGCTTCTTGAACGACGTCATGGTGCCGTTCTCAGTCTGCTTCAGATGCGCGTGGCAGAACCACTCGGCATCGTTGCGCGCCGGATAATCGACCCGGTGGTGATACAGACCCCATCGGCTCTCGGTACGGAAAAGCGAGGCGCGCGCCGCCATTTCGGCACAGTCGCGAATGGCCGCGACTTCCGCTGCGCGCATCAGTTCATGCGGATTGGCCGCGCTCAGCTGATCGATGTCCTCGCGAATCTCGTCGAAGCGCTGCAGGCCGATCTCCATGCGACGCGTGACTTTCGGCGGTTGCAGGTAATCGTTGACGAAGCGCCGCAGTTTGTATTCGACCTGAGCCGGCGGCAGACCGTGGGCACGATGCAAGGGCGCGAAGACGCGCGTGCGTTCGGCTTCGACCTGCGCGGCGTCGATGGTGGCGAAATCGGTACCCGATACGCGCTCGGCCGCATGCTCGCCGGCGAACCAGCCGTAGGTGAAGGCGCCGAGCATGTAGTTGTGCGGCACGGCAGCCATGTCGCCGGCGCAATAGAGGCCGGGCACCGAGGTGGCGCCATGCTCGTCGACCCATACGCCGGATGCGCTGTGTCCGCTGCAAAATCCGATCTCGGAGATGTGCATCTCGATCATGCGGGTGCGGTAATCGTTACCGCGCCGTGCATGGAAGCGGCCACGGCTGGGCCGCTCGTTCGTGTGCAGAATCGTCTCGATGGTCTGGATCGTTTCTTCTGCGAGATGGTCCAGCTTCAGGAAGACGGGACCATTGCCGCTCTGAAGTTCCTGATAGAACTCCCACATCATCTGACCGCTCCAGTAATCGCACTCGATGAAGCGCTCGCCGCTACCGTTGGCGGTGTAGCCCCCGAGCGGGCCGGTTACATAGGCGCAAGCCGGACCGTTGTAGTCCTTGATGAGCGGATTGATCTGGAAGCACTCGAGATTCGATAACTCGGCCCCGGCGTGATACGCCATGGCATAGCCGTCTCCGGCATTCGTAGGGTTCTCGTACGTGCCCATCAGATAGCCGGAGGCGGGCAGGCCGAGGCGGCCGGCGGCGCCGCAGCACAGGATGACCGCCTTGGCGCGAATGACGTAGAAGTCGGCCGTGCGGCAGTCGAAGCCCATTACGCCGGCGATTTCACCGGAAGGGCCCGTAAGCAGGCGTGTCGCCACCACGCGGTTGGTGATCGCCACACGCGCGCGCTTGAGCTGACGATAGAGGATCTTCTTGACGTCGTGCCCTTCGGGCATCGGCAGGACATACGCGCCCATGTGATGCACCTTGCGCACGGCGTAGTCGCCTGTCTCGTCCTTCTCGAACTTCACGCCCCAGCGGTCGAGTTCTTCGATGGTGGTAAAGCTATGGCGCGCGTAGGCGAGTACCGTCGCCTGATTGACGATGCCGTCGTTGGCGACGGTGATTTCCTTGGTGTATTGCTCGGGCGTGGCGTGCCCGGGAATGACGGCATTGTTCAGCCCGTCCATGCCCATCGAGATGGCGCCACTGCGTTTGACGTGCGCCTTGTCGAGCAGCAGCACGCGGAGATTGGGGTTGCGCTGTCTGGCCTTGACGGCCGCCATGGGGCCGGCGGTGCCGCCGCCGATCACGACGATGTCGTATTCGAGTTCGTGGGTCTGCATGGTCCTTGGGCCATCGCCGTCGATGCATTTGATCCGTGCGGCAACTTGTTATAACAAGTAAGGACCTGATTGTAGGAGCGTGGTCTCCGAAGCGAAATGAATTGTTATTGCTTAGCTTTCGTCGCGCGGTGATAAGCCTTGCCGCATGCGGGTTGCGAGCAAGTCATCGGGGGGGAAGCGCGTGTGTGCGCCTAGCGACGTTTGGGCGAGGGCTTCGGTGTCGCCGGATGCTCCCGGTCGACGCGCAGCCGGTACTGGAAGGTGTCGCCCCGAAAGTACAGAAACTCGAAATCGATGGGGCGCCCCTCCTTGTCGTGCGTCAGTCGCTCGATGCGCAGCAACGGGGCGCCCTCGGGGGTGCTGAGCGCGCTGGCGAGCGCGGCGTCGGCCTGAACGGCGTCGATGCTCAGGTCGGCGGACCCCAGCGGCACGGCACAGTCGTTCTCGAGAATGAGGAAGATGTCGCGCGTGACCAGATCGGCGCGCTGCAATTGACGCCCGAGTGCTTCGGGCAGATAGGTGATCTCGTACGACACCGGCGCGCGATTGAGCAGGCGTACCCGATGGATTTCCGTCACCGTCTCTCCTTCGTTCATGCCAAGCCGGTGCGCGACGTCGGCCGCCGCCGCGATGAACCGGAAGTGCACGACACGATTGACGATCTCGTGCCCCTGCCGCGACATGGCTTCCGCAAAGCCCTGAAGGGACGTCACGTTCTGGAACGCCTTCGGCTGGGAGACGAACGATCCCTTGCCATGCACCTTGAAGATCAGCCCCTCCTTCTGCAAGTCGCCCAGCGCCTGACGGATCGTAATGCGGCTCACGTCGAACATGGCCTGCAATTCGCTTTCCGACGGCATGCGGCTCAGCGGCTCGTAGTGCCCGTCCAGGATGCCGCTACGCAGCATGTCCTTGATTTGCGCGTAAAGCGGCACAGGCGAGTCCGGTTCGAGTTTCAGGCGGCGAGTGAGCATGGAAGGGGGGCGGAAGGACGTACCGACGGAGGGTGTCACGCACGGGGCGATGCACTGCGGGGATTATAGCGGGATGGGATGGGGCATGCCGCGAAGCGAGGGAGCGGGGGAGCCATCATGGGGCGATGACATCGGACCGCCGCGCGCCCCACAATGTGTCATGCGTTCTGCGCGAGCGATCTGAGCAGGGTGGACACCTTGTCCTTGCTCGTGGTTTGGACGCGTGAGATCAGTGCGTGGTCCACACGTTTCAGACCGTAGGTGCGCGAGATGTCCTCGTGCATGCGGCGCCAGAGATGCGTCGTCATTTCCGCATCGACCATGGCCCGGTGGGCCCGGCCGGTCTTAGGAAGCGCGAGCAATTCCGCCAGGCTGGAGAGCCGGTGATTCGTCGCGTGCGGATAGAGCCGTCTGGCGGTCAGCATCGTGCATGCGAAAGCGTGATCGGCGCGCGTGCCCAGCATGGCGAGTTCGGCTTGCCAGAAGCGTTTGTCGAAGCCCGCGTTGTGGGCGACGACCGGGCAGTTGCCGACGAACGCAGCCGCCTCGCGCATGACCTGAGCGACAGGCGGTGCCGACGCAATCATGTCGTTCGTGATCCCGGTGAGCGCTGCGACATCCGACGGAATACGACGCCCGGCGTTCATCAGGCTCTGATAACGGTCGACGATCTGCCCGTCGCGCAGGAGAATGACGGCGATTTCCGTTGCCCGGTCGCCCTGCGTGGGCGAAAGGCCGGTGGTTTCGAAGTCTAGGATCGCGACTGTCTGCATATGGCTTTTCAATGTGTGTCGTTCCGCTGCCGACATCGGGGTTCAAGTGGGCATCGGTGGCTGATTTTACAGGGCTTCGCCATTGCCCTGAATTCGGACGACGCCGCGCAAACTCCGCCGAAACTCCACGATGGGTTCATGGAGCGAGTCGCAGCGCCGCATACCATCTGCCGCGACTCCCGTCGACAACGGTCATTTCGCTCACATCATGAAAACCATCAAGGTTCTGTCCCGTATCACCGCTGCATTGTTTTGTGCTGCGTGGCTTTCCAACGCAGCGGCATCGCTGCCGACAACCCGATGATTTGCGACGAGCGATAAGTGTGCCCGGTTCGAAGGCAGACAGATTACTTTCTGAAATAGGACTTCTTGCCGTTATCGGCATAGCAGAACGTGCCGCCTCGCGGACCGGTGCAATACCGCCCCGATCGGCAATCGCACTCGCTGGCGGAGGCCTGGGAAGGGGCCCGGGGTGTCATGGCCGGCGCCGTAGGGCCGGGCATCGAGCAAATGCGTTTCGACGCGCTGATCGAACCGTCGCGGCAAAGAAATTGGTCGCCGAGGCAACGATCGATGCCGCCTTTGCTGCCGGAGCATGGATAGTTACGGGAGTTAGCCGGCCCTGAGAAACCTACCGCCAGCAGTAGCGATGCAAGACACGTGATTGTTCTCATTGTTTTCAGGTGCGAGTGGTACGGCGTGACGCGGAAGTGTCGAGCAATGCTCAAAAAAAGGCGCCGCGGGCCATTGGCCAGCGGCGCTTTTTTATCAGATCATAACGGCGTCGAGATCACGCCGTCATCCGACGTCACACTCAGAGCTGCACCGTGTCCGCGACTTCCTTGAAGTCTTCGATCTGGTCGAAGTTCATGTACTTGTAGATCTTGTCGCCGTTGCTCGTAAGCACGCCCATGTCGGCCATGTACTCTTCCTTGGTCGGGATCTTGCCCAGACGCGAGCAGATCGCCGCCAGTTCCGCCGAGCCCAGGTACACGTTCGTGTTCTTGCCCAGACGGTTCGGGAAGTTACGGGTCGACGTCGACATGACCGTTGCGCCCTCGCGCACTTGCGCCTGGTTGCCCATGCACAGCGAGCAGCCCGGCATTTCGGTGCGTGCACCGGCCGTGCCGAACACGCCGTAGTGGCCTTCTTCCGTGAGTTGCTTCTGGTCCATCTTGGTCGGCGGGGCGACCCACAGCTTGACCGGAATGTCGCGCTTGCCTTCGAGCAGCTTCGACGCGGCGCGGAAGTGACCGATGTTCGTCATGCACGAGCCGATGAACACTTCGTCGATCGTGGCGCCGGCAACGTCGGACAGCGTCTTCACGTCGTCCGGATCGTTCGGGCAGGCGACGATCGGCTCATGGATATCGGCCAGATCGATTTCGATGACGGCGGCGTATTCGGCATCTGCATCCGGCGACAGCAGTTGCGGGTCGGCCAGCCACTGCTCCATCGCGGCGATACGGCGTTGCAGGCTGCGCGGATCCTGATAGCCCTGCGCGATCATCCACTTGAGCAGCGTGACGTTGCTGTTCAGGTACTCGATGATCGGTTCCTTGTTCAGGTGCACCGTGCAACCGGCGGCCGAGCGCTCGGCGGAAGCGTCCGACAGTTCGAACGCTTGCTCGACCTTCAGATCGGGCAACCCTTCGATTTCGAGAATGCGGCCCGAGAAGATGTTCTTCTTGCCCTGCTTGGCGACCGTCAGCATGCCTTGCTTGATGGCGTACAGCGGGATCGCATTGACGAGGTCACGCAGCGTAACGCCCGGCTGCATCTTGCCCTTGAAGCGAACCAGCACCGATTCCGGCATGTCCAGCGGCATCGTGCCGGTGGCCGCCGCGAAGGCGACCAGACCCGAGCCTGCCGGGAAGCTGATGCCGATCGGGAAGCGGGTGTGCGAGTCGCCGCCGGTGCCCACGGTGTCGGGCAGCAGCATGCGGTTCAGCCACGAGTGGATCACACCGTCGCCCGGGCGCAGCGCGATACCGCCACGGTTGCTGATGAAGTTCGGCAGGGTCTGGTGCGTCTTCACGTCTACCGGCTTCGGATACGCGGCCGTGTGGCAGAACGACTGCATCACGAGGTCGGCCGAGAAACCGAGGCAGGCCAGATCCTTGAGTTCGTCGCGCGTCATCGGGCCGGTCGTGTCTTGCGAGCCGACCGAGGTCATCTTCGGTTCGCAGTACGTGCCCGGACGGATGCCCTGACCTTCCGGCAGACCGCAGGCGCGCCCCACCATCTTCTGCGCCAGCGAGAAACCGCGGCCATTGTCGGCCGGTTGCGTCGGCAGACGGAACAGCGTCGACGGGGCGAGGCCCAGCGCTTCGCGCGCCTTGGCCGTCAGGCCGCGACCGATGATCAGCGGAATACGGCCGCCGGCACGCACTTCGTCGAACAGCACGTCGGACTTGACCTGGAATTCGGCGATCACGGCGCCGTTCTTCAGTGCCTTGCCTTCGTACGGGCGCAGCTCGACCACGTCACCCATTTCCATTTGCGACACGTCGAGTTCGATCGGCAGCGCGCCGGCGTCTTCCATCGTGTTGTAGAAGATCGGGGCGATCTTGCTGCCCAGGCACACGCCGCCGAAGCGCTTGTTCGGGATGAACGGAATGTCTTCGCCCGTGAACCACAGCACCGAGTTGGTCGCCGACTTGCGCGACGAGCCCGTGCCGACCACGTCGCCGACGTAGGCAACCAGATGGCCCTTTTCCTTGAGCGATTCGATGAACTTGATCGGGCCGCGCTTGCCGTCTTCTTCCGGCGTGATGCCGGGACGCGCGTTCTTGAGCATGGCCAGCGCGTGCATCGGGATGTCCGGGCGGGTCGTGGCGTCCGGCGCCGGCGACAGGTCGTCGGTGTTGGTTTCGCCCGTGACCTTGAACACGGTGACGGTCAGGCTTTCCGGCACTTCCGGGCGGCTCGTGAACCATTCGGCGTCAGCCCAGCTTTGCAGCACGGCCTTTGCGTTGGCGTTGCCCTTGTCGGCGAGTTCCTTGACGTCGTGGAACTGGTCGAACATCAGCAGCGTTTTCTTGAGCGCGTCGGCGGCGACGGCGCCGACTTCGGCGTCCGACAGCAGTTCGATGAGCGGAGCGATGTTGTAACCGCCCAACATCGTGCCCAACAGTTCGGTCGCACGGGCGCGCGAGATCAGCGCGCACGCCGTTTCGCCCTTGGCGACAGCCGCCAGGAAGCCGGCCTTCACGCGGGCGGCTTCGTCCACCCCGGCGGGAACACGATGGGTGATGAGATCGAGCAGGGTCTGCGCTTCGCCGGCCGGCGGGTTCGTCAGCAACTCGACCAGTTCGGCGGTCTGCTGTGCCGTCAGCGGCAGGGGCGGAATACCAAGCGCGGCGCGGGCGGCCACGTGAGCACGATAGTTTTCAAGCATGAGGAGACCTGCTGATGTTGCGTTTCGGGGGAGGTTTTGAGGCCTCCGAGGCTTGTTCCAATACGGCTTTTGCCGTGATTCTAGTCCCTATGGCTGGCAAGGTCAAATGTCTTATGTCTTATATAAGAGTTGTTGGCGGCAATAGGAACGGCGTGAGTGCGGACGGCGCATTTCACCGACGCCCAACGGTCATCGTCTGCCCTAATAGGCGGTTCGATGACGGCGGGGTAGCGTTGCGCGACATCGTCCATGTCGGCACGATGCAATCAAGCTGTCATTAGAACAACTTATCGCCTGAGGGGGCTGTGATGAAACGGGGAGCGGGACTTTGGAGTGCGGTGGTGGGGGCATGGATGCTCGCAGCGTGTACGTTGCCGGGGACGGCGCCGTTGCAAACGCTCAGCGCAACGACATATTTGCCGCCATCAACCGGGGAAATCTCGTTGGATGCGCGCCAGACGTCGCAGACGTTCGACTATCCGGTGATGTTCGGCACGACCCGCAAGCCGCTGCCGTCCGGCGCCGGTTTCTCCGACGAGCGCGACGAAACGATGCATTACGGACGCGTGTTCGTCACGATCCCCAAGGGCCATCGCACGGGATCGCTGGGCACTACGGCCGGTACGCTTTTCGGCACGGATCCCAAGCTGAGCGTGAACCGTTTCGAAAATGTGGGCGACGAGGGGCAATTTCTTGCGTTCGCCCGACAAGCGCTGGCCCCCGTCGTGGGTCCCGAGACCGGGTATGTCGTGGTCTTAATCCATGGTTACAACAACGCGTTCAACGCGGCGGCGCTTCGTGCGGCGCAATTGGGCGTCGACCTCGATATTCCCGCGAACAACATGTTCCTGTTCTCGTGGGCGGCGCGCAGCGACTTGATCAAGTACACCTTCGATGAGGCGACCGTCGACGCCAGCGAGGTCTATTTCCGTTCGTTTCTCGGCGCCGTCGCGCAGGCCGCGAACGGTCGGAAGATTCACATCGTTGCGCACAGCATGGGCAATCGGGCGCTGCTGCGGGTGATCGCGTCGGGCTTGAAGTCCGTGTCCTCGGAACGGGACATTCGATTCGGTCAGATCATTCTGGCCTCGGCCGACGTCGACCGCGACCTGTTTGCCCAACTGGCGCCGAATTACCTGAAAGTGGCGGACCGAACCACGGTCTATCTCTCGCCGTACGATTTCGCGGTGGCGGCGTCGAGTCATGTGCACGACTACCCGCGCGTGGGGTGCGGTACGGCGCCGCAGGTGATCGTGCCGGGCATCGACAGCATTGTGTCGACGATCCACGACGACTTCCCGGCACATGCGTATTTTGCGCAAACGCTGCCGATCCTGAAGGACATCAAGAATCTCATCCTGCGCAATATGCCCGCGAGGTCCGGGGGCGAATGGGCGCGCAAGGACGGGTATTGGACGGTGGGCGGTGCGCCGGACATGGCCAGGGTGGTCTGCCGGACCACGAACACCCTCATGTCGACGGCAAAATGATCGTCCGCCTTCGCGTGCAGGACGCTTGAGATCGGGGTGTTTCGTCATGGGGTGTAACCGTTGGGCGGTGGCAAGCGAACTGAGCCTGAATTCGCCTTTCATACCGACCGTGCGGCATCCCCATGACCTCGACTCACCATTTCTCTTGCACCATGTGCGGCAAGTGCTGCCACGACCTGCGGCTACCGATCGATACCGGGGAGGCGCTTCAATGGATGCGCAATGGCGGGCAAGTGCAGGTGCTGTGCGAGGCGATTCCGTGGCCGACGGACCCTGAAGACCCCAGCGGTCTGGCTGCGTACAAGCGCGAACGGTCCGTGGCGGCTGTGAGCGGCGAGTTGCCGGTTCGTGTGGTGATTACACTGGTGGCGGCCTTCGAGGGCGCATGCCCGCATCTCAGGTCGGATATGAAGTGCGGTGCGTACGAGGTGCGTCCGCGCGTGTGTCGCATTTATCCGGCGGAGGTCAATCCGTTCGTGCCGTTCATGCCCGCGCAGAAGGCGTGTCCGCCTGAGGCGTGGGCGACGTCGATGCCGCCCATGATGATCGACGGGGCGCTGGTCGATGCGCAGACGGTGACGCTGGTGGCGCGCTCGCGCCGCGCCGGCGTGGAGGATATGGGGCGCAAGGCGTTGGTTTGCCACCGTGTCGGCGTGTTTGTCGGCGCATTGGCCAACGAGGGGTTCGCGGTGCATACGCCGTCGCCGGCGGCGTTGGAGGCGGCGCTCGTCGAAGTGCAGGGCATCGACGTCGACCCCGACGAGATTCATCAGGAGTGGATTTTCCTGACGAACCGGTCGCCCACGCGGGACGTGCTTCAGGCGGCCGGTGCCCTGGCCGTTCTGCCCGATGACGGCCTGCCCGACACTATCGGCTACCTGCCTTTTCACCCGGTGGCGTAGTCGTCGACAAAAATCGGCGACGCGATGTAACCGATCGCGGTCTTCCAGCGAACTAGTCGGATTGTGGCGGTATAAAATTCCGATGACTTTGGGGCACAGACGAGTCTGTCGCCGGGGAGCGCATGAACGGCACGCAACGCTGCAAGCGCCCCGTCGCCCGACCGTTTGAGCGCAGTTGTCGGGAATCGATGCGTGCTGTGACTCTGGAGGCTGGACCTTGTATTGCGCAGAGACGCGCCTGAAAGCCCTGTTCGTCAGCGGACTTTCCGGCCATTCGGCCGACTATCGCTCGTTCCTGATCGAGCTGACCCGACACTTGCGTGGCTACCTGCGCAAGCGGATTCCGCATTTTCGCGACGACACGGAGGATCTCGTGCAAGAGATTCTGCTTGCCGTGCACAATGCCCGCCATACCTTCCGTCCGGACGAACCGCTGACGGCGTGGGTTCACGCGATCGCGCGCTATAAGCTGACGGACTTCTTCCGCACGCATTCTCGCCGTGACGCGTTGCACGAACCGTTGGACGATCACGAGGATATCTTCGCGTACGCCGACGACGACCCGGCCGTGGCGCGTCGTGACATCGGAACGTTGCTGGCGCGCTTGCCGGACAAACAGCGGTTGTCCATCGAGCATGTCAAGTTGCAGGGGCTGTCAATTGCCGAAGCTGCGCATCTGACGGGGTTGACCGAGTCGGCGGTGAAAGTGAGCATCCACCGTGGACTCAAGGCGTTGGCGGCATTTGTAAGGGGCGCAGTATGAAAACGGACGAGTTCGTGAATCTTCTCGCGGCGGGCGAGACGCCGGTGCCGGGGGACGTGGCATTCCGGCGTTTTTCGATGGCGATTGCCGTGGCGCTGGTGGGCAGCGCGATATTAATGCTGACGATTTACGGTATCCGGCCCGATATCGGGGGGGTGGCCCGGACGCCGATTTTCTGGGCCAAGGTGGCGTTTCCGCTAAGCCTGGCTATCGGCGCGGCAATGGCCGTTGGCCGGCTCGCGCGACCGGCCACGCGAGTGGGCTTCAGCTTGCCGCTGATGACCGCGCCCGTGCTCGTCGTCTGGATCGCCGCGGCGGCGCTGGTGATGGCGGCGGTGCCGGAAGCGCGCATGAGCCTGATCTTCGGGCAGACCTGGCGCTCGTGCCCGCTCAACATCCTGCTGCTCTCCACGCCGGGATTCGTCGCGATGATCTGGGCGATGCGGGGCCTGGCACCGACGCGTCCGCGCCGGGCCGGCGCCGCCGCCGGGTTGCTGGCGAGCGCCATCGGCACGCTTGTCTACTGCCTGCACTGCCCGGAGATGAGCCCGGCCTTCTGGGGCATCTGGTACCTGCTCGGCCTGCTGCTGCCCACGGTCATCGGCGCGCTGCTGGGGCCGAGGTTGCTGCGTTGGTGAGTCGGGCGCACGGCGCGCTTGCCTACCGGGACTTGACGAACAGCGTCCTGTAGTAAGTCCTGCCGTCCTGCAAGTGACGCTCGAACGCGAAATCCCGGGCCAGCATGTCCGCCATGTCCGCCCGAGTGATTTGCATCACATAGCTGTGCGCCGTGGTGACGAGCCGCCACTGGCCGCTGGCCTCGGACGCACTGAACCACTTGCCGGGATCGGCATGACCGGACGGATACGCGTGGCCGTCCACTTCCACCTGCCAGCCGCCGTCCAGCAATATCCATATTGCGTCGTCCGGCGGCGCGGACCCGGCCTGCCCCGACACGATCACCGTTCCGCGCGCGGCCTCCCACTCGCGGGAGTGGTCGATCGTCCAGCGCAACTGCCACGTGTCGAGTGACGTAAAGAACGGGGTATGACGCAAGAGGTGAAGGTAAGTCACGGAGGGTTTCATGGCCGACGACGCCTGCGTTGTGTGGCAACCCGCGCCGATTGCGGTGCAAGCGGTCGCAAGCAGTGCCAGCGTGATGATGAGAGATCGGTGCATCTTGGCGAAATGGGGGGGGCAGCCCAGGGGCGTGCCGGTCACGGTCATCCGACATATCGGACGCGCCGTGACCGGGCGGGACGCCTCTCAGCGTGTCCTGACGTGAGGCTTGAGCAGATCCGACAAGCCCACGCGATGCAGCATTTCGGCGCGCAGGCGGTCGAGGACGGTGAAGCCGACGTCCGCGCCGTCCTGCGCCGGATCGATATGCACGCGCAAAGGGCGCGTGCCGAACGGCGCGTCGACGACTTTCACGATGGCGTCGGCCACGAGGCCCGCATCCGCCTCTTCGGGCACGATGTCGGCGAAGGCTTTTTGAACCTGTTCGCCGAACCCCGCATAGGGGCCGTTTTCGTATTCCTGCGCGCGTGCCGGGTCGGCGGGCGCTGTCGAATGGGTGAAATGGTTCGTTCCGCGGGTGAAAGCGCCCGGCACGATGATCGATGTCTCGATGCCCCAGCGCGACAGTTCGCATGCGTATTGCACGGCGATCGCGTCCATGGCGGCTTTCGCACCGAAGTATGGCGCCAGATAGGGTGGTGTACCACCGGCAGCGCTGCTGCTGGATACCCAAATCAGCAGCGCCTGGCCCTGCGCACGTAATTGCGGCAGTACCGCGCGGTTGACCCGCTGGGCGCTCAATACGTTGACGTCGTACAGTTGCGCGAATTGCTCGGGCGTGAAGGCTTCGGCAGGGCCGAACACCATATGGCCTGCGTTGTGCATCACGACATCGATACGGCCTGTGTCGGCGATGACGTTGGCGATGGCCGCGTCTACCGAGGTCTGCGACTGCACGTCCATGTCGACGGTGCGCAGATCGACGGCGTTGCGCTTCGCGAAGGCTGCCATTTGTTCGACGACGGGGGCGTTACGGCCCGTGGTGTTGCGCATCGAGGCGTAGACGGTATGGCCCGCGCGTGCGAGCGCTTCGGCGGTGAGGCGGCCAAAGCCGCTTGACGCGCCCGTGATGAGAATGATGTTGCGCATGGTGATGCTCTTTGGGTAAGCGGACAGTCGATGAAGAGGTTTGCGGGACAGCGGCGTGTGGCGCTCAAACCATGCCGCCGTTGGCGCGCAGCACCTGCCCATTGATCCAGCTGCCGGCCGGGCTGGCGAGGAAGGCGACGGCGTGGGCGATGTCGTCGGGGGTGCCGAGGCGTTCCAGCGGGTTCATCTTCGCCAGCCGCTCGACCAGTTCCGGCGACTTGCCGTTGAGAAAGAGGTCGGTCGCGGTCGGTCCGGGGGCCACGGCGTTCACGGTGATCGCGCGTCCGCGCAGTTCTTTCGAGAGGATGGCGGTCATCGTTTCCACGGCGGCTTTGGTCGCCGCATAAACGCCGTAAGTCTCGGGCTTGAGGCCGACCACGCTGCTCGACAGGTTGATGATGCGGCCGCCATCGCGCAGGCGACGCGACGCCAGACGCAACGTGTTGAACGTGCCTTTCAGATTGACGGCGATCTGACTGTCAAACAAGGCGTCGTCGCTGTCGGCGAGCGTGGCGAGCTTCATGATGCCTGCATTGTTGACAAGCACGTCGATGCCGCCGTAAGCCGCTTCGATGGCATCGAACAGGCGGGTGACGTCGGCCGATTCGCGGACATCGGCTTGCGCGCTGAGCGCGCGGCCGCCGGCCGCTTCGATCTCGGCGACGAGTTGCTCCGCTTGCGCCGTGTTGCCGGCGTAGTTGACGACGACGGTGAAGCCGTCGCTCGCCAGATGGCGTGAAACGGCGGCGCCGATACCGCGCGACGCACCGGTAACGAGGGCGACTTTGGGTTGGGAGGTCATGGCAGTGCTCCGATAGAGACCGCGGGATCGCGGCGTTGGAAGCACTATGCGATCTTTCGGAGCGGAGATAATCGGTGTAAATTGCACGTCACTGTTTCTTCGTAACGAACAATAGGCATTGAGTGGGAGGGCGCACATGGATCGTCTGGAGGCGCTGCGGCTTTTCGTCCGGATCGTGGAGCGGCGCAGTTTCACGAAGGCGGCGAACGACTTGGAGATTCCCCGCTCGACCGCGACCAAGGTGATTGCGGAGATGGAGACGCGACTGGGCGTGCGGTTGCTTCAGCGCACGACGCGCGTGGTGCGTCCCACGCTTGACGGCGAGGCATTTCACCAGCGGTGCGTGCGTGTGCTGGACGATCTGGAAGACGCCGAAGGGGCGTTCCTGGGCGCGCAGCCCAAGGGGCAGTTGAGGGTGGAAGTGCAGGGCACGCTGGCGCGCCACTTCCTGATGCCGGGGCTGCCTGCGTTTCTCGAGCGTTATCCGCACATCGAGTTTTCGATGAGCGAGAGCGATCGGTGGGTTGATCTCGTGCACGAAGGCGTAGATTGCGCGGTGCGCTACGGCCATTTGCCCGATAGCGACCTGGTCGCGCGACGGGTGGCGACGTTGGACCGGTTGACCTGCGCGACGCCTGGGTATCTAGCGAAGTTCGGCACGCCAGCGAGCGTCGATGCGCTCGAGGGGCACCGCATGGTCGGGCTTCGCTCGATCACGACGGGACTGGTGACGCCGCTGGAGTTCACCCACGCGAACGGGGTGCGAACGTTGTCGCTGAGGGGGCCGCTGGTCGTGACCGGCACCGAGAGCTATCTTGCCGGTATCCGGCTTGGCCTGGGCGTCGCCCAGGTCCCGCGTTTTCACGTCGAGGACGATCTGAAAACCGGCAAGCTGGTCGAAATCCTTCCAAATGCGCGCCCCCCTTCCGCGCCGGTCTCGTTGCTCTATTCGCGCAAGCGTCAACTGTCGCCGCGGGTTCGTGTCTTTTTGGCATGGGCGAGCGACGAATTCAAAGCGAAAAGCGGGGCGCCCTGAACTAGCGTGGGTGCGCCCGAGCGTCGATGCCCTGTGTCTCGCTTTGCGCCGCCTCGCCATCCTCATCGAAATTCTGTTTGCAATATTTCCATTATTCGACTAAATTCGAAATATGGAAACTAACAACGCTCTCACTGCCCTCGCGGCGCTCGCGCATGCCGTGCGTCTGAAGGTCTTTCGCTTGCTGGTTCAGGCCGGCCCGCAGGGGCTGCCTGCCGGACGCATTGCGGAACTCATGGAGATGCCGGCGTCCTCGTTGTCGTTCCATCTCAAGGAACTGCACCGCGCCGACTTGCTGAGTAGCCGTCAGGAAGGCAGATCGATCATTTACATGGCGCACTTCGAGACCATGAACGCATTGCTGGGCTTCCTCACGGAAAACTGTTGCGGCGGCGAGCCGTGTCTGCCGGACGTCGCCTGCCATGTTGTCGAAATACCAGGGAACAAACGATGAGCATTTCGCAAAAGACGGCGGCCGTGCCGCAATCCGGGGCTATCGGATTTTTTGAGCGTTATCTGACGGTGTGGGTGGCGCTATGCATTGTCGCGGGGGTGCTGCTCGGCCAATGGTTGCCGGGAATTTTCCGAGCGGTCGGCGCGATGGAGGTGGCGCAGGTCAATTTGCCGGTAGGGCTGTTGATCTGGGTCATGGTGATCCCGATGCTGATCAAGATCGATTTCAGTGCCATGGGGCAAGTCGCGGGGCACTGGCGCGGGATCGGCGTGACCTTGTTCGTGAACTGGTTCGTTAAGCCGTTTTCGATGGCGCTGCTGGGCTGGCTCTTCATCCGCCATCTGTTCGCGGCGTGGCTTCCCGCGCATCAGCTCGATAGCTACATTGCGGGGCTGATCCTGCTCGCAGCGGCGCCGTGCACGGCGATGGTCTTCGTGTGGGCGCAGTTGTGCAAGGGCGATCCTTACTTCACGCTTTCCCAGGTCGCGCTCAACGACGCCATCATGGTGGTGGCCTTCGCGCCGGTCGTGGCGCTGCTGCTCGGGTTGTCGTCGATCGCGGTGCCCTGGGATACGCTGGTGATCTCGGTCGGGCTGTACATCATTGTCCCGGTCCTGATCGCGCAGGCCATTCGCAAGGCGTTGCTGGCGCGGGGCGATCGCACCTACAAGCGCGTGGTCGATGCGCTCGGGCCCTACTCGATCGCAGCGTTACTGCTCACGCTCGTGTTGCTCTTCGGCTTTCAGGGCAATGCCATCGTCGAGCAGCCGTTGATCATCCTGCTGCTGGCCGTCCCGATCCTGATTCAGGTGTTGTTCAATTCCGCGCTCGCTTACTGGCTCAACCGCAAATTGGGGGTGGCGCATTGTGTCGCGGGGCCTTCGGCGTTGATCGGCGCGAGCAATTTCTTCGAGTTGGCGGTCGCCACGGCGATCAGCCTCTTCGGTTTTCAGTCCGGCGCTGCACTCGCCACCGTGGTGGGCGTGCTGATCGAGGTGCCAGTGATGCTGCTGGTCGTCGGCGTCGTCAATCGATCGCAGCGCTGGTACGAAGTCCGGCAATGAAGCGTCATGATGCATCGCAACGAGAATAGGGAACGCGATATGTCCGTCACCATTTATCACAATCCATCCTGCGGCACGTCGCGTAACACGCTGGCGATGATTCGCAACGCGGGCATCGAGCCCATCGTCATCGAGTATCTGAGTGCGCCACCGGAGCGTCGGGCGCTGCAAGCGATGATTCGCGACGCAGGGCTTTCGGTGCGCGAGGCGATCCGGGAGAAGGGTACGCCGTACGCCGAGTTGGGGTTGGGGGATTCGTCGCTGTCCGACGACGCGTTGCTCGACGCCATGCTCGCGCATCCCATTCTCATCAATCGTCCGTTTGTGACGACCGAACTGGGGGTGCGGCTGTGCCGTCCCTCCGAAGTCGTGCTCGAAATTCTGCCGTCGCCGCAGAAGGGGGCGTTCACCAAAGAGGACGGCGAGCAGGTTGTCGATGCGCACGGCCGGAGGGTCTCGTGATGGTCGACCTGCCGAACGTGACGGAATCCGTGTTCGATATTCCAGACCTCGCCCGGCTGGATCCGGTGAGCGTCAGCACGCACGCGCCGCGTATTTTGCTGCTTTACGGGTCGTTGAGAGCGACTTCGTATAGCCGACTGCTGGTACTCGAAGCCGAGCGCATTCTCCGTCGCTTCGGTGCGCAGACGCGCGTCTTCGATCCCGAAGGTTTGCCACTGGCGGACAGTGTGCCGGCGGACCATCCGAAGGTGGTGGAGTTGCGCAAGCTCTCCGAGTGGTCGGAGGGGCAGGTTTGGTGCAGCCCGGAGCGTCACGGCACGTTGACGGCGGTCTTCAAGAACCAGATCGACTGGCTGCCGCTGGAGATGGGCGGCATCCGTCCCACACAGGGGCGCACGCTTGCCGTCATGCAAGTCTGCGGAGGCTCGCAGTCGTTCAACTCGGTGAACGCGCTTCGCGTGCTGGGACGATGGATGCGGATGGTGACGATCCCGAACCAGTCGTCGGTCGCCAAGGCATATCAGGCGTTCGATGCCGACGGGCGTATGAAGCCGTCGTCCTACTACGACCGGGTGGTCGACGTCATGGAAGAACTTTACAAGTTCACGCTGCTGGTCAGAGATCGGACGGAATACCTGACGGACCGATATAGCGAGCGTAAGGAGGCCGCGCCGGCGGTGGCGTCGTCACTTGCGGCGGCGGCGATGCGGCACGAGACGCCATAAGGAGCCATGAGGCCCGATGAGGCTGAGGCCTCCTGAGGCCCCATGATGCCCCAGGAGGCGGTGGGGCCGGTGAAGGATGCCGGTCGTGGTGAAATCGAGTCGCGCGCCCGTGGCGTGGCATGGCGCAAGTCGCTTTCGGGCGGCGCTCGCCATGTCGGCCGACGCGGAGATAGGCGATAATGGGCGACCGGCGGCAGGCCGCTCATCGCTTCGCGCAGTTGGCCGCGCCCGTGCCGGGGTCTTAACTCAGAGATTCGCTATGCGTGACATCATCGACGGCTTCCTGCGGTTTCAGCGCGAAGCCTATCCTCAGCGTGCCGAACTGTTCAAGCAGCTCGCCACTAGTCAAAATCCGAAAGCACTGTTCGTGACATGCTCGGACAGCCGCGTCGTTCCGGAGCTGCTGACGCAGCGTGAACCCGGTGAGCTTTTCGTCATACGTAACGCCGGCAACATCGTGCCGTCGTACGGGCCCGAGCCGGGCGGCGTTTCCGCGACGGTGGAGTACGCGGTAGCGGTGCTGGGTGTGAAGGACATCGTGATCTGCGGTCACTCGGACTGCGGCGCGATGGGGGCTATTTCGCGCTGCACCTGTCTGGACCATATGCCGGCGGTCGCCAACTGGCTGCGCCATGCCGACGCCGCGAAAGTGATCAATGCGGCCCATTCGTTCGAGACGCCCCACGCGAAGCTCGACGGGTTGGTGCGGGAGAACGTAATTGCCCAGTTGGCCAATCTGCGAACCCACCCCTCGGTAGCGCTTGCGCTCGAACAAGGGCGCATGAATCTGCACGGCTGGGTTTACGACATCGAAACCGGGGGTATCGAAGCGCTCGACGGCGCCACCCGGAAGTTCGTCTCGTTGGCCGATTCGCCGACCACGGTGGCAGTGACGTCGCGCAAAGTCGACGGGCGCTGAGTTCCTCAAGCTCACGGGGTTTGCCCGGCGTCCTCAGCTCGTTTAGCGCTGCTGAGCGGATCAGGGCGGAACTGCCGGCGCGAACGTCATGGTTTCGGAGTGCGGTGGCGGTCTGCCAGGATCGCCACCTGCCCCGAAGGGCTCACGTCTGCTGTCGGGCGCGTTGGAATGCAACGGTTTGCCGGGACACGACCTGCGTGGCGAAGTCCGCATCCTGGGGAATCGGTTCCCAGAAAAATCCGAGTTTGAAAATGGGCAGGAAATTGAATTTCCTTGACCGGAAGATGCCCCGGTTGCGCTTGAACTCGCTGTAACGATCCCCTTTGAAGGCTCGATTGACCGACGTAAAGGGCAAGAGGCGTTCGGCAATATCGGGGAACAGAAAGTCCGGGTGCGTTGCGCCGAAGTTCTCCATCGCGTCGAACTGGTCCTTGCCGATCACTTGAATCGCCGTTTCGGGCATGCCGTAGCGCATCGCCCACAGCACGTGCCATCCGGCGTCCACTTCATTGATGAAGTCCGCGAGCCGAGGCGTGAGGATATACGCGTCGGATTCGATGTGCACGATCTTGTCCGCATCGATTTCTCTCGCGAGCTTCACGGAACTCAGAAAGCTTCGCCACCAACCGGGATAGCTGTGCATGCTCTGCCGACCGAGATTCTTCTCGAAACGCAGCAGGCAGGCTTGCTGACCGGTGCTCGACAGACCTTGCTCGAAGGGCGCGCAGGCGAGTTCGTCGACGGGAGGGAGGTACGGGGAGCCGTCGTCGATGAGGACCGTGTGGGTCGCATGGATCGGACCTTTCGTGTAGTAATCCAGCCAACGTTTATATCGAACCTGCCAAGCGTTAGCGTCCGACATATAACTGGTACAGAACAACAAAGTTTTCATCGATTTGCCATGGATGTCTGATGATGTATGTTTGCCCGCAGCGGGGGCATAGATGCGTTACGCCGGTACTCTACATTCATTGATGCGCGGCGACGACTTCGCAACGTGATGTTTAAGCGTTCCCTCGGCGCGCATGATCGGTCGGCGAGGCTTACTCGCCGAAGAACGGCGAGAGCCGTTCTCTCGAGCGCAGAATGTGCGTTCGCATGGCCTGCGCCGCACGCTCGGCATCGCCGCCTAACAAGGCGTCCAGGATCGCACGATGCTCGCCGATCGCCTCTTCCGTGACCTGAGAGTGAAAGCGCAGACGGAACAGATGCATGTGCGAATGCAGGCGGGCAAGCGTTTCCGCGGCGAGCGCATTGTGGCCGTACTCGGAAATCCATGCATGAAACTCGGCGTCCGCGACGGCGAATCGCCCGTAGGCGACTTTCGCGTCGTCACAATCCAGCGACGTCATCTGACGCTCGATCGCCAGCAACGCATCCTTTTGGGCGGTCGTCATCTGCTGCGCGGCCCGGCCCGCCATGTACGGTTCCAGTAACAGGCGAAGGTCGTAAATCTCCTCGAAGCGCTGCCGCGTGGGCATCGGCGCCGCGCTGAAGCCGATGTTGTGGGTCTTGGCGACCAGTCCCTCCGCCTCCAGCCGGATCAATGCCG
The DNA here is from genome assembly GCF_902459655.1 of Pandoraea anhela. Classification (GTDB taxonomy): domain Bacteria; phylum Pseudomonadota; class Gammaproteobacteria; order Burkholderiales; family Burkholderiaceae; genus Pandoraea; species Pandoraea anhela. The sequence goes on from NZ_CABPSB010000012.1 coordinate 161,939, forward strand.
CCCGGATCGGCGTCTGCGAGACGTTCAACTCGCGCGCCAGGGCGTCGATCGAGATTCTCGCACCCGGCGGTAACTTCAACGAAATCAAACGACTCAGCAGGGCTTCATAGACCTGATTGCCCAGGGGCTGACGCGTCAGTTCACGCTCCGGCTCGCCTTCCAATGCTCTCGTGACGTTAGGGTGTTCCATAACAAGCTCAAGATTGTTCTTGACGCCATGATACCCCGCTACTACGATAAATCAAATCGTGCATCGTATCGGATACGATTTTGGAGAATAAAGTGGAGACGCATCATGGATGTTGAATGGGTCACGGCGGATGTTGCGCGTGACATGAGCCTGCGGGCGCTCGCCCGCGCCGGCGTGCCGGAGCCTCACGCCGAAATTCAGGTCGAACTGCTGCTGGAGGCGGAACTGCGGGGGCGACCCTCGCATGGTTTGCAGCGATTGCCACGGGTGATCGAGCGTATTCGCAACGGGGTCGCCGACCCTATCACCCGGGGGCAGGGGCGTTGGCGGGGAACGGCCCTGCTCGATGTGGATGGAGAAAACGGGTTAGGGCCAGTGGTCGCCTTCCATGCGTTGACGCAAATTTCGGAGCGTGCCCGAACGGCTGGCGTATCGGTGGCCACCGTTCGCCGGTGCAATCACCTCGGCATGTTGGCGCTTTACGCCGAGCGCATGGCCCAACGTGGGCAAATTCTGATTGCACTCACGACCAGCGAAGCGTTGGTGCATCCTTGGGGCGGGCGAAGCGCCCTGATCGGGACCAACCCGATCGCGATCGGCGTCCCGGCGTCCCCGCATCCATTTGTCCTGGACATGGCAACGAGCCTCGTTTCCATGGGGCAAATCCACGATTACGCCAATCGCGGTGAAGCGCTGACGCCCGGCTGGGCGCTCGACGCCGACGGGGAGGCGACGACAGATGCGGCGGCGGCCCGGCAAGGTGCGCTTGCCCCATTTGGCGACGCGAAGGGTTATGCCCTCGGCCTTGCGTTCGAAGTCCTGGTCGCGAGCCTCACCGACACGGCGTTGGGCAAGGATGTGGCGGGCACGCTCGACTCGGATCGCGTCTGCAACAAGGGGGATGTCTTCATCATCGTCGAGCCCGCCTCCGAAGGCGTCGCCCGCCGAGTGAGCGCGTATCTCGACGCCTTGCGAAATTGCCCGCCGAGGAATCCGGATTGCCCGGTCGTCGTGCCGGGCGATCGGGCGCAGCAAGCGCGTCGCGCCTCTCTCGCACGAGGTGTCGCGTTGCCCGGTGACGTTTGGGCGCGCATCGTCGCGCTGGCGTCCTCCGACACCCAAGCCTCCTGACATAGACGACAAAGGATCAGCCATGACTCAACTCTTTGGCGTGCAACGCGCGCCGGGCACCGTATTGTTCGGCGAAGGCCAACGTCACGCGATCGGCGCGCTCGCCAGCCCCTTCGGCAAGCGCGCATTGATCTGTACCGATACGCGCTTTGCCGCATCGCCCGACATGCAGGAGATGCTGGCGCACCTGCGGGCGAGCGGCGTTGCTACGGAAGTATTCGACGGCACGCAAGCGGAGCTGCCGCTGGACAACATTCACGCGTGCGTCGAGCGACACCGCGCGCATCTGCCCGATATGGTGATCGGCATCGGTGGCGGCAGTTGCCTCGATATGGCCAAGCTGGTGTCGCTGGCGCTGACATACCCGAACCTGTCGCTCGATGCGTTTTACGGCGAACTCAAGGTACCCGGCCCCATCCTGCCCGTGATCGCGATCCCGACGACATCGGGCACGGGCTCTGAAGTCACCCCGGTCGCCGTGCTTGCGGACAGCGCTCGCGACATGAAGGTCGGCATTTCTTCCCCGTTCCTGATTCCCCGCATCGCGATCTGCGACCCGGAACTCACGCTGACGTGTCCGCCGGGATTGACTGCCGTGTCGGGCGCCGACGCGCTGACGCATGCCGTCGAAAGCTTCATGGCCGTGCGCCGTCCGGCGGCATCCGATATCGCGCTCACGCGTGTTTTTGTCGGCAAGAACTGTCTGAGCGACACACACGCGCTCGCAGCGATCGAGGCGATCTTCCGCTATCTGCCCACTGCGGTGGCCGACGGCCAGAATTGGGAAGCGCGCAGCATGATGATGTTCGCCTCGCTCTCGGCCGGGCTGGCGTTTTCCACGGCGGGTACGGCGGCCGCCCATGCCATCCAGTATCCGGTGGGCGCGCTCACGCACACTGCCCACGGCCTGGGCGTTGCGACGATGTTGCCTTACGTGATGGCCTTCAACGCGCGCCATTGCGCGCAGGAATTGGCACGGATTGCCCATGTGACCGGCTGCGCCCGGGACGATGAGCAGGCCACGGCGCGGTGCGTCATCGACAAGACCAGGGCGCTCCTCACAACGATCGGCATTCCGGCGACGCTCGCCGACCTCGGCGTACAGGAAGACCAGTTGGCGTGGATCGCCAAACAGTCGCTGCTATCGACGCGACTCATCGACAACAACCCCAGAAAGCTCGACCCGGACGCCCTCCAGACCCTCGTTGTCGCGGCATTCCGCGGCGAAGCCATCGCGATTTAACCCTCCTCTGACACTGCCGGAGACGTATCAAATGAATCACGAACCAAACGGCCTCATGCAATACGGCCTTTTCATCGACGGTGAATTCACCGCCGATGCCGACACTCGCTGGATCGACGTCTTCGATCCGTCCACGGAGGCGATCGTGGGACGCGTCGCCGACGGGAGCGTCGACGACGCGAAGCGCGCTGTCGATGCTGCGGCTTCGGCGTCGCGCGCCTGGGCGGCGACGCCGGCGCGCCGGCGCAGCGAGATTCTTCGCAACTGCTTCGAGCTGATGGTGCGCGAGGCCGACAACATCGCGCAGCTGATTTCGCGCGAGAACGGGAAGTCGCTTGCGGACGCTAAGGGCGAGGTCGCCTATGCGGCGGAGTTTTTCCGCTGGTTCTCGGAAGAGGCTGTCCGAATCAACGGCGATATCAGCACGTCGCCCAGCGGGGCGGCCAAGACCATCGTGCAATATCAGCCCATCGGCATCGCCTTGTTGGTGACGCCATGGAATTTCCCGGCCGCGATGGCCACGCGCAAGATCGCGCCGGCGCTCGCCGCCGGGTGTACCTGCATTCTCAAGCCCGCGACGGAAACGCCGCTCACGGCTTACTACATCGCCGCCTTGCTGGTCGAGGCGGGGGTGCCGGCGGGGGTCGTCAATGTCGTGACGACGTCCACGGCAGGCAAGGTCTGCAATGTGATACTCGACGACCCGCGTGTGCGCAAGCTGTCGTTCACGGGCTCGACCGAGGTCGGCCGCATTCTGTTGCGAAAGGCGGCCGATGCCGTCATCAACTGCTCGATGGAACTGGGTGGCAATGCGCCGTTCCTCGTGTTCGACGATGCGGACATCGACGTCGCCATCGAAGGCGCCATGGTGGCGAAGATGCGTAACGGTGGCGAAGCGTGTACCGCGGCGAACCGTTTCTACGTCCAGCGAGGCATTGCCGAGACGTTCTCCAAACGACTGGCGCAGCGCATGGGCGCGTTGGTGGTCGGCGACGGTGTGAACGCGACCACGCAACTCGGCCCGCTGGTCAACGCCGGCGCCGTCTCCAAGGTGCAGTCGCTCGTGGCGGACGCCTGTGCCAAGGGCGCTCGCGTTCTCGTTGGCGGTCATCGGGTTGAACGCACAGGCCATTTCTTCGCGCCCACCGTGCTGACCGATGTTCCGCCGAATGCCGATCTGTTGCGCGACGAGATCTTCGGTCCGGTCGCGCCGATCGTGGTGTTCGATACGGAAGACGAAGCCGTCGAGATGGCCAACGACACCGAATACGGGTTGATGGCGTATGTCTTCACGAAGGATCTGTCGCGCGGCATGCGTGTGGCCGACAGGCTCGAGAGCGGCATGATCGGCCTGAACCGCGGAATCGTCTCCGATCCCGCCGCCCCGTTCGGCGGTGTCAAGCAAAGCGGCCTCGGGCGCGAGGGCGCGCACCACGGCATGCTCGAATTCCTCGAGGCGAAGTACATCTCGACGAACTGGTAAGCCACCTCCGCCGGGCAACGGCGGCAACGCACCCCCACCGGCCTGCATGTCCGGGCCAGTCAACCCAATAATTATTCAACGACATACCCCGTCAGTGAGGGTAGGAGACAACGCATGTCAAATCATTCGGAAGCTGATTCGCTACGACGCGGTCTGAGCGAGCGTCAGATGAACCTGATGGCGCTGGGCGCTGCCATCGGCGTCGGTTTGTTCCTCGGCTCGGCCACGGCGATCAAGTCCGCCGGACCGGCGATCCTCGTGGCATACGGCGTGTGCGGATTGCTCGCCTACGTCGTCATGCGCGCCTTGGGAGAAATGGCGATCCACGACCCCGTAGCCGGCTCGTTCTCGCGGTACGCCTATAACTATGTCGGCCACCGTGCGGGATTTCTGACCGGCTGGACGTATTGGTTCTATTGGATTATCAGCATCATGGCGGAGGTCACGGCCGCCGCCATCTATATGCACTACTGGTTCCCCGAGGTGCCCTCGTGGATCTGGGCGCTGGCGTCGCTGTTTTCGATGACCGCGCTGAATCTGATCGCCGTGCGGGCCTTCGGGGAGCTTGAGTTCTGGTTCGCCTCGATCAAAGTGATCACCATTGTCGTGCTCATCGTCTCCGGACTCGGCATCATCTCATTCGGTATCGGCAACGGCGGTGTGCCCACCGGGATCGCCAATCTGTGGCGTCATGGCGGCTTTGCCCCGAACGGCGTGTCGGGCGTGCTGTCGGTCTTGCCGCTCGTCATCTTCTCCTACATCGGCATTGAAATGCTGGGGCTGACAGCGGGCGAGGCCCGCAACCCCAAGCAGACGATCAAGCGTGCCGTGAGCAGCGTGTTCTGGCGCATCGCGATCTTCTACGTCGGCGCGCTGTTCGTCGTATTGTCGATCTATCCGTGGAACGAGATCGGCGTGTCGGGCAGCCCGTTCGTCATGACGTTCGAAAAACTGGGCATTCATAAAGCGGCGGGCATTCTCAATTTCGTGGTGCTCACCGCCACACTTTCCGCCTGCAACACCGGCATCTTCGGCACCGCCCGGATGCTGTTCAACCTCTCGCAACAGGGGCAGGCCCCGCAACGTCTGAAGCAACTGAATCGTCGCGGCTTGCCGATCTACGCGATCGCCTTTTGCGTGGGGATCGCATTGTTCGGGGTGGCGCTCAACTACTTCGCGCCGAAAGGCCTCTTCGTGGCGTTGACCGCCGTGGCCGCGTTTGCCGGCATTTTCACCTGGACATCCATCCTTGTGTCGCACATCCAGTTTCGCAAGCAAGTCACGATCTCCGCGCAAGACACCCTGCTCAAGGGGGCGCCGTTCGTTACTTACATCGCCCTGGCGCTGATTCTCGGCATTGCGGCCCTGATGCTCTTCTTCGACGAAACGCGACCGGCCATTCTGATCGGCCTCGCGTGGGCGGTGCTGCTCAACGTCGTGTATGCGTTTGCGAGACCCAAGCGCGCCCCGGCCACGCTCGACGCTATCGAGGCCATGGAATGAACCGGTACGCATTGTGGGCCGCTGCCTTGCGCGCGTCGTCGAATGTCTTCACGGAGGCAAGCCGGATATGTTGAATCGAAACAGCGAAATTCCCCTGCGACTCTCGCCGTACAGCAAGGGCGTTCCGGACGCGCTGATCGACGTGCCTCGCGAGCGGCTCGCCTCGCTGTCCCGCTCTGCCGTGAGCGCCTATGCGGCCTATCCGGTCGCGGTGCTCAAGCAAAGCGTGCTGGAAAAGAACCGCGCATGGATGCGGCAGTACGTCGAGATCACCGGCGCCAGCCTGGCGCCGCATGGTAAGACATCGATGAGTCCGGAGCTGTTCGAATACCTCGATCACGGCGCAACATGGGGGCTGACGCTCGCCACCTGGCATCAGGTGAGGGCCGCGCGCGCGCACGGGGTGTCCCGCATCATTCTCGCCAACGTGGTCGGCAGCGAGTACGAAGCGGATTGGTATCTCGACGCGCTTCGCAGCGACCCGTCATTCGACTTCTATTGCTACGTCGATTCGATGGCGTCGGTGGAGGTCCTGTCGCGCGCCGCACAGCGCCAGCCCCTCGACCGTCCTTTGAAAGTGCTGCTGGAACTCGGCTATGCCGGGGGGCGGACCGGCTGTCGCGACGACGGCGATGCGATCAACATCGCGCGCGCCGTGCAGGACACGGGGGGATGTCTGACGCTCGCAGGCGTCGCAGGATTCGAAGGGCTGATCCCGGGGGCGACGCCGGCGCAGCGCCTGAGCGACGTCACCGCTTTTGTCGAGCGCATTCGACGTATCGCCAAACGATGCGACCGCAAGTCGCTCTTCGCCGGCGCGGAAGTCGTCCTGAGCGCCGGCGGATCGGCGTTCTACGACGTGGTCATCCGAATACTGCGAGACACCGAGCTGTCTCGCCCGACGCGGGTCGTGACGCGCAGCGGTTGCTTCCTTTCTCACGACGTCGGCATGTACGAGGCCTTATATCAGCATTTGCGCGAGAGAGACCCGCTGGCCCCATGCATTCCCGGCACGCTGGAACCGGCGCTGGAGGTATGGGGGCAAGTGCTGTCGGCACCGGAACCCGGCTGGGTGATCGTCAACGCGGGCAAGCGTGATTTCGGCACGGACGCCGGCCCTCCGACCGCGCGGTTCGTCATCGGCGCCGACAACCGAATCAGGCCCTTCCCGGCAGGCGCTGAGATTGTCGCCACCAGCGATCAGCATGCGCATCTGAGGGTTCCGCCCGGGCACGGCGTGCAGGTCGGGGATCGTGTCGGCTTCGGGGTCTCGCACCCGTGCACGACGTTCGACAAGTGGCAGGCGATCTACGTTGTCGATGACGACTACGTCATTCAGGACATCGTGCAAACCTGCTTCTGAGCGTGATGTGGCGTGATGTGGCGCGATGTGGCGTGATGTCGCATGGGGGGCATGCGTTTGGACGCGTGTGCCCCCGCGACACCGGCGTTCCGGCGTGTCGGACGACGCCTGCTAATGGAGGGATAAGAAATCGTCGATTGAACGAGGGCGCCGACGGCGATAACTTGGCCGGCCGCAACGATCTTTGCGTGCAAGGTTTTCGCCACGTCACGACTCACCATGCCAAGGAAGCTCATCTCGTTCAACACCCATGTCAGTCATCGGAGGGACCTGCCGGAGTGGCGCTCCAAATGTGTCGTGTTTTGCATCACGATGGCATTTCTGGTGCTGATCGCCCGGGCGCTGTGGGTTCAGGTCATCAACCGTCAGTTTTACGAAGCGCAGGGCGAGCGCCGATACGAACGTGTGGTGACGTTCACACCGCAACGCGCCCGCATTCTCGACCGACGTGGCAACGTGCTCGCGATCAGCGAACCGGTGGACGACCTGTGGGCCGATCCCGCGCATTTCCGTCAGGCAACGCGTGATCAGATTCAGGAAATTGCGGCAGCGCTCGATCTGCCGTTCGCGGCGGTCGCCGCGCTGGCGCAGGCCCCTAATCGCTTCCGGTATCTCAAGCCCACCGTTCAGATTCCGGTCGCTGACGCCCTGCTCGCGCAAGGGATTCCCGGTGTCCATGCAACACGCACGGAGCGCCGTTTCTTTCCGGAGGGAGCGGCGACGGCGCAGATCGTCGGCATTACGGGGCGCGACGGCGACGGGCGCGAAGGGCTGGAGTTGTCGCTCAACCGTCAACTGAACGGACAATCGGGCCAGCGCAAGGTGATCGTCGATCGGTTGGGACGCGTTATCGATAAGCCGACGCAAACGAAGCGCGCCGAGATATCGCCCGATCTCGTGCTGACCATCGATCGCCAGATTCAACGAATCGCCTTCGATGCGCTGGCAAAGGGCGTAGCGCGCACGGGGGCCGAAGCCGGCGCGGCCATTGTCGTGGATCCGCGCAGCGGCGATATCCTCGCGCTGGCCAATGTGCCGGCCTACGATCCGAACGTTGGCGCAAGCGCCGAACGGGTGCCGGTGCGAAATCGCGCATTGACCGATGCTTTCGAGCCGGGCTCGACGATCAAGCCCCTGACGGTGGCGCTGGCGCTGTCCCGCAAGCTGATTCGACCCGATACCGTTTTTCATACGAGCCCGGGCGTCATCAGGTTTCACGGCAGCGAGATCCGCGACACGTCGAATCATGGCGATCTCACCACCGCACAGATCATCTCGAAGTCGAGCAATATCGGCATGGTGCAGATTTCCAGCATGCTCGACGCCAGAGCGATGTACGAAAATTTCGCTCGCTTCGGGCTGGGACAAGCGCCGGTGAAGGGATTTCCCGGCACGGTCGCCGGAACGTTGCGCCCGCCAGGGAAATGGGGGCCGGTCGAGCAGGCCACGATGTCGTACGGCTATGGTTTGTCGGTCTCCCTTGCGCAGCTCGCCGATGCCTATGCGGTGCTGGCCAACAAGGGCGTTCGTGTGCCGCTGCGGCTCGTCGATCGCGGTGCTGACTCGACGACCGCCTCGGCGTCGAACGCGCAGCCGAACCTTGCGATGAACCCGGCGATGGACCCGGCGGCCAGCCAGCGGGTGGTTCCGGAAAGCGTCGCAAACAGCGTGCTCGACATGCTCGAACAGACGGTCGCGCCCGGCGGCACGGCCACGATGGCGCGATTGCCGGATTATCGCGTGGGCGCAAAGACCGGTACCGCGCGTAAGAGCGTGGGCCGGGGATACGAGCGTGGGAAGTACCGCGGGGTTTTCGTGGGCGTTGCGCCGATGTCCGCGCCGTGTCTGGTGGTTGCCGTGATGATCGATACGCCCACGAAGGTCTCATACTACGGTGGCCCTGTCGCCGGACCGGTATTTGCCGAGATCGCCGAGCAGACACTTCATGTGCTCGGCGTGAGGCCCGACAAGTAAGGTTTGCCCGATACCCCCGATACCCCCGATGCCCCCGATCCTAATCGGGCGTGTCGACGAGATCGATGCGCATCCGGGTCAGTTCGGTGGCCCGCCGGCGGACGAACTGCTCGCTCTGGCCGATCAGCCAGGCCTCGAAGGCGCCCGTCGCGGGGGCTTCGGGGCGTTTGGCGACGACCCAATACGCCGCCGGAGAGCGTACCGCGACCGGCAGCACGGGCACTAGGCGGCCGTCCGCCAATTCCTCCATCAACATCGAGGCCCGACCGATCGCGATGCCCTGATGATTGAGGGCAGCGCCGTAGGCCATGCTGGCGATATTGAACCGCGGTCCGTCGACATGCCTAACCCACGCCGGTCTGATGGCCCGGATCCACACGCGCCACTCGGCAAACGTCTCGGCCTGAGGCCACGCGAAGGCGTCGTGCAGAAGGACGCACGATGCATCGAGCTTGCCTTCGGCAAGCTTGGGATGCCGTTCGATGTAAGCGGGGCTGGCCACGGGAATCAGCCATTCGTCGAACAGCGCCGTGCTGCGCCCCGCGCCGGTGGGCTCGTCTTCGCAGTAGCGAACTGCCGCATCGACTTGTGTCGCATCGTTGGTTGCCACGCCAAGCGCCGCGAACTCCGCCATGAGTTGCACCGGATTGCGCTCGTAATGGTGGTGATACTGAGACAGCCGCGATACCAGCCAGTGCATCGCAAAGGAGGGGCAGCACCCCACCTTGACGGGTTCGCCCGAGTCCGAAATTCGCGCCAGCGTCGATTCGATTTCCTCGAACGCCCGCTGCGCGCCCTCCAGAAGCATTGCGCCCTCGGCGGTCAGCGTCAGGCTGCGATGCCCGCGCACGAATAGCGGGTACCCGAGGCGGCGTTCCAGCAGACGCACTTGTTGACTGATGGCGCTTTGCGTGAGGCTGAGCGCCTCCGCTGCACGCGTGAAGCTGAGCAGTCTGGCGGCCATCGTGAATGAGCGCAGCGCGCCGAGCAGAGAAGCGTCGACCATGTTTCGCATTAGTTCATCTAATTCAAGGATTAGAAATCATCGCTTGTTGGGTTGGCGGGATTTCTAGACTATTTGCCGAATGTATCGGAAATCTCGGCATATCGAAGGTCTGTCTGCACCGGACGCTCGCATAAGTCTTGTTTTCGGAAATGAATGACTCATGATGGAACAGCTTGCGCATGTTGGACAAGTTTTTTCGGCGACCCCGACGCGAACCGGGGCCCGCTCCGCAATCCGATTCCCCCTCTCCCGCACCCTCCTGGAAAGGCCGGCGCTGGGTGCGCCTCTTGCTGATGCTCACGGTGGCAGGTGTCACGGCGATGAGCGCGATTGCCGCTTACGTCGTGATCGTCGTGTATCCGGAGATGCCGAACGTCGCATCGCTTGCCGACTATCGACCGACGGAGCCGTTGCGCATTTATTCGGCCGATAACGCATTGCTTGCCGAGTACGGTATCGAGAAGCGCCGGCCGCTCAAGTACGACGAAATTCCCGCGTGCCTGCGCAATGCGTTGCTGGCTACCGAGGACGTTCACTTTTTCGAGCACGACGGCATCGATCTGCCCGGTCTGGTCCGGGCGACGCTCGTCAACGTGTTTCGTGGCGAAAAATCGCAGGGCGGCAGCACCATCACGATGCAGCTTGCACGCAACTTTTTTCTGACCCGGCAAAAGACGTACGCACGCAAGCTCTACGAGATTTTGCTTGCGCTGAAGATCGAGAGGGCGCTCTCCAAGCCGCAAATTCTCACGCTCTACATGAACCAGATCTATCTGGGAGAGCGGGCTTACGGATTTGGCGCCGCAGCCAAGGTCTATTACGCGAAAACCGTCGACGAATTGACGCTCGACGAATGCGCCATGCTCGCCGGGCTGCCGAAAGCGCCGGCGACCTACAACCCGATCGTGAACCCCGGTGGCGCCCGCGAGCGGCAAGTGGTGGTGTTGAACCGGATGCAAAGCGCCGGGTTCATCTCGCATGACGACTACCTTCGTGCCGTCCACGCGCCCGTCTTCTCCGCGCCGCAGCGCTCGGAGCCGAGCGTGCCGGCGTCGTCGGTGAGTGAAACGGTGCGTCAGCTCATCGTCAACGAGTTTGGCGACGAGGCGTACGAGTCGGGATTGCGCGTGTGGACCACGATCGTGTCGGACAAGCAACGCGCCGCGGCGGACGCCGTACAGGCCAGTGTCGACGCGTATCAGGATCGGCAAGCTTATGCGGGCCCGGAAGCGAAGTTGCCGCAGGCGCTGATGGCGACATTCGATGCCGGGCGGGGAATCACACCCAAACTCGCGTCTTTTCTTGAGTCTCGACCGGATTTTGCCGATACCGACGTTGCTGTCGTCGGCGCGGTAGGCGCGGTCAATGTGTCGGCGTATCTGGCCAGCGGGGAGAAGGTGTCCGTTGCGCTGCCCGGCGTGGGGCGCCAGCGCGCGCTGGCACGATCGCGTGTTCGGGCCCGACCGATCGAAGTCGGCGACATCGTTCGCATACGACGTCTGCCGAACGGGGCGCGCAAACTGGTGAGTCTGCCGGCCGTGCAGGCATCGCTGATCGCCATCGCGCCGGATGACGGCGCCATTCTTGCCATGGTGGGCGATAACGGTGTGTCGGGGCAGCATTTCAACCGGGTGATTCAGGCTTCGCGTCAGCCGGGGTCCGCGTTCAAACCGTTTCTCTACGCCGCTGCACTGGCTGACGGCTACGGCCCCACCACGGCGGTCTTCGACTTGCCGATCGAGGTCACGCCCGCGCCGGGGGCGCCCGTGTGGCGTCCGAGAGCGGACGGCAGGGCGCTCGGCGAAATCACGCTGAGTACCGCGTTGGCGCGCTCTCGCAATTTCGTCGCTGTTCGGCTGGCTCAGGCCGTCGGGCTACAGCGCGCCCAAGCGTTCATCGTGCGCAATTTCGGCTTCCGGGACGCGATGATTCCCGCCAATTTGCCCATGGCGCTCGGCGCGGGCGCTGTCACGCCGCTGGAGATGGCGGTGGGGTATGCCGTGTTCGCCAACGGCGGATACCGCGTGTCGCCCTACCTCATCGCGCGGATCGTCGACGCGAGCGGCGCCGAACGCTTTCGCGCCAAGCCGCAGCGGGCGCGGGTGATCGACCCGAGCGTCAGTTACCTGATGTCCGGCATGCTGCGCGAGGTGGCGCAGCGGGGGACAGCATCGGCAACCCGATCCCTCAAGCGCCAGGACATCGGCGGCAAGACCGGCACTACCAACGACTATCGGGACGGTTGGTTCGCGGGGTATCAAAAGACGATCGCGACGGTTGCATGGATGGGGTTCGATGCACCCAGATCGCTGGGGCCGGGTGAATGGGCTTCGAAAACGGCGTTGCCCATGTGGATTCATTTCATGGGAAAGGCGCTCAGCGGTGTGCCCGAGGCGGAACTCACGCCGCCGGACGATATCGTCGACGTCGACGACATTCCTTACGACAAGGCCCACACCCCCGGTCATGGCTTTGTCGAGCGACTGACGCAGAACGGTGATGTCGAGCGTACCGGCAGCGTCGCCTCGGCGCCGTTGGCGCAACCCTCCCCGCCCGCAAGTTCGGCAGCGGCGCATGCCGGTGCCGTGGCCGACGTTTCGTCACAGGAGCGTCAGCGCATTCTTCAGTACTTTCTTCAACCGTAATTCCACGACTAACGCACCGGCATTTGACGCCATGCAAGGAACCTCCATGACTTCTGTACTGAAATCGGCATTCGAGCGCCATGCGCGCGTTGCCCTGATGCAGCAGCCCACCCCGATCGCGCGCCTGACGCGGCTCGAGTCTTTGAGTGGGGCGCAGACGCGAGGCATTCGTCTTTTCGTGAAGCGCGACGATCTCGGAGAGGTGGGGGGCGGCGGTAACAAGCTGCGTAAGCTCGAATTCTTGCTGGGGTATGCGCTCGCCGAGCGTGTCGATACCGTCATCACGTTGGGCGGGATTCAGTCGAACCACGCGCGACTGACGGCGGCCGCCTGCGCAAACCTGGGCTTGACGTGCGAACTGGTGCTCGCCGATATGGTGCCCAGGCATGATGCCGAGTATCGGGAGGGCGGCAATGTCATGCTGGACCGGCTGTTTGGCGCGAAGCTCACATTCTTGTCGCCGGGCAGTGACGCGAGAAGTGTCGCCGCCGCGCGCGCCGAAGCGTTGAGGGCTCGCGGGCATCGCCCGATGGTGATCCCCGCCGGCGGGTCGTCTGCGCTCGGTGCGCTCGGGTATGTGAAGTGCGCGCAGGAGATTCTCGACTATGAGGCCGCTCATGGCGTCGTGTTTCGCCACGTGGTCGTGCCGAACGGCAGTCATGGGACACAAGCCGGTCTGGTCGCCGGCTTTGCGCGGGCGGCGGGGCGCGGCGGCATTGTGCGCGCCTATTCCGTACTGTCCGATCGCGAGACGACGTACGTCAACACCGTCAATCTGGTCAGGGAGACGTTGGCGCTGCTGGACGCAGACGCCTCGGACCTGAAGGAAGACGTCGACATCGTGGTGCAAGGCGACTACCGAGGGCAGGCGTACGGTCTGCCCACGCCGGCGATGGTCGATGCGGTGCGGTTGCTGGCGCGAAGCGAGGGCATCCTGCTCGATCCCGTCTACTCGGGCAAGGCATTCTCCGGGCTGCTCGGCGATCTCGCCAACGACCGGTTGCCGCCGAATTCCGACATCCTGTTCGTCGCCACCGGCGGCACGCCGAGCCTGTTCGCCTATCGCGATACGTTCGACGGCTGCGATCAGGCGTGATTCGTGCGCCGAACGTCGAATGGCCCCGGAAACCGACGCACCGCCCGGGATGAGGCGCTCAACCTGACGTGAAGCCTCCGGCGAATCGTTTCCGGGGCTTGTGCAGCGAAGGCGTGAGGATTTTCCTTGCGCCTTCGCTTCACGCCGTTCGCCGCCGCGTGCTCAGGTGCGCGTCAGAAATGTCAGAATCCGGTGCGCAACCGTCTGCGGGGCCTCCCGCTGCGGGAAGTGCCCGACACCGTCGATCAGAACACGTTCGTAGGGGCCGGAAAAGAAGCGCTCCTTGTCGGCAGAGCTTTGCGGATGGTTGCAGGTGTCCTCGGTGCCGTGGAGGACCAATGTCGGTACGAAGAGGATCGGCACCGGGTTCAGTTGCAATTCGTCGGCGTCGTAGGCCGGATCTCCTGCGACGAAACCCCAGCGATGCCGGTACGAATGCAATACGACGTCGGCCCAGTCCGGTCCGTCGAAGCCGTCGCACACGCTTTCGAACCACGCGTCCTTGCGCCCGTTGGGTGGCGACCAGGTTTCCCACATATGGCGAGTGAAGGCATGACGCTCGTAACGCACGGCGTGTTCGCCGCGAGGCGTCGCCATGAACCAGTGGTACCAGTAGCTGCGCGTCTGATCCAGCGACAGGGATTGATGCGGGTCATTCGTGCCGTAGCCTACCGACATCATCACCAGATGGGTGGCAACCCCCGTGCGCAGTCCGCACGCGTTCGCGACGGCCCGCGCGCCCCAATCGTGGCCGACGAGCGCCGGCGCCTGAATGCCGAGCACTTCGATGAACGTCAGCAGATCGCGCCCGAGCGCCGAGAGCTGGCCGCTGCGCGGGGTGTGGGTATCCCGGAATGCAGTGGGGGCGAAGCCGCGCAGTGCTGGCGCCAGAACGCGATAGCCTTGCGCGGCGAGTGCGCCGGCAACGTCGGTCCATGTGGCGGGGCCGTCCGGCCATCCGTGAACGAGTATCACGGTGCGCGTGCCGCGTGGGTTCCATTCCAGGTAGCCGACGTCGAGTGTCGGGGTGCGAACAAAGCGATATTGCGTCAATGCCGTCTCCAACGCAGATGTGAGAGATCGATGGTAGCGACGCGCGCCTGTGAGATTGGCGAGCAATCATTCACTATCGTCAACAAGTTGTGATGAATCGGAGGGATCGTGGAGACTGTTTTCGAGCCGCAGTCGTCATTGCTCGATATCGTGTTGCTGCGGACGTTTCTTGCTGTCATGGAGCAGGGCAGTTTTACGCAGGCCGCCGAGCGTCTGGCGCTTACGCCGTCGGCCATCAGCGGGCATGTCAAACGTCTCGAGGAGGGCATCGGGGTGAGGTTGCTCAGGCGCACGACGCGACGGGTCGAAGCGACGCCGGCTGGCGACACGCTGCATGCCTATGCGCGAAACATCGTGGCGTTGGAGCGGGAAGTCGTTGCGCGGCTCAGGGGAACGCAGATCGAGGGGCGAATTCGCGTCGGCGCCTCGGAGGATTTCGCCAGCACCTGGCTGCCGAAGGCGCTTCACGCGTTCCAGCTAAGGCATCCGGATGCCTCCATCGAGCTGCGGGTTGGCATCACGGCGGACTTGCTCGAGCAGCAATCCCGGGGCAAGTTGGATGTCGTTTTCGGCAAGCAATGCGCGCTGGCGGACGAGCGTGGCGAAATGCTCTGGGAGGAACCGCTGGTATGGGCGTATGCCGAGCGCGCCGAATTCGATGCCAACGGTGTCGTGCCGCTTGCCGTTTTTCCCGAGCCGTGCGTTTATCGCGAGGCGGCGCTGGCCGGCCTCAGCGCCGGCGCCCGACGATGGCGGTTGGCGTTCGAGAGCAGCAGCATGGCGGGCTGTACGTCTGCCGCGCTCGCCGGTTTTGCTGTGACGCCGCTCGCACTGAGCCAGCTTCGGCCGGGCCTGCGGCAGCTTGGCGCCGAGGCGCAAATGCCGACGCTTCCCAATGTGCGGTTTTACGCATTTCTGCACAAACGCACCCCCGCAACGCACTCGCTGGTCAAGGCGGTGTGCGATGCGGGGGGATGGGGGATGTGAGAGGCCCGACGTGCCCCGGTGGCCGCCCATCTTGGGTTGGCGTCGTCACGTTACCCGGGGCCGTCGAGGGGGCTGTCCGAAGGCAGCACGATCGTCATCGGAAGCGGGGCTATTTCTGCGGGCCGGAATCGAGAAAATCGAGCAGTATTCGAGACGTTTCCGCCGGTTTTTCCTCGGCGACGAAGTGGCCGCTGTCGGTCAGGTGAACCACCCGGGGCCGGGTAGTCCGTCGCTGTAAAAAGCCGTTGAGCCATTCATATCCCACGCCGCCGATACCCAGCACCGGCATGTTCAGCCGTTCCGGATAATCCCGCTGGTCGATGATGTCCTGAGTAAACGCCTGGTACCACGCGTTGCCTGCCCGGATGGCGTCCCGCGTGTTGTAAGCGTTTGCGTAGACGGCGCGATCACGGCGATCCAGCGCATCCGGGTATTTCAGCAAGTAGCGGAAAAACCAGGCCTGCTGAATTTCTGCGCGGCCTTCTAGCAACGCTTCCGGCATGTCTTTGACCTGGTTGAACGCGAACCACCAGGTGAATGGATGCGCAGCGTCGATCCGGTCGCCGAACGTTCCGTGTTCGGGCAACAGACGCATTTCCAAAACCGTGTCGTCCGAAGCGGGCACGTCGAGCAGCGTCAAGGACTGTGTGGCCTCCGGGTGATTCGCTGCGAAGGCGTAGGCGACCTGGGACCCGATGTCATGACCGACGATATGCGCACGCGCATACCCCAGCGCGCGCATGAGTCCGTAGATGTCGAGCGCCATGTTCTTTTTGTCGTATCCGCCGGCGGGCTTGTCGGACGTGCCCATGCCACGAATATCCACCGATATGACCCGGTGCGTTTTGGCAAGCGCCGGCATGATCTTGCGGTAGGCCCACCAGGTTTGCGGCCAGCCGGGCAACAAAATCACAGGATCGCCGTTTCCTCCGGAAACGTAATGCAAACGTACGCCGTTCGCCTCCACGAATCCCGAGCTGAACCCGGGGAGATCGCGAACGAGCGAGGCGTCCGACACGTCGGATGCCACGGCATCGTTGCCTGGGGTAGCGGCTATTGTGTTAGTAGTACTTAATATTAAACAAATGGCTATCGATGAAATCGAGAGTGCTAACTTCTTGTATGACATGCTGATCTCCAGCGTCGACCCTCAGTCAACCCTCAGTCAACCGTGAATCGACCCTTAGGCACCGCCTGATAGTCGCCCGCTCCTTAGTCGTTGACCCCTGGTCATCGTCCCGTCGTCGCCTCAAGCGCGGCAACTGATGCGGCAACTGACGGCGAGGGCGCCCGTTACGAGGTCCGACGAACGCGCGGCCGCGTGTCTTGAACGTTCGGTCTTGCATCCCTTCGGCGGTATGCAGAGCCGTGAAAAATGGGAAAGCTCAGATTTGCGCAAACCCGCCGTCGACGAAAACTTCGCTGCCTGTCATGAAACTGCTGTCGTCGGAGGCGAGAAACGCGGCCACGGCTGCCGTTTCGGACGGCGCGCCCATACGGCCCAACGGCGTCGCCTGCACAAGCGCTTCCAGTACGTTGTCGTCGAGAAACGCTTTCACGGCTTCGGTTTGCGTCGGCCCGGGCGAGAGCACATTGACCCGGATGCCGGTGCCTCGCAGATCCTGCGCCCAACTTCTGGCGAAGTTCCGGACCGCTGCCTTGGAGGCGCTGTAGACGCTCATGCTGGGCGTGCCCATGACGCCGACCGTCGAGCCCGTCAGGATGATCGAACTGCCTCGCTTGAGCAGCGGCAGACCGCGTTGAACGGTGAAAAGGGTGCCTTTGACGTTGATATCGAACGTACGCGCGTAATGCTCCGGGGTGATCGCTTCGAGCGTCGCCAGTTCGCCGATGCCGGCGTTGGCGAACAGAACGTCCAACGATCCTGCTTCCGTTTCCACGGTCTCGAACAGGCGATCCAGGTCGTTCAGGTTCGTGACATCGCCTTGAATGCCGCGGGCGGCGCCCCCCAACTCGGATAACGCAGCATCGAGCGATGCCTGACGCCGTCCGAAGATGTATACCTGAGCGCCCTCGGCGACGAAACGTTTTGCCGAAGCCAGTCCTATGCCTGTGGCGCCGCCCGTAATGACGGCCACCTTTCCTTGCAACTTACTCATGCCACTTCTCCTGTGTGTTGGTGCAGGAGCAGTGTAGGTTTGATAATATCTTTTTTACAAGTATGCACCTTTTAGTAAGTACCCATGGAGTGACCGAAAATGTCGGAATCGCCCGTTTTCAGCTGTGGCCTGGATGCCACCCTTCGCGTGATCGGCGGGAAGTGGAAGCCGCTGATTCTTTTCTTTCTGCACGATGCGCCGAAGCGCTATGGCGAGCTCAAGCGATGCGTTCAGGGGGTCAGCGACAAGATGCTGATTCAGCAGCTCAAGGAGTTGGAATCTGACGGGGTCGTCTCCCGGACCGATTACAAGGAGATTCCCCCGCGGGTGGAGTACGCGCTGACGGCCGTGGGGCGGGATCTTGCGCAAGCGTTGGTTCCGCTTTGCGGCTGGGGGACGGAAAACGCAGACAAGATTGCGTCGATGTTGGTCAAGCGGGGGCAAATCACACCGTCGAAGTAAACGATTCGTCTCGTCATCGCGATGGCGCCGGGAGCGTGTCGGCTGCGCGTTCTCCAGGCCAAGCGGGATGCGATGCGGCGCTCGCGAGCGATTCGCATCGCGCCGACTGTTCGACCCATACGAATTCGGGCGCAAAAACTCGTACGTTGTGTTTGATGTGCCGGCTTTATTGTCTACCTATCCTCGTACGTAAATTCCAAGCGAGGAGAGTCCGGTGAACAGGAGACAGTTCGCATTCGCAAGCGCGGTATCCGCTTGTACGCTCGTCACACGTTACGGATATGCGGATGAGACGCCGGGCGTGGTTCAACGGCGACTGCATCACGAAGACTTTGCCGACGCCTTGCTGACGCAAATCCGGCAAGCGGAATCGGTGACTGCCGCGTTCCAGGCTTGGTACGGCATCGTCAATCCGTTGTTGCCGTTCATTCACGCCACGGCGCTGGTATGCAGTAGTTCGGCCAGTGCGGCCGGTGCCGCCGGAGATCGCTCGCCGGGCGATGTGCGTCGCGTATTTTCGACCGTTCCCACGGCGTACCCGGTCGGTGGCTGGAAGCACCTGTCGGGCAGCGATTGGGCGCGGCATGTGCTCGTCGAGCAGAAGACGCTGATCGCATCGGGTCCCGAGCGTCTGAAACACTACTTCCCCGATTACGCCTTGCTGGAGTCACTGGGCGTTCGTACGCTGGTCAACATTCCCGTGGTCGTGTGTCGACGCACGGTCGGCGCTTTCGCGCTTCTTTTCGACACGACGCAGATCGATCCGGCCGCACTGGTCGAGGGGGAGCGCCTCGCACCGCTTATGGCGGGTGTCTTCGCGCTTGGTCAGGTGGAGTCGACATGAGCCCGGAAGCCGCGCGACAGCTGATGGAGGTCCGGAATTTCCCGCCGTCCTCCACGCATGCCGTGTCCAGGCCGCAAGCCCCGTCAGGCCGTCTGCCGCTTGCCATTGCGATTCTGACGCTGCTGATCTGGAGCACGTTGGCCGTGTCGGTCGTGAGCCTGAGCGCGGTCCCGCCGCTGTTGACGACGGGCATTGCGCTCACCGGCGGCGGTCTGCTGGGCTTGCCTTGGGTTCGATGGCGGTCGCTCGATTGGCGTGCCGTCGTTGTCGGATCGCTGTCGATGTTCGGCTATCACGCTCTGTATTTCCTGAGCCTGCAATGGGCGGATCCCGTTGCCGCCAGCCTTTTGCACTACCTCTGGCCGCTCTTCATCATCCTTCTGACACCTCTCATGCTCAGGGAACATCGAATTTCCCTGCTGCATGTGCTCTCCGGTCTGTGCGGCTTTGCCGGTGCGGCGGCCTGCATCGCATCCGGGCCGGCATTTTCCGGCAGCACCTGGGCGGGTTTCACCCTCGCGGGGATCTCCGGCCTCATCTGGGCCTATTACACCGTTTGGTCTCGCAAGCGGCGCTCGGTGCCGACCTCGACCGTCGCTTTGTACTGCCTCCTGGCCGGTGTGCTGGCGCTGGCGTTGCACGCCGCGCTCCAGCGCGGTTCGAGCGGCGCAGGCATCGCGTCGATGTTCGGTCTTGCCGAACTGAGCCTGCGTCAATGGGCAACGCTGGCGTATCTCGCGCTCGGCCCGCTGGGTGGCACGTTTTACATGTGGGATTTTGCCATCAAGCACGGTCGCCCCCATCAGATCGCGCTTCTGGCTTACGCGGTTCCCATTGCCTCGACCTTGTTCGTCGGTCTCTTCCTGGGGCGCGGCGTGGACCCGGCGGCGCTCGTCGGCGCGGCGATGGTCAGCATTGCCGTCGCCCTCGGCAACCGGGCCGACCGGCAGGTCCGGACGACGGGGACGACGGCTTAACTCTCGCGATCACACATCATGAATTCGAACCAACACGACGCCAGGCGTCAGATCGCCATCGGCGAGGAAATCGTCGCGGGCTTCGCCAAATACAAGCTGCCGAGCGTCGCGCCCGCAACGTCTCGCGATCGCGGCATCGGTCCTCACCGTCGACTGGTGCTTCGAGGTGCAACGCTCATCGACGGGACCGGTGCGCCGCCCTGGGGATTCGTCGACGTCGTTGTCGAGGGGGGCGTCATCGCGGACATCGTCAGTGTCGGTGCGCCGGGGCTCGCCATCAAGCCGGAACGGCGTCCCGCGTCCGGCGAGTTCGAAATCGATTGTCATGGCAAGTTCGTCACCCCGGGATTCATCGACGCGCACGCCCACATCGGCGCGCCATTTCACGCAGCCCGTGGGCTCATGCCGAGTGCGGACTACGTCTACAAGCTTTGGCTGGCGCACGGCGTGACGACGATCCGCGAGGCCGGGTGCTTTAACGGGCTGGCGTGGACGCTGGCACAGAAGCACGCCGCTGCGGAGCATCGCATCGCAGCGCCGAACATCCATGCCTACGCCTATTTTCCGGCGATCAACGATTATCTGAAGACGATTCACACCCCGGCGCAAGCCCGGGAGTGGATCCGTCGCATCGCGGATGCCGGCGCCGATGGGGTGAAGTTCTTCGGCGCGCCGCCCGCCGTCATGGAAGCCGCGCTGGACGAGGCGTGCGCGGCGGGGCTGCGCACTTGCTGCCATCACGCCACGCTTGCCGTGAGTCGCATGAATGCGCTGACCACGGCCCGCTGGGGATTGACCAGTTCCGAGCATTCCTACGGTCTTCCCGAGGCGTTGTTCGACGATCGTACCGTGCAGTCGTTTCCCGCCGACTATCACTACAACGACGAATATCTGCGCTTCTCCACCGCAGGGACCACGTTCCTTCAGGCGGCCAAACCGGGCAGTGCGAAGTGGAACGACGTTCTGGACGCGTTTCTGGAGGCGAAGCACACCTTCGTGCCGACGATGAACGTCTACGACGCGAACCGCGACCTCATGCGCACCCGTCGGGCCGATTGGCACGACCGGTTCACCGACCCGACGCTCATGCGCTATTTCGAACCGCATCGCGGTGGGCACGGCGCGTACTGGTATCGGTGGAGCACACAGAACGAGGTCGACTGGCGTGAAACGTTCCGGCTTTGGATGCACTTCCTGCGCGACTACAAGAATCGCGGAGGGCGTGTGTGCGCGGGAAGCGACTCGGGCTTCATGTATCAGGTCTACGGCTTCGGCTTCGTGCGAGAACTCGAGTTGCTTCAGGAGGCAGGATTCAACCCGCACGAAGTGCTGCGCGCCGCGACCCAATCGGGCGCCGAGTTGCTGGGCGTGGACGACAGCGTCGGTACGGTGGAAGTCGGCAAGCGCGCCGATTTGCTCGTGCACGATACGAACCCCCTCGACGACTTCAAGCAGCTTTACGGGACCGGTGCGCTGCGACTGAACGAGGCGCGTCAGGTCGGTGTCTGGCATCGTTGCCTGCGATACACCATCAAAGACGGGGTCGTGTTCGATACCGGCGAATTGCTGGCGGACGTCGAAGCCATGGTCGCTCAGGCGAAGGCGCGCGAGGCATCGGATGACACCTGAACTCACGGATTTCGTCATCCTGTCCGGCTTTCTCGGCAGCGGCAAGACAACGTTGCTTTCCGAGTTTCTCGGCCAGGGGGCAGACGATGGCACCGCCGTTATCGTCAACGACATCGGCGAAGTGAACATCGACGGCGCGATTCTTGCGGTCCACGACGGGGTGCCGATGGCCACACTCGGCAACGGATGCGTTTGCTGTAGCCTGATCAACGACCTTCAGTTCACCGTGGAATCGTTGATTGCCTCGCGCCGTGCGACAACGGCGAGCGCTTTTTCGCGCATCGTCCTGGAGTGCAGCGGACTGTCGGATCCCGGCGCCGTGATGCGCGGGTTGTCGGCGCTGGCATCGTACGGCCTGCGCGTTCGTGTCGTGACGACTTATGCCGCGAACACGTCGGTCAGTCGCGACGACTTTCCGCTATTGGCTGCGCAGGTTTGCGGCGCTCACACGGTTGTCGTCACCAAACTCGATTTATGCGATGTGGGGCAACGCGAACATGCGCTCGCCGAGATCGACGTGCTGGCGCCGTTGTCGCACCGGGTGATCGAACCCGACCGGGGGCGCAGGGCGATCGCGGCGTTTTGTCAGCGCGCGTCTGCGGTGCCGATGCCCACGGATCCCGCCATGACACGCATCGGACTGCCCGGCGGCCACGCTCGCGTAAAGGCATTTACGTTGTCGTGGGATGCTCCGCTCGACTGGCGAGCGTTCTCGGACTGGATGGAGAACGTTGCCGGTTTTCTCGAGGGACGGCTGCTTCGCGTCAAGGGCATCCTGCGTGTTGTCGATTGTGCCGATGGCGTACTCGTGCAGGGCGTCGGGCAACATTTCGATCCCCCGACACGCATTGCCACCCTCGCGCAGCGCTCGCAGATCGTCGTCATTACGGTGGACACGGAGGCAAGAGAGCTTCTGGCGATCCCGACGAATCTGCCCCTGCCCGAAGTGTCGACGCTCTCGAGCACAGCGTCTGCCGGCGATGTCGGGTTTCGCTTTACACGTCCGCTCTTTCTTCTCCCCTCGCGCTGAATTCGGCGCGCTTCCTACGTCTTTCGATGCCACGTCTTCTTATCCTCGACTTCCGATAGTCGCGGCGCCCGCGCGTCGCAATCCACGAGTGGCGCAGCGCGGACCGTCTCGCAGCCGTGCTGAGTCATCCAGATCAACCAGAAGAAATCTCGTATGGATATTTTTGCTCAACAAATCTTGAACGGCCTCGTGCTGGGTAGCGTCTACGCGATCATTGCACTGGGCTATACGATGGTCTACGGCAT
>NZ_CABPSB010000013.1 GCF_902459655.1 Pandoraea anhela
TGATGTCTTCTTCCATCGCCTTGCTCATCGTCTTTTCCTCGATTATGACTTGAGCAGGTTTTCACTGGGTCAATACACATCTTCCTTGCGGAACTCAAAAAAGGAGCGCCACGGCCCCCCAGCGCGTGGCGCCCCACACCGGATATCAGAACTTCAGGCCAACGCCGACCCCGACGATCAGCGGGTCGATGTGAAGCGTGCCGAGATCGGTGCCGGCGAGCGACGTATCCGTCTTCATCCAGAGCTTCTTGATGTCGATGTTGAAGAACAGGTTCTTGGTCATCTGAATATCCACGCCGGCTTGCAGTGCCGGACCGACGCTGTGGTTCTTGATCTCGATGGGCGTGCCGCCCGCATTCAGATTGCTATTCCAGAAGCGCGTGTAATTGATGCCCGCGCCCACATAGGGGCGCACTTTGCCTGCGTGATTGAAGTGATACTGCAACAACAGCGTCGGCGGCAGAACGTTGACGCCGCCGAGATGTCCGAGGCTCGACGTGAGCTGGTGGCGCGACATGCCGAGAATGAGTTCGACGCCGACGTTGTCGAGGATCATGTACGTGAAGTCGAGCTCCGGCACGATGGCGTTGTTCACGCTCACGCCGAGCGTGGGCAGCACGCTCCCGCTGGCATGCGAGTCCGGCAGGATGCCGATAGCGCGCACGCGCGCCAGAATGTCCCCGGCATAGATGCCTTGCGAACTGTCCTTGATGAAACCGAACGTCTTCGGGGCTTCGGGGGCGGCGCTCTGCGCGTTGGCGGGGGCGCTGAGCGAGGCGGCGCCGGTGATCAGCGCGGCTGCGAGGGCCGCGGCGCCGAGTGAGTGCTTCATGATGGTTTCCAAAGTCGTGAGTGAGCAGGAGCGATGGTAGAAGCACGGGGCGCTGCCGAATTTGACGCGCGTCAAGCACGTGAAAACGCGAGCGGCGTGTGCGACAAACTGTCGCGAACGCCCTCGGATTCAATGTCGGCACGCAATGTCGAGTCGGAAGACGGTGCCGCGGCCGTCATCGCATGCGACGCTCGACGAATCGGCTGCGTCGGTGTTTCTCGTGCGGCGGCCGTCCCGGCAGCCAGGGGAATGCCCGACGGTTTTGGTAGGATGCGGACTTTGCCACGCTGTCCCTCATCGTGAAGCGCCCGATTTCGTCGCTGTATTCATCGTTGTTGCATGCCGTCGCCCAGGTGGGCCGGCAAGGTCTGCGCCTTTTGCAGCCGCTGCATCCGTATGTCACCCGCGGTTGGTACCACCTGCGTCATCCCACGCGTCGCGGCGTGCTCATCGCCATCGCTGCGTTGCCTTGTCTGCTCATCGCGTACACGCTGGTCCTGATTCCCTTTACGCCGGGCATCCGGGATATCCGACGAGCGAAGATCGACCAGCCCGCACAAGTGTTGTCCGCCGACGGCAAGCTGCTCGCAGAATTCCGGCCCTCGAATCGCGAATGGGTGTCGCTTAACGACGTGTCGCCCAACGTGGTCAAGGCGCTGGTGTCGACCGAAGATCACCGCTTCTACGAGCACCACGGTATCGATCTGAAACGCACGGCCGGCGCAGCGCTTCGTACCTTCTCGGGGGATCGCCAGGGCGGCTCGACCATCACGCAGCAACTCGCACGCAATCTGTATCCGGACGATATCGGCCGCGCGCCCACGCTCACCCGCAAGATCAAAGAGGCCATCACCGCGCTCAAAATCGAAGCGCTGTACACCAAGCCCGAGATTCTCGAGACGTACCTGAACACCGTGCCATTCCTGTACAACGCGTACGGCATCGAAATGGCGGCGCGTACGTATTTCGATAAATCGGCCGATCAGTTGGATGTCGTCGAGGCGGCCACACTTGTGGGCATGCTCAAGGGCAACAGCTATTACAACCCGGTGATCAATCCCGAGCGGGCGCTGCAACGCCGTAACACCGTGCTCGCACAAATGGTCAAATTCGGCGATCTCGATGCGTCGAAACTCGCCACGTTGCAAAAGCGTCCGTTGCGCATCGACTTCGAAAGGCAGACCGAGGAGCCCGGCCCGGCGCCGCATTTCGCGCAGCAACTGCGCAAGTGGTTGATCGGCTGGGCGGATCGCAACGGCTACAACATTTACTCGGACGGCCTGGTGGTGCACACCACTATCGATTCACGTTTGCAGACCATGGCGACGCAGGCCCTCACGCGTCAGGCGAACCAGTTGCAGGCGATTGCCGACGCGAACTGGTCGGCGCGCGGCGGTTGGCGCGACAGTGCTGCGCTGGTGCAAGCGTTTGTGCGGGAATCGACGGAGTATCGCAATGCCATCGCGGGCGGCGAGGCACCGGAGGCGGCGATGAAGCGTCTGCTCGCGGACAAGACGTTCATGCAGACCTTGCGTGCGACGAAGACCCGTTTGCAGGCCGGTTTCCTCGCTGTCGACCCGCGCACGGGCGGCATTCGCGCGTGGGTCGGCAGCCGCGACTTTACGACCGACCCGTTCGATCACGTTCAGCAGGCGCGCCGCCAGCCGGGGTCCACCTTCAAGCCGTTCGTCTACGGGGCGGCCTTTATCAAGGGGCGCTCACCTGACGACACCATCGTCGACCAAGCCGTCGAAATCCCGCTTGCCGGCGGAGAAATCTGGCGGCCCAGCGACGACACCGCTCCGACCAACAAGCCTATGAAGTTGAGCGACGCGCTCGCGCAGTCGCGCAACACCGTCACCGCACAGTTGATGCAGGATGTCGGGCCGTCTCGCGTGGTTGGGCTCGCGCGAGCGATGGGCGTGAGAGACAGCAAACTCGATCCGGTGCCCTCCCTGGCGCTCGGCACCAGCCCCGTTTCGCTCAAGGAGATGGTGGCCGCCTACGGCACGATCGCGGATGGCGGAGAGTATCGGGAACCGACGATGGTGACGGAGATTACGAATGGCGAGGGCGAGGTGCTGGCGACGTTCTCGCCGGCGCGTCCGGAGCGGGCGCTCTCGAGAAACGACGACTACACGTTGCTCGATACGATGCGCGGCGTCGTCAATCGCGGTACGGGGAACGCCATTCGCACGCGCTTCGGCATTCGTGCCGACGTCGCCGGCAAGACCGGGACGACGCAGAACAACACCGACGGATGGTTCATCCTCATGCAGCCGCAGTTGGTCGGGGGGGCGTGGGTCGGATTCAACGACAGCCGAATCACGCTGCGCAGCGACTACTGGGGCCAAGGCGCGCATAGCGCATTACCGATCGTCGGCGATGTGTTCTCGCGCGCGTTGCGTGCCAGGATCATCGACGCGAATGCGAAGTTTGAGGCGCCGGACAACCGCCATTGGTATAGCGAGCTTTGGACGAAAGCTTCCGACTGGGTGAGCGGTCTGTTCGCGAAGCCGCAGGAGCCGAAACCCAAAGCGCCCGTGAAGCGTCCGGTCGCACCTGCGCCGACGTCGTCCGACGCTACGGTGCCGTTACCGGACGCCGCCAGCGACGGCGGGCCGCTGCCGGTGCCGGTCGCTTCGGCCGTACTGGCGCAGCCGGAGTACCAGCCACCCGCCAGCGCGCCGCATGGCGCCACGATTCCCGGTGTACCGGGGGAATGGAACGGGCCGGGGGGGAGTTCGACATCGCCGTCGGCGCTCCCTTCGACGCCGTCCTCCGCGTCGTCCTCCGCGTCGTCCTCCGCGCCGGTGCCGGCCGGCAGCGCGCCGGTCTCGCCTTCCGGTATGCCCCCGCCGGGCGCGTCCTCCACCACGCCCGGCGCAAATTAGCCATAACAGTTATGCGATATTCTCATGACTGATGCGTGATGACTTGCGCTATATTTCAAAAAATATAGCGATGGCGGTACGGGGCTGCCGCAGTCTCGGCCTCTTCGATGTCGCCGGGGCACAAGGGGGAGACACCAGCCATGTTCATTCGGCAGTTGAGCTATCTCGTGGCGCTTTCTCAGGCGCAGCATTTTCGGCGTGCCGCCGAGTTATGCAATGTGTCGCAGCCTACGCTGTCGGGCGCGATCCGAAGCATCGAGGAAGAGTTCGGCTTACCGATCGTGCGGCGAGGCCGTCGTTTCGAAGGCTTTACCCCTGAGGGGGAGCGAGTGCTCGCGTGGGCGCGTCAGGTGCTGGCCGATTGCGAGGGACTGCGTCAGGAGGCAAGCGCCATTCGTCGCGAAGTCAACGGATGTCTGCGTATCGGCGCGATCCCCACCGCCTTGCCACTGGTGCCGCTGCTCACCGATGCGTGCCTGCGTGAATTCCCCGGCATGCGCCACGAGGTCTACACATTGTCTGCGACGCAGGCGCTGCGGCAACTCTCGGAACTCGATCTGGATGTCGGGCTCAGCTATCTCGACGATCCGCGTCTGCGTGAATTCGAGACGCTCCCTCTTTTTCGCGAGCGCTATGTGCTGATTGCCCGTGACGAGTCTGCGCTGGCCGGGCGCTCGTCACTGTCGTGGCATGAGGCGGCAAAGCTGCCGTTATGTCTGCTCACGGACAATATGCAGTGCCGTCAAGGGATCGACGCAGCGCTCGCGAGTGCGGGCACGGCGGCGTTGCCGCGAGTCGAGACGGATTCGCTCATGGCGTTGTACGCGCATGTGCGATGTGCCGGGCTTTTCAGCATCGTGCCCCACAGCGTGCTGTGTCTGGCCGAGATGCGCGACGAATTGCACGCGGTGCCGCTGCAACCGGCGTTGCATCGCGAGATCGGCCTGATCCTGCGCGAACGGCAGCCGCGTCCGCCCTTGCTCGAAGCGGCGGTCGCCGCCTTCCGGGCGGTGGACCTGCAAACGCGGCTGGACGCCCTCCTGCCGCTCTGACACATCCACCACACCCGCCACCAACAACGCGCCCTGCGTGTTCATCGTGCGGGTGAACCGCCGGCCTCACCATGCGCCGGGGCAGTTCGCTCGTGCCGACCACGAGTGCGTCACCGATATTTCGACACCACCGGATCACGGTGCCGCATTGATAGGGCGCACCGATCAACCGATCAGCCGGAACGATTTTCCACGCGAGCCCCCTACACGGATCATTGGCCTCAATGCAGCGGCGCTGGCATGCGCCGCCAGCAGACATCTTGCAGATAACCCTTCAGGAGCGAGACACCATGGCCAAGATTGTTTGTGTGCTGTACGACGACCCCATTGCCGGATACCCGGAGCGCTACGCCCGTGACGATCTGCCGAAGATCGAGTGCTACCCCGACGGTCAGACGCTACCCACGCCGCGCGCCATCGATTTTCAGCCGGGCGCACTGCTCGGGAGCGTGTCGGGCGAACTCGGCTTGCGCAAGTATCTCGAATCGAACGGCCATCAACTTGTCGTGACGTCGAGCAAGGATGGCGACGACAGCGTGCTGGATCGCGAACTGGCCGACGCCGAAATCGTGATCTCGCAGCCGTTCTGGCCCGCTTACATGACGGCTGAGCGTATCAAGCGTGCGAAGAAGCTCAGGATGATCGTGACCGCCGGCATCGGTTCGGATCACACCGATCTGCAAGCTGCGATGGCACACGGCATCACCGTTGCGGAGGTCACGTATTGCAACAGCAACAGCGTTGCCGAACACGTGATGATGACGACGCTCGCGCTCGTACGTAACTATCTGCCGTCCTACCAATGGGTGCTCAAGGGCGGTTGGAACATCGCAGACTGCGTGGAGCGCTCGTACGATCTGGAAGGGATGCATATCGGTACGGTGGCCGCAGGGCGTATCGGCCTGCGTGTGCTGCGACTGATGAAGCCGTTCGGCACACATCTGCACTACCTCGATCGTCACCGCCTGCCGGAATCGGTTGAGAAGGAACTGAACCTCACGCACCACACGAGTCTGGAAAGCCTCGCCAAAGTGTGCGACGTGGTCACACTGAACTGTCCCTTGCACCCGGAGACGGAGCACATGATCAACGCCGACAGCCTGAAGCATTTCAAGCGCGGCGCGTATCTGATCAACACGGCGCGCGGAAAACTGTGCGATCGTGACGCCGTCGCCGCCGCACTCGAAAGTGGTCGACTCGCGGGCTACGGCGGCGACGTCTGGTTCCCGCAACCGGCGCCGGCCGATCATCCGTGGCGTCATATGCCGCATCACGGCATGACCCCGCACATCTCCGGCACAAGCCTCTCGGCGCAAACGCGTTACGCGGCGGGGACGCGCGAAATTCTGGAGTGCTATTTCGAAAATCGCCCGATCCGAAACGAGTATCTGATCGTGCAGGACGGCAAGCTCGCCGGCGTGGGCGCGCACTCGTACAGTGCCGGCAATGCCACAGGCGGCTCGGAAGAAGCGGCGCGCTTCAGGAAGTCGGCCTGACGTCCCTGTAGTTCCTGTGAAGTGCGCCGAACGGTCAGGTTCGCCCGGCAGCGTCTCCCAACCGGAGTGGTCTCACGTCGCAACGCCGCGACGCCGCATTTGTCGTGCGCGTCTTGCGATTCCTGTCGTACCCGTCGGGTCGTCGTTCCGACTCCCGGCGGGGTAGTACCTCCTCGTGCAACATCGCGACCTCAGGCCGGTGCCTCTCGCCGATGCACCGGCCATTTTTCCAGACCTTCGGACTTTGCGATGTCGAAATGCGGCAATGCCGCAATGCTTGCCGCTCAGGCAGGGCGCTTCGGAATATCCAGACCGCGGATCACCGCAGGACGTGCGACGAACGCGCTCAACGCACGCTGCACGTGCTTGAACTGATCGAAGCCGATCAGGTCGCCCGCCTCATAGAAGCCCACGAGATTGCGAATCCACGGGAACGTGGCGATGTCCGCAATCGTGTACTCGTCGCCCATGATCCAGCGATGGTCGGCCAGCCGCGCATCGAGCACGCCGAGCAGACGCTTCGACTCGGCAACGTAACGGTCGCGCGGACGCTTGTCTTCGTATTCCTTGCCGGCGAATTTGTGGAAGAACCCGAGTTGGCCGAACATCGGGCCGACGCCGCCCATCTGGAACATCACCCATTGCAGCGTTTCGTAACGGGCTGCCGGATCGACGGGCAGCAACTTGCCGGTCTTCTCCGCGAGGTACCAGAGGATCGCCCCCGACTCGAACAGCGGCAACGGCTTACCGCCGGGACCGTTCGGGTCGAGAATCGCGGGAATCTTGTTGTTGGGGTTGAGCGACAGGAATTCCGGCGAAAGCTGATCGTCGGTCTGGAAGCTCACGAGGTGCACTTCATACGGCAGCCCGATTTCCTCGAGCATGATCGACACCTTCACACCGTTGGGCGTGGGCAGCGAATACAGTTGCAGTATTTCCGGATGCACAGCGGGCCACTTGCGCGTGATCGGAAACTGGGACAAATCGGTGGACGGATGGGACATGGGAGTCGGCGCATTCGAGATAAGCGGCCATCAACGCCGCGGGACGCCCAATATAACGCCAAGCGCGCAGACCTGCTGACGAGCCGATCGGGCCGACGCGTGCCGGATGTGGTGAACGTGCGTCGAACATCAGGCTGCCTTGCATGGCGGATGCGGGATGGTTTCGTGAATGTCACTCATTTGCGCGTCAAAAATTCTCACCTTGCAACGGGGCTCATCGACGCCTTAAATTGAAAGCCTTCGCTGACGTTGACCAACATGCCGACGTGCGAAGTCCCGTCACACTGGCCGGCCGTTGATTTCGCTGCTGCGCTCAGATCGTGCGAGTCGTTTGAGCAGTTATTTCAATTACGCTGCGCCTTCAGTCGTGTCGTGACGTGGCATCCCCCGCCGTTTGCCGTTACAGGCGCCACGTCGCGACGCCCCTCGCTATCGTTCTTAGGTTCTATCGCGCTTTGCGCAAGGATGACACCATGAGCACGTTCAAGACGAAGGATGGCACCTCGATTTTCTACAAAGACTGGGGCAAGGGTCGCCCGGTCGTGTTCTCCCACGGTTGGCCGCTCTGCGCCGACGCCTGGGACGCACAAATGCTGTTTCTGGTACAGCACGGCTTTCGCGTCATCGCTCATGACCGTCGCGGTCATGGCCGCTCGGATCAGCCGGGCATCGGAAACGATATGGACACCTACGCAGACGACCTCGCGGCCCTCGTCGAGCATCTCGATCTGAAGGACGCCACATTCGTTGGCCATTCGACCGGTGGCGGAGAAGTTGCCCACTATCTCGGACGCCACGGCACGCGGCGCGCCGCACAGGCGGTGCTCATCGGCGCCGTACCGCCGGTCATGGCCAAGTCGGAGAAGAACCCGGGCGGTCTGCCCATTAGCGTTTTCGACGAGATTCGCGCGAACGTCGCGGCCAATCGTTCGCAGTTCTATCAGGAACTGGCTTTGCCGTTTTACGGCTACAACCGTCCGAACGCCAAGAAGTCGCAGGGCGTGATCGATTCGTTCTGGTTGCAGGGGATTTGGGGCTCGCACCTCGGCCACTATTTGTGCGTGAAGGAGTTTTCCGAGGTCGATTACACCGAGGATCTGAAGAAGATCGACGTGCCGATGCTCGTACTCCATGGGGACGACGATCAGATCGTGCCGATCGACGCCGCCGGCAAGCTCACCGCGCAGATCGTCAAGAATGCGACGCTCAAGGTGTATCCGGGCGGCTCGCATGGCATGTGCACCGTCGAAGCGGACAAGGTGAACGCCGACCTGCTGGCGTTCCTGCGCAAGGCGTCATGATTCGCCTGAATTCGCGTGAACGCATGACGTACGACGCATGAAAAAGGGACGGCGCTTGCCGTCCCTTTCTCTTCCGGGGTCTCGGTCATTAGCCCTGGGGCACTCAGCCCTCGGGCATTCGCCGATCTTCAGCCGTTCAGCACCTTGGCGATGCTCTCTGCCACCACGGCGACGTTGCTTTCGTTCAGACCGGCGACGCACATACGGCCCGAGCGAATGAGGTAGACGCCGTGGGTCTCGCGCAGCACATCGACCTGTGCGGCCGTCAGACCCGTGTACGTGAACATGCCGCGCTGTTCCAGATAACGCGTGAGCATGGTCTCCGGCACGTGGCCGCGCAGACCTTCGTGGATCGCGCCGCGCATGCGGGTGATGCGCTGGCACATCGCCGAGAGTTCGTCTTCCCACGACTTGCGCAGCGCCGGCGTGCTCAGCACCTTGGCGACGATCTTCGCGCCATGCGTCGGCGGGTTGCTGTAGTTCGAGCGCACGGCGCTCGTCAACTGTCCCAGCACACGGTCGGCGGCGTCCGGCGATTCGCAGATGACCGACAGGCCGCCACAGCGCTCGCCGTACAGCGAGAAGTTCTTCGAGAACGAGTTGGCGACGAATGCCGGCAGGTCCTGACGCGCAAGCTCGCGGATCACGAAGGCGTCCGCGTCGATGCCCGAGCCGAAGCCCTGATACGCCATGTCGACGAAGGGCAGCAGTTCGCGCTGCTTGATCACCTCGATCAGTTGCACCCACTGCGCGTCGTTCAGATCGACGCCGGTCGGGTTATGGCAGCACGCGTGCAGCAGCACCACGCTGCGTGCCGGCAACTGGTCGATGGCGTCGACCATCGCTTCGAATTGCAGGCCGCCGGTGGCTTCGTCGTAATACGGATACGTATTCACGGTAAAACCGGCGCGCTCGAAAATGAAGCGGTGGTTGTCCCACGTCGGGTCGCTGACCCACACCTGCGAGTCCGGGAAGTAGCGCTTGATGAAGTCGGCGCCGACCTTGAGCGCGCCCGAGCCGCCGAGCGTCTGCACCGTGGCGATGCTGCCGTTCCGGCGCGCCGGCGAGTCTTCACCGAACACGAGGCCCTGCACGGCGTCGCGGTAATTCGCGAAACCGGCCATCGGCAGATACGGCTTCGGACCGACTTCGGCGAGCAGCAGGGCTTCGGCCTGACGCACCGCGTTCATGACCGGCAGACGGCCGGCGTCATCGTAGTAAATGCCGATGCTCAGGTTGACCTTGTTGGCACGCGGGTCCTTTGCGAAATTCTCGTTCAGCGAGAGGATCGGGTCGCCGGGATAAGCATCGATGTGTTCGAACATGGCAGGTCCTGAAAAAACGAAAGAAAATCGGTGATGCGCACGCCGGGGCGCCCCGTCGGCACATGCCGGATCGATCGGGCGGGGCGCGTGCCGACGCCGGAGCCAGAGCGTCGGCGGTGCTTCAAACGACCGATGATACCGCTAGTGCGGCACTGCCGGGTGCGCTCCGGGCGACAGACCCCCGGAGCGGCATGGGGTGACGCGTTGACTTATTTAACGCGTTGCGCCCGCCGGAACCGGGGCGGCGCTGTTTTTCTGGCGCAGGCGATAACCGATAGCCAGCAAGACCAGCCATACCGGGATCAGGTACACGGAGATGCGCAGGTCGGGAATCAGGTACATCACGACCAGAATACCGGCGAGGAACGCGAGACACAGATAGTTGGTGAGCGGATAGCCGAGGCTCTTGAAGATCGTGGTCTGACCCGTGCGCGCTTTGGCACGACGGAACGCGAGGTGGATCACGCTGATCATGGCCCAGTTGATGATGAGGGCGGAGACGACCAATCCCATCAGCAGTTCGAACGCCTTACCCGGCATGAAGTAGTTGATCACCACGCATACGGCGGTCGCCGCGGCCGAGACGCCGAGCGCTGCCAGCGGAATGCCGCGGGCGTTGACTTTGAGCAGTGCGCGCGGCGCATTGCCCTGACCGGCCAGACCGTAGAGCATGCGGCTGTTGCAGTACACGCAACTGTTGTAGACGGACAGGGCGGCGGTAAGCACTACGGCATTGAGCACGTGTGCGACGAAGTTGCTGTTCAGCTCATGGAAGATCAGCACAAACGGGCTGCCGCCGGTCACGACTTTTTCCCACGGGTACAGCGAGAGCAACACGCCGAGCGCCCCCACGTAGAAGATCAGAATGCGATAGATGACCTGATTGGTGGCGCGCGGAATGGTGCGCGACGGATCGTCGGCTTCCGCCGCTGTAATGCCGACGAGTTCGAGTCCGCCGAAGGAGAACATGATGACGGCCATTGCCATCACGAGACCGGAAACGCCGTTGGGAAAGAAGCCGCCGTGTTGCCACAGATTGGCCACCCCGGCTTCGGGGCCGGCCTGGCCGGAGAAGAGCAGATAGCCGCCGAATCCGATCATGCCGACGATGGCGGCGACCTTGACGATGGCGAACCAGAATTCCATCTCACCATACGATTTCACGCTGGAGAGATTGATGGCGTTGATGAGGCCGAAGCACACGAGCGCCGAGACCCACGTGGGAATCGCCGGCCACCAGTACTGTACGTAGATCCCGACGGCAGAGAGCTCGGCCATCGAAACCAGCACGTAAAGCACCCAGTAATTCCAGCCGGACACGAAGCCCGCGAACTGGCCGCAATACTTGTTGGCAAAGTAACTGAACGAACCGGCGACCGGCTCGTCGACGACCATCTCGCCGAGTTGTCGCATGATGAAGAACGCGACAATGCCAGCGATGGCGTAGCCCAGCAAAACGGACGGGCCGGCAGTCTTGATGGTTTGAGCGATGCCTAGAAAGAGGCCGGTGCCGATCGCGCCACCGAGCGCGATCAATTGGATGTGACGATTCTTCAGGCCGCGGTGAAGCGAGCCGTCTTGTGCTGCGTTGGCGGACATGTTGTTCCTTACCCTATCGTTGCCTCGCGGCGCGGTGCTCTGTTTTCGTTCGGTAAGAACGAACCGGAACCGTTGAGCCGCCACGGCGCGACGCTTATGGCGCCGTCGCCGTGTCCTTTGGGATCATCTGCCCGATGGCACGGGCAGATGACCGCGTCTCCCCCGGAACTCAGACCTTGAGCGTGCCGCGCTCGATCTGGTCGCGTTCGAGCGATTCGAACAGCGCCTTGAAGTTGCCTTCGCCGAAGCCGTCGTCGCCTTCGCGCTGAATGAACTCGAAGAACACCGGGCCGAGCAGCGTCTTCGAGAAGATCTGCAACAGCAGGCGCGGCTTGCCGCCTTCGGTCGTGCCGTCGAGCAGAATGCCGCGCGACTTCAGTTCGCCGACCGGCTGACCATGACCCGGCAACCGCGTTTCGAGCGCATCGTAGTAGAAGTCGTTCGGGGCGGTCATCAGATCGACGCCCGCCATTTGCAGGTTGTCGATGACCTGGATCAGATTGTCGGTGAGGAAGGCGATATGCTGAATGCCTTCACCGTTGAAGGCCATCAGGAATTCCTCGATCTGGCCGCTGCCCTTGGCCGATTCCTCGTTCAGGGGAATGCGAATTTTACCATCGGGCGCCGTCATGGCCTTGGACGTCAGGCCGGTGTATTCGCCCGAAATGTCGAAGTAGCGGATCTCGCGGAAGTTGAACAGCTTCTCGTAGAAATTCGCCCAATAGGCCATGCGGCCGCGGTACACGTTGTGCGTCAGGTGATCGATGAGCCGCAGGCCGTGGCCGACCGGATGACGCTCGACACCTTCGAGGTATTCGAAATCGATGTCATAGATCGACTTGCCTTCTTCGAAACGGTCGATCAGATAGAGCGGGGCCCCGCCGATGCCCTTGATCGCAGGCAGACGCAGTTCCATCGGACCGGTTTCGATCTCGACGGGCTGCGCGCCGAGTGCCAGCGCACGGGCGTAGGCTTTGTGCGAGTCCTTCACACGGAACGCCATGCCGCACGCACTGGGGCCATGCTCGGCGGCGAAATAGGCCGCTTCGCTGTTGGGCTCGCGGTTCACAATGAAGTTGATGTCGCCCTGGCGGTAGAGCAGCACGTCCTTCGAGCGGTGACGTGCCACGAGCGAGAAGCCCATTTGCTCGAAAATGGGTTCGAGCACGTTCGGTGTGGGCGAAGCGAATTCCACGAATTCGAAGCCCATCAGTTGCATCGGATTGTCAAACAGGTCGGCCATGATCGTCTCGGCTTGATGAGGTGATTTGCAGGGATGACAGCGTTCTGGGACGCGCGCACTGACCGGGGAGTGTCTACGGGCAAGCCGTCGTGACGTCGAATATGAAACAAAATTGTGTATCTCGGACCCGTGAGTCGGGATATCAGAATCCGTTCGTTCCGTTCGTCAGAACCCTTGCCGTTTCTCGCATCGTGCGTGAATTTGCGTCATTTCACGAGGGGCAGTGTAAGTGCGGGAGGACAAAATAGGATTTCGTAAGCATGCTAGGGAAACCCTAGGTTATGCACTAATATTTCATAATGTGTATTCGATAGGAAATAAAAGTGCACAACATTGAGATCGATCGAATTGACGTACGCCTGCTGGGGATACTGCAGTCCAACGGGCGGATTTCGAATCTGGAACTCGCCGAGGCGATCAAGCTTTCACCGGCGCAGACGCTGCGGCGTCATCGCCGTCTCGAAGAGATGGGCGTGATCAGGGGCTACGACACCCGGCTCGACGCCCAGCGGCTCGGATTCAGCGTCGTGGCGTTCGTCCATGTGACGATGGAGCGCGGCCATATTCGCGACCTGTCGAATTTCAAGGGGCTGGTCGCGGAACTGGCGCAGATTCAGGAGTGCTTCTCCGTGACGGGCGACATCGACTACGTGCTCAAGGTCGTCGCCCGCGATTTGAAGGCGTTGTCGGACTTTCT
Source organism: Pandoraea anhela (assembly GCF_902459655.1). Lineage (GTDB taxonomy): Bacteria > Pseudomonadota > Gammaproteobacteria > Burkholderiales > Burkholderiaceae > Pandoraea > Pandoraea anhela. Next base: position 13,444 of record NZ_CABPSB010000013.1, read on the forward strand.
GCTCGATACGCTGATGCGCATTCCTGGCGTGAGCGCCGTGAAATCGAGCGTGTGCCTCGATGAGATCAAGTGCACCTCTGCCGTGCCGCTCGATGTGCGCTGAGCGCGCGCGATGGAAGCCGGGGCGGCGCGACGCCGTCAGCAACGACGCGTCGCGCCCCAAGCGCACACAATGGCCAGTGCCACCAGCGCACAGCCGGCCCACGGCGTGAACGCCAGCGCACCGGCATCGACGAGCGCGCCGCCGGCGCCCGCGCCCAGCGCCACACCGACGTGCATGGCTGCGACATTCACGCCGACGTTGGCATCGGCGTCCTGCGGCGCGGTGCGAATCAGGAAGTTCTGCACCACGGGCGAGATCGACCACGACAGTGAGCCCCACACCATCATCGCAACGAGAAAGACGACGACCTGCCACACGTCGCCGCCCTCGCCCATCGCCGCGAGCGGCACCCCCGTCATCGCAACGAGAAACAACGCGGGACAACCGCGCAACGATGTTGCCGCACCGGCGCGATCGGCCGCCCATCCCCCAAGCCATGCGCCTGCGACGCCCGCCACGCCGAATGCGAGAAACAGCAGGCTCAGGGCATTGGAAGATGGCGCGAAGCGCGACTGGAGGTAAGGCACAAGATAGGCGAACAACGTGAAGTGCCCGCCGAGCATGGCGATCGTTACGCCTTGCGCCGCGAGCCGTCGGGGGTGGGCCAGCGCACGCAGGTACGCGCGCAGGGTCAGCCCTACAGGTGGCGTGCCCGACGGCAAGGCGCGCCAGAGAACGAGGACAAGCGGCGCGCTGGCGAGCCCGATGCCCGCGAAGACGGCGCGCCATCCGGCGCGGTGTTCGAGCAACATGCCGAGCGGCACACCCAGCACCAGCGATGCGCTGATGCCCATGAAGATGATGCCGACGGCGCGTCCGTGATAGTCGGGGGGCGTGATTTCCGTGGCGAGGCGCGAGCACAGCAGCACGATGGTCGCGCAACTTGCCGCCATGGCGATGCGCATGACGAACAGTGCGGTGTAGTCGGGCGCGAAGGCTGCCGCGAGATTGCTGAGCGTGAATGCCGCGAGTGCGGCGACGAGCGCTCGCCGTCGCGAGTAACGCGAGAGCCACGCCGCCATCGTGAAAGCCCACAAGGCGAACACTGCCGAGAAGACGGTCGTGAGTTGTCCTGCGGACGCCACGGAAACGTTCAGGCCACGGGCGATCGCCGGGAGAATGCCGGTGCAGATGTTCTCGTCGATGCCGACGAGGAACACCGTCAACGCAAGCAGCCAGACGTGTCCGGTGCGCGGGCGTTCGCGTGCGGTAGCGCAGTCCGCATGGGTCGCTTGGGCCGGCGAGGACACCGTCGAGGATGCCGCAGGAACTGGTGCCGTAGAGGAAGGCGAAGCCGACGAGGGTGACGCAGAACGGTGGGGAACGGGCGCCAAGGCGATCTCCGATGTCGAGACATGCGCCGTACGACACCGGGATTGGCGCCGACAGACGAGCATGTCGATCCGTCGGGTTTCGGGACTGGCCCTTGGTTATCCCAAGCCGGCACGATATCGGAAACACCGCCGCCGGACAAGCCGCTACGGCCTCTGATGAGACGGGACGCCCCCGCATCTCACCCGCCGCGCCGTGACATCCCGCATCATGGAAACGTCGCGAGGCCACACATCATGGTTGACAGCGTTTCAAATTGTGTGATTTCATGTGGCACATGATCACCGCGCAATTCACCCTCTCGCTACGACTACTAGCCCGCTCCACCGGGCTTGGTCCGTTGCTGCGCGCGTGCATCGTCTGAATTTCTCACTGAAGCACCGCTGATTTTCCCCAGTTACGCCGACCTGAGCCCCGGTTCATCCAACCGGAGGTCGTAGCTTATCTGCGTCTGTGCGTCGTCCGGTTGACACTTTTGCTGACAATCGAGACACCGCCATGTTGAAGAACCCCGCTACGAAGTACCGTCCGTTCACCCCGGTCGACATCCCTGACCGACAGTGGCCGAGCCGCACCATCACGCGCGCCCCGATCTGGATGAGCACCGATCTGCGCGACGGCAATCAGGCGCTGTTCGAGCCGATGGACGCACAGCGCAAGATGCGCATGTTCAAGACGCTCGTGGCGATCGGCTTCAAGGAAATCGAAGTCGCGTTTCCGTCGGCCTCCGACACCGATTTCAACTTCGTACGCGAGCTGATCGAAGGCGGTCACATCCCCGACGACGTGACCATCGAAGTGCTCACGCAAGCCCGCGACGATCTCATTGAACGCACGTTTGCGGCTCTCAAAGGCGCGCCGCGCGCCATCGTTCACCTCTACAACGCCACCGCGCCGGAATTCCGTCGCATCGTGTTCAACCTCGATCAGCCGGGCGTGAAGGCGCTCGCCGTGTCGGCGGCGAAGACGATCAAGCGCTGTGCCGAGGCCGCACCGCAAACGCAATGGACGTTGCAGTACAGCCCGGAAACCTTCACGGGTACCGAACTCGAATTCGCCAAGGAAGTCTGCGACGCAGTGTTCGACGTATGGCAGCCGACGCCCGAGCGCAAGTGCATCGTCAACTTGCCGGCGACCGTCGAAATCGGCACACCGAATTACTACGCCGACCAGATCGAGTGGATGCACCGCAACCTCGCGCGTCGCGATTCGCTGATTCTCTCCGTGCACCCGCACAACGACCGCGGCACCGCCGTGGCCGCTGCCGAACTGGCCGTGATGGCCGGCGCCGACCGCATCGAAGGCTGCCTGTTCGGTAACGGTGAGCGCACGGGTAACGTCGACCTCGTCACGCTCGGTCTGAATCTGTACACGCAGGGCGTGGATCCGGGGCTCGACTTCTCGAATATCAACGAAATCGCCCGCACGTCGGAAGAATGCACGCAATTGCCGGTGCACCCGCGTCATCCGTATGTCGGCGACCTCGTGTTCACTGCGTTCTCGGGCTCGCATCAGGACGCCATCAAGAAAGGCTTCGCCGCGCAGCAGCCGGACACCGTATGGGAAGTGCCGTATCTGCCCATCGATCCGAGCGATCTCGGCCGCACGTACGACTCGATCATTCGTGTGAACAGCCAGTCTGGCAAGGGCGGCATCGCTTACTTGCTGGAGCAGACGTATGGCGTGCAGATGCCGCGTCGCCTGCAAGTCGATTTCAGCTCGGCGGTGCAGCGTTACACCGACGAGACGGGCGCGGAAGTGACCGCCTCGCAGATCTGGCAGTTGTTTCAGAAGGAATACGTGGCGTCGAGCGCACCGCTCGCCTACGTCGGTCACACGCTCTCGGAGCGCGACGGCCGTCAGCACATCGCCGTGACGATCGACATCCATGGTCAGCGCACGACGGTATCGGGCGCCGGCAACGGCCCGCTCGACGCGTTGATGAACGCCATGCGTACGCCGGTTCGCGTGCAGCACTACGAAGAGCGCGCATTGACCCAGGGCGCGGATGCTCGCGCCATTGCGATCGCGGAAATGGCGGGCGACACGATCGTGGGCAGCGCGTTCGGTGTGGGCATCGACGCCAATCTGACGACGGCGTCGATTCGCGCCGTGATCAGCGGCATCAACCGTGCGTACGGGCGCAGCGATGCCGATGCGCAGGCGAAGTTCTTCGACGCCGTGATGCGCGACGTTGCGCAGGCTGTCTAAGCGTCTCGCGCGTCTCGCGTGTCAGGAAACATCGAAAGCAACAGGCAGGATGGAAGGAGACGTAGGGCAGAGGCGTCCCGTCGGGCACTGATCGTGCCCACGGGGCGTCGGGAGCGACGTGGCGAGATTTACCGGATCCCGCACGCGCTCCCGGCCCTCAGACATCGGCGGGGTAGCTGTCTTACACCGCTTCGATGGCGATAGCGATGCCTTGGCCGACCCCAATGCACATCGTACACAGCGCGAAGCGCCCACCCGTGCGCTTGAGTTGATACATCGCCGTCGTGACCAGACGTGCGCCGCTCATGCCGAGCGGGTGGCCCAGCGCAATGGCGCCGCCGTTCGGATTGACGCGCAGATCGTCGTCGGCCACACCGAGTTGTCGCAACACGGCCAGGCCCTGGCTCGCAAACGCTTCGTTGAGTTCGATGACGTCGAACTGATCGAGCGACATGCCGAGCCGCGCGAGCAGTTTTTGCGTTGCGGGAGCCGGACCGATGCCCATGATGCGCGGTGCCACCCCTGACGTCGCCATGCCCAGGATCCGGGCACGCGGCGTCAGGCCAAAGCGCGCCGCACTCGCCTCGTCTGCCAGCAGCAGTGCGCAGGCGCCGTCGTTGACGCCAGAAGCGTTACCGGCGGTCACGGTGCCATCAGGGCGTACCACGCCCTTCAGTCTGGCGAGCGCTTCCATGCTCGTCGCACGCGGGTGTTCGTCGCGATCGACAATGATCGCTTCGCCTTTCTTCTGGGCGATGGACACCGGCGTGATTTCCTCGGCCAGCGTGCCGTTCGCCTTAGCGCGTGCCGCCTTCTCCTGCGAGCGCACCGCGAAGCGGTCCTGATCTTCACGGCTGATGCCGAAATCCGTGGCAACGTTCTCGCCCGTCTCGGGCATCGAATCCACACCGTACTGCGCCTTCATCAGCGGATTGACGAAACGCCAGCCGATGGTCGTGTCGTAAATCTCCGCCTGACGCGAAAACGCGCTCGCCGCCTTACCCATCACGAACGGCGCACGGCTCATGCTTTCCACGCCGCCCGCAATCATCAGACCCGCTTCGCCTGCCTTGATGGCGCGTGCGGCGGTGCCGATGGCGTCCATGCCCGAACCGCACAGGCGGTTGATCGTCGCGCCGGGCACATCTTGCGGCAGGCCGGCCAGCAGGGACGACATGCGCGCCACGTTGCGGTTGTCTTCGCCGGCCTGATTGGCGCAGCCGTAGATCACGTCGGCCACCTGCGTCCAGTCGATGTTGCGGTTGCGCGCCATGAGCGCTTTGAGAGGAATGGCGCCGAGATCGTCGGCACGCACCGACGACAGGGCGCCGCCGTAGCGACCGATGGGGGTGCGGATTGCGTCGCAGATAAAGACTTCACTCATTTGTCTACCTCACCGAAGGGGGCGTAGGGAGATTCGCGGGCGAACCTCTCACATCAAAAAAATCGCCGGGTGACATCAACGGATGTCCCGGCGGGAGTGTCTGGCCTGTGGCGTGTGCGTCAGGCAACCGCCGGTGAGGGCAGCAGCGTCACACCGGTCAGGCGTTGCAGTTCGTCGAACGACAGACCGTCGACCATGTCGATGACGCGCAGTCCCTCGGGCGTGACATCGATGACCGCGAGATCGGTGTAGATACGCGTGACGCACCCCACGCCGGTGAGCGGATACGTGCACTGCTCGACGATCTTGCTGTCGCCCTGCTTGGTCTGGTGCTCCATCATCACGAACACCTGCTTCGCGCCGCTCGCGAGGTCCATCGCGCCGCCGACGGCCGGAATGGCATCGGGGGCGCCGGTGTGCCAGTTGGCGAGATCGCCCGTCTTCGAGACCTGGAAGGCGCCGAGCACGCAGAAATCGAGGTGTCCGCCGCGCATCATCGCGAACGAATCGGCGTGATGGAAGAACGCGCCTCCCGGTTTGAGCGTGACCGGTTGCTTGCCGGCGTTGATGAGGTCGTCGTCCTCTTCGCCCTTGGCGGGCGCCGGGCCCATGCCGATCACACCGTTCTCGCTCTGGAGAATGATTTCCTTTTCGGCGGGAAGATGATTGGCGACGGCCGTGGGCAGGCCGATGCCGAGGTTCACATAAGCGCCGTCGGGAATGTCCTGGGCAACGCGGGCGGCCATCTGGTCGCGGGTCAGTCGGTTCATGTCTTGCTCCGGTTCAGATGGGGATCAGGCGCGCGCCGCGCGCGGCACCGCAACGACGCGCTGCACGAAGATGCCGGGCGTGACCACGGCCTCCGGATCGAGGTCGCCGAGCGCCACGACTTCATCCACCTGAACGATGGCGCACTTCGCCGCCGTGGCCATGATCGGGCCGAAGTTGCGGGCGGTCTTGCGGTACACGAGGTTGCCCCAGCGGTCTCCCCTGAGCGCCTTGATGAGCGCGAAGTCGGCGTGAATCGGCGATTCGAGCACGTACGACTTGCCGTCGATCACGCGCGTTTCCTTGCCCTCGGCGAGCAGCGTGCCGAAGCCGGTCGGCGTGAAGAAACCGCCGATGCCTGCGCCCGCCGCGCGAATGCGCTCGGCGAGGTTGCCTTGCGGCACCAGTTCCAGCTCGATCTTGCCCGCGCGGTAGAGGCCGTCGAACACCTGCGAATCGGTCTGACGCGGGAACGAGCAGATGATCTTGCGCACGCGGCCAGCCTTGAGCAAGGCCGCGAGACCGGTTTCACCGTTTCCGGCGTTGTTGTTGACGATGGTCAGATCGCGCGCCCCCTGTTCGATCAGCGCGTCGATGAGCGCCGAGGGCATCCCGGCGTTGCCGAAGCCGCCAATCATGATCGTCGCGCCGTCGTGAACGTCCGCGACCGCGCTGGCGAGCGAGTCGTAAATCTTGTTGATCACACGTGCCTCCTGGGCAATTCCGTCACTTCCCTCGGGCTGACGGGCTTGGACCCGCGCCCCTGTTGGCTGTCTCCCGGGCGATGGCCTCTTGTGCGGCGGCATCGTCTGGTTCACAATGTTCTTATAGCAAACAAATATTCGCTATAAGAACAGCGTAAGCGTTCCCTTGTCGGGCGTCAAGCGAGGGGTGCCCCGGGGCGCGGGAGACGGGCGCATGGCGAGACTGCCTGTCTCGTGCGGTAGAACAGGTGACGCAAATCCATTACGCTTGCCGTTCACGCGAAGATAGCCAACCACCCGATACATGACCTCTGTGACGAACGACCCTACCGAACCGACCGACAAGAAGCCGGGCGACTCTTATGTGCAGTCGTTTGCGCGTGGGCTGGCTGTGGTCAAGGCGTTCAATGCGGCGCGTCCGGCGCAGACGCTCTCGGAAGTCGCGCAGGCGTCCGGTCTCACGCGCGCGGGCGCGCGTCGCATTCTGCTCACGCTCGAAGCGCTGGGTTACGTGCGCAGTGAAGGGCGGCTGTTCCGGCTCACGCCGCGCATTCTCGACCTTGGGTTTTCCTATCTCACGTCCATGCCGCTGTGGAATCTGGCCGAGCCGTTCATGGAGGCGCTGGTGCAGGAGGTGCAGGAGAGCAGTTCGGCTTCGGTGCTCGATGGCGACGACATCGTCTACGTGCTGCGGGTGCCGGTGCGCAAAGTCATGTCGATCAACCTGTCGATCGGCAGTCGCCTGCCGGCATGGTGCACGTCGATGGGGCGGGTGATGCTCTCGGCGCTGCCCGACGGCGAACTCGACGCCGTGTTGCGCCGCGCCGACCTGCGTCAACACACGGGGCGCACCGTCACGGACATCGATACCCTGCGCGCGCGGATTGTCGACGTGCGCGCCAGGGGATGGGCGCTCGTGGATCAGGAACTGGAGGAGGGGCTGATTTCGATTGCCGCGCCGATCCGCAATCGCGCGGGGCAGGTGATTGCCGCGATGAACGTGAGCGGTCAGGCCAACCGAACGTCTGCCGCCGAAATGGAAGCGAAGTTTCTGGCGCCGCTTCAACAGGCGGCCCAGAAGATTTCACAGATGGTGGTCGTGTAACGCCTGCCTGCGACGGCGGTGGCGCGCCGTTGCGCAAACGAAGAAGGGACGCCCGAAATGGCGCGCCCCTTTTTTGCGCTATCTGCCCGACAGACGGCGATTTGCCGCAGCCTTCCGCCGTCTACCGCCCACCGCCTACCGCCTACTGCCTACTGCGTGCTGGTATCCCGATGGCCAAGTGCCCCGGCGCGTGCGAGCCGTATCGCCGAGAGCAGCGTGTCGTGATCGCCGACCTGATTGGCGAGCAACAGAATGAGTTGTGCGTTGGCGGCCTGACTCTGTGCCTCGTCGAGATCGCGATGCATGTCGATCAGCGCTTCGTAGAAATCGTCGGGGCGCGTCAGACGCGGTTGTGTGTCCAGTGCCATGAAGTGTCTCCTTCCTGCCCAATACGGGGGATTCAGTGAGTCGTCGCGCGATCTCTCGTCACGCCGCACATTGCAGCGGTGCGACCTGCGGCACCGTGCGACCCAGCGCGCGTTCGCGTGCCGCAGCGATCGCGCTGGCGTCGACAGTGCGCCACCGTGCGCACACGTGCTGATCCGGACGAATCAGATACACCGTGCCGGGCGCGGCGTCGTAACGCTGTGCCGCCAGGCCTTCCGTGTCGTGCCACACGCTGTGGGTGTCATGTGCATCGAGGGCGGCTTCGGCGTCCGGTGTGACGAACACGGGCATGACGGGCACGCTGTCGCCTGCGAGCGACTCAAGCGCCGCGAGCACCGGGGCGTCGAGCGACGACGGCGAGCCGAACACCAGTGCGACAAAGCGTCCGCCCAGGCGTGGCAGCAGCCAGCCGCTTTGTCCGTGGCGTGAGAGCGGCGCATCGACGCACGCGGCACCCGGCGTCATGCGTCCGGCGAACGTATCGGACGCTGCCGTGTTCAACGTCGACGCATGCAAGACGGCCGGTACGGACAATCGTCCGCTGTTGACGAGTTGACGCGCAAACGCATGATCGCGGGCGAGCGTGAGCACGGCATCGCGAAAGACCCGCGACACCGGGCTCTTGGGCGTGATGAAATCGGTCGAGCGCGTCGAGTTGCGAATGTTCTCGTCGGCGGCGTATTCGCGCTCGCGGGCATAGGTGTCGAGCAGTGCGTCGGGCGCATGGCCCGACAGCACGAATGCGAGTTTCCACGCGAGATTTTCGGCGTCCTGCACGCCGCTGTTCGCGCCGCGCGCACCGAACGGCGACACCCCATGCGCGGCATCCCCGGCGAAGAGCACATGGCCGTGACGGAAGTCGTCCATGCGCAGACAGGAGAACGTGTAGACGCTGACCCACTCCAGCGTGAACTTGGCGTCGGGGCCGAGCAGCGCCTGTACGCGCGGAATCACCCGCTCGGGCGCTTTCTCGGCGACAGGGTCGGCGTCCCATCCCAACTGGAAATCGATGCGCCAGACATCGTCAGGCTGACGATGCAGCAACACCGATTGATTCGGATGAAATGGCGGATCGAACCAGAACCAGCGTTCGGCCGGGAAGTCCGCCGTCATTTTCACGTCGGCGATCAGGAAACGATCCTTGAACGTGCGTCCGTGGCTGTCCACACCGATGAGCTTGCGCACGGGGCTGCGCGAACCGTCGGCGGCCACGACATAGCGGGCGGTGGTCCGATATTCGCCATCGGGCGTCTCGACGGTGAGCGTGACGCTGGCGTCGGCCGTGCCCGGTGTGCCCTGCTGCGTGAGGCCGACGACTTTGTTCTTCCAGCGAATCTCGATGTTCGGCAACTCGCATGCGCGCTCGAACAGATAGCCTTCGACGTAATACTGCTGAAGATTGATGAACGCCGGGCGGTGATGCCCTGCCTCGGGCAGCAGATCGAAGTTGTAGACCTCCTGATCGCGCAGGAACACCCGGCCGACATTCCACCGCACGCCTTTTTCCACCATGCGCTCGCCGCAGCCGAGACGGTCGAAGATATCGAGCGTGCGCTTGGCGAAACAGATGGCGCGCGAGCCGGTCGAGAGCGTGCAGTCGTCGTCGAGCACGATCACGCGCACGCCCTGCTGCGCGAGATCGATGGCGGTGGCGAGGCCAATCGGGCCGGCGCCGACCACGATGACCGGATGTATTGCGTTCGCGCCGTCGCCCGACTGTTCCGCGCACGGCCGGTAATCGAACGTGAGGCGCTGGTAATCGATACTGCTCATGCAAAGTCTCCGTCGTCGGCACCGCACCGGCGTGCTTACTCCGGTGGGTGACGTTTTTCTACTTCTGCTTTTGCTTTGTGCTTCTCGTTGCCGGCGCGACATTTCATGCCGCGCCGATGTTCGTTCTGACGAACTCAGTCTTGCAAGGCGGCCCACATTTCCTTGTCGCGCTGCGCCGTCCAGATGCGCGGATGCGTGATGCCCGCCGCTTCGTCGAACGCGCGCGTTACGTCGAACGGCAGGCAGTGTTCGTAGATGAACACGTGGCCGAACTTCGGATCCATTTTGCTGCGCGTGAGCGCCATCGCGCCCTTGAGGTCGAGCTTCTGCTCGACGGCTTGCTTGCCGGCGTCGAACAGCGTCGTCACGAAATCCTTGGTGTACGCGAGTCCCTTGGCCACTTCGTCGGGCGTGGTGAGTGCCGGACCGCGTCCCGGCACGAGCTTCTCTGCGCCGAGGGCGGCGAGGGCGTCGAGCGTGGCGGGCCACTCGGCCAGTTGGGCGTCGCCGGTGTAGCAGGCGGCGTCGTACTCCACGAGGTCACCCGAGAACAGCACCTTCTGCGACGGCAGCCATACCACCGTGTCGCCCTTTGTGTGACCCGAACCGAGGTGCGCGATCTTCACCTCCAGCTTGCCGAGGAACAGCGTGATTTCCTTCTCGAAGACGAGCGTCGGCCACGTGAGGCCCGGCACCGTCTCGACGCCTGCGAACAGACGCGGGAAGCGCTCGATTTCCGACTTCATATCGGCTTCGCCGCGCTCGACGATCATCTCGTACGTGCCACGGCTGGCGATGATCTGCTGTGCGCCTTCGGCGAAGTAGGCCGAGGCGCCGAGCACGCGCACCGCATGATAGTGCGAGAGCACCACGTACTTGATCGGCTTGTCGGTGACGGTGCGGATCTTGGCGATCAGGTCCTGCGCCATGGCGGGCGTGGCCGTCGTGTCGACGATCATCACGCCGTCGTCGCCGATGATGACGCCGGAGTTGGGGTCGCCTTCGGCGGTGTAGGCCCAGGCGTTTTCCGACAGTTGCGTGAACGTGACCTTCTTGGCGTCCAGGTCGGCTTGCGAGGCGAATGCTTTGGCCATGCTTGTCTCTCTCTCTTGTCTCGTCTGCGGGGAGGTGCTGCGGGATGAGGGCATCTTACGAAACGCCCTGAATATTTGTCAATGACAAATGTTATTGTTATTTGCTAATGTTGCGGCGTGCACGACCAATGAGGGGTTTCGCTGCGCGTTAGCCCGCCGCCGATGGACCGATGCGGGAGAATCCGCGCGTCGACTTGTATAAAATCTAGGCCATTTTTCTGACGGAGCCGGTCTCCCGGCATTGCATGAACCGAATTCCGATGGACGGTGCGGCCGATGCCGCCAGCCAGCCCGGGCGCGCCTCGCGAGGGGTGCAAAGCGTAGATGTGGCCGCGCGCGTGCTTCAGGCGCTCGCACAAGCCCGCTGCCCGCTGGGGCCGGGCGATCTCGCCGCGCTCGCCGGATTGCCGCCGGCGCAGGCGCACCCGTATCTGGTGAGCCTGACGCGCCTGGGGCTGCTCAAACGCGACCCGATGTCGGGGGATTACGCGCCGGGTCCCATGACGCTGCGCCTCGCCCTGCTGCATCTCGAAAACGATCCCGCGTATCGCGCGGCGGTGCCGCGCGTGGTGACGTTCGCGCGCGAGACGGGCTTTTGCGTGGCGATCTGCACCACCGCGCCCCAGGGGCCGGTCATCGTTCATGTCGAGCGCGCCGCGTTCCCCTTGCACGTGAACCTGCACGTCGGCTCGGTGATGTCGCTCACGACGACGACGACCGGACGCGCGTTCTGCGCCTTCACCCCGGCCGACCGATGGCCGCAGGCATGGCGCGAGCAAATGCCTGACCTGCCCGCCGATCGCCGGCGTTTCGACACGTTGCTCGATGAGACGCGCGAACACGGCATGTCGCGCAGCGTCAACACGCCGAGTCCGTCGGTGAGCAGCCTGTGCGCGCCGGTCTTCGATGCGAGCGGACGGCTGCGACTGGCGCTCACCGCCATCGGGCCGACGGCGGCGCTCGACGTCGCATGGGACGGCGAGGCGGCCAATGCGCTGCGTGCGACGGCGATGGAGGTCGCGTCGCGAATCGAGGTGTCGGGCGGTGGCATGGAGACGGCGTCATGAGCGCAACGCGAAACCGTAGCGAGCCGGAAGTGGGGCGTGACGATACCGCGACTGCGAAGCCGCAGCGCGGCATTCAGGCGCTGGAGAGCACGGGGGTGTTGCTCGAGGCGTTAGTGACGGCCGGGCGTCCGCTGCCGCTCAACGCCTTGGCACGCGAGGCCGGTATGGCGCCGGCGAAGGCGCACCCGCATCTGGTGAGCTTGCAACGCGCGGGGTTGCTGTCGCGCGATGCAAACGGCAATTTCGAGGCGGGCGGACTGAGTCTGGATCTCGGACTGATGGCGTTGCAGCGACTCTCGCCCACGGGGGAGGCCGAGCCGGAGGTGCTAGCGCTTGCGCAGGCCACGGGACTGTCGGCCGCGATGGCCGTGCTCGGACCGCTGGGGCCGACGGTCGTTCGCCTGGAAGAGGCGATGCGTCCGCAGCACGTGAGCTTGCGTATCGGCACGGTGCTTTCCCTGGTGAACACCGCCATCGGGCGGACCTTTGCCGCCTTCCTGCCGGCGCGCGTGCTTGACGGCCTGCTCGTGCAGGAGCCGGTTCGCATGGCGGGTTTGGGGGCCGAATCCAGGGCGGAAGGTCACACGGCGAAGCCATCCGCCGATTATGTCGGCCAGCTCTCGACGATCCGCCACCGACGTTTCGATACGGCCCTGAGCAACCCGGTGCCGGGCATCGACACGATGGCGGTCCCGGTGTTCGACCATACGGGCGAAGTCACGCTGGTCCTCGCACTGATGGGATCGACGGGCAGCTTCGAGGTGTCGTTCGACGCCGCGCCGTCGCAGGCGCTTCGCGCCGCCGCGCATCGGCTGTCGTGGCGGTTCGGCGCGGTGGGGCGGGCAGACGGCGCGGCGTGCGAAGGGCGTTGAGCGACGCCACGGCCGGGGGATCGATCGCACCGGCGAGCACGGCCCGGGCAGCGACGTATTTCCGCCACGATCGTCAGACGGTTTCGGTGATGCCGAGGCACGCACGGTAAGATGGACGCCAGCGCTGTCCCCATCACCCCGACCTGTTGCCATGACCGCCGCCATGCCCCGCGTGATGACTCGTGATCCCGTTCGATCTTCCGAAGTGCCAAGTCATGGCGATAACGCTGCGGCCCGCAGGCTGCGTACACGGCGTGGGGGCCGGTGGCAGGCCCGCATGGCAGGCGTCGCCGCGTTGGCTGCCGTTGTGGCGCTGAGCGCCTGTACGACGCCGAGTCCGCCGCCGTCGGGGCCTGCGAAACCGCCCGAATCGGCGGCCCGCATCGACGGCATGCCCGCAGACTGGACGCTCGTGTCCACCGTGATCGTGAGCCGCCACGGCGTTCGCTCCCCGACCCACGCGCATCCCCCGTTGGACAAACTGAGTCCGGACGCCTGGCCGGGCTGGCCGGTCCCCGCGGGTTATCTGACGGCACGCGGCGGTTCCTTGGCCGAGCGCATGGGGCGCTATTACGGCGACTGGCTGCGCGCCCGGCGCGTGTTGCCGGACGATGCGTGTCCCGCGCCCGGCACCGTGTACGGATGGGCCGACATCGATCAGCGCACGCGCGAGTCGGGCAATGCGCTGCTGCAAGGCATCGCGCCGGGCTGCGATATGCGAACGTCCCATCAGGCCGATCTCACGACCTACGACGCCGTCTTCCAACCGGTCGCCGCAGGCGACTGTCCGCTCGATCCGGGCGCGGCGCGCGGGGCGATCGAGGCGCGTCTGGCCCCGGACGGTGTTGCCGGGCTGAACAAGCGCTACGCCGCAACGATTGCCCGCGTGGGCGAGGTGCTGGACTACGCCCACAGCCCCGCCTGCGGCGCACCGGGCGGCTGCAAGCTGGAGGATGTGCCCACGCGTTTGCGGGTGGAAGGCGACGGCAGCGGCGTGACGTTGCGCGGTGCGCTGGGCAGCGCGGCGACGGCATCGGAAGTCTTCCTGTTGCAGTACGGCGAGGGGCTGCCGGAGAACGCGGTCGCGTGGGGACGGATTCGCGACGAAAAGGATTGGGCGCTTCTGCTCGAAGCCCACAACGCCCGGCGCGACCTGCTGAACAAGACCCCGTATCTCGCAACGACGAACGGCACGCCGCTGCTGGCAAGCGTGCTCGATGCGCTCACGCGCGCGCAGACGGCCGACGCACCGCCGGCGGCGTCGGTGCGAGGGCCTGTCGTGCCCGCCGGCAATCGTGTCTACGTCCTCACGGGGCACGACACGAATATCGCCAACCTCGCGGGCATGCTCAAGCTCGATTGGCAACTGTCAGATCAACCGGACAACACGCCGCCCGACGGCGCGCTCGTCTTCTCGCTATGGCGCAACCCGGCAGGAGAGCCGTTCGTGCGCGTGGAGTTCGTGTATCAGTCGATGCATCAGTTGCGTCATCTCACGGCGCTCTCGCTGGACGAGCCTGCGAAACGCGAAACGCTGGCGATTTCCGATTGCGCCGAGGGGCCGGACGCGAAGTCATGCAAATGGTCGACGTTCGCACAGCGGGTGAAGACATCGTTGTCACCCGCCTGTCTTGAGGGAGTGAAGTAACACACCTGGAGGGGGAGTCGGCGATGCACAAAACGATTCGAATTACGCTTGCTGCCGTCATGTCGTTTGCCGCTGTGGTCTCACTGCCGGGGTACGCCGATACGACGATCGGTTCGACGGCCGAATTGGTGAAGAGCGAAAAGGCGATGCAATATGTGTTCTCGGAGAGGGCGATGCTGGTGATGTATCAGCTCGGCGTAGAAGAGGACAAGAAATTCAATCTGCAAACCGACTGCAAATCGAAGTATCAAGTCCGGCCTGTCGGGGCGGTGTTGCTCAAGCCGATGACGTTGCCCGACGGCGCACAGAACCCGAAGTCGGGTGTCTGGCTCACGCGTTATCGGCTGGAGCGCTGCGGCGACGCCAAGACTTACAACGCGGTATTCGTCGCGGACCCGAATGGCGGCTATCCGGCGCCGACGCCCTTCTATCCGGGCAGTCCTCTGGGTGGGCCTGTCCTGGTTCAGGACGCGGTGATGTCGGCGGTCACGACGGCGCTGGCGAAGTCGGGACAGTCCGGCTGCCGCAAAGTGGAAGCCTTCGATATGCGCGTGAAGCAGCCACCTCACGATCGGATCGATGGCGGCACGACCGTCAAAGGCGTCTGGCGTGAAGTCTGGACGTTCCGGGTCTGCGGCCAGATGGTCGACGTCGATATGGTCTTCACACCGGATGCCGACGGCGGTGGTACGTCTTTCAAGACGGACGGCGTGAAGGCCACGCCGGGCATCGCGCGGTGACCCGGCGCGCGCCGGCTCGAAGCCAACCATTCGCTGCCCCGTATGTGTCGGGGCTGCCTACGCGTATTGCGCAATCCCCTTGCCGAGCGACCAGTTTTCCTTCTCGACCTCGACGAGGCTCACGAACACGTCCTCCTGCCGGATGCCGGGGCTTTCGCTGAGCAGCGCCGCGATTCGTCGAAACAGCGCTTTCTTTTGCGCCACGGTGCGCGTGTTGTTCGCGGTGATCTGAATGAACACGAGATCGTCGCTTCGACTGACATCGAGATACGACTTGCCGTAGCGGAAGTTGGCCGCGTCGTGCTCGGTTAGCACCATGAACTGGTCGTCTTCCGGAACGTTGAACGTTTCGCGCAGGGCGTCGTACACGCCGTCGAAGATGGCCTGCCGATAAGCATCCGTCTTTCCCGTGCGCATTGCGATATGAACGAGCGGCATCGTGGGTTCTCCTCTTGTTGACGCGCTTCATCTTAACTATTCTGTTTGCTTATTAACGATTATTTCAAAGATAAGCATCGAAAATGATCGCGCGCCCTCTCGACCTGGATGCCGTCAAAGCGTTCGTCTGCGTTGCCGAACTCGGCAGTTTCACGCGTGCTGCGCAAGCCATGCAGACCACACAGGCCGCCGTCAGTCTGAAGCTCAAGCGTCTCGAAGACAGGCTCGGTCTTCGACTTGTCGAGCGAACGCCCCGCTACGTGGAGCTTTCCGCTCACGGGGTGACGTTTCTTGAACACGCGCGCGAACTGCTGGCGGCCCACGATCGCGCACTCGGCGCATTTGCCGGAACCCGGCAGCGGCTGACGATCGGTATCAGCGATCACGTGGCCGGGCCCGAGCTGCCCGCACTGATCGCGCGAATGAATGCGCAAGATCCGGAGTTGCTGATCGAAGTGCGGATCGGCTCGTCGGGCGACCTGCTGCAAAGCTTCGACCGGCGTGAGCTGGATACGGTCATTGCCCGTTTGGATGTCGGACGCAGCGACGGGGAAGTGCTGACCGAAGAACACCTCGGCTGGTTCGCTGCGCCGCACTGGCAACACCGGGCGGACGAACCGCTACCGCTGGCGACGCTCGCGCTGCCTTGCGGTGTGCGTGCCCTGGCCGGCAGGCTTCTCGATGCGGCGGGCGTGCCGTGGCGAGAGGTCTTCGTCGGTGGCGGTGTCGCTTCGGTGGCGTCGGCCGTCATGGCCGGCCTCGGCGTCGCGGCGCTGGCGCCGCGAATGTTGCCTTTCGGCGCCGTCGACGTCGGCGTCAGACTCGGGCTTCCCGACATTCCCCGGCTGCCCGTCTTGCTTCACACCCGGGTCAAAGAGGGGCGTGCGCATGACGCGCTGGTCGCACTGTCGGCGGCGTTCCGCAGTGTGGCGCGGGGGTAGGGGCGAGGCGGCAGGGGCGAGGCGGCGTGGGTGACGTGGGTGACGTGGGTGGCGAGGGGCATCAACGTGCGCGTCGGCGAGCGATCGTACGTTTCCTCTAATTTAGTTCGTTAGCGAAATAAAAATAAAAATATACTTCGTGAACAAACTAAATTTCTCGTTGGAACATTCCACCGCAAGGCGCTGCATTCCCCCGGGCATGTGCGTGCCGGGGAGTTGCGTCATGTTGTCGCTCGCTGTCGAAATTCCTGCCGTCGACGGGTATCCGCTCGGCGCGCACGTCTGGTATCCGGACGATCTGCCCGCACGGGGCCTCGTTCTCATCCATCCGGCAACCGCAGTGCCGGAGCGGTTGTATTTCGCGTTCGCGCAGTTTGTCGCGCAGCGTGGGTTGATTGCCGTCACGTACAGTTATCGGGGGATCGACGGGTCGCGCCCCCGTTCGTTACGTGGCTTCAAGGCGCGCATGCGCGACTGGGCCGATCTGGACGTCGAGGGGGTCACGCGCTGGGCGGCGGCGCATTACCCTGCGTTGCCCCGCTATGCCGTGGGGCATAGCTTCGGCGGACATGCCATCGGGCTATGCGAAAGCTCGAATCTGCTGCGCGCCGCCGTTCAGGTCGCGTCGCACGCCGGTTCGATGCGCGTTGTGACGAACCGGCGGGAGCGGGCGCGCATCACCTTGCTGCTTCATGGGATCGCGCCGCCGCTCGCGCGCGTGGTAGGGTTCATGCCGGGCAAACGGCTGGGCATCGGCGAAGACCTTCCGAGGGACGTATTGCTCGAATGGAGTGCGTGGACGCGGCTGCCGAACTACTTCTTCGACGATCCGACACTGGACGCCGAATCCCGCTTTGCCCGTGTCCGAACCCCGATCCTCTCGCTCGGCTTCGACGACGACCTCTGGGCGACGCGCCCCGGTATCGACATGCTCGTCGCACGCTTTCATCACGCGCCTGTGACACGTCGCGAAATTTCGGCGACTCTTTCGGATTCCGGAGCGATCGGGCATATGGGATACTTTCGCCAACGTTCCGGCGCGTTTCTCTGGCCGGAAACCGTCGACTGGCTGTTGTCGGCGGGCACGGTGAATGGCGTGAATGGCGTGAATGGCGTGAATGGCGGCATTGCAACGGACATGCCCCCGCACGACGCGTCTGCCGACGCCGTTGCATTGACATCGAACCCCTCAGACTGACAAGACGGAATGCCAAAAAGCCAAGCGTCCCTTGCTGCCAAGGCCGCTAACAAGACAACGTCCACCACGAAGCCGGCGAAGGCCGGAACGTCGAGATCGGGCGCGACGAAGCCCGGCGCAACGAAACGCAAGACGGGCCAGCCGGCGTCGGTGAAGTCGGAAGCCGCCGACCGTCGCCTGTTCTTTCTGCTCAACGTCGGTCAGCGTCGCGTTCAGCAATGGATCGATGCCCGGGCCGCCGAAGGGGCCGGCGTGAGCGCGGCGCAGGCGGGTGTGCTGTTCTATTTGCTGCATCATGACGATGCGCTCGTGGGCGAAGTCGGCACGGCGCTGCAACTGTCGCCCTCGTCGATGACGGGACTGGCGAACCGTATGGTGGGGGCGGGGCTGCTCACGCGCCTGGCCGATGCCACCGATGGCCGCGCCACGCGACTACGTGTCACGCCGGCCGGACACAAGGCCATCGCTCGGGCGCGCAGCGTCCTTGCCGAACTCAACGACCTGTTACACGACGACTTCACGCAAGCCGAATTGCGCGTTGTGGCACGTTGGCTCGGCAATCTGCAAAAGCAGTTCCCGGCCGAGAACTGATCAATGAATCGCCAGCGCGTTGGCTTGCGCGTTGGCGACACCTGCGGCCACGTTCACACCGATGTTGCCCGAGGCGCCCATCAGCGCGCGATCGCCCAGCGAGGCGTTCATCGCGCCCGTCACCGTCGCGGCATTGCGAATCGTCTGACGCGTATCGACGGCAACGTTCGAGGCGTTTGCGAGCACGATCTGATTCGACTGCACGTTGTGCGCGCCAGCGGCGAGGTTCACGCCGAAGTTGCCATGGGCTTCGCGCAAGGCATCGGTGCCCAACGTCGCGACGCCGGCGACAGTGTCCGAGCGCGCGTTGAACACGGTGTCGGTCGCGATGGTTTGGCGGGTGGAGAGGTGGACGACGTTGACGTCGTCCGTGGGAGCGGCGAAGGCCGGTGCGCAGACGACGGCCAGCACTAAAGCACTCAGCAAAGCGAGACGCGGCATGTTGGTCTTCCCCAGATCGTCCGTTGGGACGGATATCTGGATAACGGCGCCTGAGGCGCTCGGGTTGAATGATTTTCGTGCGTTGCATGCGCGTCGGCCAATCATGCATGTGCCCCTGCACCGACGCGTGCTTCACCGAAAGCCGCAGTCGTTCCCGTGACCGCTGCGGCGCGCATTTTCGCATGGCGGCACGCCGCTGTGCCGCCATGCTGTCGCGCGTCGGATTCCCATGCCGGCGGGCTTGACGCGCGAGATCAGGCCGGTTCTCCCGCGCCGTTCGCCAATTCTGCCGAAGGGTTTCTCGATTGTGCTGCGGCCTGTTGCTGCACGGACGCCGATTTCCTGTGGTCGATGAGCAACACGGCGATCACGGCAATCACGGCGGGAATGGCGATCGCCATAAAGTTTTGGTGCAACGGCAGCGACATGCTCACCAGCACGCCGATCACGATGGGCGCGAGAATGGCGCCGCTGCGTCCCACACCGGAGGCCCAGCCGATGCCCGTGCCGCGCGCGGCCATCGGATAGAACTGACCCGCGTAGGCGTACGTCACGATCTGCGTGCCGATGGTCGACGCCCCGGCGAGTCCGACGAGCACGAACAGCACTGGCGTCGGCACTTTTACGCCGAGCAGGGTGATCGAGACGGCGGCGAGCGCGTACATGCCCACGAGCACGTACTTGATATTGAAGCGATCCGCGAGCCAGCCGCCGCCGATGGCGCCGAGCATCGCACCGAAGTTCAGCACCAACACGAAGGTGAGCGCGGAGCCGAGGCTGTAACCGGCGTTCGCCATGAGCTTCGCGAGCCACGAACTGAGCGCATACACCATGAACAGGCACATGAAGAACGCCACCCACAGCATGACCGTGCTCAAGCCCCGACCGTCCTGAAACAGACGCGAGAGCGGCGCGGCCTGCTTGCGATCCGCACCCGGCAGCGCGAACTGATCGCCCGCTTGCGCGACGTAGTCGGGCGTGAGGCGACCGAGCACTTGCCTGAGCACGTCGAGGCGTCCGGTGCGGATGAGGAACGGCATCGACTCCGGCAGCGCTTTCATCGCGAACGGCACAAGCAGCGCGGGCAGACTCGCGGCGAGAAAGACCGATTGCCACCCATAAGATTCGATCAGCCCCTTGCCGAGCAGCGCTGCGAGCATGCCACCGACCGAATAGCCGGAGAACATCAGTGTAACGAGCGTGCCTCGCAGACGACGCGGCGAATATTCCGTCATCTGCGCGACGACGATGGGCATCACGCCGCCGATGCCGACGCCCGCGAGAAAGCGTGTGACGGAGAAGCTGATCGGTTCATGGGTGAGGCCGGCCGCCGCGGTGAAGAGCGAGAACATCAGCACGCAGATGGCGATGGCTTTACGACGTCCGAGACTGTCGGCCACCATGCCCATCACAATGGCGCCGAACATCATGCCGAACAGCGCCGAGCTGACCATGAAACCGGCGCTGGTCGCGTCGACGTTCATGGCTTTCATGATCGACGGCAGCGCAATGCCCGCGACTGCGAGATCGTAGCCGTCGAAGATGATGATGAGGGCGCACCAGAGCAGAATGCGTCCGTGATAGCCGTTAAAGCGTGCCTCGTCGGCCAGATGATGTACGTCGATGTGTCGCATGCGGGTGTCTCCATAACGAATCCGCCCTCCGTCGAAACGCGGAGGGTTCTTTGGAATCTTTTGATGACCGACGCAAGCGGCACCGAGGCCGGACCCCATCGACGCGGCCAGTGGCCACCGTCAATGAAGCAAACCACCTCTATGCACAACGAAGGGTGGTTATTTATGCAATATTGTGCATGCAGTAAACGCGAAATGTCCGGCGACTGCAAGGCAAATTTGCAGGGGCTAGGGTTTTACATGAGAAAGCGCTATTCGTAAGTGCCTGTTTAATTAAGGCTGATGGCGGCGGTGGTGGGGGAAGATGTGCGGCGACAGACCGCCGCCGCACGAATCAGACGAATCGCATTCATGCAACTTATTGCCTGGCGACCGAGAATGGCGGGAGCTGATAGCTCCACGTTTCGCTGATCGGCTTGCCGCCGGCGACGAGCGCCGCGCGCAGTTCCACAACCTTGGCCGGGTCCTTGACCATCACGCGCAGGTTCAGGCGCATGCCGCGCGTGACCGGGTTCGGTTGCAGCGTCTGCTCGATGATGGTGGCGTTGTCGCTCACGCTGACCTGCGGCGTGACCGACCCGGCGGGCAACGTGGCGAGCGGGCCGCCGTCGAAGTCCACGATCAGGCCGGTGCTGCCGTCGAAGTGACGAATCAGGTTGGCCTGCGTGATTTCGCCGGCGGTACGGAGCGTCTGCTTCACCCAGGCCAGATTGCGGTCGATGATGCCGCGCTCGTTCATGGTCCAGCGAATCGTGTAGTCGGCCTGCAACGGCTGGCCCTTGGGCGGCAACTGGTCGGGCGTCCAGAACGCGCCGATGTTGTCGTTGGTCTCGTCCGGCGACGGAATCTCGACCAGTTCGACATGGCCCTTGCCCCAGTCGCCCTGCGGCTCGACCCATGCGCTCGGGCGCAGATCGTAGCGATCCTTCAGGTCTTCGTATTGCGAGAAATCGCGCCCGCGCTGGAGCAGACCGAAGCCACGCGGATTCGTCACCTGGAACTGGCTGATGGCGAGATTGCGCGGGTTGTTCAGCGGACGCCAGATCCATTCGCCGTTGCCGGCATGGATCGCCAGGCCGTTGGAGTCGTGCAGTGCGGGACGGAAGTTGTACGGATCGCGCTGCTGATTCGGCCCGAACAGGAACATGCTGGTGAGCGGCGCAATGCCGAGCTTCGTCACCTTGTCGCGCATGAACACGCGCGCCTGCACCTTCAGCACGGAATCGTCGCCCGGCGTCAGATCGAAGCGATAGGCGCCGGTGGCGCGCTTCGAGTCGAGCAACGCGTAGAACACGAGGTGCTTGTCGCCCGCATTCGGCCGCTCGATCCAGAACTCGCGAAACGCCGGGAATTCCTCGGCGATGGGCAGACCGGTGTCGATGGCGAGTCCGCGTGCGGAGAGGCCGTAAATCTGTCCCTTGCCGATCACACGGAAGTAGCTTGCGCCGAGCACGCTCATGATCTCGTCGAGCTTGCCGGGTTCGTTGATGGGATACAGCACGCGAAAGCCGGCGTAGCCGAGGTTTTGCGTGGCGCTGCGGTCGAGCTTGAGATCGCCGAAGTCGAAACGGTTGCTGTCGTATCTGATCTCGTCGATCTTCGCGTTGCTACCGGCGCCGACGATCTCGTTGATTTTCACCGGCGTGCTGAACTGCATGCCCTGATGATAGAAACCGAGCTTGAACGCAGTGGGCTGGTCGTTCCATTCGAACGTTTCGCGACGCGGCTGGATTTTGATGTAGTCGCCGAACTGCATTTTAGCGAAAGCCGGCGTGAGGTTGCTCACGGGGGCCGTGTAAGGCTTGTCGGCGAGCGCTTTCGCGCGAGCGGTCACATCGTCGAGGGAGAACGCATGGGCATGCGCGGCGCCCAGCAGGGCAGCACCGGCCAGGAGCGTGGGCATGAGCGCACGCGCGCGTCGATGCCAGGACATGGCGGGGGAAAACAGGACCACGAATCTCTCCAGTCGTAAGGGGCCGGGCGGCCACGCGATCCGATGCGCGCCGGTTCGGCTCGGTTTGGGACAGGCGAACACCGCCGGTACGTCACGGTTTTCGCCGAAAACGAAGCGAAATCTCTCAGAAAATACCAATTGTGGCAAAGTATCGCACTTCGCGTTATGCATCCCGGCAGGTTTCGGTTTCGACACGCCGCATCGCATAACTCCAGTTGATACGGCGGGGGACGAGGATCGATGCGACGGGACATGACGTCATGTCGATAGCATCGCGGGTCACGCCCCGTCGCGCCACATTGGATCGCCATCAGATGAGAATGTTCTCCGCACTGGCCCTCGCGGCCAGTCTCGCCGCCGGCGCCGCAGTCGTCACGTCGGTGCCGGCCTTTGCCAGCAGCGCTCAAGCCTCCGACAACGCCGACAAGGGCGGCGTTCCCGTCGCCATGCCCTCGGCGTCGGACAAGTCACGATTCATCGACGACCTCATCGCGCGCATGACGCTCGAAGAGAAGATCGGTCAGTTGCGACTGATCAGCATCGGCGCCGACATGCCGCAGCCGCAACTCATCAAGGAAATCGCTGCCGGCCGCGTCGGCGGCACCTTCAATTCGGTCACGCGCAGCGAGAACCGGCCGTTGCAGGACGCGGCCGTCAGGCAAAGCCGTCTCAAGATCCCCATCTTCTTCGCCTACGACATCGTGCACGGCCATCGCACCGTGTTTCCGATCAGCCTCGGCCTCGCGTCGAGCTGGGACATGTCGGCGGTGCAACAGGCGGCGCGCGTGTCGGCGGTAGAAGCCAGCGCCGACGGCCTCGACGCCACCTTCGCCCCGATGGTCGACATTTCGCGCGACCCGCGCTGGGGACGCACCTCGGAAGGCTTCGGTGAGGACCCCTATCTGGTTTCGCAAAGCGCACGGGCCAGCGTCGCGGGCTTTCAGGGTGCGTCGCCGGCCAACCCGGACAGCCTTATGGCCTTTGTGAAGCACTTCGCGCTGTATGGCGCGGTCGAGGGCGGACGCGACTACAACGTCGTCGACATGAGCCCGATGCGCATGTATCAGGACTATCTGCCGCCCTATCGCGCCGGCATCGACGCCGGGGCGGGCGGCGTGATGATCGCACTGAACTCCGTGAACGGCACGCCGGCGACATCGAACCAATGGCTGTTGCGCGACCTGCTGCGCGGCGAGTGGGGTTTCAAGGGCGTGACGGTGAGCGATCACGGCGCGATCGAGGAACTGATGCGTCATGGTGTCGCGAAGGACGGTCGCGAGGCCGCGAAGCTGGCCATCGAAGCCGGCGTCGACATGAGCATGGCCGATCAGCAGTATCTCAAGCAGTTGCCGGACCTCGTGAAGTCGGGCGACGTGCCGATCCGCTACATCGATAGCGCCGTGCGCGAAGTGCTCGGCGCGAAGTACGACATGGGGCTTTTCGCCGATCCTTATCGCCGCATCGGCAACGCCGCCCAGGATCCGCAGGATGTGAACGCCGCGAGCCGTCTGCACCGGGACGTGGCACGCGACATCGCCCGCAAGTCCATCGTTTTGCTGGAGAACCGGCACGATACGCTGCCGCTCGGGAAAACGGGCAAGGTTGCCGTGATCGGGCCGCTCGCGGATTCGAAGCTCGACATGATGGGGAGCTGGTCGGCGGCGGGCAAGCCCGCCCAGGCGGTTTCGCTGTTGCAAGGCGTGCGCGATGCGCTGGCCGATGTGCCGGGGGGTAGCGCGCAAGTGACCTATGCGCGAGGCGCGAACATCACCGACGATCCGCGCGTGGTCGAATACCTCAACTTCCTCGACTGGGACAATCCGGAGGTCGTGCAGGACAAGCGCACGCCGCAGCAGATGATCGACGAAGCCGTGCAGGTTGCCCGCAACGCCGACACGCTGATCGTGGCGGTGGGCGAATCGCGCGGCATGTCGCACGAGGCATCGAGCCGTACGAGCCTGATGTTGCCGGGCAGCCAACTGGCGCTGTTGCAGGCGCTCAAGGCGACAGGCAAGCCGCTGGTGGTCGTGCTGATGAACGGTCGTCCGCTCGATCTGAACGGGACGAAGGCGAACGCAGACGCCGTGCTCGAAACCTGGTACGCCGGCACCGAAGGTGGCCATGCGATCGCGGATGTGCTCTTCGGCGACTACAACCCTTCGGGCAAACTGCCGATCTCGTTCCCGCGCTCGATCGGCCAGATTCCGACGTATTACAACCAGTTGCGCATCGGCCGTCCGTTCACGCCGGGCAAGCCCGCGAACTACACGTCCCAGTACTTCGAGGAAGACGCCGGTCCGCTGTACGCGTTCGGCTACGGCCTGAGCTACACGACGTTCGACGTCTCGAAGGTCCGGCTCTCGGCGAAGACGCTCGCAAGCGGTGGCAAGCTCGACGCGAGCGTGACCGTGCGCAACACCGGCAAGCGCGAGGGCGAGACCGTCGTGCAGTTGTACTTGCAGGATGTGGCGGCATCGATCGTGCGTCCGGTAAAGGAACTGAAGGGCTTCCGGAAGGTGAGCCTGAAGCCGGGCGAAGCCCGCACCGTGCATTTCTCCATCGATGACAGCCTGCTGAAGTTCTACAACGCGAAGCTGCAATACGTGGCCGAACCGGGCGACTTCAACGTGCAGATCGGGCTCGATTCGCAGCACGTCGAACAGGCGACGTTCACGCTTCAGTAAGTTCAGTAAGTTCAGTAAGCGCGCCCGGCAGGGCGGGGCGCAGGCAAGCCGCAGGTAAGCCGCAGGTAAGCCGCAGGCAAGCCGCGAAGGGGCTCACGTCTCGAAGGTCGACGTCGCAACGCCCCGCCTCACGCCTGCGTCTGGAACTCTCCCGCGAGAAATTCCACGCAGGCGCGCACCTTGGCCGACGACGCCACGCGCGACGGATACACCGCCCAGACATTGGCCGGCTGCGTGACGTCCGGCAGCACCTGCACCAGCTCCCCGCGCGCGATGAGCCCCCCCACATCCCACATCGACCGCAGCACGATGCCCTGACCGTCCAGCGCCCACTGCACGGCGACTTCGCCGTGGTTCGTCGAGAGCGGCCCCGTCACCTTGAGCGAGACCGCTTCGCCGCGCTGCTGCAATCGCCACATGCCGAACGGGTGATCGCGCTCCTTGATGACGATGCACGCGTGGCCCGCCAGATCGCTCAGCTGACGTGGTGTGCCATGCGTTTCGAGATACGCGGCAGACGCACACAGCACACGATGGTTATCCGCGAGCTTGCGGGCGATGAGATGCGGCGCGATCTCGTCGCCGATGCGAACGTCGAGGTCGTAACCTTCGGCTGCCACGTCGACGATCCGGTCGAACAGATCCAGACGCACATTGAGTTGCGGATGCAGCGCACGGAGTCGCGACATGGCCGGCGCCACGACGTGCCGTCCGAAACCGAAACTGCTCGACACGCGCAGCGTGCCGCGTGGTACCTGACGCGTGCTCGACACGTCCTCCATCAGGTGATGCACATCGTCGAGTATCTTCTCCGCCCAAGCGTAGACGCGTTCGCCCGCATCCGTAATCGCCACGCGTCGCGTCGAGCGGTGCAGCAGCCGTGTGCCAAGATCGGCTTCCAGCATGCCGACGCGCTTGCTCACATAGGCGGGCGACACACCCAGCGCCTCGGCAGCGGCGGAGAAGCTGGCGCGGCGTGCGACCTGACAGAACACGCGCAGATCGTCGAGATTCGGATTGACGGGCAGGGGTTTATTCACGATTCATGGATAGTGGATTAACCGATTGAGGGATTTTATCCGTCTTGGAATGGAATAACCTAGCGGCATCCATCAAACGTTCAGGAGACAGACATGACCGAAACGTCCCAACGCCCTCAGCGTCCGTTCAAGATCGCCGTGATCCCGGGCGACGGCATCGGTAAAGAGGTGATGCCCGAAGGCCTGCGCGTGCTCGACGCCGCCTGCAAGCGCTTCGGCATTCCGATCGAATATCAGCACATCGAGTGGGCGAGCTGCGATTACTACGTCGCGCATGGTCAGATGATGCCGGACGACTGGAAGCAGCAGCTCGACGGTGTGGATGCGATTCTCTTCGGCGCGGTGGGCTGGCCCGAGACGGTGCCCGATCACATCTCGCTGTGGGGCTCGTTGCTGAAATTCCGTCGCGAGTTCGACCAGTACATCAACCTGCGTCCGGCGCGGCTGTTCGATGGCGTGCCGTCACCGCTGGCGAACCGCAAGCCGGGCGACATCGATTTCATGATCGTGCGTGAGAACACCGAAGGCGAGTATTCGTCGGTCGGCGGCGTGATGTTCGAAGGTACGGAGCGCGAGTTCGTCGTGCAGGAGTCGGTGTTCACGCGTCACGGCACGGAGCGCGTGCTGAAGTTCGCGTTCGATCTCGCGCAGCAGCGTGAGCGCAAGCATGTGACGGTCGCGACCAAGAGCAACGGCATTTCGATTTCCATGCCGTGGTGGGACAAGCGGGCGGCCGAAACCGCCGCGAAATACCCCGACATCACGTGGGACAAGCAGCACATCGACATTCTGTGCGCGCGCTTCGTGTTGAATCCGGATCGTTTCGATGTGGTCGTCGCGTCGAACCTGTTTGGCGACATCCTCTCGGATCTTGGCCCCGCGTGCACCGGCACGATCGGCATCGCGCCGTCGGGCAACCTGAATCCGGAAGGCAAATTCCCGTCGCTGTTCGAACCGGTGCACGGCTCGGCGCCCGACATCGCGGGCAAGAATATCGCCAACCCGATCGGTATGATCTGGACCGCGGCGATGATGCTCGATTTCATCGGCCGTGGCGATCCGCGTACGCGCGGCGCGCACGACGCGATCCTCGCCGCCGTCACGCAGGTCATCAAGGACGGTCCGCGCACCGGCGACATGGGCGGTCGCGCGAACACGACCGAAGTCGGTCAGGCGATTGCGACCGTGGTGTCCGCCGGCTGATCGCGCGATGTCGTGACCTCCGGTACCCCTAGTGCCCCCGCTCCCCCCGCCGCCGCAACGTCGCGCGGCGGGAAGTGCCGGTTCGGCACCGCGGGTACGCCGAGGTTCTCGCGGAAGGTGCGGCCTTCGTACTGTGTGCGGAACAGGCCGCGCCGCTGCAGCTCCGGCACGACCAGATCGACGAAGAACGTGATGCCCACGGGCGCGCTCGGGAACATGATGTTGAAGCCGTCGGCGGCGCCCGTCTCGAACCAGTGCTGGAAGTCGTCGGCAATCGATTGCGGCGTGCCGACCAGCACCCGGTGTCCGCCGCCCGTGAAGCGCGTGTAAAGCTCCCGCACCGTCGGTTGCTCGCGTCGTATCCAGTCCACCAGCAGCTTTTGACGGCTCTTGTGCGAGTTCGTCTCCGGCACGTGGTCGGGCAGCGGCACTTTCGCGTCGAACGGCAGGCTGCCGAGATCGATGCCGAGGCTCGCGTAATTCGTGAGGGCGTTCAGCACGACCGCCGGGTCGCGATGCGAGAGCAGGCTGTCGTAAATTGCTTCGGCTTCGGCCTGGGTGCGTCCGACGATGGGCGAGACGCCCGGCAGAATGAAGATGTGTTCCTGTCGTCGGCCGTACTTCAGCGCACGCGTTTTCACATCCGTATAAAACGCGCGGGCGTCTTCGATGTCCTGCGCCGCCGTGTAGAGCAGTTCGCCCGCACGCGCGGCCAGTTCGCGTCCCGCTTCGCTCGACCCCGCTTGTGCGATGACCGGCCAGCCCTGCACGGGGCGCGGTGCGCTGAGCGGCCCACGCACACGGAAGTGCTTGCCGCGATGGTCGAGCGTGCGAATGCGCGAGGGATCGGCCCATTGGCCGGTCGCTTTGTCGCGAGGAAAGGCGTCGTCGGCATGGCTGTCCCACAGGCCGGTCACGACATCGTAGAACTCGTTGGCGCGCTCGTAACGCACCGCATGATCGACGTGATCGTCGCGGTTGAAGTTTTCGCCGCCCCCCGTAGACGTCACCAGATTCCAGCCGGCACGACCGCCTGACAGATGGTCGAGCGACGCAAATGCGCGCGCCACGTTGTACGGCTCGCTATAAGTGGTGCTCACGGAGGCGACGAGGCCGATGTGCTTCGTCGCGCCCGCCAGCCCGGCGAGCAGCACGACCGGGTCCCAGCGCGGCGCGCCGGGGCTGTGGGCGAGCGCTACCGGGTTCGTCGATACGAAGAGGTTGTCGAAGAAGAACAGCGCATCGAAAAGGCCGCGTTCGAGTTCTTGCGCGTAATGCCGATAGCGCGCGAATTGCGAATAGGCGTCGGTGTCGGTATCGGGATGACGCCAGCTATCGCCCTGCACGCCGGAACCCGACATGTAGGCGCCCAGCCGGAGTTTGCGGGCAGGTTGACTCATGAGCTTGCTCTCGTTCGGTTCGGTAGACGATCACGATACGGGAGCCGTGCGGCAGGTCGCAAACAACGAAAGTCGATAAGCAAACTCACATAAGCAAACCCACATAAGCAAACCCACATAAGCAAACTCGCGGGCGACGCGCTATGGATCGCATCAATCGATGGTTGGGGATGCGCGCGGACGTGCCTAGACTGGCGCATCCTCCACTCTTTCGGCCGCGTTTGTGCGTGGCGACATGACATGACGACATCTGCCTTCCATGCCGCCGAGCCGGTCAACCCGGTGCTCGACGCATTCATTGCGGCGTCCGCCATCGCATTCGGTCTTTACATATCGCCGCCGTCTCGCGCCGCGATGGTGCGGGCCACGCTGGCGCGTTCGGCCAAGCGTGACCTGCGCACACGGGCGCGCAAGGCGTGGCCGCTATGGCGCACCCGCTTGCGTCGCGCCACGGCGGCAGCGCTGAGCGTGGCGGCCATTCTGCCGTTTGCCGGCAAGGCCGCGGACAAACCGGTGCTGGTCGTGGGCGATCAGGCCTACAACGCACAGAGTCTTTTCGAAGCGTCCGGCGCGTTGCAGGACGCGCCTTACACCGTCTCGTGGAAGCAGTTTCCGGCAGGCACGCCCGTGATCGAAGCGGTCAATGCCGGCGCGCTCGACATCGGTCTGCAAGGCGACGGGCCGGTGCTGTTCCTCGCGGCGCAGGGCGCGCCGGTCAAGGTCATCGGCATCTATCGCGATAGTCCCGACAGCGTGGTGCTGCTTGCCGGACCGCACACGCAAATCAAGACGGTTGCCGATCTGAAGGGGAAGACGGTCGCGGTCACGCGCGGCGGCTGGTCGCAGCAGTTGGTGCAGGCGGCGCTGACGTCCGCCGGGTTGCCGCTCGACGCCGTGAAGTATTCGTATCTCGCCTCCGTCGACTCGGCGGCGGCATTGCAGGCCGGCAAGGTCGACGCGACGGCGACGTGGGAGCCGTACGTCACGCGCTTGCGTCAGGCGGGTGCCCGCACGGTGGTCACAGCGCGCGGGCTGATCGCGGCGCAGAGTTATCTGTCGACGACGCAGAAGGTCATCGACAGCAAGCGCGAGTTGCTGGGGGATTTCGTGCAACGCTATCAACGCGCACGCGAATGGTCGTTGGCGGATCCGCGTCACATCGAACGTTACGCCGACGTCTGGGCGGGCAAATCGCGCGTCGACCCGAAGCTCGCGCATCAGTGGTTCAGCACGTCGCGAATTCGCTATGAGCCGCTCACGGATGCGGCCATTGCCGAAGCGCAAAAGAGCGTGGACGACTTCGTGAAGACCGGCACGCTCACCAAGGGCTTCGACGTGCGCGGTCTGTTCGATACGTCGTTCAACAAGTTCACGCAGGCTGCGCGCTGACACGCGGTACACGCTGCACGCGCTCGCCGCCGAAGGCGCGCGGGCGCGGTGCATCGACCCGCTCGCGCAGCAGCGCTACCGCGCGCTGCGCGCGCGCCGAGAGTGGCCATTCCGCGCGATGAATCAGCCACAGGGTGTCGACGACGGGCGGGCCGCAGTCGACAACACGAATGGCGTCCTGCGACGCGAACGCCTGCCGCGCGTACTGCGGAATGACGGTGAAACCCAGCCCCCGCGCGACATATTCCAGAATCAGACTGATCTGGTTGGTGCAGCCCTTGCACGGCAGACTCTGCACGCCCGGATTGCCCGGGAAGCGACGGCTCAGCAAGCGCGTGGACATCGCTTCGCCGTCGGGATGTTCGATGAAACCGATACGCTTGAGGTCGTCCCACGTGTGAACGTCTTCCCCGGCCGGCACCACGAGTTCGAGCGGTTCCTGCGTGAACGGTGTCGCGGTGAGTCGGGGATCGTCGGGACGTAGCGTCACCAGCCCCAGTTCGAAGTGGTTCTGCAACACGCCTTCGAGCACTTCACGGTCGGGCGCGAAGCGATGACGCACGGCCATCGCCGGATTCGCCTGCTGCATGTCCAGCAGGATCGGGCATAGATACAACCCGATACTGCCCGGCGTGATGAGCGTGACGTTGCCGCATTCCTCGTTGGCGTCCTCCAGACTGGAGCGCAGATGCCGCGCCGCGCACTCCACCTGTTCACAGTAGACGAGCAGCGCCTGCCCCGCCGGCGTGAGTTCGATCGCACGCGGGCGTCGCACGAGCAACGTTCCGAATTCCTCTTCCAGATGCTTGATGTGCTGGCTCACGGCCGCCTGCGTGAGGCCGAGATGGTCGGCCGTGCGCGTGAAGTTGCCCAGCTCGGCAAGCGTGGCGAAGGATTTTAGCCACTGAGGATTCACCATAATGAAGTGTTATCGAATCGATAATTTGTGGATAGTTTCCATTATAGCGATGTGAGACTACCATTGCTGACGTCGACCCCCTGAGACGGTCGAGGTGCCGGAAAACCGTCGTGAGCCGCAGGCTCCGCCGTTGCGCACTGCTTTTCCCGACAACACCCCCGAATAGAGAAATCTCATGTCTGCCCTGTTTTCCCCGTTTGAACTCAAAAGCGTGAAGCTGCGCAACCGCGTGGCGATTCCGCCGATGTGCCAGTACAGCGCCGTCGATGGCGTGACCAACGACTGGCATCTCGCCCACTACGCAAGCCTTGCGCGCGGTGGCGCGGGTCTGGTGATCGTGGAGGCGACCGCCGTTTCGCCCGAAGGCCGTATCTCGCCGGGATGCACCGGTCTGTGGAACGACGAGCAGGCGCAGGGCATGGCGCGCATTGCGGCCGCCATCAAGTCGCACGGCGCGGTGCCGGGCATCCAGATCGCACATGCCGGCCGCAAGGCCAGCGCGAACCGTCCGTGGGAAGGCGACGATCACATTGCCGAAGACGATCCGCGCGGCTGGCCGACGATCTCGCCGTCTGCCGTGGCGTTCGGCAAGCATCTCGGCAAGGTGCCCAGAGCCATGACGCTCGACGACATCGCGCGCGTGAAGGCCGACTTCGTGGCTGCGGCACGTCGCGCGCTGGCGGCCGGTTTCGAGTGGCTGGAACTGCACTTTGCGCACGGCTATCTGGCGCAGAGCTTCTTCTCGCTGCATTCGAATCATCGCGACGACGCGTACGGCGGCGATCTGGCCGGCCGTAGCCGGTTCCTGCTCGAAACATTGGCTGCCGTGCGGGAAGTGTGGCCGGAGCATCTGCCGCTGACGGCCCGTTTCGGCGTGCTGGAATACGATGGTCGCGACGAGCAGACGCTCACGGAATCGATCGAAGTGACGCGTCGGATGCGCGAGGGCGGCCTCGATCTGCTCAACGTGAGCGTGGGCTTTTCGACGTATGAGGCGAATATTCCATGGGGTTCGGCGTTCCTCGCCCCCATCGCCGAGCGCGTGAAACAGGAAGCGGGCATCGCGGTGGCGTCCTCGTGGGGGATCGACGATCCGCACGCGGCTAACCGCGTGGTCGCGCATGGACAGATGGATCTCGTGATGATCGGCCGCGCGCTGCTGGCCAATCCGCACTGGCCGTACTACGCCGCTCGCGAACTCGGCGTGGACCGCTCGTCGTGGGTGCTGCCCGCGCCGTATGCGCACTGGCTGGAGCGGTATGCGGTGCAGCGCGCGGCATGATCCGTGCCGATAAGCGCGATCCGTATCGGCGGCATCCGCCGGCGCAGGTCGGCATGACGGCACGCCCGTGCGAAAGCACGCGCGCATGAAGTGCAACGCCCCCGGACGTTGGAAGACGCCGGGGGCGTTGTCGTCTCTTGCGACGCAGACCGAGGGATCATGAGTCCCCTGGGCCGATCCTCGTCACCAGTTGATATCCACGCAAAGCACATGCAACCCTTGCTTCGCAGGGGTGGCGATGGAGGCCGTCACGCAAAGGTGCGCTTCATTGATCGACAGATACGGCGGCGTGAAGTGCACTTCGCCCGGCGTGCGCATGGCTTCGATGAAATACGGACGTCGCGCCCAGTTCGCCCCCTCCGAATGCAGCAGCGGACGAAAGCGCTTGGCGCGCTGCGACGAGTGGCTGTGCGGCAGCACGTTATCGCCGATCTGACGCCCTGCGGCGTCGAGCAGGAAGCAACGGGCGGCGTCGGGCAGCGCCAGCAGGTCGTGCGTCGCCTGGCGGACGTCCTGCCCCTGCGCGATGCGCGCCGCTGCCGACTCGATGCCCGCGACATAAGGCGCGAGGCGCGCGTGCTCGGCCCGCTCACGCTCGACGAGCTGTGTGCGAAGGGCGGACGACAGCGCGTCCATGCGCTCTGCGGCCACCTTGGGCGGCACGGGATCGAAATCGGGCGCGGCGAAGTATTGCCCCTGCACGAAGTCGACGTTGCACTCCAGCGCGATCAACGCTTCGCGATCCGTCGTGAGGCCCCCCATCATCACCAGTTGCCCCGATTCGTGCAGCAATGACACGAGCCCCGGCAGCACGCGCGCCAGATGCGACTGCTCCGTCGCCTGCGCGAGAATGCCGCGATCGAGCACTACGATGTCGGGCCGCAGATCCCACACGCGGTCGATGTTCGAATGCTTGGCGCCGAAGCCACCCAGCGCGATCAGGAAACCGGCCTTGCGCAGACTGCCGACGATCGCGCCGAAGCGCGGTGTGTCACCCCCCGCTTGCTCCGGCACTTCAAGCACCACGCGTTGCGGCGACAGGCCGGACGCCTTGAGCGTGGCGATGAGCGCGTCGCCATACACCGTGTCCATCAACGCGGCGGGGTGCAGATTCAGAAAGAGCCACGCGTCGCGGCTGTCGAACTCATGGAAGTTGCCCAGATGCAGCGACTCGGCGAGTCGCCCCAGTTCCAGCATGTCGCCGTGACGCGCGGCCATCGTGAAGACCTCGTGCGACGGTACGTGACGGCCTTGCGCGTCATGCGCGCGCAGCGACGCGTGATAGCCGATCGCGCGCCGGTGCGAGACCGAGAACACCGGCTGGAAGACGCTGGAGATCGTGAAATCGCCGTAAATGACGATGCGCCGGCCGTCTTCGGCCGCCGTCAGTCGGGGCGGCAGGAGTCCGGGGGCGTCGAGATCGGTCATGGTCATGGTCGTGACAGGCGCGGGGGCGGCAAGGATATGTACAGAATAGGAGAGCAAGAAGCGTGCTCAAAGGCGCGCGCTATTGTCCCCGATTTTTCCCTCGTTTTCCGCCCGTGTTGTGACGCGTCGCACCAGAGCACGCCGTTGTCGCACCAAAATGGGGCGGGGTGGCGCGATCCGGCGATCCGTGCACCCGCCGCATGCCCTTCCACGTACCCTACGCAGCATGGCAGGGCTTGCGCTCCGTCAGGGCGCCTGTACCTGCGCCCGACGCGCCACGCGCGCGAGCGCCAGCGCGCACACGACGTTGAAGACATGCAGCCCGCTGGGACCGAGCACTGTCACGACCACGGAGGCGATCATCGGCCCGAGCAGGCCACCGACCGAGAACAGGATGAGCAGGGTGGCGCTCACGCCGACGCGCCGTTCCGGCTTCGTGCGGTCGTTCACGTGGGAGACGATCAGGCCGTACTGCGTGAAGTTCGCGGCGGAGAACAGGAACATCAGCACGAAGACGAGCCAATGCGCCTGAATGAAAATCAACGGGGCACAGAACACCGCCGAGGCGAGCGCCAGACGCCGCGACACCGTGCGACGGTCCATGCGGTCCGACAGGCGCCCCACAGGCCATTGCATGAGCAGCGCACCAAACAGCGCCACGCCCATCAACGTCGACAGGCTGCCGATGGAGAAGCCGATGCGCGTCAGGTAGACGGGCATCATCGCGTAGAACGCGCTGTACAGAAAGCCCGCGAGAATGCATCCCGGAATGGCGATGGGTGTGGCGCGCGCCATTTCCGTGATGCTGTCGAACAGGCTCATCGCCGGCTGCTTGAGGAGGCGCTCGTCGGCCACGCGCGTCGGCCAGCCCTGCATGAGCGTGATCGGCAAAATGGCGGCCACGAACAACCCCGCGACGAGCAGCAACTGGCCCTCGCTGCCGGCGTCACCGATATTGAGCAGAAATTGCCCGGCACTGACGGCGAGGTAGTTGATGGTGAGATACGAGCCGAAGACACGCCCGCGCATCGTATTCGGCACCGAGCCGTTC
The DNA here is from genome assembly GCF_902459655.1 of Pandoraea anhela. GTDB lineage: Bacteria > Pseudomonadota > Gammaproteobacteria > Burkholderiales > Burkholderiaceae > Pandoraea > Pandoraea anhela. The sequence continues at coordinate 48,225 of NZ_CABPSB010000013.1, forward strand.
AGCCAGCTCTCCACGGTGGTGTACATGCCCATGAGCGCCAGCCCGGTGCCCACGCGCAGCAGACACAGCAGGAGCATCGATTCGCTCACGGCGAAGCCCATCACGAACAACGCCGCGAGCGCGGTGAACGCCACGAATGCGCGGTGCTGGCCGATGCGCTCGATCAGGGAGCGGTTGTAGAACGCGCCGAGCAGGAAGCCTGCGTAGTAGCACGACTGAATCACGCCGATGGTGAACGTCGACGCGCCGTACTTCAGTGCGTGAAAAGGGACGGCCGTGACGAACAGCCCGTTGCCCACGACCAGCACGCCGTAGCCCAGCAGAATGCCCATGAGCGCGGGGTAGACGCTGAGGGGCAGCGGGACGGCGTCTGCCGGTGCGGGGCCGGGCGGCGTCGAGGGCGCGCCCAGCAAGGAGGCTTCGGACAGCGGGCCGGGACGATCGGGCTCGTCTTCGGCAATAGCGGTATCTAGCGACGGATCGCGCTGCATTCAGGATAGGGTGAGCCGGAGAGTGGGTGGCAAATGGGGCAAGCGAGGCAGGCAGCGCAAGCGGCGCAAATGGAGCCTGCACGGCCAACGGAGCCAGTGTAGCCAATGAGGCGAACGCGGCAACGGCTTGCACATGCCTTCATCATCTCACGAGATGACGCCAGCGCATATGAGAGCACTGCCACCGTCCGGGCGATCGACCGTTCAGAACGTCTGCGCCAGTTCCCGTGCCGCTTCCTGAAGACGTGGCACGAACTCCATCGCCTTGGACAGCGACGTGCGCGATACCGGCGCATGTACGGCCACCGCCGCGATACAGGTGCCGTCTTCCCTGAGTACGGGCGCGGCCACGCAGGCGATGCCCAGCATGAATTCCTCGTTATCGACGGCAATGCCCTTGTGCGCAATGCGGTCGAGTTCGCTTTCCAGCAACTCGGGATCGGTCAGTGTGTTCGGCGTAAAGCGTTGCAGCGTCATCGCGCGCAGCAATGCGGCGCGCGGCTCGCGGGGCATCATCGCCAGCAGCAGCTTGCCGCTCGCGCTGCTGTGCGCCGGCACGTGCGAGCCCGGTTTCAGATCGAGACGCAGCGGCCACGGAGCTTCCATGCGATCGAGGTAGAGCACCTCGGTGTCGTGCAGCATCGTGAGATTGCACGTCTCGCCGAGATCGGCGACGAGACGGCCGAGAATCGCGTGACGCATTCGTCGTGCCCCCGATTGCATCATCACGCCGAGGCTTAATTGCGCAAGACGCGGACCGATCACATAAGCGTTCTTCTGCCCCGGCTCGCGAATCACCAGACCGCCGGCTTCCAGCGAGCCGAGCATGCGGTGCAGCGACGCCTTGGGCATCCGGATGTCGTGCGCCATGTCGGCGAGCGAGACGGGGGCGTTTGCAGCGACGAGATATTCGAGCAGCGCGAAGGCCCGCAGGGTCGGCGTATCCGCCTTGCTGTCGGAGGGGGCGTCGTGCGGAATCGCTTCGTCGTTCATATGCAACGTTCCGGAAAATGGATGAGCGTCATTGTACTCAAGCCGGTTCTCGGCCGGCATCGGCACGCGCCAGATGCGTTTGGGTGCCGCTTGATCCGGATGGACCCACGGGTATCGCTGATCTTCTGTCTCACTATTCGTCAAATTATCCGAAACGAATTGTTTCTGAAAATGGTTTCGTCGTGATACGCCCGCCGTCTTCGGCATCGGGTCGGGCAGGCCGCCGGAGGCCGCGCGCATTGAGTCACCGCCCAGTGCCGGGTGGCCGAATTTCACAAGGAGTGGGCGGTGTGGCGTTCTAGTCTGAATCGACGACACCCAGAGCGCTTACCCCCAAAGCGCTTACCCCCAAAGCGCCGACGATCATGCCCTCGATTTCTCCCGCCAGCGGTAACAATTTCCCCATCACCGGCTATCCCGATGGGAACCTGAGTCGACGGCGACTGAACGCGCTTCGCTGGTTCGATGCGGAGATGGCGCGCACAGAGGACGGGGCGAACGAAGTGTTCCGGCGATTTCAGGCCGATTTCACGAGCATGGGTGTGTTCGACAGTCTGTACGACGTGTTCGCGAATCAAAGCGCCAAGCGCGACGCGCTGAGCGCGGCGATGCTCGGGCATATCGGTGCTTATCGGGCAGGGCGAAAATTCCTGAAATCGCTGGATGCGCAGCGCGCGTGTTCCTGGGGCCACGCTTCGTACTACCTGCTCAGCGAGATGGAACCGCCGGCGCGGCGTCGAATGCTTGCGACGCCTTCGCTCTCCACCGACGGACACATCATCCTGACGATTCCGAACAGCGAAGTGCGCTTTCCGCTGTCCGAAAATTGCATCACGGAACGTCATGGTCAACTTCAACCGGAGGAGTGCCGTTCGCTGCTGCTTTGTAAGGACGTCTATGGGCGGACGTTGCTGCGTCGCGTGCTCACGCTGAACTCCCCGACAATCGTGGGCGCCGTCAACGCGGCTCACCTCAACGTCTGGCGTCTGCTGATCGACGTCGCCCTCGACACGGATGCTTTCAGCCACGTCGCGAGCGACGAGGATTATTGGGACGTCGCCAAGATTTGCCAAAAGGCTGTCGTGTACACCAACGACGTGCGCGACCGGGAACGGCTCTGGCTCTGTATTGCCGATGCGTTCTGCCGTGCCGGGCTCAGGTATGAAGCGGCAAGCGCATGGAATACGCTGGGCGGCATTTATCAGGCGTGGGTGGCCGATCGCGCTGCGCCGGCTGCTTCGGCAACGTCTCAGGAGCCATCGGCATTTTCCAGCGAAAGGTGGCAATTGCAATTCGAAGGCGTCAGTGCGTATCTGGAGGCTGCGGAACGGTTCAAACGCAATGGCGACATGCCCTTGGCGGCGGCGTGCCTCGACAGTGCGCGCGTCGGATTCGATGCACTGGCCAGCGCCGGGCGGCATCGGCACGTGATGGATATCGGCGAGCGGATCTACAAGAACTACATGGGCATGGCGCGTGCCGCGCACGCCTGCGCGCTGGCCGCGACCGTGTTGCGCTCGGCGCGGGCGATCGGCCTGCCGCATACGATTGCCGAATGGAGGGACCGGGCGAAGGCGCCTCGATGGATGGCGCGCGGATGGGAAGATGGCGTCGCCGACCCCAGCGAAAAATGATAGTTGACATGAGGTGCCGGGGCGCAGACTGGTCTCACCGTTTCTCCGATGAGGCAGCGCTCATGCCAATGACGAACGTGCCGGAAAACATCAATTTTCCGCTTCACAGGTACCCGGACTACACCCTCAGCGACGCTCGCGTCGCACGATTGGAGGACTTCAACACGCAGGTGTCGTTGGGCGCCTATCCGATGGACTCGCTGTTCAAAGATTTCCTGGCGCATTTCAAATACATGGGCCTATGCGACGCCATCCGGAATTCGCTGTCGGGCGGCGTCAAATCGAGGCTGCTGTCTTGCGCGGCGCTTTGTCATATCGCATCGATCGGCAAAGGGCGCGATTTCCTGGCGACGCAGGGCATGCTGGAGTATGCCGATCGCGATGCTCTGACCTTGCTCAACGAGATACCGCTCAGCGAACGTAAGGCAATGCTCGGGAGCGCGCGTCTGGGCGAGCGCTATCAGATCGTCATCAAGTTTGAAAAGATCGATCTGAATATCCCGCTGGGAAGCCTGTGCTTCGGCAACGGGCAAGGGGCCCTGACGGTGGAGGAAACCAGAACCCTTCTGCTCGATCGCGGATCACGCGAGTGTTCGCTGTTGCAGCAGTTCGCGCGTGAGATGACGCAGACCCGCACACCGGGTTTCGATGCGCAGATCGGCCACGCATGGATGAGCGCGATCGAGCGTTGCGTCGATGGTGGCGACATGGCGAACTTCAGCCGGGAGCGCCTCGACATGCTGTCGTTGGGCACGGCATTGCGGGCGCTGGCGACCAAGGAAGCCGGGTACATGCCGCGCAACGACGGGCGGCTCGCCAACATGCTGAACCAGACCCGGGCGGCGTTTCAGCGCGCCGGGAATCCGAAGGAATGTGCGCTCGCATACGCCGATATCGGCACCTATCTTTTGCATTCGGGTGAGATCAACCGCGCACGCGAGGCCTACCGTTATGCGGGCGAAGCGTTCGACGAGGCCATGTGCGCGTTGCTGGCCGTGAAACGGGTGGCGGACGCCAAGGGCTGTCGCGACCTTGCCCTGCAGGCGTACGGCAACGCAAGAGACGATGAGGCTGCCGCTTCCGTGCTCGACAGATTCAACAGCGTAGCGGGTCGCCAATCGCTGGAAATCGGCGGCGGCGATGCACCGTTGACGCCTCGGGAAGTCGAGGGACACCGGGCGGACTGGCGGCCGGCGCTTTCCCCATTTCATTTGAGTCTTCCCGGTGCGATCGCATCGCAGCTCGCGAGCGCGGAGAGCGCTTCGCGTTCTGCGGCGCTGCGCAAGCGGCTCTCGATCGATTCACCGGCATCGGAAACCCCGAAGGGACCGTCCACGCCGATCACCGTGCCGGGATCCAGACGCGGTAGCCCGCAGGGCGACGTGAACTGACTTCATCAACGACTTGACGAGGCAATGCCTATGCTACGCGCCCCTGCTTCTACCGCTCTGAACTTTCAGGTGCACCGCTATCCGGACCAGACACTGAGCGCACGACGCCTGCATGATCTGGCGGAATTCAACGCGCAGATGGACGCCCGTAGCGGGCCTGCGGAGAGCGTGATTCATCGCTTTCTGACGAACTTCCGGTACATGGGGCTTTGGGACCGGATGTGCTGCTCGGTGTCGGATACCGACAAGGAACGCATTCTGGCCAGCGCGTCGCGTTGCCATGTCGCGACATTCACCGCAGGCCGGGACTATCTGGAGCGCCGGAATCTGCTCTATCAGGTCGACGACGATGCCGCCAGACTGTTGGCCTCGCTCGCCTCGGATACCCGGGCGGCGATGATCCGTCATGCCCGGATCGGGGCATGCGGTCTGATCGTCCTGACGTTTCCGGATGTACAACTGCAATTTCCGCTGGCGCGGTGCGCGCTCGAGACCGGCAACTATGCGATGCGCAACTTCGAGATGCGCACGATGTTCTCGGGGCAGAGCGGCTGCCCCTCGCTGCTGGAAGCCTTCGTGAAGCGCATCAGAGATCCCGAGCCTCGGGATTTCGATGTCGACGTGTGTCATCTCTGGAGCGCGCTGATCGAGCGCAGTCTCAACGACGAACCGGTGGAAAGGTTCAGCCGGGATCCGTTCGAGCTGCAAATGCTGGGCACCGCCTTGAACGAACTCGCAATGCGAGTGGAAGGCGGCGCACATGCCGGTGAGTTTCCGTTGCTGTGGATGTACGGCAGTGGCGCGAGAGCGTTCGAGATGTCGGGGGATCGTAAGTCGTACGGCATCGCGTTGACGAACGTCGCGAGGGCTCATCAACGCGCAGGCGACACGAAACAGGCGAGTGCGGCCAACACCCTTGCGGGGAGCGTGCTCGCCGAGCTGGCGATCGAATGCCTGCGCGATGGTTATCACAGCGAAGCGCAAGCCTGTTATGGCCTGGCGATGACGGCCTACATTCGCGCGGGGACGTTCAACGTATCGGACCTGTCGGCGGTGCTGCCGGCAGGCTTCGGCAGGAGCAGTGCCTACCCGGTCGCCAATCTTCGCGAGACCTTCAGCCGGGCGCGTCTCGAAAAAGCGTGGGCGGGGTTGATTCAGCAGATGACCGACGGGGCGCCGGTCAATGCAAGCGAGCATCGGCGTTCGCCTGCCGATGCGTCGGATACCACGCGTGCGTCGCCGATTCTCGAGGAGGAGCTCGGCGAGGATGCCGTCCTGTCAGCGCTCAACGATGTGAAAGACGCGCATGCGAACGGCGCGCGGGCTTGAGTGATCCGCCGCCCGATCCGGCGCTCGCGACGCCCGCTACGAAGTCGCGCGCCGGCCCGGGCAACGCCGGGTCGGCCGCACGCCCGTTCGTGTCAGGCGTGCGTCGAGATGCCGACCGTCTGTCCCTGAAGACGTGTCATGATGTCGAGCGCGTGTTGCAGACGTTTCGCATTTTCCGGGTCGTGCAATGCGAGCGCACCGGCGATGCCCTGACGCGCCCGTTCCGCGAAATCGATCCGCTCTGGGTCGTTCTCCGCCGCGATCTCGGGGCTGCCGTCGACGGGTACCTTCATCGTCATGGCCATGAACGGCGAGCTGTCGTCCAGCGACATCTGTGCGCTGCGAATCTGTCCGTTGACCCAGTCGCGCATCTGTTGACGTGTCATGCTGTGAAAGTCGATCTGGCGCGTCGCCGGCTGCGTGCTTGAGGCGTCGCCGGCCGGCTGCGTCTTTTGCGCGAGCACCGCCCGAAACGCGCCGATGTCGGTTCGGCCGTTGCCTGTGCCCGTCTGAGCGCGATTCGTGAGCGCTTGTGGGATGCTGCTATCGATTTTCATAGGCGGTATAGGTCAGTTATCCTAACGATGATGAACGTATGCGATTTCCCCGAGAAGGTAGGGGTTTACATGTCGTTCGTCAACGCCTTTCACGACCGACCCGGACTCGATGCGGCGCCCGCAGGTGGCGACGCCGCATTACGGCGTGCCATTGCGCCCGTAGCGGCGAAAGCCGTCGCGTTCGGACAGGCGCTCGTAGTATGCGACGACGCCGTCCAGCCGGGGGCGCTCGATCGGCACGCTGAACCAGCGGTGCACCGACAACCCGATCGGAATGTCTGCCAGCGTGAACGTATCGCCGCTCACGAACGCCTGCGTTTGCTGCAACTGCCGGTCGAGTACGCGCATGAAGTCGTTCCACCGCGCCGCGTTCGTGGCGAGGGCTTGCGGATCGTCGTATCCGGGGGCGTGTCGCACCAGCGAGAGAAACGCATATTTCCATGCCGGGTTCAGATCCGACGACTGCCAGTCGATCCATTGATCGACGCGGGCCCGCTCACGCGCGGCGACCGGGTAGAGGTCGCTGCGCTCGCGCGACGTGGCGAGGTAGCGCAGAATGCTGTTCGACTCCCACAGGACGAAGCCGTCGTCCTCGATGACGGGCACCATCAGGTTCGGGTTGAGCGAGGCGAAGGCCGGATCGTCGAGCTTGCGCGACGCATCGCCATCGCCCCAGGGTTCGTTGACGAACGGCGTGCCGAGTTCATGCGCGAGCCACAGCACTTTGCGCACGTTGATGGAGGAGGGTCTGCCGAGAATGCGAAGCATGGAGCGCCTTGAAGTGGGGAGGGTCGGCTCGATTCTAGGCCGGTCGGCCGGACACCAACAGATACAGATTCCGCTGTCGTCGGGCGGAACAGTTGCGCAGCCGGCAGACGTTGCGGTGCGCAAGGCGGCGGTAGCTGCAAAAACCGCCGAAGCCCGCAAAAGCCGCCAGAGGCTCAAAGACGGCAAATGCGGCAAATGCGGTAAAGGGGCCATAGCGATCCACCCTGCGCACATCGCCTGAGCATCGAAAAGATCGAAAGTAGCGAAACCATCGAAAGCGACCTCAGCGCTTCACCGATCCACCCCGATCCACATCCATATCGACGGCAAGATTCGCGTGGAATTGCGTGGACTTACATGAACTTGCGTGGACCGCAGCGGTTGCCGAGGCCGTCATTTTTTTGTAATTTCTGCGTCAGTTCGCTGACGCCCCCCGCGCCTTAGACTGGCTTCGCGTTGTGCATCGCAACGTCCGTATTCGGATGAACGAAGTCAATTCAAGGAGCTCACATGCCCACTCGTCAACTGCGCGCCATCGCGGCGCGTACTGCCACTGCCGGCACGCTGCTTGCCGCCGCCGTCTTCCCCGCTTTGTCTGCCCATGCCGCACCGGCAGTCACGTCGGCAACCGGGCCGATCCGGAACATCGTGCTCGTGCACGGCGCGTTCGTCGGCGGGGCCGGCTGGCGTCCCGTCTATGACCTGCTGGTCAAGGACGGCTATCACGTTACGCTGGTGCAAGAGCCGCTGACGTCGTTCCAGGAAGACGTGATCGCCACCAAGCGCGTGCTCGACAGCCTCGACGGTCCGGCCGTGCTGGTCGGCCACAGCTACGGTGGCGCGATCATCACCGAAGCCGGCAACGACGAACATGTCAAGGCGCTCGTGTACATCGCGGCGCACGCCCTGGATGTCGGGGAAACCGAAGCCAGCAACGGCAAGAAGTTTCCGAATCTGACCAAGGCTGTCGTGAAGACGCCGGACAACTATCTGTATCTGAATCCGAAGGACTACCCGGCTGACTTCGCGGCCGACCTGCCGCTTGCGCAGGCCGAGTTCGAAGCCAACGCACAGATGCCGACGGCCGCTTCGGTGTTTACCGCCCTGATCCCCGATCCGGCGTGGAAGACGAAGCCGTCGTGGTACATGGTTGCGAAGGCCGACCGTATCATCAACCCGGATCTGGAACGGATGTATGCTGCACGTGCGCACGCGAAAACCGTCGAAATCGAAGGCGCCAGCCACTCGGTGTACGAGTCGCATCCGCAGGCCGTGGTGCGTCTGATCGAAGAAGCGGCAAACGCGGCAGGCAAGTAAGTTTGTCAGTCAGGCGGTTGACCGAGCGTCGACCGCCGCCCGATGGCGGCCCGCGAGGCCGCCGTCGCCATTGGTTTTTGGAGAGCGTGCTCACACCATGCGCATTCTGGTCATAGAAGACGAAGCGAAGACCGGCGAGTATTTGCAGAACGGGCTGACGGAGGCCGGGTATGTCGTGGACGTCGCGTCCAACGGGATCGACGGTCTGCACATGGCGCAGGAGCTTGCCTACGACCTGATTCTGCTCGACGTCATGATGCCGGGCATGGACGGCTGGACCGTCATGCGCAAGCTGGGCGACCGCACGCGTACCCCCGTTTTGTTCCTTAGTGCCCGTGGCACCCTGGAAGACCGGCTCAAGGGCCTCGATCTCGGCGCCGACGACTATCTCGTCAAGCCGTTTTCCTTCGCGGAGTTGCTCGCGCGCATCCGCATCATTCTGCGGCGCGGTCAGCCTCAGCCGGCCGACGACGTGTTGCGCGTCGGCGATCTGTGCGTCGACGTGACCAAGCGCCGCGTCGAGCGGGGCGGCACGCGCATCGCGCTGACCAACAAGGAATTCAATCTGCTGCATTTCTTCGTGCAGCATCCGGGCGAAGTGTTGTCGCGCGCGTTGATTGCATCGCGCGTGTGGGACATGAATTTCGACAGCGATACGAACGTGGTCGACGTGGCGGTGCGGCGTTTGCGGCAGAAGATCGACGAACCGTTCGCCACGCGCCTGATTCACACCGTGCATGGCGTGGGCTATCGCTGCGAGGAGGTCGCATGACGGCCCGCGGCGCGACGGGAACGACGCAAGCCAGGCGCGTGTCGCTCAGCACGCGCCTGGCGCTCGGCTTCGCGCTGATGGCGTTCGTGGCGATGGCGGTGGTCGGCTTCGCGCTGTATTGGAAGCTGGAGGCCCAACTGGTCGTACGTGACGACGGCGCGCTGGTCACGCGTGTCGATCAGTTGCGCACGTTGATGCAGGACGTCGACGCGCACGATCTCATTCGCGACAAGCCGCATCTGTTCGCCAACATGCTCGGGAACACCGAATCGCTGCTGGTCGTCGGCTACCCCGGCGAGCCGCCGCTCATCGAGGTGAATCCGGGGCATGCGAGTGTGCCGGCGGTTCAGTCCGTCGCACCCGTCGCGCCCGACAAGCCGCTCACGCTCGACGCCGTGCATCACACGCAGGCGAGCGACGGCACGCCGTTCATCTATGTCGCCGCGACTGCACATGGCATTGCCGGCCAGCGCGATCTTCAGATCATGTCGGGACGCCTGATGACCGAGCGCACGCGCATGCTGGGCGATTACCGCACGCAGATCTTCGTGTTCGCGACGACGGCTGCCTGTCTGGCGGCGCTGTTCGCGTTCTGGCTCGCACGGCGTGGCATGCGGCCGTTGCGTCGGCTGGCGGCGCAAACGGCATCGATCGGGGTCGGCACACTCTCCACGCGCTTGCCGCAACGCGACACGCCCGCCGAACTCGACGCGCTCGTCGTGTCGATCAACGCGATGCTCGGCCGGCTTGAGCGTGGCTTCACGCAGTTGCAGCAAGTCTCGGCGGATATGGCGCATGACTTGCGCACGCCCATCGGCAATTTGCTGGGGCAGACGGAAGTGGGGCTGAGTCATTCGCGAGATCCGGTGTATTACCAACGTCTGCTGGGATCGAATTTCGAGGAGTTGCAACGGCTCTCGAAGATGATCGACAACATGCTGTTCCTCGCGCGTGCTGAGCATGCCGATCACGCCATCGAGCGTCGTTCCCTGAGCGTAGAAGACGAGTTCGAGCGCATTGCGGACTACTTCGAAGGGCTGGCGGATGAGCGGGGGCTGCGCATCGAGCGCGAGGGCGACGGCGAGGTGCTGGCCGATGCGCAACTGCTGCGCCGTGCCATGGCGAACCTGCTGGCCAATGCCGTTCGTCATGCGCATGAGGGCAGCGCGATTCGCCTGATCGCCGAACAACAGCGCGACGCGATGCTGCTGCATGTGGAGAACCTCGGTGCGACGATAGACGCGGCGCATCGCGAGCGGTTGTTCGACCGGTTTTATCGGGCGGATGCATCACGTCAACGGTCATCGGAGTCCAGCGGCCTCGGGTTGTCCATCGTGCGAAGCATCATGCAACTGCACGGGGGCGCATGGCGCGTGTCGAGCGAGGACGGTGTGACACGCTTCACGCTGGTGTTTCCGAGGCGGTGACGGGCAAGGGGCAGGCGCGGCGACGGGCAGGTGCAGGCCTCCCGTCCCAATCCTCCAATTCGTCGCACTCGCGCACTCTCGCACTCGTCTCACTCTCGCACTTCGAGCGTTTTGTACGTTTCGTATGTTTCGTACGTTCTTTATCGTTTGCCCGTTTCGTATAATCCCGCGCTGGCCCCTCTTCCCCTCCACGCAGGAATCCGCATGAACAGCAGGAACAAGGCGACACTCATTGGTCTGAGCGCGGTGGTGCTATGGGCGTCCATCGTGGCGCTGATTCGCGGGGTGAGCGAAAGTCTCGGCGCGACGGGCGGGGCGGCAGCGATCTACACGGTGGCGTCGTTGATTCTCGTGATGACCGTGGGGTTTCCGAGACTGCGCACGTTCCCGCGCCGTTATCTGCTGTGGGGCAGCGCGCTGTTCGTCTCGTACGAGTTGTGCCTGTCGCTGTCCATCGGCTATGCGAACACGGCGCGTCAGGCGATCGAGGTCGGCATGGTCAACTATTTGTGGCCGACGTTCACGCTCGTCAGTGCGATCCTCTTCAACAAGCAACGGGCCAACTGGCTCGTCGTGCCCGGGTTCGTACTGTCGATGCTCGGGATTTGCCGGGTGCTCGGCGGCGATCAGGGGTTCGACTTGCCGGGCATGCTGGCCAACGTGGCGGACAACCCGCTGAGCTACGGTCTGGCGTTCGTCGGCGCAATTCTCTGGGCTGCCTACTGTACCGTGACGGCCAGAATCGCCGACGGCAAGAATGGCGTGACGCCGTTCTTCATGCTCGTTGCCGTGGCGCTGTGGATCAAGTATTTCGCCGGCGGCGGGGGCACAATGACGCTCGACCTGCATGCCGGCACGTACCTCGTACTCGCCGCCGCCGCGATGGGCTTCGGATACGCCGCGTGGAACGTCGGGATTTTGCGTGGCAACGTGACGATCCTCGTCGGCGCCTCGTATTTCATTCCCGTTCTGTCCGCCGCGCTCGCCGCGCTCCTGCTGCATGCGCCGTTGTCCGCCTCGTTCTGGTGGGGCGCCTGCATGGTCTGCGGCGGGTCGATGCTTTGCTGGGTCGCCACGCGTGCAGGGCGAGGCCGCCGTACGGCGGCCATGCCCACGGGCGACGGCGTCTGACGACGAGGTAAGAAGCGGCGCGCCTAAACGGGCGATGCATTGCCCGGACGCCCGATAGGGTTGCCGGTTCGGCGCCTTCGTATGGCGCATGGCGCATGGCGCATGGTTTTTGCCTTCAGCCGGTCGGGCGGCGCGACGCCGTCCAACACTGTCCAGTCGTGCGAGACCCTATGTGACGCTACGTGACATGGCGGGTCGCCCGTTCGACCGCCGCCAGCAAATCGCTGCCGAGAAATGGCTTCGCCAGCAGTTCGTTGGCGCCGATGGCCCGTATGGTGTCGCGCACCGAGGACGTGTCTTGCGCCGTGATGAACACCACAGGGGGGCGTGGCCAGGGTATCGACGCATAGAATGCCGGTCCGCTTACGCCGGGCAGATGGACGTCCGCCACGAGACACCGGGCATGCGCCATGCACGCAACGATACCGTCGTCCGTGGTGCTGGAGAACGTGCTCGTGCGGTAGCCGGCAATGGTCAGAAGCCGCGCGATGGCGCGGCGCAAGCCTTCGTCATCTTCGAGAATCGCGACGAAAGGTTCCGACGGTAGCGGGCGGCGGGCAGGTTCCATATGACGTCATTCTTCTGCGGAACAGGCGTGGCCTTCTATCGGGACTTCGGGCAATGACGCTTCCCCCAGGGGCAATTCAGGACAGTGCGCTTCGCTCGATCAGATCGCCGCGTGCCGGCGATTCGCCCTTGGATGCGGTGCACGCCAGCGGCAACCGGAGTACGAATTCGGTTCCCCGAACCGCCTTTCGTCGCGCGATGACCGTGCCCCGGTGCGCGTCGGCGATCGAGCGCACGATGGACAATCCAAGGCCTGTGCCGCGCGACTTCGTCGTGTAGAACGTCTCGAACAGCCGCTCGACGTTGTCGTCGGGAATCCCGACGCCGTTGTCTCCCACGATCAACTCGACACCGTGCTCCCATGTCGTCGTCCCGATGGACAGCACGCGCTCATGTTGCGCCACGTGCTCCATCGCGTCCATGGCGTTGATGGCGAGATTGAGCAACACTTGCTGTAACTGCACCTGATCGGCGAGCACCTTCGCGCCATGAGTGCCGAGCGAGACGTCGACCACGATACCGCGCCGTCGCGCTTCCGGCCGCACGAGCGACGTGGCGCGTTCGAGCACGGCGTCGAAATCCACCGGCGTGAAGGTAATCGATTGTTTCTGAAGCAGCGCCCGCAACCGCGCGATGACGTCGTTGGCACGTAAGGCGTCGCGCCTGATATCGGCCAGGATGTCGCGAAGCTCGCCTGGCGTCGACGCACTGCCACTCGCGTCGCGCATCATGAGCTCGGCAGCGTCGACGTTGCTGAGGATGGCGCCGAGCGGCTGGCCGACCTCATGGGCGATCGATGCGCTCAACTCGCCTACGGTCGCGATACGCGCGGCGCGTGTGAGGTCGGCGCGCCGTGTCGCGGCCTCGCGTTCCGCATGCTTGCGTTTGCGATGTTGCCTGAACAAGGCGAAAAGGGTCATCGACTGTGCGGCGACGACGAGCAGCACAAGGAGCGCCTCCTCCCAGTATTCGTCGAGCGGCGAAATGACTGTCCCGATCGCACGACTGTCGTGGGACAGCGCATCGCCGGAGGCGGGCTCGGCGGCTGCCGCAGTTGGCATGGCAAGCGAACACGCCGCGAGCAGCGCGGGCAACGCCCAATGCCGGATTGCCGCTTCCACGGCGCTCACGACGCTTGCAAGTTCGCCTCGGGGACTCGCCGCTCGGCCTTGCGTAGCAATTCGGGAAGCGACGACGCGCCCATTTTGCGCATAAGATCGGCCCGGCAACTCTTGATGGTCCGCTCGCACAGGCCGAGTTCGGCTGCGATCTGTTTGTTGCGAAGTCCTTTCGATATGCCTTGCAAAACGACACGCTCACGGCCGTTGAGCATCGAATCGGTGTTGTCGTTGTCCATCTCCGACGACGGGACTCTCGGGTGCGCCAGACCGATTGCCGTCTCCACCGCGCCGACCAGCGCATCACGTCCAAAGGGTTTGATCAGAAAATCCACTGCACCGCCTTTCATGGCTTCGACCGAGCGTGCCACGTCGCTGTAGCCGCTCATGAAAACGATCGGCAGCGACGATTCCTGACGCCGCAGCGCGCGCTGAAGGTCGAGCCCGCTCGGGCCGCCAAGTTCGAGGTCGAGCAGCACGCAGCCGGGACGGGTGTCGGGTTCGCTCACAAGAAATTCTCCCGCAGACGCATACTCCTTCGTCTGATAACCCGACGCCGTCAGCAGCCGCGAGAGGGCCGCTCGCATGGAAGCGTCGTCGTCGACGACGTGCACTACCGAATCACGACTCTCGTTCATGGCATCCCGCGTCATACGCGACTCCGTAAGATCCACCGGATCGGATATGCCTTCATCCGTTGACGGTGTTGTTCCGGCGGAAGTTATTTAAATTATCGAAAGCAGGTATTTGAATAATTTTTAATTAATAGATTATGAATTCGATTTGGAAATTTTTAGGATATCGAGCGGTTTTTAATTGATAGCATCTCTGAATAATTTCGTAAAGCCTGTTTTTTGATGCGCTGCGGATGCCCGTCTGAGTGAGCCCTCCGGTTATCCGGGAAGTCGGGCTTGCTTCTCGATTTTTTAGTTCATATGAGACGCTATTCTCGTGGCGTAAAAACTCGATGATCCTGAGTCGTTTCGATTGACCGAAGGGTATTGGGGGTTTTGCAAAACCCCCATTTCTGAGTCGAGCGCCGACGCAGAGCATGACACGTGCAGACGCCCGATACCAAAGCGACACCGCCGAAATGCCGGGCCTTTACGACAAGTTCGACGTCTGGTTCACGATCGCGGAGCTGTGATCCCTTGGATGTGAGGCCGTCATGACAATGCCCGCATGTCGGAGGACATGCGGGCATTGCGTATTGGGGCGACGGCGAGAACGGCCGACGGCCACCGAGCAGGCTCGTGTCTCAGACGCCCCACGTGCCAAGGTTGCGCAAGGATGTGGTCATTGGCGGCGGGCAAGGCGTTTGTGACCGTGCGCCATGCCGCGCCCGATCAGTCGTCCCAGCGCGCGGCCAGACCCTCGGGGCTGACTTCGCGGCCATTGCGCTCGAGCGCGGCGATTTGCGCCATGTCGTCTTCCGTGAGGTGCAGCGTTTGCGCCAGCAGATTGCTCGCGAGGTTCTCGCGCCTGGTCGACGACGGGATCACCGAGAAGCCGCGTTGCAGCGCCCAGGCGAGGGCCACTTGCGCGGGGGTTGCCTGATGACGTTGTGCAATCGCGCCGAGGGTCGCGTCGCCGAGCACCTTGCCGTAGGCGAGCGTCATGTACGACGTGACGTGAATGCCCTGCGCTTGCAGGAAGGCGACGAGCTTCGGATTTTGCAGATAGGGGCTCAGCTCGATCTGGTTGGTGGCGATGGCGTCACGGCCGACGGCGGCGATGGCCTGCGTCGTCAGATCGATGTTGAAATTCGAGATCCCGATCTGCCGCGTGAGGCCCTTGGCCCTGGCGTCGGCCAGTGCTGTCATGAATTCGTCGAGCGATATGCCGTTGCCCGGGGCCGGCCAGTGAATCAGCGTGAGGTCCACGTAATCCGTGCGCAGCTTTCTGAGGCTGTCTGCAAGACTTGCCGCCAGTTTGTCCTTGCCGTAGTGCTCGACCCAGATTTTCGTCGTGAGGAACAGATCGTTGCGGGCCACGCCGGACTCGGCGATCGCCTGACCGACCTCGGCTTCGTTGCCGTAGATCTGGGCGGTGTCGATGGCGCGGTAGCCAAGTTCGAGGCCGGTTCGCACCGAGTCGATGACCACTTGTCCCTGAAGACGGAACGTACCGAGACCGAAGGCGGGAATGTTGCTCATCGTGAGCTCCTGAATGAATGAGGTAGAGGAAAACGTGTGGCTGTGACGACCATGCCGTCGACGTCGACAGATGAGATAAACGCCGTTACAGGTCCATCATTTTTGAATCTGAATCAACGATTTCAACGATTCAAGCGTTAGCGCCGGCGGGGCAGGCAGTCCGGTCATTGACCGGCCGGTTGCCTCGGCGAGCGCTGCACGGCGATCTGGAGCAGCACCAGCACGAGCCCCGAACCGGCGATCAGCGCGCCGACGATGGGCACCGCCGTATAGCCGTAGCCCGCCGAAATCGCGGCCCCGCCGGCGGCGGCGCCGACGGCATTGCCGAGGTTGAACGCGCCGACGTTGACCGATGAGGCAAGGCCCGGCGCTTCGGCCGCGGCGCGCATTACCCGCATTTGCAGCGGTGGCACGAGGGCGAACGTTGCCAGCCCCCAGACGAGCACCGCCAGCGCCGTGCCCAGGTGCGTGCGGGCCAGTAACGGGAACGCCAGCATGACGGCGACGAGCAGGGTCAGGAAGACGATCAGGCTGACGTTGATCGAGCGGTCCGCGAGCTTGCCGCCGGCAACGTTGCCCACGGAAAAGCCCACGCCGACGAGCACGAGCATGGCCGTCACGAAACCGGGCGAGGCGCCGGTAATCGCTTCGAGCGTCGGTGCGATGTACGTGTACAGGGTGAACATCGCGCCGGCGCCGAGCACGGTGGTGGCCATCGCCATCAGCACGACGGGACGTGTGAGAACCGACAACTCACGACGAATGTCCGGCATTCGCCCGGCTTCGCCGCTGGGCAGCGCGAAACGCAGCGTCAGCATCGTGACGACACCGAGCCCGGCAGTCGCCGCGAAGGACATCCGCCAGCCGATGGTCTGACCGAGCCACGTGGCCGCAGGTACACCGCCGATGTTGGCGATCGTCAAGCCCATAAACATGGTGGCGACGGCGCTCGCCTGCTTGTCGCGCGGCACCACGCTCGCCGCCACGATGGCGCCCAGCCCGAAGAACGCGCCGTGGTTCAGGCTTGTCACCAAACGGGCGAGCAACAGCGTGGTGTAGTTCGCCGAGGCGGCCGAGAGCAGGTTGCCGATGGTAAAAATGGCCATGAGCGCAATCAGTGCCGTGCGGCGCGACCAGCGCGACATGATGAGCGTCATGACGGGGGCGCACCGATCATCACGCCCAGGGCGTAGGTCGTGATCAGCATGCCCGCCGTCGGAATCGAGACGTGGACGCCTTCGGCAATCACCGGCAACAACCCCATCGGGGAGAACTCGGTCGTGCCTATGCTGAATGCCCCGATCGCGAGGGCAAGTAGCGACAGCGTGGCGTGCGCCGACGAGGTCTGCGTGGATGAGACGGATAACTGGTTCATGAGGGAAATACCCGGAGGGATCGAGATGGACGGCAGTGTGCGCCCTTTACTTTTGCGGAAAAAGTCGTCTATAAACGAAATTATTTTGATTTAAAATCAACAATGAAGATTACCCTCGACGAACTGCAAGCCTTCGTGGCCGTGGTGGACACCGGGTCGATCACGGCGGCGGCACAGCAACTGGACCTCACGGTGTCGGCCACGAGCCGCACGCTCGGTCGGCTCGAGGAGAAGCTGAAGACGACGCTGCTGCGCCGCACGACCCGTCGTCTGGCGCTGACGGAGGAGGGCAAAGCGTTCTTGCAGAACGCGCGGGCCATCATCGAATCGGTGGAGAGCGCGCAAGAGCAGATGCTCACGCGCCGGGAGAAGCCGTCGGGCCGTTTGCGTATCGATGCGGCTACGCCATTCATGCTGCACGTGATCGTGCCGCTGGTGCCGGGTTATCGGGCGCGGTATCCGGAAGTGGAACTGGAGTTGAACAGCAACGAGGGCATCATCGATTTGCTGGAGCGGCGCACCGATGTTGCGATCCGTATTGGCCGGCTCAAGGATTCGACGCTGCACAGCCGCCTGATCGGCAACAGCCGGGTGCGCATGTTCGCGAGTCCGGCGTATCTGGCAGCGCACGGTCAGCCGCGCAAGGTCGAGGATCTGGCCCGGCATACGCTGCTGGGGTTCACGCAGCCGGACTCGCTCAATGTCTGGCCGATTCTCGGCGTGGACGGCGAGCCGCATCGGATCGAACCCGATGTGATGTCGTCGAGCGGCGAAACGCTTCGTCAACTGGCACTGGAAGGCGCAGGGATCGTCTGTCTCTCGGATTTCATGACGGTGCGTGATCGCGAGTCCGGGCGACTGGTACCGGTGCTTGCGCGCCAGACGCAGGACGTCCGTCAGCCGATTCATGCCGTGTATTACCGCAATACGGCGATTTCGGCGCGCATCGCGTCGTTCGTCGACTATCTGGTGGCGGCGCTGCGCGAGCCCGCGCAGAAAGGGCAAGGACTGGGTTGGGTGGCGCAGTGACGGAACGGGACTGCGCGCTGAAACGCCGGACGACGTGCGCGCGGCGTATGCCGTCATGAAGGTATTGCGCCCGCATCTGGCAAGCGCGGAGGCGTTTGTCGAACAGATCGGAGCCCAGCGAAACGAGGGGTACCGGTTGCTGGGCGCGTTCGACGGCGAACGGTTGCTGGGGCTGGCGGGCTAGGCCGTGCAGGCGTGTCGTCGCGATCCGGCGCGCTATCTGACCCGCTGACGGGGCGGCAAACGCGCTGTCGAAGCGCGAGGACGGGGCGACGCGCACTCGGACATCGCATCCGGAGTACGATGCCGCTGTCATGTCACACGCTATGCTTGTTTGGCGTGTATCGTTATGCGAGCCGCACGACGGCATGGCTCGTCGCTTCGCAGCGCTTTCCCGGAAACGCCCATTCGTATGACCAAGATTATCCATATCACCGATACTCATCTCGTCCCCCCCGGCGAGAAGCTTTACGGACTCGATCCTTACGCGCGGCTCATCGCGTGTGTCGACGACATTCTCGAACATCACGCAAACGCCGCGTGCGCCGTCATCACGGGCGACCTGACGCATCGTGGCGAAGCGCCCGGCTATGCGGCCCTGCGCGAGCAACTCGACCGGCTGCCCTTTCCGTGTTTTGCGCTGATGGGCAACCACGATCTGCGTTCGGTCTTTACCGGCGCGTTTCCCGAGCGGCTGAGCGACGACAACGGTTTCGTGCAAGGGCGGTTCGATGTGGGCGATGCGTCGCTGTTGATGCTCGATACGCTCGACGAAGGCCAGCACGGTGGCCTGTTCTGCGAGGCGCGACTGGATTGGATCGAGCGCGAGTTCGACCGCCTGGGCGATCGTCCGGTGTATCTGTTCATGCATCATCCGCCGTTCGATATCGGCATTCCGAGTCTCGACAACATCGGTCTCGCGAATCCCGAGGCGTTTCTCCAGCGGGTCGGCGGCCGCAAGAACGTGCGTCATCTCTTCTTCGGTCACGTGCATCGCCCGGTGTGCGGTAGCTGGCACGGGATTCCCTATTCGACGATGCGCGGCCTGAATCATCAGGTGCCGTTCGATATGCACACGGTGTTTCCGGTGCGTCAGAGTCATGAGCCGCCGGCGTACGCCGTGGCGTTGCTCGCGAAGGATCAGGTCACGGTGCATTTTCACGACTATCTGGACAAGTCGTGGCTCCCGGACGACATGGACGAGCGCAGCATGTGAGCGTGGACCGGAAGCGGGGGCGCGGTGTCGCGTCGTCCCGAGTCTGACGCGACGCTCGTGCAGGGACGGATTCGCCGGGATTTCGTTAGAATCTGTCGCATATCGGTTCACACAACTATTACCGGAGACAGACATGCCAGGACTACTCCCCGACGTCGACCGTGACGGACTGCTCGAATATTCGGTCGTGTACACCGACCGATCGGTCAATCACATGTCACAGCGCTTTCAGAGCGTGATGCGCGATATCTCCGATGGCCTGAAGACGGTCTACAACGCGAAATCGGTCGTCGTGGTGCCTGGCAGCGGCACGTTCGGTATGGAGGCCGTCGCTCGGCAATTCGCCACGAACAAGAAGTGCCTGGTGATTCGCAACGGCTGGTTCAGCTTCCGCTGGTCGCAAATCTTCGAGATGGGCGGCATTCCGTCGGAATCGATCGTGCTCAAGGCGCGTCCCGTCGCATCGGAGCGGCAAGCCGCGTATGCGCCCGCCCCCATCGAGGAAGTCGTTGCGGCCATCAAGGAGCGCAAACCCGATCTGGTCTTCGCACCGCACGTCGAAACGGCATCGGGCATGATGTTGCCCGATGCGTATCTGCGTGCCGTCGCCGACGCCGTTCACTCGGTGGGTGGCATGTTCGTGCTGGACTGCATCGCGTCCGGCACGGTGTGGGTCGACATGCAGGCGTGCGGGGTCGACATTCTGATCAGCGCGCCGCAGAAGGGCTGGAGCGCGTCGCCGTGCTGCGCGCTGGTCATGCTCGGCGCGCTCGCACGCGAGCGCATCGAAACGACGACGAGCACCAGCTTCGCCTGCGATCTTCGTCAGTGGCTTCAGATCATGGAAGCCTATGAAAAGGGCGGTTTCGCCTATCACGCCACGATGCCCACCGACAGTCTCGCGACGTTGCGCGACGTCATCAAGGAAACCGAGGCCTATGGCCTCGAGAAGGTGCGCGAGGAACAGCTCGAACTCGGTCGGCGCGTTCGTGCGTTGCTCATGGAGAAGGGTTTCCGAAGCGTGGCGGCCGAAGGCTTCGAAGCGCCGGGCGTCGTGGTCAGCTATACCGACGACGACGGCATTCGCTCGGGCAGGAAGTTCGCCGATGTCGGCGTGCAGACTGCTGCCGGTGTGCCGCTTCGCTGCGACGAGCCGGAAGACTTCAAGACGTTTCGCATCGGTCTGTTCGGACTCGACAAGCTCAACGACGTGGACGGTGCGGTGGCGCGATTCGCCAAGGCGCTCGACCAAGTGTTGTGAGGCAGTCCGGCGACACATTCCGGCGATAACTGTAGGCGCTACCTCCCGGCCGTGCCTTGCGCCGGCCATCCCCAAAAGCGAAGCGGCCCGATCGGGCCGCTTTTCACTTTTCACGTTGTGCGTTGCAATCACACGCGCGTGGTGAGCGCCCGGGCGCCCGGGCGGGCCCACGCGGATCGCCGGGCTTAACGAAGCACGCTATCGGGCGCTGTCGTGACCGGCGCGTCGTCGTGGACAGGCGTGCCGCCCGCAGGGAAATGCATGTCGCGGTACTTCACGAAACTCGACCCGCGCACGAGGCGGTAGCCTGCCCAGATCAGCAGGAACAGCGGAATGCCGATGTACGTCGCCACCACGCCGCCCCAGTCGATCTTGTCCTGAAGAAAGGCCTGATAGTTCTGACCGAGCGTGATGATCATGCACAGCACGAAGGCGAAGATCGGGCCGAACGGGAAGAAGGGCGAAACATACGGCAGCTTCGCCAGATCGAGGCCCTGCCTGAGATAACCGCGACGGAAGCGGTAATGGCTGATGGCAATGCCCAGCCACGCGATGAAGCCCGTCATGCCGGACGTGTTGAGCAGCCAGATGTAGACCGCGTTGGGGCTGAACACGAACGTGAAGAAGCACAGCGCGGCGACGGCGGCCGTGGCGACCAACGCCCACATCGGCACGCCGTTGCGCGAGATCTGGCCGAACACGCGCGGCGCCTTGCCGTCGCGGGCGAGGCTGTAGAGCATGCGTGTCGCCGCGTACATTCCGGAATTCCCGGCCGAGAGCACCGACGTGAGCACGACGGCATTCATGACCGACGCCGCGCCGAGCAATCCGGCACGCTCGAAGATCAGGGCGAACGGACTCACGCTGATGTCGGTGACGTCGTTGCGCAGCAAATGCGGATCGGTGTAGGGAATCAGCAGGCCAATGACCAGAATCGCCGCCACATAGAACAGCAGGATGCGCCAGAACACCTGACGTACGGCGCGCGGCAGATTGCGCGCCGGGTCCTTGGATTCGCCCGCGGCGATGCCGATGAGTTCGGTGCCCTGAAACGAGAAGCCCACCACCATCGCAACACCGATCAACGCCGCGAAGCCGCCGGCGAACGGTGCGTTGCCGATCGTCCAGTTGGCGACACCGCCGGTCTCGCCGCCACGGATGATGCCGAGCAGCATCATCACACCCATCGCCACGAAGGCCAGTACCGCAATCACCTTGATGAGTGCGAACCAGAATTCCGCTTCGCCGAAACCACGCGCCGAGAGCGCGTTGAGCCCGAAGGTGATGGCGAGGAAGAGGGCGCTCCAGTAGACGCCGGGCACGTCCGGGAACCAGTACGCCATGACCAGTTGTGCGGCCACGAGGTCCACCGCGACGGTGACGGCCCAGTTGTACCAATAGTTCCAGCCCAGCGCGAAGCCGAAACCTTCGTCGACATAGCGCGCGCCATATGTGGAGAACGAACCGGACACGGGCATGGCGGCCGCCAGTTCGCCCAGACTGGTCATCAGGAAGTAGACCATGAGGCCGATCAGGACATAACCCAGCAGTGCGCCGCCCGGGCCGGCCTGTGCGATGGTGGCCCCGGAGGCCACGAACAGGCCGGTCCCGATGGAGCCACCGACCGCGATCATCGTCAGGTGCCGGGCGGACAGGGAGCGGCGCAGTTCCGACGGGGCAGACGCCTCCGCCTCGATGCGCTCGCGCAGCGGGTCATGTTCCGATGTTGCCAAAGTCGTGTTCCTCAAGAGCCTTTTGAGCGAATAGGAGCCCCCCCGGCCGCCGTCGGACCGGCGAGCATCGAGCACGATGGTGCGTCGCTCATCTCCCGGACACCGACCATCGACTTCTAGTTATGGCTCCCGGGGAAACGGATGCCCGGTGCGCAGACAGGGCACCGGCCGAGGGGAGGTATTTCAGAGTGGGGTGGACTGTACTGCGGGACTTCCCGGTTGGGCTACTTTCTGCTCAGCCGGGCTGATTTCTCGCATCAAATCGCTCTTCGGTGCGGATTTTCGTCAGCGTTTCCTCACCCCGCCGAGCCCGGTCCCCCGTCGTCGTTCGATGCGGGCGCGGTGGCGCTCGGTGTGTCGCAGGGGGCGCCCGATCACGAGAGCATTGCGGCATGAATCGTTCCGCAAACCCGCAGCACCACGTAGAATGCGCGCTACCGACGGCCGGAAGCTGGTGAGAATCCAGCGCGGTCGCGCCACTGTGACCCGTCACCCGCACGGGAAGTCAGACCTGGCCGTCGGACTCATCGACCTTGTTTTTGGGGCGCGAAACCCCAGGAGACCTTGCATGACCCGTACGCGTTGTTTGCCGCGAGCCGCCTCGCCGGCTTCCTTCCCCCTCGGTGACTTCCCCGTTGATGGCTCCCCTCGTTCGTGGTGCGCAAGGCCGGCGTGCTGCCGCCCGGCTTCGCTTCGGTTCGCCTGACCCGGCAGCGCGGCAAGACACGACGTGGGACCTGCCTGATTCGGCGCAAAGCGCCGATGTCTGGCCGCGTCTGCACGGATAAGCACACTATCGATAAGTCGTCGCCTCAGACGACAGGGGAAGTCTCATGTATCACGCTCGTCCGACGGCCTTCGCGAAGGTCCCGGCTACGCGCGGCTTCGCGCTCACGCAAACCGCATTCATCGCTTTCTCACTGCTCGGCGGCGCCTGCGCGCCCGCGTTTGCTGCCGAAGACGCCCATCTGCCGCTCGTCACGATCCACGCCGGGCCCATGCGCGACGACGCGCCGCTCTCCACACCGACATCCACCGGCTCGCGCCTGAACCTGTCGAGCCTCGACACGCCCGCGAGCGTGGAGACGATCACGGCAACCCAGATCGAAGCGCGCGGCGACCAGACCGTGACCGATGCCGTCACGCGCGCCACCGGCTTCACCAGCAACGCGGCACCCGGCAACGGCGGCACGGCGCTTGCCGTGCGCGGCTTCTCCGGGCAGGAGTCGGTGATGACGCTCTACGACGGCACGCGCCTGTATCCCGGCGCCGGCACGATGACGTTCCCGTTCGATACCTGGCAGGTCGAGCGCATCGACGTGCTGCGCGGACCGGCGTCGGTGCTGTACGGTGAGGGCGCCATCGGCGGTGTGGTGAATGTCGTGCCGAAACGTGCGCAACGCGAGTACGCGACCACCGTGCAGGCGGGCCTCGGCACCGATGGACAGAAGCGTTTCGCGCTCGACACGACCGGCGCGCTCGGGCCGATGCTGTCGTATCGCTTCTACGTGAGCGACAACCGCAGCAACGGCTGGGTCGAGCGTGGCGAATCGCACACGACGTCTTTCGGTGGGGAGGTGAAGCTCGATGTCTCCCCGGCGCTGTCGTTCACGCTGGACTATGACTACGGACGTCAGATGCCGGCGACGTACTTCGGCGTTCCGCTGAACAACGGCACGATCGATTCGACCCTGCGGTACAAAAACTTCAACGTCGGCAATGCGCTGATTTCGTACTTCGATCAGTCGACGCGCCTCACGAGCGTCTATCGCATGGCGCCGGGCATTACGATCCGCGACCAGTTGTACTACCTGAACACCAACCGGCACTGGCGCAACAGCGAAACGTATGAAATGGATCCGTCGACGCGGCTTATCACGCGCATCGACTACATCGAGATCCTTCAGCACGAGCATCAGGTCGGCAACCGGCTCGACGCGAGCATCGAGCGTAGCATCGCCGGTCATGCGAACCGCTTCGTGGTCGGCGCCGAGGCGAACCAGATTTCGTTCCAGCGCGACAGCAACACGCCCTTCGGTGGTTCCTCCGTGGTGAGCGCGGACGGGTTCGACCCGGGTGTTTTCGCCAGTCCCGATCCGACCGTCCCCGAATTCCGCACACTCACGCGGCAGTTCGCGCTGTTCGCGGAAGATCGTTTCGACATCACGTCGCGACTGTCGGCCGTAGGGGGCATGCGTTACGACTACCTCGACTATTCACGTCGGCAACTGGCGACCGGCACCGAGTTCGGCAAGACGTTCTCGAACGTCGGCTGGCGTCTGGGCCTCGTGTATCAACTCAGTCCCTCGGCGTCGGTGTACGGCCAGTACACGCGCGGCGCGGACAGCATCGGGTCCCTCGTCACGCTGTCGCAATCGCAGACGCGGTTCGATCTGGCGACGGGCCAGCAGTGGGAGGCCGGCATCAAGCACGAGCTGCCGGACGGGCGCGGCTTCTGGACGCTGGCCGTCTATCAGATCGTGAAGAACAACCTGCTCACGACCGATCCGCTCAATCCGACGTTGACGCAGCAGGTCGGTCAGCAGTCGTCGCGCGGTATCGAACTGTCGGGGGCACTGAAGCTCGGCTATGGGGTCTCGGTCGAGGCGAACGCCTCGCTGCTGCGCGCGCGTTTCGACCGTTTCGACGAGCGCGTTGGCGGTGTGGCCGTCTCGCGCAACGGCAATGTGCCGAACAATGTGCCGCAGCAGACCGCCAATCTGTGGCTGACTTACTCGCCGATCCATGACGTGGTGATCGGCACGGGGTTGCGCTACGTCGGGCGTCGCTACAGCGATAACGCGAATACGGCGCCGATGCCGTCCTACACGGTGTTCGATGCATCGGCGTCGTGGCAGGCGACAAAGCGTGTGAATCTCGCGCTCTATGCCCGCAATCTGACGAACCGCGCGTATGCGGTCACGTCCGAGTCGCCGGCGGCGTGGCTGCTGGGCCCGTCGCGGTCGGCGCAAGTCGTTGCGACGATGAAGTTCTGAGGCGCGCCGACGATGCCTGGCGACTTCCACATCGCACACCTTCGCTGGTCGCCTGCGGATCTTGCCCGTGCGCAAGCCGCGCCGCTGCTCCAGTCCATCACGCTGAACGTTGCGCAGGGCGAGTTCGTCGGGCTGATCGGGCCGAACGGCAGCGGCAAGACGAGTCTGCTGCGCTGCGCATTCCGCTATGCAAGGCCGCAAGCCGGTACGGTGACGCTCGACGGGACGGACCTGTGGCGCGTGTCGCCTCGCTGGTCGGCGCAGCACGTTGCGGTGCTGTTGCAGGAGTTGCCGGACGATTTCGGATTGAGCGTCGAGCAGGTGGTATGGATGGGGCGCACGCCCCACAAACGCCTGCTCGATGCCGATACGCCCGCCGATGCCGCAATCGTTGCGAATGCGTTGCGCGACGTCGATATGACGAGCGCACGCGATCGCGCATTCGCCACGTTGTCCGGCGGCGAGAAACAGCGCGTGCTGCTCGCGCGGGCGCTCGCTCAACAGCCCGACGTATTGATGCTCGATGAGCCGACCAGCTTTCTCGATCTGCATCATCAGGTCGAGTTGATGCGGCGGATCCGTTCGTTGAACGTCACCACGCTCGCGACGATTCACGACCTCAATCTCGCTGCCGCGTATTGCGACCGGCTGTACGTGCTGGCCGGGGGCGAGATCGTCGCGCACGGCACGCCCGCCGACGTGCTCACGGCCGAACTGCTCGCACGCGTATTCAAGGTCGACGCGCTCGTCGATGCGCATCCCGTTACCCACCGTCCACGAATCACACTCGTTCATCCCCTATGAAACGCTCTGTCTTGCTTGGCGCGATGGTGCTCGGCTTCGCGTTGCCGACCGTCGCGTATGTCTCGCACGCCGCGCCGGCCATCGTGCAGGCTACCGCGCGAGCCGCGACACCCGTCGCGCACTATCCCGTGACCGTGCAAAGCTGCAATCGCACCGTGACCTTCGAGCGCGCGCCGAAACGCGCGGTCAGCAACGACGCGAATCTCACCGAAATGATGATCTCGCTCGGCCTGAAGTCGCGCATGGTCGGCTTTACGGGCATCAGCGGATGGCAAACCGCTAACGCCGCGCTACGCCAGCAGCTCGCAGGACTGCCGGAACTTGCGCAGCGCTATCCGTCGGTGGAAGTGCTGGTGCAGGCCGGCGCCGACTTCTACTTCGCCGGATGGAACTACGGCATGCATGTGGGCGGGCCGGTGACGCCCGCACTGCTCGCGCCGCTGGGCATCCGCACATATGAACTGAGCGAGTCGTGCGCTCATGTGATGCCGCGCGGGGCAGCGTCGTTCGACGACGTTTACAACGATCTGCGTAACCTGGGACGCATTTTCGACGTCGAGCCTGCCGCAAACACCCTCATCGAGCGGATGAAGACACAGCTTGAGGCATTGAAGCGCCGTGTGGCGGGCAAGTCCGCGCCGGTGAGCACATTCGTCTACGACAGCGGTGAGGACAGCCCTTTCACGGCGGGACGTCTCGCCATGCCGACCGCGCTCATCGAGGCGGCGGGCGGACGCAACGTGATGGACGACGTCGCTCAAAGCTGGACGCGGGTGAGTTGGGAAACCGTCGTCGCGCGCAACCCGCAGGCCATCGTGATCGTCGATTACGGCGCGGTCACGGCCGCGCAGAAGATCGCTTTCTTGCTGAACCAACCGGCGCTGCGTCAGGTCGACGCGATCCGCGCGCGTCGCTTTATCGTGGTGCCATACGATGACGCGACGCCGGGCATTCACAACGTTCGGGCGGCGCAGACGATTGCACGCGGTCTGCATCCGCAGGCGTTCGCCAGATGACGCGCGGGAACGCATGTGCGGCGCGCGTCGCCATGGTCGTGCTCGCGGTCGCGTTGATCGTCTCCGTCGTGCTGGCGACCGGCATCGGGCCGACGTCCATCGCGCCGGCGTTGACGATGCGGATCGTCGTGGCGCATCTGACGGGCGGTGTGCCGGGGATGGACGCTGGCGCGCACGGGGGGAGCGCGGCGCAGGACGCCGTGGTGTGGCTGATCCGGTTGCCGCGCGTGTTGCTCGCGGGCATTGTGGGGGCGGCGCTGGCGATGGTCGGCGTGGCGTTGCAGGCGGTGACGGCTAACCGGCTGGCGGATCCGCATTTGCTCGGCGTAAGCGCGGGCGCGACCCTCGGTGCGGTGTTCGCGACGCTCTTTCTCGGTGCCGTCTTCGGGCCGTTCACGTTGTCGCTGATGGCGTTCGCGGGGGCTGCTTGCGCGACGCTCGCGGTGATCGTGCTGGCGCACCGGCATGGACGGCTCGAACGGGATCGTCTGTTGCTTGCGGGCATCGCGGTGTCGTTCGTGATGTTGGCGGGGGCGAATCTGCTGCTGTATCTCGGCGATCAGCGTGCGGCATCGTCCGTGCTGTTCTGGACGCTTGGCGGCCTCGGCCTCGCTCGCTGGGACCTGCTGGCGATACCGGGGGCGATTGCGTTTGCGGGTGCCGTTGTGCTGATCGGTCGCCGTCGCGCGCTGAACGCGCTCATGACGGGCGATCTTGCCGCCGTGACGCTCGGCGTGAATGTGCCGCGCGTGCGCGCCGAGGTGTTCCTGACCAGTGCGCTCGTCACGGGCGCGATGGTGGCCGTAAGTGGCGCCATCGGGTTCGTCGGCCTGGTCACGCCGCACGCCTGCCGCCCATTCGTTGGCGCGGAGCATGGCCGCTTGCTGCCGGTCTCGGCATTGCTCGGCGCCGTGTTGCTGATATGGGGCGACGTGCTCGCCCGCACGCTGATCGCGCCGGAGGATTTGCCCATCGGCGTTGTGACGGCGTTGGTCGGGGGCGGGTGCTTTGTGGCGTTGTTGCGGTTTCAGGGGCGAGGGTAGGAAGCGCGGCTAGCGCACTTCCCGTGACGCTCGAACCCGCCGCCCGATGGCCGCGACGATCGTGGCCATCGATGCGAAGCTGCTACCTCAGAAGCGGCCGCGCACGCCCACGAACACTTCGTTCGACGCTAATCGTCCCTTCAACTGTTCGTCGCGCGCGCCGATACGGTTCTGGAACGTGTTGAAGCTGGTCTCGACATTGCCCATGTCGACGTAGCGATAGCCGACGTCGAGCGTGAAACGCTTGTCGATGGCGTAGCTGACGCCGGCACCGGCGGAATACGTCAGGTTCGTCTGCGTGCGAGACGCGAAACGTCTCGACGGGTTGCCCTGCCAGCCGTCGGCCGAGATGATCGCTACGCCCAGGCCGAGCGTGCCGTAGACCGAGAATCCGTGACCCAGATCGAAGTCGCGGTAGCCGTTGAGCATGAGTCGCTGCGACGAGACCTTGAAGCGGTTGGCGTTCGCGTTGAACGGCGCCCAGTAGCTGTCGAACTCGCCGCTTCGTTTGAACACGTATTCGCCTTCCGCACGCCAGCCACCGCCGAACTGATAGCCCAGCGCGAGCGAGCCGGTCATGCGAGCCTTGGCTTTCGGACCGGCGATCATGCCGGAGACGCGCGGACTCGTGAGTTCCATGCTGTTGATCTTGTCGAATGCGCCGATCAGACGCGCCGCGCCGTAGTAGCCGGTCGATTCCGCCGCTTGCTGCGGCATGCCGTCGGCGAACGCGGCGCCCGGGAACCCCAGCGCAACCCATGATGCGATGACGAGTTTCTGTTTCCTCATAGACTTTCTCTCATACGTAACGATGTGAACCGCTATCGTAGGAAGTCCAACGTCCGCGAGGTATCCGCCGGGCTACTGAACACGCTTCCGTAGCGCTACGGAGACCCGCGCGGAAGGAGCGGCGCGAAATCCCGGACCAGCGCCACGAGGGACGTCACGTCAAGCTTGTCGAACAGCGTGGCCCGATAGGTCTCCACCGTGCGGGGAGAGAGTCCCAGCACTCGCGCTATTTCCTTGTTGCTTGCGCCCTTGACGATCCAGTCGAGCACCTCCCGCTCGCGTCCGCTCAGTGACGCCAGTCCCGCTCGCCGGTGCTGTCGCGCACGCTCCAGATCGCGCAGCGCCAGATGCGTTCGCAAGGCTTGCTGCACCGTCGCGATCAGTTCGTGGTCGTCGACCGGTTTGCGCAGAAAGTCGATGGCGCCTCGCTTGAACGCCTGACGACAGGTATCGATGCTGCCGTGGCCGGTAAGTACGATGACCGGCACGTCCGCTGGCTTGCCCAGTCGCTCCAACGCGTCCAGCCCGTTCATGCCCGGCATGCGGATGTCCAGCAACACGCAGCCGATGCCGGGCGACGCCGCGATCGCATCGAACAAGGCCCCGGCGTCGCAGAATTGTCGGCTGGGTACGCCCACCGTGCGTAACAACAGCGCGATGCCGTCGCGCACGGCGCTGTCGTCGTCCACGATGGCCACGTCCGGCACGTGCGTTTTGTGGGGGGCGAGGCTCACGAATGGCCGTCCGCCAGCGGCAGGCATAGCGAGGCTTCGGCGCCGCCGGCGGGCCGGTTGCGCAGGGTCAGGCTGCCGTTCTGGCGATAGGTCAGCGTCTGGCAAAGCGGCAGGCCGAGTCCGAGGCCATGCGGGCGTGTGGTGAAGAATGGCGTGAATACCTTCGGCATGTCGGCATCGTCGATGCCGGTGCCGTTGTCGATGACGCTGAATCGGTAGCTGTGCCCGAATCGCTCGCCGAGCACCATGACGTGCGCTTGCGGCACGCCGGCGACGGCGTCGCACGCGTTCTGGATCAGATTGTGGAGAATTTGCTCGACGGCGGCCTGATCGGCCAGCGGACGTGCGCCCGGTGTGATGTCGTGCCAGTCCAGACGCACCTGCGCACGTGCTGCACTGCTTTGGAACAGGGGCAGCAGATTCAAAACCGTCGCCCCGGGATCGAATGCCTGCGCGGCGAGTCCGCCGTGCGAGCCGACGGCCGAGCGCAGGCGTTCGATGATTCGCGCGGCGCGTTTCGCCTGCGCCACGCTCGTTTGCAAGGCGGCGCGCACGTTGTCGCGCTCGTCCGGCAGGTCGAGCAATCGCTCGGCAGCGCGCACATGCGACACGATCGCCATCAACGGCTGGTTCAACTCGTGCGCTAGGCCTGCCGCCATTTCGCCGAAGGTGTCGAGGTTGGTGAAGCGTTCGAGTCGGGCGCGTGTGCGCTCGCGCGCCCGCGCCAGCCGCAGACGTCTGCCGCCGAGCAGCGCGAGTACCGCGAGCAGAACGACGGCATTCCAGAGCGTGATCGACAGCCATGGCAGATGCGACAGCGTGACGATCCGGGACGTCCGCAACGTCAGGGCGCGTGAGGAGATCGGCAGGCGCTTTTCCACGGTCAGAACCCAGACCACCGGCAGGGCGTCCGGTTCGCGATGCAGTAACGCGAAGATGCTGCCGTCGATCCGGACTTCGGCGGATGACAGCGACGACGGCCAGTCCCGGGCGGAGAGCATGGCGAAGGGATCGATGCGGATGGCCCACGGTGCGTCCGTAAACATCCAGTAAGACGCTTCCTCGAATTCGAACTCGACCTGATGCGGATGCACGGACGGCGGCCGGGCGGGCGGCAGCGACCCGTCTGCAACGATCCAACCGATATCGCTTCGCCAATGCGCCAGATCGATGAGTTGAGGCATGCGCTTGCGTAGCGTCTCATGGAGCGACTGCGGTATGACGGAAGGACTCGCGGCATCCAGCGTGGTGAGCACCGCGGCATGCTGCGCCCCTTTTTCCGCAATCAGACGCAGTGCGATGCCGGAGTCCTGGAAGAGGCGGTCATGCGCTTCGGTGTAGGCGCGGGCAAGAATCAGGGCGGTACCGGTGGCGCTTAGAACCAGTCCAGCCACCAATGCCATCAGACAAGCGGAACGACGCATGCAGAGATCACCTCGGCGCCGCCAATACTCAATCGGCGACGACGCGTGGGTGTAAGTCAATAAAGCCGAGAGTCTTATGCACGGCGAGCGAAGCTGTAAATCGGATTGATCCCAAAGTTGATTGGGAAATAGCCCATTGACGATGGCGCATACGGCAGCAGGGCCTCACGTCATAGCGACGCCTCAAAACTGAATGGTCGCCGTGATGGTGTCCTGATAGGTATCCGGGGCCGGCGTCGAGGGTTGGGGGAGGATGCGGCCGTAGATGGGGATCGTCGTGGTGGCGCCTGTGCCGGTGCCGAGATAAGGCGACGTGCCGCTCGTGCCGTCGCCCCACGCCGTGGCATGGTTCGAGTCCGTATAGAGCTGGTACGGGATGGTGGCACCGTGCACCTGACCTTTCAGCGTGCGCGCACCGACCAGGCCGCTCACGCCACCGTTGAGCAGAATCCGGTAAGCGTCGTTGTTCGTGCATTGCACGGCGAGCGAGCCTTGGGCCGTCAAGGCATTGCGCAGGGTGGACGATTGCGGGAAGGTGAGACCCGTCGCGTTGATCGTGCAGTTGTTCGTCACGGTCACGTTCACCGTGAAGGGGGTCGTCGTGCCCGTCGAGAATCCTGCCGAGCCGCACGCCGGCGCGAACAGCGTATAGAACTGATAGGACAGCGTGACGCTGCTCGCGGGATAGGTCGTCGAGTAGACGGTGCTGCTGTTGTTGGCCGTCGGTACGGTCGTCTGATTGGGCGCGATTCGGGCGTAAATGCTGATGTTGGTGCTGCTCGTGGAACCGAGGATCGAATTGCTGTAAGTGGTCGTCAACACGCTGGCCGGCGTGGTGCCCCAAGGGGTCCCGTGTCCGCTGTCAACGTAAAGGTCGTACGCGATGGTGTTGGCGCCGTTGGACAGCACACGGGGCGACGTCGCCGACAAGCTCAGGCAAATCTTCACGTTAGGTACCAGATTGAGCGAGGGCCACGTGCAGGTGACTTGCACCGTCCCCGACGTCGTCAAGGCGGTGCCCGAGATCGGACTGAACGGGGTGAACGCAATGCTCGGCGCACCTAATGAGCATGTTTGCGCCTGTGCCGACGGTGTGACAAACCACGCCGCCAGGAACAGAAACGAGAGCAGGCGCCATCGCTTCATCGGATTCGCCTCGGTAATGTCGGGGACTTCGGTGCGGAATGCGGCGTGCACACCAGCGGACCGATACGGGCCATCGCGCCTTGCGACACGGGATCGTAAGCAAACGTCACCTCGCAGGTACCGGTGTCCTGCGTGACCACGAGCGTGTTTTCGGGCTGCAATCCGTCGATGAATGTCTGGCCGTCGTAGCCGACGACCATCTGCGCGCCGCTCTCGCGGTGCGTCACGCGCGCGCCCACCTGCAAGGGCGCGCCGTCGGACGTCACCAGCGTGATCAGCGCGGCACGGTAGCGATGCACCGGGAACGAGACCAGCACCCCGGAGCCCGCTTCAGGGATCACCGTGCGCGCCGCGGGCATGATGCGCATGTCCGCCGGCAGATCCGTTGCATCGACGGTGAGACGATTGACCTGATAGCCGTTGAGATCGGGAATGACGAGATGGCCGCCGTCGCTCGTGCGTCCGACCGGCAACTGCTCGCGCAGCACGGGCACGTGGGCCTCGGCATCCGTCTTCACCAGCGCAAAGCTGTCGAAGATGCGTCGCGCCGGGTACACACCGCCGTCCATGGCGACGACGGCACCCGTGAGTCCGACGCCGACACGCGTCTGCCCGTCCCAGGTCTGCGCCTGCGCCGACGCTTGCCCGTAGCGGCCGAGATACTGCGCCTGCGCCTGACCGATGCGCACGCTGTCGTTCACGCCGCCCAGCACGTTCCACCCCCAGCCGCCGCTGTAATCGGGGGTGCGCGTGACGCCGGCGAGCGCCTGCGTCGAGCCTTGCTGGCGAGCCAGCGAGACGGACGCCACGGTCGTCGGCCCCAGCGTGAAGCTGAACATCGCGAACACGCCGTAACTACGCGAATTTGCCATGTCCTTGAAGGCGCCGAGATTGAGCGACCCTGCCGCGCGCACGGGCCACGAGACGTTCGCCGAGATGACTCGCGACGGCGGGAAGTCGGGCCCGCGCATGCCGATATAGCTCAACGAGAGCGTGCGATTTTCCCAGAACGGCGTGGATACCGTGATGCGATCCATCGCGCTCGGTACGCCCGAGCCGCTCAGGGTGGCGAGATCGCGGAAGTCGCCGATCGTGCGCTGGAACAGCGAGTCGAACGAGAAGTTGCGCGACAGATATTGATAGCCGATGCCGATCTGCGCGCCGTTGCGTCGTCCCGTGGAACCCGACAGCGAACCGCTCGCCACGCCGTAGCCCGACAGCGAGACCAATGCGCCCGCACCGGCATTCATGAGGCCGGACGAGCCCTCCGCGTGGTACTCGGTCGTGAGCCGGTCCGAAATGCCGTAACGGTAGACGGCCGACGCGGCAACTCGCCGCTCGTAGCCCCACGAGCGAAATCCGTAGTCGGTACGCGGCATACCCGCCTCGAACGAGTAGCTCGACAGGCCCGCCGACAACATGCGCGTATCGATGTAGAGCGGCACGTTGACGACGCTCTCGCGTCCGAGCGCATCGTGCGTGACGACGCTCGCCTGAAGATTGCCGATAAGGCCCGGCGTTTCGCGGATCACGAAGGGGCCTGCCGGCACGTTGCCGCCGAAGCGTCGGATGCCGTCGAGATAAACGTCGACCGACGACGGCACCGCCGCCGATCCGCCAAGGGCCGGCACCGGGAACGTGACGAGGTCCGGGCGCAAGGCGAAGTTTTTGCGCCACTGCACACCGGCCATGCGGATCGAGCGGGACCATGCCAGCGAACCGGAGATCGTGTCGCCTAACTGCAAGGTCGTCATCTCGGCGGGATTGTCGTGACGCCAGAACGTGTCGTAGCGCAGATAGGCGGGGCTTTGCGACCACGTGTCGAAAACCCCCGTTTGGCTGAATACCCCGCCCGGATGGAAATATCGCAATTCCGTCCAGCTCGATGCGCGGGTTATCCGGTCGTGTTCGACCAGTGCGTCGTAGTTCAGCAGGAAGCCGCGCGACGTCATGGCATTGGCCGCGCGCGGAATGACGCGTCCGATCTGAAACGGCACGCGCAAGGTGTCGGGCACGGCGATGTCGATGCTCTGTCGTGCGGCGTCGTAGCGGTACTGAACGCCTCCGATCGTGTCGAGCGGGACCTGTGTTTCGCCGGACATGCTGAGCTGGCCGACGTCGATGCCGAGGGACTGCAAGTCCTCGGCGCTCGCGCTGAAACGTCCGTCGCGCATGAAGAAGTGCGCAATCGCGCCGGTGGCGGCGCCGTTGACCGACACGTCGAGATAGTAGTCGCCGGTGGGGTTGTCTGCGGCGCTCGCCTGCGAGAGCGGCGCGAGCGTGCCCGCGAGCAGGCTCGCCGCCCACAGGGCGCACAGTGCACGCAGCGCATGCGTGGCACGCAGGGCACGCAGGACGGATTGGCGGCGGTGGCGGCGCAAGACGGCGCGCGCTCGAGCGGCATGTCTTGCGCCGGGACGCGACGCGGCCTCCCGAGTCGACGACGCAGGGGCAGGGGCGAGGGTGAGAGCGTTCGCACCGGTGCGTGCGCGCTCACCGACCGCCATCGATATCGACGACGAAGCGGGTGGGCGCAGTATTGATCGCAGCGTCTATCGCGAGCGGTGCCGACGGCGGTTTGCCTGCGGGCCACGTGACCTTGAACAGACGCCGCTGCCCCGCCAGCGCATAACCGAGCAGGCCGTTGGTTAGCGGCACGGTTTTTCCGGCCGCATCCACGAACCGGGCCGCGCCGATCTGCGCGCGGCTGCCGCCCCGATTTTCGGCTTCGAGTTGCCAGTCGCCATCTACGCGCTTGAGCGTAAAACGCAGGTCGGGCTTCGGGGGCACTGTCGCGGGAACCACGAATACCGGAATCGAATATCGCATGCGGATCGAAATGCCGCTCTGCACCGGTTGTCCGGGTTCCGGCAGTTCGTCGACGAGCAGACGGTAGCTTTGCTCGACGGCAGGGGGCGTGTTCGCCACGCGCACCAGCCGGATGATCTGCGAGCCGCCGCCGTCGATGCGCAGAATGGGCGGGCTGGCGGCAATCGCGTCGGTCGGCGTGAGTTTGTCGTCGCCGTCTTCCTGCGTCCATGTGTAGACCCGGACCTGGCCGTAGACAGGCGTATCTCCGGGGTTGCTCATTGTCAGGCCGATGGCGTTCTGCTTTGCCGCGAACTCCACGTTGACGGGGGAAATTTGCAGGGTGGCTGCGCCGGCGGAAACACAGATCAGGCAAACCGAAGCCACAAGATATCCGCTTGCACGACGTGCGACGCAGCGCTCCGCCTGCTGGCGGAAACCTCTCATAGGCCGCGCCCCGCTAGAAGTAGACGGTCGCGGTGATCGTCGAGGAATACGTGTCCGGCTGCGGGATGGCGGCGGCCGAGGTCGGCACCTGACCGTACACGGTAAATGCCTGAGCACTGCCGTTACCGGTCCCCGCTTGCGTATTGGTGCCCTGCGTCGTACCCCAAACCGTCGAGTGGTTGGCGTCCGTATAGAGCCCGTATCCGATCGTTGCACTGTTACCGCTGGCCGCGCCCGCCAGCACACGTGCCGTGACGGTCGAACTGCCGGCGGTACCGGCACTCAGCCCGACGTTGTAGGGCGTGGTGTTCGTGCAGGTCACGGAGACAGTCGACGTGGCGGTCAGCGCGGTTGCAAGGGTCGACGTCGAGCCGAAGTTCATCGGCGTGGCAGTCACCGTGCAGCCTGCGGTAATGACCAGCGTGACGGTGAATGTCGTGGTGCCGGTGCCGTTGCTGTAGACGGCCGCCTGCGCAGGCATCGGCGGGACAAGCAACAAGCTTGCCATCAGGAGGGTAATGCGCGCAGCTGGTTTATTCATCGTCGGTTTCTCGCAAAACGTCGGAAGGACCTCGCGGGCACAAGGCGATGCCGCCGCCGTTGCCACACACCACTTGTCACACAAAGTACGTCGCACTACGTAAGTCACAGTGTACATCGCACTCCTGAATTTGTGTCACGCGTGCGTGGCTGCTATGTTTATTCCAAATGATCGTTTGAAGTGCGGTGTCACCGTTCGCGCGACGGTGTCGAACCGTCGCGCGAAATAGTGGCGGCGTCGCCGCTCGGGCAGGTCAACCCCGCCGACGTGCTGATTGCCACTGGGGCGCAGCAAGCGGCTGGATCTGCCGGTCAGGATTCTGATCGACGAAGGGAGTCGGGCGCGGGGCGAGACATCTGCCTATCTCGGCGCGTTGCGGGCGTTCGCCCCGATGGAAGCGGAGGTGATGGGCGTGAGGCGCGACGCGATGCTGGCCGCGCGTGTGGCATGAGGTCGATGTTAGCAATAACAAGGGTTACGGGGGGCTTGCGACGCGTTGCACGCGCTCACGCAGTGGGGATCGTGCCGCCGTCGATCACATACTCCACGCCTGTGATGGCGCTGGCGCGAGGGGAGACGAGAAAGGCGATCAGATCGGCGACTTCCTGAGGCTTTGCCGGGCGCCCAAGAGGAATTCCTCCGAGTGCCTTCATGATGATTTGTTTGCCACCTTCGTAATCCGTACCGGCTTCATCGGCCAATCGCTGAGCCAAATGGACTGCCGCTTCGGTTTCGATCCAACCTGGTGAGACCCGGACCACACGCACGCCTTTGGGAGACACTTCTTTGGAGAGGCTTTTGCTGTATGTCGAGAGCGCCGCTTTTGCCGCAGCGTATGCCGTCGTGGACTCGGGCAGCGGCAGCCTGTTCTGAATCGACGTCACGTGAACGATGACCCCGGACTGCTGTGCGAGCATCAACGGTAACAATGCCCGATCGATACGAACTGCCGACATCAGATTCAGGTTAAGTTCCTCCATCCAATGTGCGTCGCTGAGTGCCGCAAACCCGCCTGCGGGAGCGCTCGACCCCCCCAGCACGTTGACGACGATATCGATGCCGCCAAGCTGCTGCTCGACCGCACCGGCGAATGTTTGGCAGCCCGATGCGGTCGTGAGGTCGGCGGCGACGTAAATTACCCCATCGACCGATTCGGCGGGGAGGGTGCGTGCGGAAGTCACCACGCGTGCGCCGGCTTCGCGCAGCGCCGCCACAACGGCTGCCCCGACACCTCTCGTGCCGCCGGTGACC
This sequence comes from Pandoraea anhela, assembly GCF_902459655.1. Taxonomy (GTDB): domain Bacteria; phylum Pseudomonadota; class Gammaproteobacteria; order Burkholderiales; family Burkholderiaceae; genus Pandoraea; species Pandoraea anhela. Next base: position 85,489 of record NZ_CABPSB010000013.1, read on the forward strand.
AATGCGCGCTTGCCATCCAGTCTGAAGTCGAGACTCATGATGCGACCTCCGACGTTGCGAGCGTCCGAGCGCTGAGCGAGTTCGCGTAGCCGGACGCGGCGTTGTTCGTCTCGAGCCGAGACAAGTCGGCTGCTGATATCGATAAGTTAAGCATGTTGTGGTCCCTCAAATCGTCCGCACGACGGTTCACAAACGGCCTCGTCGAAGTCCCTTACCCAAGATCGATAGATCGCGCCGTCGGTCATTTTGCTTGCGCAAGACCGCACATGATGCCCGGCGGTAACGACGAGTTGTTGCCGGTAAATTCTCCTCATAAACTAACTATTCGACAAGAACGCACTGAAAGGTAAGTGACTTACTTATGTCTGTGACCTATACCCCGGACTCGGCGGCCGCCGGCGTGGAAAATGTGTTGAGACTATTGGAGGGGCGATGGAAGCTGATCATCCTGTTCCATCTGTTTGACGGCAAGGTTCAGCGATACTCGGATTTCGAGCGTCTCATTCCAGGTATCTCTCAGAAGATGCTCGCGCAACAGCTGCGGCAATTGGAGGCCGACGGGATTGTGTCCCGAAAGCTATACCCGCAGGTTCCCCCTAAAGTCGAGTATCGATTGACGGATTGGGGGCAGGCGTTGTGCCCGGCGCTGGACGCCATGTTGAAGTGGGCGGAAATGCGTGATCGCTCGGCTGGCGCGTAGACAAATGTCGCGCAATGAGCGGGGGCAGGCATCCGGGCTGCCAGACGAAAATCGTCGATCGAGAGGTTGCCGTCACGTCATGACAACGGCACCTGAGGCATGCATGACCCTCGCTGGCAAGCGCATGGAACACATGCGTTGCCGGCGGCGTGCTTCAGGGCATGGGCGCCGCGCAGAAATGTCGTCGGCTAGTGTCCGACTTCCTGGGGCGGCCGCGAGCGAGGGAATCCCCTGTCTGTACTCGGGATCTAGTGCGTGAACGAATCGAGATCGCTGCGCGACGGCGAATGCATCTTGCCGCTGGACGAGCGCGTGTTGTTCGTATCCAACCGCGCATCGGACGTCAGGCTCATCTTGGGATCGGACAGACGGTAGCCGCCCGCGCCCCACGGTCCAATCGGCGTCACGCGAGCGATGTTGAGGTCGGTTCCGGTGGTGCCTTGCGGTGCCGGGGTCAGCGCCATCTTCGCCATGTTCTTGTAGCGAATCTCGCAACTATTCGTGACCGGATTGCGCACGTATTCGAGATAAACGGCGCCCGTTCCTTCGGCATCGGACGGCGCGTGAGACGCTTTGGAAAGGTCGAGCCCGCTGATCGGCCCACGGAAGCCGATCGCGTCGGCGATGGCCTTCATCTCTTCCTGCCAGCGTTGGGTGTTGTTCGCATCACCGGCCCAGCGTCGTCCACGACGGCAACTACCGTAGAGGTGCACGGGCGTATCGCTGCCCGACTGATTCATCTGATGCTCAATGAAGTCGCGAAACGCGCTCGCCTGCGCGGCGTTGCCTGGCGTGAAGTGGAAGCCGTAAAGACCGGTACGGGTTTGCAGCGCCACGGCCATACAGTCGCCCAGATTCGGAAAGCCGATATGCGACGGATGGAAGCCGACCTGGTGCTCGTTCAGGCAGATCAGGGGTGTCGGCGGCGCTTTGCTCGGTCGCCGCGATGACGATTCACCCGTCACCTGGCGGGCGCCGGGTGCCTGACCGAGCGTCGCGAACTGAGGTGCGCGCTGCATCGACTTTGCCGTGCCTGACGAGGACGTCGAGGTATTCGCGCTGGGCAGGGTTGGATTGCTGTCGGTGTTCGACGCGTAGTGGGACGACTTATGGAAATTGGACCGTGAGAAATCTGGCATGATGAGCGGCCTGCTGGGGGGAATCCGTGTGTCCATATTTTATGGCAGGCACCAGCACACGAATCCGGCCTGACAGCGCAGACATGAGCGGGATTCCGAAGGCTGTGCATCGAATGCTCGCGCTGATGCGATGGCCCGTTTCGCCCGGCAAATCAACGATCGACAATCCGGTCAATTGTGTTCGCGACATCGTGTATTAGCCCCTTCACGGTGCCGTCGTGGGATCCACTGATTCGGATCCCCTTAAATCGGATGCCGCGGGCGTCGCCGCTGTTTCTCTATTTGCGCTAACGGGCTTGGGTAAGGCTACGTGGATGCGATCCGTATATAACGCGAACATTGACTTCAGTTTGCACCGTCACCGACGGGCTTGGTATGAGCGTGTCCTGTGCGTCCTGAGCGCAGAGGGATTTCTGGACAATTGAAGCGTGATACCGGAAGCATTCTTGTCGCCCCCATCTTTTGGCAGACTCAGGTTGCAAATTGTCAGCGATTGCACCGAGGGCGTCGACCGGTTGAATCCACCGCCGATTGCCGTCGTCCGCCCGCAGGCGTCATTTCCGACCCGCAGCGAACCTTCGGCATTCTCGATAACGGACATTCCTGCGCTTCGCAATGCGGTGCGAAGCGGCAGTCGCGATTGCCATCGACATTTCACTTCGCGCTGACGTGCTCGGTTCTGCGGAACTTGCATAATTCCCTCGCGGGCCTGCGACGAGCCGCATCGATCTTAATCCGGCAACGGCGAGACGAATTGTCCCAAACGTCAACGTCGAAGGGCGGGCCGCGAGCCGCCATTGACCTGCTTCTTCTGCTAGCGCTATCCACCCCGTGGGGATAAGCAGCGTGTTTCTCGGAGAATCGCTGTCTACATCGGCGTGGCTGGAAATGGGATACGTTGTCGCAGGCGTAACAGCGATGACTATCCTGTCGCGCAACCGAACGTTCTAGTGATGATTGCGGACGATCGTCGACAGCGCGTCGAAGGTCTCAAGCTGGCCGAAAACGGTCACGCGCGAGGGGCAGTTTTCGACCCGTTGCGGACAATCCAGGCCCGTGCCCGAATATGTCCGCTTACAGATTTCCTTCGGCCAGTCAAGTCAAACGGCGCTGCGTTTCAAGAAGCCTTCGATAAGAGTTGCGAAATATGGCGGACACTCCTGCATTGGGTAATGACCGCAGTTGGGGATGACTTTCAGTTCTGCGTTCGGATGCCATGCGAGAAAAGTGCGCGCCATTGCCTCCGAATCCAGTCCGGGATCCTTATCACCGACGATGACCAAATACGGTGTTTCAAGACCCCGAACGTCATCGACGAAATTTGCCGTAACGAACATGTCGAGGTATCTGGCCCGGCAGGCAGGTGAGACTGTGTCGCGGCTTTGTCGGACCTTACGTTCAGCCCACGAATCGGAAAGTCCTCCGGTGACGAAGCGAAACAACCGGCGAAGGGCATCGTCGTCTTTTATGGTGCTGACAAAGAAAGCCCGTGCATCAGGACTCAACCGATTTCCAGCTGCGGAAACGGGACACACTGCGATCGCGCTCGTGACGCGGGATGGTGCGTCCGCCGCGATACGTTGCGTGACCATTCCCGTCATCGAGTGGCCGACGATATGAAAGTGCCTCCAACCAAGGCGGTCAGCGAGCATGAGGCAATCGGCTGCGGTCTCCTCGACCGTGAATTCACCGTCAAGGTTGATGGATTGCCCGTAGCCGCGCAAATCGGCGAAAACGTAGGTAAACGAATGGCCATCGAGCCAAGGCATAACTGCCTCATAGCTGGAATGGTCGCCGAGCCAGTCGTGCATGACCAGCACGCGAATTGGACCATTGCCATACTGCACATATCCGAGACCGGCGTCAGAGCCGGAACGGGTTTCAAGAGAGACTTTCATTGCAGGGTTCCATTATGGTTGCAGGAACCAAAACGAAACGCCCTCCCGGCGGACCGGGAGGGCGTTTTGAAAGTAAAGTCATCCTATCAATCTCCCGAGCATGGGTCAATAGGCGAGCGCGCGACGGGCACGTGACCGAAGCACGGACATCGAGCGCCGCTCGTGCATACGCGTTTACGCCGGTCGAACGACCGCAATTGGCCGAAAGCGGTCGTAACACTTTGACCGCTACATGACCCGTGCCCGGCAGCATGGCCTACTGGTCACCCCTACCCCGCTACGCCGTTACCGTTTTTATTACTAATAACAAAAGCAACCCGACGCACGCTTCCCCAGCATGTTAGAATCTTTGACTGATCAAACATTGATCCGTCCAAAAATGGCTCCCAGTCCTAACACCCCGCATTCGGCGGGGCAGGTGTTGCCGTTCCGGCAGTCGCTCGTGGCGATGCTCGGCCTTTGTTTCTGCACGATGTTGGTGGCGCTCGACCAGACGGTCGTCGGTACTGCGCTGCCGACCATCGTCGCGGAACTCAAGGGGTTCGAGTATTACGCCTGGGTCGCGACGTCGTATCTCCTCACCTCCGTCATTACCGTCCCCATCTTCGGGCGACTCGGCGATTTCTACGGTCGCAAGCGCTTCGTGATGGCCGCGATCATCGTCTTCACCGCGGCATCCGTGCTCTGTGGCGCGGCGAACAGCATGCCGTTCCTCGTGATTGCGCGCGCGCTGCAAGGCATCGGCGGCGGCATGCTCGTCGGCACCGCCTTCGCCTGTGTGCCCGAACTGTTTCCCGATCCGCATGTGCGCCTGCGCTGGCAAGTCATGCTCAGTTCCGCCTTCGGTATCGCAAATGCCATCGGGCCGTCGCTCGGCGGTTTCCTCACGGAAGCCTACGGCTGGCGCTCGGTCTTCTACGTCAATTTGCCCGTCGGTCTGCTCGGCGTCTGGTTCGTCGGACGTCACCTGCCGCAAATGCGCGCCGACGAACACAGCAAGGCAAGCATCGACTGGCTCGGCGCCGCGCTCATTACCGCCGCGCTGGGCAGCTTGCAGATGCTCGTCGAATGGCTCCCCGCCGACGGTATCTCGCGCGGTGTCGTCACGCTTTTCGTCGTGCTCGTCGTCTCGTCTTTCGCCCTCTATTGGTGGGAGCGCCGCGTCTCGCACCCGATCCTGCCGTTCGAGATGTTTCGCGACAAGAGCCTTGCGCCACTCTTCGTGCTGTCGGTGTTCGCCGGCTTCGCCATGTTCGGACTGCTGTTCTACGCACCTCTCCTGCTGCAAGGCGGCTTCGGGCTCTCGCCGCGTGAAACCGGCTTGCTGATCACGCCGCTGGTCGTCTGCATTACCGTGGGCAGCATCGTGAACGGGCGTCTGATTACCCGGCTGCCGAACCCGAACGTGATGCTCTACGGCGGCTTTTTGCTGCTCGCCCTCGCCTGCGCCGGCGTGATCACCACGCATCGCGGTACCCCCCACGCGCTGATCGCCTCGTACATGTTCCTCGCCGGGCTGGGCCTCGGTTTCGTCATGCCGAATCTCACCGTCTTCGCACAGGAAGTCGCGGGCCGCGTGCATCTGGGCATCGCGACTGCACTCATGCAATCGCTGCGTATGATCGGCGGGATGCTGGGTACGGCCATCGTCGGCACGCTCGTCAATCACAGCTACACCGCACGCGTGAGCGACGCCCTCGCCGCCAACGATGGCACGCGCTGGACATCGCAACTCTCCGATCCGCAAATGCTCGTCAATGCACAAGCGCAAAACGACTTCCTCATGACGCTTGCCCACATGGGCCAGAATGGCGCACTGTTTATCGAGTCGGCCCGATCGTCGCTCGTCGCGGCGATTCACAACGGACAGATGGTGTCGCTCGCGGCGGCGCTGGCCGGGTTGTGGTGCGTCAGGCGGGTGCCCCTCATTCGGCTCACGCGCGGTGCGAAACCGCAGCCGCCTGCCGGGGAGTGATGCGATGCCGACGCCTCAAAAACGTAACGTCATCCAGCAACTGAGCCAGACGTATCGCTCGATGATGCTGGCATTCGACGCGCAGGTCGGACACCCCTTGCCGCGCTGGCGCATCATCCTCGCGCTGGCCGAGCGCGGCACCTGCTCGCAAAAGTTTCTTGCCGAGCATTGCCGGCTCGATCCGGCGTCGCTCACGCGTCAGCTTCAGTCGATGGAGGCGTTGGGCTGGCTGTCGCGTGCGACCGATCCCGACGATAACCGCCTGACGAATGTCACCCTGACGCAGGCCGGTATGGCCGTGCACGACGACGCCACGCCGCGCCGTCAGGCTTTCTTCGACAACGCGCTCGAAGGCATGACGCCCGAAGAAATCGCGACACTGGAAAGCGCGCTCACACACCTCGAAGCGCAGTTCAAGGCGATGGTGTCGCGTGCGAAAGTGGGAACCTCCCTTGACGCCGGGCCAAGTGCGAACGGCGACACGAAGCGGCGGGCCTCGCGCGCGCCGCAAGCGCAAGCGTCCGATCCGCCTACTGTGCCGAGCGCATCCCCCGCGCCTGCGGTGCGCAAGCGCGCGTCGCGCAGTCGGACATAGCGTGAAAAAAAAGCCGCTTCAACCATTGAAGCGGCTTTTTTTGCGCGGCGAGGCGCGGCGTTTGGGGCACGCGCTCGTGCGGGCGATGGTGCGGGCGATAGCGCATGCGTCAGCGCAAGCGCCCAAGTCGATCCGCCGCGAGATGCCTCGCAGGTCGCCATCAGAAGAACGTCTGCACGATTTCCACGACGTTGTAGTCGCTGTCGACGACGGGCAAGTGACGCCATTTGTCGAACGTCAGACACGGATGCGAGATGTCGAACGCGATCATGTCGCCAACGCGAATATCGTCGCCCGGCGCAATGCGCAAATACGCGTGCTGATCCATCATGCCCGTGATCTCCCAATGCTCCGGCGTCGCCCTCGGCGCCTTGCTCTCGCCGGGACGGAACTGCTGCGCCGGTTCCGGCATGCCGGCATCGAACGCCGCATCGCGCTTGCCCAGGGCAATGATCGCGCGCTCCGGTTCCGGGATCGATTGCACATACGTCCAGAGTTGCAGCGCCGGTTGCAGTTGCGAGCGCATCTGCTTCGCGATCGGGTTGCGCGTGGCGATCTGCGCCTGCGCCGCCTTGTAGATGCCCACGTCGTGCGTGAGATAGCAGCCGGGGCGCAGCACGACGTCCAGCGGTGCGCCCACATCCTTGTGCGCGAATTCGTCGGCCACCACGTCATACCACGCGGAACCCGCGCCCGAGAGCACGGCAGGCGAACGGTCGATGCGACCCGCTGCGACAAGCTCACGCGTAATGGTCACGGCACGTTGCAGGAAAGCGCGGATGTCGGCTTCGGTGCTGAGCACGCCCTCATAGACTTCCACCCCCGCGAGCTTCACGGCGTCCTGATACCGCGTGAGGGCGTCGAGCACGGCTTGCTGTTGCGCGGCGTCGCGAACGCCGGTGCGTCCGCCCGTGACGCCCAACTCGATGAGCACCTGGATTTTCTGACCGCGCGCGCGGAAATACTCGCCCAGATGCTCGACCGCGGCGGCGGAATCCACCAGACAGAAGAATTCGAAATCGTCGTCCTTGAGCAAGTCGGCAATCATCGTCATATTGCGCTTGCCGACGAGCTGGTTGGCCATGAGCACGCGTCGCACACCGTGGTGATACGCCGCGAAGGTCTGCTGCGCCGTGGCCAGTGTGATGCCCCACGCGCCGCCGTCGAGCTGGCGACGGAACAGCTTCGGCGCCATCGTCGTCTTGCCATGCGGAGCAAGCTTCACGCCGTATTCATGGACGAAACGCTGCATCCACGCGAGGTTGTGGCGGATCTTGTCCTCGTATAACACGGCCGTCGGCAGGCTCAGGTCCTCATCGAGCAGATTCCACCCCAAACCGGTCGTCTCGGAAGGGGAGCGCGGGGCGTCCAGCGCACCCAGACCCTTGTTGAGGGTATCGATCATGCCATGTTGATAGTTTGTATCACTCATTGGGATTCCTCCACGGTTCGGTGCGCCGACGATCGCCGGATGGTCCCTATAATAACGTTTAATTACCAGCATTTGACAGATTTGTTATAAAGTAACAAAAGTGCCCTAGAAATTTTCAGAACTAACTTAGGCGACGCCTTGCGCTGCCGCACCGACCCGAGATATGGCCGAAACCTTCGATATCGTGACGCGTGTTGCCGAACGCAGCGACGTGCTGAGTCAGGCAGAACGCAAAGTTGCCCAAGTGGTGCTGGAAGACGTGGCGGGCGCGGCGGCGGCGTCGATCAATGTGCTGGCCGAACGTGCCGGGGTGAGTGAGGCCAGCGTGACCCGCTTTGCCAAGGCGATGGGTTGCCGCGACGTGCGCGATCTCAAGCTGCGGCTCGCGCAGGCGGCGGTCGTCGGTCAGCGTTTTCTCGGGGCGAATGCCGTCAGTGCGCAGGAAGGCGCGGGCGAGACCATCGACCGGATCGCGGACGATATCCAGACGACGCTGCAACTCCATCGCGGACTTATCAAGCCCGAGACGGTGCGTCGCGCGGCCGAGCGTCTGCTCTGCGCACGCATGATCTACGCGTTCGGGATGGGGGGCGGATCGTCGCTCATGGCCGATGAAGCGCGCTACCGGCTGGTGCGGCTCGGCCGTCCGGTGGCGAGCTACCAGGACGCCGTGCTGGCCCGCATGGTCGCCGGCACGCTCGGTCGTGAGGACGTCGTACTCGCGTTTTCGGTGAGCGGCCATACGCCCGAGATGGTGTCGGCGTGCGAAATCGCACGGGAGTACGGCGCGCAGGTGGTGGCGATCACGGCCACGGGGTCGCCGCTTGCGGCGCTGGCCGACGAGGTACTGCCGATCCGCGCGCTGGAAACCGATTTCATTTTCAAACCGTCGTCGTCGCGCTACGCGATGCTGCTCGCCATGGATGTCCTGGCAACGGAGTTGGCGCTGCTCGCCAAACCGCAGAGCCAGGCGCTGTTACGACGGATCAAGTACGTGCTCGACACGCATCGGGGCGGCGGCGATCGTCAGCCTCTCGGAGACTGACATGACTGCCCCCCTCGCTAAACTTGCGAATCCCGCAAGTCTCGCTGATCGCACGGTCGATACCCTCATCACGAATGTTCGTCTGGCGGACGGCTCCGGCGCCCCCATGACGGACGATCGCTTCGACGTCGCCCTGCGCGACGGACGGATTCATGCCATGGCGCCTGCCGGCGATCTCTCCGCCTGGCAGGCCTCGCAACGCATCGACGGCCACGGCAACGTGCTGAGTCCCGGTTTCATCGACGTGCACACGCACGACGACACGAATGTCGTGCGTGCGCCGGAAATGACGCCGAAGCTCTCGCAGGGCGTGACGACCGTCGTCGTCGGCAATTGCGGCATCAGCGCGTCGCCCGTCACGCTCAAGGGGGATCCGCCCGACCCGATGAACCTGCTCGGCGACGCCGGCGCGTTCCGGTATCCGACGTTCAAGGCGTATGTCGATGCCCTTGAAAAGGCGCAACCGGCAATCAATGTCGCCGCGCTGATCGGGCATACGGCGCTGCGCAACAACCACATGGATCGCCTCGACCGTGCGGCGACCGAGGCCGAAATCGAAGGCATGCGCGCGCAACTTCGCGAGGCGCTCGACAACGGTGCGTTGGGACTGTCGACGGGACTGGCCTACGCGAACGCGAATGCTGCGCCGACCGAGGAAGTCCTTGCGCTCGCGGAGCCGCTGGCGCAAGCCGGCGGTCTGTACGCGACGCACTTGCGCACCGAGTTCGCCGAAATTCTCGAAGCGCTCGACGAAGCCTTCCGTATTGGCCGTCATGCGCGCGTGCCGGTGGTCGTCTCGCACCTGAAGTGTGCCGGCGTCGATAACTGGGGGCGCAGCACCGAGATCCTCGACGCGCTCGACAAGGCGCAACGCTTCCAGCCGGTCGGCTGCGACTGCTATCCGTACACGGCCAGTTCGTCGACGCTCGATCTCAAGCAAGTGACCGACGATTTCGACATTCTCGTCACGTGGTCGCAACCGCATCCCGATCAGGGCGGCAAGCTGCTCGCGACGATCGCCGCCGAATGGGATGTCGATCTGATGGAGGCGGCCAGGCGGTTGCAACCGGCAGGGGCCGTCTATCACTGCATGGAAGAGGCCGACGTGCAGCGCATTTTGCGGCACCCGGCGACGGTCGTCGGCTCGGACGGGCTACCCAACGATCCGCTGCCGCATCCGCGTCTGTGGGGGGCGTTCCCGCGTGTGCTGGGTCGCTACAGCCGCGAGCAGGCGCTGTTCCCCCTGGCGGAAGCCGTCCACAAGATGACGGGATTGTCGGCTGAGCGTTTCGGTCTGACCGAGCGGGGTTTCGTGCGCGAAGGGTATTGGGCCGATCTGGTGCTGTTCGATCCGGCGACCGTGGCCGATGCGGCGACGTTTACCGATCCGATGCAGCCCGCCTACGGCATTTCGGCCGTGTGGGTGAACGGCGTGCTGTCGTGGCAGGACCGCGCACCGACGCAGAACGCACGCGCCGGACGTTTCGTGCGTCGCGGCACGCCGCAGCCGGTACTTTGAACCGATGTTGTTGAAAACGATTCGTTGAAAGGAGTGATGATGAGCATCAAACGATATGGCGTGGAAGGCGGGCAGGGCACTGGGGGGCAGCGCATGCCGTTCGCACGCGCTACCGAGGCCGACGGTTTTCTGTTCGTGTCGGGCCAGACCCCGATGAAAGACGGCGAAGTGATCGACGGGGGCATCGTCGCCCAGTCGCATCAGGCCATCCGGAACATGATCGCGATTCTGACGGAAGCCGGCTACGGCACGGAGCATGTGATGCGCATCGGCGTGTGGCTCGACGATCCGCGCGATTTCGCGTCGTTCAACAAGGTCTTCAAGGAATACTTCGGCGATCATCCGCCCGCACGAGCGTGTGTCGTGTCGAGCATGGTCATCGATTGCAAGGTCGAGGTGGATTGCGTCGCCTACAAGAAGCCGGCGGCATAAGGTCAAAAGGTCGCGAGTTCGTAAGGTCGTCAGGGCAAAAGCCGCGCTTACGAAGCGCACTACGCACACTGCGCGGGATCAGGAAAAGCCGACGTCGAACGTCGGCTTTTTTTATGCCGCGATTTTGCGTTGGCGGGCACCTGGGTTTCCGTTTCACAAAGTTTACGGCCCACCTTCGATGGCTGCATTTTTTTGTCGCCCGCAGTCTTCAGCTTCCTTACCCGACAACTGACAGGAGGCCGATGGTGAGAGCCGCACCCTTTGACGGCGCAGGACCGAGCGCGCCGGTGTATCGCGCCGCAATCGAATCGGCGGACGACGCCCGCATCACGATTGACTTCCCGCCAACGCCTGACGATGTCCGCTTGCGTTCGCAGACCATGAGCCGCCTGTCGCAGGCGGGGTGCGTCTCGGGACTGGTCGGTCTGGCCGTCACCGTGTTGGGGGTGGCGGGACTCGCGGGCAGCGCCTACTTCGCTGTGCAGGCGGCGACCGATGTTGAACGCACCCGTGCCGCCGAGCAGGACCGATGGGGCGAACTGGGGCTGAGCGGCGGCCTGTCCGTCTTGTCGTCGCTGGTCGTAACGTTCGGGCTCAGCCAGGTTTGCCTTTGCGTGAAAGCGCGACGTCGGGCCGAGCAGGAATGGGAGACGTTCACCACGCGAGTGCAGTTCGAACCGTCGCGGGCAGGGGAGCGCTCATGATCGGGGGCGAGATGTCATGGGCCGGCGCACCGTCGTCGACATCCGTCGCCAACGATATCGACGCGGTACTGCGCGTGCTCAGCGAGGCCGAGACGCGGCGCGACGCGCTGGGCATGCCGTGCCCCGGCGCGTGGGACGCGAGGCAATGCGACGCTGTCTATCGCTGCGGATACGGGGCGTTCGAGCGCGGCGATTTCGTGCACGCCATCGAATGCTTCGCGCCATTGCTCTCGGCGTGTCCGCTGGAGGCCGACTATGCGGTGGCGCTTGCGCTGTCGGTGCAACGTCACGGCAAACCGAAGGTGGCGCTGCCGCTGTTCATGGCGGCGGCGCTCATGGACGTGCACGCGCCGGGACCGATGTATCGCGTAGGGGAGTGTCTGGCCGAACTCGGGCAATTCGACGCGGCGCGTCGTGCAATGAACGAAACGCTGCATCGTTGCGACGGACAGCCGAAATTCGCAGGGGTGAGAAGCGCAGCGCTGCGGACCATGGCCCGCATGGACGATTCCGCCTGAGGCAGCGCTCCAGCGATATCGGTGCGTGAATTTCCCATGTGTTGGCGACGGGCTTGGGCAACCCGTCGCCTTTTTTTGCTTGCGTGTTACTGACGTGCGGTGCGCGCGTTGTCAGGCATCGGCAACGTGAAGTTGGTGCGGAACGGGTTGATGTCGAGACCGCCGCGCCGCGTGTAGCGTGCATAGACGGCGAGCTGGCTCGGCTTGCACCGGTTCAGAATGTCCATGAAGATGCCTTCCACGCACTGCTCGTGGAACCCGGTGTGACGTCGATACGAAATCACGTACCTGAGCAGACCTGCCTGATCGATCGGCGGGCCGACGTACCGAATCTGCAAGCTGCCCCAGTCGGGCTGGCCGGTGACCGGGCAGTTCGATTTGAGCAGATTGGAGACGAGCGTTTCGTCGACATGCGGTTCGTCGAAGGCGGCGGTGAGCAACGAGGCGTCGGGCACGTAGATGTCGGTGTCGACATCCAGTCGGTCGATGAGCAGGCCGTCGAGTTCATCGAGCTGGAGCTTGCCGAAGCCGCTCGGGTCCGTGAGCCGGACCTGTACGGGCGCGCCCGCCGCTTCGGACAGATCCTGCTGAATGAGCGCGCGTGCCGCCTCCAGATTGGCGAGTTTCGTCTGTGCGAACGAGCCCAGATAAAGCTTGAACGACTTCGACTCGATGATGAACGGCGAGTCGGCCGGCACCACGGCCTTGAGCAGGGCGATCTGCGGCTTGCCCTTTTCATTGAGCCAGGAGAGCTCGTAACCGTTCCAGATGTCCGCGCCGAAGAACGGCAGCGTTTCCGGCACGCCGATCTCGGCGCGCGCCGGTGCGCGAGCGATCGGGAAGAGTTGCGTGGGGTCGTAATGCTCGGTGTAGGCAACTTCCTTGCCGAGCGTGGATTGTTCAGGCGTGGTCATGATTGGCGATACCACTGATGACGTGCCCGGTCGGGCTGACCCGGGCGGCCGATTCGCAGTGGCGTGTCTGATCGTCGAAGAAGAAATCGGGCTCGAACTCGCGCAGGAATGCGCCTTTGTCCAGCCCGCCCAAAAACATCGCCTCGTCGATGTCGATTTTCCAGTCCATCAGCGTGCGGATGGCGCGCTCGTGTGCGGGCGCCGAGCGCGCTGTCACGAGCGCCGTGCGGATTTTCACCGGCACTTCATGGCCCGCGAGGGTTTGCAAACGGTGCAGGGCGAGCAGCAGCGGTTTGAACGGGCCGGGCGGCAGCGGCGTGGCCGCGCGTTCGGTTTCATGTTGCTGGAAGGCGTCGAGCCCGTTGCGCTGGAAGATCTGCTCGGCTTCGTCGGAGAAGAGCACCGCGTCGCCGTCGAAGGCGATGCGGATTTCGTCTGGATGCAGTTCGGCTTTTTTCGCCGAATCGGGATAGACGCGTGCCGCCGGGAAACCCGCCGCGAGCGCGCTGCGCACGTCGCGCTCGTTCGCGGACAGGAACAGGTGCGCGCCGAGCGCGTTGAGGTAGCCGAACGGATCGCGTCCGCGTGTGAAGACGCCGCGCTCGATCTTCAGATCGAACTGACGCGCCGAGCGGAACACGCGCATGCCGCTCACGGGATCGTTACGCGAGAGAACGACGACTTCCACGCGATGGCCGTCGCTCGCACCACCGGCGTCGCCCTCCCGGGTTTCGTTGCCGGTATGGCTGGTATCGCTGCCCCGATTGAATGCGAGCAGCTTTTGCACCAGCGGGAAGGCGACGCCGGCCGGGGCCGGTTTATCGATGCGGTCGAGCTGATACCGCATGTACGACTGGTCGTCGCCGCTCGCCACCCCCGCCTCGTACACGCGGTTCTCTTCTTCGAAGTCGAACAGCGCGCGAGAGGATATCGCGACAACGAGCTTGTTCTCGAGCGTGATCGGCATGGCGGCGGCGAGTTCCTGTGTGGTGGCGAGTGAATAACGTGTGAATGCGGCATCAACGCCACGTCAATGCCACGTCAATCCGGCATCGACGGCGGCGAGTTACCCGAGGAACAGCTTGTAGACCGGGTTGTCGCTTTCGTCCCAGTAAGGATAGCCGAGCGTTGCGAGGAAGTCGCGAAACGCGGCCTTCTCGTTGTCCGGTACCTGCATGCCCACGAGGATGTTGCTGTAATCCGCGCCCTGATTCCGGTAGTGGAACAGGCTGATGTTCCAGTTCGGACTCATTGCCGAGAGGAATTTCATCAGCGCGCCCGGACGCTCCGGAAACTCGAAGCGGAACAGCACTTCGTTGCTCGCGAGCGCCGAACGTCCGCCGACCATATAGCGGATGTGCTGCTTGGACAGTTCGTCGTTGGACAGATCGAGCGTGGGGAAACCGTGACGCTCGAAACCGGACTTGATGCGCTCGCCCTCGTCGCGGTTATGCATCTGGATGCCCACGAAGATGTGGGCGCTCGACGCTTCGCTAATTCGGTAGTTGAACTCGGTCACATTGCGGCTGCCCACCACTTCGGTGAAGCGCTTGAAGCTGCCGCGCGCTTCGGGAATGGTGACGGCGAAGACCGCTTCGCGCGCTTCGCCGACTTCGGCGCGCTCGGCGACGAAGCGCAGGCGGTCGAAGTTCATGTTCGCGCCCGAGGTGATCGCCACCAGCGTCTCGCCCTTGAGCTTGTCGCGCTCGGCATAGAGCTTGGCGCCCGCGACGGACAACGCGCCCGATGGCTCCAGCACGCTGCGGGTATCCTGGAACACGTCCTTGATGGCGGCGCAAAGCTGGTCGGTGTCCACGCGCACGACTTCATCCAGATACTCGCTGCACAGCCGGAAGGTTTCTTCGCCGACATATTTGACGGCGGTGCCGTCGGCAAAGAGGCCGACATCGTTGAGCAGAATGCGCTCGCCGGCATGGATGGACTGCGCCATCGCATCGGAGTCGACGGATTGCACGCCGATGACCTTGATCTCGGGACGCACCGACTTGACGTAAGCGGCCACGCCCGCGGCCAGTCCGCCGCCGCCGATGGGCACGAAGATGGCATGCAGCGGGCCTTGATGCTGGCGCAGGATTTCCATGCCGATGGTGCCCTGTCCGGCGATGACGTCGGGATCGTCGAACGGCGGCACGAAGGTCAGTCCGCGCTCGGCTTGCAATGTCATGGCGTGCGCGAACGCATCGCTGTACGAGTCGCCGGCGAGCACGACTTCGACGGCGCGCCCGCCGTGGGTCTTTACGGCGTCGATCTTGACCTGAGGGGTGGTCACGGGCATGACGATGACAGCCTTGCAGCCCAGGCGCGCGGCGGAGTAGGCCACCCCTTGCGCGTGGTTGCCGGCGGACGCGGTGAGCACGCCGCGCTCGCGTTCGGCCTCGCTGAGGTTGGCCATCTTGTTGTACGCGCCCCGAATCTTGAAGGAGAACACCGTCTGGTTGTCTTCGCGCTTGAGATAAATTCGATTGTGCAGCCGCATCGAAAGCGTGCGGGCCTGTTCGAGTTCGCTCTCGTGGGCGACGTCGTAGACTTTGGCGGTCAGGATCTTCTTCAGGTAATCGGGAGCTGCGTCGGACATGATTTAAGGCTTCTTCAGGTTAGGCACATCAAGGAACAAAAGGACAATGATAGACCAGCACATCCGCCGGGGCGGTCGCGCTGGGTCTTTCGGGAAAAACGGGAAAGGGGAGTGCGCGCCCTAGCTGAGGTCGTCGGGGGTGTCGATGTCGCGCACGATTCCGGCGTCGTCGACATCGACGATCGTAATGTGCTCGCTAATCAGCAGGTCGCGCGCGCCGACGTCGCCATCGAGGGCGGCCAGACGCGAGGTGTAGGCGGAACCGAAGGCGACCGGGTGGCCGCGCTGTCCCTGGTAACTCGGTGCGACGATAGCTTCGGGCGACGTGAGGCCGTTGGCGACCGCACGCAAGGTGTTCGGATGGATGAACGGCATGTCGGCCAGCGCAACGAGCCAGCCGTCGAGATGTTCGAGACCCGGGGGCGGATCTTCGTCGACGGCGGCCTGAATGCCGGCCGCCAGTGTGGCGCCCATGCCGCGCTTGGTGGCGTGGCTCATGACGACTTCGCAACCCGCCTGCAAGAGCACGTTCTCCAACTCGGCCGAGTCGGGACGCACGACCGCGATGACGCGCGGCAATGCCGCCAGCAGCGCGTGGGCGCTGGCAAGGGCAACGGGTCGGTTCAGGGGATCTCCGGGCAGCGGCGCGAGCAGCTTGTTCCGGCGCCCCGCCGCGTCGAAGCGGGTACCGAGTCCGCCTGCCAGTAGAATGGCCACGGGCGGCGTCGAGGGTCGGGTCATGGGCATGCATTATGCGCCAGACTTTTCGTTTCTGCCAAACGCGTGTGCAAGTGCTCGCGGTGGCATTGGCCGACCGTCTGGTCGGTTTGGGATGGCCGCGCTCGACGCGGTTTTCGATGGATTTTCGCTTTCTTACCGGAGTTGCATGGAGTCGTTCATCACCTGGCTGCTGGGCGTTTTGGCGTTGCCCGGCGTGGGATTGCCCGCGATTTTCCTTGTCTCATTTCTCTCCGCCACGCTGTTGCCGATGGGCTCGGAACCGGCGCTGTTCGGCTACGTGGCGCTCAATCCGCATATGTTCTGGCCCGCGATCGTGGTGGCGAGCGTGGGCAATACGCTGGGCGGCATGCTGGACTGGTGGATGGGGTTCGCGGCGCGCCGCGCTTATGTGCGGCTCAAGGCACGCCGGCGGGCGCACGCGCGCGCTGCCGCGTCTGCCGGGGATGGGACGGTGGCGGTCACGATGCCGGGGATGCAGGGCGGCAAGACTGACGAGGCCGGCAGGATCGACGAGATCAACGAGATCAACGAGATCAACGAGATCAACGAGATCAACGAGATCAACGAGATCAACGAGATCAACGAGATCAACAAGGCCGATGTCGAAGGCCGCGCGCCGATGAACGAACGTTATCGCCGCTGGATGCGCCGCTTCGGCCCGCCATTGCTACTGCTCTCATGGCTGCCCGTCATCGGCGATCCGCTCTGCACACTCGCCGGATGGCTACGCTTGTCCTGGCGCGCATGCCTCGTCTACGTCGCCATCGGCAAAACCCTGCGCTACATCACCATCACTTATCTGATGCTGCGAGTGCCGGCGTCGTTCTGGGAAGGCATCTTCGCGCCATTCAAACATCTGCTCGTGGGGTGATCCCCCGAGGGGACTTCCCACGGCGAGTGCCTTCGCGCAACGCTCTGTCGAATCGCCTCGTGCTGCAATCCCAACGAAGTCCGGGGGACCGGACCGATGCCCCCCTTCAGCGCCTCGGGCACCCACCCAAACCGATGAAGAAGGGGACGCCGGTCCGGCTTGCCGCCCTGGAGTCTCAGGGCCCATCCTCCGATGGGGTCGGAGGATTCGGGCCCCCGGGCTTATGCGCTCGTGACGTCGAATGGCAAGGCGCGTAAACGCTTGCCCGTCAACGCGGCGATGGCATTTGCGTACGCCGGCGCCAACGGCGGCAAGCCCGGCTCCCCCATGCCCGTCGGGGCATCCCCCGAACTCACCACGTGCACGCTGATCGCCGGCATGTCCGTCAGACGCGCCACCGTGTACTGATGGAAGTTGCTCTGCTCGACTTCGCCATCTTTGAGCGTGATCGCAGCGCCCGGCAAGGTCGTTCCCAGTCCCATCAGCGCCGCGCCTTCCACCTGCGCCGCGACCGTCAAAGGATTGACCGCGAAGTTGCAATGCACACCCGCCACCGCACTCACGAGTCGCGGCGCCTTGTTGCGCATCTCCGCCACCACGACATATGCCACCACCGAGTCGAACGATTCATGCACGGCCACGCCCCACGCCTGGCCTTCGGGCAACTTGGTCTTGCCGTAGCCCGAACGCTCGACGGCCAGCGCCAGGGCTTCGCGATGACGCGGATGCTTGTCGCCCAGCAGCGCGTAACGGTAAGCCACCGGGTCCTGGCCCGCGTGCCCGGCCAGTTCGTCGATCAGCGTTTCCATGACGAACGCCGTGTGCGTGTTGCCCACGGAACGCCACCACAACACCGGGACGTTGGCCTTCGGGCTGTGCAGCGTGAGCCGCAGCGGCACGGCGTACGGCGTGCCCGAGACCCCTTCCACGCTGGTGGCGTCGATACCGTTATTGACCAGCATCGGTTCGAACGGCGTGCCTTGCAGGATCGACTGGCCGACGATGGTGTGATTCCACGCCAGCACGTTGCCCTTGGCGTCGAGACCGATCTCGGCGCGGTGAACGTACATCGGACGATAGTAGCCGCCGTGAATGTCGTCTTCGCGGCTCCAGATGACCTTGACCGGCTCGCGATGGCCCGCACCGCGCCACGCTTTCGCGACCTGCGCGGCTTCGACGCCGTAGTCGGACGTGGGCACTGCGCGCCGGCCGAATCCGCCACCCGCCATGAGCGTGTGCAGCTTGACCTGCTCGGGCTTGAGGCCGAGCGTGCGCGCGATGGCCGCCTGATCGACGGTCTGGAACTGGGTGCCGGTCCACACTTCCGCGCCCTTGTCGGAGAGCTGCACGGTGCAGTTCAGCGGCTCCATCGGCGCGTGGGCGAGATACGGGAAGCTGTACTCGGCCACCAGGGTCTTGGGGGCGCCCTTGAGCTTGGAGACGTCGGTGTCGATCGCGACGATACCCGGCGTCCTGGCCATTTCCTTGAATTGGGCCAACTGCCGGGTCGTGTCGACGTGTTCGACGCCGCTGGTGTCCCATTCGGCCTTGAGGGCGTCGCGGCCGGTCTTGGCTTGCCAGTAGCCGTCGGCGACGACGGCGACGGCGGTGCCGCCCCGGTCGTCCGGAATTTCGAGGACGTCGCGCACACCCTTGACGGCTTTCGCGGCCTTCGCGTCGAAGCTTTTCACCTTGGCGCCGAATACCGGAGGACGCGCGACGACCGCCACTTTGAGGTTCGGCAACTTGAAGTCCATGCCGTACATCGGCGTGCCGGTCGACTTGGCTTTGGCGTCGAGCCGGCGGGTCGGCTTGCCGAGCAGGCGGAAGGCCGACGGATCCTTGAGGGCGACGTTGGCGGGCACGGGCAGCGCCTGGGCCTTGGCGGCGAGGCTGCCGTACGTGGCGCGTTTGCCGTTCGGGCCGAGCACGACGCCGTTCTCGGTGCGCAACTGGTCTGCCGGCACTTTCCACTGCTGCGCGGCGGCCGCGATCAGCATGGCGCGCGCCGACGCCCCAATACGACGGTACTGCATCCACGAGTGGGCCATGGTGCCGGAGCCGCCCGTCATCTGGATACCGAACACCGGGTCTTTGTAAGCTTCCCCGGCAGGGGCCAGTTCGCCGCGCACTTTGCCCCAGTCGCAGTCGAGTTCTTCGGCGACGAGCATCGGCAGGGCGGTCTGCACGCCCTGACCGAAGTCGAGACGGTTGACCTGAATGGTGACGGTGTCGTCCGGCGCGATGTGGACGAAGGCGGACGGCACGACGGGGGCAGGGGCCGCGCCCTGAGCGTTCGCCGTGCGCATGAGGCCCGGCAACGACATCTCGAGCATCAGCCCGCCCGCCGCAACGGCGGACGTCTTCAGAAAGCCGCGACGGCTTACGCCCGCGAAGTCGCCCACGGGTACGCCGGGGCGTTGGGAGAAACGAAGTTCACGCATCGGGGTGTCTCCTCGTCTCAGGCCAGCGACGATGCCGCGTCTTTGATGGCCGCACGAATGCGGGCGTAAGTGCCGCAGCGGCAGATGTTGCCGGCCATGGCGGCGTCGATCTGCTCGTCGTTGGGCGTCTTGTTCTCGCGCAGCAATGCGGTGGCCGACATGATCTGGCCGCTCTGGCAGTAGCCGCACTGGGGCACGTCGTGCTTGATCCAGGCGTCCTGCACGGCGCGGCCGACCGGATCGGCGCCGACGTTTTCGATGGTGGTGATCTTCTTGCCTTCGACGGCAGAGACCGGGGTGATGCAGCTTCGGATGGGCGCGCCGTCCATGTGGACAGTGCAGGCCCCGCACAGCGCCATGCCGCAGCCGAACTTCGTGCCGGTCATGTTGAGCGCGTCGCGCAGGGTCCAGAGCAGGGGAGTGGCGGGGTCGACGTCGACCTTCACCGGTTTGCCGTTCAGTTGGAACGAAGCCATAAATACACCTCTTGACGGGTGGATGGAGCGGGGGACGGCTAGACCATACTCCCATTCTTCGGAAATTTCAGTTCAGGAGTGTGTTGCAAGTCGTTGTATCTAAACGGATATAACGGTAGGCTTTTAAGGTGAAAGTCACGCTGGCGGTCGGTAGGTTGGGGGCCCGTGAAGGTGTCGTCAACGCTGCGATGAGGCGATCGCGCTGGCCGCAAAGAGTGGATTCGCGCGCCTGAGCGGCAATTCCGGTGCGGCGCCGACGTGTTGCGGTGCAATGAAGTACAATTCGATCTACATTCCCCTACCAACACTTTCCCAAGCCGGAAGAAAGATCTGGGCATGCGCACCAACTGCCTCACCCCTCTGTGCTTCTGCTCGATGGCGAGACACGATTCTTCATCGTCGCCAGCGACGTCCTCGCACGGCAGTCGTCGATCTCGTTGACCGCAGATCGACCGTTGCCGGCCCGCGCGCACCCCTTGCGCCGGCGGTCGGCATCTTCAGCGCATACCCGATTTTGACTTTCGGCGCGTCCCGCGAGACGAACGCCGACGGCGGATGCACCGCCGCACTGACGAGCCCGACAAGATGAACGCACCCTTGCCTGCCTTCGAGCCGCACGACGCTAAACATGCCGTAGCCGCTCACCCGCCACGTCTGCGTGAAATTCCCTACAACTACACGTCGTTTTCGGATCGCGAAATCGTCATGCGCCTGCTCGGCGCGGACGCATGGGCCATTCTCGACGAACTGCGCGCCGAACGCCGCACCGGCCGCTCGGCGCGCATGCTGTACGAAGTGCTCGGCGACATCTGGGTGGTGCGCCGCAATCCGTATCTGCAAGACGACCTGCTGGACAACCCGAAGCGCCGCAAGCTGCTGATCGACGCGCTCGACCATCGTCTGAACGAAATCGACAAGCGTCGCCGTGCCGACGTGGCCGAACATGCCGACACGCATGGCCGCGAGCGCGCTGCCCGCGTCGAGCAACTGGAAGCGGCCGCCCGCCGCGCCGTGGCGGAGTTCGCCGCCGAGTTCGACAAGATGGCGGAACTGCGCCGTCGCGCAAAGAAGGTGCTCGGGCGCACGACCGCCAGCGACAACATCAAGTTCGACGGCCTGTCGCGCGTGTCGCATGTCACCGACGCGACCGACTGGCGTGTTGAATATCCGTTCGTCGTGCTCACGCCGGACAGCGAAGCGGAAATGGCCTCGCTGGTGAAGGGCTGCTTCGAACTCGGGCTGACGGTGATCCCGCGCGGCGGCGGCACCGGCTATACGGGCGGCGCGATTCCGCTCACGCCGTTCTCGGCCGTCATCAATACGGAAAAGCTCGAACAGCTCGACGAGGTCGAATACCTGCAACTGCCGGGCGTCGACAAGCTCGTCGGCACGATCTTCTCGGGCGCCGGCGTGGTCACGCGTCGCGTGGCGGAAGCCGCCGAGCGTGCCGGGCTGGTCTTTGCGGTGGACCCGACCTCGATCGACGCCTCGTGCATCGGCGGCAACGTCGCCATGAACGCCGGCGGCAAGAAGGCCGTGCTGTGGGGCACCGCGCTCGATAACCTTGCGTGGTGGCGCATGGTCGATCCGCAGGGCAACTGGCTCGAAGTCACGCGTCTCGATCACAACCTCGGCAAGATTCACGACATTCCGGTCGCCCGCTTCGAACTGAAGTGGTACGACGGCAATCAGGCGCCGGGCGCGGCGCTGCTCAAAACGGAACTGCTGGAAATCGAAGGCAAGCGTTTCCGTAAGGAAGGTCTTGGCAAGGATGTCACGGACAAGTTCCTCGCCGGGCTGCCGGGCATCCAGAAGGAAGGCTGCGACGGTCTGATCACGAGCGCGCGCTGGATCTTGCACAAGATGCCGGCGCACACGCGTACCGTGTGTCTGGAGTTCTTCGGTCAGGCCAAGGAAGCGATTCCGAGCATCGTCGAGATCAAGGACTACATGTTCGCGCAGACGGCGGCGGGCGGCGCGATTCTCGCGGGGCTGGAGCATCTGGACGAACGCTATCTGCGCGCCGTGGGCTATGCCACGAAGTCGAAGCGCAACGCGTTCCCGAAGATGGTGCTGATCGGCGATATCGTCGGCGACGACGACAATGCCGTGGCGCAGGCAACGTCGGAAGTGATCCGCATGGCCAACGGCAAGAGCGGCGAAGGCTTCGTCGCCGTGTCGGCCGAGGCGCGCAAGAAGTTCTGGCTCGACCGCTCGCGCACGGCGGCGATCGCGCGCCACACGAACGCCTTCAAGATCAACGAAGACGTGGTGATCCCGCTGCATCGCATGGGCGAGTACACGGATCACATCGAGCGCATCAACATCGAACTGTCGCTCAAGAACAAGCTGCAACTGGTCGACGCGCTCGAAACGTTCTTCGAAGCCGGCAATCTGCCGCTCGGCAAGACGGACGATGCGAACGAGATTCCGTCGGCCGAACTGCTCGAAGACCGCGTGCAGACCGCGCTCACGACGCTGCGCCAGGTGCGCGCGCGCTGGGAATTCCTGCGCGACAACTTCGACATGCCGCTGGCCGAAGCGATTCCGCTGCTCAACCGTCACGGCATTCGCGACATCAACGTCGCGCTGAACGATCGCCTGAACAAGCAACCGCAGACGCGTCTCATCGATCTGCTTCAGGATCGCACGGTGCGCGTGTCGTGGAAGCAGGAGATTCGCGCGGAACTGCGTCAGATCTTCACGGGCGGCGAGTTCAAGCCGATTCTCGACGAGGCGCAGGCCATCCACAAGCGCGTGCTGCACGGCCGTGTCTTCGTCGCGCTGCACATGCACGCCGGTGACGGCAACGTGCACACGAACATCCCGGTGAACTCGGACAACTACGAGATGCTCCAGGATGCGCACAAGGCCGTGGCCCGCATCATGGACATCGCCCGCTCGCTCGACGGCGTGATCTCGGGCGAACACGGTATCGGCATCACCAAGCTGGAGTTTCTGACGGAAGCCGAAATCGGCGAATTCCGCGCGTACAAGCTGCGCGTGGACCCGGAAGGGCGCTTCAACAAGGGCAAGCTGCTCAACCTGCCCGAACTGCCCGCCGATCTGCGCAACGCCTATACCCCGAGCTTCGGGCTGATGGGCTACGAGTCGCTGATCATGCAGCAGTCGGACATCGGCGCGATCGCCGACAGCGTGAAGGACTGCCTGCGCTGCGGCAAGTGCAAGCCGGTGTGCGCCACGCACGTGCCGCGCGCGAACCTGCTCTACAGCCCGCGTAACAAGATTCTCGCGACATCGCTGCTCATCGAAGCCTTCCTGTACGAAGAGCAGACGCGTCGCGGCGTGTCGATCAAGCACTGGGACGAGTTCAACGACGTGGCCGATCATTGCACGGTCTGCCACAAGTGCGCCACGCCCTGCCCGGTGAAGATCGACTTCGGCGACGTGACGATGAACATGCGCAACCTGCTGCGCAAGATGGGCAAGAAGAAGTTCAATCCGGGGGCCGCCGCCGGCATGTTCTTCCTGAACGCGACCAATCCGGAGACCATCAACATCACCCGCAAGGTGATGATCGACTGGGGCTACAAGGCGCAGCGTTTCGGCGCGGACGTCTTCAAGAAGATCGCGAAGAAGCAGACGGCGCATCCGCCCGCGACGGTCGGCAAGCCGCCGCTGCGCGAAGAGGTAATCCACTTCGTCAACAAGAAGATGCCGGGCAACCTGCCGAAGAAAACGGCGCGCGCGCTGCTCGACATCGAAGACAACAAGGTAGTGCCGATCATTCGCAACCCGAAGGCCACGACGGTCGACTCGGAAGCGGTGTTCTACTTCCCGGGCTGCGGCTCGGAGCGTCTGTTCTCGCAGGTCGGTCTCGCCACGCAGGCGATGCTCTGGCACGTGGGGGTGCAGACGGTGCTGCCGCCGGGCTATCTTTGCTGCGGCTATCCGCAACGCGGCTCGGGGCAGGGCGAGAAAGCCGAGAAGATCGTGACGGACAACCGCGTGTTGTTCCACCGCATGGCCAACACGCTGAACTACCTCGATATCAAGACCGTGGTGGTGTCGTGCGGCACTTGCTACGATCAGCTCGCCGGCTATGAATTCGAAAAGATCTTCCCGGGCTGCCGTATCGTGGACATCCACGAATATCTGCTCGAGAAGCACGTGAAGCTCGAAGGTGTGAATGGTACGCGCTACATGTACCACGACCCGTGCCACACGCCGATCAAGACGATGGACCCGGTCAAACTCGTGAATCAGTTGATGGGCAGCGAGAACGACGGGTACAAGATCGAGAAGAACGATCGTTGCTGCGGCGAATCGGGTACGCTGGCGGTCACGCGCCCGGACATCTCGACGCAGATCCGCTTCCGCAAGGAGGAGGAAATGCGCAAGGGCGCGGCGAAGTTGCGCGCCGACGGCAAGGTCGATGACGTCAAGATCCTGACGAGCTGCCCGTCGTGCCTGCAAGGTCTGTCGCGCTACAAGGACGACGCGGACGTCACCGCCGACTACATCGTCGTCGAGATCGCCAAGCACGTGCTGGGCGAGCAGTGGCTGGTGGACTACGTCAATGATGCGAACAACGGCGGTATCGAACGCGTGCTCGTCTGATGCAATGTCTGCCCGGCAAAAACCTCCGGGGAACGCGGCCGATGCCTGACCGACGGACCACGGAGGTGGCATGGAGGTAGTCTACACAGCACTGATCCTGCTGTTCGTGGTGGCGCTGACCGGCGTGCTGGTCAGCTTCGTCAGATTCCTGCCGGTACCGCTCGTGCAGATCGCCGTGGGCGCCGCGCTCGCTTATCCGGGCGCGGGACTGCACATCGATCTCGACCCGGAGATCTTCTTCCTGCTGTTCATTCCGCCGCTGCTTTTCGCCGACGGCTGGCGCATGCCCAAACGCGAGTTCTGGCACTTGCGCGTGCCGATTATCGCGATGGCCCTCGGTCTCGTGATCTTCACCGTGCTCGGCGTGGGGTATTTCATCCACTGGATGATCCCGTCGATTCCGCTCGCCGTGGCGTTCGCGCTCGGCGGGGTGCTCTCGCCGACGGACGCAGTGGCCGTGTCCGCGCTCACCGGCCGCATGCGCATGCCCACGCGGCTCATGCACGTACTGGAAGGCGAGGCGATGATGAACGACGCATCGGGCCTGGTCGCGTTCAAGTTCGCGCTGGTGGCCGCGACGACCGGCATCTTCTCTATCGGCAACGCCACGTTTTCGTTCGTCGTCATCGCCCTGGGCGGCCTGCTCGCCGGATGGGCCGTGACCTGGCTGTTCACGCAGTTCCATCGTCGCGTGATGGACGCCTCCACGGAAGAGCCCGCGACCATCGTGCTGCTTCTGCTGCTCATGCCGTTCGCGGCCTATCTGCTGGCGGAACACTTCGGCTTCTCGGGCATTCTCGCGGCCGTCGCCGCCGGCATGACGGTGAGTTCGACGGATCTGCTCAACACCCGCACCGCCACGCGCATTCTCGGCAACGGCGTATGGTCGATGCTCGAATTCGTCTTCAATGGCGCGGTGTTCGTGCTGCTGGGGCTGCAATTGCCGGATATCGTGCGCGCGGCGTTGCGGCCGAGCGAGCATTTGTGGGGCACGCTCGTCAATCTGAGCGAACTGATGTTCTACGTCGGCGCGATTTCGGCGGTGCTCATCGTGCTGCGCTTCTGCTGGGTGTGGGTGGCGTGGCGCGTGATGTACTTCCTCGGCATGCGCCGCGGCGAAATCACGATGAAGCCGGGCATGCGCTTTACCGGTGTGACAGCGCTCTCGGGTGTGCGCGGCGCGGTGACGCTGGCCGGTGCGCTCTCCGTGCCGCTGGCACTGCCGGGCGGTGCGCCGTTCCCGGGGCGCGATCTGCTGATTTTCCTCGCCGCCGGTGTGATCCTGCTCTCGCTCATCGGCGGCAGCCTCGGCTTGCCCGTCCTGCTGCGCGGTGTGCGCTGGCCGGTCGAAGACCCGCGCAATCGCGAGATGGGCGAGGCGCGGCTCGCGGCGTCGGAGGCGGCGATTCGCGCCGTCGAGTCGTTGCAGAAGGTGATCGCCAAGTCCGGCGACGAGCTGGATACGGCCGTGTGTGCGGAGGCCGCGGCGCGGGTGATGGGGCGCTATCGGCGCACGCTCAATGCGTCGACGGCCTCGGACGAGGTGCGCGAGCGCGCCGTGCGCGAGGTGGAAGTCGAGCGGCGTCTGCGGGCGGCGGCGTTGCAGGCGGAGCGCGTGGAGTTGTCGCGGCTGCGCATTACGCATCGCATCAACGACGAGACGCTGCGCGAATTGCTCAGCGAGATCGATTTCGCCGAACTCGCCCTGGGTCCGGTCGATCCGGCCACAGGCAAGCGCAAGAAGCGCAGCAAGCCCTGATGGCGTGAGCCGCGACGCCGTCGTGGCGGGTGAGCAGTGAGTGCGTGGCGAGGCGGCGCGGGGTATTGCGGCGGAATGCAGCGTGTTGCTGCATATTGCGCGGTGTCGCGCAAGTATTGCGCAGTAATGCGAGTAATGCGAGTAATGCGAGTAATGTGCAGGCGCGTTGGGAAAATGGGGGGAGGAGCGATCATGGAATGTCCGTTTTGCGCCGGAGACGGCGGTGAAGTCGTTTGGCGCGATCCGGTGTTGCGCGTGGTGTTGGCCGACGAGCACGGCTATCCCGGCTTCGCCCGCGTGATCTGGCACGCGCACGTGGCCGAGATGAGCGATTTGCCGCAAGCCGCGCGCGAGCATGTGATGCGCGCCGTGTTTGCCGTCGAGACGGCGCAGCGTACCGTGATGTCGCCGCACAAGGTCAACGTCGCGAGTCTGGGCAACATCGTGCCGCACGTGCACTGGCACGTGATTCCGCGCTATCGCGATGACATCCACTTTCCGGCTTCGGTCTGGAGTGCGCCGCAGCGCGAAGTGCCGCAGGCGGTGCTCGCCGAACGCGCGGCGTGGCTGCCCGCGCTGCGCGAGGCCATCGTGGCAGAATTGGAACGTATTCCCGGTTGGCCGGCCTAGTGCTGGTGTCGTGTCGGCGGGGCAGGCGAGGGGCGCGGTTTCGCGAACCCTGTCGGCATGACCGCTGACGCCCGAGCGGCTATACTGCCCGCCGATGTGCCGCATCGTAACCCCATGTGGGGCGGCGCAAGGCGTTGCACGAGGTTCTCCCGGCAGGCGCCGCGACCGAATTTTCTGGAGCAAGACCATGGCTGGGCTGGAGAAAGACACGCCGATTCCCGTTTCCCTGACGCTGCATCGCGCATCCAAGGTGCTGGAACTCGGTTATGACGACGGCAAAACCTACCGCCTGCCGTTCGAATTGCTGCGCGTGCTCTCGCCCTCGGCGGAAGTGCGCGGTCACGGACCGGGGCAGGAGACGCTGCAAACCGGCAAGCGCGACGTCACGTTGAACGGCCTGGAGCCGATCGGTAACTACGCGGTGCGTCCCGTCTTTTCGGACGGTCACGACACCGGCATTTATTCGTGGGACTTCCTGTATGAACTGTGCGTGCGTCAGGACGCCCTGTGGCAGGAGTATCTGGACAAGCTCGCCGCGGCGGGTGTCGACCGCGACACGCCCATGCCCTCGCCCGCTGCCGGTGGTTGTCACCACCATTGAGTCCATGGCAGTGCGCACGCCCGAGCGTGCGCTCGCTTATCTGATTTTGGAGATGTGCAATGGGTGAACAGACCCACTTCGGTTATGAGACCGTCGACGAGAAGGAAAAGGCCGGCAAGGTCGCCGAAGTGTTCCATTCCGTCGCCAGCAAGTACGACATCATGAACGACCTGATGTCGGGCGGCCTGCACCGTGTCTGGAAGGCCTTCACCATTGGCCGCGCCGCCGTGCGTCCCGGCTTCAAGGTGCTCGACATCGCTGGCGGTACGGGCGACCTCTCGAAGGCGTTCGCCCGCGCGGCCGGCCCGAGCGGGGAGGTGTGGCATACCGACATCAACGAATCGATGCTGCGCGTGGGGCGCGACCGTCTGCTCGACGACGGTATCGTCACGCCGTCGCTGTTGTGCGATGCCGAAAAGCTGCCGTTCCCGTCGAACTATTTCGACGTGGTGACCGTGGCATTCGGTCTGCGCAACATGACCCACAAGGACGCCGCGCTCGCAGAAATGCGTCGTGTGATCAAGCCGGGCGGCAAGGTCATGGTGCTGGAATTCTCGAAGGTCTGGCAGCCGCTGGAGAAGGCGTACGACGCTTACTCGTTCAAAGTGCTGCCGTGGCTCGGCTCGCGTATCGCGGGCGACGCCGACAGCTACCGCTATCTGGCCGAGTCGATTCGCATGCACCCGGATCAGGAAACGCTCAAATCGATGATGGAAGACGCCGGCCTCGAACGCGTGGAGTATCACAACATGACCGCCGGCGTCGTCGCCCTTCACATCGGTCGCAAGTTCTGAGTACACACTCACTTACCTGATGCGGTTTGCCCGATATGGCGCCCCGGATAGCGGACGTTCTCCGCGCCCGGGGCGTTTTGTCTGGAAAGCCCTAAGTACAAGCTAATTTTGCTGTGGCAGAATCGGCCCTCGCCTTATCTGGTTTCAGTACGTAAAAAGCGGCTGAACCATTTGGGTCGACGTCTGTCAGTAGACTGAAACCTATTACTCCACGGAGAGACCAGAACGATGTTCCAGTTCCTGAAAAACAAGCTGTTGTTGGGCGTTGTGGCCGGCGTAGTGGCGGTCGGCATGACGATCGCGGACGCCGACGCCAAGCGCGTTGGCGGCGGCCGGAGCATCGGCAAGCAGTCCAACACCGTGACGCAACGTCAGGCAACGCCGCAACAGCCGGCGCAAGCCGCCCCGGGCGCTGCCCCGAATCAGGCAGCGCCGGCTGCGGCCGGCGCAGGTGCCGCCGGTGCAGGCGCGGCAGCCGCCGCCAAGCCGGCCAACCGATGGCTTGGGCCGATCGCCGGTCTGGCTGCCGGTCTCGGTATTGCAGCGCTGTTGTCGCACTTCGGCATGGGTGGCGCGTTCGCCAGCATGATGGCCAACGTGATCATCATCGCGTTGATCGCTTTCGCCGTGATGTGGCTCATCCGACGTTTCCGCGGCAATAAGTCGCAGTCGCAAACGCCGGCGTATGCCGGCGCAGGTAACGACGCGTCGTCGAACCACTCGCTGCGTCAGTCGTGGGATAACCAGTCGTCGAACCAGCCGTCGGGCCAACCGTCGGGCCAGGCTTACCCGTCGGGCGCCTCGGCCCTGCCGGCCGCCGCCGGCGCAGCGGCCGGCGCCGCCGCCACTGAGTCGTTCGGTGTGCCGGCCGGTTTCGACACGGAAGGCTTCCTGCGCAGCGCCAAGGTGTACTTCAACCGTCTGCAAGCCGCCTGGGACAAGGGCGATCAGGCCGACATCAACGAGTTCACCACGCCGCAGATGTTCGCGGAAATCAAGATGGACCTCGAAGAGCGCGGCAAGTCGACCAACCGTACGGACGTCGTGCAACTGGACGCCGAACTGCTCGGCATCGAGCAATCGACCAGCGAGTACATGGCGAGCGTGCGCTTCTCGGGCCTGATCCGCGAGACCGAAGGCGGTGCCGCCGAGCCGTTCAACGAAGTGTGGAACCTGACCAAGCCGGTGACCGGTAACGGTGGCTGGGTGCTCGCCGGGATTCAGCAGCTCAGCTAAGCTGGCGACGTTTTTCCCGTAACCTGCCTTACAATGAGAGCCCGCGTTTGAAGCGCGGGCTCTTTTGTTTTTTGCCGTCCGAAGGTTGTTGACGGGCGGCGTCTTTCGGTGCGACCGGTGTTCTGCACCGGCCGGCCGCCAAGCTCATGACCGTAGCCGCCAAAGCCTTTGCCGCCACCGTGAACCACTTGCTTGCCCGGGAACCGTGGGCACGCGACCGCCTGCGTCACCACATCGGCGCCTCCGCCCGGCTGGCCATGTCCCCGATCGATCTGCGTGTGCGCGTGGCAGACGACGGCTATCTGGCCGCCGCCGAGGCCGATTTCCCCTGCGATGTCAGCATCTCGGTGCCCCCGGCGGCGCTGGCCGACTTCGCGGGCGGTGGGCAGGCCGCCGTGATGCGTCACGTCAAGATTGAAGGCGACGCCGAATTCGCCAACA
The DNA here is from genome assembly GCF_902459655.1 of Pandoraea anhela. GTDB lineage: Bacteria > Pseudomonadota > Gammaproteobacteria > Burkholderiales > Burkholderiaceae > Pandoraea > Pandoraea anhela. The sequence continues at coordinate 115,530 of NZ_CABPSB010000013.1, forward strand.
CCGTCTCGTATCTCGCCCAGCATCTGCGCTGGGAAATCGCCGAAGACCTCAGCAAGATCATCGGCGATGCGGCCGCACATCGTGTGACCGAAACGGGCAAGGCGGCCGTAGCCGGCGCGCGCCGCACGGGCGGCACGCTGGCGCGCTCGCTGGCCGATTTCCTCGTGGAGGAGAATCCGATGCTCGTGGCACGCCCGCGCCTTGACGCGATGCGCAGCGACATCGGGACGCTGCGCGACGATCTGGCGCGACTCGAGAAGCGTATCGAGAAGCTGGAGCGTCAGGCAGCCCCGGCGTCCCGCACTACCGGAGGCCGTTGACCGATGCGTCTTCTGCGTCTCATCAAGATTGTCCTCGTCTGCTATCGATACGGCCTCGACGAACTGGTGCTCTCGAGCATCCCTCATCCCATCGCGCGCGCGCTGCTGCGCGTACTCTCGTTCGGACGCAGCGGTCTGAGGGCGCCGCGTGGCGAGCGCCTGCGACTGGCGCTCGAGTCGCTCGGGCCGATCTTCGTGAAGTTCGGCCAGGTGCTCTCCACGCGTCGCGATCTGATGCCGCCGGACATCGCACAGGAACTCGCCCGGTTGCAGGATCAGGTGCCGCCGTTCGATCCGCAGGTGGCGCATGCGAGCATCGAGAAGTCGCTCGGGCGTCCGCTCGACGAAGTGTTCGTGGAGTTCGAGCGCACGCCCGTGGCCAGCGCCTCGATCGCGCAGGTGCATTTCGCCCGTATTCGCGATGGCGAGCATGCGGGCAAGGAAGTCGCAGTCAAGGTGCTGCGGCCGAACATGCTCGGGGTGATCGACAGCGATCTGGCGCTCATGCGCGATCTGGCCGGCTGGGTGGAGCGTCTGTGGCCGGACGGCAAGCGGCTCAAGCCGCGCGAGGTGGTCGCCGAGTTCGACAAGTATCTGCACGACGAACTCGACCTGATGCGCGAAGCCGCGAATGCGGCGCAGCTTCGCCGCAATTTCATCGACTCCGGCATGCTGATGGTCCCGGAGATTTACTGGGAGTTCAGTTCCAGCTCGGTGCTCGTGATGGAGCGCATGCACGGCGTGCCGATCAGTCAGATCGAGGTGCTGCGCGAAGCCGGCGTCGATCTGAAGAAGCTGGCGCGCGAAGGCGTCGAAATCTTCTTCACGCAGTTCCTGCGCGACGGCTTCTTCCACGCCGACATGCACCCGGGCAACATTCTCGTCAGCCTCGACCCCGCAACGTTCGGCCGTTACATCGCGCTCGATTGCGGCATCGTGGGGGCGTTGTCCGAATTCGACAAGAACTATCTGGCACAGAACTTCCTTGCGTTCTTCCGGCGCGACTATCACCGCGTGGCGTCGCTGCATCTGGAGTCGGGATGGGTGCCGCCGGATACGCGTGTCGAGGAGTTGGAGGGGGCGATTCGCGCGGTGTGCGAGCCGTATTTCGATCGGCCGCTCAAGGAGATTTCGCTGGGGCTGGTGCTCATGCGGCTGTTCCAGACGTCGCGCCGTTTCAACGTCGAGATTCAGCCGCAGCTCGTGCTGCTGCAAAAAACGCTGCTCAATATCGAGGGGCTGGGACGTCAGCTCGATCCCGACCTGGATCTGTGGAAGACCGCCAAGCCGTTCCTGGAGCGCTGGATGGCCGAGCAGATCGGGCCGCGCGGCTGGCTGGAGCGCCTGAAGGCCGAGGCGCCGCAATGGAGCAAGACGATGCCGCAGTTGCCGCGTCTCATCCATCAGGCGCTGGCCGCACATGCACGCCCGCAGGACGACACGCTGCTGCTAGCGTTGCTTCAGGAGCAACGTCGCACGAACCGTCTGCTGACCGGCGCGTTCTGTCTGGTGGGCGGTATCGCCGTCGGCGTGCTGACGGCGTTCGTCTGGCTGTACACCTGACGGCGTCGAAGGCGCGAGCGGATCACGCGGCAGGATGCCGGGCAAACGGGCAGACGGGCAGACGGGCAGACGGGCAAACGGGAAGGCGAGATGAACGATGCAATGAAACGTGACGCCGATGGCGCCGAGCCTCGTGAGCTTCATGAGCGAGAGGAGCATCGTGGTCTCAAGGGGGCGCCGGATGTCCGTCGAGACGCATGATGAGGTACCCGATGATGCGCTGGGGAACATGGTGAAGGACAAGCTAAATCTCGAGACGGGGAATGTGCCGTCGTTCGCCAATCGCGATCCGTCGCGCGCGGAGTTCTGGGACGAGCGTTTTGCCAACGCGTTCATGCCTTGGGATGCTGCCGGCGTGCCGAAAGCGTTGCAGGACTTCGTGGCGGGTGAGGGCGTGCCGCGCGCTACGCTGATCCCGGGCTGCGGCGCCGCACACGAAGCCGCGTGGCTCGACGCGCAGGGCTGGCCGGTGCGGGCCATCGACTTCTCGCCGGTGGCCGTGGAGTCGGCCAAAGCGCAGTTGGGGCCGCGCGCATCGCTTGTCGAACACGCCGATTTTTTCACCTATATGCCGCCGTTCACGCCCGACGTGGTCTACGAACGGGCATTCCTCTGCGCCTTGCCGCGCAACCTCTGGCAGGACTACGCGCAGCGGATGGCGCAATTGCTGCCGTCGGGTGCGCGTCTGGCTGGATTTTTCTTTCTGAGAGAAACGCCGAAGGGGCCGCCGTTCGGCATAGGCCGAGACGGCCTCGACGCGCTGCTCTCGGCGGACTTCGTTTGTGAGGACGCGTGGCCCATCGACGACTCGGTGCCGGTTTTCGCCGGTGCGGAACACTGGATGGTCTGGCGACGTCGCTGAACCGGCGAACTGCTGTCGCGATGGCGGGCAGCGCTCCCGGTGTTGGACGTACGCCACACGCGGGTACGGATACGAACTGTGCGTAACGTCCCGACAGCCGCCGGTATTGACCGGCATCGACGGGCATCTAAGGAGATTCGTCATGACCGCTTGGGGGATTTGTGACTTTTTTCCCCGCGGGTCTCTCACGCCGCTATAATCGGCCCAAAATTTTTTCGCCAGGTGGCAAAAACGGGCGCCCCCGAGCGCTGAATCGCATCAGCCCCGTCATGCACGACCTGATTTTCTGTTGCCCGGAAGGCTGCGGCCCAAGGCTCGGTTTCGTTGGCTTGCGCGGCGGCTCCATGCGGCCGAATCGCGACCGCCACTGACGATTCCGGCCGGCATCCGTCGCCCTGGGGCTTGGCTGGGGCCGCGTTATGCTGATCTGGTTTGTCATTCTGTATTGGGTCATTTCGGTGGCCATCGGGCTGTTGGCCGCCCTCAAGGTCCGCAATACCAAGGATTTCACCGTCGCCGGTCGCCGTCTGCCTTACGGCATGGTCGTGGCCGTGGTGTTCGCCACGTGGTTCGGGTCGGAAGCCGTGCTGGGCATTCCCGCCACCTTCATCGGCGAAGGGCTGCGCGGTGTGGTGGCAGATCCGTTCGGCTCCTCGATGTGTCTGGTTCTCGTGGGCATGTTCTTCGCCCGCAAGCTGTATCGCATGAACCTCATGACGATCGGCGACTTCTACAAGCTCAAGTACAACCGCACCGTCGAAGTGGTGACGTCGATCGCGATCGTGATCTCGTACCTCGGCTGGGTCGGCGCGCAGATCAAAGCGCTGGGGCTGGTCTTCCACACGGTGTCGGGCGGGGCGATGTCGGAGCCGACAGGCATGATCATCGGCGCCGTCTCGGTGCTCGCCTACACGCTGCTGGGCGGCATGATCTCGGTGGCCGTGACCGACTTCATCCAGATGATCATCATCGTCGTGGGGCTGGTGTATATCGCCGTTGTCGTGTCGGGCATGGTGCCGGGCGGGGCGGAAGCCGTGATCGCGCATGCGTCGCAGGCCGGCAAGTTCGTGTTCCTGCCCGAGATGAATCCGGCGGATGTCCTGGCCTTCATCGCGGCGGGCGTGACAATGATGTTCGGGTCGATTCCCCAGCAGGACGTGTTTCAGCGCGTGATGTCGTCGAAGTCGGAGAACATTGCGGTCTCCGGTTCGGTGACGGGCGGCGTGCTGTACTTCTTCTTTACGTTCATTCCGATTTTCCTCGCGTACTCGGCACTGCTGATCGCGCCGTCGATGGTGAACAAGTACATCGGCAGCGATCCGCAGCAGATCTTGCCGCAGTTGGTGCTCACCAGCGTGCCGATCGTCGCGCAGGTAATGTTCTTCGGCGCACTGCTCTCGGCCATCAAGAGCTGCGCGTCGGCCACGTTGCTCGCACCGTCGGTGACGTTCGCGGAGAACATCGTCCGGCCGATGCTCAAGGGACGTATCGACGACAAACACCTGCTGCGTCTGATGCGTATCGTCGTGCTGTGCTTCACCGCGCTGGTGCTGGTGTATGCGCTGAATTCGAAGGCGTCGATTTTCCAGATGGTCGAGAGCGCCTACAAGGTCACGCTGGTGTGCTGCTTCGTGCCGCTGGCGTTCGGTTTGTACTGGAAGCGCTCCAGCTCGCTGGGCGGCACGCTGTCCGTGTTCTTCGGGCTGATCGTGTGGATCGCCTGCGAGGCGTTGGCGCCCGAGGCGCTCGTGCCGCCGCAACTGGCCGGTCTGCTGGCGTCGATTGCGGGCATGGTCCTGGGGTCGCTGCTGCAACCCGCATCGGAGCGTGGTCAGCCGCCGGAGCGGGTCTCGACGATCTGAGTCATCTGAAGGCCCGACCGAGGCAGCCCGGGAGGTGAGCGCTCGCTCGGCTGCTGGAGTCCGTCGGATCGACATCGGGGCCATCGGGCTTGCTGAATCGGGAACGGGCTGAAATGAGGGAAAGGGCGGCGGCGGTCGCCCTTTGCCTTTCGTGGTGGGGCCGGATACGTTGAATGCGGTAATGTCCGGCCTTGATCTTGCGCGCCGCCAACCCCATATATCACCGTACAAATCCCGAAAGCCTTGTGAAGCGGTTATAATTCAAGGCTTTGCGCGCCTTTTTCCGTCGGAAAGAATCATGCCTATCTATGCCTATCGTTGCGAAACATGCGGTTTCGCCAAGGATGTGCTGCAAAAAATGAGCGACGATCCGCTCTCCCAGTGCCCGGAATGCGGCAAGGACACGTTTCGCAAGCAGGTAACGGCGGCCGGGTTCCAGCTCAAGGGCTCGGGGTGGTATGTGACCGACTTCCGTGGCGGTTCCGGCGGCGCGAGCGCAACGGCGTCCGGCCCGGCAGCCTCGTCCGGTGAGAGTGCTTCGGCGGCTTCGTCTGCTGCGCCCGCTTCTTCGTCCGCGGCGTCCGCTGCGTCGGGCGGTGAATCGTCGAGCGCCCCTGCGGCAAGCTGCGGCGGCGGTTGCGCCTGCCACTGAGCCGGATCGCATGACCCGACGTGCCGCACGCGCCCGACACGTCATCATTACCCGATAGCATTCAGTACCGCTTTCACGTTTCGCCCGCTGACCCAGTAGCCGCCCCATATTCGCGAGTCCTGCCATGAGCGTCAAAAAACCCGCGTTGAAGACGATTTTCCTCACCGGCCTGCTGGTGCTGGTGCCCCTCGCCATCACGCTTTGGGTGCTGGGTCTGATCATCGGCACGATGGATCAGACCTTGTTGCTGCTGCCGGACGAGTGGCAGCCGTCGCGCCTGCTCGGCATGCGCGTGCCGGGCTTCGGCGTGGTGGTCACGCTCGCATTCGTGTTCGTGGTCGGCCTTCTGGCGCATAATTTCATTGGCCAGAAGCTGGTCGGCTGGTGGGAAGCCATTCTGACGCGCATTCCCATCGTTGGACCCTTGTACGGCAGCGTCAAGCAGGTCTCCGATACGTTGCTCTCGAGCAACGGCAACGCGTTTCGCAAGGCGTTGCTCGTGCGGTATCCGCACGGAGAGTCGTGGACCATCGCCTTCCTGACCGGCGCGCCGGGCGGCGATGTCGTCAATCACTTGCAGGGCGATTACGTGAGCGTCTATGTCCCGACGACACCGAACCCGACGTCAGGCTTCTTCCTGATGATGAAGGCGAGCGACGTCATCGAACTCGACATGACGGTCGATGCCGCACTGAAGTACATCGTATCGATGGGCGTGGTGGCGCCCGCCCACAACCCGCGCCAGCAACGTCCCGGCCCGCTCCTTTGAGTCACCGGGATCTGTCGACGCCATTTTTTGAAAATCGGAACAGCAAAATGTCCATGCGTACCTCCTACTGCGGTCTGGTGACCGAGCAACAACTGGGCCAAACGGTCAAGCTTTGTGGCTGGGTCAATCGCCGCCGTGATCACGGCGGGGTCATCTTCATCGACCTGCGCGATCGCGAGGGTCTGGTGCAGGTCGTGTGCGATCCGGACCGCGCGGAGATGTTCAAGGCCGCCGAAGGCCTGCGCAATGAATTCTGCGTGCAGATCACGGGCCTGGTGCGCAGCCGTCCGGCCGGCACCGAGAACGCCAACCTGACGAGCGGCAAGATCGAAGTGCTCTGCCACGAACTCCAGGTGCTCAACCCGTCGGTCACGCCCCCGTTCCAGCTCGACGACGAAAACCTGTCGGAAACCACGCGCCTCACGCATCGCGTGCTGGACCTGCGTCGTCCGCAAATGCAATACAACCTGCGCCTGCGTTACAAGGTGGCGATGGAAGTGCGCAAGTATCTCGACGCGCAGGGCTTCATCGACATCGAAACGCCGATGCTCACGAAGAGCACCCCGGAAGGCGCGCGCGACTATCTCGTGCCGTCGCGTGTGAACGCCGGCATGTTCTTCGCGCTGCCGCAGTCGCCACAGTTGTTCAAGCAGTTGCTGATGGTGGCCGGCTTCGACCGTTACTATCAGATCACCAAGTGCTTCCGCGACGAAGACCTGCGTGCCGACCGTCAGCCGGAATTCACGCAGATCGACTGCGAGACTTCGTTCCTCTCGGAGCAGGAAATCCGCGATCTGTTCGAGAACATGGTGCGTCACGTGTTCAAGGAAGCCATCGACGTCGATCTCGACGCGAAGGTGCCGGTGATGGAATACGCCGAAGCGATGCGTCGCTTCGGTTCGGACAAGCCGGATCTGCGCGTGAAGCTCGAATTCACCGAACTGACCGATGTGATGGCCGATGTGGACTTCAAGGTCTTCTCGGTGCCGGCGACGACCGAAGGCGGCCGTGTGGTCGCCCTGCGTGTGCCGGGCGGTGCGGAGATCTCGCGTAGCGAAATCGACGCCTACACCGACTTCGTGAAGATCTACGGCGCGAAGGGTCTGGCCTGGATCAAGGTCAATGAAGTCGCCAAGGGCCGCGACGGTCTGCAAAGCCCGATCGTGAAGAACCTGCACGACGCCGCGATCGCTTCGATCCTCGAGCGCACCGGCGCGCAGGACGGCGACATCATTTTCTTCGGCGCGGACAAGGCCAAGGTCGTCAACGACGGTATCGGCGCGCTGCGTCTGAAGATCGGTCATTCGGAATTCGGCAAGGCTCACGGCCTGTTCGAAGCCGGCTGGCGCCCGCTGTGGGTTGTCGACTTCCCGATGTTCGAGTACGACGAGGAAGACGCTCGCTGGGTCGCTTGCCATCACCCGTTCACGAGCCCGAAGGACGAGCACATCGACTATCTCGAGACCGACCCGGGCAAGTGCCTGGCGAAGGCTTACGATATGGTGCTCAACGGTTGGGAAATCGGCGGCGGTTCGGTGCGTATCTTCCAGGAAGAAGTGCAGAGCAAGGTGTTCCGTGCGCTCAAGCTGGGTGAGGAAGAAGCTCGCGCGAAGTTCGGCTTCCTGCTCGACGCGCTGCAATACGGCGCGCCCCCGCACGGCGGTATCGCCTTCGGTCTGGACCGCGTCATCACGATGATGGCCGGCGCCGACTCGATTCGCGACGTGATCGCCTTCCCGAAGACGCAACGTGCGCAGGATCTGCTCACGCAAGCGCCGTCGGCGGTGGACGAGCGTCAACTGCGCGACCTGCACATCCGCCTGCGTCAGACCGAAGCGCCGAAGGTCTAAGCCGTCGGGTCGATATCGGATCGATATCGGATCGGCGCGCCAACGCCGGAACGACTGTTCCGGCGTCGCGCGCAACGCCGCAGCGAAACCCCCTCTGCCGTCAGGCGAGGGGGGTTTGTTTTATCGTAAGGTTTGAGCGCGCGCGGGGGCGCGCTGGGGCAGTAGGGGCTGGGGCAATGTCGGGCGACGCCACGCGATGGCAGTGCGTGCCGTGATGTTGGGGATAGGGACGCCGCAACGTCGTGCATGCCCGATACAATGCATCATCGTCGACATTGTCGTCATCGCCGCATGAACCCGGTTGCCTGCATGAAGCCCTTCAAAATTCCCGAATCCGTGCTCGTCGTGATTTACACACCGGCGCTCGACGTTCTGCTCATCGAGCGCGCCGACGCCGGGAATTTCTGGCAATCGGTCACCGGCAGCAAGGACCGGCTCGACGAGCCGCTGGCCGAGACGGCCGTGCGCGAAGTGTTCGAGGAGACGGGCATCCGCGTGGCGAACGGCACGCTGGTGCCCGAGACGGCGCTGACCGACTGGCATCATCAGATTCAATACAACATCTACCCGCGCTGGGCGCATCGCTACGCCCCCGGCGTGACGCGCAATACCGAGCATTGGTTCGGGCTTTGCGTGCCGGAAAACACACCGGTGACGCTATCGCCGCGAGAACACGTCAATCACGTCTGGTTGCCCTGGGAGCAGGCCGCCGCGCGTTGTTTCTCTCCCTCGAACGGCGACGCCATCCGGCAATTGCCGTTGCGGGTTCGTCAGCCCTTCGTCAGTAGTTAATTCGTGATCCGAATCATTGACGATGAGCAAGTACCTGCCTTTCTCCCACGATAACCAACTGGCGCTGCTCTATCTCGGCGAGCATTACTTCACTGCGCTCATTGCCGCTATCGACGCCGCGAAGCACGATGTGGCGCTCGAGACGTACATCTTCGAGGCGGACGATGCCGGCGAGAACGTTTCCGCCGCGCTGCGCCGGGCCGCAGAGCGCGGCGTCAAGGTGCGGGTGATTACGGACGGCGTCGGGACGAGCCGGCGATTGCCGTACATCGAGTCGTGGCGCGAGTGCGGCGTGATGCATCGCGTCTACAACCCGCATCTGTTCGGCAAGTTCGGTTTCTCGCGCACGCATCGCAAGATCGCGATCGTCGATCGTGAAGTGGCGTTCGTCGGCGGCATCAACATCATCGACGACCACAACGGCGGTGGCGGCGTGCGCATGGACGATCCGCGCTGGGATTTCGCGGTGCAGTGCCGCGGGCCGATCGTTGCCGAGATCGCGACGGCGTTTCACATTCAGTGGGTGCGTCTGGCGCCGGGGTATCTGGGTACGCCGTTTCGGCATCGGCGTCGGGGGCAACGCGGTCGCCTGCACGCCCCTTACGCCGGGCAAGCGGCCTTCGTCGCCCGTGACAACCTTCACAATCGTCGGGCCGTCGAGAAAGCCTATCTGATGGCGTTGGGACGTGCGCGTCATGAGGTCTGGCTCGCCAACCCTTACTTCGTGCCGGGCCGACGGCTGCGACGTGCGCTGACACAGGCAGCCCGGCGCGGCGTGGCCGTGCATCTGCTCATCGGCCGCAAGGAATTTCGTCTGCTCGATACCGCCGTGCCCTGGCTGTACGCCAAATTGCTCGACGCCGGCGTGCGCATCGCCGAGTACGATATGCGGCAATTGCACGGCAAGGTGGCCGTCGTCGACGATATCTGGGCGACGGTCGGGTCGTCGAATCTCGATGCCCTGTCCCTGTTCTTGAACCACGAAGCCAATGTGGTCGTGCTCGACGATCCAGTCGTCATCCAGTTGCGCGACCACATTCGCGAAGCCTTCACGCAGGCGCGCCAGATCGACCCGGCGCGCTACGGCGAGCGCTCGCGCTGGCGACGCTTTCGCCAGTGGACGGCGTACCGGCTCTATCGTCTCGCCATGAAGGTCCTCACGCGCGGCAAATACGACTGACCGGCGGCGGGCACACGCAGGACCGGCCCGCCATTCGACCGCTTCAGGCGCTCGATACCCCCCGCAACGCCTCCCCGCGGCACGCGCCGCATACGCGTCCGAGATGACACCGTCCCGACGTCCGTCACCCGGCCCAGCCCTTGTCCGGCGGCCCGCGCACGCTCGTCCGTCACCCAATACCGATTAGGTATTCCGATCTAATAAATTCCTTGTGACGCCATGGACGTTTCCCAATAATAGGACGGCCGTTCGATTTTTTGGTTAGCATCGGAGAACGGATAACCAAAGCGATGCAAAACATATGCGTAAGGGTGAACAGACACGTGCCGCGATCCTGAATGCCGCGCTGGAGCTGGCGGGGCGGGATGGACTTGAAGGGCTGACGATCGGCTTGCTGGCCGATCGTATGCAAATGAGCAAGAGCGGCGTCTTCGCGCACTTCGGGTCGCGTGAGGATTTGCAGATCGAGGTGCTGGTGGAATACCACCGGCGCTTCGAAGCGGAAGTGTTCGCTCCGAGCATGGAAGCGCCACGCGGCTTGCCGCGACTCAGAGCGCTGGTGGATCGCTGGATGGACAAACGTATTCGCGAAGTCACGACGGGCTGCATCTATATCAGCGGCGCCGTCGAGTACGACGACCGCGCGGCGAGTCCGGTGCGTGAAGCTTTGGTCAAGAGTGTGCGGTTGTGGCGATCTGCCTTGCTGCGCGCGATTACGCAAGCGAAGGAGGAGGGACATCTGCGTGCGGACACCGATCCGCGTCTGATGCTCTTCGAAATGTACAGCCTGACACTCGGCCTGCATCACGACGCGCGTTTCCTTCGGGAGCCAGGCGCCGTCGAAATGACCCGGGTGGCACTGGAAAAACTGATTTCGTCTTATCAGCGCGGGTGAGGCGCGAGCCGTCCGCGATTCGATTCGATTTGTTCGGAGGAGTAGGTCATGGGACAGTACAACGCGCCGCTGCGCGACATGCAATTCGTGATGCACGAACTGCTGGGCGTGGAAAACGAATTGAAGGCGATGCCGAAACACGCGGACATCGATGCCGACACCATCAATCAGGTGCTCGAAGAAGCCGGCAAGTTCTGTAGCGAAGTGATCTTCCCGCTCAATCAGGTGGGCGATCGCGACGGCTGCAAGTACGAGGGTGACGGTGTCGTCACCACGCCGTCAGGCTTCAAGGCGGCCTACCAGCAATATGTCGAAGCCGGCTGGCCCTCGCTGGCCTGCGATCCGGAATTCGGCGGTCAGGGATTGCCGCAGGTCGTGAACAACGCCCTTTACGAAATGCTGAACTCGGCCAATCAGGCGTGGACGATGTACCCCGGCCTGTCGCACGGCGCATACGAGTGTCTGCACGCCCACGGCACCCCCGAACAACAAGCCACTTATCTGCCGAAGATCGTCTCGGGCGAATGGACGGGCACGATGTGCCTGACCGAGCCGCACTGCGGCACCGACCTGGGCATGCTGCGCACGAAAGCCGAGCCCACCGGCGACGGTGCGTATGCCATCTCCGGCACCAAGATCTTCATCTCGGCCGGCGAGCACGACATGGCCGCCAACATCGTCCACCTCGTGCTGGCGCGTCTGCCGGATGCCCCGCCGGGAACGAAGGGCATCTCGCTGTTCGTCGTGCCGAAGTTCATCCCCGACGCGAACGGCGCACCGGGCGAGCGCAACGGTATCAAGTGCGGCTCCATCGAACACAAGATGGGCATCCACGGTAACGCCACGTGCGTCATGAACCTCGACGGCGCGAAGGGCTGGCTCGTCGGTGAGCCGAACAAGGGCCTGAACGCGATGTTCGTGATGATGAACGCTGCGCGTCAGGGCGTGGGCATGCAGGGCATGGGCCTCACGGAAGTCGCGTATCAGAACTCGCTGGTGTACGCGAAGGAACGCATTCAGATGCGCTCGCTCACCGGCCCGAAGGCGCCGGACAAGCCCGCCGACCCGATCATCGTGCATCCGGATGTGCGTCGCATGCTGCTCACGCAGAAGGCCTACGTCGAAGGCGGCCGCGCGTTCTCCTACTGGACTGCGCTGCACATCGACAAGGAGCTCTCGCACGGCGACGAAGCCGAGCGTAAGGAAGCCGCCGATCTGGTTGCGCTGCTCACGCCGATCATCAAGGCATTCCTGACGGACAACGCCTTCGAGTGTACGAATCACGCCATGCAGATTTACGGCGGCCACGGTTTCATCTCCGAATGGGGAATGGAGCAGTACGTGCGCGACGCGCGTATCAACATGATCTACGAGGGCACCAACTCGATTCAGGCACTCGACCTGCTCGGGCGCAAGGTGCTCGGCGACATGGGCGCGAAGCTCAAGAAGTTCGGCAAGCTCGTGCAGGACTTCGTTGAAGCCGAAGGCACGAAGGAAGACATGCAGGAGTTCATCAATCCGCTCGCGGATATCGGTGACAAGGTTCAGAAGCTGACGATGGAAATCGGCATGAAGGCGATGGCGAATCCGGACGAAGTGGGTGCGGCGTCCGTGCCGTATCAGCGCGTGGTCGGCCATCTGGTGTTCGCCTACTTCTGGGCGCGTATGGCGCGTATCGCGCTCGACAAGCAAGGCAGCGGCGACAAATTCTACGAATCGAAGCTCGCCACGGCGCGTTTCTACTTCGCCAAACTGCTGCCGGAAACCGCGTCGCAAATCCGCATGGCCCGTGCCGGTGCGAAGACGCTGATGGAAATCGACGTCGACCTGTTCTGAGAGCGGAGGAGATCACCGTGAGCCAAACCAACAAACCCCTGGTCGTACGCAAGGTCGCCGTGCTTGGCGCCGGCGTGATGGGCGCGCAGATCGCCGCGCACCTCGTCAACGCGAAAGTGCCTGTCGTGCTGTTCGATCTGCCGGCCAAGGAAGGCCCGAAGAACGGCGTCGTCACGCGCGCCATCGACGGTCTGAAGAAGCTGAGCCCCGCGCCGTTCGCCGACAAGGCCGACGCGCAGTACATCGAGGCGGCGAACTATGAGGACGACCTCGAGAAGCTCGCCGGCTGCGACATCGTGATCGAAGCCATCGCCGAGCGTATGGACTGGAAGCACGATCTGTACAAGAAGGTCTCGCCGCATCTGGCCAAGCATGCGATTTTCGCGTCGAACACGTCGGGCCTGCCGATCACCGAACTCTCGGAAGGCTTCGACGCCGACCTGAAGTCTCGCTTCTGCGGCGTGCACTTCTTCAATCCGCCGCGCTACATGCATCTGGTCGAGCTGATTCCGACCGCGACCACCGAGCCGGCGATTCTCGATCAACTGGAAACGTTCCTCACGTCTACGCTCGGCAAGGGTGTCGTGCGTGCGAAGGACACGCCGAACTTCATCGCCAACCGTGTCGGCGTCTTCTCGATTCTGGCGGTGTTCGCCGAGGCGCAGAAGTACGGCATTGCGTTCGACGTCGTGGACGACCTGACGGGCAGCAAGCTGGGGCGCGCCAAGTCGGCCACGTTCCGCACCGCCGATGTGGTCGGGCTGGACACGATGGCGCACGTCATCAAGACGATGCAGGACGGTCTGAAGGACGATCCGTTCGCGCCGACGTACGCGACGCCGCCCGTGCTCAAGGCACTGGTGGAGAGAGGCGCGCTGGGGCAGAAGACGGGCGCCGGTTTCTACAAGAAGGAAGGCAAGGTCATCAAGGTGCTCGACCCGCAATCGGGCGAGTACGTCGAGTCGGGCAAGAAAGCCGACGACATGATTGTGCGCATTCTGAAGAAGGCGCCGGCCGAGCGGTTGCGTCTGTTGCGCGAATCGACCCATCCGCAGGCGCAGTTCCTGTGGGCCGTGTTCCGCGACGTCTTCCATTACATCGGCGTGTATCTCGAACAGATCGCCGACAATGCCCGCGAAGTCGATTTCGCGATTCGCTGGGGCTTCGGCTGGACGACGGGCCCGTTCGAAGACTGGCAGGCCGCCGGCTGGAAGGACATCGCGCAGTGGGTGCAGGAAGATATCGACGCGGGCAAGGCCCTGTCGAGCACGCCGCTGCCCAAGTGGGTGATGAGCGGCAAGGTAGCCGAGGCCGGCGGCGTGCATACCGCCGAGGGATCCTACAGCCCCGCCAGGGACGCGTTCGTGCCGCGCAGCCAGCTGCCGGTGTACCAGCGCCAGGTGTTCCCGGCATCGCTCGTGGGCGACGCCAGCGCCGATCCGCGCAAATTCGGCAAGACCATCGAAGAGAACGATGCCGTGCGCCTGTGGGTCGACGAGACCCCGGGGCAGGACGATGTGCTGATCGTCTCGTTCAAGACGAAGATGAACACCATCGGGCCGGACGTCATCGACGGGCTGACCCGCGCCATTGATCTGGCCGAGCAGCAGTATCGTGGGGTCGTCGTGTGGCAACCGACGTCGCTCAAACTGGGCGCGCCGGGCGGTCCGTTCTCCGCAGGTGCCGACCTGGAAGCGGCCATGCCCGCCTTCATGATGGGCGGTGCGAAGGGGATCGAGCCGTTCATCAAGAAATTCCAGGACGGCATGATGCGTGTGAAGTACGCGCAGGTCCCGGTCGTCTCTGCGGTGTCGGGCATTGCGTTGGGCGGCGGCTGCGAACTGCTGCTGCATAGCGCCAAGCGTGTCGCTGCGCTGGAGAGCTATATCGGTCTCGTGGAAGTCGGCGTCGGCCTCGTGCCGGGCGGCGGCGGCCTGAAGGAAGCCGCGATCCGCGCCGCCGAAGCGGCGACGGCTGCGGGTAGCGTTCAGTACCTCCAGTTCGTGACGAAGTCGTTCACCAACGCCGCGATGGCGAAGGTCTCGGCCTCGGCGATCGACGCACGTGACATGGGGTATCTGAAGCCGTCGGACACCATCGTCTACAACGTGCACGAACTGCTGTCGGTCGCTCGCAACGAGGCGCGTGCGCTCTCGCTCGCCGGCTACCGTCCGCCGCTCAAGCCGGCCGGCATTCCGGTCGCCGGCCGCTCGGGCGTGTCGACGATCAAGGCATCGCTCGTGAACATGCGCGACGGCAACTTCATCTCGGCGCACGACTTCCTGATCGCCACGCGCATCGCTGAAGCCGTGTGCGGCGGCGACGTGGAGGCGGGCAGCCTCGTGAACGAAGAATGGCTGCTCACACTCGAGCGTCGCGCCTTCATCGAACTGCTGGGCACGTCGAAGACCCAGGAACGCATCATGGGCATGCTGCAAACCGGCAAGCCGGTGCGCAACTAAGCCGATCGGAGACTGACATGAGCAAACAATTGCAAGACGCCTACATCGTTGCCGCCACGCGTGCGCCGATCGGCAAGGCGCCCAAGGGCAGCTACAAGAACACGCGTCCGGACGATCTGCTCGCGACCATCCTCAAGAGCACGCTCGCTCAGGTGCCCGATCTCGATCCGAAGGTCATCGAAGACGCGATCATCGGCTGTGCGATTCCCGAAGCCCAGCAGGGGCTGAACGTCGCCCGTATCGGTGCGCTGCTCTCCGGACTGCCGAATACCGTTGGCGGCGTCACCGTCAACCGTTTCTGCGCCTCGGGTCTGACCGCGCTGGCGATGGCCGCCGACCGCATTCGTGTGGGCGAAGCCGACGCGATGATCGCCGGTGGCATCGAAAGCATGAGCATGGTGCCGATGATGGGCAACACGCCGTCGCTCTCGCCGTCGATTTTCGAGCGCGACGAGAACGTGGGGATCGCTTACGGCATGGGGCTCACCGCCGAGAAGGTCGCGCAGCAGTGGGGGGTGACGCGCGACGCGCAGGACGCGTTCGCGCTGGCTTCGCACCAGAAGGCGATCAAGGCCCAGCAGGCCGGTGAGTTCACGAACGAGATCACGCCGATCGAGATCGTCGAGCGCTTTCCGAATCTGGCGACGGGTGAAGTCTCGGTCAAGACGCGTACGCTCTCACTCGACGAAGGTCCGCGTCCCGATACGTCGATCGAAGGGCTCGCGAAGCTGCGTCCCGTGTTCGCGAACAAGGGCTCGGTGACGGCGGGGAACAGCTCGCAGACGTCGGACGGCGCCGGTGCGCTGCTGGTCGTGAGCGAGAAGATCCTCAAGCAGTTCAATCTCACACCGCTGGCGCGTTTCGTGTCGTTCGCCGTGCGCGGTGTGCCGCCCGAGATCATGGGTATCGGCCCGAAGGAAGCGATTCCGGCGGCGCTGCGTGCCGCAGGGTTGAAGCAGCAGGACATGGACTGGATCGAGTTGAACGAAGCGTTCGCCGCACAGGCGCTCGCCGTCATCAAGGATCTGGATCTGGACACCAGCAAGGTCAACCCGATGGGCGGTGCGATCGCGCTCGGCCACCCGTTGGGCGCCACCGGTGCGATTCGTGCGGCAACCGTGGTGCACGCGCTGCGCCGTCACAACCTGAAGTACGGGATGGTGACGATGTGCGTGGGCACCGGCATGGGTGCTGCGGGCATCATCGAACGCATGTAAGACGGGCGGGCGGCGGGTCGTCGGTGCTTCCCTCGCGGACACCGTCCACGCGCCGCTTCGACACGACGATAGCCGACGGCTCAGGACGCCGGGGTGCGGTTTCGCGAATGCGTGGCTGGCCCCGGCGTTGTCATTTGATTCGGTCATGCTGTCGTCGAACCGGCCGATCGCGCGCATTCGCGCCGCGCGGCCTCGATACCGAGGAGACACAAACGATGGAAGACGTATTGGTACAGCGTCAGGGCGCCGTACAGGTGCTGGCCTTCAACCGCGCTCACAAGAAAAACGCGATCACCGCCGACATGTATCAGGCGCTCGCCGATGGCATCAACGACGCCGAGGCAGACGCATCGCTGCGCGTGATCCTGATTCAGGGGCAGCCCGAAGCCTTCTCGGCCGGCAACGACCTCGAAGACTTCCTGAAGAACCCGCCGAAGGACGAGAGCGCACCCGTGTTCCAGTTCCTGCGCGCGATCAGCCAGGCGAGCAAACCGATCGTGGCTGCCGTGGCGGGCAATGCGGTGGGGGTGGGCACGACGATGCTGTTGCATTGCGATGTGGTCTACGCCGCCGACTCGGCACGTTTTTCGCTGCCATTCTCGCAACTCGCGCTGTGCCCGGAGGCCGCGTCCAGCTGGCTGCTGCCGCGTGTGGCGGGCTATCAGCGCGCCGCCGAAAAGCTGCTCTTCGGCGAGCCGTTCGATGCGAACGAAGCGGTCGCCATGGGGTTCGTCAACCGCGTGCTGCCGGCCGCCGAGCTGTTCGCGTATGCGGCGAAGCGTGCCGCGCAACTGGCGGCCATGCCGGCCGGGTCGTTGCGCGTGACCAAACAGTTGATGAAGGCAGACGGCGCGCGCGACGTGCAGGCGCGCATCGGCGAGGAGGGCGTGGAGTTCGCCAAACGTCTGCTCTCGCCGGAGGCGCGTGAAGCGTTCACGGCGTTCTTCGAGAAACGAAAACCGGATTTCAGCCAGTTTTCCTGATAGTTCTCACCCGCACGCACGCAAAACGCCGCACGCCTCGACTCGCGAGGCGGCGGCGTTTTTTTGCGGCGTGGCGCGTTGCCGGGGGGCGTCGGTGTGCGTCCTGGTGCGCTCGTGTGTGCTCGGGGCGTTGGGGACGCTGGGGGACGCTCGGGTGCGCTTAGGTGGACTTAGATGGGCTTAGGTGGACCTAGATGGACTCAGGTGGACTTAGGGAGGACTTAGGGAGGACTTAGAGAGGAGTTAGCCGGCCACGTCGAGCTTGGGCAACTGGCGCGGGCGGCGGTCTTCGTCCGTCGCCACATAAGTGACCATCGCTTCCGTGACCTTGACGATCTCGTGCGACAGGCGCATGCGTTGTGCGTACGCCTCGACGTAGACGGTAATCGACGTATTGCCTGTCTTCACGATCGTGGCGTAGAAGCTCAGCAGATCGCCGACGAACACCGGTTCCTTGAACAGGAACGAGTTGACGGCGATGGTCGCGACACGGCCGTTGGCGCGTTGGGCGGCCGGAATCGAGCCGGCGATGTCCACCTGCGACATGATCCAGCCGCCGAATACGTCGCCGTGGGCGTTCGCGTCGGCGGGCATCGGCATCACGCGCAACGCCAGTTCTTTTTCTTCGGGCAGGGCCGTGAGGGTGGGGGTCGAGGGACTCATGAGGATCCTTGGTAGAGCGGGAAGACCGTCCGGCGAGTTCTGCGGGGTTCCCGACGCCTGACGCGGCGGCTTTGTGGGAGGCTCAGCAGTCGGCGCCGGGTTCTGCGAAAATACGCCTTCAACGATTCTAGCGGAAAGCCCTCATTCGAGCCGGACGCCGCCACACCCCCATCATGAGACGTTCCACTCCGGCCGAGCCCGCGCCGGCGGCTTCCAGCGGGCCCAATAGCCCCAATGGCCCCAATGGCCCCAATGGCCCCAATGCGACCAGAGCGCCCCGTGGCGACTGGCAGGTCATCAAATCCCTGATCCCGTATCTGCTGGAATTCCGCGGGCGCGTCACGCTGGCGCTCACTTGCCTGATTCTGGCGAAGGTCGCGAATCTCGGCGTGCCGGTCATCATGAAGCATATCGTCGACGCGCTCGGCCCCGTCGCCTCGCTCTCGGCCACGGCGCGCGCTACGAACGACCCCAGCCTGATCGTCGTCGGCGGCCTCGGGCTGCTGGTGATCGCCTACGGGCTGGTGCGCCTGTCGACGTCGCTCTTCACCGAGTTGCGCGAAATCCTGTTCTCGAAAGTGACGGAAAGCGCCGTGCGTCAGATCGCGCTCAAGGTCTTCCGCCACTTGCACGCGCTGTCGCTGCGTTTTCATCTGGAGCGCCAGACGGGCGGGATGAGCCGCGATATCGAGCGCGGCACACGAGGCATCCAGTCGATGATCTCGTACTCGCTCTACAGCATTCTGCCCACGCTTATCGAAGTCGGGCTGGTGCTGGGCTTCTTCGTCGTGCGTTACGACGCGTTTTACGCCATCGTCACGCTCGTGGCGCTTGCGTTCTACATTGTCTTCACGGTGAAGGTGACGGAGTGGCGCACGCATTTTCGTCGCACGATGAATGAACTCGATTCGAAGGCCAACGCGCGCGCCATCGATTCGCTCATCAACTACGAGACGGTGAAGTACTTCGGCAACGAGGCGTTCGAGACACAGCGTTACGACGAAAACCTCAAGCGTTACCGCGCGGCGGCGATTCGCTCGCAGAACTCGCTCTCGGTGCTGAACTTCGGCCAGCAGTTCATCATCGCAGGGGGGCTGATCCTGATTCTGTGGCACGCCACACAGGGCGTGATGAGCGGGCGCATGACGCTCGGCGATCTGGTGCTCGTCAACACGTTCATGTTGCAGTTGTACATTCCGCTGAACTTTCTTGGCGTGATCTATCGCGAACTCAAGCAGGCGATGACGGACATGGATCGCATGTTCACGCTGCTCGACGTCAACCGCGAAGTCGCCGATCCCCCCGGCGCGCAGCCCCTGGTGTGCAACGGCGGGACCGTGCGCTTCGCGCATGTGAATTTCGGCTATGAGCCCTCGCGCCAGATTCTGCATGACGTCGATTTCACGATTGCCGCCGGCACGACCACGGCGGTCGTGGGGCACAGCGGCTCGGGCAAATCGACGCTCTCTCGCCTGCTGTTTCGCTTTTACGACGTTGGTTTCCCCGGGCTCGACGGCGGTCGCATCTGCATCGACGGGCAGGACCTTCGCGACGTCACGCAGGATTCGCTGCGCGCGGCCATCGGCATCGTCCCGCAAGACACGGTACTGTTCAACGACACGATTTACTACAACATCGCGTATGGCAATCCGTCGGCATCGCGCGACCAGGTGATTGCCGCAGCGCGCGCCGCCCATATCCACGACTTCATCGAGAGCCTGCCGGCGGGCTATGAATCGATGGTCGGCGAACGCGGGCTCAAGCTCTCGGGGGGCGAAAAGCAACGAGTGGCGATTGCACGCACGATCCTCAAGAATCCGCACATTCTGATTTTCGACGAAGCGACGTCGGCGCTCGACTCGCGCTCGGAGCAGGCGATTCAGACGGAGTTGCGCAACATCGCCCATGAGCGCACCACGCTCGTGATCGCGCACCGTCTCTCGACGGTGGTCCATGCGGCGCAGATCATCGTGCTCGACAAGGGGCGCATCGTCGAGCGCGGTACGCACGACCAGTTGCTGCGCGCCGAGGGGCTTTACGCGCAGATGTGGGCGTTGCAGCAGCAGCGTCGTGGCGGTGAGGGGGATGCCGAGGCATCGCACTTCGCCACGGTGGTGTCCTGAGCGACGCGCCCCGGCACACGGGGCCGGTGGCGCGTCGGCGCTCGCCGGATGACGGGCGTGGGCCTGTCGTCCCGGCCCGCGATTGAGTAGACTAGCGCGCTGACATTGCCTATCGCCTATCGCCTGCGCGGGAGCACCGCATGGAAATCAAATGGCTTGAAGACTTCGTGTCGCTCGCCAAGACGAACAGTTTCAGCCGCTCGGCCGAATTGCGTCATGTGACGCAGCCGGCGTTTTCGCGACGCATCCAGTCGCTCGAAGGGTGGCTCGGCAGCGAGTTGATCGACCGTTCCAGTTACCCCACCCGTCTGACGCCCGCCGGCGAGGTGTTCTACGAGCAGGCGCTGGCCTTGCTCGCGCAGGCGCAGGAAGCGCGCGCGCTGCTGCGCGAACAGCGCTCGGCCGATCACTCGGTGATCGACTTCGCCGTGCCGCATACGCTGTCGATGACGTTCTTCCCGCGCTGGCTCAAGCTGCTGGAGAAGCGGCTCGGGCTGCTGCGTAGCCGGTTGCGTGCGCTCAACGTGCACGACGCGGCGATGTCGCTCACCGACGGCGGCTGCGATCTGCTGATGTGTTACTACCATCCGAGCCAGCCGCTTCAGCTCGACGCGGCGCGTTACGAAATGATGGTGCTCGGCAGTGAGCGATTCAGTCCCTACAGCGCGCCCACGACGCAAAAGCGCGCGCGCTTCAAGCTGCCGGGCACGGCCGAAGCGCCGGTGCCGTATCTGGCTTATACGTCCAACGCCTACCTCGGACGCATGGCCGATCTGCTCACGGGCGATGCCGCGAGCCGGCCGCATCTGGACAAAGTCTACGAGACGGACATGGCCGAAGCGCTCAAAGCGATGGTGCTCGCCGGACACGGTGTGGCGTTTCTGCCGGAAAGCGCGGTGGTCGACTCGGTGGCGCGCGCAGAACTGATCGATCTGGCGCCGCCGGGCAAGGCGTCGGCGCCGTGGCATCTGGACATGGAGATTCGCCTGTATCGCGACCGGCTCGCCCACACGGACGCCAGCAACCGGCGCGAGCGCACCAAGCGCGATGTCGTCGAGGCGTTCTGGCAGGCCGTGCGGGATCAGGTCAGAGGGTAAGCACGCCGTCAGGACAAAGCGCGCGGGGCGTCAGTTCGATGCGTTAAGTCAGCGTGTACCCCGCACTGCGTCTTTCGGTGGCCGTCGTCAGGCACGCGGTTTCAATAGACCGGATATCCGGGAGGGGCTTCGCCGGCCATGCGGCCTCCCGCCCCCTGCGGGGATGGCGGCTTTGCATGGCGATCACGGCGTATTGCCTGACATAACGACAAAAAGAAGGCGGTGGCATAACTATGCAGGAATTGCATAGATGCATGTTTATTCGGCATTGGATTGTTGTTTGAGGTTCTTTGTAAAGTGCGAGCCATTCGTGTCGCCGGCGCGGTGTGTGCCTGCGGTACAGATTGAAGCCGGAGAATCCAACGATGTCTCAAACGTCACATGCCTTGCCTTCTTACCTCGACGCCGAGCACCTCGGTCCGTGGGGTAACTACCTCCAACAGGTCGACCGTGTCACTCCCTACCTGGGGACACTTTCGCGCTGGGTCGAAACCCTCAAGCGCCCGAAGCGTATCCTCGTCGTCGACTGCCCGATCGAACTCGACAACGGCACCATTGCCCACTTCGAGGGCTATCGCGTCCAGCACAACACGTCGCGCGGCCCCGGCAAGGGCGGTGTGCGTTTTCATCAGGACGTCACGTTGTCCGAAGTGATGGCCCTGTCGGCCTGGATGTCGGTCAAGAACGCTGCGGTGAACGTGCCTTACGGCGGCGCCAAGGGGGGTATCCGTGTCGACCCGCGCAAGCTCTCGCGCGGCGAACTCGAACGCCTGACGCGTCGTTACACCAGCGAAATCAACATCATCATCGGGCCGACGAAGGACATTCCGGCACCGGACGTCAACACCAATGAGCAGATCATGGCGTGGATGATGGACACCTACTCGATGAACGAGGGGTCCACCGCCACCGGCGTCGTGACCGGCAAGCCGATCTCGCTGGGCGGCTCGCTGGGCCGTCGCGAGGCGACCGGCCGCGGCGTGTTCGTGGTGAGCTGCGAAGCCGCCCGCCGTCTGGGCATGGATGTGCGCGGCGCGCGCGTGATCGTGCAGGGCTTCGGTAACGTGGGCGGTATCGCCGCCCGTCTGTTCCATGAAGCCGGCGCGCATGTCATCGGCGTGCAAGATCACACCGGTACGATTTACAAGTCGGACGGCCTCGACGTGCCGAATCTGCTCAAGCACGTGGGCGAGACCGGCGGTGTGGGCGGTTTCCCGGCAGCCGAGACCATTAAGGACGAAGAATTCTGGTCGCTCGACTGCGAATTCCTGATTCCGGCCGCACTGGAAAACCAGATTACCGAGAAAAACGCCGACAAGATTCGTGCGAAGGTCGTGGTGGAGGGCGCGAACGGCCCGACCACGACGGCTGCGGACGATATTCTGCGTAGCAAGAACATTCTCGTGGTGCCGGACGTGGTGGCCAACGCTGGCGGCGTGACGGTCTCCTACTTCGAATGGGTGCAGGACTTCTCGAGCTTTTTCTGGACCGAGGAAGAGATCAACCATCGTCTGGAACGCATCATGCGCGAGGCGTTCGACGGCGTATGGCATGTGGCGCAGGAACATCAGGTTTCCCTGCGTACAGCGGCATTCATCGTGGCGTGCACCCGTATCCTGCAAGCCCGTGAAATGCGCGGTCTGTACCCCTGATCGGGGGCTGCGCAACGCTAAGTAGTAATACGGATTAGTGCGTAAAACAGAATGTTCGGAGCGAGTTGCGTCAAAAAAGACGTTCGTTCCGAACATTCCAGAATAAAAAAACGGGCAAAGGCAGTGCTAAAATGCCTTCGTTTTGTGCCAAGGAGACCAAGGAATGACCCTCTCGAAAATTGCGTTGGCGATGTGCTGTGTCGGCTTGATGGCAGGTGCTGCTCAAGCTCAGGAATCAGGTACTCTCAAGAAGATCAAGGATACGGGCGTCATTACGCTGGGACACCGTGAATCGTCGATCCCGTTCTCGTTTTATGACAACAACCACAACGTCGTCGGCTATGCCAACGATGTTGCGCAGGCAATCGTTGCAGAAGTCAAGAAAGAACTGAAGCTGACGAAGCTGGACGTCAAGCAGATCCCGATCACGTCGCAGAACCGCATTCCGCTGGTTCAGAACGGCACGATCGATATCGAGTGCGGTTCGACCACGAACAACGCCGATCGCCAGAAGCAGGCTGCATTCTCGAACACGTTCTTCATCATCGGCACGCGTTTGCTGGCGAAGAACGATAGCGGTATCAAGGATTTCGCCGACCTGAAGGGCAAGAACGTTGTGACCACGGCAGGCACGACCTCCGAAATTCTCCTGCGCAAGATGAATCAGGAGAACAACATGGGCATGAACATCACCAGCGCCAAGGACCACGGCGAAGCGGCGCTTACGCTGAGCAGCGGCCGTGCTGTCGCGTTCATGATGGACGATGCGCTCCTCGCGGGCGAGCGTGCCAAGTACAAGAATGCCAAGGACTACAACATCGTCGGCAAGGCGCAGTCGTACGAAGCCTATGGTTGCATGATGCGCAAGGACGATCCGGCCTTCAAGAAGGTGGTCGACAAGGCCATCGCCGATTACCAGAAGTCGGGGCAGGCTCAGAAGGACTACGCCAAGTGGTTCCAGCAGCCGATCGCGGCTCTCTCGGGCACGCCGAACATGGATTTCCCGCCGTCGCCTGAAATGGCCGCACTGTGGAAGTCACCGAACGACAGCGCAGACGTGCATGGCGCCAAGTAAGCCCGCAAGGCTTCACGAGTCGCTAAGCGGAGTCAGCAGGTAATGCCGAAGCGGAAGGAGTCGATCCTTCCGCTTCTTTTTAAGTAAGGCAAGCAGAAGAGGGGAGATCATGGCTCTCGGTCTCGATTTCAGTTTTTTCTTTCAGCCGGTGTCGACGGGCGAGAACACCACCTACTTCGGGTGGTTGCTCTCCGGTCTCAAGCTCACGCTTGAAGTCGGCCTCGGCGGCTGGATCATTGCGCTCGTGGTCGGCTCCGTGCTCGGCGTGATGCGCACCGTTCCGAACAAATGGATTTCCGGATTTGCGACGGCCTACGTCGAGTTGTTCCGGAACATCCCGCTGCTGGTGCAGTTGTTCTTCTGGTACTACGTGGCGCCCGACTTCCTGCCGGAAGGGGTTCGTCAGTGGCTGTTCTCGCTCAATCCGTCGAGCGTTTCGCTGCTCACCGGTGTGGTCGGCCTCGGCCTTTTTACGGCGGCCCGCGTGTGCGAACAGGTGCGCTCCGGTATTAATTCGCTGCCCAAGGGACAGAAGAACGCCGGTCTGGCGATGGGCCTCACGCTCCCGCAGACCTATCGTTTCGTGTTGCTGCCGGTGGCCTTCCGTGTCGTGATCCCGCCGATCACGTCGGAATTCGTCAACATCTTCAAGAACTCGGCCGTGATCTCGACCGTGAACTTGCTGGAATTGACGGGCCAGGGCAAACAGCTGATCGATTACACGGCGCATAGCTACGAGTCGTTCATCGCTGTGACGGTCACGTACATGGTCATCAATATCGCGGTGCTGGTGCTCATGCGCTTCATCGAAGCCAAGACCCGCCTGCCGGGCTACATCGGGGGCAAATAATGCTTGAGATCTTCGCATGGGGCAGCGCCGTCGAGGCAATGCCGCTGCTCGTCAAGGGCATGGTCACGACGTTGCAGATCACGGCGCTGGCCGTGGTCGTCGGCATCGTCTGGGGCACGTTGCTCGCGATGATGCGTCTGTCGGGCGTGGCGCCGCTGAAGTGGTTCGCGGATCTGTATGTGAACGTGTTCCGTTCGATTCCGCTGCTGATGGTGCTGCTGTGGTTCTTCCTGATCGTGCCGCAGGTGTTGCGTTCGCTGCTGGACGTGCCGCCGACGTGGGACATCCGGATGGTCTCGGCGCTCGTGGCCTTCTCGCTGTTCGAAGCGGCGTATTATTCGGAAATTATCCGCGCCGGTATCCAGAGCGTATCGCGGGGTCAGATGTCGGCCGCGTTCGCGCTCGGCATGTCGTACTGGCAGGCGATGGGCCTCGTGGTGCTGCCGCAGGCGTTCCGCAACATGGTGCCGTTGCTGCTCACGCAGGGCATCATTCTGTTCCAGGATACCTCGCTCGTGTACGCGATCGCCTTGTCCGACTTCTTCGGCATGGCGTACTCGGTCGGTCAGCGTGACGGCTCGCTGCCTGCCATGATTGTGTTTGCCGGAGCGGTCTACTTTGTGATCTGCTTCACCGTTTCGATGTTGGTTAAACGTCTTCAAAAGAGGTTGGCGAAATGATTACCCTGAAAAACGTCTCCAAGTGGTACGGCCAGTTCCAGGTGCTCACGGACTGTTCCACTGAAGTCAAGAAGGGTGAAGTCGTGGTGGTGTGCGGCCCGTCGGGCTCGGGCAAATCCACGCTCATCAAGACCGTCAACGGCCTGGAGCCGATCCAGCAAGGCGAGATCATCGTCGATGGCACCTCGGTGGCGGACCCGAAGACGAACCTGGCCAAGCTCCGCTCGCGCGTGGGCATGGTGTTCCAGCACTTCGAACTCTTCCCGCATCTGTCGATCACCGAAAACCTGACGCTCGCGCAGGTCAAGGTGCTCGGTCGCAGCAAGGAAGCCGCGCGCGACAAGGGCCTGAAGCTGCTCGAGCGCGTGGGCCTGAAGGCGCATGCTCACAAGTTCCCGGGCCAGCTCTCGGGCGGTCAGCAACAGCGTGTGGCCATCGCCCGTGCCCTGTGCATGGACCCGATCGCCATGCTGTTCGACGAACCGACCTCGGCACTCGACCCGGAAATGATCAATGAAGTGCTCGACGTGATGGTCGAACTGGCGCAGGAAGGCATGACCATGATGGTGGTCACGCACGAAATGGGCTTCGCCAAGAAGGTCGCCAATCGCGTGATCTTCATGGATCAGGGCATCATCGTCGAAGACGATCAGAAGGACGAGTTCTTCGCCAATCCGAAGTCGGATCGCGCCAAGGACTTCCTGGCCAAGATCCTGCACTGATCGCGTTCGGCGCCGGAACAAAAAAAGCGTGCCTTCGGGCACGCTTTTTTTATGGATGTCGCCCGCGTTACTGGCAGGCGGTGTTCTGCGCGTTGCGCAGGCGCACGGCCTCCGGAATCGGCACCACGGTACGCAGCGTCGGCGCGCCCTTCTCGAAGAGGATCAGTTCGCCCGGCTCGAATGTCGTCCAGACTTCGTTATCGGTGAGCGGTGCCGTGGCGATCACCGCGACGCGATCGGCGGGCGTGGTGAACTTGGCGAAGTCAATTTCCCAATCGGCGTCGATCAGATGCGCCTTGGTGAACGGCCACTGGCGTGCGATGAAGTGCAGACGCGTGGAGCAGTGGGCAATCAGTGCCTGACCGTTGGAGAGCACGAAATTGAACACGCCGTGTCGCGTGATCGTGCGCGTAATGTCTTCCACCGCGTGGAAGAGTTCGTCCAGCGGAGGTTGCGAGCCGGGGAAGCGCTTGCGCAGGCCTTGCATGATGTCGCAGAAGGCGCGTTCGCTGTCCGTCGTACCGACCGGTTGGTAGACGCCGGAGAGGAACGGGTCGTAATCGTGCAGATCGCCGTTATGGGCGAAGATCCAGTGACGCCCCCACAACTCGCGTTGAAACGGGTGGCAGTTCTCCAGTTCAACGATGCCTTGCGTGGCTTTGCGGATGTGCGCGATGACGTTTTTGGATTTGATCGGGTATTTCTTCACCAATTCGGCGATCGGTGAGTTGGCTGCGGCCTGATGGTCGATGAAGAGACGGCAAGCCTTGTCCTCGAAAAACGCGATGCCCCAGCCGTCCGCATGGTGATCCGTTCCGCCCCCACGCGCCGCGAAACCGGTAAATGAGAACGTGATGTCGGTCGGTTCCGCGCAATTCATTGCGAGCAGCTGGCACATGGGACGGGCAAATCGAAGATGGGCTGCGCACGTCGTGTCTGAGCGCCGCAGCCGTTACAATATGGGGTTACAGAAGCATAGCACCGGCCTCTGTGCACGTACATTCCCGCCCAGGCACTCCGTAGCGTCGACGCGTCATGACTTCGCACTTCGCACTTCGCACCCGCGGTCGCATGGGCGAGCCGTCCCCCAGCCCCCGGAAAACGCCCATGACCACCGAACTGACTATCACCCGTCCCGATGACTGGCACTTGCACGTGCGCGATGGCGCCGTGCTCAGGAGCGTGCTGCCCGACAGCGCCCGCCAGTTTGGCCGGGCAATCATCATGCCGAACCTCAAGCCGCCGGTCACCACGACCGAACACGCGGCAGCGTATCGCGAGCGCATTCTCGCGGCGCGCCCGGCCGGCAATACGTTCGAGCCGCTCATGACGCTGTACTTGACCGACAATACGCCGGCCGAGGAGATTCGCCGCGCGAAGGCGTCGGGTTTCGTTCACGGCGTGAAGCTGTATCCGGCCGGGGCAACGACGAACTCCGATGCGGGCGTGACCGACCTGGCCAAGTGCCGCAGTGCGCTCGAGGCGATGCAGGAGGTCGGCATGCCGCTGCTCGTACACGGTGAAGTGACGAGCGCCGACATCGACCTCTTCGATCGTGAAAAAGTGTTCATCGACCAGGTGATGACGCCGTTGCGCCGCGATTTTCCGGCGTTGAAGGTCGTGTTCGAGCACATCACGACAAGGGATGCCGCCGAGTACGTCGCCCAGGCCGAAGGCCCCATTGCCGCCACGATTACGCCGCATCACCTGCTCTACAACCGTAACGCGATCTTCACCGGCGGGATTCGTCCGCATTACTATTGCCTGCCGGTGCTCAAGCGCGAGACCCATCGCGAAGCGCTCGTGAAGGCCGCGACGTCGGGCAGCCCGCGCTTCTTCCTCGGCACCGACAGCGCCCCGCACGCGCGCGGCGTGAAGGAAGCCGCTTGCGGATGCGCCGGTTGCTACACGGCGTTGCATGCCGTGGAACTGTACGCGGAAGCGTTCGACAAGGCCGGCGCGCTCGACAAGTTCGAAGCGTTCGCCAGCTTCTACGGCCCGGACTTCTATGAACTGCCGCGTAACACCGACAAGGTCACGCTGGTTCGCGAGGACTGGGAACTGCCGGCCGAACTGCCGATGGGCGACACCACCGTGGTGCCGCTGCGCGCCGGTGAAGTGATGGGCTGGAAGCTCAAGGGCTGAGGCAGTACCGCCGGACGCGGTCGGCTGCCCGCGGGTTTGCTTCGTCCCGGTCTTCGGACGAAGCAACGGGAAGGCCGATAGCGCTGGCGGCGTTGCCGTCGGCGGCGGTCCGGAAATCGCAGTGGAAGCGTCGACCGATGATGCATTCGAAGCCGCAAATGATCGTTCAAACAACGGAGACGCCGGTATCGCGTACCACGCCGGCATTCGATTTCGTGGACATCGACTGGCAGGCGCCGTGGTGGTCGGCGGTCGCGGCTCGCGGCCAAGCGGCACTGGCGTGTGAGGACTGGCGTCAAGCACTCTCCGCACAGGCCGTGCAGGCCGCGCTGGTGAGTGGCCAGGGTCGTGCGCTGTGCTTCGTGGCGCAGGAGGAACTGCCCGCAGAAACGGCCTACGAGGCGTTCATTGCGGCGACCGGCAGGGTGCCGACGCGGCGCAACCTCCACGATTTTTTCAATGCACTGATCTGGCTGACCTATCCGCGCGGCAAGGCGGCGCTCAATGCGCGTCAGGCCGCTGCGATTGCCGCCGACGGCGTGCGCGCCACCCGTGGCGCGACGCAGCCACGCTGTTCGACGAGAACGCCGTGCTCTTCGCATGCAGCGATCCCTCGCTCGGGGCCGCGCTGCGGGCGTTCGACTGGCAGACGCTGTTCCTGGCACGCCGCGCCGAGTGGGGGCACGCCTGCGAGGTTCAGCCATTCGGGCACGCGCTACTGGAAAAGCTTGTCGCCCCCTATAATTCGGTGACATCTCACGCATGGATCGTCGACGTTCCCGCGGCCTATTTCGGCTTGCCACCCGAAGCGCGCCGCGCCTGGCTGGACGCGCGGATCGCGCCGACGCTGGCGGCGGCAACGCTGACGACGCGGGACTTCGCGCCGTTGCCGGTGCTGGGTATTCCGGGCTGGTGGCCTGAGAACGAAGATCCGTCGTTCTATCGTGACGAATCGGTCTTCCGGCCGGGGCGACGGGAAAAGCGCCGAGCCGGCTGAGCGAGCGATGCCATGTGCGGACATACGCGGACATACGCGGACATACGCACGGAAGAACGACGTCCTTCCAGGCATGGGCAGCAAGGATGGTCCGGGAACCTCGACGTCCAGGGAGAAGGGCCCGTGATACACTTCGGCCCGCAGAGTCGGCCAGACAATCGCCGCCTCCTTTCGGGGAGGGGGAGGAAAGTCCGGACTCCATAGGGCAGGGTGATGGCTAACGGCCATCCGTCGCGAGACGCGGAACAGGGCAACAGAGAACAGACCGCCGATGGCCTCTGGCGCAAGTCAGGGGATCAGGTAAGGGTGAAACGGTGCGGTAAGAGCGCACCGCGGCGTGCGGCAACGCACACGGCACGGTAACCTCCACCCGGAGCAATTCCAAATAGGCAGGTGAGCGGCATGCGCCTCGTGCGCTGCCGGCAACGGGGCCCCCGGGAGCCTGCGGGTAGGAAGCTTGAGCGGCGCAGTGATGTGTCGCCTAGAGGAATGATTGTCAGGCGCGGCGCGAGTCGCGTTCACAGAATCCGGCTTATCGGCCGGCTCTGCATCCCAACAAGAAACAAAAGGCTCCCTCCCGGGAGCCTTTTGTCTTTCTGGCGTCGCCGCGCTGAGCGATGGCCGCTCAGCCTTCGACGATTTCGACGCTGTGCGTGAGCTCCGCCGTCTTGGCGAGCATGATCGATGCCGAGCAGTATTTGTCGTGCGACAGGTTCACCGCACGTTCCACGGCGCTCGGGTTCAGATTGCGGCCCGTCACGGTGAAGTGAAAGTGAATCTTGGTAAAGACCTTCGGATCTTCGCTGGCGCGCTCCGCCTTGAGCGTGACGCTGCAATCCTTGACGTCGGCACGGCTCTTCTTAAGGATCATCACCACGTCATACGCGGTGCACCCCCCCGTGCCGACCAGCACCATCTCCATCGGACGTGGCGCCAGGTTGTTGCCGCCGCCTTCCGGGGCACCATCCATCGCGACAATGTGTCCGCTGCCTGTCTGTGCGACGAAGGACATGCCGCCCGGGCCCATCCAGCTAACCTTGCATTCCATATGTTGAAACCCCGATATCCCATTCAAGCGAAAATTGTAGCGGCTTCCGCGAACCTGCGTACGATGCCGCCGCGAACCTGCGTGCTCGCAATTTACGCACCAGGTTGCTGCATCGCAATATTGGCTTTTTTTGATCGGGTTTTGAGCGGGATAAACCCTACATTGAGGTTGTCGGCTCGAAAGTGCTGACGAATCTCAAAGGATTTTAAGCGGCAAAGTATTGATTTTTAAGGTATTTAACTGATATCGCTCAATTTTCAGTCATTTCATATCGTGGTGCTTGATTTCGCACTATAAATTTTCTTGCGTTGCAGCAATCCGTTTGCTACACTGCAGTCATTGGTTGTTGTGCTTCACAGCAACGCTGCAAGTGTCTCCTCCACCCTCCTCCTTTGGTGGATTTAACCCGGACCCATTGAGGTTCGGGTTTTTTTTTGTGCCGCCGGAAACGCCGTTTACCGGAGGGGCGATTTTTCTGTATAATCAAAGGCTTTTCCGGAAATGCCCACGGAAAAAGCATCAGGGAGAGCCTGCAAGCACAGGACTGCGCCATGTGACCTCGAGTCGCCAGGACGCGGCCGGCAGACAAGCAGGAAGTTGGTGTTAATGGGGCAAACGCATTTTATTTGGATCGATCATGAAGACGTTTTCCGCTAAGCCGGCAGAGGTGACGCGCGAATGGTTTGTGATTGACGCGACGGACAAAGTCCTCGGCCGTGTCGCCAGCGAAGTGGCACGCCGTCTGCGCGGCAAGCACAAGCCTGAATTCACGCCGCACGTTGATACTGGTGACTACATCATCATCGTCAATGCTGCCAAGCTGAAAGTCACGGGCGCAAAGCAAACTGACAAGAAGTACTACCGTCACACGGGTTACCCGGGCGGTATCTACGAAACCACGTTTGGCAAGATGCAAGAGCGTTTCCCGGGCCGCGCGCTCGAGAAGGCGGTCAAGGGCATGCTGCCGAAGGGTCCGCTGGGCTATGCGATGATCAAGAAGCTGAAGGTTTACGCCGACGGCAATCATCCGCACGAAGCGCAGCAACCGAAGTCGCTCGAGATCTAAGGGCCACGCCATGTACAAAAACGATTGGAATTACGGCACCGGCCGTCGCAAGAGCGCTGTCGCTCGTGTGTTCATCAAGGCTGGCAAGGGCGACATCATCGTCAATGGCAAGCCGATCAAAGAGTACTTTGCTCGTGAAACGTCGCTGATGATCGTTCGTCAGCCGCTCGAGCTGACCAACCACGCCGAAACGTTCGACATCAAGGTCAACGTGTCGGGCGGCGGTGAAACGGGTCAGGCCGGTGCGGTTCGCCACGGCATCACCCGCGCACTGATCGACTACGATGCGACGCTCAAGCCGTCGCTGTCGAACGCTGGCTTCGTGACGCGCGATGCCCGTGAAGTCGAACGTAAGAAGGTTGGCTTCCACAAAGCCCGCCGTCGCAAGCAATTCTCGAAGCGTTAATCGCCCGAGTGCTTGTGGACATCCACTTCGGTGGATGCAGAAAAGGCCGCCTCGCGCGGCCTTTTTTCATTTTGGGTTGCCGTGAAAACGCTTGTGTGCGTAAGGCGTTCTTCCGCGTCACCGTCCCACAAGTGTCGTTGAAGCTTGATAGAATCGCGGTTCCGATTGAAAGGGGTAGGACATGGTCAAGGTAGGTATCGTAGGCGGCACCGGCTATACCGGTGTGGAGCTGCTTCGTTTGCTGGCGCAGCATCCCGAAGTGAAGTTGACGGCAATTACCTCGCGCAAGGAAGCGGGTACGCCGGTCGCCGATATGTATCCGAACCTTCGCGGCCGTGTCGACCTGGCGTTCTGCACGCCCGACGACGCTCGTCTCACCGATTGCGATGTGGTGTTCTTTGCGACCCCGCATGGCGTGGCGATGGCGCAGGCCCGCGAATTGCTGGCCGCTGGTGTGCGCGTGATCGATCTGGCGGCGGACTTTCGTCTGAAGGACACGGCCACGTTCGAGAAGTGGTACGGCATGCCGCACGCCTGCCCGGATATTCTCGAAGAAGCCGTGTACGGCCTGCCCGAAATCAATCGCGACAAGATCAAGAGCGCGCGCGTGATCGGTTTGCCGGGTTGCTACCCGACGTCCGTGCAACTGGGCTATGCGCCACTGTTCGCCGGTGGTCGTAAGCTGGTCGATCCGAAGCATTTGATCGCCGACGCCAAGTCGGGCGCGAGCGGCGCCGGTCGCAAGGGCGAGACGTCGCTGATCCTCGCGGAGACGGCGGACAACTTCAAGGCGTACGGCGTGAAGGGCCATCGCCACCATCCGGAAATCAAACAGGGTCTGGAAGCCATTGCCGGTTACGACGTGGGTCTGACGTTTGTGCCGCATTTGCTGCCGACGATTCGCGGCATTCATTCGACGCTGTACGCGACGATCCTGCCCGAAGCGCGCGATACCGATTTTCAGGCGCTGTTCGAAACGTATTACGCGGGCGAGCCGTTCGTGGACGTGCTGCCGGCAGGCTCGATGCCGGAAA
This sequence comes from Pandoraea anhela, assembly GCF_902459655.1. Taxonomy (GTDB): domain Bacteria; phylum Pseudomonadota; class Gammaproteobacteria; order Burkholderiales; family Burkholderiaceae; genus Pandoraea; species Pandoraea anhela. The sequence continues at coordinate 148,331 of NZ_CABPSB010000013.1, forward strand.
CGCGCTGGGTGCGCGCGTCGAACTATGTGCGCATGGCCGTGCATCGTCCGAACAACGAAGACACGCTGGTCATCCTCGTGGTGGAAGACAATCTGGTCAAGGGCGCATCCGGCCAGGGCGTGCAATGTATGAATCTGATGTTCGGCTTGCCGGAGAATATGGGCCTGACCCATATTCCCGTACTGCCGTAACGGTATTTATCGTCACTAAGTCCTTGATTTTTCGGCCATCGGCACGATTTTAGGAATAGGGCTAGAATGACACCAAACCGATTTATGGAGATTTGCGATGAGCGCACTGCTTGAGGACGCCGTCACGGAAATGCCCGCATTCCTGGTCTTTACCGACAGCGCTGCGGACAAGGTCAAGCAACTGATCGACGAAGAAGGCAATCCCGACCTGAAACTGCGCGTTTTCGTGCAGGGTGGCGGTTGCTCGGGCTTCCAGTATGGTTTCACCTTCGATGAGGACGTCAACGAAGACGATACCGTGCTCGACAAGAACGGCGTGTCGCTGCTGATCGACTCGATGAGCTATCAATACCTCGTCGGCGCCGAGATCGACTACAAGGAAGACATCAACGGCGCACAGTTCGTGATCAAGAACCCGAACGCAACCACCACCTGTGGTTGCGGTTCCTCGTTCTCGGTCTGAGCGACGCGAAGTCAGCCGGATCGCGGTAAGAGAAAGGACCCGGAAGGGTCCTTTCTTCTTTTCCTTTTCATCTTTTCCATTTTTGTCCCGCGTCGACGTTCCCACGCTTGCGCGTTGCGCCAACGTCGCCATGACAGCTTGGCGCCTTCCGTGCCGCGGGGGCACGGATCTGTCGTTCAACGCGGATAGATTGCGCCCAGAATGCGAGGCCCCTTGGCACCGGTGACGGAGGGCAGATTGCCCGGCTGTCGTGCCACGCAACGCTCGGCGAGCCATGCAAAGGCACGCGCCTCCACCTGATGCGGTGCAATGCCCAGCGCGTCGGTCGTCGCCACTCTCACGCCCGGCAGGCGGGCCGCAATAGCTTGCATGAGCGTGCGATTGCGGGTGCCACCGCCACACGCATAGAAGGCCCGGCAGTCCGGGGCGTAACGCAGAACATCGTGGGCGACGCACTGCGCCGTGAGCGCGACGAGGGTGGCCTGCACGTCTGCCGGCGAAATCGTTGGGAAAGCGGCCAGATGCGCGTCGAGCCACGCAGCGTGGAACAGGTCGCGGCCAGTGCTTTTCGGCGGCGTCTGGCGGAAATAGGGCTCACCGAGCAGGGCGGCGAGCAGCGCGTCGTCGACACGGCCGGTGGCGGCCCATGCGCCGCCGTCGTCATACGATTGACCGATGTGGCGGGCGGCCCAGCCGTCGAGCAGCGCATTGCCCGGCCCACAATCGAAACCGTACACCGGCTGACCTAACGACGTGGCAGGCAGAATCGTCACGTTGCTGATGCCACCGAGGTTGCATACGACGCGTGTCTCGCCGGCATCGGAAAACATTGCCTGATGGTAGGCCGGCACGAGCGGTGCACCTTGCCCGCCGGCGGCCACATCGCGACTGCGAAGGTCCGCCACCACATCGATGCCGGTCAGTTCGGCGAGCAGCGCGGGAGCGTTGAGCTGGCGCGTGTAACCCACACCGTCGAATTCGCCCGGGCGATGACGGATCGTCTGTCCATGCGCACCGATCGCCGTCACGTCGGCAGACGACAGCCCGGCGGCGGCGAGCAGATCGCGCACGCACGCCGCGTAGACAACTGCCAACGCATTCGCCGCGAGCGCTTCGCGATGCAACTCGTTTTCGGACGGGGCTTGTAGCGCCATCAGCGTTTCACGCAGGTCGCTCGGGAACGGCAGATAAGCCTCGGCGAGCACGCGGCCGTCGGCGGACGCGACGAGCACGCCGTCAACGCCATCCAGACTCGTGCCGGACATCAGGCCGATGAAGTGAGCGGACGAGGGGGAGGCCGGAGAAGCCGGGGAAGCGAGAGAAGTGCGGGGAGGGCGGGCGTCGGTCATGTGCGCAGCGCGATCGTACTAAGAGCCGGAGGGGGAATCTGCGCTGCGCGGGAGTGTGCGTGAATCGCACGCTATCCCGCGCAGTGCGGCCTCCAGCATACCTTAATCGCGCTCGGCGACTTGCACGGTGCGCATCAGATCGATGCGCTTGAGCAGGTTTTCGGCGTACATGTCGAACAGCTTCAGGCGATTGCCCGACAACGGTGCGACGGCGGCCACATCCGTCGCGAACGGATTGCGGGGCACGCCCTTGAAACGCAGTTCGTAGTGCAGGTGCGGGCCCGTGGCCCAGCCCGTCTGGCCGACGAAGCCGATGACCTGACCTTGCGTGACACGTGTGCCGGCCTTCATGCCCGGACCGAAGCCGGAGAGATGGGCGTAGCGCGTCTCGTAATTGCCCGCATGTTCGATCCTGACCAGATTGCCGTAACCGCCCTGCGTGCCGACGAACGAGACCACGCCGTCGCCCGCCGCAAACACGCGCGTGCCGATGGGGGCCGCCAGGTCCACGCCTTCGTGCATTTTCCACTGGCGCTGGAACGGATGTTCGCGGCCGCCGAAGGCCGACGAAATACGCGAAAACTCGACCGGCGTGCGCAGGAAAGCCTGCTTCAGGTTACGACCGTCGAAGCCGTAGTAAGCGCCATCGGGCGAGCCCTGCGGATCGGCGTACCAGATGGCCTGATGCGTCTTGCCCTGATTGATGAACTCGATGGCGAGCACCCGGCCGGTACGCACAGTGCGGTCCTGCTGCTTGACCACTTCGTACACGAGGCGGAAGCGATCGCCCCGGCGCACGTCGCGCTGGAAGTTGATCACGCCGGAGAAGATGTTCACCATCTGCGCGACGACGGCGTCGGGCACGCCCGCATCGTCCATCGCGGTGAAGAAGTTGCCGGCAATTGCCCCGGAGCGCATGGCCCATTCGGTGTCGTTCGCCAACTGCTCCATACGGGCATGCAGACGGCCGGCGTCGTTACGCTCGATCACCAGTTGCTGGGCAGCGGCGCTGCCCGTGGACAGCACGGTGGAGAGCGAGACGAGCTTGCCGTCATCGTCGGTTTCCGCCTGCACGACCTGCCCTGCGGGTACGCCGATCAGACGTCGGGCGACGGCATTGTCACGAATGAACTTCTCGGCAGCGGGATCCTGTATCGACAGCCGCGAGAGCATGTCGCCGAGGGTTTCGCCGCGCCGCAGCGCCACTTGGTGAATGAAGGTCTGGGAGTGCGCGTCGAGCTGCTGGATCTGTTTGGCCAGGTCGGGGAAGGTGAGCGGCAACGTCACGCTCGCACCGTTACGTGCCGAATCCGGCACCATCGGCGCCACGCCGAAAGCGGTCACCATTCCCAACGTCAGGGCCGAACCGACCGTCGCCACGATTTGCACCTTTCTGCGACGGTGCTTTGGCTGCGTGGGATCGATCAGGGTCAGCAGTTCACGCGCAAAAAAATCACGGAGTCTTGGCCACATCACGTAAAATTCTGCGCAACTTACGAAAATAGCCCGGGCGGAGCGACACGCTTCGAGATTGCCTGCCGGAATTTCCGGGGCAACCCGGCGCCGCTTCGGCCCGAGCCGAGAATTGAGCGGCAATTATAGCAGACCCGCCGCTGCCTCCGCCTTTACTGACGGGATAAGGGAATCCCCTGAAGCCGTCTGGACAATGATGTTATGACAAGTGAACACGCACTCACCTCGGAAAAGCAGTACCCCGTGACCGATGCCGCCCGCGCTGCCCTGGCCATTGCCAAGCGCGGTTGCGACGAACTGCTCGTCGAAGAAGAGTTTCTGCAGAAGCTGGCTCGCAGCGAAGCGACGGGTAAGCCGCTGCGCATCAAACTGGGTCTCGATCCGACCGCGCCCGACATTCACATCGGCCACACGGTGGTGCTCAACAAGATGCGCCAGTTGCAGGATCTGGGGCATACCGTCATTTTCCTGATCGGCGATTTCACGTCGCTGATCGGCGATCCGTCGGGGCGTAACAGCACGCGTCCGCCGCTCACCCGCGAGCAGATCGAGGCGAACGCCAAGACCTACTTCGAACAGGCCGCACTGGTGCTCGACCGCGAGAAGACCGAAATCCGCTACAACAGCGAATGGTCGATGAAGCTGGGGGCGGACGGCATGATCAAGCTCGCATCGCGCTACACCATGGCGCGCATGCTCGAGCGAGAAGACTTCACGAAGCGTTTCCAGGGCGGCGTGCCCATCGCCATCCACGAATTCCTTTACCCGCTGATGCAGGGTTACGACTCGGTCGCACTGGAGTCGGATCTCGAACTCGGCGGCACCGACCAGAAGTTCAACCTGCTCGTGGGCCGCGAATTGCAGAAGCAGTACGGCCAGGAGCCCCAGTGCATTCTGACGATGCCGCTGCTCGAAGGGTTGGACGGCGTCGAGAAGATGTCGAAGTCCAAGAACAACTACATCGGCATCAGCGAGAAGCCCAGCGAAATGTTCGGCAAGCTGATGAGCATTTCGGACGACCTGATGTGGCGCTACTACGAGCTGCTGTCGTTCCGCACGCTCGAAGCGATTGCGCAACTGCGCAAAGATGTCGAAGGCGGCCGTAACCCGCGCGACGTGAAGGTGCTGCTCGGTCAGGAGATCGTGGCGCGCTTTCACTCGCAGGCGGACGCCGAGCGCGCGCTCGAGGACTTCAACGCGCGCGCCAAGGGCGGCGTGCCGGACGATATTCCGGAAGTTTCCCTCGAAGGCGCACCGCTGGGCATTGCCCAACTCCTCAAGCAGGCGGGTCTCGTGCCCTCGACGTCCGAAGCCAACCGCAACATCGAGCAGGGTGGCGTGCGTATCGATGGCGAGGTCGTGTCCGACAAGGGGGCGAAGATCGACGCCGGTACCTATGTCGTGCAAGTGGGCAAGCGCCGCTTCGCCCGCGTGACGCTCGCCTGAGCGCCGGCATCGACTGAACGAACGGGATGATTGCGCTCATTCAACGTGTCCTCGAAGCGGCGGTGACGGTCGATGGCCGCACCGTCGGCGCGATCGGTCCGGGCCTGCTCGCCCTCGTGTGCGCCGAGCGTGGCGACACCGAGGCAAGTGCGGACAAGCTGCTCACGAAGCTGCTCGGTTATCGCGTGTTTTCCGACGAAGCGGGCAAGATGAACCGCAGCGTGTCCAGTCTCGACGGCAAGACCGACGGCACGGGCACGGCCGGCGCTCTGCTCCTCGTCTCGCAGTTCACGCTCGCCGCCGATACCAACAGCGGCACGCGCCCGAGCTTCACGCCCGCGGCCAGTCCGGCAGACGGCAAGCGTCTCTTCGATCACTTCGTGACGCAGGCGCGAGCGCGTCATCCCATCGTGCAAACCGGTGAGTTCGGGGCGCATATGCGCGTCTCGCTCGTCAATGACGGACCGGTGACGTTCTGGTTGCAGACGAAGCCCGAAGCGGTCTGAATTCGCCCGGCGTCCGCCTGCTGCCCGAGGGATGTCGATCCGATATTGAACCGATATCGGCGTCGGTCTGCGCAGGCAAGGCGCCGCCGTCGCTGCCTGCCGTCGGTTGACGGCGGCCGAGGCCGCACACCGAGGCTTCGCGGTGGCGCGGCTCGACGGCTTCCCCCCGATCTCTCGTCATCCCGAAAATCGCTCGGAATCGTCCTGAAGCCCATGGCTGAGCGCACGCGATTCGCAGTGGTGTGATACCGTCGTCGGGTACGAATTCTCACATTCACAGCTTGGGAGTATCTGATGAAAGTCTGGAGTGACTCGTTTGCCGAAAACGCCGCGATCGACGCGCAATTCGCCTTCGGCAAACCGGACGCACAGTCGCACGTCGCGCTGTCGCAGAACAAGAACCCCCATCTCGCCTGGTCCGACGTGCCCGCCGGTACGCGCTCGTTCGTCGTCGTCTGCACCGATAGCGACGTGCCGAGCCGGGGCGACGACGTCAACAAGGAAGGCCGCGAGGTGCCGGCGGACCTGCCGCGCGTCGACTTTTTCCACTGGGTGCTCGTCGATGTGCCGGCGTCTGCGAGCGAGATCCCGGCAGCGAGCCACAGCAATCACGTCACACCGCGTGGCAAGTTCGGCCCGGATGCGCTCGACGGCATGCGCCATGGGGTGAACGACTACACCGCCTGGTTCGCGGGCGACGACTCGATGAAGGGCGATTACTACGGCTATGACGGCCCGTGCCCGCCGTGGAACGACACGATCGTCCACCACTATCATTTCACCGTGTATGCGCTGGATGTGGCCCGCGTGCCGCTCGACGGCCGCTTCGACGGCAACGACGTGCTGGCGGCCATCCAGCCGCACGTGCTGGGCAGCGCCAGCGTGACCGGCACCTACACGCTCAATCCGAAGGCGCGCTGAAGGCGAGCCGCCGGCGTCTTATCCTTCACTACGCGATTGCATCGATGACCCGCACGACCACCACGCTGACCCTGATTCGCCACGGCGAGACCGACTGGAACCGCGTCAAGCGGATTCAGGGGCACACCGACATTCCGCTCTCTGCCGAGGGTGAACGTCAGGCGGTCTTGCTCGGTGCGCGGATCGAACGCGAGGTCTCGACGCATGGCAGCGTGTTCGATCACCTGCTGACAAGCGACTTGCAGCGCGCCGTGCAGACGGCGCAGCCCGTGGCGCGCGCATGCGGTTTGCCGCTCGTGCGCACGGCGCGGCTTCGGGAGCGCCACTACGGGGCTTTCGAGACGCGCGTGCCCGATGAGATTCAGGCGGACTTTGCGCAGGACTACGCGCGTTGGCAGACGCGCGATCCGGACTTTGTCATTCCCGGTGGCGAATCGATGCGTGGCTTCTATACGCGCGTCACCGATTTCGTCACGCAATTGCTCGGCGATTACGCGGGGCAGCGCGTGGGGCTGGTCGCGCACGGCGGTGTGCTGGACTGCTGCTACCGGCTTGCGACGGGGCTCGCGCTGACCGAACCGCGTGCGTATCCGTTGCTCAATGCTAGCGTGAACCGTCTGGCTTACGACGGCGAGCGATGGCAGGTGCTGAGCTGGGGAGATGTGACCCATCTGGACGACGCCGTACGCGACGAAAGCAACGACAAGCCGGTGCATGCCGCCGCCGACGACCGCGTCGACCCGCGTGTGGTGTGAGGCGTGGAACGGTAGCGTGCGAGCGCGCGTCGGCGCCTAGCGTTCCCACGACGGCTTGGTGATCTCGACGGCCGGTGGGGCGAGCGCGCGTCGCCGTGCGCGATGCGCCACGCTGTTGCGCATCGACCAGCGCGCCACCTGCGCCATGTGACGTACGGCAGGCCGCACCGTGAGACGGCGAAGTGCCGCCCGTTCATCGAAGCCGAGCATCGCCTGCGACCAGTCCGGCAGCAGATCGATGCCCGCGCGAAACAACAGTCCGCTGAATACGCGAGCGCCGGCAAACGGTGCGGGCAGGTTACGCAGTACGCGCACGACTTCTTCCGTGCGATTGCTCGCGGTGAGCGAAGGCCGCACCGATTCGAGATAGTCGTCGATTTGCGTCACGCTCGTCGGCACGTCGTGCGCGCCGAGCGCCGTCGCAATGCGCGCCACTTCCGCGTAATAGCGGTCCTGATCGCCGCGCGAGAACGCCGGATTCTTGTAGACGAGGTAGCTTCGCAGGAAGCTCGACGTTTCGGCGACATGCACCCACGTCAGCAGCGCCGGATCGTCAGCCGCGTAAGGCCGGCCATCGGGCGCGGTCCCCTTGACCTGAAGATGGATGCGTCGCACGCGTTCGAGCAGCGCTTCGGCGTCGGCGGTATTGCCGAAGGTCGTGCCGCCGATGAACGTCGCCGTGCGGCGCAGGCGTCCCATCACATCCTCCCGGAACGTCGAGTGGTCCCACACTCCGGCCATGGCCAGCGGGTGCAGCGATTGCAGCAGCAGTGCGCTGACGCCGCCGATCATCATCGACGTGAAATCGCCGTGCACGTGCCAGCACGCGGCGTCCGGGCCGAAGAGGCCGGGATCGCCGTCGGGGGTGTCGTAGTTCAGGCGGGGGGCGCCGGGGCCGGATGTCAGGCTCACGAGGCGCATGGCGATGGCGTGCCGCAAGCGTCCCGACACGCCCACGACCGGCCCGGCGGGACGCAGGGGCGTCGCGGGCGGCGGGGTGGGCAGGTCATCGTGCGAGGCCATATCGAGCGGTGGTCGGTGGGACGATGTGACGTCGCGGCGTGCCGGGCGAATGACGGGGGGGCAGGACGGGGCGGTGTGCGCCGCTACTTGCCTGTCGTCGGGTCTGGCGACCAGAGCGAGCCGCTCTCCGGTGCGCTGCCGGGGGCGGCCAGTCCGAAATGACGGTAGGCGGCGAGCGTGGCGACGCGTCCGCGCGGGGTGCGTTGCAGGAAGCCCTGCTGGATCAGATACGGTTCGATGACGTCTTCGATCGTGTCGCGCTCTTCACCGATGGCGGCGGCCAGGTTATCGACGCCCACCGGGCCGCCGTCGAACTTGTGCAGCACGGCTTCGAGCAGCTTGCGATCCATTACGTCGAAACCGACGGCGTCGACGTCGAGCATCGACAGCGCGGCATCGGCGACCGCCGCGGTGATACGGCCGTCGGCTCTCACTTCCGCAAAGTCGCGCACGCGGCGCAGCAGTCGGTTCGCGATACGCGGCGTGCCACGCGCGCGGCGGGCGATTTCATACGCGCCGTCGTCGGCGATCACCGCGCCGAGCAGCCCGGCCGAGCGTCGCACGATGCCGGCGAGTTCTTCGGCCGAATAGAATTCCAGACGCGCCACGATCCCGAAGCGATCGCGCAGCGGATTCGTGAGCATGCCGGCGCGGGTCGTCGCGCCCACGAGCGTGAACGGTTGGAGGTCGAGCTTGACGCTGCGCGCCGCCGGCCCCTCGCCGATCATGATGTCGATCTGGTAGTCCTCGAGCGCCGGGTACAGAATTTCCTCGACGACCGGCGATAGCCGGTGAATTTCGTCGATGAACAGCACGTCGTTGGCTTCGAGATTGGTCAGCAGGGCGGCGAGGTCGCCCGGACGCTCCAGCACGGGACCCGACGTCTGGCGCAGATGCACGCCCATTTCGCGGGCGATGATGTGCGCGAGTGTCGTTTTACCCAGACCGGGCGGGCCGAAGAGCAGCACGTGGTCGAGCGGTTCCGAGCGCTTGCGGGCCGCCTCGATGAAGATTTCGAGCTGGTCGCGCACTTTGCGCTGGCCGACGTATTCGTCGAGCAGCTTGGGGCGCAGCGCGCGCTCGAAGGCTTCTTCGTTGGGCGAGGCCGGGGTCGGCGCGATGATGCGCTCGGCGGCGAGTTTGTCGGTTTCGATCATGGCTGCATTGTAGCGCTTCGGACGCTCGCCCGATCAGCCGACCAGCCGCCCGCGCTTGACGCGCAAGCCCTTGGCGGCGAGCGCCGGGGCGACCTCGGCCAGCGCGGCGTAGGTGTCGCCGTTATGTGCATGGCAGATGGCCACGCCGAGCGCGTCGGAGGCGTCCTTGCCCGGCGTGCCGGTCAGCGTGAGCAGCCGGGTGACCATCTCCTGCACCTGTTCCTTGCGGGCGCGCCCGTAACCGACGACCGCCTGCTTCAACTGCATTGGCGTGTATTCGAAGACTTCCAGCCCCCCGACCGACAGCGCCGTGATCGCCGCACCGCGCGCCTGACCGAGCAGCAGCGTGGATTGGGGATTGACGTTGACGAACACCTTTTCGATGGCGGCCTGATCGGGCTGGTAGGTGTCGACCAGTTCCGCCACGCTCTCGAAGATGATGCGCAGGCGGGCGGCCAGCGTGCCGTCGCCGGTGCGGATAACGCCGCTCGTCACATATTGCAGACGGTTGCCGTGCTTTTCGAGCACGCCGAAACCGGTGACGCGCAGGCCGGGGTCGATGCCAAGAATTCTCATGCGGGGGCCGATGATCGGCGGACTGCGCCGATGTGGGCAAAAAAGCCAGTATGGCCCGTATTCTGGCACAGCCGCTCCGGGGCATGGCGCGAAGTCGTCGATGGACGTCGATGGATTCACTGGTTGCAGTCTGTTTCGCCATGCAAGACGGTGGGGCCGTGATGGGGGCACGACTGACGGCGCGCGCACGACGCAGCGCAACAGGGCAGCTACCACCCTCCCCGAGAGGAGGTGTTCTCGTTGGCCATGGCCGGGGGTGAGCGAGCATGGGCGGGCATGGGAGGGCATGGGAGGGCCTGGGCAGGCGTGCCTACGGGCCGCGTCCGGGCGGTTGTGCGGCGGGGCTCGCCGGCACCTGCGGGTCGCGTCGATATGCCGCAGGGCCGGGAGGGGGTGACGAGGCCCGTTGAACGTCGCGAGGCGGCAGATTGTTGTACATTGCTTCCTGTTCAATATTATTCGACGGCCTGCCCCGGGCCACTTGCCCCGATGCTCTGGATCAAAGCGCTTCACATCGTTTTCGTCGCTTCGTGGTTTGCCGGTCTGTTCTACCTGCCGCGCATTTTCGTCAATCTCGCGATGGAGAGCGATCCGGCGGCGACGCAGCGTCTGTTGCTCATGGCGCGCAAGCTGTATCGCTTCATGACGATCCTGGCCGTGCCCGCGCTCGCTTTCGGACTGATCCTCTGGCTGTACTACGGCATCGGCCGCTCCGGCGGCTGGCTGCACGCCAAGCTTCTCATCGTGGTGTTGCTGATCGGCTATCACCACGCCTGCGGCAGTTTGCTGCGCAAGTTCGAAACGGGGCGCAATACGCGCTCGCATCGCTGGTATCGCTATTTCAACGAGATTCCGGTGATGGGCTTGCTGGGCGCTGTGATTCTCGCCGTCGTCAAGCCGTTCTGAGCGGCGCGCCTGCCTGTCGGCCCGCTACCGTGTGATGCCGTGACCGTTCAGGCAAGCGCCGTCATGGGCATCGCACCCATCACACACGTCGTCATACCGCAACAGCGCTAACCATAAGCGCCAACCATCCATAGGAAGAGGAGTTTGCCGTGAGTCTGACCTGCGAGTATTTTCTGGCGACGCAGTCGCCCTATGTCTATCTCGGACATGCGCGTTTCGTGGCGCTGGCGCGTCGATACGACGTGCAGATCCAACTCAAGCCGATGGATCTCGGACGCGTCTTCGACGGGTCGGGTGGCCTGCCGCTCGCCAAGCGCGCACCGCAGCGTCAGGCGTATCGTCTGGTGGAACTGGCGCGCTGGTCGAAGTATCTGGGCGTGCCGCTTAATCTTCAGCCCCGGTTTTTCCCGGTGTCGGGCGATCCGTCCGCCCGCCTCGTGATTGCGACGCAGCTCGCGCACGGCACGGACAAGGCGCTCGAACTGATCGGCGCCGTCTCGAAGGCGCTGTGGGTCGACGAACGCAACATTGCCGACGACGACACGCTGCAAGCCATCGCCGATAGCCTGTCGCTCGACGGCAAGTCGCTGCTCGCGGCGTCGAACGGCGCGAGCGTTCAGGCGGCGTACGACGCCAACACCAATGACGCCGCGAGCGCCGGCGTGTACGGCGCGCCGTGGTTCGTTTTCGAAGGCGAGCCCTATTGGGGCCAGGACCGCCTCGATTTTCTCGAGCGCGCCTTTGCGCAAGCCGGTGAGGTCGACGGTAAGACGGCCTGAGTTCGCATCGATCCGATCGCCGGACGTTGCAACCGTCACCGTCCGGGCAGCGCAGTTGCAGGCCGGGCGATCGGCCTGAGCCTGCGCCGATCCGATCGCCAGATATTTCGACCGCTGCCCTTCGGCGAACCTGCGCGGAGGCGGCGGTCGTCGCCCAAGGAGCGCGCCCCATGAGCCGTCCCGAAGTCGTGTTGTACAAGGGCGTGCCGCCGGACGTGCGCGCACGGTTGGCCGAGCACTTCTCGCTCACGGAGTTCGACGGCGTGAACGACGGTAATCGCGCCGCGTTCGCGGCGGCGCTCGGCCGTGCGGACGGCGCCATCGGCGTGGGCGTGAACGCCACCCCGGCACTGCTCGACGGCGCCCCGAAACTCAAGGCATGGGCCACGATCTCGGTGGGATACGACCAGTTCGATGTGCCCGATCTCACGCGTCGCGGCATCGTGCTCATGAACACGCCCGACGTGCTCACGGAAACCACGGCCGATACCGTGTTCGCACTGGTGCTCGCCAGCGCCCGGCGCGTTGTGGAACTGGCCGAACTCGTCAAGGCCGGCGGCTGGAGGGGGAGTCTCGGCGAAGCCCACTTCGGCACCGACGTGCATGGTAAGACGATCGGTATCGTCGGCATGGGCCGTATCGGCGGTGCGGTGGCGCGTCGTGCGGCGTTGGGCTTCGGCATGAAGGTGCTGTACAGCAATCGCTCGCGCAACGAGGCGGCGGAGACGGCCTACGGCGCCGAGCACCGCACGCTGCCCGAATTGCTGGCCCAGTCCGATTTCGTCGTGACGCTCGTCCCGCTCTCGCCTGCGACAGAACGCCTGATCGGCGCCAACGAGTTCGCGCAGATGAAGCGCGGTGCGATCTTCATCAACGCCGCACGCGGCAAGGTGATCGACGAAGCCGCGCTGATCGACGCGTTGGCGCGCGGTCATCTGCGCGCGGCCGGTCTCGACGTCTTCGAGCGTGAGCCGGTCTCTGTCGACTCGCCGCTACTGAAGATGCAGCACGTGGTGGCGTTGCCCCACATCGGCTCGGCCACGCACGAGACTCGTTATGCCATGGCGTCGTGCGCTGCCGACAACCTGATCGCGGCGCTGACCGGCCAGCCGCTGCATAATGTGGTTAATCCGGTGGTTAATCCGGTGGTGAAGCCGCAAGCGCGGCAGCCGTGAACCGATGTGCTTGACGTGGGGACGGTGCGCGGACGAGGTACGGCGTACGTCACGCCGCGCTTTCGTTACGCCCTCGCGCCCCCGCTCCGTCTCGCCCGGCGTTCAGCCGTGTTCAGCCGTGTTCAGTCGTTGCACAGTCGCTTTGCACTTCTCGCGGCAACGCGCACTACTTCGCGTCGTTGGCCGTGCGCCGACGATTGATGACTTCCTTCGCGCGGGCGAGCTGCGACGGCAACCGGTCGCCGAGCCGCAGCGCCATCCCCACGGCGAGCACGTCGCCGATGGCCAGATGCGCAATGCGCGACGTCAACGGCGAATACACGTCCGTGTCTTCGTCGACGTCGGCAAACAGCGCCACTGACGCCTGCCGCGCCAGCGGCGAATTGCTGTGCGTGATGGCGATCACGCTGGCCCCTGCGGTGCGGGCGAGCGCCGCAGCTTCGAGCAGGTCCTGCGTGCGTCCCGTATTCGAGATCGCGACGACCACATCCCCTTGCCCCAGGAGCGCGGCCGACATGCCGTAGACGTGCGGATCGCTATACGCCACGGCGGGCACGCCTAGCCGGAAGAACTTGTGCTGCATGTCCTGCGCGGCGATGCCCGACGCGCCCGCGCCGTAGAACTCGATGCGTCGCGCGGTGGCGAGCAGCGCGATGGCTTGTCCGACGCTGTCGGGCGAGAGGTTGTTGCGGACCTGCATGAGGCTGCCGATGGTGCGATCGAGCACCTTGCTCGCGATGCCCGGCACCGGTTCGTCCGGCCGCACGTCGCGGTGCACGAAAGGCACACCCTGCGCGATACCCTGCGCCAGACGAATCTTGAATTCGCGGTAGCCGCTGCATCCGACGGCCTGGCAGAAGCGGGCGATGGTCGGCTGGCTGACGCTGGCGCGCTCGGCGAGTTCGTTCATCGACAGGTCGACGACTTCGCGCGGGGCGTCCAGCACATAGGTCGCGAGCTTGCGCTCGGAGGGGCGCAACTGGGTCAGCGTGGCTTTGATTCGGTTAAGCATGGCAGGCAAGCACCAACAAAAGCAGACGCGCAGCGCAGGGGCCGATCGGGGCCGTTGCGCGTCATTCCCCCCGTTCCCCCGTTCCCCCGTTTCAACAGTATGGCGCCGGCGTGGCGTCACGGGCCGAATACGGCGAATCCGTGACGGAACCGGCTTGTCAGGCGCCCACTATAGCACCCGCAAGCGCCGCAGCATCCGCTCGTGTACACGCTGATCGTCCCTTGATGACGTATGAAAATGTACAAAAACTACAGAAATACGACATTCCACATTATGAATTGATGTTTCTCGATACGGCAAAAAATGCCGTAAGTGTTGGATGTGACTCAGTAAAACCCCGAATAGGGCGGTCTTTCGATTGATGGGATGTAGAATTTCTACTAAACTCCGCTCCCAATTGCCCCCGACCCGCCCGGATCCCGGCTGAACGCCGCCGGCACCCGGCCCGTGCTTCGGGGCATCGCAATGCCGTTCCCGGCGTGAACCTTTTCGCATGATGTCCGAGCAAACGAAGCCCCTGCACCCGACCGTAATGGCAGTCACTGCGCGCATTGCCGCGCGCAGCCGCGACACGCGTGCCGCATATCTGGCCCGCATCGACGCCAGCGCCGGCCGCTTCCCGCAGCGCGGGGCGCTGTCCTGTGCCAATCTCGCACACGGTTTCGCCGCCATGCCCGCCAACGACAAGCTGATCCTGCGCGAGCAGCGTCGCCCGAACGTCGGCATCGTCACCGCTTACAACGACATGCTCTCGGCGCATCAGCCTTACGAGCAATATCCGGCGCGTCTGCGCGAGGCTGCGCGCAAGCTCGGCGCAACGGCGCAGGTCGCCGGCGGCGTGCCCGCGATGTGCGATGGCGTCACGCAAGGCAACGCCGGCATGGAGTTGTCGCTGTTCTCGCGCGAAATCATCGCGATGAGCACGGCGGTCGCCCTCTCGCACAACATGTTCGACGCGGCGCTCATGCTCGGCGTGTGCGACAAGATCGTGCCGGGTCTCGTGATCGGGGCCTTGCAGTTCGGTCATCTGCCGACGATCTTCGTGCCCGCCGGTCCGATGGCGAGTGGCTTGTCGAACGACGAAAAGGCCAAGATCCGCCAGTGGTACGCCACGGGGCAAGTCGGCCGCGACGCACTGCTCGAATCCGAATCGCAGGCATACCACAGCGCCGGCACGTGCACGTTCTACGGCACGGCCAACAGCAATCAGTTGCTCATGGAAATCATGGGGCTGCATCTGCCGGGCGCCGCCTTCGTGCATCCGCACACCTCGCTGCGCGATGCGCTGACCGATGCCACGCTCGCGCGCGTGCTGGCCATCGGCGCCGACACCCCTGACTACACCCCCATCGGCCATGTGGTCGACGAGCGCGCCGTGGTCAATGGCATCGTCGGCCTGCTCGCCACGGGCGGCTCGACCAATCACACGCTGCATCTGGTGGCGATGGCGCGCGCGGCCGGGGTCGTCATCGACTGGGACGATTTCGACGCGCTGTCGGCCATCGTGCCGCTCATGGCGCGCGTCTACCCGAACGGCAAGGCCGACGTGAACCACTTCCACGCGGCGGGCGGCATGGGCTTCCTGATCGGTGAATTGATCGACGCCGGCCTGCTGCACGACGACGTGAAGACCGTGGCCGGGCCGGGCTTGTCGCGCTACCGCGCCGAGCCGTGGCTGTCGCCTGAAGGGCTGGCATGGCGTGCGGGGAGCGCCTACAGTGGTGATCGTGACGTCTTGCGCGGCCATGCCGAGCCGTTCGCCCCCGATGGCGGATTGCGGCTCATGCACGGCAATCTCGGGCGGGGCGTCATCAAGGTGTCGGCGGTCAAGCCGGAACATCGGCGCGTGGCCGCAACGGCACGCGTATTTACTTCGCAGGAAGCGGTCCAGGCCGCGTTCGACGCGGGCGAGCTGCGTCGCGACGTGGTCGTGGTGTTGCGTGGCCAGGGGCCGCGCGCCAATGGCATGCCGGAGCTGCATCGTCTCACGCCTCTGCTCGGTGTCTTGCAGGACGAAGGGTTCGCGGTGGCGCTCGTGACGGACGGCCGCATGTCGGGCGCCTCGGGCAAGGTGCCCGCCGTGATTCACGTGTCGCCCGAGGCGGCCGGCGGCGGACCGCTCGCCCGGGTGCGCGACGGCGACCTGATCGTGCTCGACGCGAACGCCGGCATGCTGCACGCCGAGGTCGCGCCGCAGGAATGGGCCGCGCGCGAAATCGCGCCGGTACCGGTTTCGGGCGACGACACCGGACGTCTGCTCTTCGGCCACATGCGTGCGGCCGTGGGCGCGGCGGAGACCGGCGCTTCCGTGTTCTTCGGTACCGAGTGACGAGTCGCGACAAGGCTCGACGTGCGCAGGTGGCGCTAGACGGGCAACATGCAAGACGTCACAGCATTCAAGGAAAACGTAATGGACATCAATGACATCGTTCGTGCCGGCCCCGTGGTTCCGGTGCTCCAGTTCGATAACGTCGAGCAGGGCGAGCAGGTCTCGCGTGCGCTGCTCGCGGGCGGCGTGCGAGTTCTCGAAATCACGCTGCGCACCCCGGCGGCGATGGACGTCATTCGTCACGTGGCGGCCCTGTCCGACGACCTGATCGTCGGCGTGGGCACGCTCACGCGCCCTGAGGAAATGGCGCAGGCCGTGGCCGCCGGTGCGCGCTTCGGCGTGTCGCCGGGGTACACGCCCGCGCTGGGCGCGGCGGCTCGGGCTGCCGGTCTGCCGCTGCTGCCGGGCGTGGTGACGCCCTCGGACATTCTGGCGGCGCTGGCCGACGGCTACGAGACGGTGAAGTTCTTCCCGGCCGAGCCCTCTGGAGGCGTGCCCATGCTCAAGGCGCTGTACGGCCCGTTCCGCGACGTGCGTTTCTGCCCGACCGGCGGCATCAGCGCCGAGTCGGCGCCGTCGTATCTGGCGCAGCCGAACGTGGTGTGTGTTGGCGGTTCGTGGTTGACGCCCAAGGCGCTGGTCGACGCGAAGGACTGGGACGGCGTAACGCGTCTGGCGCGCGCGGCGAGCGCCCTGCCGCGTGGCTGACGCGTCAGGCTTGCGGGCGGTCGATCGAGGTCGTCACGCGGTGGAGATGTAACGAAGGCGATGTAACAACGGCGAGCTAACAACGACGAGGTACGCCGGCGTTATCGAAGCGCAGGATTTCAAGATTCCAAGAGGATTCCACGAGGATTCCAATAAGCGGGCGCGAGCCCAACGGGCATCCGCCCATCTAGCCAAACGAGGAGACCCCCCATGGTCGCGGTGCAAGGCAACTTGCTGCTGGTGTACGCGCTTGTCGCGGTAATCGCGCTGATTCTGATGATCGCGCGCTTCAAACTGAATCCGTTCATTACGCTGATCGTCGTCTCGCTCGTGCTTGGGCTGGCGGTCGGCATGCCCATGGGCGGGATCGTCAAGGCATTCGAAACGGGCGTGGGCAACACGCTGGGGCACATCGCGCTCGTGGTCGGTCTCGGGACGATGCTCGGCAAGATGATGGCCGAGTCCGGCGGGGCGGAGCGCATTGCGCGCACGCTGATCGGCTTCTTCGGTGAGAAGAACGTGCACTGGGCGATGGTCGTGATCGCGTTCATCGTCGGTCTGCCGGTGTTCTTCGAAGTCGGCTTCGTGCTGCTGATTCCGATTGCGTTCAACGTTGCGAAGCGCACCGGTACCTCGATGGTGCTCGTGGGCATTCCGATGGTGGCCGGTCTGTCGGTCGTGCACGGCCTGATCCCGCCGCACCCGGCGGCGCTGCTGGCGGTCACGGCATACAACGCGGACATCGGTCACACCATCATGTACGCCCTGATCGTCGGCATTCCCACAGCGGCGATTGCCGGTCCGCTGTTCGCGAAGCTGATGGCGCGTTATGTGGTGCCCAACCCGGATAACCCGCTGCTCGCGCAGTTCGTCGACGAAGACCGTCCGATGCATCAATTGCCGGGCTTCGGCATCACGTTGTTCACGATCCTGTTGCCGGTCATTCTGATGCTTATCGGCAGCTGGGCCGATCTGTTCTTCGCACCGAAGACATTCGCCAACGATTTCCTGCGTCTGATCGGCAATTCGGTGATGGCGCTGCTCATCGCCACGCTCGTGAGCTTCTTCACGTTCGGTAAGCAACGCGGTTTCAATCGCGACCAGATCCTGAAGTTCACCAACGAGTGTCTGGCGCCGATCGCAACGATTACGCTGGTCGTGGGCGCAGGTGGCGGTTTCGGGCGTATCCTGATGGACAGCGGCGTGTCGAAGGCGATCGTCGACGTGGCGACGAACGCCCACCTCTCGCCGCTGCTGCTGGGCTGGCTGGTGGCCGTGCTCATTCGTATCGCGACCGGCTCGGCCACGGTGGCCATGACGACCGCCTGCGGTATCGTCGCCCCGATCGCGGCGGCCGCCGGCTCGACCGTCAAGCCGGAACTGATGGTGCTGGCCACGGGCGCGGGTTCGCTGATCCTGTCGCACGTGAACGACGGCGGTTTCTGGCTGGTCAAGGAGTACTTCAACATGACCGTGCCGCAGACCTTCAAGACGTGGACGGTTTGCGAGACGATCATCTCTGTCGTGGCGCTTCTGTTGACGCTCGGCCTCGCAACGGTGATCTGAGGTGGCGATGCCGGGCATGCAGCAAGAGCAACACGCCGACGCGAGTCGGCACGGAACAAGGAGACGAGCCATGATCGTCGTGGTAATGGGCGTATCGGGCAGCGGCAAGAGTACGGTCGGGCAGAAGCTTGCCGACCGGCTGGGCTGCGGGTTTTCCGACGCGGATTCGTTTCACAGCGCCGCGAACATCGAGAAGATGCGTCGTGGCGAGGCGCTCAACGACGAGGACCGCGCACCGTGGCTCGCTGCGATTCGCGAGGCGATCGTCGCGCGCCGGGTGGCGGGGCGTCATCATGTGTTCGCATGCTCGGCGTTGCGTGCCCGTTACCGCGATGTGCTCGGCGAGCACGATGGCGACGTCGTGTTCGTCTACCTCAAGGGCGCACCCGAGGTGATCGGCGAGCGTCTGGCCTCGCGCTCGGGCCATTTCTTCGATCCGGCGTTGCTGCAAAGCCAGTTCAACACGTTGGAGGAGCCGCGCGACGCGCTGATCATCGACATCCGCGAGTCGCCCGACGCCATTGTGGAAACGCTGCTGCACAAGCTCGCCGCCTGCCCCGGCGGCGCACCGCTGACGTCGGCCGGTTCCGCGCGCGTACAATAGCGGTTTATTCCCCCAACCGGCGCTTCGCGCGCCGGTCGTACGCATCCACATGGCTTCCTTCGAATTCTTTGCGCCCTGTCCTCGCGGACTGGAAGAGGCGCTTGCCGCCGAACTGGCAGAACTGGGGCGTCTCGCCCCGATTTCGGTGGGCAAACAGGTGCCCGGTGGCGTGCACTTCGCAGGCCCTTGGGCGGCTGGCATGGCCGCCAACCTGCATTCGCGCATCGCCAGCCGGGTGCTGCTGCGTGTGGCGCAGCAGGGCTATCGCACCGAACAGGACATCTACGAATTCGCACTGCGTCAGCGCTGGGAGGACTGGTTCGGCTATCAGCAGACGTTGCGGGTGGACGTCACCGGCATCAAGGCGCCGGTGCGCAGTCTCGAATTCGTCACGCTGCGCGTCAAGGACGCCGTGTGCGATCGCCTGCGCGAGAAGACCGGTGCGCGTCCGAACATCGACACCGCGCAGCCTGACGTGCGCGTGTTCGCGTTCCTGACCGCGACCGACGCAACGCTCTATCTCGATACGTCGGGCGAGCCGTTGTTCAAGCGCGGCTGGCGTCTGGACAAGGGCGCGGCGCCCCTGCGCGAGAACCTTGCCGCCGGCATTCTGCGGCTCGCGGGCTGGCGCACCGACACGGCGGCCGACATGGTGTTGTACGACCCGATGTGCGGCAGCGGCACGTTCCTGGCGGAAGCCGCGCAGATCGCGCTCGGCGTGCCGGCGGGCGCCGGGCGTCGCTTCGGTTTCGAGAAGCTCAAGGGTTACGACATCACTGCATGGCAATCGCTCAAGGTGCAGGCGTCCGACGCCCAGCGCGACGCCCGCGTGCGTGGCGCGCCTGCGACGATCTTCGGCAGCGATATTTCCGGCGACATGCTGCTCAAGTCTCGCGCCAATCTGGAGTGCGCCGGCGTGGGCGACATCGGCCTGAAGCAGGTGGACGCTCGCGATATGTCGCCGCCGGTGGATCGTCCCGGGATCATTGTCGCCAACCCGCCATATGGCGAACGTATCGAAGTGCGCGGCCGTCGTGCGCCGCGCGATGCCGACGACGGCGATTCGCTCGACATGCACGGCAATCGCGGCGGCGCTTTCCAGCGCAATCAGCCGGACGGTGTCGATGCGGCGTTCTTCCGCGCCTTCGGCGATGTACTCAAGCAGCGTTTCACCGGCTGGAGTGCATTCCTGCTCACGGCGGACATGAGCCTGCCGGGGCAGATGCGTCTGCGCGAATCGCGTCGTACGCCGCTCTATAACGGCGCGCTCGAATGCCGTCTGTTCCGCTTCGATCTGATCGCGGGTTCCGTGCGCAAGCGAGTCGAGCGGGGCGAGGGCGATAGCGAGGCGCAGCGCGAGGGCGGCGACGCGTAAGCCGTCACGCTCATCTTTGGGTTCCACGAAAAAGACCGGCCATGCGCCGGTCTTTTGCCTTGGGGCGGTATGCGTGGGCGGCAACGATGCACTCCCTCACCGATCCGTGGCGGCAGGGGCCGAGTGTGAGCGATGCGCGGGCGGCGGCGGCGGGGGCGGCAAGGCCGCGCGTTGCGCTGCGCGCCGGTGCGCCGGCGTGACGGCCAGACGCTCGCGCAGGTCGCTCGGTGCGATCCGTGCCCGACGCGCGTCGCACGCCACGTTTTCCGGATCGGACAAATCGCTCTCGTAGTCGGCGCCGGTACGCGGCGAGTACCCGGACACATCGAGACAGCCCACGGTCGTCACATTGCGCAGCCACCGCTCCGTGTCACATGTGATCGCGTTGTGGCTCACGATGTCGTCGATGACGATACCTTCGCGCTGATCGGGGTGAATCTGCCAGATGTCGCGCGTGGCTTCCCAGTGCGGCCAGATTTGCCCGCCTGCGCCGTAATGGCAGTAGGCCAGCGCCTGATACGCCTTGCGGCATGCGTCGCGCATCGCGTAGCAGTTCGGCCGATCCAGCGTGGCAATGTCGAGCACGCGCGCGAGATGACTATTCGCATCGCCCGCGGCGCTGTAGAAGTACACCCACTTGTTGGTCGTGTCGAGCGACCATGGCACGGCGATATCGTGACCGAACGTCTGGAGGATGCGCAGCGTGACGATATCGTCTGCGACGTGGACATTCTCGTCACGCGTGAGCACCGAGTGCGCCCACGTGTCGAGCGTCGGCGTGCCGGCGAGCCGCTCGAAGATCGTCCAGCCGGTCGGGCGCGGGATCAGGCGACGCAGCAGATCGACGGCGAGATCGGTCGGCAGTCCGGTATCTCTGAGTGCATCGAGCGTGATCTCATGATCTTCGAGAACCGAGAGGCGTCGCAGCGCGGTGGCCTGTTCTGCGTTGCGTGCCGGCTGGCCGACCGTCGTCTTGCCGATGTAGCGCTCGACCTCTCGCCCGAAGACGCTGTCCGGATGCACGGCGGCGGCGGCCATCGCGGCTTTCGTCGGATTGCATTTCGGGTTGAGCGCCCGGATGTTGACGACGTCCACCCAACAGAGCGACCGGTAGATCGGTTCCAGAACCGGTGTGCTGAGATTCAGCGGCTGTGCGCCGGCCGCCGGTTGATGGTCTACGTTCATCGGATGTCTCCTGCGGACAATGTGGGAGGCGACATTGTCCGAAAGGAATTCGACAGGCGATGTCGAGTTCGCCCGCCGGAGTATCCAAACGGGGGCGACGGCGTGGCGCGTGCGGACGAACTATGCGGGGCGCGACGTCAGGAAACGCCGCAGAATGCCGTGCGAATAGTGGCTGGCGACATCGCGCAGAAAGCGCGGGAAGTCGACATGCGCGGTGTCGTCGGCGGCGTCGGAGAGCGTGCGCATCACGGCAAACGGAATGCCGTACTCGTGGCACACCTGCGCGACGGCAGCGCCCTCCATCTCGACGGCCAGCGCTTGCGGCAGATGGTCGCGCAGTCGCGTGACTTCACTGGCGCTGGAGACGAAGCGGTCGCCGCTGGCGATCTGTCCGACGTGCACACGCGGCGCGGTCATCCGCAACGCCTCGCGAAGCCCGGCGCTCACCCGGGCGGCCATTTCCTCGGCGAGCCAGTCGCGCGCGGCTTGTGCGAGGGCGTCGCGCAATGCGGACTCGGCGTCGAACGAGGCGCGTCCGAGCAGCGGGATCTCGAAGCGCGGGAAGAGGGGGCTCGCGTCCATATCGTGCTGCGTGAGCGTGTCGGCGACGACCACGTCGCCGACCGACAGGCCATGTGCGAGGCCGCCGGCGACGCCCGTGAAGACGATTTCGCTTACGTCGAAGCGATGAATCAGCGCAGCCGTCGTCGCCGCAGCCGCGACTTTGCCGATACGGGCGAGCACGATGACGCAGTCGTGACCGTGCAATCTGCCCACGTGATAGTCGCGCATGCCGATGTGTTCGACGCGCGCGCCGGGAGCCATTTCCGCGAGCAGATCGGCGATTTCTTCGTGAAGGGCGGCGACGATGCCTAGCGTCATGATGCGGGACTCGGAAGCGGTGATGAGCGCGCATTGTAGCGCGGGGCTGCACCCCGTGATGGCGTGCAGCCCCGCTTCGGGGGGGGGCGACGAAAATTCGTCGCCCCGAGACTACGGACCGCCTTGACAGTCTTGACCGTGCTAATGCACCGACGGCGGCATCGGTGGTGGCGCCATTCGTGCTTCAAGGGGGCGCAATCTGCCGCAATGCTTCGTTCAGTGGCGCGTTTCGATGTCGTCGGCGACGACTTCCCGTCATTCCACCGCCTTCACCATCTCCTCGACGACCTTCTTTGCGTCGCCAAACACCATCATGGTCTTGTCGAGGTAGAAGAGTTCGTTGTCCAGCCCGGCGTAACCCGCCGCCATCGAACGCTTGTTGACGATGATTGTCTTGGCCTTGTACGCCTCGAGAATCGGCATGCCGGCAATCGGCGATTGCGGATCGTTCTTCGCCGCCGGGTTCACCACGTCGTTCGCGCCGAGCACCAGCACCACGTCCGTCTGGCCGAACTCGC
>NZ_CABPSB010000014.1 GCF_902459655.1 Pandoraea anhela
GTGAACCCGGCGGCGAAGAACGATCCGCAATCGCCGATTGCCGGCATGCCGATTCTCGAGGCGTACAAGGCCAAGACGATCATCGTCAACAAGCGTTCGATGGCGGCGGGTTACGCCGGGCTGGACAACGATCTTTTCTACCTCGACAAGACCATGATGGTGTTTGGCGACGCAAAGAAGGTCGTCGAGGAGATGGTGAAGGCGGCGGCCTGATCGAAGACGTGTATGGGGCGCGCCGCCGTGTGCGGCGCGCCTTCGCCATTTCGATGGCGCGTGGGTCAACTTATTGGCAGGACCTTTATGAACGTATCGCTGAGACAACTCAAGGTCTTCATGGTCGTGGCGCGCAGCAAGAACTTCAGCCGCGCGGGCGCCGAGATCGGCCTGACACAACCGGCCATCAGCCGCTGCATCAATGAGCTGGAAGGGCAACTGGGCCTGCGTCTGGTGGATCGCACCACGCGTGAAGTCGCGCTCACGGACGCCGGCGTCACGCTCGCGGGCAACCTCGATCGCGTACTCGACGAGCTCGAGATCGCGCTGCTTCAGACCCACGGCGCGGAAGCGCGCACGACGGGGCGCGTTCGCATCGGCGCCGCGCCGACTATCTCCGCGACATTGATGCCGCGCGTGCTGCTGGCCTCGCAGGCCACGTATCCCGATATCGCACTCGCGCTCGTCGACCAGATGCAACGCGCGGTGCTCGACAGCGTGCGTGCGGGCGACGTCGACTTCGGTATCGTGGTCGCCCCGCAAGGCGCCGACGATCTGACGACCGAGCATTTGATGAGCGAGCCGTTCTGTCTCGTTTGCCGTAGCGATCATGCGCTCGCGGCGCAGGCGGCCGTGCACTGGTCGGAGCTCTCGGGAGAGAACCTTGTGCTGCTCAACCAGAGTTCGGGCAGCCGTCCGCTCATCGATCGCGCACTCACGACGCAGAAGGTGCAAGGCACCATCACGCAGGAGCTTGGGCACGTGAGCACCATCTTCCGCATGGTGCAGGAAGGGCTGGGGGTGAGCGTGCTGCCGCCGCTGGCGTTGCCGCTGCCGGAGAACTCCACGCTCGCGGTGCGTCCACTGTTGCCCGCGTTTGAGCGCAACATCGTGCTGGTGCGCCGCAAGAACCGCTCGCTCTCGCCGGTGGCCCATACCGTGTGGGAACTGATCCACCGCGTGGTGCGCGAGCGTAACAAGGGTTTCGCGTTGGCCATCGAGCCGGGGCAGACTGCTGCGGCGAGCACGATCAACTGAATCCTCGATTCGAATCAACGACTTGCCTTCCCTCATCAAGGACTTGTCCACAGACTTGAACACAAAATCTGTGGATAAACCGGCGGCACTCGCAGACGATTTGCCTGCGAGTGCCGTCGTCTGATCGCCTCCCGCGAAAACCTCAATCCGATCAAGCGCTTGAGCCACGTGTTCCGTTCGTTGTCCACAGCGTTGTGAACAAAAACGGTGGATAAGTCCTGTGCGTGAGCCGTGTGCGCGATGCCGTCTCACGATTCGGCGGCCTGTCCGGTGCGAGGCGCCTCAGCCCGGTTTTTTCACCGTGACATTGATGCGCCGCCGCCGCACTTCGGCAGCGATGTTGCGAAAGACACACTGTACTGTCACGTAGAGTGCGCTAAAATTCTCAACATCGATTGCGCGTTCCGCAACGCTGACGGCTCGCACCCTCCCTCTTCAATCGACAACGCAGAAGTCTCTGCCGCGTCATGTCTGTATTTCTTTCCATCTCGATGACTTCTGATATTGCGCAGCCGCGCACGGGCTTTTGGCCTGCGCGTGCGGCAACGATGGCATTGCTGTTTTGCAGCGGATTTCTTTACGCGACGTGGGGCGTGCACGTGCCGACCGTCAAGGCGATGTTCGACCTGAACGACGCCAGCCTGTCCGTGGCGATGTTCGCCGTGGCCGGCGGCGCCATCGTCACGATGTCCCGCATGGCGCGCTGGGTCGGACGTGCAGGCAGCCAGCGCGCCAGCCTGCATTCGGGGATTGCGCTGGCGCTCACGAGCGCCTTCATCCTCTCGATGCCGAACTACTGGGCGCTCGTGGGATGGCTCGCGCTCTACGGTGCGGCGAATGCGACATACGATGTCGCCGTGAATGCCCAGGCCGCCACACTCGAAGCGCGTTACCGCAAGCCGATCATGGCGTCGCTGCACGGATGCTTCAGCCTCGGCGGGATGGCCGGTGCGCTCGTCGGGGGGGCGTGGCTCGCGCACCATGGATCGCCGCAATGGCATATCGGTATGGCGGCCCTTGGCTGCGCCGTGGTGATCGTCGTCGGTGCGCGTTTCATGCAACCGGACATGCTGCCCGGTGAAGCGCCGGTCGCGAATGCGCAGGACGTGACGGCATCTGCCGGGAAGCGCACGCCGCCGCCCGCATTGAGCGAGGCGTCTCGCCGTCAATTGCATCGCAAACTGACGGGCTTCGGCGTACTGGCGTTCCTCGGGTTGGTGGTGGAAGGCGCGATGTACGACTGGACGGCGGTGTACATGCGCGAAGTGGTGTCGGCGCAGGGCGCATGGATCGGTGCAGGCTACGCGGCATTCTCCGTCGGCATGGCGGCCGGACGCTTCGGCGGCGACCCCGTGCGCGCGCGCATGGGCGGCGCGCGTTTGCTACGCGTGAGCAGTCTGCTGTGTGTCGGCGGTGTGCTGCTGGCGTTGTTCTGGCGTGAACCGGCGGCGGCCGTCGTGGGCTTTGCGTTGGCCGGGCTGGGTTTATCGAATGTGATGCCGGTGATGTTCGCCGCGTCGGGCGAGGTGGCGCGCAGCGCCGGCATGGCGAGCGCCGAGGCCATCGCGGTGATGGCGCGTCTTGCCTACCTCGGGCTGTTGATCGGGCCGGTGCTGATCGGCGCGATCGCGCACGGTATCAGCTTGCCGGTGGCGCTGGGGGCCGGACTGCTGTGCATCGTGCCGATCGCGCTGCTCGCCCCGAAGATGCTCGCCGGTGCAGACGGACGCGCCCCGACGCCGGCGTCCGCGAAGGACTGAGGATCGGGGGCGCAGCAAACCTGGGGCGTAATGCGGGGAGAGATGCGGGGATAGATGCGGGCAGAGATGCGCTTACGTCAGCGTGACGGCTACGTCGCCGATACCGTCGATCACGCCGCGCAACTCGCCCGGGCCGTCGGCGGGGATCATGCCGACGTAAGAGCCGCATGTGACGATCGCGCCCGCGCGCATCGTGATGCCGCGCTTGCCGTTGTGATTCACCAGCCAGGTGAGCAGAGCGCGCGGATCGCCGCCGGTGTTGAATACCTTTGCCGGGGTGATGTCGCGGCCGGCGAGGGTGAAGACGGCCTTGGGCTTGAGGTAGTCGAAGCTCGCGTCGTAGCTGCGGCCGCTACCGATCACGAGGGCGCCGTTGTTCTGAAGGTCGGCCAGCACGAAGCGGCTGTCGAGCCCCTTGTCGGCAAAACGGCTGTCGGTGATTTCGATGGTGGCCAGCATGTCGTCCACGAACATCATCACCTCACGCTCGTCGTATCGGCCCGGTTTGATGTCGCGTGCCAGACGGAAGGCGATTTCCAGTTCGAGACCGGGGCGGAAGAAGTCGTCGAGCGCGAGCGTGCCACCGGCATTGCCGACCACTGTCGCCGGAATCGGGGCGCAGTTCGGCAGATCCGACGGCGTTTTCGCACCGACTTTCCACGCGGCGATCGTGTCGCCGAGCAGATCGAGCGTGCGCAATTGCACGGCATAGGCGGCGTCGGCGTCGACGGGGATCAGTGCCTCGGCGGGCGAGTCGATGGGCGTGTCGCCGCGACGGGTGTCGGCGAGCAGGCGAGCGAGCGATTCGACGGCGGGTTGGGTCTCGAACATCTTGCGAATCTCCTGAGGGAAGGGCGATGCGCCGGTCAGTTGCCGGGCGCGTGTCGCCCCACATCGTATACAAAATTCAAGCGATGTTGCGCTGCGATGCGAACATGTCGCGTTCTCAGTGAAAACACCACACAACGTAGTCAAAACGACGTCGATCTGCGAGAATCGAGCTTCGTAATATTTCGTAACAATGTGTCTTGGTCCGAGAAATATTGCGTGGTTTCAGGAGCGGCGCGGCATGGATTAGGATCGTCGTCGCTCGCGAAAGTGCTGTGCATGCAGTCGTTGTCTTTCTTCCCGAAACGAATGACCAGGGCAAGCCTATGCACTCCGTGACTTTGAACGCCGTACACGACCACACCATCCATCCGCCGGACGCCGGCGCGAATCAGGCAAGCCAGCCGATCAGCCGCCAGGCGCTGCATCTGGCCGTGATGGATCGCTTGCGCAAGATGATTACCGAAGGGCTGCTGCCGCCGGGGGCGCATCTGAACGAGCGCGCGCTGTGCGAGCAACTGGGCGTGTCGCGCACGCCGCTGCGCGAGGCGCTGAAGATGCTGGCGGTGGAGCGTCTGATCGATCTGCTGCCCAATCGCGGCGCCCGCGTCGTGACGCTCTCCGCGAGCGATATCGCCGATGCCTTCGAGTTGCTGAGCGGCCTCGAAGCACTCGCCGGCGAGTTGGCGTGCGAGCGCATCACGCAGGCGGAGGTCGACGAGATTCAGGAGCTTCACAGCGCCATGGACGCCTGCTATGCCAACGGCGATCTGTCCGGCTACTTCGACTGCAATCAACGGATCCACGACCGCATCAATGCGGCGGCGCGCAATCCTGCGCTCACGCAGATGTATCAGTCCGTCAATCAACGGCTTCAGGCGCTACGCTTTCGCTCCAACCTGCACGCAGGCAAGTGGGAGCGTGCGATCGACGAACATGTCCAGATGTTGCAGGCGTTGCATCGACGAGACGGTGCCGCGCTCGGTCGGCTGTTGCGCGGGCATCTGATGGCAAAGTGCGCTGCCGTGCTCGCGAACGTGCGCGTTGCCGCCTGACCCGTGTCTGTCCGAGCGCGCGGTATCAGGCCGCGCGGTTCATGCTCACGAGCCCTTCGTTGAGCATGGCGGCAACGTAAGCGTCCGTCTTGCTGCGCAGGTGCGCTTCCATCAGCGTGCGCAGACGTTTGCCGTCTCGCCGGCGCAATAACGCCAGCATTTCCGCGTGTTCGTCGACGGCCTGACGCCAGCGCTCGGGTGTCGGCGTCAGACGCTCGCGCACGTGGCGCAACCGGGCGTTGAGGTTGTGAAAGTATTCGGCCAGCGGACCGTTGTTCGCCATGCGCAGAATGCTCAGGTGAATTTGCTGGTTCAGCGCGAAATAGGCCGCGTGATCGGCGCGCGCGTACGCCGCTTCCATGTCTTGCTGCAAGCCCGCCAGGGCGTCCAGATCGGCCTCCGACGCCTTCTCGCAGGCCTGTTCCCCGGAAAGTCCTTCCAGCACCGCCATCACGGCGAGCAGATTCACGACTTCGTCCACGCTCACCCGCGCCACGCGCGCGCGCCGTGTCTCCGAAATCTCCACCAGCCCCTCGTTCGCCAGACGCTTGAGCGCTTCGCGCAGCGGTGTGCGCGATACCGCGAGTTCGTCGCACAGCGCCCGCTCCGAGAGCGGTGCGCCGGGGCGAAGGTCGCCGCGCACGATGCGCGCTTTCAGGGCTTCGTAGGCGGCGGCGTTCAGCGAGGCGGAGGCAGTCATGCGCGACGATTTCAAAAATGGAATGCCAATTTTGATGGTGGAACATCACCAGGTCAATCGCTCGTTGGCAAAAATTCCATGTTTACCCTGATTTTTTCGATTGCAGCTTGCCAACGAGATGCTGGTGATTTTATCGTTTACTCAAAATTGGTATGCCAAAAATCACATGCCGGACGACATAGGGTGCGCGCCGGCGATGCAAGGAGGCAATGTGACATCGACCGTTCTGACCGAGCGACACGGCGCGATCGCGCGGGTCACGCTCAACCGTCCCGAGAAGCTCAACGCGTTGACCAAGCCGATGTGGCAGGCGTTAGGCGACACCATTCTGACGTTGTCCGAGTCGCCGGACGTGCGGTGCATCGTGCTGCGCGGCGCGGGAGAAACGTCGTTCGCGCCGGGCAACGACATTGCGGAGTTCGAGACGGACCGCGCGAATGTCGGGCAAGCCCGTGCTTACGGTGCGCTGATGCATCGCACACTCGACGCGCTGGCGAACTGCCCGGTGCCGCTCGTCGCGATGATTCACGGTATTTGTGTGGGGGGCGGTATGGAAATCGCGGCGTCTTGCGATATCCGGATCTGCGGCGAGTCGAGCCGCTTTGGCGCCCCGATCAACAAATTGGGGCTCGTGATGGCGCACGCGGAATTGTCCGGGCTCGTGCAGTTGCTCGGTCCGGCCAAGGCGCTGGAGATCCTGCTGGAAGGGCGGATTTTCGATGCGCAGGAGGCCCAGCGCATCGGGCTCGTCACGCGAGTGGTGCCCGATGCCGACGTGACGCGCGAGGCGCTTGAAAGCGCCGATCGGATTGCCGCCGGCGCACCGCTCGTCGCCCGTTGGCACAAGCGCTTCGTGCGAGAGCTGGTCAGTGGCAAACCGCTCACGCCAGCGCAGATCGACGAAGGTTTCGCCTGTTTCGGCACTGCCGATTTTCAGGCCGGCTATCGCGCGTTCCTGGCGAGGACGGCCCCGGTCTTCGAGGGGCGCTGAGATGAACGAGAGGCGTGAGACCGCCGGCGGCGGCACGAGCAAAACCGGCCCGTTGCAAGGCGTGAAGGTGATCGAGCTGTCGCACATCATGTCGGGGCCGGTGTGCGGAATGATGCTTGCGGACATGGGGGCCGACGTCATCAAGGTCGAGAAGATCGACGGGGACGACGCGCGTCGTTTCGCGCCGATCCTCGCGCACGGTGAATCGGCGTCTTTCATGATGCTCAATCGCAACAAGCGTGGCATTGCGCTCAATCTCAAGACCGAGGGCGGTCGCGACGTGCTGCGCAAGATGCTCGCGAGTGCGGACGTCGTCACCGAGAACTATCGCAAAGGCACGATGGAGAAGCTCGGCCTCGGTTACGAGACGCTGCGTGCGGCGAACCCGGGGCTGATCTACTGCGCGATTTCGGGCTATGGACGCACCGGTCCCTACGCGGACAAAGGCGGCTTCGATCTGATCGCGCAGGGGCTCTGCGGTCTGATGAGCGTGACGGGCGAGCCCGGGCAGGCGCCGATCAAGGCGGGCTCGCCGATCGCGGACATCAACGCGGGCATTCTGGCGGCGCTCGGCATCTCGGCCGCCTACGCACACCGGTTGCGCACCGGCGAAGGACAGGTCGTGGACACGTCGCTGCTCGAAGCCGGGTTTCAGCAAATGTACTGGGCGGCGGCGAACTTCTTTGCGAGCGGCGAAAATCCGCCGAAGTTCGGCTCGGCGAATCCGACGAGCACACCCTATCAGGCGTTTCGTACGCGGGACGGCTGGATCAACATCGGCGCGGCGAACCAGGCAAATTACGAGCGTCTGCTTCAGGTGCTCGACGCGCCCGAAATCGCCGGCGATGCGCGCTTTGCCACGAACGCCGGACGCACGGCAAACCGCGAGGAACTCGTCGAGCGCCTTACCGCTTATCTGATGCGCGACACGACGGCGCACTGGGTCGAGTGGCTCGATGCCGTCGGTTTGCCGGTCGGACCGGTCCTGTCGATTTCGGAGGCGGTGTCGCACCCGCAGATCGTGGCGCGCGAGATGGTCGTCGAAACCGTCCATCCGTCTGATGGCCCGACGCGCAGCATCGGGCTGCCGATCCGCTTTTCGCAGACCCCGAAGTGCACCGGCGGGCCTGCGCCACGGCTCGGCGAACACACCTTCGACGTGCTGGCCGACTATGGTTTCGATGCGGGGCAGGTACGCGATCTGGTCGCGCAGGGAGCGGTGCATGCCCTGGAGGCGGCCGCGCAAGTGAACGTCTGATGTATGTGTGGCGTCTCTCATGCGGATTCGCCGCGAGTTGACGCGTCAAACGGCAATTCGTCAGAACTTCCCTCTCGGTGGCCGGTCGGTTTTTCTAGCCGGTCGTGACAATGAGGTGTCCGGCCACCGATTCATCTGACCCGACGGCATCGTCGTAAGGAGGGAAGGCATGACCCTTGGCAGAATCCCCGGCAAATCACTCGCTTCATTGCGGCGAAGATGGTCGCCTATGTGCGACGCGCGTACCATGTCGGTTCATACGCTTGCGCTCCCGCGATGCTCGACGAATACGTCGCGCGGGACATCGTTCCTCTCCCGATCGCGAGGTGAGCATGCCGGCACGCATTGAAGATTACGCAATGATCGGCGATTGCCGAAGCGCCGCGCTGGTGGCGCGCGACGGCTCCATCGACTGGCTTTGCTGGCCGTACTTCGATTCCCCGGCGTGTTTCGCCGCCTTGCTCGGCGGCCCGGAACATGGCCGCTGGAAGATCGCCCCCGACGACCCGCGTGCGACCTGCACGCGTCGCTATCACGACGACACCCTGATTCTCGAGACACGCTTCGAGTCGGTCGAAGGCTGCGTCGCCGTGATCGACTTCATGCCGTTGCGCGACGGCGCCGCCGACCTCGTGCGTCTGGTGAAGGGCGTGCATGGCACGGTGTCGATGTCGATGGAGCTCATTCTGCGCTTCGACTACGGGGCGTCGGTGCCGTGGGCGCGCGCGTTGGACGGCGACGATCCGACGGGGCCGGGCATGCGCCTCGTCGCCGGGCCGGACAAGGTCGTGATGCGCACGCCTGTCGAGATTCAGGATGTGCCGGGCAGCCTGCGCGCGCGCTTCGACGTGAAGGCGGGCGACACCGTGCCGTTCGTGCTCTCGCGTGTGCCGTCGCATCATGCCGATCCGCGCGAGATCGATCCGCTCGCCGCACTCACCGATACCGAGCGCTACTGGCGCACATGGGCCAATCGCTGTCAGCTCGACGGGCGATGGTCCGACGCGATCCGGCGGTCGCTCATCGTGCTCAAGGCGCTGACGTTCGTGCCGACGGGCGGTGTGGTGGCCGCGCCCACGACATCGTTGCCCGAGCAACTGGGCGGCGAGCGCAACTGGGACTATCGCTATTGTTGGCTGCGCGACGCCACGCTGACATTGCAGGCGCTCATGCTCGGTGGCTACTACACCGAAGCGAGTGACTGGAGTCACTGGCTGGTGCGCGCGGTGGCGGGGGCGCCGTCGCAGGTCCAGATCATGTACGGGCTGTCCGGCGAGCGGCGGTTGCCGGAATGGGAAGTCGACTGGCTGCCGGGTTATGAAGGGTCGAAGCCCGTACGCGTGGGCAATGGCGCCGTCGGACAATTGCAACTGGACGTCTATGGCGAGGTGATGGATGCGCTGCATCAGTCGCGTCTGGGCGGACTGCCGCCGGACGACGCCACGTGGGAGGTTCAGACGAAACTCGTGGCGCATCTCGAAACCGTGTGGCGCGAGCCGGACGAAGGGATCTGGGAAGTGCGTGGCGGCCGCCAGCACTTCACCTACTCGAAGGTGATGGCGTGGGTCGCCTTCGATCGAGCGATCCAGTCGGCCGAGCGATTCGGTTTGCCGGGGCCGGTGGATCGCTGGCGGCAACGATGCCGAGAAATCCACGCCGACGTGTGCGCGAACGGCTTCGACAAGACCCGCAATGCCTTCATGCAGGCGTACGGATCGTCGGAGATGGATGCGAGCGTGCTGATGATTCCGCTGGTCGGTTTTCTGCCGCCGGACGACCCCCGGGTGATCGGCACCATCGAAGCGGTCGAGCGTGAGCTGATGCAGGACGGATTGGTGCAGCGCTATCGCACGAGCCGGGTGGACGACGGACTCCCGGCAGGCGAGGGTGCGTTTCTCGCATGCAGTTTCTGGATGGTCGATTGCCTTGTGATGATCGGCCGTCAGCGGGATGCGCGCACGCTGTTCGAGCGTTTGCTGTCGCTGCGTAATGATGTGGGCCTGCTGGCCGAGGAGTACGACACGACGCATGAGCGACAGGTCGGAAACTTCCCGCAGGCGTTCTCGCACATCGCGCTCGTGCACGCGGCGATTCGGCTCGACGCCCTGGCAGACGACGACCGTGCCGACGAGGCGCACAAGCCGGACACGTCGGGCGAGGACAAATTCGAGCATCTGGAGCACGTGGGCTACCGCGCGATTCGTGCCTGACTCGCCGCCGCTCGCCGCCGCTCGCCGCCGCTCGTCATAGAAGCTCATTCCGTCAGATCGAAGTCGTCTTCTCTCGCATTCAGAATGCCGGCGAGCGTGCGCAAACCCGCATCCAGCAGATCCATGCTCGGGCCGGCCAGCGCCAGACGTACCGCGTTGGGCGCGTGACCGGGCGTGACGGCGAACGTGGTCGATGGCGTCAGGCCGATGTCGTGGCGAGACGCGGCGGCCACCAACGCCTGCGAGCGCCAGTGTGCGGGAAGTGTCAGCCACAGGTGATAGCTCTTGCCGCTGGTGCGCACATCGAAGCCGGCGAGGCAGTCGGCGGCGATGCGCTGCCGCGCCTGCGCATCGAGACGTTTGAGCCGTACGAGTTCGGCGATGGTCCCATCGCTCATCATGCGTTGCGCGGCGGCGAACGCGTAACCCGGGGCCGCCCAGCCGCCCGAGCGCACCGCCGCCATCACACTTTCGCGAAGTCGCGGGGGCGTTACCAGAAACCCCAGATTCAGCCCCGGTGCGACCTTCTTCGACAGACTGTCGACGACGATGCACCGCTCGGGCGCGTGCGCGGCGAGGGGCGTGGCGTCGTCGAGAAATCCGTACACGTTGTCTTCGATGACGGTGATATCGAGTTTTTCCACCACGCGTAGCAGGTCGGCGCGTCGCGCGGGACTCATGGTCATGCCCAGCGGACTCTGAATCGTCGGTTGCAGATAGATGGCCGAGAGTTGCCCTTCACGGTGTGCGCTCTGTATGGCTTCAGGGCGCACCCCGCCTTCGTCCATCGCCAACGGCACGAGCGAGACGCCGAGGCGCGCGGCGATGCCTTTGATGAAGGGGTAAGTCAGGATTTCGACGCCGCATCGCCCACCCGGCGGCACCACGGCGGCGAGCGCGGCGGCGATGCTCTGGCGGCCGGCGCCGGTGAAGACGAACTGGTCGGGGGCGGGCGTCCATGACCCTTCCGAGAGGAACGCCGCCGCCGCGTGGCGCACGGCGAGCGTGCCGCCGCTCGTGGCCGGTCGCAACGCGAGTTCGAGATCGGCCGGTCGCTCCAGCCCGGCAAGGCTCCTGGAGATGAGCGCCGATTGCGCCGGAAGGATCGGAAAGTTGAACTCCAGATCGATGCGCACGCCACGCGGTTCACCCGGCGCGGCAACACCTCGCCGCGCCTGCCCCGAAACGAACGTTCCGCGTCCCACCTCACCCACGACGAGCCCGCGCCGCAACAGTTCGGCGTAGACGCGGCTGGCCGTCGACGCCGCAATCCCATGCGTGTCCGCGAAGTCGCGCTGCGGCGGCAGGCGATCGCCCGGTTTCAGCGTGCCAGCCGCAATGTCCGCAGCGACCCGGTCGGCGAGCCCCAGATAATCGGCTTTCGTCATATATTGCACCGAGAGCAATGTTTTAATTGCACCGACTTTAACATCGGAGCATTCTGATTGCACCTGCCGCTGCACCGTGTCCGTATCGTTGCCCCTTTTTTCTTGCGCGGCCGGCGTATTCGTTCAAAGGAGATGCGTCGTGTTGGCTTTATCGTGGTTGCTCGAATCTTTCGCCGTGGGTGTATTGCGTGACGGCCGTTGTCCCGCGCGGGCAGGGAGTATGTGATGACGCTGCCCCAGTTGTCCGGTCCCGAGTTGACGGTGATGACCATCGTCGTTGCGTTCGCTGCGGTGTTCCTGATTGCGTTCATGAAGGGGGCGTTCGGCGGTGGCTTCTCCATCGTCGGCATTCCGCTGCTGTCGATCGTCATGGATCCGGTAAGCGCCGGTGGTCTGCTGGCGCCGCTGTTCATCGCGATGGATCTGTTCGCGCTGCGTTACTGGAAGCCGTCGACATGGTCGCGACCGGATCTCGTACGGCTCGTGCCCGGGTTGCTCGCGGGCATTGCCTTGGGATACGGGGTGTTTCGCGTGCTCGACCATCGCGCGATTTCCATCGTGATGGCCGTGATCACGTTGATGTTCGTGGGGCTGTGGCTGCTCTCGGGCGCAAAGCAGGTCACGCGTGAGCGCTCGACGCCGAAGGCGATCACGGCAGGGGTGGCGTCGGGCGTGACGACGATGGTCGCGCACTCGGGCGGCCCGCCGTTGGCGATGTACCTGCTGCCGTTGGGTCTGAGCAAGGAGGTGTACGCGGGGACGACGAGCCTGTTCTTCACCGTGGGCAATGCGACCAAGGCGGTGCCGTGGCTGCTGCTGGTGCGCCCGACCGGATCGGTATGGGCGTTGATGGGGATCTGCCTGCTTGCGATTCCCGCCGGCGTGTTCTCCGGCTGGCGGCTTCATGCGAGGCTGGATCAACGCCAGGTTTACCGTGCTTGCTACGGCTTGCTGGTGGTCACGGCGATCAAGCTGTTATGGGATGGCATCTCCGGTTATCTGGTCTGAATCGAGCGCCATGCAGGTCGGATGCCGATGGGGGCGAGCGGGATCCAGGCTAAAGAAGGCCGTGCAATATACCGTAATACTTTCGAAGACTTACTTTTCGAATTTTTCACGGAGCCCCTCCCTCCATGACCATCATTATTCCGACCAAAAGCAGCGCCACGTCCGGCATGCTCGAGCGCTGGCAGTCGCACATCCAGCAACAGCAGGCCGACAGGGTGCAGGCGGCGCAGGCCGGCACGAAAGCCGCCGGTTCGACCGCTGCCCAGCCGGCGGGCGGCACGAACGCGACCGATGTCGCCGAGTCGGCTGCGTCGGCTGCGGGCGCGAACGCGGCTGGCAAGACCGATGCGAGCAATACCACGGGCCTGACCAGTACGACGGATAGCGCCGAGAGCAACGGCATCAGCCGTCTCGGCGACCGGACGCTCGTGGACCTGCGCGCGGTGAACCAAAGCGCGAAGCAGCAAGGGCAGGCGCAGGCCGCAGCGGATGCGGGCGCCACCGGCGACGACATCGCCTCACAGACCATCAGGAAGCTCAAGGAGATGCTCGCCAAGGTCATGGCGCAGCTCGACGCAGTGCGCAACGACGACCGTCTGCCGCCCGAGGATAAGCTCCAGCAGGTCAACGCACTGTCTGCGCAGGCGATGTCGATTCAGGCGCAGATTCTGGCGCTCATGAGTCCGACCGGCAACCACGTCAATACGACGGCCTGAACGACGCGAAGGCGCAGACGTGCAGATGCGCGGATGCGCTAGACGCATCGATTGCTGCAAAACGTGCATCGATGCGTCCGTGCGACGTCCGATGAAAGCGCGCTAGAATTCTGCCTTCGCTTAATTCTTCTCCGACGTGTGGCCTGTCGCCGCGCGCCGTCCTCTGCCGCATGAAGCAAGACAAGACGCTCACCGCCCTGCTATGGATCGTTGCGGCGGGCTTTTTCATGCAGGCGCTCGACACCACCATCGTCAATACCGCGCTGCCGGCAATGGCCGCCAGCCTTGGCGAGAATCCGCTGCGCATGCAGCCGGTCGTCGTCTCCTATTCGCTCACGATGGCCATGCTCACGCCCGCGTCCGGCTGGCTGGCCGATCGTTTCGGCACGCGACGCGTCTACTTCGTGGCGATTCTGCTGTTCGTGCTCGGCTCGATCGCCTGCGCGATGGCGCATACGTTGCCGCAACTCGTAATCGCCCGGGTGCTGCAAGGCGCGGGCGGCTCGATGCTTCTGCCGATCGGGCGTCTGGCCGTGCTGCGCACTTTCCCGGCCGGCGAGTATCTGGCGGCGCTGGCCTTCGTGTCGATTGCGGGGCAGGTCGGTCCGATGATCGGGCCGGTGCTCGGCGGCTGGCTCGTTCAGGTTGCATCGTGGCATTGGATCTTCCTCATCAACGTGCCGATCGGTCTTCTCGGCAGCGTTGCAGTGCGGCGTTACCTGCCGCGTCCGTCGGAAGACGACGTCATCGCTACGGGCTTCGACGGGTTCGGTTTCGTCTTGCTATCGGTCGCGATGGTGTCGTTCACGCTCGCGCTCGACCATCCGTTCCCCGAGGCCGGGTGGTGGCCGTCCGCCACGCTCGCGCTGCTGTGCGTGATCACGACCGTGGGCTATTGGCCCTACGCGCGTCGCCGGGCAGCGCCGCTGTTCCCGCTCGAACTGTTCGAGACGCGCAGCTTTCGTCTCGGGCTGTTGGGCAATCTCGTCGCACGGATCGGCAGCAGCGCCGTGCCTTTCCTGTTGCCGCTGCTGCTTCAGGTCGCCATGGGGTACAGCCCGCTGGCGTCGGGGCTGATGATGCTGCCGGTCGCACTGTCCGGCGTCGTCGTCAAACGCATGGTCACGCCGCTGGTTGCGCGTTACGGCTACACGCGCTTCCTGATGGTCAACACGGCGGTCGTCGGTGGATCGATCGCGAGCTTCGCGCTGTTCGGTCCGGGCTGGCCGATCTGGCTGGGGCTCGTGCAACTGGCGGTGTTCGGCGGGGCGAACTCGATGCAGTTCGCTGCGATGAACAGCGTCACGCTCAAGGATCTGGGCGCGCGTCGTGCGAGTGCGGGCAACGGCCTGTTCTCGATGGCGCAGATGCTCGCCCTCGGACTGGGCGTGACCATCGGCGGTCAGCTACTCGCGCGGTTCGGGCATCTTGCCGGTGAGGCGGGCAAGATCGGCGTGGGCGGCACCGTGGCCGGTTTCCGGATGACGTTCGTGTGCGTGGGGCTTATCACGCTGGCGTCGGCGCTGGTGTTCCGTCGCGTGGAGGATTCGGCGGCGGGGGAGAGCCGGGTGGCGAAGACCGGGGGCTAAGGGAGGCGAAGGGGGCGGAGGGAGGCGAAGGGAGGCGAAGGGAGGCGAAGGGAGGCGAAGGGAGGCGAAGGGAGGCGAAGGGAGGCAGGGGCTAACCCACGCGGTGCGCGTCGGGTTTTCCTGGCGCTTCCCGTCTGCCCGAGTCGCGCCGGGTTCGATTGCGGCTCGATCGCGGATCGGTCGCGTATCGGTCGCGGGTCAGTCTGGGCAGCGGGGCGTCGCCGTGCCTTGCGCGCTGGTGGCGATGGCGTTGCCGATGCCGTCCGCCAGCCGGTCGACGAGCGTGCGCTGCGCCGTGACTACGCCGCCGATCCCGCCGGACGCGGGCTCGGTGCCCGCGAAGCGGCACGTCAGTACGAGGTCGCCCGGGACTTTGCGAACGCTCCACACCGCCGTCAACG
Organism: Pandoraea anhela; assembly: GCF_902459655.1. Classification (GTDB taxonomy): domain Bacteria; phylum Pseudomonadota; class Gammaproteobacteria; order Burkholderiales; family Burkholderiaceae; genus Pandoraea; species Pandoraea anhela. Next base: position 15,156 of record NZ_CABPSB010000014.1, read on the forward strand.
CCGCGTGCTCGCCCGGCACGGATTCGAAGCGCTGCACCGACGTCGACACGCGGTAGACGGTCAGGCCGTCGGCGCGCGGCAGGCCATAGACATCCATCGCGCCCAGACGCTGCGTGAGGTCGCGTGAGATCGTCGACGTCAGCTCGTTCTTGAGCGGGGCGGACCAGCGCGACGCCTCAAGAATGTCGACGCGTCCGCCGCCTCGGGTGACAACGATCTGCGGCCGGTCGACCTGCTCGGGCACCGCCACCGGTGAAACTTCGATCGCGTAAGGTGTTGCCGGCGCGCGCGTTCCCGTGCTCACCTGGGCGCCGGCATGCGTGCCGCCGGTCGCATCGGCGAGGGTGTAGAACGTGGACTCCGGCGAGGCGCAGCCGGCCAGCGCCAGCGCAAGGGCGGCCGTCGCGGCGAGTGCCGCCGGCGACGACGATGGCGTCGGACGAACGCGTGGAAACTGGCTACGGGTCATCTCGGGCGGCCTCGTCATGGTTGCGGATCCTTCGGTTTGCCGCGCAGCAGCGCTTCGGGGTGTTGCTGCAAGTAGTCGGCGAGGGTGTTGAGCGAGCGCAGCGTCCTGGTCAGTTCCTGCATGGCCTGACGCACGTCTTGCTGCACGGGCGCGTCTTCGGACAACGTCCGCTCGGCGGCGCCGAAGCTCTTCTTCGCTTCGCCAAGCGTGGCCTTCGCTTCGGGGGCGATTTCGCTGTCGAGCTGACGGAACAGGCCTTGCGCACTCTCCAGCGTCTTGTCGAGCTTGCGCAGCGACGCGTCGAGATTCTGTCCGATGCTGTCGAACGGAATCTTGTCGAGCTTGCTGGCGATGTCCGCGATCTGAAGCTGCAACTGATCGAGCGTATTCGGCACGGTCGGCATGAACAGCGTGTCGTCGATCATCTCGGCCTTGGCGGGCTTCGCGTTCGGGAAGAAGTCGAGCGCCACATACAACTGACCGGTCAGCAGGTTGCCGGTGCGCAACTGGCCGCGCAGGCCGCGCTGCACGAGGGCGTCGAGAATCTTGTGGCTGTTCAGCTCGGTCGGCGGCACGCTGTTTTTCGGATCGCGACGACGCAGGCGATCCGGGTAGACATCCACCGTCACCGGCATATTGATCTGCTTGGTCGCCTGATCGAACTCCACGCCGATCGACGTCACCTCGCCCAGCGTAATGCCGCGGAAATCGACCGGCGCGCCCACCACCAGCCCGCGCAGCGACTGCTGGAAGCGGAACACCACGCGCACCGGATGCGTGTCGGGGGCCTTCATGGCCGTGGCCTCGTCCGGCGCCAGACGGAACGCCTGCCCCGGTTTGGCGACCACGCCTGCGCCCGAATCGCTCGGCGCCTGGAAGGCGATACCGCCGATGACGACCGACGCCAGCGACTGCGTATTGACCTGGAAGCCGCTCGAATCGAGCCGCAGATCGATGCCGCTGGCGTGCCAGAAGCGCGTATTCGTGCCTACGTACTGGTCGTAAGGCGCTTGCACGAACACGCGCAGGGTGACGCCCTTGCCGTCGGGATCCAGCGAATACGCTTCGACCTGACCGACCTGAATGCGGCGGAAGTAGATGGGGGAGCCGATATCGAGCGAGCCGATGTCGGCGGCATGCAGCACGAATGGCTTGCCGGGCTGGCCGCTGGAGACGACGGGCGGGACTTCCAGCCCGACGAAGTGGCTCACGCTTTCCTTGGACTTACCGGCGTCCGCACCGATATAGGCGCCGGAGAGCAGCGTCGACAGGCCGGAGACGCTCCCGCCGGCTACGCGCGGGCGCACAACCCACCAACGCGAGTCCTTGACGGCGAAGTTCTTGGCGTTCTTGGTGAGGTCGATCGTCACGCGCACATGCGAGAGGTCGTCGGACAGTTCGATGTTCTTGACGGTGCCGATGTCGACTTCCTTGTACTTGACCTTGGTCTTGCCCGCTTCGAGGCCTTCGGCGGTCTTGAAGTCGATGGTCACGGTCGGCCCGCGCTCCATGAGCACTTTGGCGACGAGCGACAACCCGATCAGCGCGGCGACCAGCGGAATCAGCCAGACGAGCGAGGGCGCCCAGCGCTTGCGCGGCTCGATGGCCGGTGTCGGCAGGTCGTCGGCACCGGCGGGCGGTGCGCTTTTCGGCGGTGGCGGATCTTGTGTGTCTTTCAGGTCGTTCGGGTCTTTCGGATCAGTCATGATCGTCCTGTTCGGTGTCGTCGTCGCGGATCTGGTCCCAGATCAGGCGAGGGTCGAACTGCATGGAGGCAAGCATCGTGAGCACGACCACGGCGCCGAAGGCCACGATGCCGGGACCGGCCTGAATCACGGCCAGCGACTGAATGTTCACGAGCGCTACCATCAGCGCGACGACGAAGACATCGAGCATCGACCAGCGGCCAATGAACTCGACCATGTGATACAGCTTTGTGCGTTGATGCGGTTTCCAGCGAGCGCCGCGTTGCGCGGTGATGCACAGCAGCGACAGCGCAATGAGCTTGAGCATCGGGACAAGAATGCTCGCGGTGAACACAACGATCGCCAGGTCGTACTCGCCGCTGGTCCAGAAGTAGATCACGCCGCTCATGATCGTGTCGCTGGAGTTCCCGAGCAGCGAACGGGTCTGCATCATGGGCAGCACGTTGGCGGGAATGTACAGGATCGCCGCCGCAATCAGCAAGGCCCAGGTGCGCGTGAGGCTGTCGACCTTGCGTTGATGCAGCACCGCGCCGCAGCGCGGGCAGCGTTCCTTTTCAAGCGTTTTGACTTCTCGTGCGAGGCGTCCGCACACGTGGCACGCGACGAGTCCTGCCGCTTTGGCGGAGAGATATTTCATCGCGTCACCGTGCGCGACTGCGTCGCTTTCGTTGTGGATGTCGCTGCCGCCTTCGCTGCCTTCCCAGCCTTCAGGGCTTCCACTTCCGGGTCGGGCGTGCGGTCGATCACGATCCACAGATTGCGCAGATCGTACGAGAGCACCGTCGCGAGCAGCATGGTCAGCGCGCCGAACGCCCAGAGCGCGACGCCGGGCAACACGCTCGCCATGGACGAGAGTTTGACCAGCGAAACCAGTACCCCGAGCATGAAGACCTCGATCATTCCCCAAGGGCGGCAGAACTCGATGGCGCGCATCACATGGAACACGCCATACGGCCGTCGACGCAACGAGAGCGGCGTGATCAGATGTATCAGCGCGAGCAGTTGCGACAGGGGAAACACCACGGTCGTGGCGAACACGAGCAGCGCGACGAGCCACATGCCTTCCCGATACAGCGCCCAGGCGGCGCCCACAAGCGTGGTCTCGGTAAAGATGCCCTGCACCTCGATCTCGACGATGGGAAACGCGTTCGCAATGGCGAACACGATCAGGCACGTCAGGGTGAGCGCCAGCACGCGCGACAGGCGCAGGTCGGGAGAGCGGTAAAGCACCGAGTGACAGCGCACGCAGCGGGCAGTCTCGTGCGGCGGCAGGTCCGTGCGACGGTGCAGGGTGTCGCAGTTCGGACATGCGATCAGGCTCGTCACGTCATCTTCTGGGGGCAATGTGTCCATTACCGGGGACGGTGACCAAATTGACGCTCAGAATACCAAAATGTCAAGGAAGTTCCCATGTAATCCGCTGCAACCAAAGCGCAATGCAACATAAGGCATGGTTTGTGCTAAGTCACGGAAATCATTACTCCTTTGCTCTATACTCAACACACTCCCGCAAAGTTTCTCAAAATTTGAGGAGAATTCCCCCATGCTTAATATGTCCAGGCGCCAGTTCCTCAAAGTGAGTGGCGCAACGCTGGCCGGGTCCAGCCTGGCAATGCTCGGGTTTGCGCCCGACGCGGCGCTGGCGGAAGTCCGTCAGTTCAAGCTGGCGCGAGCGACCGAAACCCGTAATACCTGTCCGTACTGTTCCGTGGCCTGCGGGCTTCTCATGTATAGCTACGGCGACGGTGCGAAAAACGCGAAGAAGAGCGTTTTCCACATCGAAGGCGACCCCGACCACCCGGTCAACCGCGGCACCTTGTGCCCGAAGGGCGCCAGCCTCATCGACTTCATCCACAGCCCGAACCGCCTCACCTATCCGGAGTACCGCAAGCCGGGTTCCGACAAGTGGGAACGGATTTCCTGGGACGATGCGCTCGATCGTATCGCCAAGCTGATGAAGGCCGACCGCGACGCCAACTTCGTCGAGAAGACGGACGACGGCAAGACGGTCAACCGTTGGCTCACCACCGGCATGCTGGCCGCGTCGGCATCGAGCAACGAAGTCGGGTATATCACGCACAAAGTCATCCGCAGTACCGGGATGCTGGGATTCGATAACCAGGCACGTGTCTGACACGGCCCGACGGTGGCAGGTCTTGCCCCGACGTTTGGCCGTGGCGCGATGACGAACCATTGGGTCGACATCAAGAACGCGGATCTTGTACTCATCATGGGCGGCAACGCTGCCGAGGCACACCCGTGCGGTTTCAAATGGGTGACCGAGGCGAAGGCGCACAACAAGGCGCGCCTGATCGTCGTCGACCCGCGCTTTAACCGTTCGGCATCGGTCGCGGATTATTACGCCCCGATCCGCACCGGCACGGATATCGTTTTCCTCGGCGGGTTGATCAATTACCTGCTCACGAACGACAAGATCCAGCACGAATACGTCAAGAACTACACCGACTTCACGTTCCTGGTGAAGGACGAGTTCCAGTTCGAGGACGGCATCTACTCGGGTTACAACGCCGAGAAGCGTACGTACGACCGTAGCTCCTGGGATTACCAGAAGGGCGAGGACGGTTACGTCATCACCGACCCGACGCTGCAACACCCGCGCACGGTGTTCCAGTTGATGAAGCAGCATTACTCGCGCTACACCATCGACATGGTCGAGCGCGTGTGCGGTACGCCGGCCGACAAGGTCGAGTACATCTACAAGCAGATCGCCGAGTGTTCCACCCCCACGCGCACCATGACCATCATGTATGCATTGGGCTGGACGCAACACTCGATCGGCTCGCAGATGATCCGTACCGGCGCGATGGTGCAGCTCCTGCTGGGCAACATCGGCGTGGCGGGCGGCGGCATGAACGCGTTGCGCGGCCACTCGAACATTCAGGGTCTGACCGATCTGGGCCTGATGACCGATCTGCTGCCGGGTTACATGTCGTTGCCCAAGCAGGCCGAGCAGACCGTCGAGCAGTATCTGACGGCGCGCACGCAAAAGCCGCTGCGTCCGAACCAGCTCAGCTACTGGCAGAACTATCCGAAGTTCTACGTCAGCCTGATGAAGGCGTGGTGGGGCGACGCGGCGACCGCCGAGAACAACTGGGGCTACGACTACCTGCCCAAGCTAGACAAGCCGTACGACCTGCTGCAAGTGCTCGAGCTGATGAATCAGGGCAAGATGACCGGCTACATCGCGCAGGGTTTCAACCCGATCGCGGCGGCGCCGGCCAAGTTCAAGTGGGATCAGGCGCTTGCCAAGCTCAAGTTCCTCGTCATCATGGATCCGCTCGCGACGGAGACCTCCGAGTTCTGGAAGAACTTCGGCGAGCACAACAACGTCGACTCCAGCAAGATCCAGACGGAAGTGTTCCGCCTGCCGACGACCTGCTTCGCCGAAGAAGACGGCGCGCTGGTCAATTCGGGCCGCTGGCTGCAATGGCACTGGAAGGGCGCCGAGCCGCCGGGCGAGGCGCGCACCGACATCGAAATCATGTCGGGCCTGTTTCTGCGCATTCGCGAGATGTACAAGACGCAGGGCGGCAAGTATCCGGATCCGATCGTCAATCTCGCGTGGCCGTATGCTCAGCCCGAAAGCCCGTCGCCCGAGGAAATCGCCAAGGAGTACAACGGCCGCGCGCTCAAGGACATTGTCGATCCGAAGGATCCGACCAAGGTCGTGCGTCGCGCGGGCGAGCAGTTGTCCGGCTTCGCGGAGCTCAAGGACGACGGCAGCACGTCGTCGGGCTGCTGGATCTTCGCGGGATCGTGGACCCAGGCGGGCAACCAGATGGCGCGGCGCGACAACAGCGATCCGACCGGCATCGGCCAGACGCTGAACTGGGCGTGGGCGTGGCCGGCGAACCGCCGGATTCTTTACAACCGTGCGTCTGCCGACCTCGCAGGCAAGCCGTTCAATCCGAAGCACAAGCTGGTGTGGTGGAACGGCAAGACCTGGGGCGGCGCAGACGTGCCGGACTTCAAGGTCGACGAAGATCCTGCCGGCGGTATGAGTCCGTTCATCATGAACCCCGAAGGCGTCGCGCGCTTCTTCGCGAAGGCAGGCATGGCCGAGGGACCGTTCCCCGAGCACTACGAGCCGTTCGAGACGCCGCTGGGTTACAACCCGCTGCATCCGAAGCAGCCGAAGGCCACCAGCAACCCGGGCGCGCGCGTGTTCCCGGACGATCTGGCGACGATGGGCACGGTGGACAAGTTCCCGTATGTGGCCACGACCTACCGTCTGACCGAGCATTTCCACTATTGGACCAAGCACGCGTTGCTGAACTCGATCATCCAGCCGGAGCAATTCGTCGAAATCGGCGAAGCGCTGGCCAGGGAAATCGGGATCGTCGCGGGTGACACGGTCAAGGTGTCGTCCAACCGCGGCTACATCAAGGCCAAGGCGGTCGTCACCAAGCGTCTGCGGGCGCTCAAGGTGGACGGCAAGACGGTTCATCACGTGGGCATTCCGATTCACTGGGGCTTCAAGGGACTGACCAAACCCGGGTTCCTCGCGAACACGCTCACGCCGATCGTGGGCGACGGCAATTCGCAGACACCGGAATTCAAGTCGTTCCTGGTGAAGGTCGAGAAGGCATAAGGGGGCGCCATGGCATTGCAATCACTGGATATCAAACGGCGCTCGGCAACGACCTTGCCGTCGCCCTCGGTGCGTGAGGCGCACACGGGCGACGTCGCCAAACTCATCGACGTCTCGAAGTGCATCGGGTGCAAGGCGTGTCAGACGGCCTGCATGGAGTGGAACGATCTGCGCGACGAGGTCGGCACCAACGTCGGCGTGTACGACAACCCGGCCGACCTGACGGCGGATTCGTGGACGCTCATGCGTTTCACCGAGTACGAAAACCCGAAGGGCGACCTCGAGTGGCTCATCCGCAAGGATGGCTGCATGCATTGCGAGGATCCGGGCTGTCTGAAGGCATGCCCGTCGCCGGGGGCCATCGTGCAGTACGCGAACGGCATCGTCGACTTCCACGAGGAAGCGTGCATCGGCTGCGGATACTGCATTACCGGGTGCCCGTTCAACATCCCGCGCATCTCGCAAAAGGATCACAAGGCGTACAAGTGCACCCTGTGCTCCGATCGCGTGTCCGTGGGGCTGGAGCCGGCCTGCGTGAAGACGTGCCCGACCGGCGCGATCATGTTCGGCACCAAGGACGCCATGAAGGATCAGGCGGCCGAGCGCATCGAAGACCTGAAGTCGCGGGGCTTCGACAACGCAGGGCTGTACGATCCGGCGGGCGTGGGCGGCACGCACGTGATGTACGTGCTGCATCATGCCGACAAGCCGTCGCTGTATCACGGCCTGCCGGACAATCCGCGCATCAGCCCGATGGTGACGTTCTGGAAGGGTATCGCCAAGCCGCTGGGTGTCGCCGCCATGGCGCTCACGGCGATTGCCGGCTTCTTCCACTACATCAAGACCGGTCCGAACGAGACGACCGAGGAGGATGAAGCGCAAGCCCGCCGGTACGACGCCGCCCGCAAGGGCAATGGGGGTCCCGACGGCTCGAAGGGCGTTGCCACGCACGAGGAGGTCTGACCATGTCGCAAGAACACAGCGAACACAAGAAAGACGATCTGATCGAGCGCTACAACGCGGCGGAGCGCATCAACCACTGGATTGTCGCGGGCACGTTCATTCTGCTCGCGCTGTCCGGGCTGGCGCTGTTCCATCCGTCGATGTTCTGGCTCACCAATCTGTTCGGCGGCGGGCCGTGGACGCGGATTCTGCATCCGTTCGTCGGTCTGGTGATGTTCGTCGCTTTCGTCTGGCTCGCGCTGCGGCTCGCCCGCTATAACAAGTTCGAGCCGCGCGATACCGAGTGGATGAAGAAGATCGGCGACGTGCTGGACAATCGCGAAGAGAATCTGCCGGAAGTCGGGCGTTACAACGCCGGACAGAAGCTGCTTTTCTACGTGATGGTGCTGTGCATGATCGGGTTGTTGCTCTCGGGCATCGTGATCTGGCGCGCTTACTTCGCGTTCTACTTCCCGATCTGGTTGATTCGTCTGGCGTCCGACGTGCACGCGGTGTGTGCATTCGTGTTGATTTGCGGCATCATTACGCACATCTACGCGGCGATCTGGATCAAGGGTTCCGTGCGCGCCATGACGCGCGGCACCGTCACCCGCGGCTGGGCGTGGAAACACCATCGCGCCTGGTACAAGCAGCTCAACAAATAAGTCCGGCCTTGCTGGTGGCCGGACGCTCTTACGAGGCCGGCCACCTTGCAACGTATTCTCGAACCCGGGCAGATCGAATCTCTCGATCGCACCTCCATCCCCCGCCTGCGCATGCCGCAACGTGCCGAAGTGTTTTCTGCCCGCGCGGCGCGTTTGCGCCAATTGGCCGACGGGCATCCGCTCGGCGACTACCTGCGGCTGATGGCCGCACTGGTCGACGCACAGCAACGCGTGCTGGACAACTTCCCGCCGGAACGCCCGTCCGCCGAGTCGATTGAACAGGCTCAGCAGCATTGCATGCCGCTCGTGCCCGCGACCGGCGGTTACGATGCCGGCCGCTGGCAGCCGTTGCTCACGCCGCTGCTCGACGCCGTTGCCGCCCAACCGGATCTGCCGGCGGCGGTCAAGGGCGTGATCGAGCGCGTTCGCGCGGCGGATGCTGCGACGCTCGAAGCGGGCGCGCAGGCGCTGCTCGCAGGTCACGGCAAGGGGGTGGATGCGGCAAGCGCCCCGTTCCTGATGGCGGCGCTGCAAGTGTTGTGGACAGGCGTGGCGAGCACGTTCGACGCGCGCGACGTGCCGATGCTCGATGTCCCGAACGTCTGCCCCATGTGCGGCACGCTGCCGGTGGCGAGCGTCGTTCGCATCGGTGGCGCGCACGAGGGCTATCGCTATCTTTGCTGCGGCCTGTGCTCGACCGAGTGGCATATGGTGCGCGTGAAGTGCACGCACTGTGAAGCGAGCGAGCACGTTGCGTATCACGTCGTCGACCCGGCGGGCGATGCCGCAGCGTCGGGCGCTGCGCTCGCGGCGGCGGACGGCGGCATCCTGAAAGGGGACGACGGGCGTCCCAAGCTCGACGAGGCGGCCAAACGCGTTGCATCGTCGCCCATTCGCGCCGAGTCGTGCGACGACTGTCACGGTTATCGCAAGATCTTCTATCAGGACAAGGATCCGTTCGTGGAGCCGGTCGCCGATGACCTCGCCAGCCTCGCGCTCGATGTGCTCATGGGCGAAGCCGGCTATGCGCGAGCCAACGGGAACCCGTTGCTCTGGCAAAACGCCGAGGAAGCCTGAGGGGATGACGGGAATGCCGATGGCCCAACACGATGGCACGCGAGCGGTAGCGGCGGATTTGCCGTCGCTCGACCGGTTGCTCGGAATGCCCGAGTTTCAGGCGGCGCTGGCCGACTTCGGTCGCACACAGGTGACGGCGGCGTTGCGTCGCGATCTGGACGCGTGCCGCGCGGCGGCGCTTGCCGGCACGCTCACGCATGACTTGCTGACGCCGGCGGCGTTCGGCGCGCGTATCGTCGACGAGCTGACCGTGCGCAACCAGGCGACGCTGCGTCCCGTCTTCAATCTCACCGGCACGGTGCTCCACACGAATCTCGGGCGCGCGCTGCTACCCGAGGCGGCCATCGAGTCGGTCATGCAGGCGCTCACCGCTCCGGCCAACCTCGAATTCGATCTGGCCACGGGCGGGCGCGGCGATCGCGACGATCTCATTGCGCCGCTGCTGTGCGAGCTGACCGGCGCTGAGGCGGCGACCGTCGTCAACAACAATGCGGCGGCTGTGCTGCTGATGCTCGCGACGCTCGCCAAGCGTCGTGAAGTGGTCGTCTCGCGAGGAGAACTGGTCGAGATCGGCGGCGCATTCCGCATTCCCGACATCATGACGCATGCCGGGGCAACGCTCGTCGAGATCGGCACGACCAATCGCACGCATGCCGCCGACTACCGCAATGCCATCGGCGACAAGACGGCGCTGCTCATGAAGGTGCATTGCAGTAATTACGAAGTGACGGGCTTCACCAAGAGCGTCGACGTCTCGGAAGTCGTTGAGATCGCGAAACCGCATGGCGTGCCCGTGGCGGTGGACCTCGGCAGCGGCACGCTCGTGCCGATGGAGCGTTGGGGGTTGCCGCACGAGACCACCGTGCAGGAGACGATTGCCGCTGGCGCCGATCTCGTCACGTTCTCCGGCGACAAACTGCTCGGCGGGCCGCAGGCGGGCATGATCGTGGGCCGCAAGGATCTCATCGCCAAAATCAAGAAGCATCCCCTCAAACGCGCGCTTCGCGTGGGAAAGCTCACGCTGGCGGCGCTGGAGCCGGTCTTGCGTCTGTATCGGGATCCTGACCATCTCACCGAGCGGCTGACCACGCTGCGTTTGCTCACGCGCACGCGCGCGGAGATGTCGGCGCAGGCTGAGCGGTTGGCGCCGGTGCTCGCGAAATCGCTTGGCGACGCTTATACGGTGACGGCCGCACCGATGGTGAGTCAGATCGGCAGCGGGGCGTTGCCCGTCGAGCAGTTGCCGAGCTACGGGCTGGCGATTGCGCCGGCCGGTGGCGGCAAGCGCGGCGGTGGCCGCGCGCTCGCAGCACTCGAAGCCGCGTTGCGCGGCTTGCCGTATCCCGTCATCGGACGCATTGCGGACCAGACGCTATGGCTCGATCTGCGGTGTCTCGAGGCGGGGGACGAAGCGCGTCTGTCGCTGCAATTCGCGGAGATTCGCCCATGATCGTCGGCACCGCGGGTCACATCGACCACGGCAAGACGAGTCTGGTGCGCGCGCTGACCGGCGTCGACACCGATCGTCTTAAGGAAGAAAAGGCGCGTGGCATTTCCATCGAATTGGGATATGCCTACACGCCGTTGCCCGATGGCGAGGTGCTGGGTTTCATCGACGTGCCGGGGCACGAGAAGCTGATTCACACGATGGCGGCGGGGGCGGTCGGCATCGACTTCGCGTTGCTGGTGGTCGCGGCGGACGACGGCACCATGCCGCAGACGCGCGAGCATCTCGCAATTCTGACGATGCTTGGCGTGAAGCGGGGCGTGGTCGCGTTGTCGAAGGCGGATCGCGTGGACGCGGCGCGTCTGGCGGCCGTCACGCAGGAGATTTCGCAGTGGCTCGCCGGCACGCCCTTCGCGCAGGCCGATGTCGTCCCGGTGTCGGCGACCACGCCGGACGATGCCGGCGTGGCTGCGTTACGCGAGCATCTGACGCGTGCGGCGCAGGCGTTGCAGGCGTCGGGGAATGCGACGCGACGCGACGACGCGCTGTTCCGGCTGGCCGTCGACCGGGTCTTTACGCTGGCGGGGCATGGCACGGTCGTCACCGGAACGGCGTTCGCGGGCACGGTACGTGTGGGCGATACGCTCACGGTGATGCCGCAAGGTTTGCCGGTGCGGGTGCGCAGCATTCATGCGCAGAACCGTCCGGTCGAGGCGGGCAGGGCGGGCGAGCGTTGCGCGTTGAATCTGGCGGGCATCGAACGGGATCAGTTGGGGCGTGGCGACTGGATCGTCGCGCCGGGACTGTCTGTGCCGTCGCGGCATGTGGACGTCGATCTGCACTGGCTTGAAGGCAGTGCGCCGCTCACCCAATGGTTTCCGTTGCATGTGCATTTGGGCACGACACACGTGCAGGCGCGCACGGTGCTGCTGGGCGGCGATACGCTCGCCCCCGGTCGGTCGATGCGCGTGCAACTGGTGTTCGATACGCCGGTGTGCGCGATGCCGGGCGACCGCTTTATCGTGCGCAATCCGCAGGCGACGGCAACCGTCGGCGGCGGGCGCGTGCTCGATCCGGCGGCGCCGGAGCGCAAGCGTCGGGCGCCGGCGCGACTGGCGTGGTTGGACGCCGTGGCGCAGTATCTCGACGGCGACGGGCTCGATGCGCTGCTCGCGCAGTCCGCGTTCGGCCTGACGAGCCGACAAGTCGTGGCGCTCACGGGAGTGCCGGCGGCGGCAGAGGGCAGGCGGGATGCCGACTGCACGGTGGGGACGTGGACCTGGCCGCAGGATACCGTGGTGTTGTCGGGCGCCGATGGCGATTCGCTGGCCTTTGCACCGCAGGCGTGGGAGGCGATGCGTGCGCGGGTGGTGACGTCGCTGGGCGACTATCACGCGAGGGTGCCGGACGATCCGGGGCTGGATGCCGCGCGTCTGGGCCGTATGGCGTGGCCTGCGCTCGAGGCGGGACGTTGGCGTGTGATCTTGCAGTCGTTGCTCGGCGATGGCACGTTGGCGCGCACGGGGGCGTGGTGGCATCTGCCGACGCACCGCGTCGAGATGACGGACGAGGAGAGTGCGCTGGCCGAGGCGTTGTTGCCGAAGGTGGCGCAAGGGCGCTTCGATCCGCCGTGGGTGCGCGATATGGGGCGCGAACTGAACGTGCCCGAGGATCGCGTGCGTGCGGTGCTGCGCAAGCTGGCCCGGCAGGGGCGGGTGCATCAGGTCGTCAAGGATCTGTTTTACGACGAGGCGTGCGTGCAGACGTTGGCGGGCATGATTGCGAGTGCGAACGGTCGGGTGGAGGCGGGGACATTTCGGGATGCGACGGGTCTGGGGCGCAAACGCGCGATTCAGATTCTGGAGTTCTTCGACCGTGCGGGATATACTCGCCGCGTTGGCGATTGGCATGTGCAGCGTCCCGGCGTGACCTGGGGGGCAGCGTAGTCCGAATCACGACATTGCGGCGGGGCTTCGCGCGGTGCGCGGGCGCCGTTTTCATCGATGTTCATCGAGCTACCGACGTATTGATGCACTGACGTATCGATGTAGCTTCGTCTCGAGGAAGGCATTCGTATCCGGTGATGCGGCCGGGCTTCAAACCCGGTTGGGGGCGTCAGACGCTCCCAGGTCGGTTCGACTCCGGCTGCTTTCCGCCACAATCTCTGCAACGGCGCGTCGTTCGACGCCGTGCTACGTTCCCCGTCCGGTTTTGATTTTCTGCGCCACGAGCTGCATGCAAAACGCCTGGATTTTCTCGAGCATGGGTGACTGTGTTCGGTCGGTCAGCGTAACGAACGCATAGGGGGCATGCACGTCCAGCGCCGGCGTTAGCTTGAGTCGTGTCCAACTGCCGTCTTCCAGACGGGCACGCGCGGCGCCCATCGCGCCGAAGAACACCGCGTCGGTGTTTTGCACGGCGTCGATCAAGGCGGCAATCGAATCGGAAGTCGCCCTCAACATTCGGTCGGCATGCGCCATCGGGCCATATTGCTGCACCAGTGTGCGAGCAACTTCGTCGCTCAGCATGGTCGAGACGACCGGGTACTTGACGATGTCGTCGAAGCCAACACTTCGGCGTTTCGCCAGGGGATGCTCGCGCCTGCACATGAAGCCGGATTGCATCGTGCCCACGCGCCTGATCTCCAGATCGTCATGAGGGCGCACCGCACGCGAGTGCACCAGCAAACCGTCCAGACGGCGCTCCCTCAACAGCGCCAGTTGCGTGTCCGGACTCCCCGTACTCAGGTGAAGTGTGACGCCGGGATAGTGCGTGAGAACCCAGGACAGCAGCGGCCCCGCAAACATCGCGTTCGGCGCATAACCCATCCCCAGGCGAATGACCCCGCCGTCCCCCGCGCTCAGCAACTGGATCGTGCGCTTCAGATCCACGGCCTCCGCCGTAATTTTCTTCGCCTTTTCAACCAACGCCATGCCGAACGGCGTGAGTTCGTTGCGCTTGCCGATCCGATCGAAGAGCCTCACGCCAAGCGCCTGCTCCAGCATCTGAATGCTGCGACTCAATGCCGGCTGGGTCAGATGCACGGCCTCCGATGCCCTGCTGAACGACCCCGTCTCGGCAACCGCCAGAAAATGTGTCAGATGGTGCAGATTCATCGATGTCTCGCCGGTCTTCGTCGTTTTTATGTATCAAACATTCTCATCATAATTAAAAAAATAATGCATTGGACACATGATTTTTGAATTTTTACGCTGACGTCAAAGGTGCCCATCGAGGCATTCCCCTTTACGTCAACCGGATGACTTCATGATCTTGAGCGTCCTCGATTTCCTGCACGCGGAGCATTCGGGCATCGTGTCCCGATTGGACACTTTGTTACGTATTCCCAGCGTCAGTCCGGACCCGCAATTCGCCCCGCACATGCAAGCGGCAAGAGCGTATTTGCGCGAGCGCTTGCGTGACATCGGGCTGTCGAACGTTTGTGAACTGGATGGCGGCGGGGAGCCGGCGGTGTTCGGCGAGTGGCTGGGTGCGCCCGGCAAGCCGACGATCATGGTGTATGGGCATTACGACGTTCAGCCGGCGGATCCTGTCGAGCTTTGGGAAACCCCGGCGTTCGAGCCGACGTACAAAGACGGTCGCGTCTATGCGCGAGGGGCATCCGACGTGAAAGGATCGACGGTGATCGCGCTGGAAGTCATTGCCGCGTTTCTCAAGGTCCACGGGGCGCTGCCGGTCAACGTCAAGGTCTTTCTCGAGGGCGAGGAAGAAACGGGGAGTCCGACTTTGCCGGCCATCATCGACCGGTACCGGGATCGACTGGATGTCGATGCGGTGCTGTCGGCCGACGGCGGTCGGGCCAGTGCGACCGTCCCGACGATCAACATGGGAGCGCGCGGGGCCGGACAACTCGAATTCCGCGTGACGACCGCGGGCAAGGATCTGCATTCAGGCCGATATGGCGGATGCGTGCGTAACGCGCTTCACGAGATGGCCGTCATCGTTGCCTCGTTGCACCGTCCCGACGGTACGGTGGCGGTCCCGGGGTTCTACGCGGATGCCACGGCGCCGACGCAACGCCAGCGAGACGATACGGCGGCTTTTCCGTTTGATCCGTCGGCGTTCTTTGGCGACATCGATGCGATCGCACACGGCGAGCCCGGCTATACCGTGCGGGAACAGATTACGCTCCGTCCTGCGCTGGACATCAACGGCATGTGGGGCGGATACACCGGGGAGGGCGGCAAGACGATCATCCCCAACACCGCGCGCGCCAAGCTGACAGTGCGTACCGTGCCGGGCCAGACGTCCGAAGCCGTACTGCAAGCGGTGGAACGCCATTTGCACACGGTATGCCGGGAGGGCGTGCAGTTGGAGATTCTGCACCGTTTCGACGGAGCGCCGGCCTCGACACTGGCGCCGGCGCATCCGCTCGTACGCGCCGCCGAGCAGGTGCTGACGGCTGAGTTCGGAAAAACACCGCTGCATGTGCGACTGGGCGCGAGCGTGCCCATTACGTCGTTGTTCAAGACGCGCCTGGGCGTTGACACACTGATGTTCGGCTACAACCTGCCCGACGAGGACGTCCACGCGCCCAACGAATTCTTCCGCCTGACGTCGATCACGCAAGGCGTGAGGGGATGGGCGCAACTCCTCGAGGCGCTCGGCGCATTCCCGAAGGCCGCATTTCACCCACAATAAAGCGCAAGACCGCGCTCATTCAAGAGACAACGATGCGACATCCCATGACCTATGTCGGCGCCGAGGCGCCGGTGCGAACGCGCCGATCGCGGCTGCTCGTCGCCACGACGATCGGCAATGCACTCGAATTCTTCGATTTCACCGTATTCGGTTTCTTTGCCATCGTCATCGGCAAGAACTTCTTCTCACCGCTGAACGAACACGGTCAGTTGTTGATGTCGGCAACGACCTTCGCACTGGGTTTTCTGGTTCGCCCCCTTGGCGGCATTCTCATCGGCATTTATGCCGACCGGGCCGGACGACGCGCTGCGATGACGCTCACGCTGTCGCTCATGGCGCTCGGCGCGTGTATGGTCGGGCTTGCGCCGACGTACGACTCCGCGGGTATGGCCGCACCGGTCATCGTCGTGCTCGCACGCCTGATTCAGGGGTTTTCCGCCGGGGGAGAAGTCGGACCTTCCACGGTCGTGTTGCTCGAACATGCGCCTTCGGGGTCGCGAGCTTGGTACACGAGCTGGCAGCTCGCGAGTCAGGGCATCGGCATCGCCATGGGGGCGGCGTCGGCGGCGGTACTGTCCCACGTGCTGCCTCACGACGATCTCTATGCCTGGGGCTGGCGTATTCCGTTCCTGTGCGGTGCGGCCATTCTGCCTGTGGGCGTTTATATTCGTCGTCGCCTCGCGGAGCATGCGCCGGATGCCGGTGAGGCCCGGGAGAGTCGCCAGCCGTTGAGGACGTTGCTGACCGAACACAAGCGCAACGTATTCGGCGGCGTGCTGTTGCTCATGGGCGGGACCATTACGGCGTACATGATCATCTTCTTCATTCCCACTTTCGCCATTCGCGAACTGAAGCTCGGGGAGAGCGGATCGTACGCCTGTGCGTTCGTCAGTGGCGTCATGCTTGCGGTTCTGTCGCCGCTGGCCGGCAAGATCGCCGACGCCAAAGGACGAATTGTGCCGATTCTGATTGGCCGCGCCATTCTGATCCTGGGCATCTACCCTGCCTACCTGTGGCTGAGCAGCGCGCCGAGCGTGACAAGGCTTTTCGTCGTGATCGTCTGTCTCATCGTGCCGTACACGATTCAGGGCTCGCCTTCCGTGACGCTCATTTCGGAGCTGTTCCCGAAGTCCGTGCGCGTCACCGCCATGGGCACCGTCTACAGCCTTGCGGTTGCGGTGTTCGGCGGTCTGATGCAACCGGTTTCCGTCTGGCTGGTCGAGTTCACCAGGCGTCCGTTCGCGCTGGCGATCGCCGTCACGATCGGTTTGTTGCTCTCGACGTTGTCGCTGCTCGTGATTCGCCGGAATCGAAATCTTTGAGGCAGGGGGCAATATGAGGCGTTGCGCGACCGGCGGCGTGCCCTGGGGGGCGGCTAGTTTCCGACGAACGCCTCTCCCCCCATTCGCAGCGCAAGCGCCAACAGTACCGACCCCATGAACCAGCGTTGCAGTGTCAGCAGGCGAGGGCGGGTCGCGAGGAATTTGGCGGTGCTGCCCGCGCCGATGGCGACGGTCCCGTTCACCAGCGCGAACGCCAGAATCATGATCGATCCGAGCCGCATCGACGTTTCCAGAATGTTGCCGCCCTGATCGCGGGCGAATTGCGGCACCAGCGTGAGGAAGATCATCGCGAGCTTGGGATTGAGCAGGCTCGTCGTCGCCCCCATCACGAACAACCGCCGGGGTGGTTCGTAGGCAAGTGCTCTCACTTCGAATGGCGAACGCCCGCCGGGCTTGAGGGCATGCCAGGCGAGATACGCGATGTAAGCCGCTCCCGCGATGCTGAGCCCGGTCATCGCAAAAGGTACTTCGACGAAGAGCGCCGTAATCCCGAAGGCGGCGGCAAACATGTAAAACAGATAGCCGACCATCACGCCTGCGAGTGACGTCAGGCCCGCCGCGCGACCCTGTGCGATCGAGCGAGACATCACGTAGACCATGTTCGGTCCCGGGGTGATGGCGAGCAGGCTGCAAACCGCGAGAAAGGCATAAAAGGACGAGGTGGATGCCGTGGCGGCGGAAGTCAGGGCGGGGGCTGGCATGTCGTTATCCGACGTCAATAAGATTTCGCGCCAGTATCCGGCGGCACTCGTCGTCGGTAAAGCAATATAATCTGAGTCAATTCATCAGAATTTCTGAGCAAATGAAGCGACTCGATCTGGATGTCCTGGAGATGGTCATCGCGGTGGCCGAGACCGGCTCGTTCGCGCGCGGGGCCGAAGTCGTACACCGCTCTGCGTCCGCGCTCAGCATGCAGATCAAGGCGCTGGAGGAGGATCTCGGCAAGCCGCTGTTCGTGCGCAGCACGCGAAGCGTGGTCATCACGCCGGAAGGGCAGACGTTGCTCGACTATGGGCGTCGGATGCTGGAGATGCGCGCCGAAGCGTGGGCGTCGATCGTGCGCCCGGAGATGACCGGGCGCGTGACGATCGGCATTCCGGACGATTACGCATCGACGCTACTGCCGCGCGTGCTGCGCAAGTTCGCCGTGGCGCACCCGCGCGTCGAAATCCGCGTGCTGGGGTTGCCCAGCAGTGCGCTCGTCCCGCTGCTCAACGACAACAAGCTCGATCTCGCGTGTCTCACCAAGTCCAAAGGCGTGACGGGGACCTTTATCCGTGTGGAGCCGATGGTGTGGGTCGGCGCCTCGACGCGGCCGGTGTGGAAGGAGCGTCCGTTGCCGGTGGCACTGTTCGCGCCGGGCAATAACGCGCGCGCACGGGCGATCAGTGCGTTGCAACGCGAGAACATCCCGTATCGCATGTCCTACGAAAGTCCAAGTCTGCTCGGTCTGATCAGCATGGTGGAAGCGGGGCTGGCGGTTGCGCCCATGGCGCGATGCAGCGTACCGTCTCATCTCTTGCCGTTGTCGCACAACGACGGGCTGCCGCCGCTGGACGATCTGGAAGTCGTGCTCGCGCGCAGCGCCACGTCGAATCGACCTCCCTGCGACTTTCTCGCCGAGCAGATTCTGAGCGAACTACGGGGTTAAGCTTCCGGTATCGATGTCCCGAGTCGCTATTCCACACCGCCAACATCTCCCCACGCCTCCCACCCTCCGACATTTCCTACCCGCTATGGCACTGAGCCGATTGAATGCCCGACAACTCGAGACGTTTCTCGCGATCGCCGATTGCGGCAGCATTGCGCGCGCGGCAGACCGGGTGTGTCTCACGCCGTCCGCCGTGAGTCAGTTGCTCAGCGAGTTGGAGCGGGAAGTGGGATTTCGTCTCTTCGACCGGACGACGCGGCGGGTGTCGCTCACCGTGGCCGGCGGGGATTTTCTCCCGGCGGCCACGGCGGCCATGACGCAACTGCGTGCGGCGGAGCGCTCGGCGAAGCATATCCGGGAGCGCGCGTCGGGCGTGATCCGCGTGGGGGCGCCGCTCGTGCTTTGCGCGGCCGTCTTGCCCGACGCGATCGCCGCCTACCGCCAGCGTCATCCCAATGTGACGATTCGCCCGTCCGACGTCGAGGTCGAGAAGCTCGTCGCCTCGGTCGCCGACGGGCAGATCGACATTGGTCTCGGGCCGAATCAGCCGCTTGGCGAGGGCGTGAGCGCAACGCCGCTGTTCGACAGCCCCTGGGTGGTGTGGTGTTCGCCTCAGCATGCCCTCGCGCGATATGACGTGGTGCCGTGGGAGGTGTTGCGTGAGACACCGATCGTCGCCACCGGGCGCGATCACGAGTACAGCGTCACGCGAATGCTCAGCGACCAGCCCGAAGATCATCGGGTGCTGCCCGTCGAAATCGTCGAGAACGTCACCACCGCGTTCGGTTTGGCGCGCGCCGGGCTGTGCGTCACGCTGGCGCCCGATTACGTGCAGGGCTTCGCACGTAGTCAGGGGCTTGTCATGCGGCGTACCGGAAAGCCGGAAACGATCCGTCAAATCTGCCTCTATCACGCGAGAGCGCGTGCGTTATCGCCGGCGGCAGCAGGATTCCATGCTTTCCTCGTCGAATGGGTCGGCGAATGGTATCGGGCATTGGCGTGACGGTGGCTCGCCCGCATTCGTAAGCGTTCTTTAGCAATCGATTAGCAGAAGTCGCGATGTGACGGCAGGGGCCGCGTAGACTCTTTCGGGTAATGAGGAGACACGCAAGATGACAACGATTTCCGGATCCCCCGCATTGAATGCCGTATTCGATTCGTGTGACCAACCGGCGGAGATGAGCAACGCCGAATGGGCCGCGCGATGCGAACTCGCGGCGTGTTATCGGGTGTTCGATTATCTCGGTTGGACGGAGTTGATCTACAACCACATCACGCTTCGCCTGAGCGACGAAAATCCTCCCGCGTTCCTGATCAACCCATTCGGGTTGCATTACTCGGAAGTGACGCCTCGGAATCTCGTCAAAGTGGACGGCGAGGGCAACATTCTCGGCGACAGCGAGTTCCCGATCAATCCGGCCGGATTCACGGTGCACGCGGCGCTGCACAACGGTTTGCCCGGGGCGCATTGCGTGATGCACACGCATACGACGGCGGGGGTCGCGGTGGCATGTTCCGCCGCAGGGCTGAGAAGCGACAACTTTTACAGTGCCCAATTGCAGGCGCGTGTCGCTTACCACGATTTCGAAGGCGTCACGGTCAATCCCGAGGAGGGGCCGCGTCTGATTCGCAGCATCGACGGGAAAAAAGCCGTCATCCTCAGAAATCATGGGCTGCTTTCGTGGGGGGCGAGCATTCCCGAAGCCTTCACTTATCTCTGGACGTTGAATCGCGCGTGCGAAATTCAACTCGCCACGAGCATGATGGGCCCTTCGCTGAGCATCGCGCCCGAGATTACGGCGAAATGCGCCAAAGACGCGCTTCAATTCGATCCGGCATTCGGCGCGGGGCGCGATGTCTTCGACGCGTTGGTGCGCGTGGCTCTCAAAGCGTAGCGTCAAGACGTCAAGGTGCAGCGTTAAGACGCCTCGGGAGCGAACCCGCTGCCATTTCTGAGCGCTTTGGGCGAGCGCCCCGTGACCCGCTTGAATGCATGGCTGAACGCGCTTTCCGAGGCATAGCCGAGCGATTGCGCGAGCGTCGCCACGGGGGTCTTGCCTTCGCGCAAGGTTTTCTCCGCCAGCCGCATACGCCATTCGGTGAGGTACGTCAGCGGGGCGACGCCGGCAATTGTCTTGAAGTGGAGCGCGAATGTCGTACGCGACATCGCGCACGCCGCGGCGAGGTCTTCGAGATGCCAGTCGCGCGCCGGGTCGTTGTGCATCAGACGCAACGCCGGTGCGAGACGGGGATTCGCCAGTGCACGCAGCCAGCCCGCGGGCATCGGACTCGACGTCTTTAGATGCGCCCGCAAAATCTGGATGAAGAGCATCTGCGCCAACTGCGCGGCAACCAGCGACGCCCCCGGCAGATCGTTCGCCCGCTCTTCCACCAACTGTGTCAGCAGCCATCGGAAGTTCGTCGCCTGAGGCGACGCCGCAGGCACGTGAATCCACGGCGGCAGAACATCCGCTAACAAACGACCGCTCGTCGGATCCAGCAGCACATGGCCGCCGAGTTGCGAGAAGTCCTCGCCGCTCCCCAGCGTGGCGATACCGCTGCGCGCACCGGTGAACACGCTCATGGCATCGCACGGCGCGATCGTCAGATCGCTCGCGAGGACGAACGCGCGCCTGGCCGATATGAGTCCCACGTCGCCGGTCCGGAAATGCGTAGGCTCGGGCTCGCCATCGATGACCACCCAGCATTCCCCCTTGAGCACGGCAAAGAACTTGATCTTGTCGGGGGCCGGGAAACGCAGCGCCCACGGCCCACCCGCATGGAATCCCCCTGTCACCAGCGATTCCGCGTTCGTGAATTTCAGGATGTCGGAGAAGGGATCTGAGCTCATGTTCGTACGATTGCGCAAGTAAGTCGAACTATAGAGCATTCTCAGTCCGGGTGCCGGGCCGTAACCTTCTCGCATGTTCAGCGATTGGGGCATCCCATTCTCGCGCCGGGATTCTCCCGAAATTTCCCGGCGATGCGGAGATTCATGATGAAAAACGAACGGATATTGGTCACCGGCGGCACCGGATTTATCGCGCAACATTGCCTCATCGCGTTGCTTGCCGACGGCTATCGCGTACGCACCACCGTGCGCTCGCTCTCGCGCGAAGCCGAAGTGCGCGCGCAACTGAAAACGGGCGGTGTCGACGCCGGCGAGCGTCTGTCGTTCGTCGTCGCCGATCTGGCCGCCGACGATGGGTGGCACGAAGCTGCCGCCGGCTGCACTTACGTGCTGCACGGCGCGTCGCCCACGCCGACCGGCGAAAAAGCCAGCGAAGACGAGTGGGTCAGGCCCGCGGTCGACGGCAATCTGCGCGTTCTGCGGGCGGCGCGCGCGGCGGGCGTCAAGCGCGTGGTGCTCACCTCCGCCTTCGGCGCCATTTGCGCCGGACACAAAAAGCCGAAGCATCGCCCGTTCGACGAAACGGACTGGAGCGATCTCTCGGGCGACGTCTGGCGCTATCAAAAGTCCAAAACACTCTCCGAGCGCGCCGCATGGAACTTCATCGCCCGTGAAGGGGGCGATCTCGAATTATCTGCCGTGAATCCGGTCGCCGTTGTCGGGCCGGCGCTCGGCCAGGATTACTCCCACTCGATTCGCATGATCAAGCACCTGATGGACGGGCAACCCGGCATTCCGAAAGTGCACTGCGGTTTCGTCGATGTGCGCGATGTCGCCGATTTGCACTTGCGTGCCATGACGTCGCCGGCCGCGAGAGGCGAACGCTTCCTCGCGACGTCCGGCGACAGCATGTGGATGGCCGACGTGGCAAAGGTGCTGCGTGAGCGCATGGGCGCGGCGGCCCGTCGAGTACCCACGCGCGTGTTGCCCAACTGGGTCGTGCGTTTGGGCGCGCTGAGGGATCCGGCCATACGCGGGATCGTGCCTTTGCTCGGTGTGGAGATGAACGCGACGGCCGAGAAGGCGCGCCGGTTGCTTGGCTGGACGCCGCGTCCGCGTGAAGACGCTATCGTCGCCACGGCCGAAAGCCTGATTCGGCTGGGGCTGCTAAAGGGCGCATGAGGGGGAGGAGGTGGGTGAGGTGGGTGAGGTGGATGAGGTGCGGGAGGTGGATGAGGTGCATTAAGCGTGAAGGATGGGGCGCTGGGGCCATCCGGCACGTATGGCCGTCGATTTATCTATCGGGTAGATCGATGGCATCAAAAAACAGAACTTAAAAAATCAATCGGCAATCGTCAAACTAGGCTCATGTTCGGTTGAGTCAATGCAACCGAGTTGTATCAAAACTGTGAGCCGACATCATGAAAAACATGTTCCCCCCACCCAAGTCCGGAACCGACCGCCGCGATTTCATGCGCACGCTGTCCGTGCTGGGACTGATGGGCTTGAGCGCCGCATTTCCCGAGCTTGCCGCCCGTGCGGCGACTGTGGAGCCTGACAGTTTCCTGCTCCAACCCAATGGGTGGGTTCCGAATAATCCGCAATTGCCGGTGCTGCACTATCGTCAGGTGATGACGCCCGACGAGGCGCGATCGTCGGCGGATCGATTCGAGCGTCTGGTCGGGGAGCACGGCTGGCCCGCGCAATGGCGCGCGGGCATTTACGATTATCACCACTATCACTCCACCGCGCACGAAGTGCTGTTTTTCGTGCGCGGCGACGTCGAACTCGTTCTTGGCGGCCCCGGCGGTCGTCATGTGTCGCCGTTGGCCGGCGATGTCGTGGTGCTGCCGACCGGCACGGGGCACATGCGTGTCTCGGCGAGTGACGACCTGCTCGTCGTCGGCGCCTATCCGCGCGGACAGCAGTGGGATGTCTGTACAACCGCGCCCACGGCCGAGATGACCCAACGTATGCGATCGTTGCCATTCCCCGAGATCGATCCCGTCACGGGGACCGGGGGGCCGCTGCCCCGTCTTTGGAAGCGCGTCTGACGCAGACCGCGCCTCCTTCCTGTATCGTCCTCGCATGCGACATGCACCGCGTCGCGAGCGAGGCGTTTGGGCTTCCGAAATGCTTTCAAGGAGAATTCCATGCTGTATCAACCCGATGGCACACGTTACGACGGCCGCATGCCCTATCGCCGCGTCGGCCGCAGCGGCATCAAGTTGCCCGCAATCTCGCTGGGCTTATGGCAAAACTTCGGTGGCGTCGACGTCTATGAAACGGGCCGTGCGATGCTGCGTCGCGCCTTCGATCGTGGCGTGACGCACTTCGATCTCGCCAACAACTACGGCCCGCCCGCAGGGTCGGCGGAAGAGAATTTCGGCCGCTGGATGGCGCAGGACTTCAGGCCGTTTCGCGACGAACTGATCGTCTCGACCAAAGCCGGCTGGCAGATGTGGCCCGGCCCCTACGGCGGCCCGAACGGTTCGCGCAAGTACCTGATCGCCAGTTGCGAGCAGAGCCTGAAGCGCATGGGACTCGATTACGTCGACATCTTCTATTCGCACCGCGTGGACCCGGATACCCCGCTCGAAGAGACGATGGGCGCGCTCGTGCAACTGCATCGTCAGGGCAAGGCGCTGTATGTGGGAATTTCGTCGTATTCGCCCGAACTCACGCGCAAGGCCGCCAAGATCCTCGCCGAGGAGCGCGTGCCGCTGTTCATTCATCAGCCGAATTACTCGATGCTGAATCGCCGTATCGAGAAGGGGCTGCTCAGCACGCTGGAAGATCTCGGCACGGGATGCATCGCGTTCTCGCCGCTGGCGCAGGGATTGCTGACGTCCAAGTACCTCTCGAATGCCGGTGCCGAGGGCAGCCGTGTCACACGCGGCACGTCGTTTCGTCAGAGCATGCTCAGCGACGACAATCTGGCGCGCATTCGCGCGCTCGACGAGATCGCCAAGCGCCGGGGACAGTCGCTGGCCCAGATGGCGATTGCATGGGCGCTTCGCGACGCGCGTGTCACGTCGGCGCTGATCGGCGCGCGGACCGTGGCGCAACTCGACGATTCGCTCGATGCCGTCAAGCGCCTGGACTTCACCGCCGACGAACTCGCGCAGATCGATCGCTACGCGCAGGATGGCGATGTCGATCTCTGGAAGGTCTCGTCGCAAATCGAGGAAAGCTGAGCCCTGGAGGTGACGATCCCGGTGAGGCCTGTCGGCGAGTCGCAGGCCTGCTGCGGTTGACGGGCAATGCCGGGAGACGGTGCGGATTTGGTGTCGTCCGCGACGTTGGCGAAAACGCAACCATGCGGCGGGTTGATTTATCTGACAAGTTTCGCTGACTCAATATATTCATTTACCAAAGCGATGGATCGCGGGAGCCGCACATGGAGTTGAGACAGTTGCGCCACTTCATTGCCGTGGCGGAAGAGGGCAATTTCACGCGCGCGGCCGAGCGTTGCCATATCGTGCAATCGGCGCTCTCGACGTCCATCCGCTCGCTGGAGGACGAACTCGGCGCGAAGCTTTTCGTGCGCACGACCCGTCATGTAAGTCTGTCCGCTGCCGGGCAGGCGTTTCTCGATCAGGTCAGGCGCGCGCTGGACGTGCTGGACCGCGCGTCGGGCGACGTCGCCGATATCCATGCGATTCGCAAAGGCCGCTTATCCCTCGGCACGGTGCAGAGTCTGCCGCCGTTTCTCGACTTGTCGAGCATGATGTCGCGCTTCTACGAGCGCTATCCGCAAATCGAAATCCGGTTGGTGCAGGGCGGCGCTTACGATCTCAACGACAAAGTCGCGGCGCGCGAAATCGATCTGGCGATTCTGCCTATCGAGGAGCGCAGCGAGAAACTCACGTCGCACATCGTGGCGTGCGACGACATGGTGCTCGCGTGTGGGCACCGGCATTCGCTGGCCCGCAAACGACACGTGCAACTCGCGCATCTGGCGGACGAGCCGTTCGTGGACTTCGCGCCGGGGCATGGCACACGGCGTCTGGTAGATCGCGGGTTTGCGGAGGCGGACGTGAGGCGTCGCGTGGCGTTCGAGATCGGCGATCTCGATACGTTGATGAATCTGGTGGAGCAGGGGCTGGGGGTCGCGCTGCTGCCGGCCGATCTCGTGGCGCGCCGCCCGGAGCGGCTGGTGCAGGTGCCCTTGAGAGGAAAGACGCTCTGCTGGGAACTGGTGGTCACTCACTTGCCGGCATCGTCGGAAGACGCCACGCCACCGCTGGACCCCGCGCCGCTGGCGTTTCTCGAGATGCTGCTTCGGGAGACGGTTGCGGCGCGCGAGGCGTGAGGTCTTCCCGCCGAGCATGCCGCACGACGGTGGCACGAGCGCTACAGGCGCGTTGCACGACGCAAGTTTTTCCTCACCTCAACGGGCTGGTGATTTCGTTTGGCTAAACGACACCGCTCTCACATCGCCTAACCCCTTCACCCGCGCGGCATCCGCCGATTGTGACGGGGCGATAAGCGCGTAAGTCACGCGCCACATCCTCAACTTGCTCAATTCCCGAGATTGCGCGAATTCGTAGGGTTCGATCAGAATTTTCTGCGCCGAATCCTTCGACGCGATTTGATAAGGAATGCTTACAAATCATTTCGAGAGATTGCCGGCACATCGACATTGAATCGAATCGAACTTTGTGAGTCAGGAGGGAAGCCGATGAAGAAGTTGACCGTAATGTGCCTCGCTGCAATCGCGTTGGCGGGTGGGGCGGCAAGTGGCGCGGCGCATGCTGGCGCAGTGCAAACCGAGGCAGGTACGGCGGTGCAGGCTGCCGCCGACCGTCAGACGCAGGTCGAAGATTCGCTGGTCAGCATCTTCGAGAATCTTACGCTCAAGATTCGCTACGACTACATTCAGAACCTGAACGACGGTCGAGGATATACGGCCGGTCGTGCGGGCTTTACGTCGGGGACGGACGATCTGCTGCAAGTGGTGCAGGAGTACACCGCGCGCAAGCCCGGCAATGCGCTCGCACCGTATCTGCCTGCATTGCGCGCCGTGAACGGCACCGATTCGACGGCCGGTCTCGGGGGCTTCCCCGAGGCGTGGCGCGCGGCGGCGACCGACCCGGAAATGATCGCGGCGCAGGATGCCGTGAACGACCAGTTGTATCGCGTGCCGTCGCGCAAGCTGGCGAACAGGCTGGGTCTCGTGCTGCCGCTGTCGCGCGCCGCATTGTACGAAGCGGGCATTCAGCACGGCTATGGCGACGACCCGGACTCGGTCGGGCAGATTGCCGCGCGCGCGACGGCGCAAGTGGGCAGCACGCCTGCGAGCGGCGCCGACGAAAAGACGTGGTTGCTGACGTTCCTTCAGATGCGTCGCGCCGACTTGCTCGCGCCCGCCAACACGAGCTCGGCCGAGGAGTGGCGCAAATCGGTCGGCCGTGCCGATGCGATGATCGCGCTCTTCCACACGGCGAACTTCGATCTGACCCACCCCATTACCGTGACGGTCTTCGGAAAAACGTTCCAGTTCTGAGCCGTTTCGATGGGGGGCGCGCGGTCGGCGACGCGCATTCGTCGCCGATCGCGCTCGCTGTGCTTTCGGTGAATGCGGCGCATTCTGCGCATTCGGCCACGGTTTCGTTGCGTTAGTACGAGCGCTAGCACGAGCGGGCCTCGACGATCGATCTCCCGCGCAACGCCGGGCATCGCCGCATTGCGTCGAACGTTCGGTGCTAGGGGAAAAGCGTACGCAATGATGCTGAAGATAGCGATAAAATCAGAAATTCCTTCTGTGCTTCGGCCGGAAGGCAGCGCGCAGGGGTGACGCAAGGATCTCACCTCGTCCACACTTTGTTTCCCACGCCGAGTCATAACGATGACCAAAGACGAACTGGAAAAGGCTATCTCGACGCGTTTCCAGGAGATGCCGCCAAAGCTTCGTCAGGCCGCCCGGTATGTGCTGGATTCTCCGAAAGATGTCGCGCTGCAATCCATGCGGACGGTGGCGGCACGCGCACAGTTGCAGCCGGCATCGATGCTGCGACTGGCCCGCGAGTTGGGGTTCGCGAGTTACGAGGATTTTCGCGCCGTCTACGTCGAATGGCTCTCGGCAGGGCCGTCCGGCCCCTCGGGACTGCTCGAACGCGCCGAGCAGGTGCGCGAGCACTCGCGTGCTTCGGGCGACGAGCAACTGCTGGCCGAGTCGCTCGCGAACGAGTACGGCAATCTGGAAGCCACGCTGAGCGCGCGCAACGGGAAGCGCTTCGTCGAGGCGGTCGAGCGGCTGCGTGCAGCGAACCGTATCTACCTGTTGGGGCTGCGCAGCCTTTACCCGCCGGCGTTCTACCTTCATTACGTGCTCTCGACGTTTCAGGACAACGTCACGCTGATCTCCGGCGAGGGCGGCGCGCTCATCGACGATATGCGCCGCATCGGCAAGGCCGACGTGCTGCTGTGCTTCACGGCGCGTCCCTACACGGTCGCGAGCTTGGAGACGACGAAGTTCGCCCGGGAGCGGGGCGCGACGGTCATCGCAGTCAGCGACAGCGCGCTGTCGCCCGTGGCGGCGCAGGCGCACACATGCATCATGGCGCCGAACACGAGTCTGTCGCTGTTTCCGTCGATCCTGCCCGCGCTGGCCGTCGCGCAGACGCTCGCACAGTTGCTCATCGCTCACGGCGGCGAGGACACGCTCGCGGAGGTGGCGAACAGCGCCGCGCAGTTGCACAAGTTCAACATTTATACCGCCGACGACTGAGCGGCGACTGAGTGACGATTGAGCGTCGATTGCGCGGCGGCTGAGCGCACGCCTGCACGGCTGACGTCACACGGCTGACGTTATCGCGAAAAAAAGCCCGTCGACGCCTTGGGGCGTCCGACGGGTTTTTTGTGATGCCGCGACGGCGGCGAAGCCGTCGCATCGCACCGCCGATGCGGTCCGAACTCAGGTCATCTCTGCCTTGACCAGCCCGAAATTTGGGCGGCGACGCAGCACGAAATACAGTCCCACGATCATCGCCGCCGTCGCGACCATGAACCAGAACTGGAAGCGCGAATCCGGGTTAAATGCCTGCGACAGCAGCACGGCCGCCAGCGTGAGGAACGTAATGACGTTGGAGACCGGGTAGAACCATGCCTTGAAGGTCGATTCCTCGCGTTGCTGCGCCGGCTGACGCGCCATTTTGCGACGCATCACGAAGTGCGCCACGATGATGAAGATCCACACGGTCATGACGAATGCGCCGCTGCTCTTGGCGAGCATGAGGAACAGATCGCCGCCGCTCACGAAGTGCACCGCCAGAATGCCGAGACAGATGGCGAAGCTGAAGGCGAGCGCATTGATCGGCACGCCGCGCGCGTTCGTGCGGGCGAACATCGGCGGCGCATAGCCGCGCTGGCTCAGCGAGTACAGCATGCGCGAGTTCGAGAACAGGAACGAGTTCATGACCGACATGAACGACACGAACAGCACGGCCTTCATGGCGAGCGCGGCATTCGGGAATCCGGCCATGCTGAACAGCGAGACGTAGGGTGAGGCGAGGTTGGCCTTGTCCGTCCATGGCAGGCAAAGAATGATGATCGACACCGAGCCGATGTAAAACACCAGCACCCGGAAGATCACGCTGCGAATCGCGCGCACCACGTTCTTGCGGGGATTCTCCGACTCTCCTGCCGCGACTGCGGCAATTTCACTTCCGCCCAGCGAGAAGATCACCACCATGATGCCCGCGACCACCGGCGAGATCCCGTTGGGCATGAAGCCGCCGTTGCCCGTAAGATTGACGAATCCCGGCGCGGGGATCTTCGCTTGCAAGCCGAGCAGGATCGACAATCCGAACAGCATGAAAATCACGATGGTCGCGACCTTGGCGAACGACAGCCAGTACTCCGCTTCACCGAACGAGCGCACCGAATAGGCGTTGCTCACGATCAGTGTCATCAGCATGATGACCGCGCCCCCCCAGATCGGCAGCCACGGCAAAAACTCATTGAGAATCGCGCCGAGCAGAATCGCCTCGATGGTGATCGTCATGAGCGACTTGAACCAATACAGCCAGCCGACGGCGAAGCCGGCCCACTCGCCGAGATAGGTGCTGGCGTAGGTGGAGAACGAGCCGGCGTCCGGGTTGCGCGACGCCATCTCGCCGAGCATGAACATCACGAACGTGACGATCAGTCCGCCGACGAGGTAGGAGAGGATGGCGGCCGGGCCGGCGGTGGCGATGATGGCGCCCGAGCCGACGAAAAGGCCGGCGCCGATGACGCCACCAAGGGCAATCATGGTGATGTGTCGCTGTTTGAGGCTTTGGCTCAGCGAGTTTTGCTGCATGCTCGGATTCCCTGTTGTGTAAGGTGTGTGGGACGACGTTGGTGCGACGGCGGGACTGCGCGGCGCGCACGGTGCAACGTCAGGACGCTGCACCGCTGGCGAGGCGCCGGTGTCTCTGCCGGTGCCTCACGTCGCGCGGGGAGAGGGCGATACGGACGAATCTCGGTGGATGGCGGCGGCGATCAGCGCAGGGCGAGGGCGACCGCTGCCTGAATGGCGTCGTCGAGCCGGTCGACCACGTCGTCGATTTCGGCTTCGCTGATGATGAACGGCGGTGCGAGCATGATGTGATCGCCGTATTTGCCGTCGATGGTGCCCATCGCCGGATAGCAGGCGAGACCGCGCGCCATCGCTTCGCGTTTCACGGCGGCGTGTACGGCGAAGCGCGGATCGAACGGATCTTTCGTGGCGCGCTCGGCGACCAGCTCGATGCCGACGAACAGGCCCCGGCCTCGCACGTCCCCGACGTACGGCGTCCGGGCGAAGCGTTCGTTGAGTTGCTGCATGAGGTATTGCCCGCGATCGCGCACCTGCGCGAGCAGACCGTCGCGCTCGATGACCTGCTGCACGGCGAGGGCGGCCGCGCAGGCGGTCGGGTGAGCGAGGTAGGTGTGGCCGTGATGGAAGAAGCCGCTGCCGGCGCTCATCGCGTCGACGATGCGCTGGTTCGCCAGCACCGCGCCGATGGGCTGGTACCCGCCGCCCAGCCCCTTGGCGATGGTTTGGATATCCGGTGCTACGCCTTCCTGTTCCCAGGCGTGCAGGGTGCCGCTGCGGCCCATGCCGCACATCACTTCGTCGAGGATCAGGAGAATGCCGTAGCGGTCGCAGACCTCGCGCACGGCCTTGAAGTAACCGGCAACCGGGGTGATGACGCCGGCCGTCGCGCCGCCGATCGTCTCCGCCACGAAGGCGATGATCGAATCTGCGCCGTGTTCGAGAATCGTCGCTTCGAGTTCTTCGGCCAGACGTCGACCGTATGCCGCTTCGCTCTCTTGCTCGCGTTGGTCGCGATAGGCGTAGCAGGGCGAGACGTGCGTGACGTCGATCAGCAACGGCTCGAACTGTTCGCGTCGCCAGCGGTTGCCACCGATGGCCAGCGCGCCGAGCGTGTTGCCGTGATAGCTCTGTCGGCGTGCGATGAAGCGACGCCGCTGCGGCTGACCGATCTCGACGAAATACTGACGCGCCATCTTGAGCGCGGCTTCAATCGCCTCGGAACCGCCGCTCACGTAATACACGTGGCTCAGACCCGAATCGGCGGGCGTGTGGCGAATCAGGTGCTCGGCAAGCGCTTCCGCGACCTCCGAACTGAAGAACCCCGTGTGGGCGTAGGCCAGCTTGTCGATCTGCGCGTGCATGGCGGCGATCACGTCGGGATGGCCGTGACCGAGGCATGACACGGCGGCCCCGCCGGAGGCATCGATGTACTCGCGACCTTGTGCGTCCCTGAGATAAACGCCCCGACCGCCCACGGCAACGGGCGGCGAATGACGAAGGTGACGATGGAAAACGCGGCTCGAAGTGGCTTGACTCATGAGGAACGGGGGGCGATGTACGACATGCAAAATAGAACAAATGATTAATTTTTATAAGCGTATAGCACACTTGTTTGTTTTTTGATGCGTGGAAACCCTGAGGGCGTGGACGCTCCGTTTCATCGGGCAAAGGCCCGGGGTGGTCGACGACAAATAAGAAAAAACCCGCCGAAGCGGGTTTTTAGGAGGGGGAGACGGGGGGCGCGACGTCTATTTCGAGTTGCCGTTCGACGCCGCCAGCGCCGCGATGCCGAGGCCCATGTAGAGCAGCCCCGCGATGTATTTGCCGATGCCCGGTTGGTTGCTGCGCCGGGCGAGCGCGCGGCCGAGCGTGCGGGCGAGCGCCGCGTAGGTGGTATCGCTTACGCCGCCCACGAGTGCGAGCAGCAGCCCGAGCGTGACGATCTGAAGCGGAACATGGCCGAGCGACGGCGTGACGAATTGCGGGAGAAACGCCGCGACGAAGAGCCCGGTTTTCGGGTTGAGCAAGTTGACGAGAAACCCTTTCTTGATCGTCGCGCTCAACGCGCGGGCGGGCAACTGCGGCGCGGCTTCCGAGGCCGAAGGCCGGCTGCGAATCGCCTTGATGCCCAGATAGATCAGATAGCCCGCGCCGAGACACTTGATGACGTTGAACATGAGCGGGGATGCGAGCAGCAGGGCCGTGAGGCCGACGGCGGCGAAGCTCACGTGCACGAGCGTGGCGAGCATCACACCGAAGCACGACGCGAGGCCGAAGCGAAAGCCCTGACTCGCGCTGGTCGTCGAGATATAGATCGTGGTCGGGCCGGGAATCGCCACGAGGATTGCGACGGTGGCGAGAAAAAACGGAAGTACGTGAAGGTCGATCATTCTGGCGGTTTCCTGCGCGGGTTCTGCAATGCGCCGCGGCATGCCGGCGGGCGTCGCGGTCGGACTCGACGCATGCGGTGGCGTCGTGCGCATCGTAACACCGGTTGTCGGGTCTGCTGTGCGGTCGCGCACGTGCTCCGTTGCATGGACATGCCGCGACACGGCGGGGGGGGGGCAGGGGAGCACAGAGGAGCGCGGGGGAGCGCACGGCGTGCTTTCCGGTGAATCCTCAACTCTCAAGTGATATCGCAACGCGGCGTTGAATGTCAGGCGCCCGTGGATCGCGTCTCAGCCACCGAAATCAGCGATACAGTGGCCGGGCGGCGAGCGTCGTTGCGACGCCCACGCGTGCATCCCGGCGCGTCGAGACGGCTGGCCGCCAACATCTCACACCCAAGTCCGAACTATGACAATTTTCAAATTCTCGTTGAAGCCCTTGCGGGCCATGGTGGGCGCCGTGGGCATTGCCGCCGCCCTGCATGCCGCAACGTCGAGCGCCGCCGAACTGTGGCAGACGCTGCCGCCGACGCCCGCCCCGGCCAAGTTCGATCGCGCCGGCTTCGCGAACGTGAACGGCATTCGTCTGTACAACGCCGAGGTCGGCAAGGGCAGCCCGGTACTGGTGCTGCACGGCGGTCTGGCCAACTCCGACTACCTTGCCAGGCAAGTCGACGCGCTCAAGGCGCACCATCGGGTGATCGCCGTCGATACGCGCGGTCACGGCCGCAGCACACGCGACGACCGTCCGTACGGCTACGACCTGATGGCCGACGACGTGGTCGCGCTGCTCGATCAGTTGCACATCAAGAAGGCCGACGTCGTGGGCTGGAGCGATGGCGCGATTCAGGGCATCGACCTCGCCATGCGCTATCCGGACCGTGTGGGCAAGATCGTGGCGTTCGGCGTGAACACCAATACGGAAGGTCTGAAGCCCGACTTCGACAAGAATCCGGTGTTCGCCGCCTATATCAAACGCGCCGCCACCGAATACACCAAGCTGTCGTCGACGCCCAAGGAGTACGACGCGTTTCTGGCGCAGATCGGCAAGATGTGGGACAGCCAGCCGAACTGGACCGACGAGCAGTTGAAGACCATCAAGTCGAAGGTGCTGATTCTGGACGGCGAGCATGACGAAGGCATCAAGCTCGAACACAACATCTACATGGCGCATACCATCCCGGGCGCGCAGCTGATGATCCTGCCGGGCGTGAGCCACTTCGCGTTCATTCAGGATCCGAAGATGTTCAACTACGCGATCACGCATTTCCTCGATAACTGATTCGCGCAGCAAGCCGTCAATTCCCGCAACGCCCGCGCTCGCCTCCCGGCCCCACCCGGACCACCTGGTCCATGCGGCCATCCAGCGAGAGCAGGCGTTGCGCCATCCGCCGCATGGGGGCATCGCGACGCGAAGCGCCTCTGTCCCGACAGCCCGGAATCCCCGTAGCCCGTGCCCTCCTAGCACCGTAGCACCGCGCCCCCGTAGCCTCTGCGAGCGGTCCGTCGACGTCATCGTTTACCCGTAAAAACGCGCAAAAGCGCCCAACCCACAGCTTTTGCCGTTGACCGTCAAATTGTTTTTTGCTGGTATACCAGTTATGAACCAGACCCAACGCACCCCGGCCCTGAGCGATTCGGCGTACAACGCCATTCGCAACCTGATCGTCTCCGGCGAGATCCGCGCGGGCGAAGCGCTGTCCGAGCGCGCGCTATCGGAGCGCTTCGGCATCAGCCGTACGCCCGTACGCGAGGCGATTCGCGCACTTGCCAACGACGGCCTGCTGGAGATCGTACCGATGCGCGGCACCTTCGTGCGGCAGTTGTCGGTGCGGGATCTGAGCGAGATTCACGAGGTGCGTCTGGCCCTCGAAGGTATGGCTGCGTGGCTCGCAGCGCAAAAGGGCGTGACGCCCGCGCTCGACGAAGTGGCCGCGCGCCTGCGCGCGCTCGATGCGCAGGGCGACGAGGGCATCGAACGCGATGTCGACATCACACAGCGTGTGGGCTGGCAGTTCCATGAGGCGATGTTCGCCGCCGCCGACAACGTGCGGCTCACCGAGACCTATCACGCGTTGCGCACCCAGAACGGTCTGGCGCTGCAACGCATTCCGCATTACGACGCCGAGCGCACCCGCACCGCCGTTCGCGAGCATCTCGCGATCTTCGAGGCGATCGCCGCAGGGCGTCCCGAGGAGGCCCAGCGTCGTGTCTGGGACCACCTCACGCACGCCATGCAGGCCCGCTTGCAGGCACTTGTTCCACCTGCCGTCCCGCCCGAGGCGAAAGCCACGTCGGGCCGCCCGCGCTGATCGCCTGCCGGGCACCGAGCGCGAGCCGTGTCGTCACGCCATTTCCGGAGATAGTCGCCATGTCGTCAAGTTCTGCCAACAAGAAGAAACGCCTCATTCCATTACCGATCCAGATGCTGATCGGTCTCGCGCTGGGGATCGGGTGCGGCATGCTCGCGCCCGCGCTCGCCACGACGCTCATGCCGGTCGGCACCGCGTTCGTGCAGGCCGTGAAGATGATCGTCGTGCCGCTCGTTTTCACGGCGATCACGCTGGGGATCTACCAGATGGGACACAACGCCCGGGCGCTCGGACGCGTCTCGGCGATCAGCCTCGTCTATTTCTTCATCGCGACCCTGGTGTCCATCGTGATCGGTCTCGGCCTGAATGCGATCTTCCACCCGGGGCTCGGGGCGAATCTGGCGGCGGCGCATGCGTCGGCCAAGCCGATCGCGGCGTCCGTTGACTGGACGAAGTTCTTCCTCGAGATGATTCCGTCGAACATCGTGGCGGCCATGGCCGGCAGCAACCTGCTGCCGGTGCTGGTCTTCGCGCTGCTGCTCGGGCTGGCGCTCTCATCCATCGGTGAGCGTGCGAAGCCGCTCGTCGGCGTGCTCGACGCCCTCATGGGCGCCGTGTTCAAGCTGACCGACTGGATTATTTCGCTCTCGCCGCTGGCCATCTTCGCGATCATCTCCTGGCTGTTCGCCACGCAGGGCATCGGCACGATCCTCGCGCTCGTGAAGCTCGTCGGCACGATGTATCTCGGCCTCGGCGTGCTGCTCGTGCTGTTCTGGATTCTGCTCAAAGCGATCGGCGAGAAACCGCTTGCGACGACGCGCGCCATCGGCGAGCCGGTGATTCTCGCGTTCGCCACGCGCTCGTCGGAAGCCACGCTGCCGCTGCACATGGAGAAGCTCATCGCCATGGGCGTTCCCAAGGCCATCGCGTCGGTCGTGCTGCCGCTCGGCTACGCGTTCAACCGCGACGGCTCGATCATGTACTTCGCGCTCGCCGTCGGTTTTCTGGCAGACGCCTATCACGTGCCGCTCGACATGCCCACGCTGCTGTCCATCGTGCTCGTCACGACGCTCGCCAGCAAGGGCAGCGCGAACGTGCCGTCGGGCGGGCTCGTGGCAATTGCAATGGTGCTCACGACCATCGGCGTGCCGATCGAAGCCCTGGCCATCATCGCCGGTGTCGACGCCTTCCTCGACATGGGCCGTACCGCCATCAACGTTTTCAGCAATACCGTGGCCATCAAGCTCGTCATGAAGCTCGCCGGCATTCCGTACGAGTCGCCCGAGGCCGTGCAAGCGACCCTTGCGGCCGAGTCGACGGATGCGTCGGCAGCTTCGGCAGTCTCAGGCGCGAGCCGCGATGCCCACGGTCGGGAGTTTGCATGACCTCAGGCTACACCGAACGCTTCGTCGATCTGCGAAGCGACACCGTCACCCGTCCTACCGCGTTGATGTGGGAGGCGATGCAAACCGCATCGCTGGGTGACGACACCCTCGAAGGCGATCCGACCGTACGCGCCCTGGAGCATCTCGCGGCGGTCATGACCGGCAAAGAGGAGGCGATGTACGTCGTCTCCGGCACGATGGGCAACCTGATTGCATCGCTTTGCCACGCCACGCGCGGCGGCGAAGCGGTGTTGGACACGCAGGCCCACATGGCGAAGTCGGAGGCGGGCGGGCTCTCGCGGCTCGCACATCTGTACCCGGTGTTGATCCCGTCGGTGCGTGGCGAGATGGCCCTGGATCAGTTGGCCGCGGCGCTGCGCCCCGGCTTTTCGCGTTACGGGCAAGCGACCGCGATGGTCGCCGTCGAGTCGACGCACAATCACTCGGGCGGCTATGTGCCGTCGCTGTCGTATCTGGCGGACGTCTATGCGCTCGCGTCGCGTGCGGGCGTGCCCGTGCACATGGACGGCGCGCGCGTGTTCAACGCGGCGGCGGCGCTCGGGGTGGACGTCGCACAAATTACCGCGCATTGCGACAGTCTGACGTTCTGTCTGTCGAAGGGCCTTTCGGCGCCGATGGGGGCGATGCTCGTGGGTTCGCACGCCATGATTCAGCAGGCGCGTACGTTCCGTCGCATGACGGGCGGCGGTCTGCGTCAGGCGGGCATCATGGCGGCGGCGGGGAAGGTGGCGCTCGAGACGATGGTCGCGCGTCTGGCCGACGACAACCAGCGTGCGCAGCGTCTGTGGTCGGGGCTCGCGCAGATCGATCCGCAACTGGTCGATGCGGTGCCGTCAACGAGCAACATCGTACGTCTGCGTGTGGCCGAACAACGCGAGGCGAATCCGCGTGCGTGGGAGGCGGCGCTGGCGGAGTACGGGATTCTGGCGCGCTCGAGCGGCTCATCGATGCTGCGGCTCGTCACGCATCGCCACATCGGCGACGACGATATCGACGAAACCATCGCGGCGATTGCGTCGATTCGCGACACGTTCGCCGCCAAGGCTGCGCCGCTCGGCGTGTCTTGATGGCGTGACGCCCCCGCGATGCATGATGCGCCGGCGCGGGTCGTGGCGCTGGCCTCGGCAGTCGGGAAGCTGCGCGCAGACACGCGAGATTATCGGTCCGCCGCCGCCAGATACTGCTGCGGTGCGCGGCCGAAAAGTCGTTTGAACATGACGATGAATGCGCTCGGGCTCTGATAGCCGAGCGCGAGCGCCACGTCGCCCACGGACGCGCCCAATGCCAGCCGCGTGATCGCCTCCGACGCGCGCATGTGCTGACACCAGCGCCCGAACGTCATGCCCGTCTCGTCCTTGAAGCGGCGTGCAAGCGTTTTGCCGCTCGCGCCCAGTTCTTCCCCCCAACGCTCCAGCGAGTAGTCCGTCGCGGGCGCCATCATCATGTGTTCGCAGATCGCCAGGAGCTTCGCCGAGCTGGGCAACGGCAAGCCGTGCTCGCCGGGCGCGGCGGCTTCGCGCAGCAAACGCAGCAACAGGGGGACGGACAGCGCAGTGCGGCTATCCGGTGCATAGTGAATGCCGTCGGGCAACATATCGATGGCCAGTTCGCGCAGCAGGGGGCCGACGGTGAGCGCGAGCGCATTCGGCCATAACCACGACACCGTGCCCGGCTCGACGCTGATCGTGCAAAAGTGCATGCGCCCGACGGCGTGAAGTTCATGCGGTGTGTCGGGCGGCAGCCATAGCGCACGCGAAGCGGGCAGCGTCCACGTATGCGCCGGTGTGAGCACGCGCACGACGCCGCGCAGCGCCATCACCACATGCCCGTGCTGATGCTGGTGCCACGGCTGGCGTTCCCCATCTTCGCATTCCATGCCCGCAAGCGTGACGTCGCGCGGCAAATGTCGGCGCGTTTCCGGGTAGCGGCGCAGCAGCAATTCCTTCATGACGACTTCCCAACCGGACCGCTCGACACGGTCAGATGACGGCCGATTGTGCTTTGCCCCTCGCGGGGCGAACGGTCAGCGCGTCAAAACATAGAGAAATGGACAAAAAATGTCCATTTCTCAACATTTTTTGCGATTCACAGCAAAACGATCCCCGGTATTCTACCAACTGCCATCGGGGTCCAGATACCCGATAAAAGTAATAATAGTAATACGTCTCATTTATTTTGATTCATTCCACTGGAACGGCCGGGGTGAATACGGCGCGCCCTCCACGTTGGCTGACGTGTGTTGCCGGGCGCGACGCGAGCCGTTCGGGGACAGCCCGACATCGATACTGATGCAACGAGAACCGTTTGCCGTCCGGCGGCGCCTTCTGGCGGCGTTGGGTGTGGGTGCGCTGGCACCGTTACTGCACGCATCGCGTGCTTTTTCCGCTTCTGCGACGGGGGCTGCGTCCGGCGCCGATGGCGCGTCTTCCGGGGCGACGGGGGCATGGGGGGCATGGGGGGCATCGGGGGTGTCGAGGGCTTCGGCATTGCCTGTCGCGGGCCGTGCGCCTCGCGTCGTGGTGCTCGACTGGGGGCTCGCCGCGCAGGTGCTCGCGCTGGGCGTGACGCCCGTGGGCGTCGCCCGTCCGTTCTGGTACCGCTTGCTCGCGGGCACGCCGGACATGCCCGAGTCCGTGGTCGATGTCGGGTTGCTGTTTCAGCCCAATTTCGAAGTGGTGCAGGCCTTGCGTCCGGATCTGATCGTCGTCACGCCCGCGCATGGCGCACTGGTCGATTCGCTCTCGCGTATCGCGCCGCTGTTCGTCGCGCCGCCGGCGCATGCGCATGAGGACGGCTACCGGCTCGCACAACGACGCGCGCGTGCATTGGGCGAGGCGTTAGGGCGACCCGAGGCCACCACGCAGTTGCTCGAGCGTACGGACGCACGCATGCACGCCGTGCGGGCGCGACTGACGCAGCGCGGGGTCACGCAACGGCCGATATATCTGATGAGTCCGATCGACACGCGTCTGACCCATGTCTTCGGCCGCGAAAGCGTGTTCGGCGGCACGCTCGCCGCCGTCGGGTTGACGAACGCCTGGGCGCGCCCGAGCGATACCGAGGGCATGGCGCAAATCGATTACACGCAGCTCGGCGCGCAGAGCTCGGCAAGCGCGATGCTCATCGGCGCGCGTGCCGGTCTGCTCGATCGACTCGGACAGAGTCCGCTGTGGCAGGCGCTGCCGTTCGTGCGCGGCGCTCGCGTCGGGCAACTGCCCATGATGTTGCCCACCGGCGGCACGCCGGCGGCCGTAAAGCTGGCAGACGCCCTGAGCGTTGCGCTCACCGGAGCGACTGTATGACCGCCCCGCATTCGCACTCGCTGTCTTCGATGACGCCCGGTGCGTCGCCCAGCGGTGCAACGGCCATCGCATCGCGTCATCTGTGGCGTCTGGCGCTGATCGTCGGTCTGCCGGCGGGGGGGCTTGCCGTGCTGACGCTGCTGGCGTTGCGTCCGGCGGGTGTCGACGGCGTTACCTTCCTCGCGGCCGTCTGGCGTGCCATTGCGTATCCGGCGTCAGATGCGCAGTCCCCGGCATCTGCCGCCGCGATGTCCGGGCTGCTCGTGAACTACGCATGGCTGCCCCGCCTCGCCATGTCGCTGCTCGCCGGTGCAGGGCTCTCGCTTGCCGGCGCGATGTTTCAGCAGGTGCTGCGCAACCCGCTGGCCGAGCCGCTTACGCTGGGGGTGGCGTCGGGCGCGTCGCTCGCTCTCTCGGCGGCAACGGTCTGGGCGCCTTCGGTCGCGCTGGCGGGGAAGTCCGGCGTCGCCCTTGCCGGCTCGGCGGCGGCTATCGCCGTGGTGATGGCGCTGACATGGCGCAGTCGCTTCGCGCCGATCCCGGTGATTCTCGCGGGCATGATCGTCAACCTGTATTGCAGTGGCCTCGCGATCATGGTGTCGATGACCCATGAGCGCGCGCTCGTCGGCGTGTTCGCATGGGGCGCCGGCTCGCTCGTGCAGAACGGCTGGCACGACGTCGGCTGGCTGTTGCCACGCGTGCTGGCGGCCGTCGTTGTCGCGGCGCTGCTGCTCAGACCGCTGACGCTATT
Source organism: Pandoraea anhela (assembly GCF_902459655.1). GTDB lineage: Bacteria > Pseudomonadota > Gammaproteobacteria > Burkholderiales > Burkholderiaceae > Pandoraea > Pandoraea anhela. The sequence goes on from NZ_CABPSB010000014.1 coordinate 55,044, forward strand.
CACGCTGGACGACCGCAGCATCACGCAACTCGGCGCGCGCGTGGCGTGGATTCGCACGGCGGGCCTCATGCTTGCGGTCGCGCTGAGCGCGAGCATTATCAGTACCGTCGGCATCATCGGCTTTGTCGGGCTGGCCGGCCCGCAACTGGTGCGGCTGGCCGGTGCGCGACGTTTGCGCGACCAATTGCTGTGGGCGCCGGCGATCGGCGCACTCATGCTGATGCTGACGGATCAGATCGTGCAATGCCTGCCGCTATTCGACGGCGCGTCGTTGCCGACGGGGGCAGCCGCGGCGCTCTTCGGCGGCCCGCTGCTGCTCTGGCTGCTGCGTCGCACGCGTGCCGGCGAAGTGGCGACGGCGGATGCCTCGCCGCCTGCGCGCGTGCGACGTCCGCTACGCTGGCTCGTGCTCGCACTGGCGCTCGGCGTCGTGCTCGTGTGGGTCACGCAGCATCTCGGACGCACGCTGGAGGGGTGGCAATGGGCGCGCGACGACGCATGGACGGCGCTGGCGCCGTGGCGTCTGCCGCGCATGCTCGCGTCGGCCGCGGCGGGCGTTGCGCTGGCGCTGGCGGGCACGCTGCTGCAACGCATCAGCGGCAACCCGATGGCCAGTCCCGAACTGCTCGGCGTAAGCGGCGGGGCGATGCTGGGTTTGCTGGTCGTGACGTTCGTCGTGGCGGGCGCGCAGGCGTCGACCCTCTTCGTCGCCGCCTGCGTCGGGGCGGCGCTGAGCCTTGCCGTCATGCTTACGCTCTCGCGCAAAGGCGGTTTTTCCCCGACGCGCATGCTGCTCGCGGGCGTCGCCATCTCCGGCATGGCGCAGTCGCTCGTCGCGATCGCAAGCGCGAGCGGCACGGCGAACGCATTCCTGTTGCGCTCGCTGATGCTCGGTCTGACGTATATCGTCGGTCCCGGCATTGCGACGGGGGCCGTCATCGCCGCGCTCGCGGGGTTGCTCCTGACCTGCCTCGCGTCGCGCTGGCTCGACCTGCTGCCGATGGGCGACGCGACGGCGAGCGCCGTCGGCGTGAACGTACGGCGTGCGCGCTTGTGGCTCTGGTGCCTGGCCGCGACCCTGAGTGCGGTGGCGACGCTCGTCGTCGGACCGCTGTCGTTCGTCGGCTTGCTCGCGCCGCACCTGGCCCGCATGGCGGGCTTCGGCAAGGCACGCTCGCAAGCCGTGGCGGCGAGCGTGTCCGGTGCGTTGCTGATGATCGCCGCCGACTGGCTGGGGCGCAATCTGATCTTCCCGCAACAGTTGCCGGCAGGCGTGCTCGCCATGCTGATTGCGGCCCCTTATCTGCTGTGGCATTTGCGTCGTCAAGTGGCCTGAAGTCCCCCATCCCCATAAAAAGAGAGAGAGGTTGTCCTCCTATGTCCTTGTTCTGGCAACTGGTGCGTGCGTCTCGATGGCCGCTGGCGATCGCGTTCGCAGGAAGTCTCGTCAGCGGTTTCGGCAATGCGGGGCTGGTCGCGCTCATCAACCGGGCGCTCACTGCGCCGCGCGAGCATCTGGGCTGGCTCGGCATGCAGTTTCTCGGTCTCGGCGTGCTCGTGCTCGTGACTCGCGCGGGGTCGCAAACGCTGTTCATGTCGCTCGGTCAACGGGCGAAGGCGACGTTGCGCATGCAGGTGGTGCGCCGCATCGGTACGGCCCCGTACGCGAGCCTGGAGCGGCACGGGATTGCGCGGGCCATTGCGGTGCTCACGCAGGATCTCGACACCGTCGTGGTGCTGTTCCTGAACCTGCCGGTGCTCGCCATGCAGGGCGCGGTGATCGCCGGTTGTCTGATCTATCTCGGTTATCTGTCATGGCAGATTCTGCTGTTCGCCGTGGTGACGATCGTCATCGGCGCAGCGGGCTTTCGCCTGGCCAACCAGCGCGCGCTGCTGCACCTGCGCGGCTCGCGCAAGCGTGAAGAAGCGCTGGTGAAGGACTTCCGCGCGCTGTTCGACGGCGCGAAAGAGCTCAAGCTGCATCGTGCGCGTCGCGATGCGTTCATCGAAGACCGTCTGGCGAACAACGTCGAAGCGGTGCGTGTGCAACGCACGCGCGGCTATGTGCTGTATGCCGCCGCCGCCAGTTGGGGGAGCTTCATTCTCTTTGCGTTCATCGGTCTGACGCTGTTCGTGGTGCTGCGTCACGTCGACCTGCCGCCGCAAGTGGTGTCGGGTTACGCGCTGGTGTTCCTTTACATCATCATGCCGATCGAGGGCGTGCTCTCGGCCATGCCGTCGCTGGGCAGCGCGCGTGTCGCGCTCGAGCGCATCGCGCAGGTCGAGAACGAACTGCCGTGCGAGTGGCTGCCTGCGCCTGCCGGCGCGGCGGCGCCGGTCTTTCACCACATCGTGCTCGAAGGCGTAACGCACCGGTATTTCCGCGAGCAGGAGAGTGCGCATTTCACGCTGGGGCCGATCAATCTGACGTTTCGCCCCGGCGAACTCGTCTATCTGGTCGGCGGCAACGGCAGCGGCAAGACGACGCTCGCCAAGCTTGTCGTCGGACTTTACGTGCCGGAGCAGGGCCGTATCGTGCTCGACGGCGTGCCCGTGGGCGACGCCGAGCGCGAGCGCTATCGTCAGCTTTTCTCCGTGGTGTTCAGCGACTTCTTCCTCTTCGAACATCTCCTCGGCTTGCCGGCCGACGGGCTCGATGCGCAGGCGAAAGCGCTGTTGACATCGCTGCAACTTGATCACAAGGTCACGATCGAAGATGGCCGCTTCTCGACGCTCGATCTCTCGCAAGGGCAGCGCAAGCGTCTCGCGCTGCTCGTGGCGTATCTCGAAGACCGGCCGTTCTATGTCTTCGACGAATGGGCGGCCGATCAGGACCCGCTCTTCAAGGAGGTTTTCTATCGCCAGATGCTGCCTGCGCTCAGGGCGCGCGGCAAGAGCGTGCTGGTGATCACGCACGACGACCGCTACTTCGATGTGGCAGACCGTGTGATTCGTCTCGACTACGGCCACCTGCGCGAGCCGCAGGCCGGCGCACAGACGCATGACGAATCCACTTCACCGAGTCCCCATCACTGATTGCGCATGACCGATACGCCGATGTTCTCTTTGCATGACGTTTCCTTCGCCGTGGCGGGCCGCACCCTCCTCGCGCCACTGACGCTCGACCTCGCCGGCGGGCAGGTGCATGGGCTGATCGGCCACAACGGCTCGGGCAAGTCGAGCCTGATCAAGCTGCTCGCACGTCAACTCTCGCCGGTGAGCGGCGACATCCGGTTCGAGGGACGCCCGCTGGCTTCATGGGGCGCGCGCGCGTTCGCGCGTCGTGTGGCCTATCTGCCGCAACAGCCGCCGGCGGCGGCCGGGATGACGGTGTCGGAACTCGTCGCGCTGGGTCGCTACCCATGGCACGGCGCGCTCGGCCGTTTCGATGCGCACGACCGCGAAGCCGTGCACAACGCAATGGTGCAGACCGATGTGCTGGGCTTTGCGGACCGTCTGGTGGAGTCGCTCTCCGGCGGCGAGCGTCAGCGTGTGTGGCTGGCGATGCTTGTCGCGCAGCAAGCGCAGTGTCTGCTGCTCGACGAACCGACCTCGGCGCTGGATGTGGCCCATCAACTCGACGTGCTCAGGCTCGTGCGTGACCTCGCCGACACGCGTGGGCTGGGGGTGGTGATCGTGCTGCACGACGTGAACATGGCCGCACGCTTTTGCGACACGCTGCTCGCGCTCAAGCAGGGCAGGCCGATCGCTCGCGGCACGCCCGCCGAGTTGATGTCCCCCGACACGTTGCAGACGATCTACGGGGTGCCGATGGGCGTGCTGCCCAACCCCGACGGCGGGATGCCGGTGAGCTACGCGCGCTGACGGCGGGGCGTGCTTGAAGCGTCTGCCCGAATGCCTGAGGCCGACGCGCGACGAACGCGGCATGATGCCGGAAGCCAGTGCGCCTTAACCGGTGGCAGGCGGCAGGCGTCAGGCGTCTGCGAGATAACGTTGGGGCGTGCGCCCCGTGACTTGCTTGAACATGGCGATGAAGGCGCTCGGACTGGCGTAACCGAAGGCGTCGGCCGTTGCGGCGACCGACGCGCCGAGCGCCAGCGTCGAGATCGCTTCGGACACGCGCAGGTGCTGGCGCCACGTCACGAACGTCATCCCCGTATCCGTCTGAAAGTGGCGCGCGAGCGTGCGTCCACTGACCCCGAACTGCTCCCCCCAGAAGTCGAGCGTGAGCTTGCTGGCCGGTTCGTTCATCAAATGCTCGCAGATCGCTTGCAGTCTTTCGTCGCGCGGCACCGGCACGCCGCGTTCGGGCACGGCTGCGGCGTTGCGCAGCACGCCAAGCAGCGGCGGCACCGATAATGCCGCACGGCTCGTCGGACCGTAGCTCTCGCCGTCGCGACTCACCGTTATGGCGAGTTCGCGGATCAGCGGCGTCATCAAAATCACGGTCGGTCCGATCCAGTTCCACGGAAACACGCGCGGCTCCATGTAGACGTTGCACATCTGGCCGTCGCCGACGGCATGCAGTTCGTGCTCGACGTCCGACGGCAACCACAGGGCGCGCGAGGGCGGCAAGGTCCAGATCGCGCTCGACGTGAGCACGCGCACGATGCCGCGCACCGGAAAAACCAGTTGACCGTGACGATGACGATGCCAGATCAGCCGCTCGCCGTGACGATAGGGCGTGACCTGTGCGAAGACGTCGCGAGGCAGCGGACGCACGGCATTGGGGAATCGTTTGCGCAGAAATTCGCTCATGCCGGGGCTTGGGTTCGGATGTCGCCAAACGGATGGCGATTGTCAAAAAATCGACATTTATTGTCGTCCTTACCTTTTCCGAACCCGATATTCTCCATAGCTATCAAGGTGTTGTGCCGAATCACACGCAAATTTAGTAATGAGTCTCATTTGCGATATTTTCGCCAGTGTAGCGGGAATCGAACGGTGATGCCAAAGGCGCAAGCCTCCCACAAACATGGCACCGATTCACGACCGCCGGCGCCGTCCGGCAACAAGGAACAAGGGGAAGTGTTGTCAACGATGCAAACGATTCAGAACGAGAAACCTCGCCGCGCGGCACGGGGCCGCATGTCTGACGGTACGAGGGCAGGGCGGTTGTCGCAACGGCGCGTAGCGCGCACGCCCATCGCCGTTGCCATGCTGATGCTGAGCACCGCGGCGGCGCATGCGCAGTCGGACACGCCGACTACCGCCGCAACGGCCGCAACGGCGGCGACGGCAAGCCCGGGCACGACGGCCGCGTTGCCTGCCGCAAACGTCACCGCGCAGCGCGACGCGCAGACCGAAGGCTCCGGTGCTTACGGCACTTCGACTACGACCATCGGCAAGACGCCGCAGGCGCTCAAGGACATTCCGAACTCGGTGTCGGTCGTCACGCGCGCGCGCATGGACGATCAGGCGATGACGTCGGTGGCCGACGCGCTGCAATTCACCACGGGCATCACGGCGATCAACTACGGCGACGGCACTTACTACTTCAACTCGCGCGGCTACAACGTCGGGGTCGAATATGACGGCGTGTCGATTCTGAGCGGTATCCAGTACCAGCCGCAATTCGATCTGTCGATGTACGACCGCGTGGAGGTTTTCCGGGGCCCGGCAGGTTTGCTCGACGGAACGGGCGAACCGGGCGGCACCGTCAATCTGGTGCGCAAGCGCCCGGGCGACACGTTTGCGGTGCGCAGCGAAACGACCCTCGGGTCGTGGGCGAATTATCGCCAGATGATCGATGTGACCGGCCCGCTCAACGCGTCCGGCACGCTTCGCGGGCGTGCCGTGCTTACGGGGGACACCGGCAACAAGTCGATCACGCGCACCAACGAAAGCAACTTCCTTGCTTACGGCGCGCTCGAATTCGATCTCACCTCTCGCACGTTGCTGTCGCTGTCCGGCGCGTATCAGGTCAATCCGTTGCATGCGTTCGACTACGGTCAGTCGTTGCTGACGAACCGCACGTTCCTGAACGCCCCCAACAACTCGAACTTCTCGCCGGACTGGAACTACGCGTGGACATCGATGCAGGAGGTCAACGGCAAGCTGGAGCACCGTTTCGATAACGACATCGTCTCGACGACGACCATCAACTATCGTCACGTGCTCTCCAACAGCAAGTACGCCTATCTCGGCCCGGGCATCAACGCGTCGACGCTCACGGCCCGCTATTTCGGCCAGTCGCAACGCGGCGAGAACAATCTGCTGGGCATCGACTCGCACCTGTCCGGCCCGGTGCAGGCGTTCGGGCGCAAGCACGAATGGCTTGTCGGCATGAACTACCAGATGACCCAGCAGCGCAGTCTGTCGGGCGGAGAAAACCTCGGCAACTTCAGTATTTTCTCGCCGCCCTCGGTCGAGCCCACCATCCCGTTCGACTCGGGCAACAAGCTGCAAGCGCAGCAGTTCGGTGTGTACGGGCAGGCGCGCGTTCGCGTGCTGGATCCGCTCACCGTCGTGCTGGGCGGACGTGAGGCGTGGTTCCAGCAGCAAAGCCGGGATTTGCTGCCGACCGAAGGGCCGTGGAATACCACGGCGCGGGCGAATCACAAGTTCATCCCGTACGGCGGTGTGGTGCTGGCGCTCACGCCGCAGATCAACGCGTACTTCAACTACTCGAAGATCTTCGCGCCGCAAACCGCTACGACCTTCGACGGTCAGGGCCTGCCGCCGCGCGAAGGGCAGCAATATGAAGTGGGCCTGAAGGGGGCATTCCTCGACGGTCGCCTCAATGCCACGGTGGCCGCCTTCCGCATGACCGACACGAACCGCGCCGTGGCCGACCCGTTCCACCCGATCGGCGCCGTGGCGGCGGGATCGGCGCAAAGTCAGGGCTGGGAAGCCGAAGTGACGGGCCAGGTCACGCGCAACTGGAATGTCTACGCCGGTTACACGCTGCTCAATACGTGTTACAACAGCGATCCGAGCCAGGTCGGGCAGGCGCTCGACGGCGAGGAGCCGCAGCACCTGTTCAAGCTCTACACCACGTATCGTTTCGCGGATGGCCTGTTCGGGGGCACGCTCGATGGCCTGCGTGTGGGCGGTGGCGTGCGCATCCAGAGCTCGACGTACCGCACGGCAGGCTTTGCGCAAGGCGGCTACGCGGTGTGGGATGCCATGCTTGCATATCGTGTGAATCGCCATCTCGAAGCGCAGCTCAATGTGAACAACGTGTTCAACCGCGATTACTACGCCCGCGTGCCGTCGACGTTCTACGGCATCTACGGCGAGCGTCGCAACCTCATGCTCACGTTGCGCGCCGACTACTGATCGATGGCAAAGGGCGGCGGGCCGCGCCGGCCGGGCGCCTCAGACCCGAAGCCCGGCCATGCGCCAGCCGATTGGACAGCCCCATGCAACAGTGTGTTGCATGGGGCTGTCGGCCGGATTTGGCAAATGGCGGTACACTCCGGGCAAGGCCCACCATTGTCAGGTGGCGCGCGACTCCCAATTTCAGCCGCTTTGAACGTCAACATGAAGTCCCCTGGTACTGCCTCTGCCACGCTCAATTGCGACGCTGGCGAATGCGTCGAACTTGTCGCTACCGCAACGCTGCCCACCCGCTACGGCACCTTCACCTCCCACGCGTTCCGCGTCAAAGACAGCAATAACGAACATCTCGCGCTGGTGATGGGCGATGTCTCGGATCAAACATCGGGCGCGCCGCCGCTCGTGCGTCTGCACTCGGAATGCCTGACGGGGGACGTGTTCGGCTCGTATCGCTGCGATTGCGGCGAGCAGCTCGATGCCGGCATGCGCAAGATCGCTGAAGAAGGGCGCGGCGTAATGCTGTATCTGCGCGGCCACGAAGGCCGTGGCATCGGTCTGAGCAACAAGATCCGGGCGTATTTGCTGCAAGAGCAGGGCCGCGACACGGTCGAGGCCAACCTCGATCTGGGCTTGCCCGACGACGCCCGCGAATACGACTCCGCGGCCGCTATCCTGCGCATTCTCGGCGTGGGTGCCGTGCGCCTCATGAGCAACAATCCGAAGAAGTTCGACACGCTCATCAAGCACGGCATTCCCGTGAGCGAGCGCGTGGCGCTCGACATTCCGATGCGTGAAGAAAACGCGCGGTACATCCGGACCAAGCAGGTCAAGTTCGGACACTACTTCGAAGAGAACGAGTGAGGGTGGCCGGCCTGTCACGTGCAAACGTGGCCGGCCCGCAGTGGCCCGCAGTGGCCCGTTGTCGCTGCGCCGGGCGACAACTGATCCGGTTCCGCACGCCATGCGTGAGCGGCGGCGTTCGGTCGCCGGCGCCGGCACGGCGAAGCCCCGGACGCAGATCGCAAACGTGACGACGCGCATCATGCGCAGTCTTCGCTCAACGGTGCGTTGACCACCGGTAGCCGCGCGCTTATGGCCGCACTCCTCCTGCGCCGTTCGATCCGGATGCGTGTCGCTGGGCGCATCGGCGCATCGTGCAGCGTTGCCGTCCAGACCCATTCGTACCCATCGCCCCCGAGAGCACTGCGCTGCACGGCATCCGCCGGCATCCGCATGGTTGCGTCACAGGAGAGCTGTCGGGCGATCGAGAGCCCGGCAATCGCCGCGATGTTCAACCGCTCGACGTCGTGGAAACCGAAATGCGGACGCGCCGGGTTCGGCCCTCACAGGGGCGAGTGAGACGTAAGCGCGTGGGGTTTGCGCGTGTTGTTTTCAGGCAAATTCCGAAGATGTTTGCTATGCAGCATTTATTGCTTGACGCTCCAAATTGGCCTCAGTTACCATCCGCCCTGTCTTCAATTTAAGGGGTTAGTCCGTGAATTCCGATGCCAGTAGTCCTCGATCTTTGATCGATTGATTGCCTGAGGATCCACAGCTTTCCCTGTGCCGCGTCCTCAAGCAGGATGCGGTGTCTCGCGCCAACCTGACGCTCCTCCCGAGCGTGCCCGCTCAGGGCGCTCCAGGTTTTTCGGTGTAATTCCCGCAAAAGTTTCCACTGTCGTGCCCGTGAGGGATGTTGTCGTGTTGCGCCCGCGCTTTGCCGTGGCGCCTCGTGACGACACCGTCTTGCGAGCCGACCGTCCGTGCCGCGCGCCCACGTGCTTGCGCGACGCACGGACACTTCGCAGCCATGCGAGGAAATCATGCGAGCTTTTCAAACGTTTCAGGCTTTCCAGAGCCAACCGACGCGCACCACACCGGTGTCGCATCTGACCATCGTCTGTCTGGCCGAGGCCCTTGGCGCCTTGCGCAAGCAGATGTTCATCGATCTGACCGCTCTCGGGCTGCGCGCCACGCACGTGAGCATCACGCGCTGGAGCGACCGCGACGAAGCGTCCGCCACCGTGACGCTCGATTGCCCGCAGGCCTCACGCGCCTCGCTCACGTCGCTCGTCATGCGACTCTCGGGCGAGCACAGCGTGCGCCGTGTCTTCTGGTCCGACGACGCCTCGCGCGGCGCGGCCGTCGCGGCAGCGACGCCGGCCTGAGCGCAGGCTTTCCGATCTATCGATCTATCGCCCGGTAGCGCTTGCCCGCTCTTCTGGTGTTGCCGATCATCAAAATATAAGGAGTCCGAAATGGAAGACGGAAGTCCTCGAAGGTCGCCCGTCGGGCGCGTGCACGCGATGCATGACGTCCCGGCGGGCGACATAACGCCAGATCCCAGTTTTTTCGCTATCACCGACCGCGCGCCGCGCGGCGCGGCTGGGTGCGTTCGCGCTGTTTTCCGGAGAGATATGACACCGGGGAGCGCCTGACGAGACCGGCCGGCCGCCATGCCCCGTGCATGCGAGCGTAAGCCGCGCCAGGAAATCGTCATGACAAATAACCACCGCTCCCGCCATAAGCAGCGCGGCTTCGTCGAGCACTCGACATCCTCCGATCTGCCGCTCTCGGGACCCGACGTCGTCGCACGTCTGGCCACAGAGCCGATGCACCATGTGCTTCATACGATGGGCACCAGTACCAGCGGCCTGACGCTTGCCGACGTCGGTCAGCGTCAGACGCGCTACGGTCCCAACGAAATCGCGCACGACAAACCGCCGCACTGGGTGCGCCAGCTGATCAGCGCCTTCAACAACCCGTTCGTGTTCGTGCTGCTCGCGCTCGTCACGATCAGCTTCTTTACCGACGTCTACTTTGCCGATCCGGGCGATCAGGACTACAAGAGCATCATCATCCTGATGACGATGGTGACGGTTAGCGGCCTGTTGCGCTTCTTCTCCGAGTTTCGCTCGCTGCGTGCGGCCGAAAAGCTCAAGGCGATGGTACGCACGACGGCCAGCGTTCGCCGCCGTTTGTCGGCGTCGGGCAAGTCTGAGCGTCACGAGGTCGCCATGCGCGAGCTGGTCGTGGGCGACATCGTGACGCTTCAGGCAGGCGACATGATCCCGGCCGATCTGCGTCTGATCGAATCGCGAGACCTGTTCATCAGCCAGGCGGTGCTCACCGGCGAGGCGCTGCCCGTCGAGAAGTACGACACGCTCGGCTCCGTTGCACAGAAGTCCGCCTCGGTCGCCGCCGGTCAGGGCAATACCAACCTGCTCGATCTGTCCAACATCTGCTTCATGGGCACGAACGTGGTGAGCGGCAACGCCCTGGGCGTGGTCGTCGCGACGGGCGCCGATACGTATTTCGGCGCGCTGGCGAAGAATGTCGTCACGCACAAGCGCGTGGAGACGAGCTTCGACCGCGGCGTGAACAGCGTGAGCTGGCTGCTCATCCGCTTCATGCTGGTGATGGTGCCGATCGTGTTCATGATCAACGGGTTGACCAAGGGCGACTGGCTGAGCGCGCTGACGTTCGCGCTGGCCGTGGCCGTGGGCCTGACGCCGGAAATGCTGCCGATGATCGTGAGCGCCAACCTCGCGCGCGGCGCCATGGCGATGTCGCGTCGCAAGGTCGTCGTCAAGCGCCTGAACTCGGTGCAGAACTTCGGCGCCATGGACGTGCTGTGCACCGACAAGACCGGCACACTCACGCAGGACCGCATCATCCTCGAACAGCATCTGGACGTGGCGGGCGACGAGCAGGAAGACGTGCTGCGGCTGGGCTGGCTCAACAGCTTTCACCAGAGCGGTCAGCGCAACCTGATCGATGTGGCGATCATCCGCCGCGCCAACGAGATCGGCGAATCGGTGCAGCCGCGCGCCTTTACCAAGATCGACGAACTGCCGTTCGACTTCGTGCGTCGTCGTCTGTCGGTGGTGGTGGAGAACGAGCGCCACGAGCATCTGATGATCACCAAGGGCGCCGTCGAGGAAATGCTGTCCGTCTCCACGCATGTGCGGACCCCGCAGGGCGTACGTGCGCTCGACGATACCGCCCGCGCCATGCTGATCGCCCGTGCGGAGTCTTATAACGAAGACGGTTTCCGCGTGCTGGTCGTGGCTACGCGCGACATTGCCGCCGCAGACACGAAGAATCAGTACAAGACGTCCGATGAGCACGGTCTCACGGTGTGTGGTTTCCTGACGTTCCTCGATCCGCCCAAGGATTCGGCGGCGCCGGCCATCGCCGCCCTGCGCGAGCACGGCGTGACGGTCAAGGTGCTGACCGGCGACAACCCGATCGTGACGATGAAGGTGTGCCGTCAGGTCGGTCTCGAACCGGGCACGCCGCTGCTCGGCGCGGATATCGAGCCGATGGACGACGCTACGCTGCGTGACGTCGTTGGCCGCACGACCGTCTTCGCCAAGCTCGCGCCGCTGCACAAGGCGCGCGTGGTCAAGGCCTTGCAGGCCAACGGCCACACGGTGGGCTTCCTTGGCGACGGCATCAACGATGCACCCGCATTGCGCGATGCCGACGTCGGCATCTCGGTGGACACCGGGGCGGATATCGCGAAGGAAACCGCCGACATCATCCTGCTGGAAAAGAGCCTGATGGTGCTCGAAGCCGGCGTGATCAAGGGCCGGGAGACGTTCGGCAACATCCTCAAGTATCTGAACATGACGGCCAGCTCGAACTTCGGCAACGTGTTCTCGGTGCTGGTGGCGAGCGCGTTCCTGCCGTGGGAGCCGATGCTGGCGATGCAACTGCTCGTGCAGAACCTCGTGTACGACATCTCGCAGATGTTCCTGCCGTGGGACCGCATGGATCCCGAGTTCCTCAAGAAGCCGCGCAAGTGGGACGCCGGCAACATCCGCCGCTTCATGCTGTGGCTCGGACCGACCTCCTCGGTGTTCGATATCACGACTTATGCGCTGATGTGGACGGTCTTCGGTGCGGGCGCGCTCTATCACGCGCATGGCGGTGACGGCGGACAAGTGATCATGAACTCGGGCTGGTTCATCGAAGGGCTCGTTTCCCAGACGCTCGTGGTGCACCTGCTGCGCACGCAGAAGATCCCGTTCCTGCAAAGCACGCCGGCGCTGCCGATCATGCTCTCGACGTCGGTCGCCATTTTCATCGCCTGCTGGCTGCCGTTCTCGCCGTTCGCTGAGGCGCTGGGCTTCGTGAGCCTGCCGGGGTCGTACTTCTACTGGCTCGTGGCGACCATGCTCGGTTACATCGCGCTCGCCCAGGTAGTGAAGACGATCTATATCCGCCGCTTCGGCCGTTGGTTCTGATCGAAGCCTGAAAGGCAAACAGCGTATTCGTCGCTCTAATGCTCCCGCCCGCGAAGGGCGGGAGCGCGACTCCCACATTCATGTCCCGGTGCGCATCGCGTTGCACGGGACGGCACACGTACAAAGAGAAAAAACCATGAAGAAGCAACTGATGTATCTGGCACTGTTTTGTCCGCTGAGCGCCTTCGCTGCGCACCCGCTCACGTCCGACGATACCGGCACGCAGGGCGACGGCAACTGGCAATTCGAAACGAACGGGGAAGTCACTTCGAAGCAGCAGGACATCGGGCGTCAGACCCTTTGGAACAGCACGCTCACGCGCGGGTTCGGCGAAGCGCTTGACCTCTATGTCAACGTGCCTTACACGAGCATCCAGAACCGTTCGGAGACGGCCGGCAGCGGCGTTGGCGACGTAGAGACCGGGGCCAAGTGGCGCCTGTACGACGACGGCGCGTTCAGCGTCGGCCTCAAGCCGTACCTGACGTTTCCCACCGGCGACGATCAGCGCGGGCTCGGCACCGGTCGCGTGAACGCCGGCGCCACGTTGCTCGCCCAGTACCAGATCGACGACTGGACGTTCCTCGCCAACGCCGGCGCGACCTATCAGGCGAACCGTCAGAGCCAGCGTCAGGGGCTGTGGAAGGCTTCCGCCGCCGTGCTCTATCGCGTGGTGCCGTCCACGCAGTTGATTCTGGACGTCGGCACGTCTCAGAACCCCGATTTCTCGCAGAAAACGAACCCGGCCTTCATGATTCTGGGCGCGATCTACAGCCCCACGTCGTGGATGGATCTCGATGTCGGCTACCGACGCGGTCTCAACCCGCAAACCTACGACTATTCGTGGATGGGCGGGCTGACGGTGCACTGGTAAGCCGCTCGGTCGACGGGGGGTCGCCCCGCGGTGCATCCCCCAATATTCCGTAATACCTTGGCGGGGGAACCGTGGGCGCTTGACACATGCGAGACCGCAGGCGGGACATAAGATGCATGTCGGGGCCATGTTAAACTGCCCCGAGAAAGCATTGCAAAAGCACACGGGGCGGCCGGCACGACATGCCGTGCCGCCTCGTTCGTTCCCGCTGCCGTTTCCTGTCCGCCGTCGCATGCGACTTACCGACCATACCGATTACAGTCTGCGCACCCTGATCTACGTCGCGGTTCATCCCGACGCGCTGGTGCACGTGCAGTCCGTGGCGGACGCATTCGGCATTCCCAAGAATCACCTCGTGAAGATCGTGCAGAAGCTCGGTCAACTGGGCTTCCTGCATACGGTGAGGGGCCGCTCGGGCGGGATTCGTCTGGGGCGCGCGCCGGAGCGCATCGGCCTTGGGGAAGTGGTGCGGGCGATGGAGCCCGATTTCGCGATGGTCGAGTGTTTTCATCAGGGCGATAGCGCTTGCGTCATCACCTCGGCGTGCCATCTTCGCGGCGTGCTCGGTGAGGCGCTACGCGCTTACTTCGCGGTGCTCGATCGCTACACGCTGGCCGATCTCGTCGCGCAACCCGCCGTGTTGCGCCGTCTGCTCGGAGATACGGCGGCCGCCGTTGTTCCCGTGGCGGATATCAAGGTCAGGAAGCGTCTCGCGGCGACGTAGTTCCTCGTGCATCTCACCGCGTTTGTTTGCGGTGCGACGGCCAGCATCCCGTCTTTTTCAGCCATCCGATCGACGCACGCTATCGTCGCCATAGCGTTTTGCGATCGCCAACGCATGAACTGGACGAATGGTCGCATTTTGCGGACTTCCTGCCGCGCAGCGTGCGCTGTCCTTTCGTAATCTTGAGTCGTACCCGCTAGCGTCCTTCCCGTGTTCGGGACGGACGCGTAGAGGAAACCGACATCCGGCAACCCCATGCCGACCGAAAGGAGTTTCACCATGAACGCTCGTCTTTTTGCCGCCGCTCTGATCGCTACCGCCTCGCTGGCCACGGCCCCGGCTTTCGCCGAAACGCAAACGGCCGATGCCGGCCAGCCTGTGGCTTCACAAGGCCTCACGCGTGCGCAAGTCATTGAAGAACTGCGTCAGGCGCGTGCTTCGGGCCGACTCGATCAGTCGCTCGAAACGTATCCGTCGTTGCTGCAACAGGGCCCGTCCGTTGGTCGCTCGCGTGCGGAAGTCCGCTCGGAGCTGGGGACGGCCGCAGCGGTGGTCGACAGTCACGCCTGATCCATGCGCTCAGGCGCAGTCGTCGTGCGGCTGCGCCCGCGCCCACGGGGGGAGCCAGGGGGGAGAAACCCGGCCCGAGCAAGGGTTGGACAAATCCTCCATAATCGTCGCACCGGGTTATTTCGACGAGTGCGCCATGGATCGGCTCTCCACCCTGATTTCGAATTTCGGCGTTCGCGCCGGTGTGTTTCATAGCGGCGGCATGTGCGGGATCGCCAGCTACGGTGTCGACGCCCACGACGGCGGCCACCTCCACTTGCTTCGTTCGGGCGAAGTCGCGCTCGTGACGGAAGACGGGACACGGCAGCAGATCGTGGAACCGTCGCTGATTTTCTTCCCGCGCCGCAATCATCATCAATTGCTTTCGAGGGAAGCGGACCGCACGGAGTTGGTGTGCGGCTCGTTGTCGTTCGACGGCGGTCACAATAATCCGCTCGTGTCGGCGCTGCCCGAGTTTCTCGTGCTCCCGACGAAATCCCTCTCTACACTGGAACTCACGCTGAACTGGCTCTTCGCGGAAGCGTTCGGTCAGCATTGCGGGCGTCTCGCGGTGATGGACCGGTTGTTCGAGTTGCTGGTGATTCAATTACTGCGCCATGTGCTTGAGCATCGCCTGGTGAGCTTCGGCATGCTGGCCGGGCTGGGCGATCCGCGACTCGCGCGGGCGTTGAACGTGATTCACAATCAGCCGGGCGAGCCGTGGACGGTCGAGTCGCTGGCGAGCACAGCCAACATGTCGCGAGCGAACTTCGCCGCGCAGTTCCGCGAGGTCGTCGGGCAATCGCCGGCGGACTACCTGCTGGACTGGCGCATCGGGCTCGCGCAGAAGCGACTGCGCGACGGGCAGCCGATTGCCCGGGTCGCCGAGGAGGTCGGTTACGAAAGCGCATCGGCGCTCGCGCGCGCCTTCCGTCGCAAGACGGGCAGCAGCCCGCGCGACTGGTTGCGTGCGCAAATGCATGCCGTGACGACGCTGCCGCGCCCTCGCGTGCAGATCGTGCCGGCGTTGCCGGCGCAGGCGGCTTAGTTGGATCAGGTGGCTCAGGTGGCTCAGGTGGCTTACGTTGCTTGAGCGGCTCAGGCAACGTATGGCGATGCCGCCACGAGATGGCGCCGGGCGGCCCGTCTCGCAAGCGATCGCTTCGCGGTTATCGCGGCTGCTGACGATACCGTACGCGTGATGCCCGACGGGACATGCCTCGCGTGACGCCGCCGCAGCCGATGATCGGCGCGCGGCTTGCTTCAATCGAGGCGTGAGCGGACGTTGCGCCGGTTACTTCGCTGCGTCTTTCCCCGGCTTGTCGAGCGCGGCGCGCAAGCGTGCGGGCGAATCCGTCATCACGGCGTCGAAGCCCAGTTGCGACGCGGCTTCGAAGTCCTGCGGCGTCTCGACGCCGAAGGCGACCAGATGCACGTCCGGGTGCGACTTGAAGCATTGGACGGCAGCGGGCGTCCACCAGTTGGCGACGACCTTCGACACCCCCTCCCCGAGCGTGAAGCGCTCCACGACTTCGACCTGACGATGCAGCTCGATCCCGGCCCACGTGCCCGACGCCGGCGGCGCGGTGCACTGGCCGGCGAGCGCAGCCGCCACGAGTCGGTTACGCGTGGCGTCTCGCGACTCGAACAACTGCGCTTGCGGACGGCGCGCTCGCATGCGGTCGGTCGCTTCGGCTTCCGTCGAATAGAGACGCACGCGCGACCACGCGTTCGTCTCGTCGAGCACCTTGATGACGGCTTCGACCAACGGCGCGGCGGGCGTTTGCTTCATGTCGAGCAGCACGGGCACATTGGCTGGCACGGCGGCCAGCGCTTCGCGCAGTGTGGGAATCGGCAGGGGGTGGTCGCGGTAGGGGTAGACGGTCTGACCGCTCGCGTCTTTGCGCGAAAACGCATAACCGGCATTGAGTGTTTTCACGTCGGCGTAGTCGATGTCGGCGAGTTTGCCGCGCCCGTTCGTGAGCGCAGACAGGTCGGCCGGACGATACATGACGGGCACGCCGTCGCGCGTGACCTGCACCGTCATCCACAACGCCTGCGCACCGTTGTGCAACGCATTGGTGAAGGCTTGCACGGTGTTCTCGGGCGTATCGCCTGTGCCACCGCGATGCGCGACGATCAGCGGCGCGGCATTGACGGCGGTCGGCGCGAACGCGCCGAAGACGCAGGCGGCGACGATGGCTGCCGTTAGGGCGAGGCGGGTGAGGGGCAGGGCGGTGCAGGGGCGATGCGGCATAGGCGGCGGGGCGGAGGGTGAGAGCCGACGTGCGCCGCCGTGACCACGGCGCTGCACGCTCGCGTTGCGCCGTGTGTCGATGTCACGGCGAATCGTCTGCGTCGCCACGCGGAAAGGCTCGGCAAGGGCGTCGACACGGGGCTGGCGTTCGGAGCGGCCCATCGGGCGGTCGTGAGGTACACATTCGTTCTGGAATGGGCGCCACTTTGACAGCCGAGCATGACATTCCAATGACGATCGTCGATGGGCAACGGCATGTCGGCGATCAGCGGGACGCGTTCGGATGAACGGGCGCGTTCGCTTCAAATTTCGCACAGTGCGTCGAAAAGAACGTACGCACGTTGCGAATGTTGGCCGAGCTTTTGAACAACCGCCGCGCGAGTTCGTCGTACGCGGCCATGTCGCGGACTTCCGCGATGACCACGAAATCCGGTCCTGGCGACACGCGATAGCACTGCGTCACTGCGGGTTCGTCGCAAATATAGGACTCGAAGGCGTCGTAATCCTCGGCCGCCTGGCGGTCGAGGCTCACTTCGACGACAGCGGTCAGCGTCGGGCCGAGTTTCGAGGCGTCGACGATGGCGATCTGGCGGGCGATCACGCCGGCCTCCCGGAGCGCTCGCACACGTCGCAAGCAGGTCGGGGCGGAGGCATGGACGCGTCGCGACAGTTCGAGATTCGAGATCGAAGCGTCGGCTTGCAAAGTGCCGAGGATGCGCAAGTCCAGTTCGTCGAGGGTGAGGCTCGCCATGTCATGTCCCGAGACGTCTTTTTGATTGAAATTTAATTTCACATCAGGTGTTTTGTGAATTTAAATTTCACATTAATTGAAATATTGATGATTAATTTCGTTGCGTCAACTCTACCATCGCTTCACTGGCAGGCAACACAATCTTTCGGAGAAGCGTGATGTGCGGAATCATCGGTGCGGTGGCGCAACGGGACATCGTTCCCAATCTGGTCGACGGTCTGAAGCGATTGGAGTATCGCGGGTACGACTCGTGCGGTGTGGCGCTATATCGCGAGCGTGCGTTGGTCCGGGCGCGAAGCGTAGCGCGCGTGGCGAATCTTCAGGAGGAGATCGGACGTCTCGGGCTGAGCGGCTACACCGGCATCGCTCACACGCGCTGGGCCACGCATGGCAAGCCGATCACCGACAATGCGCATCCCCATTTTTCGCCGAATGCCGCGACGCCGCGTATCGCGTTGTCGCACAACGGCATCATCGAGAACCACGAGGCGTTGCGCGCGACGCTGGAGACGCACGGTTACACCTTCGCCAGCCAGACGGACAGCGAGGTGATCGCGCATCTGATCGATCATCTTTACGACGGCGACCTGTTCGACGCCGTGAAGGCGGCGGCCGCGCGACTGCGGGGCAGCTATGCGATTGCGGTGATCTGTCGCGACGAGCCGCACCGTCTGGTCGGGGCGCGCGACGGCATGCCGCTGATCGTGGGCGTAGGCGAGGGCGAGAACTTCCTCGCGTCGGACGCCATTGCGCTGGCCAACGTCACCGACCGGATCGTGTATCTCGAAAACGGTGACGTGGCGGACGTTCAACTGCATCGCTACTGGATCGTGGACACGCAAGGACAGCGCGTGGAGCGCCCGGTCAATCGCGTGGCGGCGCACAGCGGTGCGGCGGATCTCGGGCCGTATCGTTACTACATGCAGAAGGAAATTTTCGAGCAGCCGCGTGCGGTGGCCGACACGCTGTCCGACGTCACTTCGATCATGCCGGAGTTGTTTGGCGATCACGCCTGGCGCGTGTTCAATACGGTCGATTCGGTGCTGCTGCTGGCGTGTGGGGGGAGCTACCACGCGGCGCTCACGGCGAAATACTGGATCGAGAGTCTGGCGCAATTGCCGGTGAACGTGGAAATCGCGAGCGAATTTCGTTATCGCGACAGCGTGCCCAACGCGAAGACGCTAGTCGTCGCGGTATCGCAGAGCGGTGAGACGGCGGACGTGCTGGGTGCGGTGCACGTCGCCAGGCAGCGTGGAATGGCGCATACGCTGGCGATCTGCAACGTGGCGACGAGCGCGCTGGCGCGCGAATGTGCGCTGACGTTCTTTACGCGGGCGGGGGTAGAGATCGGCGTGGCGTCGACGAAAGCTTTCACGACGCAGTTGGTGTCGTTGTTCATTCTGGCGTTGACGCTGGCGCAAAGCCGCCAGCGTCTGACGGACGAGGACGAGCAGCAGCATCTGAAAGCATTGCGCCATTTGCCGGACGCGATTGCCAAAGTGCTGGCGCTGGAGCCACAGATCATCGGCTGGGCGGAGCAATTGACACGCCGTCAGGACATTCTTTTCCTCGGCCGGGGTTTGCATTACCCGGTGGCGATGGAAGGGGCGCTGAAGATGAAGGAGATTTCGTACATTCACGCGGAGGCGTATCCGGCCGGGGAGCTCAAGCATGGACCGCTGGCGCTGGTAAGCGACGAGATGCCGGTCGTGGCGGTGGCGCCGAACGATCGTCTGCTGGAAAAGCTCAAGTCGAACATGCACGAGGTGAGTGCGCGCAACGGCAAGTTGTATGTCTTCGCGGACAGCGATTGCGGGCTATCGCCGGGACCGGAGATCGAAGTGATCCGGCTGACTGAACACTACGGTCTGCTCTCGCCGATTCTCCACACGATCCCGATGCAACTGCTCGCGTATCACGCCGCCGTGGCACGTGGCACGGACGTAGACAAGCCGAGGAATCTGGCGAAGTCGGTGACGGTGGAGTAGGTCGGATGCGATGGCGATGTCGATTGCCTGCCGGTCCGCGTGTCGTTACAGGTACTCATACTTCGCATTCCCGGCGAAATCCCGCTTTTCGATGTAGCTCTTGAGGCATTCGCGGAACAGGCGCGCACTTGGCGAGAGCGGGCGGCCGCGTGTCCACACCAGCCCGACCGGGCGCACGAGGAAAGGCAGGGCGACAGGCAATATGTCCATCATGCGTGCTTTGACGAGCCCGCTTGCGAGTGATTCCGGCATCGTGGCAATCGCATCGCTGAGTTGCAAATACGACTGAACGAGCGTTGTCGAGAGCGTTTCGATGAAATTCGCAGGTTCGGACATGCCGTTGTCCTTGAAACACTGCAAGAGTGGCTCCCGCAACAAGGAGCCTTCCGGCGGCAATACCCAGGGGAAAGCGGAAAACGCTTCCCAAGTCACGTTTTCTTTGCCCGCCAGTGGATGCCCCGCCCGCACCACAACGCTCGTGCGGTCCTGGTACAGCGTTTCCTCCTCGATGTCCGCTTCGATGGTTTTGCGTGGCAGCGTCCCCAGAATCAGTTCCACTTCGCCTGCACGCAGCGCATGCAGCAGGACATCCATCGTGGCTTCCTGAGCAACGACGGGCGTGGCCGGGGACAATCGCTTGAGTTGGACCAGTGTTCCGGGCAACAGCGACGCCGCATAAGAGGGGAGTACGCCCAGTCGCACCTTTCCCGTCACGCCATGCGAGAGCGCATGCAACTCGTCGCCGACTTGCGCGAGACCGCGCATCATCGTCTTCGCTCCCCGAATCATGCATTCACCGAACGGCGTAGGAATCACCCCTCGCACGCTCCGTTCAAAGAGCTTCAGGCCCAGTCCCTCCTCCAACTCGGCAAGCGTCTTCGAGACGGCCGGAGTGCTGACATTCATCGCCGCCGCGACCTTGCCCACCTGACCATATTCGCCAAGCGCGACGAGCAACTGCAAGTGACGTGGCTTGAGGCCTGCGCGGATATACCAATCAAGTTGTGCCATACCGGAAGATCGCCCTCAGGTCATCGATGATTGCACCGTAACGGTGCATTTGAATTTACTAAACGGTGCAGTCTCGGCGGGCTCGCGGCACGCACCGCGCAAGCGTCGATGCCCCGGATGCATGGCGGCCCAAAAACGGCATGAAGCCGCGGGAGAGGATCGCTCACATACGTCATTGCGGGCTTTTCGAGGCAACTTCAGAGAGTCCCGTGCTCCGATTTCAACGCTTTATTTTGAAAGATGAACCGTGGGAAGCCATTAAAGGTTAACCCGAGGTTTGCGAATGTGTTAACCGAATGATTAACACTCGGATTTTCTTTCTCAATTGTTGGCCGCTGTCAGTTCTATACGATCCATCTCGAGTCATACAGCTTTTTGATCATAAGAAGAGAGGATCAAATCAAATGAAAGTCATCGTTGTTGGCGGCGGCATCGGAGGCATGGCCGCCGCGCTGAGTTTGCACGCGGCCGGCATCGGCGCGTCGGTTCATGAGGCCGCGCCGAACATCGCTGCACTCGGGTTGGGGATTCATTTGCAGCCGAATGCCGTGCGTGAGTTGACCGAACTGGGTGTCGCCGATGCGCTGGATAAGCAGGCAGTCGCTATTCGCGAACTCGCGTTCTACAGCCGTCGCGGACAGCGGATCTGGAGCGAGCCGCGCGGGCGCGATGCGGGATATCGCTGGCCGCAGTACGCCATCAATCGCGGCACGTTGCAGGTTGTCTTGCTTGAAGCGGCGAAGGCAAGACTCGGTGCCGAGCATATTCACACCGGCCATCGGCTGGTGTCGTTCGAGCAGGACGCGAACGGCGTCACGGCGCACTTCGTCGACAGTACGACAGGGGCGTCGCTGCCCCCCGTGCGCGGGGATGTGCTCGTGGCCGCCGACGGCATTCATTCGGCCGTAAGAAAGCACTATTACCCGGATCAGACGTTGCAGTTCGGCGGTCAGTTGATGTGGCGCAGCGCCGTGAAGGCGGACCGTTTTTTCGACGGCAGCACGATGATCATCGCCGGGCATCGCAACCAGAAGCTTGTCTGCTACCCGATGCTCAAGCTGCCTGACGGGCGTCTGCTGCTCAACTGGATTGCGGAACTGGGCGCATCCGGCGACGGGCCGCCGCGTGAAGAATGGAACCGCAGGGTCGACGCATCGAAGTTCGCCGGCGCCTTCAGCGAATGGAAATTCGATTGGCTGGATGTGCCCGCTCTGATGGCCTCGCCCAGCGATGTCTTCGAATTCCCCAAAGTCGATCGCGATCCGATCGATCGGTGGACCTTCGGGCGCGTGACGATGCTGGGCGACGCGGCTCACCCGATGCATCCCGTCGGATCGCAAGCCGGATCTCAAGCCGTTGTCGACGGCCGTTCGCTGGCCTGGCACCTGGCGAAGCATCGCGACGATCCGGCCGCCGGTCTGCTTGCCTATGAAGCCGAGCGCCTGCCGCCCATGCGCGAAATCGCTTTGCAGAACCGGACGCTGGGGCCGGAGGTCGTGATGGAAATCGTCGAGGAACGCGCACCGAACGGCTTTCACCATATCCACGACGTGCTGAGCGCAGAGGACCTTCAGGCGCGCGCCGACGCCTTCAAGCACATGGCGGGGTTCGCCGTCGAGAGTCTCAACAACCGCGCGTCGTACGACGTCCCGCAGCAATGAGCGCCGCGACCCGCCAACGTTTGCCAGCGCACATCCATCGCCCAATCATCTACAGAACACTCATGATCGCCATGTCACCGCATTTTTCCAAAGGCAAAAGCATCGCTACGGCGTGTGCGTTGTCTCTCCTCGCAACGGCTGCCCTCGCGCAGCCGAACGGCGGCAACATCGACGCCCGCCTGAAAGAAGAGGTCATCGCACTCGGCTTCAAGGACGGCGAACTTCCCCAACTGAAGCCGGCTTTCGGCAATTACGTGGACGCCGTTCAGGTCGGCAACATGCTCTATCTGTCGAGCGCCGCACCTCAAGCGCCCGACGGCACTTTCGTCAAAGGGCGCGTGCCTGACGAGGTGAGCCCCGAGAAGGCGATGGTGGCGGCAAAGCTCGCCTGCCTGCGCCAGATCGTGCGCATGAAGTACGTGCTGGGCGATCTGAATCGCGTGAAGCAGATCGTCTACGTGCGCGGCAAGATTCTCTCGGCGACCGGTTACACGGACCAAACCCGGATCACCGATGCCTGCTCCGCACTCTATGTCGCCGTTTTCGGCGACGCGGGCAAGCACGCCCGCACGACCGACGGCACCGTGGCCGCGCCGTTCGGTGTGACCGCCGAGTTCGAGACGACGGTCGAACTCAAAACCCAGACGGACGTCGTGTCGGAGAAGAAATGATCAAACCTCTTGGCCGTGTCATGGCCGCCGCAACCTGCCTGTTGCTGGTCGCGACGGCGCATGGCGCGTCAGGTCAGCAGGCCGTGCGGATCGGATTTCAGGCCGGATTGAGTGGGCCCGCGGCCGCCGATGGCGCGACCGCGCTCAAGGCGGCCAGACTGGCCGTCGAGCAAATCAATGCGGATGGCGGCGTCGAAGGGCGTCCGCTGGAGCTCGTGGTGGCCGACGATCAGGGCGAACTGGAGCGCGCCGTGCTGGGTGCGAGCCGACTCGTCAGTGAGGGCGTGAAAGCCGTTGTCTCGGCCAGCTTTTCCGGTCCCGCACGGGCAGCCGCACCGGTGTTTCAGCGCGCCGGGATCCCGTTTGTCGCTTCGGTGGCGTTTGCACCGGAGATCACGCACATCGGCAACGCCATGTTTCGCATGACGAGCGTGGGCGAGGTACAGGGCAGGGCGGCCGCGGCGCTCGTGGGCGAGCGTTTGCGGAAAAAACGGGCGGTCGTGCTGACGATCAAGACGGACTTCGGCAAGACGCTGGCCGCCGGGTTTCGCGACGCTGCCCCGCGCTTCGGCATCGACATCGTGGGTGAGTACGAGTACGCGCCGGCCGACCGGCAGTTCGGTCCGTTGATCGCCAGCCTCAAGAGCAAATCGCCGGATGTGGTGTACGTCACCGGGTTTTATTTCACCGCCGGCCCGTTCGTCGCGCAGTTGCGCAACGCTGGGGTGAAGGCTCAGGTCGTGGGGGCCGAGGCGCTCAGCTCGCAGCAGTTCATCGACATTGCGGGCAGCGCTGCCGAGGGGACCGTCATTACCAACGTGATCGATTGGGGATCGGACGATCCCGCGACACAGCGTTTTCTGACCCACTACAAAGCGGCGACCGGCGCCAATGCGGAAGCGGTGGCGGTGTCGACCTACACGGCGGTGACGCTGGTCGCCAGTGCGATCCGTCAGGGGCGCTCCGATTCGCCTGCGCGCATTCGCAGCGAACTGGAGACGATCGACCAGACGACGGTGATCGGCCGCGTGAGTTTCAACGCGCTGCATGAGGTGAAAAAAGCGTTCCCGTTGAGCATTGTGCGTGATCGGCGCTGGCAAGGATTTGGCCAAATCGACGATCCGGAACTTCTCGCGCCGCCAACCCGATGAACCGCATTTTCTCTTAAGGACAGTCATGAATCTGCTGCTCAATCTCACGGCGCAAGGGCTGATCAACGGGGCGATCTATGCGCTGATTGCCGTCGGACTGGCGCTGGTGTTCGGGATGCTGAGAATTCTGCACATCGCGCACGCCGGGCTTTTCACCCTGGGCGGTTACGCCGGGCTCGTCGTCACCAATGCGACGGGGTCTTTCGCGCTGGGCCTCGCGCTCGCAATGCTCGTCTCGTCGGTGTGCGGCGTGTTGATGTACCGGTTCTGTTACGAGCCGATTCTCAGCCAGCCGGCGTACGTACCGCTGATCGCATCGGTCGGCATGTTTCTGGCGATCGGCGAGTTGCTCCGTCTCGTCTTCGGTGACAAGGGCATGGCCTACCTTGTGCCGCCACTGCCGGGGGGAATCGATATCGTCGGTATTCACTTGCGCTACGCGGAGCTCGCCGTTGTCGTGCTGGCGTGTGTGCTGTTCAGTGCACTCGCATGGTTTTCCAGCCGTTCCCGAATGGGGATGGCCTGGCGAGCCACGATCAGCGAGCCGCGTATGGCCGAATCGTGCGGTGTCGATCTGCGGCACGTGCGGTATCTCACGTTTGCCATCGGTTCCGCGTTTGCGGCCGTCGCCGGCGTGCTCGTCAGTGTTCTGAACAATGTCGTCGATCCCACCATGGGTGCAGTGCCCAGCTACAAGGCGCTCGCGATCATCGTGCTCGGCGGCCTCGGCAACATGGGCGGGACGCTCGCCGCCGCGCTGTTGCTCGGCGTCCTGGAGGCCTTCGGTGCGACATACCTGTCGGCGTGGATCGATCGTGACAGCCTGGCTTTCGCCGCGATGCTCTGCGTGCTGCTGGTACGCCCCGAAGGTCTGTTTGCACGCGCCTCCGGCCAGGGGGCTGTGTTCACGCTAATGCAATTGAAAGGAGCCGCCAAATGGGCGCTTATGAAACGGCCCTCGTGATTCTGATCGGGGTGCACATCGTGCTGGCGGTCAGTCTCAATCTGATATCGGGCCTTTGCGGTCAGGTCAGTCTCGGTCACGCCGCCTTCTTCGGAATCGGCGCCTATACCACCGCCGTGCTCTCGAAACTCGGGTTCGCTATTTGGGTCACGTTACCGGCTTCGATGACGTTCGCCGGTATTTGCGGCGCGATCGTCGGGTTTTGCAGTCTGCGCGTGCGAGACGATTTTCTGGCGATTGCCACCATGGCCGCAGGCTTTCTGTTTCTCGGGATCGTGCGCACCAGCGAGGCGCTGGGCGGCGAGTTGGGGCTGTCCAGGATTCCCGACGCGGGCTTCGGCGACGGATTCGTCTATTTCGTCATCGTGTGCACCGCGCTTGTGGTCGGTTTTTGCGTCTATATCAAGCGTAGCTGGCTGGGATATGCGTTCAGTGCGGTCGGTGCGGACGAGATCGCGTCGCGCAGCATCGGGATCAACAGCGCGGACTTCAAGCTGACGGCCTTCGGCATCGGCACGGCGCTGGCCGGTGTGGCGGGGTGCCTGTATGCGTACTTTCTCGGCACGGTGGACCCGCAATCGTTCGGCTTTCCGGTCTCGATCATGATCCTCGCCATGGTGGTCATCGGCGGCATGGGCTCGATCGGCGGTAGCGTGCTCGCCGCCGTTCTGCTCACCTTGTTGCCCGAGTGGCTGCGCTTCGTCAGCAGTTACAAGCTGCTGGTCTTCGGGGGACTGCTGTTCGTGATGATGCGCTTCTTGCCGCGCGGAATCGCACCCTGTCTGCGTCTGGATGCATGGCGTTTGCGTACAGGGAGAGCGGCATGACCGTGGAATCTCCCCTCCTGTCGATAACCGACGTCGGCGTGCGTTTCGGCGGCATCGCCGCAGTCGACCGGGTCTCGCTCGACGTGAGCGAAGGCGAACTCGTGGGGCTGCTCGGGCCGAACGGCGCCGGCAAGACGACCTTTCTGCGGCTTATCGCAGGCGTTGTCGCGCCGACCTCCGGGAACATCGTTTTCCAGCGCGAGCCCATCAATCGCCTCGGCACTGCTGCCCGTTCGCACCGCGGCATTGCCATGTCGCACCAGATCGTGCGCCCGTTTCGCAACATGTCGTTGCTGGACAACGTGGTGCTGGCGTGCGGGTTCGCGATCACTCGGACCCCGTGGTCGGCGCTGAAACACATCCGGCGGTCGCCACTGAAGGACACCGCGATGGCGCTGCTCGACCGGGTCGGCATCGCGGGGCTGGCCGACGCCATGCCGTCGTCGCAGCCGCTGGGCGTACTCAAACGCCTCGAAGTCGCGCGTGCGCTCGCAACGCGTCCGAACATGCTGCTGCTCGACGAGCCGCTCGCCGGGCTGAGCCATCGGGAGGCGGGGCGGCTCGCCGATCTGATTGCACAACTCAATGCCGACGGCATGACGATCGTGCTGATCGAGCACAACCTCTCCGAGGTCATGCGCATCTGTCCTCGGGTCGTCATGCTCAATAACGGCAGCAAGATGGCCGACGGCCCCGCCGCAGATGTCATGCGCGATCCGACGGTGATCGAAGCCTATCTGGGAGAAGGAGCGACGCATGCTCACCATTGATTCGCTGGTCTGCGGTTACGGGGCGGCCTCGGTTGTCCACGGCTTGTCCATGGAAGTCAAGGCGGGCGAGACCGTCGCGCTGATCGGCGCCAACGGCGCGGGAAAAACGTCGACGATCCAGTGCATTGCGGGACATCTCGATGTGCGCGCCGGCTCGATCCGGCTCGACGGCAAAGACATTTCCACCATGCCACCCCGTCACCGGGTGCTCGAAGGGATTGCGCTCTCGCCGGAAGGCCGCCGGTTATTCAGCGACATGACGGTCAGGGAAAACCTCATCGTGGGGGGATACAGCAGGCCCCGCAGTCATTGCTCGCGCAATCTGGAGCGAGTCCTGGATCTGTTCCCCCGGCTGGGTGAGCGTTTGACGTCGATCACCCGGACGCTGTCCGGTGGCGAACAGCAGATGGTCTCCATCGGGCGAGCGCTGATGGCCGAGCCGAGACTGTTGCTCATCGACGAGCTGTCTCTCGGGTTGACCCCGAAGAATGTCTTCATTTGTTATGAAGCGCTGTTTCGCTTGCGCACCGAAGGCATCGCCGTCGTGCTCGTCGAGCAGAACCTGTCGAATGCGCTCGCATTTTCCGAGCGTGCCTATGTACTCGATTCGGGGCGTCTGGTGTGGGGCGGCAAGTCGTCCGTCGCGCGCGATAACCCCGACCTCGTCGCGTCGATTCTCGGTATGGGCGAGTCGTCCAAACCACACGACGATATTCCTTCAGGAGTGATGCATGCCGCGCGCCACTGATGTTCTCTATGTCCGGTATCAAGTGACCGACCTCGCGATTGCCGAGCGGTTTCTCGCAGATTTCGGCATGTCCCGCGCGCAACCCGGCGACGGCAGCCGGTTGTACATGCGAGGCACCGGCGATGCCCCCTTCCTTTACGAAGCGGTGCTTGGCGACGCGTGCCGGTTTCTGGGCGCGGGATTACGGGTGCAAACGCGCACCGATCTCGAACAGCTCGCGGCCTTGCCCGATTCGGGACCGATCGAGCAGGTTGACGATGTGCCGGGCAAAGGCGAGCGAGTGCGCATGCGGATGCCGGACGGCTTCGAGATCGACGCCGTCTACGGCGGCACGCCGGCGCCGCTGCCGACATCGCACAGCACCTTGCACGACGGCAATACGCTGCCCTTCAACACCGCCCATGCCAAGCCGCGCGTCAATCGGGCCGTGCGTGTGGCCGCCGGCCCCGTGCCGGTCAGGCGGTTGGGGCACTTCGTTTTGCACGTACTGGATCACGACGTGTCGGTCGAGTGGCTGCAAACGCGCTTCGGGCTCATGGCATCCGATTTTCTCGCCCCGCCCGATCAACCCGATCGGGTCGTCGGCAGCTTTCTGAGAATCGACGCCGGCGAACAGCTCGTCGATCACCACTGCATGCTCGTGCTCGGGGCGCAGAAGGCCGGCGTGCATCACTGCTCGTTTGAAGTCGAAGACCTCGATGCGGTGATGGCGGGGCATGACCATTTGACGGCACAAGGGTACGAACTCGATTGCGGCGTCGGACGCCACCTGCTCGGGAGCCAGATTTTCGATTATTGGCGCGATCCGTTCGGGTTCCGGATCGAGCATTACACCGATGGCGACGTGGTCAACAACGCGCACCGCGCAACGATTTTCTCGGGAACGGCGGACGAAACGACGCAATGGGGAGCCAAACCTCCTCGCGAGTTCTTTAGCTAAACATGCACAGCGACATCAAGAGGCAAAACAGTATGAGCATTGAAAAGATCACCAGCCCCGAAGTCTCGGAGCCGGCGCCGGGCACCTGGTCGAACTGCCTGAAAGTGGGCGACACCGTCTACATCGCGGGGCTAACCGCGCGCGACAAGCAATTGAATCCCGTCGGCGGCAACGAATACGAGCAGGCCAAGCTGATCTTCACGCGTATCGGCCATTTGATCGAGGCTGCGGGCGGTTCGTTGAACGACATCGTCAAGATCAACATTTTCCTCACTCGCATCGAGCACCGCGAGGAGGTCTGGCGTGCGCGCCGCGAGTGCTTCACGGGTGAGTTTCCCGTGGCGACGCTGGTGGAGGTGAGCCAACTGGCGCAGCCCGAAATTCTCGTCGAGATCGAAGCGCTCGGCGTGTTGAATCAGGGCGGCCGACCGGCTCGGGCCCGGCACTGACAGGAGCGTCAATTCAAATGAATCAGTATGTGGTTGAGCCGGCAGCACTGACAACAGTCCCGGTCGTCGGTAGCGACGCCGTTTTTCCGGTGCGCCGTGTGTATTGTATCGGCCGCAATTACGCGGATCACGCCCTTGAGATGGGGGTGGACCCCCGCGAGGAACCGCCGTTCTTCTTCTGCAAGCCGACCGATACCGTGGTATCGAACGCGCACGGCCCGGTCGAAGTCGCGTTTCCGCCGCTGACCGAGAACTTTCACCATGAAGTCGAGTTGGTGGTTGCCATTGGCGAGGGCGGCAAGGACATCGCCGTCGAGCATGCTGCCCGCCATGTCTGGGGATATGCGGTCGGTGTCGATCTGACCCGCCGCGATCTGCAACTCGCCATGCGCCATAGCGGCAAGCCGTGGGAAATCGGTAAGACCTTCGAGCGTTGTGCGCCGATCGGTCGCATCACCCCGAAAGCGGCCGTCGGTGCATTGACCTCGGGGAAGATCGCCTTGACGGTTGACGGCGAACTTCGTCAGGAAAGCGATTTGTCCAAGCTGATCTGGCCGGTCGACGACATCATCGCGATCCTCTCGACTTACTTCACGCTCGCACCGGGCGATCTGATTTTTACCGGTACACCGCATGGCGTGAATCGTCTCGAGGCCGGCAACGCGCTGCACGCCACGTTCGACGGGCTCGACGACCTGCACATCAACATCGTGGGCGCCCACAAGGAGCTCGCATGACGACGACGTTCGACTCAAGGGCAGGACATCACGACGCCCGCGCCGCCAATCCGGCATTCGTGCTCAGCGAGGCGACCCGGGAAAAACTGATGCGCGTGGGGACGGCAAACGTCGCCAACGCATTGCTCAAGCGCGGGTTTCGCAATGTCTATCTGCTGGGCGTAATACCGATTTCGTCCGGTCAGACGCAACTCGTCGGCCCGGCATACACGTTGCGCTTCATGCCTGCACGTGAAGACATCGACACGATGGCGAACTACAGCAGTTCCGAGAATCTGCATCGCCGTGCCATCGAGGAGTGTCCGCCCGGCCATGTCCTCGTGATCGATAGCGGGAGATGCCTGCGCGCGGCGTCGGCCGGCGACATGATGGCGTTGCGCATGCGGCATCGCGGCGTGGCGGGCGTGGTCACGGACGGGGGGTTTCGCGACACTCCGGCAATCCGCCGCACCGGTCTGCCCGCCTATCAAGTTCGGTCCGCACCGCCCGCAACACCCATCGCCATGCATCCCGTGGAACTCAACGGGCCGGCCGCCTGTGCCGGGGTGGCGATTTATCCCGGGGATGTGATGGTCGGCGACAGCGAGGGCGTGGTGGCGATTCCCTGGCATCTGGTCGACGAAATCGCTCACGAGGCGGACGACGCCGTGGCTTATGAAATGTTTGCCGAACAGCACCTGGTCCGAGGCCGATCGATCCTCGGCTTGTTCCCTGCAACGGCGGAAAGCCGTCAGGAATACGAGCAATGGGTCGCGGCCGGAAGACCGCCCTTGGAGACTGACAAATGACGGGCCCCAGTGAAACGATGATGAAGACGCTCGAAGTCCTGATTCAGACGAGCGCCCTCGACCCCGCTGCATGGATCGATTTTCCGGAGTATGGCTTCCGCCAGTACTTCCTCTGGAAAAACGCCGACACCGGCGCGAGCATTGCGCTCCTGGAGTACGAGAAAGGAGGGCGCATTCCGGTCAAGCATTCGCATGCGTCGAATCAGTTCATGTACTGCCTGGAAGGTGACTACGAATACACGGACTCAGGCTTGCGTCTTACGCCGGGGGCTTTTTACATGAACCCCAAAGACCATCCGCATGGACCGACGCTGGCGCACGAGCGCAGCGTGCTGATCGAGATTTACGACGGCCCCCACTACTACGAGAAGCCGGTTTTCCACACGGACGAATCGATCGGTGGATTTCTGTCGAAGTCCTGACGCACTGCATCGGCCGGCCACGGAAGCGGCGGTGCACGGGCCCGGGGCGACATTGGATGACCTGGGGCGGTATAGCGCGGCATCGCGTGGCATAGCGCGACCTGTCGAAAAAACGTAGATGGCGATGATTCGCCGAAGGAATGAAAAATGTTTGAAACCTCCAACGTTCTCGAAATGTTCCGGATACTCCCGGTTCACCCCGGAGCCTGCGTCGGGCCGGACGGTTGGTCGGATACGACCGGCCGCGTGGTGTTCGACGCCGTCAATCCGGCCGACGGCACCGTGACGGCCCGGGTCGCGGCCGCCACCCATGCCGACTACGACGCCATCATCGACGTGGCAACGCGTGCTCAGACGCGCTGGCGCATGGTGCCCCCGCCGCGCCGCGGCGAGCTTGTCGCGCGAATCGGCGAGCTGGCGCAGCAGCATCTGGAAGGACTTGCCGCCGTGGTCGCGCTCGATACCGGAAAGTCGCTGATGGAGGCGCGCAGCGAAGTCGGCGAGTTGATCGACATGGCCATGATGGCGGCCGGACAGTCGCGCATGTTGTACGGCTTCACGCAGCAATCGCAGCGGGCCAAGCACCGTATGTATGACCAGTGGCTCCCGCTGGGCGTGGTCGGGGTCATTTCGGCATACAACTTTCCTGCGGCCGTTTGGGCCCAGAACGGCTTTCTCGCCGCCATCGGCGGTAACACCGTGATCTGGAAGCCCAGCCCCAAGGTGCCGCTCACCGCGCTTGCGTTGCAGGCGTTGTGCAACCAGGCGATGAAGGAGATGGATTTCGAGGGCGTCTTTACGCTGTTCCTGCCGCAAGACAACGAGGTTGCGGAGCGTCTGGTGGCGGATACGCGTGTGGCGCTGGTGTCGTTTACCGGATCGACAGCGGTTGGGAAAAGGGTGGCAAACATTGTCGGCAGCACGTTGGGACGACGCTATCTGCTCGAATGCTCCGGTAACAACGGTTGCATCGTCGACGAGACTGCAGACCTGAAGCTGGCCGCGCGCAGCATCACGTTCGGCGCCGTGGGCACCACGGGACAGCGCTGCACAAGCACGCGTCGCGTGATCGCACAGCGAGGTATCGCGAATGAACTCGTGGAGTTGCTCAAGCGCGCCTTCGAGCAGATCACCGTTGGCGATCCGCGGGAACCGGGCGTCGTGGTCGGCCCGCTGATCGATGCTGCGGCCGTGGGCCACTTCGAGCAAGCGGTGGCAGACGCCGTGGCACAAGGGGGAACTGTGGTGTCCGGCGGCAAACGCATCGAGCGTCCCGGGAATTATGTCGAGCCGACCTTGATCGTGGGCGCGCAGCCCGGTTGGCAGTGCGTGCAGCACGAGACCTTCGCTCCGATCGTCTACGTGCTGGTCTACGACACCCTTGACGAGGCGATCGAGATTCACAACGGTGTGCCGCAAGGGCTTGCCTCGGGCATTCACAGCACGAATCTCTCGAATATCGAACTGTTCCTGTCCGCTCAGGGGAGTGACTGCGGAATCGCGAAAGTCAACATGGGCACCACGGGCGCCGACATCGGCGCTGCGTTCGGTGGCGAGAAAGAAACGGGGGGAGGGCGCACCGCCGGATCCGACGCGTGGAAGGGGTACATGCGGCGTCAGAGTGTGTGCGTGAACTGGGGCGGCGAGTCTCCCTGGGATCAGCGCATCAAGCTGTAACGGCATAGGGCGTCTGCAAGGACGCCCTATCGCCGGCAATCGAGGAAATGCATTCACGCTCAAAGTGGCGATATCACCCATAAGTATTTAGTACTACTTAATTTAAATAAAACAACTGGTCACAGGTCTTGGGGCGCACGTTTATTAACGGAGTGAGGTGTCAAATGAAAGTCGCGTGTAAGTCGTCGATGTATAAGGGGATGGCTCGATTGATGGCCATTTCGGCGGTGACGGGGGCATGGTCTGTGCAAGGGCATGCACAGAGCGTGGAGCTGTACGGCATTCTCTCGGGCGGGCCGCAGTATGTCAGCAATGCGGGGGGAAAGAAGCTGTTCGGTGTTGCGAGCGGGGGCATGCAGCTTCCCCGATGGGGACTGCGCGGCTCGGAAGACCTGGGGGGTGGCACGCGTGCGATCTTTACGCTGGAGAACGGCTTCTCGCTGACCAATGGCTCGTTGTCGGCGGGGCGTATGTTCGGGCGTCAGGCATTTGTCGGGCTGTCGAACACCGGTTGGGGCACGGTGACGCTGGGCCGGCAATATGACGAAATGTCGCAAATGCTGGCGTGGTCGGAGTCGGGCAATCTCTTTGCCGGTTTTGGAACACGTATCGGCGATGCCGACAACATCTATAACACGCAACGCTTCAACAACGCGGTTCGCTATGCATCGCCGGTGATTGGCGGCCTTAACTTCGCCGCCAGCTACGCGTTCTCCAATTCGACGGGCTTCTCGAACAACAACGCGTACAGTGCGGGGGTGAACTACGTGGTGAATGGGCTGAAGCTGGGCGTGGCATTCTCCGAGTTCAATCGTCGCTCCAATGCGCAGCCGGCGAACCTCACCAACGGCGCGGTTGACGATAGTGCATATGGCTTTTCGTCCCCGTTCACCGTGAGTCGTGCCAATCCTTCGGCAGGCACGAGCGTGCAGCGCATTCTCGGCGCCGGTGCGAACTACGATTTCGGTTTCGTGAATGCGACGCTCGGGTACTCCAATATCCTGTTCAACTACAGCGACGGGACCGGCCTGAGACTTCAGAATACCGAATTGGCGTTGAGCAGACGCATTACGCCTCAACTCCTGTTGGGGACGGCGTACATCTATACCTGGGGGCAGTACGCCGACGGCACTCGGCCCAAGTACCATCAGGTGAACCTGTCCGCAATCTATTCGTTGAGCAAGCGCACGGATCTGTTCGTCGTCGGCATCTATCAACGCGCCGCCGGCGATGCGAAATTCGCGCAAATCTACTCGACGATCGCCTCGTCGACGGCAACGCAGATGCTTTACCAGGTGGGGATTCGACACCGATTCTAAGGAGACGGGAACCTGGGCATGTCGCGCTGCCGCGCGGCGTGTCCGGTTCGAGTGTCCGGATCAGTGGACAATCCTCGCCTGACGTGCGCGAACGAATGTTCGCTTCGCCGGCTTCGCGCGGTATGGCGTTGCGCCGCGCCTTGGCATGATGCCGAGACGCGATAAGCGGGATACCGGGCCGATGGGCTCGCCCGCCTTGCCGCCTCGACACCCACTGTGCTGAGCGTTGATCGTAGCGGCTAAGGCGTTTGGCGAACTTACGAAGGCTGACGGTATCCGGCAGCAGTCATGGACTTGCACTCGCGTCAGATCGTCGGCTGGGCTATGCATGCAAGAGAACGCATCGAATTCAAAACGTCTTCTTTGGCACCCCCCATAGGTAGTTCGATGGATTTTGGTGAGCGACATAAATCCGATTGACGTATTCGCCCAGGATCACTGTCTTGCAAAGCGCCACCGGGCAGTTGGGGTCGGGGCCGGTCCTTACCAGATTTGCGGGGGTTTTTGCGGGCGTCGCATCGACCTTGTCGACAGTTACGTTAATGGTGGCCATGCCATCTTTGCTGAGTTCCGGCGTGGTGCTGGTGATCGTGGCGTCGTCGACGACGGTGAAATGATAGACGCTAATACGTTTCGACGCTGCATCGACGAAGTACACTTCGGAAGCCTTCGCGAGTCCGGTTCCGATGATCTTGAAGTGGTAGCCCCCTTCGACGCCTACTGGCATTTCTGCGAATTTGATTTCAATAATGGTTGCCATCATGACCTCGCCTTGGGACATCGGGACGGAATAGGCGTTTGAGGTCCCGGAACAGCGATTGCAGCGTTCGCGAAACCGCGTCTTCAATGTAGATGACCTGCGGTGGCGGTACACCTGTCAACCCTGACAGGGGACCGGAAACGACAAAGCCCCGCGTGCGGCGGGGCTTTGTCGATGAAGGCCTACCCGAGTGGGCAACCGTGGCATGCCTAGTGTGTGCGCTTGCCCACAAGGCGCATTCCGCTGGCGATACACCCCGCAGCGGAAAACGCGGCGCCCCAGGCCAGCGCCCACGTCGAACCGTGCGTGCCGAACAGGCCCAGCGCCAGGGCGACGAGCGCGGCGCCCGTCGCCTGACCGAGCAGGCGCGACGTGCCGACCATGCCGCTTGCGCCCCCGCTGCGCTCCGGCGGCGCGCTGTGCATGAACGCTTTCAGGTTCGGTGACTGGAAGAAACCGAAACCCAGCCCGCATAACGCCATGCGCCAGCCGATATCCCACAGCGCCGCGTGCTCCGGCATGATCGCCAGCAACGCCATTCCCGCGCTCAGCATCGCCAAACCGATGGCGCCCAGGGCGCCGGGCGGGTAACGATCCGACAGCCGCCCGGCAAGCGGTGCAATGGCCGCGACGAAGAACGGCCAGGGCGTCATCAGGAAGCCGGTTTCGATGGGGCTGCGATGCAGTACGTTCTCGAAGTAGAACGGCAACGACACCAATCCCAGCCCTTGCGTCGCGAAGGCGCAGATCGCCGTGAGCGTCGACAACGCAAATGCGGGCAGGCGCAACAGGTCGACCGGCAGCATCGGTGCCAGATGCCCCCGCTCACGGCGAATCAACGCCCCCCCGAACAGCAACGCTCCAACGAAGCACGCGAGCGTCAGATGCCAGTCGGCCTGCTGAGCGCTTTGACTGAGGGCGAAGATGAGCAGCGAGAACGTCAGCACGTTGAGCAACGCGGCGATCATGTCCGGTTTATGCTCGCTGCGCGGCGTGTCGGGCAGATTGTGGCGCGAGAACGCCAGCGCCAGCAGGCCCGTCGGGACGTTGATCAGGAACAGCCACGGCCAACTGGCGAATGCCAGCACCAGCGACGCCACCGTCGGCCCGATCGCGAACGAGATGCCGACGATCAGGGCATTCAGCCCGACGCCGCGTCCTAATTGCGCCGCCGGGTAAAGGAAACGAATCAGCGCGATGTTCACGCTCATCACGGCCGCCGCACCGACACCCTGAAGTACGCGCGCCACTGCGAGAAAACCCAGCGACGGCGAGAGCGCGCACAGCACAGACGCCACGAGAAACACCGCCACGCCGGACATGAATACCCGTTTGTGCCCGACACGCTCGCCAAGCGAGGCGAACGGCAGCAGCGTGGCCACCATCGCCAACTGGTAGGCGTTCACGATCCAGACGGACGCCGACGGCGTGGTCTTCAAATCGAGGGCCATCTGCGGCAGGGCGGTGTTGGCGATCGCGGTATCGAGGCTGGCGAGGGAGACGGCGAGCAGGATCGCCGTCATTGCCAGACCGCGTCCGGTTGCGGGCGGCTCGTGGGATGGCGCCGCAGCGGCGCTCACCGTCGAATGCTCGGCGCTCGGGGGCAACGACGACATGACGGATCAGCCCTCGGCCAGAATCTGACGGATGGCTTGCTCGAAGACTTCGGGCGGTTGACCGCCGCTCACGAGATGACGGTTGTTGAAGATGATCGCCGGCACCGAACTGATGCCCAGATTCTGGTAGTGGCGCTCCAGCGCGCGCACCTGTTCAGCGTACTCGTCGCTCGACAGGATTTCGCGCGCCCGCGCCGTGTCGAGGCCGACTTGCCCGGCGGCATCCACGAGCACGTCCGGGTCGCTCGTACGCTTGCCCTCGACGAAGTAGGCGCGCAGCAGCGCTTCCTTGAGCGCGAGTTGCTTGTCGTTGCCGATCGTCTGTGCCCAATGCAGCAGGCGGTGCGCATCGAACGTGTTGTACGCGTGCGTGCGCAAGTCCATGCGCATCGGGAAGCCTTCGGCGGCCGCGCGTGCGCTGATGTTCGCCTGATTTTGCGCCAGTTGTTCCGGCGACAGGCCGTATTTGCGCGACATGTAATCGGCAAGCGGCACGCCGTCCGCCGGCATGTCCGGGTTCAGTTCGAAGGGGCTGAAGTGCAGGTCGGCTTCGACCTCGTCACCCAGACGGCTGAGCGCCGTCTTCAATGAGGCAAGGCCGATGGCGCACCAGGGGCAGGCAACATCGGAAACAAAGTCGATCTTGAGTGTGGCAGGCATGGTCTGACGGCGCCAAGGGGGCGCGTGCAATGAAAAACGCGTCGCCTTGCGCGACGCAACACGCCAATCGTCGCACAAATCGATGATTCTCGCCGGTTGCGGCGGCGTTTGTTAAGCAAGCCTTTGCGGGGAGCGGCTTTCCGGGAGGACGGGCGTCGGAGGGGATATCGCCTTGCGTTTTATCTGGCGGAAAATAGGTTTCATCGGTCGAACTCATGGCGAGGTTGATGACAACCATGGGGGGGCATGCGGTATTGTGTGAGACCCGTATCCGAATGCATCCGCAGCGCATCCAGCGCGCGTTGCCGGTTTTCAAGGAGTCCTTCATGCCGTCTGCTGCCGATCTCGTCACGTCATTGGGCTTGTTGCCGCATCCCGAGGGCGGGCATTATCGTGAGACATATCGCGCCGCCGGCACGATCGCCGGCGCTGCGTTGCCGCAGGGGTTTTCCGGACCGCGCAGCCTCTGCACCGCGATTCTCTATCTGCTCGAAGCCGGCGACTTCTCCGCGTTCCATCGAATTCGCAGCGACGAAGTCTGGCACTTTCATCTCGGCGGCACGCTCTTCATTCACGAGATCGATCTGTCCGGCAAGTTGACGACAACGCCTCTGGGCCACGATGTCGCGCACGGCGAGCGGCTTCAGCATGTCGTGCCCGCCGGCCATTGGTTCGCCGCGCAACCTGCGCCATCCACGGACTATTCCCTGGTCGGCTGTACCGTGGCGCCCGGTTTCGCCTTCGAGGACTTCGAGATGGCCGAACCGGCGGCGCTCGCCGCGCAATGGCCGGCGCATCGTGAACTGATTTTGCGTCTCGGGCGCGTTGCATCGGTGTGATGTCGGCGTGATGTCGGTGTGATGTCGGCATGATGTCGACGCAAGGCGCACGAATCGCGACGCGTGCCCGGCGTGGCGTGAGCGAATGTAGAGGGCATGGTTGGCGTAGTGAGCGCAGTGGGCGTGGTGGGCGTCGGACTGCCGACGCGTTTGTCCGGAGTGCGATAGCATCGGCGTCATACCGTACAACTCTGGGTGCCCGCTTTCCATGTCCCATTCCGACGACGTTCATTTCTACGATCCCGCCAAGGGTCACGGCCTGTCTCACGATCCGTTCAAGGCGATTGTCGCGCCCCGCGTGATCGGCTGGATTTCCAGCCGCGATGCGCAGGGGCGCGTGAATCTCGCGCCTTACAGCTTCTTTGGGGCGTTTGCCACGTTCCCCCCGATCATCGGTTTTTGCAGCGAAGGGTATAAGGATTCGATCGCCAACATCGAGGCGACGCGTGAGTTCGTCTGGAATCTGACGAGCAAGTCGCTCGTCGGGCAAATGAACCAGTCGTCCGCCCCTGTGCCGCACGACGTGGACGAGTTCGATCTGACCGGGCTGACGAAGGCCCCGGGGGTCAACGTGGACGTGCCGCACGTGGCCGAGTCGCCCGCGTCGCTCGAATGCAAGTTGTTGCAAGTCGTGCGCATGCACGATCTCGACGGCAAGCCGATGAACAACTGGCTCGCGCTGGGGCAGGTGGTCGGCGTGCACATCCGTCGCGAATTCCTGCGCGAGGACGGTCTGTTCGATACCGCCAAGGCGCATCCGGTCATGCGCGCGGGATATCTCGGCGACTACGCCGAGATCGGGCCGATGTTCGATCTGCGGCGCCCGAAGGCTTAAGCGACTTTTTTTACGTCGTTCGGTGCTTTCCCCGTGTGCCGAACTCACACCGCTCGTTGACGTGTGCGCTCGCGTGTGCCGGCACGTTCTGGCGTGTTCTGGCGTGTTCTTGCGTGTTCTTGTGTCTGCCTCGATGACGGGCGGCAACTTGTGATGCCCCGCGTCACGCTCAGTCACGCTCACTGCCTTCACATTTTGCAATGCGCTATTGACGAATTCGACGTGCGAGATCGCTTGACTTCGTCACGCCCGGCGCGCTCTGCGCTGCGACGCGTTGCCGCATGTGCTTGTCGCGCACCCGGGCGGATAGCCTGATCGCCGACCGACCGGTCGGCTGAAGCGCTCGCAATCATTTGTAAAATTTGCTGCGGTGCAAAATGTTTTCGAGGCGCGTATGCTTGCCTCCTTCGTTGACGCCCGCGCGCCCGGCGTCCCCTCCCGCAGGCATTGTAGTGCCATGATCGTCGCGTTTCGCCTCGTGTGACGCGCGCGGGGTCGGTTCGTGCCTGGCCGCGTCGACATTGCGCTTTGGCGCTCGATTTTTGTTGCGGCACACCAGGACCCTCAATGTTTCCCATCCTGTCCCTCCTGATCTGGCTTCCTATCGTGGCTGGCGCGCTCGTCATGCTGCTCGGCCACGATCGTCATCCCAATGCCGTTCGCTGGGCATCGCTTGCTGCCGCCGTGATTTCGGCCGCACCGATCGTATCGCTCGTGCGAGGTTTTCAGACGCGCATCCCTAATTTGCAATTCGTCGAGCGTTTTCGCTGGATCGACTCGTTCGACGCCTCCTGGCATGTGGGCATCGACGGGATTTCGCTCTGGCTCGTGGCGCTCACCGGGGTGACGACGATCATCGTGGTGTTGGCCTCGTGGCGTGCAGTGACCACGCGCATGAGCGCGTACTTCGGCAGCTTCCTCGTCCTGTCGGGGTTGATGCAAGGCGTGTTCACGGCGCAGGACGGCATGCTGTTCTTCGTGTTCTTCGAAGCGACGCTGCTGCCGCTGTATTTGCTCATCGGCGTCTATGGCCGGGCCAACAGCACGCGCGCGGCGGTGAAATTTTTCTTCTTCTCCCTGACCGGCTCGCTGATGATGCTGGTCTCGATGCTGTATCTGTATATGCAGACGCAGAGCTTCGACCTCGCGCGCTGGCAGACGCTGCATCTGCCGCTCGCGGTGCAGGTCATGCTCTTCATCGGTTTTCTCGCGGCGTTCTCCGTCAAGGTGCCGATGTGGCCGGTGCACACGTGGCTGCCGGAAGTCCACCTCGACGGGCCGACGGGCGCGGCCGTCATGCTCGGCATGCTGAAGCTGGGCGGCTATGGCCTGCTGCGTTTCAATCTGCCCTTGCTGCCGGACGCGAGCCACTTCCTCGCGCCGCTGATGGTCGTGCTGTCGCTCGTCGCGGTGATCTACGCGAGTCTGGTGGCGCTGGTGCAGACGGATCTGCGCAAACTGCTGGCGTACTCGGCGGTGGCGCATATGGGGCTGGTGACGCTGGGCCTCTTCCTGTTCTCGGAGATGGGCACCGACGGCGCGGTGATGCAGATGATTTCGTACGGCATCGTCTCGGGCGCGATGCTGCTGTGCACGGGCATGTTGTATGACCGTACCGGGAGCGCTTCGATCGACGCTTACGGCGGTGTGGCGAGCACGATGCCGCGCTTCGCGACATTCGCGATGCTGTTCTCGATGGCGAACGTGGGCATGCCGGGCACGTCGGGTTTCGTGGGCGAGTTTCTTGTGCTGATGGGCGCGATCAAGGCCAATTTCTGGATCGGCGCGCTGGCGTCGCTCACGCTGGTGCTGAGCGCGGCCTATACGCTGTGGATGTACAAGCGCGTGATTTTCGGTCGGGTGCGCAATGAACGTGTCGCCTCGCTCAAGGATCTGAGCCGCCGCGAATTCGCGTTGCTGGGCGCCATGGCCGT
The DNA here is from genome assembly GCF_902459655.1 of Pandoraea anhela. Lineage (GTDB taxonomy): Bacteria > Pseudomonadota > Gammaproteobacteria > Burkholderiales > Burkholderiaceae > Pandoraea > Pandoraea anhela. The sequence continues at coordinate 95,457 of NZ_CABPSB010000014.1, forward strand.
GATGGTGCTCGGCATCGGCCTCGATCCGAAGCCGCTGACCGACGGCATCGACGCCACGGCGATTCAGGTCGTGCAGGACATTGAGCACCATCGTCTGCCGGCCGGCGATCCGGGCAGCAGCGAGGTGGCCGGGCGTCCCCACGGCGATACCGCCGGTCACGCGGCGGCAACGGTCAAAGGCTTGCGCCCGGATGCGTGAGCCATCGCCTCGCGACTGGATTCGATGACAACGAAATGGGCGCCGCGAGGCGCCCATTTTTCATTTGGGGCGGCAATTGTCGCCTGCCACAATTCTTTCACGATCTCTCGCCAGAATGACGCTCGTGCCATGTCAGTGGCTTTTTTCAGTGCTGGCATTGCACACGTGTGCAAATGCCGTTCGGCAAAGTCGTCAACCCAGTGAGAGATCGTATGAAACTGTTCATCCGCCTGCGCGCGGTATCCATCGCCGTCGCCGCCTTCGTCGGCTTGTTCGCTGTTGCGACGAGCGTCAGCGCAGCCGATCTCGTCATCGCCGGGCGTGACGACATCTACGGCAAGGGGCTAGCCGAAGCCGTGACCGGCTTCAAGAAGCAGCATCCCGACGCCGACATCGAGTTGCTGAAGCTGCCCAATGCGAACCTCTACCAGAAGCTGAAGCTGTCGATGCGCGAGGCCACGGGCGCTTACGATCTCGTGATGATGGACGACACGTGGTCGCCGGAATTCATGGCGAACGGCTGGCTCAAGCCGTTGCCCGCCACGCTCGTCGATGCCGACATGGTCGCGTCCACCGTCGCGCTGGGACGCGCGCCGGGCGGCAATCTATACGCGCTCCCGGTGGTCGGCAACGTCGAAATGTTCGCGTACCGTCGCGACCTGCTCGCGAAGTACAAGCTGCAAGCGCCGCGCACGTGGGACGACGTGCTCAAGATCGCTCAGGCGACCAGCGCAGAGGCGGGCGTGTCGGGCGTGGTGTTCCGTGGCACGAAGGGCAATCCGGTTGTGACGGGCTTTCTGCCGATCCTGTGGGCGTACGGCGGCGACGTGATCGATGCGAACGGGAAAGTCGTCATCGATTCGCCGCAGGCGCTCGCGGCGCTGAAGATGTTCGTCTCGCTCAAGGGTTACGCGCCGAAAGATGTCGCTGTGTACGGAGCGGCCGAGGTGCGCGACGCCCTGCAAAAAGGCGCGGCCGCTCAGGCCATCGAAGTCTGGCCGGCATGGGTGCCGGCGCTCGACGATCCGAAGCAGTCGCGCGTCGTGGGGGAGGTCGCCTTGCAGGCGCCGCCGGGGCAAGTGAAGGGCCCTGCGCCGATGCTCGGCATCTGGCAGATGGCGATTCCGAAAGACGCGCGGCATGCCGCGCTCGCGCAGGACTTCCTCGCCTATCTGACGTCGCGCGACACGCAGATGCGTCTGGCCGCGATGGGCATTCCCCCCACGCGCAAGAGCGTGTTCGAGGATGCCGCCCTCGTGAAGCAGTTCCGCTGGTATCCGGACCAGCTCAAGGCGCTCGAAGCCGGCCGTGCGCGCCCGCGTGTGAAGCAATGGGAGCAGGTCGAGAGTCTGCTGGGTGACGCGCTCCAACTCGTGCTGACGGGGCAACTCACGCCGGAGGCCGCGCTGCGTCAGGCGTCGCAGAAGATCGCGCCCGCGCTCGCGACGCCGGCGAACTGACGTCAACCGATGAACTTCCGACGATTCCATGCGTGATTTGCGTCGCTGGCTGCCACTGGTCTGGCTCGTAGGACCGGCGTTACTGGTCATGGGTGTGCTGGCGTTATATCCGGTGTTGCAAGTGCTGGTCGACTCGTTTTTCAACGTCGACTATGCCTCGGGGCGCCGTGCGTTTGCCGGACTCGCGAACTACCGCACGGTGCTCGCCGACGACAACTTCTCGGTCAGCTTTTTCAACACGGTGCACTTCACGGTGGTTGCGTCGGTATGCGAGGTCGTGCTCGGCGCGGCGCTGGCGTTGCTGTTCTCACGGGCGTTTCGCGCCCGGCGCTTCGTCATGCCGCTGCTGATACTGCCGATGATGCTCTCGACGCTGGTGTGCTCGGCAATCTGGCGCCACTGGCTGAACTACGGTGGGTTTTTGAACGCATGGCTCGCGAAGTTCGGTCTGCCGGGCGTGCAATGGCTGCCCGATCCGGGGCTGGCGATCTGGTCGCTCATTCTCGTCGACGTCTGGCAATGGACGCCGATGGCTTTCCTCATCATCCTCGCGGGCCTCCAGTCCATCGATCCCGAACTCTATGAGGCGGCGCGCACCGACGGGGCGAGCGAGTGGCAATGTCTGCGCGACATCACATTGCCGCTGCTCGTGCCACAGTTCGTGCTTGCGCTGCTGCTGCGCTCGATCGACACGTTCAAGCTGTTCGACAAGGTGTACGCCCTCACCGGGGGCGGTCCGGGCAATGCGACGCAGACGTTGTCGACCTACGTCTACGACACCGGTTTTCGGTTCTTCAGCGTGGGGCCGGCGAGTGCGGCGTCGGTGTTGATGCTGCTGATGGCGGCCATGCTGGTGTCGGTCAACGTCTGGCTGTCGATTCGCAAGCGGGAGGCGAGATGAGTCGTGTCATGAAGGCGGGAGCGGCCTCAGACGCTCCGCCGGCGTCGCTTTCGTCTCCTTCGTCTCCTTCGTCACCTTGGTCGCCTGGGTCGCCTTCTTCACTTTCGTCGCCTGCGTCATTCTCCTGCCCGGCGGCGTTGCGCCGGACGGGACAGCGAGCCGCGCTCTGGACGCTACGCGTCACCGCGCTGGTGCTGATGCTGTTGCCGTGTCTCTGGATGCTGGGGGCGGCGTTCACGCCGTCGTTGGAGCGTCTCGATCATCCGCTCGCGCTCTGGCCGCAAGCGCCGACATTGCAGCACTTTCAGACGGTGTGGGAGAGCGGCATCGGGCGTCAGGTACTCAATTCGCTGCTGGTGAGCGCGGGCACGACGTTGCTTTCGCTCACGCTGGCATTCCCGGCGGCTTACGCGCTGGTGCGCCTGCGCTTTCCGGGGCGTCTCGACGTGGCGTTTCTCATGCTCGTGCTGGCCGTCAAGCTGATGCCGCCCATCACGGTGGCGGTGCCGCTGTTCTCGCTGGCGAAGACGTTGCATCTGCTCGATTCGACAGTCGGGCTGATGCTCGCTTATCAGGTGTACACGCTGCCATTGTCGATCTGGATGCTGTTGTCTTTCGTGCGTGAGATTCCCGTGGACTACGACGAAGCTGCCTGCATCGATGGTGCGGGGTTGTGCCAGCGTCTGGTGCACATTATGCTGCCGCTGTGTGCGCCGGGGCTGGTCGCGACGGCAATCTTCGTGCTGATCGCCGCGTGGAACGAATTCTTGCTCGCGTTGTTGTTCGTCTCGTCGCCGAGTCGATTCACGCTGCCGCTCGCGGTGGCGGGCTACGTGACGGAGAACGGTATCGATTGGGGCGATCTGATGAGCGTGGGAATGATTGCGTCGCTGCCCACGCTGGCCGTTGCCGGCTATGTGCAGCGTTATCTGCTGCACGGATTCTCTGGCGGGTTGAAGTGATGGGCTGACGAGGCCGCCGCGGGGACGCTCAATCGCAGCTTTTCCGGATAACGCCGGTGATCGGCACGACGCGTGTTCTCGATGCACCGGAGAACGCATTCATCCGGTCGATGAGGAGTTCGGTGGCGGTGTTCGCCAGTGCGTAAGTGTCCTGCGCAATGGTGGTGAGTCGATAGTTGTCGTAGCTGGCGGCGGGAATGTCGTCGAAGCCCACGACGCGCAGGTCTTCCGGCACACGCAACGAGAAGTGCCGGCGCGCGGTATCGATGAAGCCGAGCGCGAGCAGGTCGGACGAGCAGAAGACGCCGTCCGGGCGAGCGTTCCGACTCAGCAGCGCGTGTGCGGCGGCGACACCGCACTCGTAAGTGTCCGTCGGGGTGCTGTGCGTCTCGACCGGACGGCCCAGCGCGTCGTGGCGGTGCGCGATCTGACGGACGGCGCGTAGAAAGCCGGTACAGCGGGCTTTGCCGTTGTAGCTGGGTTTGGTCGGGCCGACGAAGGCGAGGTGCGTCGCGCCGGCGTCGATCAGCAGTTGTGCGGCCAGCGCGGCGCCGGCGGCATTGTCGCTTACGACGACGTCCGCCCCCGGCAGGTTCGATGCGCGGTTGATCATGACAACGGGGATCTCGCCTTCGAGGTACTGGCGGGCGAGCCCGAGCGGCGGCGAGGCCGACGTCATGATGATGCCGCCGATCCGGTAGCTCAGCAGCGTGTCGAGCGACTGCTGGATTTGCACGGGGTCCTCGGCGTTCACCACGATGGGCGTGAGCTTGTGGCCACCGAGGGCGGCAATGATTTGTGCGAGCAGTTTGGCGCGAAAGGGGTTCTCGAAACCGGCGGTAACCACGCCGATCATGCTGCTTCGCTGCATGATCATCTCGCGGGCGATGAGATTGACTTGATAGCCGAGTGCGCGGGCGGCCTCCATCACACGCGCTCGCGTCTCGGGGGCGATGCTGGCCGTGGGGGAGAAAGCGCGCGAGACGGCGGAGCGCGATACGCCCGCGTGGCGGGCGACATCGGCGGCGGTGACCCAGGACGTTTGTTTCTTCGGCATGGCGTGGCGAGTGGGGGGACGCAAAGCTTGCTCCGCGCAGCCTGCCCGAAGAAAAGGGCAAGATGATGACGAAACGACGAAGTACAACGGTAACACGTGAATCCCGGATCACCGGCATATCGGCGCATTTCGCATCGGCGGCGCTGCTGCCGCAGCCGAATGAAAACGACATCGCCATGGCTGACTGGATGGCGGCGCTGCCCGACGAGCAGGCGCTGCATCGCCTGACGTTGCCCGGCAGTCACGACACCTGCGCCTATACGGTCGAGGACGCGCTGGCGAAGACGCAGGGGGCGAGTCTTGCCGTTCAGTTGGCGCGCGGCGTTCGTGTGCTCGATATCCGCTGCCGGCACGAGGACGATGTGTTTCACATCAATCATCAACGCATTGCCCTGGGCCTGATGTTCGACGAGGTGCTCGCGACCTGCGCGGCTTTCCTCGTGCGACATCCCGGCGAATGCATCGTGATGTCGGTCAAGGACGAATGTGCGGACCGGCACTGCACACGCAGTTTTGCACAGACGTTTGCGTCGTATGTCGAGGGTTATGCCGCGGATGTTCGCTGGCACCTGGACGACGCAATGCCCCGGTTGGCAGATGTGCGGGGCGCCATCGTGCTGCTGCGGCGCTTTGTCAGTGAGGCGCCGCTGGGCATCGATCTCACGGCATGGCCGGACAATGCGACGTTCGACATCGATGCGGCGGGCGCGTCGTTCGTGATTCAAGACGAGTATCGGGTGCCGGTGGAAGCGTCCATCGATTACAAGTTTCGGCGGATCGAGGCGTTGCTCGTTCGCACCGAAGCGATGGTGGACGCGCGCTGGGTGATCAATTTTTGCAGTGGTACCGGCATGGGCGCGAATCCTTCGCGCGTGGCGCGCGGCGGCGCGCGGCCCGATCAGCCAGGAATCAACGACAGGCTGTTGACGCGTCTCGATGACTATCGCGGACCTTGCGGCACCGTGATGATCGACTTTTGCGAGCACGCCGACTGGGCGCTGGTTCGGGCGTTGGTGGCGCGTAACTGGCGTCATGCGGGGAATGCGCCCGGCGCGGGTAAAACCGTTCATGTCGGCGATGTCGGCGATGTCGGCGATGTCGGCGATGGAGCGGGGACGGCGTACCCGCGTAAAGGGTTGAGCGGCGATGCTGCCCGACCGGGGCGCTCGTAATGTTGCTTCGTGTTGCCGTGTCATCGTGTCATCGTGTCTTCCGTGATTTCGTGATTTCGTCTGTCCGGCGGCCGTTGCGGTCGCGTCTCATCAGGATTTCGTTCCATGCATCCCATGCTTAATGTCGCGATCCACGCCGCCATCGGCGCAGCGCAGATCATCCATCGTGCGTCGGCCGATCGTTCTGGGTTCACCGTCAGCAAGAAGCGGCACAACGATTTCGTCACGGCGGTGGACCGGGCGTCGGAGGCGACGATCATCGACACGCTGAGGTCGGCTTACCCCGACCACGCCATTCTGGCCGAGGAGTCGGGCAGATCGGAGGGCGCACACGGGAATGCGGACTTCCAGTGGATCATCGATCCGTTGGACGGCACCACGAACTTCATCCATGGTTTTCCGTATTACTGCGTGTCGATCGCCTTGGCGTACCGCGGTGAGGTCACGCATGCGGTGGTCTACGATCCGAATCGCAATGAGTTGTTCACGGCCACGCGCGGCGGCGGCGCGTTTCTGAACGAGCAACCCATTCGTGTGGGGGCGACGGCGCGACTGGCCGACGGTCTGATCGGCACGGGCTTTCCGTTCCGGGACACGGATGACGTCGCGACGTACACGCGGTTATTCGTCGAGATGAGCGGGGCTTGCGCGGGGTTACGTCGCCCGGGGGCGTGCGCGCTCGATCTGGCGAACGTTGCCGCAGGACGTCTCGACGGCTTCTTCGAGCAAGGCGTGAACGCTTGGGACATGGCCGCAGGCAGCCTGTTGATTACGGAAGCGGGCGGACACGTGGGCGACTACACCGGCGGCGACGCGTTCCTGCGCCTTGGCGAAATCGTGGCAGGCAACCCCGAGGTGTATGCGGAGATGGTGCCGAAGCTGAAGGGGGATAGCCGGGCGATCCGGTCAGGGACACTGTTGGTTGCGAGGTGATTTCACAGTGATTCCGCGTTGATGACCTGCGGCGTCTCCCCCGTCGACTCAGAACAGGTGACGGATGCCGGCCATCACGCCCACGCGCGTCGCGCTGTGTACGCTTGTCACCGGCGTTCCAGCCCAGTATTCGGTCTCCCGTCCGACGGCGCCACCGCGCGCAAAGGTGGCGTCGGCCTCCAGAAAGAGGCTGGTTCGTTTCGACAGGGCATAATCCGCCACCGCCGATACCGCGTCGGCGTTGCCTCCCCCGAGAGGAATGGGGGTGGACTGGAACTGCGTCGTGACATTCCCGCTTTGGTGGTAGCGGTAATAGGCGCCCGAGAGATGCAGGGCGGGAGTGATCCGATAGCCGAGACCGACGAAGGCAATATCGAAATGCGCGTTGGGATGGGTTTCGCGGCGGCCCATGTAACCGGCGTAGCCCGTGGCGTCGCCGACCACGTAGGACACGCCGACGGAGACGTTGTGCAGCGTCGTGTCGCCGGTGCCCGGGCGTTGCTGGTCGTAGGCGACGCCGACGGCGAACGGGCCTTGCTGGTACATCAGGCCGCCGCCGAACGTCGCACCGCGCACCATGCTGCCGGGCTGACCACCCACGCCGTAGTCGAGCTGAACGCTCAGCGGGCCGAGCGTCTTTTTGTAGACCACACTGTTGTTGACGCGGTAGCCCTGGAAAAAGATATCGCCGCCGGTGTAGAGCGGGTCCGACCAGAAGTTGCCCCAACTCTGATCGAGCGGGTTGAACGACCAGCCGATGTTGTTCAGCGCGTTGTACTGACGGCCGAAGGTCAGGGCGCCCCAATCGCCGGATAAGCCGACGTACGCCTGACGTCCGAACAGCGCGTTGTATGCGGTCTTGCCATCGTTGGTGCCGAAGCCGTTTTCGAGGAGGAAGACGGCCTTGTTGCCGCCGCCCAGATCTTCGTCGCCTTTGAGCCCCCAGCGGCTGCCGCCGATGCCGCTGGAGACCACTTCGGCCTGATCGTGGTGAAGGCCGTCGATGTTCGACGTATACCGCACGGCGGTGCTGATCACTCCGTATAACGTCACGTTGGATTGCGCGAACGACACGGCGGGCAACAGCGCGCCCGCCAGCAGCCAGAGGCTGGCCGGTTTCCTCATGAGAGTCTCCTCGGGGGGATCGTGGCCAGCATGCGAGCGCTGGCTCTCGTTATCGTTTGGGTTCGTCCCGGTCAGAGGTCGAGGACCAGCTTGCCGCCCTTGGCGCGCGACACGCAGATCATCATCGTCTTCTGTGCCGCTTTCTCTTTGTCGCTCAGGTACTGGTCGAAGTGGACGACCTCGCCTTCCAGAACGCGGGTTTCGCAGGTGCCGCATACGCCCTCGCGGCAAAGGCATTCGACGGGGACGTCGCCGTCGCGCTCGATGGCCTTCAAAATCGATTCTCCCGCGCCGACCACGACAGTTTTCCCCGACTTCGCCAGCACGACGGTGAAGGCGTCGCCGGCTTGCTCGGGGGCGGCGAACTGTTCCCAGTGCACGCGCGACGGCGCCAGACCGATGTCCTGCGCCGCCTGGCGCACGGCTGCGATCAATGCAGCGGGTCCGCAGACATAGACATGGGCGCCGGGGGCCATTGCGCCGAGCAGGCCAGGAAAGTCGAGCTTCTGGCCTTTGCTGTCGACATAAAAACGGACGTTTGTCGCGGGGCTCGCGTCGGCGGGCGTGCGCGTGAGTGCTGTCAGTTCGTCGCGAAACGCGCCGTGCTCATCCGCACGGAATGCATAGTGCAGCTCGTGGGACGCCCCACGCTTGCGCAATTCGTGCATTTGCGACATGAAGGGCGTAATGCCGATGCCGCCTGCGATCAAAACATGGTGATGCGCGCTCGCGTCGAGCGCGAAAAGGTTGTTCGGCGTCGTGATGGTGAGCGAGTCGCCTTCGGCCACCTTGTCGTGCAGAAACGCCGAGCCGCCTTTCGAATTCTCCTCGCGCCGCACCCCGATCTGATAGCTGCCGAGCGCGTCGGGTGAACTCATCAGGGAATAGGCGTTGTTGTACTGACGCTCGCCATCTCGTATTTGCACAATGACGTGGCTGCCGCCGGAGAACGGCGGCAGTTCGCTGCCGTCCGCCGCTTCGACGGTGAAGCGCTTGATCAGCGGTGTCACACGCTCGATGCGCGAAACCCGCACCTGGAGGGTCTGGTAGGTATTTCCCATGCTGCTGTCGTCCCGGTGTGCCGTAGCGCGTTACAGCGCTATGCAAAGGTATTTCATCTCGAGGTAATCCTCGATGCCGTACTTCGAACCTTCTCGGCCCAGTCCCGACTGTTTTACGCCGCCAAACGGCGCTACCTCGTTCGAGATCAGGCCCGTGTTGATGCCGACCATGCCGTACTCCAGTTGCTCGGCCACGCGCCACACACGCCCGATGTCACGGCTGAAGAAGTAGGCCGCCAGTCCGTAGATGGTGTCGTTGGCCATGCGCACGACGTCGGCTTCCGACGTGAAGCGCACCACCGGCGAGACCGGGCCGAAGATTTCCTCGTCGAGCACACGCATGCCGGGCTTGACGTCGGCGAGCACCGTCGGCGCGAAAAACTGTGAGCCGGCTTCGTGAACACTGCCGCCGATCGCCACGCGCGCCCCTTTGCTCACGGCGTCCGCCACCAGTTCGCTTACTTTGGCGAGCGCCTTGTCGGTGATGAGCGGGCCGATTTCGCTGCCTGCCGTGAAGCCGTTGCCCACGCGCAGGCTGGCGACCTTCTTCACATAACGCTCGACGAAGGTGTCATACACCGCATCGTGAATGTAGAGACGATTCACGCACACGCAGGTCTGCCCGGCGTTGCGGTACTTCGCCTGGACCGCGCCTTCGACCGCCGCATCGATGTCGGCGTTGTCGAACACGATGAACGGCGCGTTGCCGCCCAACTCCAGCGAGACTTTCTTGACCGTGCCGGCGCACTGTTGCATCAGCAAGCGTCCGACGGGCGTGGAGCCGGTGAATGACAGCTTGCGCACCAGCGGATGCCCGGTGAACTGGCTGCCAATGGCGGTCGCATCGCCGGTGACGACGTTCAGCACCCCCGCCGGAATGCCCGCACGCAACGCGAGGTCGGCCAGCGCGAGTGCGCTGAAAGGCGTCTCGTTGGCGGGCTTGACCACCATCGTGCAGCCGGCCGCCAGCGCAGGCGCAGCCTTGCGGGCGATCATCGCTGCCGGGAAGTTCCAGGGCGTGATGGCCGCGCACACACCGATCGGCTCGCGTACCACAAGCAGGCGCTTGTCCGTGGTCGGGGAGGGGATGACGTCGCCATACAGGCGCTTGGCTTCCTCGCCGAACCACTCGATGAACGACGCGGCATAACGCACTTCGCCACGGGCTTCGGCCAGCGGCTTGCCTTGCTCGCGCGTCATGATGGCGGCCAGATCGTCCTCGTTGTCGATGATGAGTTCGAACCACTTGCGCAGCAGCCCGGCGCGCTCCTTGGCGGGGCGCGCTTTCCAGGCCGGCAGCGCGGCATGGGCGGCGTCGATGGCGGCCACCGCGCCGGCCTCGCGCATCAGCGGCACGGTGCCGACCGGCTCGCCGGTGGCGGGGTCGAAGACAGCGACGGTGGCGGCGTCGTGGGCGTCGGTCCATTCCGCGCCGATCAGCGCCTGCTGGCGGAACAACGAGTTGTCCTTGAGTTGCATTTGTCTTGTCTCTGTTTGGGCATTGGCGCTGCGCACCCGCGCACGCAAGGCGCGGGCGCAACGGCTTTAGACGCCTTCGTATTCCTTGGCGACCTTGCGATGGAAATGCACGATGCCGTGCTCGCTGATGCCACTGCGTTGGCGATCGACCATGATGCGTCCCTGGCCGCGATAGCCGCGCGATTTCAGACCCTTCTGAACGCTTTCCACGAGACGCAGGTCTTCCGGGCGGAATACGTCGCGATACCACTCGACCAACTTCTGCTGGTCGGGTGTCAGCGTCTTGTTCAGGAAGTAGACGTCGTAGTGCTGAAGCGTGACTTCGGCGCTTACCGGAAACTCGTAGATCACGGTCATGAAGTTCGCGCCGGGCGGCACGTTGAACATGGTGCACGGCCAGGCCCAGAAGCCGCTGAAGCTCGGATCCTTCACGGATTCATCCAGCTTGAAAGACTTCTCCGACGATTTGGCGTGACCGAACTGGAGGGTCCAGTTGCCGTGCAGGGTGTGTTGGTAACGATCGACCTGTACCGAATCCGAGAAGCCGGGGTGCGCCGGGCCGCAGTGGTAGCACTCCATGTAGTTGTCGACGATGGACTTCCAGTTGGCAGGCGTCTCGGTGACGAAGCGAGCGCCGAGGTGGAGGTCGTCGATCACCGGGCAGGCGGCGCGCATTCTGGCTTCCAGGCCGGGGAGCTGTTCTTCCACCGAACCGGCGTTCGGGTTCAGGTTGATGAAGACGAAGCCCGCGTATTCCTCGACCTTGACCGGCACCAGACTGGACTTGCTCTTATCGAAGTTGGGCACGTTGTCGCAATTGCGCGCCAGCGCCAGTTCGCCGTCGAGCTTGAAGGTCCAGGCGTGATACGGACAGGTGATGACGTTCTTCGCGCGGCCGCTACCTTGCAGCAGTTGATGGCCGCGGTGCGGGCAAACGTTGTAAAAAGCGCGCAACACGCCTTCGCGGTCGCGAAGCACGACGATGCTCTCCCCGATGATCTCGCGCGTCACATAGTCGTTGGATTCGGCCAGTTCGCTGCGGTGAGCCACGCAGATCCAGGTATCGGCGAAGATTTTTTCCTTCTCGTAATCGAAGACGGCGTCCTTGGTGTAGTAAGACGCAGGCAAGGTCCAGGCGTTTTCGTCGTCCGCACAGAAGTTGGCCGGCAACTTGACGGCGGCATTGTCGAGAGTCTTCTCCATGATCACGTTTCCTTTGTTAATCGTGGGTTTCAAGTTAATTGTTGTTTAACGCAGTGTTCAAAGAAAATGCCTCGGCGGGCATGAGAAAAGCGTGTGTCTGTGGTATTCGCGCGGCGTGCCGGTCAAACGCTCTCGGTCGACCTGACACCCGAGACTGTCGTGTCCGGTTGGGGCGACACGACGCCGTGCGCGGCGTCTTGCCGGGCGGCTTCGATCAGATGTGCCGGCGTGTCGGCGTGGTCCTGAATCAGCCAGCGGAACAGGCCGAAAATCTTGATGGCGAGGATGACGAGGAACGGAATGGCGGTGAGCACCACGGCTGTCTTCATCGTGTCGAGCGAGGCCTTGATGAACAGCATGGCCAGCGGCACCAGCGTGAGCATCACGCACCAGAACACGCGGCTGGTCGGGGACGGATCTTGCCCTTCGCGCAGATTGCGCGTGGTGGTGGCGGCCACGGCGTAGGCCACGGCGTCGACGTGCGCAGCGAGGAAGATGATCATGATGACCAGGTAGAAGGCGAGGAATGCCTTGCCGGCCGGCAGTGCGCTCAACAGCATCTCCACGGCCGTCTCACCACCGTGTTCCTTCAGAATGCGCGGTACATCGATGGCGCCCGACAGGAACTGATGCATGCTGTAACTCTCCAGCGCACCGAAGAAAAACCAGCATCCGACGCTGCCACCGAGCAACAGGGCATAGATGACTTCTTTGATTTTGCGGCCCTTTGACACACGTGCCACGAACATCGCCACGCCGGGCGAGTAGGACACCCACCAAAGCCAGTAGAACACCGTCCAGCTTCGGCTGAACGCGCCGTCACCCGTGGGATCGGTGAACAGACTCATGTGGATGTAGTTCTGCAACATCAGCCCAAGGCCGTTGACGATATTGTTGCCGGCGAACAAGGTCGGTCCGATGACGAACACGACGGCAGCCAGCAGCAAGGCGCCCCAGCAGACCATATGGCTCAGGCGCTGCATACCGCCGGCGATGCCGACATAAGCGCTCGCCGAAAAAAGCACGGACACGCCGACGATCACGATCCACTGGGTGGTGAACGTATCGGGCACACCGAACAAGCCGGACAGGCCACGTGTAAACGTCGAGGCGGTGAGGGCGATGGAAACGGTCAGCGCGCCGAACATCGTCAGCAGGAAAATCAGGTCGACGACACGCCCGACGGGGCCGGTGGCGCGGAAACCCGTGACTGCCTCCACGATGGACGCGAGGTTCAAGCCCTTGTTCTTACGCACATGGAAGTGGTAAGCCATCGCCAGCGAGGGCAGCGCATACACCGCCCAGGCACTCAGTCCCCAATGAAAGAACGAGTAACTGATGGAGTATTCGAGCGCCTCGCGCGTGCCTGTGGGCAGGTTCAGGCCGGGTGACTGGTAGTAATAAACCCACTCCATCACGCCCCAATACATCGTGGAGGATCCCATGCCCGCGCAGATGAACATGAACACCCATGAGAGCGTGGCGTACTCGGGTTTGCCTTCACCCAGACGCACGTTGCCGTACTTGCTGAAAGCCAGCGCCACGCAGGCGATGACGCATCCAAAGACGAAGATCTGAACCAGCGATCCGAACGATCGTGTGGACCATTCGAAAAGCCATGACGCGGTGGTCGCCGCCGCGGTGGGCCAGCGGACCATGGCGATGACGGTAATGAGCACGGCGCTAAGCGTGCAGACGGTAAGGAATCCGTCGCGGTGGGGGGCCGACGTTTTCAAAGTGTCTCCTCCGATGCGTCTTGGCGCATTGGTAGTTTGTTGTGAAGCTTGCTCGCCCCGGCCCGGGCTTTGCCCGTAGCACGATATCTGGCTTGCGTATTGTTAACTATAAGTTTACAGTAACTTATAGTTAACAAAAATTCTAGGCGAGATTCTGGACGTGCACAAGCTCCGCGGTTAAAAAATTAGGGGTGATTCAGCTTAGTCCAGCGTGGTCTAGCGTGGTTGATGCCGTCGCCGGAGAGGGCGGCTATGTGAACCGCAGTGTACAGAGGTAAGTCATGGTGAGAATGCGCCTGGGCCGGTAGTCGGACACGCATCGAGGATGCCGGGAAATGTGGCGCAAATCATCCGTATGACCGTGGACACAGGAAACACGTATCGTGAACAATCTGCCTCCGATGGAAGATCTTCGGGTGTTCTGCCTGGTCGCGCAGCGCGCCAGTTTTGCCGCTGCTGCGGAGGAACTGGGTAGTTCGCCCGCTTATGTCAGCAAGCGTGTCAAGGCGCTGGAGCAAGCGATGGGGGCGCAGTTACTTCACCGCAGCACGCGCCAGGTATCGCTGACGGAGAATGGCGATCGTGTCTGCCAATGGGCGCGGCATATGCTCGGTGAGATCAGCGAATTGATGGACGACGTCGCGGCGGGCGGCGCGCCGTGCGGGTTGGTGCGGATCGGTAGCAGCCTGGGGTTTGGCAGACGGCATGTCGCGCCGCTCATTGCGATGTTAAGCGAGCAGTTTCCGGGGTTGGAAATCCGCTTTGACGTATTCGATAAACTGATCGACCTCGTGGCGGAGGGCGTCGATCTCGATATCCGCATCGGTAACGATATCGCGCCTCACCTGATCGCTCGCAAGTTGGCGCGCAACTGGCGAGTGTTATGCGCGGCGCCGTCGTATCTCGCGGCGCGTGGCGTGCCGGACACGCTCGACGCGTTGGCTGCACACGACTGTCTCGTAACGAAGGAGCGTGACCATCCGTTCGGCATCTGGCGTATGACCGGTGAACCGGGCGAGCGCAACATCAAGGTCGGCGCTCGCCTGTCGTCCAACCATGGGGAAATCGTCAAAAGTTGGGCGTTGGCCGGGCATGGCATCATGCTGCGCTCGATGTGGGACGTCGCCCCCGACCTCAAGGCCGGTCGGCTTGTCCATGTGTTGCCGGCATATCGTCAGGATGCCGATGTATGGGCGGTGTACCCTTCACGGCTATCCGGTTCTGCAAGAGTGCGGGCCTGCACGGAATTTTTCATGCGACATCTCGGGGATGTCGTTCGGGGATCTACGGTATGACAGAAAACAGCTTTGCATTTCGTCTCAAAGAGTTGCTCGAATATAAAAAACTCACGCTGCAGGCGGTGGCGAATGCGCTCAACGTGTCGCGTCCTGCTGTCCATAAGTGGACGAAGGGAGGCGAGATCGATCACGAGAAGGTTCGTAAGCTCGCGGCATTTCTTGACGTCAACTGGATCTGGCTGCGCTATGGCGAGCAAGCGCAGCAGCAGGCTGAGTCGACGGAGGCGGTGGACATTCCCATGACCGATGTGCGGCGTCGTTACACGGCGGAGATCATGGAGAGCGAGGCGCGCATGAAGCTGGCACAGGAGGGGGCTCGCATTGTGACGTGGGAATGGAATCTGATTACGGACGGTGTGATTTATTCGTCCAATGTCGAAGCGGTCTACGGTTGGCGAATCGTGGATAACGAGAGCTTCTGGAAGCATGTTTATGCTGACGATGTGCCGATGATGAATGCGGCTTACGACGAATCGTTGCGTACGGGCGAGGCGCATGAGTTTGATTTTCGGTTGTATCAGCCCGATGGCAGTATCCGATGGATTTCATCGCGCGCCACTCCCTTGCGCGAATTGGATGGACGCATCGTCAAAATCGTCGGTATCAGCATGGACAATACGGCGCGAAAGCTTGCCGAGCAGTCGTTGCGCGATCAGCAAGCGCGGTTTCGGGCGGTGTTCGAGCTAACGTCGGAGGGCATGGCGCTGTTGGACGGGGCGTTGTGCTGCGAGTCCGTCAACACGGCGCTGTCAGGGATGTTGGGCTACGATGCCGACGCGTTATTGGGTCAAGGATTCGCCGACTGCTTTACCGATGCGGGCGCGCGCCTGCGCAAACTCACGAAAGCCCGGCCGCGCGCGTCGTTTGACGCCAGGTTGAAACAAAGGGATGGCAGCATGCTCCACGCGAAGGTACGCGCGACGCTTGAGCACAGTGAGGACGGGGGGGCGTACTACGCGTTGGCTATCTGTGCAGCGGAGTAGTCTTCGCAGGCCGCGAAGTCGGCGTGCGGTTTTTGTATCGAGTATGGTTGTGTTGCTGGCGGAAAATGATGCTAGGTAATTATCTCTCGAGAAAAAATGGAGTTTATGGTTCGGTGGAATTCTGTTGATGGCAGTGATGTTGGGGTGAAATGTGGAATGTGAGATTTGAATGTTCAGTCGCTCGAAAATATTGTGATTAATAAGAAGAAAATCTGTGGATGGATCTGGAGGAGTGAGGGGTTGGCCTTGGGTCGCTAGGGAATCGTTTGAATCTCGCAAAACCATTCGATGGTGATGTAAAGAGCGGAATTAAGCAATAAAAAATAATAAATGCAGGTCGATTTGTCCGATATTTTGATGGGCGGAATTTTTATCGGAGTAAAGAAGGTGATTTTGTAATTATTTAATGTCGATTCACGATAATTTTTGTCGATAATGCATGTTGGCGGAACTTTGAAAGTGAAAATTGTTGTTTCATGTCAAGGCAAAGATGTCGGGGATTTGCTTTGGGCGATAGAAGCGGTTATGGAATTTAAGGTGACGCATCACTCAATTTTAATGGGCATGGACTTGTTGATGAAATGAGTGATGTGAAAAGATGTTTGAGCCAGTGGCTTTGATGAATTTGTTGCGGATGGAAGGATGTACTCTCCAAATAAATGAGCGAATATGAGCGAAAATTTGAGAAAAATATTCAATCCGGACTTTTATTTGGGTTTTCCGCGTGTTTGGTCTGTGGAACGTGGGAAAGAGGCTTGGGAAAAGACCTATGCCGACTTGGAGGACAGTCTTAAAAAATTGGGATCGTCGGCAACTGTATATATTGTGTGTGGAATGCCAGGGAGCGGGAAGTCTACTTGGATTTCAAGAAATGAGCATGAATTTAAATTGCCCGCCTTGGTTTTGGATGCAGCGTTGCCCGGGGCTCGTCATAGAAAAAGATCAGTGGAATTGGCGAAAAAATACGGTGCAAAGATCGAGGTCATTTGGATTAATGTTCCTTTGGAAAAAGCACTTATGTGGAATAGGCTTCGACCGGTGGATGAGCAGATTCCAGATGAAACAATTAAATATGTTTGCGAAAATTTTGAGGCGCCTTCGATCGATGAGGGATATTCTAAAGTTAGAGAGGTAGTTCAGTGATGTGGTGTATTGGCCCGGTGAAAACCTGCTCAAGTCATAATCGAGGAAATGACGATGAGCAAGACAATGCAAGAAGATATCAAGCGATGTACAGCGAAGCGCAAAAGCGCGCTGGCGTTGGACATCATTCAAGGCAAGACGACGGTGGCCCAGGCCAGCCGCACGCATGATTTGCCGCTGTCTGAAGGCGAAAGTTGGGTGGACGATGGCAAGCGGGGAATGGAGAATGCCCTGCGCGCGAGTCCGCAAGACATCAAAGAGCAGTACGAGCGACAGCTTAAAGCGCTTCAGGAAGGTTACGGCTAAGCGATGCTGGAGCTACGTGCGCGAAAAAAATTGCAGTCCCTGTTGGGCGAGGACGACAAGTGATCGCGACGATCCGCCAGGGACTGCAAGCTGATGGAATCACCGTCTCGATCTCGAAGTTGGACCGCTGGTTCGATGTGCCGCGCCGCACGGTGTATTACAAGCCGGTCAAAGCGCAGCCCAAGTTACAGGCCAGATTCGCGGAGCCAATCAAGGCGATGATTGAAGAATCTCCGTCATTCGGTTATCGCACCGTGGCGTAAGGTCACCAATCAGCGCTGGTCCACGGACATGTGCCGAGTCTGGGCTGAGCTTGACGGTTGGGCAACTTTGGCCTTGGTGGTCGACAGCCATACGCGAGAGCTTTTGGGCTGGCATCTCTCACGAAGCGGCAAAGCGACAAGGGCGTCGAGCGCACTGGAGCAAGCGCTGATCGCTCGTTTCGGCATGCTGGGCCCTGTGCGAAAACCGTTTCTACTTCGAAGGGATAACAGACTTGTCCTTACGAGCCGGAATTACACAGCGCCGGTTCGAAGCTATGGCCTGCGTCAGACATTGATTGCACCGCATTGCCCGCAGCAAAACGGGATGGTCGAACGAGTGATTCGAATACTCAAAGCGCAATATGTGCGCCACCACCGCTTCGAAACTTTGCAGCATGCCTGCCGGATGATTGCCGACTGGATTCAGTTCTACAACCATCGACGGGCACATCAGGCACTGAAGATGAAAACCCCGGCCGAGGCATTCGCGTTAGCCGCTTAACCTGTGCAGGTTTTGCTGGGTCGATACAGATTTCGACAAAGGCAGAAAAACCCACACCCGCAAAAACGAAAAGGGGCTGCGATTTCTCGCAACCCCTCCTGTATTCTGGTAGGCCGTGCAGGATTCGAACCTGCGACCAACGGATTAAAAGTCCGCTGCTCTACCAACTGAGCTAACGACCCAACGAAGAAAAAGATTATAGCGTCGCAGACGTTATAGTGTCAATAGGTCCGTGACGCAGATGTGTTCGTTTATCGGGTTTTTCGCGCCGTTGCGCGCGAATTGCGCTCAAACGCTGCGCTCAATGCGCCACATCTGATACTTGAACGCGCAGACGCCGCCCGCCAAAATCGCCGCGATCGCCACGAACGACCCGACCGCCAGCGTCGAGACGCCCGACAATCCCTGACCCACCGTGCAACCCAGCGCCGTCACCCCACCGAAACCCATCAATACGCCACCGACCATATGGTTCGCCGTGTCTTCCGTCCCCTGAAAACCCTCCCAGCGGAAGTTGCGCGAAACCCGTGCATACACGAACGACCCCGCAATCACGCCCAGCACGCTCGAAATCCCCAACGTGATGACATTGCTCGTATCGCTCCACATCATCAGCCAGTACAACGTGTACGCCAGCGGAGAGACGAACGACAGCGCTTCCATCCGCCCCGAGTTGGTCGCGACGAAGCTCTCTTCCAGCGTATTCGGATTCTCGGCCACATAACCGATCTTGCCCGACACATACCAAAGCGCCACGATGATCGCACCCACGACAAGACCACCCAGGAAATTGTCGAACGTCCAGAACTCCCGACGCACCAGCGCCGCAATCACGAACGCTCCACCAATCACCAGCCCGAGGACGAGCTGCGCACGATGAACGTCGCCGCCGAATATGCCGCCGAGCAACGTCGGTAAATCCTGCGACGTGGCGAATGTCGTTTGCACACTGTCGAGCGCAGCCACACGGAAGACGGCGAACAGACCCTTGAGCGTCATGTACGCCGACACGCCGATCATCACGAAAACGAGCAGCGACTTCAGATTGCCGCCGCCAATGCGCACCAGCGTCTTGCTGCCGCATCCGGACGCCAGCACCATGCCCACCCCGAAACACCAGCCACCCACCAGATAAGACAGCCACGTGAAGCGGGGTGTCGTATAGATCGCCTTGACCGGATCGATGATGCCGAGCGAAGCCATGAGGCCCGTCCCGATCGTCGCGACACCGATCGCCAGCCACCACATACGCATGCGGTTCCAGTCGCCGATGTTGACGATGTCTGACAGCGCGCCCATCGTGCAGAAGTGAGTGCGTTGAAGCACGGCGCCGAACACAAAGGCCAGGCCGAAGGTAAGCCACACGACAGTGTGGGAGAGGGCGGAGAGATCGACGTCGGTCATGAGGCGAGAAGACGATAGCGGCCTTGTCCGGCCGTTCGATGCATTGACGCCGGCCACGGGGCGCAGCCAGCTTTGTTGTTATCAGACGTGCCGCGCAGCCAGCGCACGATCACATCGCGGGTACGGTCGCCATGCCGTGCCGGCACCTGACGGCCCGCACGCATCCCCTGAGACGCCGCGCCTCGAACGTTTGGAAAGTCCGTATTCTACGCGAGGTCGCACCGGTGACCAGAAACGACAACGCCGCCCAAAGGCGGCGTTGTTCGTTTGACGAGTCACCTCATACGGAAGATCGGTTCGCACAACCTCCCGCAGGGCGTATTACTTCAGCTTGGCCGCGCGCTTCTTGGCCTCCGCTGCCGATTCGCTGTCCGGATACTTGGCCACCAAATCCAGCAACGTTTTCTTCGCTGCCGCAGTCTGCCCGGATTCCGCCTGGTTGCTGGCGATCGCCAACATGGCCTCGGCGGCCTTCGGGCTCGTCGGGTACTTCGTCACGATCCCTTGCAGCGTCGCGGTCGACCCCTTCAGATCCTTGTTGGCGTACTGCGCATTACCAAGCCAGAACTGCGCTTCGGGTTGATACGGGCTGGCGGGATACTTCGCCGTAAAGGTCCGGAAATCCGTTTGCGCACCTTTGTAGTCGCCGTTGCGGAATTTCGTCAGCGCGGCGTCAAAGACATCTTTTTCGCCCGGTTGGACGGTGCCTGTGACACCGCCGACGGTCATCTGCTGCGGTTCGAATTTCTTCAGACGGCCATCGAGGTCCGTGTAGAAATCCTTCTGACTCTGTTGCAGGTTCGCAAGCTGGTTTTTCAGATCTTCGTTCTGGCCGCGCTGGTCGGCCAGGTCACGTTGCAACTGCTGGATCTGGTTGTTCAAATCCAGCACGTTGCGCGTGAGCCCCTCGATCCGCAGCTTGTCCGAATCCAGACGGCTGCGGATGTCGAGGATCGCTTTGCGCGCCTCGTCGTCGTCGAACAATCCGGCATGCGCGAGCGGGCTAAGCACGGTAGTGCCGAGCGTCACCGCGCAGATCATGTTTTTAATCAAACGAGACGTCATGACGATTCAATCAATAAGCCAGGTCGACGCGACGGTCTTGGGCCCAGGTGGCTTCGTCGGTGCCCGTAGCCTTTTCCTTGCCCAGCGACACGGCTTCCATCTGGCTCGTGTTGGCGCCCAGAGCCGTCATGGTCTTCAGCACGGCTTCAGCGCGCTTCTGGCCCAGTGCCAGGTTGTACTCGCTCGTACCGCGCGGGTCGGTGTTGCCCTGGAGCAGCACGTGACGCTGCGAATACTTGCCCAGGAACTGCGCGTGCGCCTGGAGCAGCGGGTTGTATTGCTGATCGACGCTGTACGAGTCGAAGCCGAAATACACGCTGCGCTTGGCGAGCGGGCCGTTCGGGTTGTTCAGTTCGTCAGCCGAAGCGTCGACGGGGGCGACGGCGCGGGCGTCGGTCGTGGTCTGACCCTTGTTGGCGTTGGCCTGGTCGTCGAGCTTCACACCCGACGAGCAAGCGGCCAGAGCGGCCAGCGAGGAGATGGCGAGGATATTACGAAGCAGGGAACTCATGTGAGCCTCCGAGTGATGTTGCTGTTGATGTTATTGCATGAAAGGGCCCCAGGAGGGTTCGCGAACTTCCCCCCCTCGAACCTGAAGAATCTGCCGGGTTTGCCCGTCCACCGAGACTGCCGCGAGCACCTTTCGGCCCCCCGACTGCGTTGCATAAAGAATGTACTTGCCGTTTGCGGCAAAACTCGGTGACTCGTCGTGGCTGGTGTCGGTCAGAGCCGTAACATCGCCAGTACTCATATCCTGCACGCACAGCTTGAATCCGCCACCCTGACGCGCGATGAACGCGAGCAACTTGCCGTCGGGACTGATTCGCGGGCTGACGTTGTAACTCCCCTTGAAAGTGACGCGCTGTGCGCCGCCTTCACTCTCGCCACCGGCCGGCATTTTGTAGATCTGCGGACCACCGCCACGATCGCTCGTGAAGAAAATCCATTTGCCGTCCGGCGAATACTGCGGTTCGGTGTCGATCGCGCCACTGCGCGACAGACGCTTGAGGCCACCGCCATTGGCGCTGACCTGATAGATCTGGGTATTGCCGTCGCGCGAGAGCGCCACGGCCAGCTTGCTGCCGTCCGGCGACCACGCGGGCGCCGAGTTGTTGCCCTTCTCGTTGGCGAGCACCGCGCGGCGACCGCTCGGCAGGTCGTGGATGTACACGACCGGCTTGCGCTTTTCGAACGAGACGTACGCCACCTTGGTGCCGTCCGGCGACCAGGCTGGCGAGATGATCGGCTCGCGGCTGTTGAGCGCCACACGGGCGTCCTGACCGTCCGAATCCGAAATCTGCAACTGGTAGTTCGGGCCGTTATGCAGCACGTACGACAAACGCGTGGCGAACACGCCCCGGTCGCCCAGCAGCTTCTGATAAATGTAATCGGCGATCCGATGCGCCGTCAGGCGCAAATTCGCCTGCGACGAGGTGAGGGCCAGCCCACCCAGCGGTTGACCGTTCACGGCGTCGTAAAGACGGAAGCTGACCTGGAAGTTGCCGTTACCCTGCGGAACGATCGTGCCGGAGACGAACGCATTCGCACCCTTGGCGCGCCACGTGCCGAGATCGACCGAATCGTCCACGCCGACGGTGGCGCCGCCCGTATCGATCTGGTTGAAACGGCCGCTGTTGCTCAGGTCCGCCTTCACGACGGACACGACGTCCGTCGGCGCGGTGCCTTTGAAATTCGACACGGCGATCGGGTAGCGGTTGGAGCCGACACCCGTGATGTCGACGGTCAGCGGTGTCTGCGCATGGGCGATCGTGCAAGCCGCGGTGAGCCAGGTGGCCACCAGCGCACGCCATGCATATTGACTGGAGATTCGCATGCGTTCGATTGGTCAGTTACGCGGTGCAAGGGGCATTTTTACCACATTCGAATGAAAATGGACCTGCATCGCTCGGTTTTCGTTCCCGTTTGACAACACACTCAACCTTTCGGGCTGAAGCGCAGGTTGACGCTCGGGGGGGCTTTGCCGTTCGTGTCGCGCGGCAACGGATCGGATTTGGTGATGGCGGCCTGCACGGCGGCGTCCCAGGCGGGATTGCCGCTGGACTTGACCAACTGCATCGACAGTACGCTGCCATCCGGTGCCAGACGCACTGCAACGACGGCCGTGGGGTTGCCCTCCGTGTCGCCGCCATACGCGATATTCGGCTTGACCTTGGCGCGCACCCGGTCGGCGTAGCCCGCCGATGCCGTGCCGCCGGCGCCCGAGCCGGTACCGCCTGCCTGCGAGCCCAGACCGTTGCCGGTCGCGCCCGGAGTGCCACCTGCCATGCCGCGCAACGAGGCCAGACGGTCGGCGCGCGCCGCGTCCGCTGCCTTCTGCGCAGCCGCTTCCTTCGCGGCCTTGGCCTTGGCCGCCTTGTCTTCCGCAGCCTTCTTCTCGGCGTCTGCCTTCTTCTGCGCTTCCGCCAGTTGCTGCTGCTTGAGCTGTTCGGCCTTTTTGGCCTCTTCTTCCTTCTGACGCTTCTGTTCGTCAGCCTTCTTCTGATCGGCCAGCTTCTGCTGGCGGGCTGCCTCGTCCGCTGCCTTCTTGCGCGCCAGTTCGGCCGCTGCCTGCTGCTCGGCGAGCTGCTTTTGCTTGAGGGCTTCCTGTCGCGCCTTTTCCTGCTGCGCTTCGAGCAGACGTGCCTGCTCCGCCGCCTGTTGCTCCTGCTTGCGCTTCTTCTGCTGCAAGGCGATGTCGGCGTCCTCGGCCGGCGGCGTGGGCGCAGCCACGGCCGGCGGCGCCGGGGTGGGCGGCGGCGTCACGACCGGCGGGGTCGGCTCGGCCAACTCGGTAGGCGTCCACAGTTCCGCTTCGGAACCGGCGGGCGAACTGTTCTGCCAGCGCATGCCGTAAAAGAGCAGCGCGAACAGCAGCGCATGCATGAGCAGCGCGAGGAGGAAAGCCCGCCCCGTGCCGCGCTCGCTATTGCGGGGACCGATGGGGCGATCGGGACGGCCCTGACGGGCGACGGTGCGACTCATTTCTGCTTGACGAGCAGGCCCACGCGCTTCACGCCCTGAGCCTTGAGATCGGACATCACGTTCATGACGATTTCGTATCGCACCGATTTATCGGCGGCGATCACGACCGGCTGATCCGGATTCGCTGCCTGACGGCCTTGCAGGAAACCCGTCAGGTCGCCTGCGCTCATGCGCTGCTCGATGGTGTTTTCACCGTCCTTGTAGCGCACCAGCATGCGATTGTCCGCTTCGATATTGACGACCACCGGCGGCGTCTGCTGCTGCGGGCTCGCGTTGGCGACGCTCGGCAGATTGACGATCGACGGCGCGACCAGCGGGGCGGCCACCATGAAGATGACGAGCAGCACCAGCATCACGTCGATGTACGGTACGACGTTGATGTCCGCCATGGCGCGACGGCCGCGGCGAGCGTTGCGCATAGAACCTGCCATGTCTCGGCGCTCCCGGAATGCTTAGTGAATCTGCCGTTGCAGGATGTTGGAGAATTCTTCGATGAAGCTTTCGAAGCGGATCGACAGCCGGTCGATGTCGGTCGCGAAGCGGTTGTAGGCAACCACGGCAGGGATAGCGGCGAACAGACCGATGGCCGTGGCCACCAGCGCTTCCGCAATGCCCGGCGCCACATTGGCGAGCGTGGCTTGTTGCACGTTCGAGAGGCCGCGGAAAGCGTTCATGATACCCCACACCGTGCCGAACAGACCAATGTACGGGCTGACCGAGCCGACCGACGCGAGGAACGGCAGATTGGCTTCGAGCGCGTCCATTTCACGTTGATAGCAAGCGCGCATGGCGCGGCGTGCGCCATCCAGGATCGCGTGCGGATCGTTCAGACCTTTTTCGCTCGCCTTGATGTATTCGCGCATGCCCGACTCGAAGATGCGTTCGAGCGAGCCTGTCTGGTGACGATTGTTCAGCGCGCTCTGATACAACGCCTGAAGATCGCCGCCCGACCAGAAATCACGCTCGAAGCGCTCGGTCTGGGTGCGGGCGCGGCGGATCGCGAAGATCTTGCGGAAGATGTGCGTCCACGAAAGCAGCGAGAGCAGCAGCAGCAGGCCCATGACTGCCTGGGCGAGCACGCTGGCATGCATGACCAGCGAAATGATGGAAAGGTCTTGATCGGGCATGGTGTGGTTATTGACTGACCGGAATTTTTATCCCTGGCTTCAGGCGGCCGCCGCAGGGGCAGACGCTTGCGTCAGGGTTTTGGCTGCTGTTGCAGCCGATTGCATGGCGAGCCTGACGTGCGGCGGAATTTTGCCGGGGCGCAACGTATCGACAGCCACGCAGCCGATTTTGATGCTGCTGCGCGCCAACAGTTCGCTCGAACCGTCGGCTGCGTCGCGCCAGGCTTCCTGATGGAAGTCGATGGAGGCCCCGCCGATGCGCTCGATACGACTCTTGATCACGACAAGATCGTCGAGCCGGGCAGGGCTCAGGTAATCGAGTGCCGTGGCGCGCACAATAAACATCATTCCGGTATTGCGGGCCAGTTCGAGTTGCTCGATGCCAAGCGAACGGAGCCACTCGGTTCGGGCCCGTTCGAAGAATTTTATGTAGTTGGCGTAGAAGACGACGCCCCCGGCGTCCGTGTCCTCGTAGTAAACGCGAATTGACCAACTGGTATCAAAATCAGCCATGCCGCGCATTGTATCGGAACGGAGCGGTAACGCCAGTCACGGAAACACAATTTTTCAAACCGGCGGGGATATGGTTTGTTTACGGGCGATTATTGAAAACGGGTCGATGCACCAAGCTGGGGCCTGATGCCCGGAATCCCCCGTATGGCGGGGTTTGCGCTGGCGTGCGAAGGGGCCCCCTCTCTATAATGAGGGCTCGCAAGCCCCCTGTATTTCAGAAGAGACCGCCGAGTGCGTACGAGGTACCGCGTACCCTCCGGTCGCACACCATGCATCCACCTGCGAGGCCCCTGAATTGACTTCCCCCACAACGCAAACTCCCGCGCCTGCTCCCCTTCGCGTCGCCTTCCTCGGTCTCGGCGTGATGGGCTACCCGATGGCGGGGCACCTGCAACGCGCCGGTCACACGGTCACGGTTTATAACCGGACGGCCGCCAAGGCCCAGCAATGGGCCACGGAATATGGCGGTTCGGCGGCGGCTACGCCCTTTGACGCCGTGCGCGATGCCGACATCGTCGCCGCCTGCGTGGGCAACGACGACGACTTGCGCAGTGTCGTGCTCGGTGAGCAGGGCGCCTTTGCCGGCATGAAGCCCGACGCGGTTTTCGTCGACCACACCACTGCCTCGGCCGACGTGGCGCGAGAACTTTACGCCATCGCCCGCGAGACGGGCCTGCACTTTGTCGACGCCCCCGTCTCGGGCGGGGAAGCCGGCGCCAGGAACGGTGTGCTCACCATCATGTGCGGCGGCGACGCGCCGGCGTTCGAGCGCGTGGCCCCGACGCTGGGCGCCTATGGACGTGCCGTCACCCGGATCGGCGAGGCGGGCGCAGGCCAACTGGCCAAGATGGTCAACCAGATTTGCATCGCCGGTCTGGTGCAGGGGTTGTCGGAAGCGATCAATTTCGGCCAGCGCGCCGGACTCGACATGCCGCTGGTGCTCGACGTCATCAACAAGGGCGCAGCCGCAAGCTGGCAAATGGACAACCGGGGTCGGACCATGATCGACGGCAAGTTCGATTACGGGTTCGCCGTCGACTGGATGCGCAAGGATCTGGGGCTGTGTCTGGCCGAAGCGCAGCGCAATGGCGTTTCGCTGCCGGTCACGGCGCTCGTCGACCAGTTTTATGGCGACGTCCAGGCGCTGGGTGGTTCGCGTTGGGATACATCGAGTCTGATTCACCGTCTGCGGGTGCTGTCGGGCAAAGCATAAGACGGTATCGACTGGAAGTCTCGAAGACGGGCGCACGGAGGGCGGCGGCGAGCCGAATCCGTCCGCCCGTCCTCATTTGCGCGCAAGAGGTATCGAATATTCGGAATCTCTCCGGGTTTGTCTGCAATCGTCGGAATGGACGATTGGCACTAGAATGCGGAAAACGGGACGTCGCGGTGCAGTGGCGCGGCGGCACGGCGACGTGGCAGCTTGGGAGCGGGCTGGGGCGGTGGCGTGTCGAAGCAGGACTTTTGGGAGACCGCCGTGATTGATAACGATTCAAAACGCAACTCGAACCCGAGACCCAACCGACATGAGCAATCAGTCGAACGCCGCGGCCGTCCGCGCATTTCGCATTCTGGAAATTCTTAGCGCCTCAGGCGCGCCGATGACACTCGCGGAGATCGTCGCCGCGATCGGTCTGCCAAAGCAAACCGTGCATCGCATTCTCAAGCAGTTGGAAGCCGCGTGGCTCGTCACGCGAGAGGCCGGCAGTCGTCACTACGAGCCGTCGTCGCGAGTGAGGGCCATGGCCGTCAATGCCCTGATGCATGCGGGTCCCGCCGCTGCGCGTCACGCCATCCTCCAGCAACTGGTCGATAAGCTCGGTGAGACCTGCAACCTGTCGATGCTCTCGGGCGACGACCTCGTTTATCTCGACCGTGTGGAGACCGACTGGTCGCGGCAACTCAAACTGTCGCCCGGATCGCGCGTGCCGCTGCACTGCACGGCCAGCGGCAAGTTGCTGCTCGCGTTTTTGCCCAGAGCGCGACGCGAGAAGCTGATCGCCCACTTGCCGTTGCGTCCACGTGCGGAGAACACGATCACCGATCTGGAAGATTTGCGCGAGGAACTGGGCGAGACACGCAAGCGTCGCGTGGGGATGAATAACGAAGAGCACGTGCCGGGCATGATCGCCGTGGCCGTGCCGGTGATGCTCGACCGCAATCGCGCGTGTGCCGCCATTGCGGTGCAGGCGAGCGCGCAGCATTGCACGCTCGACACGCTCATGACTTTCCTGCCCGACCTTCGCGCCGCCGCCGAGACGATGGCAGCGACCTTCAACGAGTAACGGGCCCTGACGCAGATACGGAAAGGCTTGAGGCCGTAGTTACCGCGCCGGCGTTGCACTGGCTGAACCGCCGGGGCCGGCGGTCGCGTCCGCTGGAGGCATGGCCGGTGTCGGGGTTGCCGGGGGGATCGATGGTATGGCCGGCGCCAGCGTCTCGAAGATCTGTTCGAGCTGCTTCGCCCCTTGCGCGGACTCCGCGCGCACGCGCGGTCCGATGAAAATCGGATCGAGGATCAGGAACAGCAGATTCGGCGTGCGGTAAATGAAATCGCGCTCGAAGCGGGTGCCGGCGCCGTCCGGCGTCAGCTTGTAGCGCACCTCGCCCGACGCTCGCCGGTTCATCTCGGCTTCGATACGCCATTCGAACGGGGGCTTCGCCTCGACCACCTTCCAGTGAAGAATGCCGTGACGGCCCGCGAGCCGGAACTCTTCGGCCACTTCTTCCCCGAGCCGCAGCGGATGATCGGTCGTGCCTTGCACGGCCAGCGACGCCGGATGCCACTTCGGCCAGTTGGCCGGTGTGGTGGCGTAGTCGTAGACGGCCTGCGGCGGTGCGCGCAACGTGGCCACGCTCACAACGTGGGTCTTGCGCTCGAACGGCAGCGGCAGCAGCGAGAGCAGGGCGACGATCGCCACCGCGCCGAGCAGAATCAGGAAGGCTCGCTTCATCGGTGCGCGCTCACGCACCGGCAGGCGAATCGAGTTCGACATCGACCATCAGGTCGTCGGCAAGGCTTTCAAGAATTTCCCGCAGCGACTCGGTGCTCACGCTCGCCGGCACATGCAGCCGTGCCGTCGCGCGAAACAGCGTACCGCCCGACATCGATCCTTCGACGCATTCGGTCGCGAGTTCGTCGATGGAGATGCCGCGGGCGAAGAGGACGTGCGAGATTTCCTTCACGATGCCCGGATGGTCCTGTCCGACGAGATCGAGCTGAAGCGTGCGTGCCGCCGGATCGCTGGCGGCGCTTTGCGCGCGGGTGACGGAGATTTGCAGGCCGTGCGTTTCCAGTCCGTGCATGGCCTGGGTAAGCGCTTCGGCCCGATCGTCGGGGACTTGCAGATGGATGATGCCGGCGAACTGGCCGGCGAGGTTGGCAAGGCGGCTTTCGAGCCAGTTGGCGCCGGCGGCGGTTGCGCGATCGGCAATCGCATTGACCAGACCCGGGCGATCCGGGCCGATCACGTTGAGAATCAGGGACGTCGTCATCACAGGCTCCATCGAAACTGAGGGGGCAAGAGGCGGCGCAGGCTGCGCGTTCGTTCCTCGGTGCGGTCCGCTACGTGCAGCAGGCTCCAGTGTAGTGCAATCGCAGGGTGGGCCGCTACGGCGGGCAACGGCCGGTGTGTCTCGCGTGGTCTGCGCAATGTTGGGCGCCATCCAGGCGCAATGTCTTGGGGCGATGTTCGGCGTAATGACCGACGTAATAGCCTGTGCAGTGGCCTGTGCAGTAACCCGCGTAGTCACCAGCGCGCGCGAGCCCGTCGACCACGCCTCAGGGACGCGCCGCCGCCATTGCGAGCAGCGCGATGACGGTGGCGTCGTCCGTCTGGACGAAATCGTTGTACGCCACGCTCACCGCGTAAAACGGCTGGGGTGTCTCGAGGCAGACGACGGCGTCGGCGAGGGGGCTCAGGTGTGCGACGGCCTCGCGCGCGCCGACCGGCGCGCAGGCGACGAGCGGCGTTGCCCCCAGACGCCGCATCGCCCGCAACGCCGCTGTCATGGTCGCGCCGGTCGCGATGCCGTCGTCGACCACTACGACCGCTCGCCCCGCCACCTGCGGAGCGCCGCGCCCCGGTGTGTAGGCCTGACGCCGCTGCTGGATCAACGCTCGCTGCCGGGCGCTTTCATGCGAGAGATACGTACCGGTCGCGCCGAGTGACAGCGCGTGATCCGCAAGGAAGATGCCGCCGAACTCGTCGACTGCACCGACCGCGAGTTCGGCCTGATGCGGCGCGCGCAGCTTGTGCGCGAGCAGGACGTCGAGCGTGCCGTTCAACTGACGCGCGATCGGCAGGGCCACCGGCACACCGCCGCGCGGAATGGCGAGCACCAGGGGTGGGGCGCAGCGTGCGAGCACTTCATGCGTCGCGAGCACTTCCGCCAGCGCACTGCCTGCGGCGGCACGATCGAGAAACGAGGCAACGGCAGACATGGCGAGGGGGCGGGGGCAAACCCGGCGGGTGGGTTGGCGGGTGCGTCGGAGAAAGGCGCTGCAAAGCGCTCTGACGCAATTGCCATCCTAACGCCGCATCCTGATGCTCGTTTGCGTCGATTGCGTCGATTGTGTCGGTTCGGCCTGCGGCGCTTGCGTCACCGGGCCAACGACATCACCACGCCACCTGCGGCAACGGCGTCACCCGCGCCGTCGCGCCACCCTGATGGCGCGCCCGTGCCCGTCAACTTGCCCGCAACTTGCCCGCAACTCGACCGTTAACGCGCCGGTCAACGCACCCGTCAACGCGCGAGCAGTTCCGGCACGGTCCCGACGAGCAGCGTGACCCCGGAGCAGGCCAGCAGGGCGAGCACCATGCGGCGGAAGGCGTGATCGGAGAGGAACTGGTAGGCCCAGGCCCCTGCGAGTGTCGGCAGGACCATGGACGGCACGGCAATCGCGAACCCATGCAGTGTCTGCGTCGTGATCACGCCATGCACGGCATAGAGCGTGATGGTGAGCGTGTGCATCACGATGAAGAAGATCTGCATGACGGCGCGCTGCATGTCCTTGTCCCAGCCGCGCAGCGTGCACCACAGCGTGGGCACGACACCGACGAGGCCGCCGATGCCCCCCATCACGCCGCCGACGAACCCGACGACGCCGTCTGCCGCCGGTCCGCCATGCTGAATGCGCGGCAGCCGTGCGGCGAGCAACAGGATCGAGCAGTAGACGACAAGGATCGCGCCGATACCCGCGCGAAACCACACGGGGTCGAGGTAGCGCAGGATCCACACGCCGACGGGGACACCGAGCAGACCGCACAGCACGAACGGCGCGAGCCGGCCGAGCGGCACCGCACGACGCGCTGTCCGCAATCCCAGGAGCTGGCCGATGAGAGAGCAGAACGCCGCGAGCGGACCTGCCAGCGTGGGCGGTAGCGACCATGCCCAGAAGGACAGGGCCACCAGACTGAAAGCGAAACCCGAGAGGCCTTGCACGAAGCCGGCGACGCAGGCGCCGACAATCAGGGGGATGAGATGAAGCGAGGGATCGACGGTCATGGTTTTTTGTTTTCCGCCGACATTATGCGTCGATCCCGTTGCGAGATGAACGGGTCGCATTGTCGGCGGTGTCGATCGCGCCTGCCCGGCGCGCTGTGCTGTGGTGCGCTTATGCGTTGTGGCCGGACTGCCAGCACTGCCAGGCGGCCACGAACAGCGTGCCGACCGTGATGCCGAGGGCGGCCCCCGCCAGCGCGTCGCTCGTCCAGTGATAGGCGGAGGCGATCTGGCCGAACGCCGTGAGTGCAATAGCGATCGCGCAAGGCACGCGCAGCGCGCGATGACGCAATGCGAGCACGCTGGTGAACGCAAGCATCACGGTGAGGTGTCCCGACGGGAACGACGCGTAGGCGTAGTCGTTGGCGAAGAATTTGAACTCGAAAACGCCGTCGCGCAGGTACGACGGATTGTCGTTGATCCACGTGGCGGGCCAACTGCGCCCGAATACGTATTTCAGCGCCTGTTTGGCCAGACTGCTCACGCCGATGGCGCCGGCCGCGAGCCACAGCGAGACCGCCCACGAGGGCAGCTTGCGACGCCAGAACAGTACCGCACCGATAATCAGAAAGGCCGGCCACGCCAGCACGAACAGCGGCGCGGGCAGTTCCGCGAGGTGCTGAATCCAGGGCGTGCCTTGCGTGTGCGCGTGGGCAAAGTCCACGACCGGCCGGTCAATCCAGGGGATCGCCGCCAGGGCGAGCAGCAGGCAGCCCAGCGCGCTCCACAATGCGGTACGCAGACACGCGGGGGAGCTCGCGGCGCTCGGGGAGTCTGGGGATTTCGGGGAGTTCAGGGATTTCGGGGCGTTCGCCGGTACGGCGTTCTGATCGAGTTCAGTCATGACGCGATTGCAGGAAAAAAGAGAATCGACTTGCGATGATACGGCGTCATGGTAGTCGTCATTTGCGCTTGGCGGAGGCTCCTGTCCCAGCTTCGGGACATCCACGCGGCGTTGAGGGAGGTTCGACTGGCGAACTTATCGTGCCGCTTGCCGAACCCGGTCCCTCCCGCAACCCCGAGGCGCCCCCGGTTCCCCATCCAGCGGATCCTGCCCCACGCGCCATGGCGATTTGATGACGGTTGCAGACATGGCGTCGCGTGGCGTTGTCGCGTCGATATGCCCGGATGTCTTGAGAATCAAAGATTTTTTTGCGGCAAGGCGGGGCAACGTCCTACAATCGTCCCCTACGTATATAGCGGTTAGCAGTTCGCTGGAAAAAACAATATCAATGTTGCATGCGGGGGCAGTAGTGAACCGGGGATTCGAGAGCATCATCGATCGGCTGGCGCGCGAGTTCTGGCGCGCCGCGCACACGCGAGAGCAGCAGCATGCGCAGTCGCAGGCGCGTTCGCTGGCAGAGGTCCGGGCATTGGATCAGGCGCACCGCGCCTGGGAAGACGCCCCCGCCGGCGACGCGGCGGCGAGCGAGCGCCTGCATCTGGCGTGGCGTCAGGCCGAAGCCGCTGCGCAGGGCGCCCGCGCGAAGTTCGAAGTCGCGCGGCTGGAGCGTTTGCTGGCCGATGGCCTGGCTCGCGACCTGCGTATCCCGCCGGCGGATCTGCGCGCGCGCAACACGCCGCCGGTGCTCGATACACGGCATCTGCCGAAAATTCTGCCCAAACCCGAGTGGGAAACGTTTGCGCCGGAGAAGCCGGGACGTCTGGCGCTGGCGATGCCGGGGGCGTCGGGCCGTTACGAGCAGGCTGTCGCCAAGGCGCGTAGCGAGTTCGTGCATGCGGAGCGCGAGTACGAAGCGTCGAAGATTCGCCGCACGCAAGGGTCGATGATTCTTCAGATTGCGCAGCAAAAAGCGACGGAAGCCGCCCGGGCCGAGAGCGCACGTCATAACGCCGCCGTGGCCGACTTCGAGGGCGCGCTTTTGCGCGGCGAAGCGGCCGCCGTGACCGGCTATGCGCGTATCGTGCTCAGCCGCAGCCCGTATCCCGAAGCGTTCACGCAGACGCTCGCCGCACATTACGTCGAGCCTCACAAACTGTTGGCCATCGGTTACGACGTCCCGACGCTCGACGCCGCCGTGCCCGTCGCGTTCGACTATCACTACAACGCCGCAGAGGCCGTCATGCAGGGCGTGCCCGCGGGCGACGCGTTGCGCGCCCACGTCTATGCCAATGCGTTGCGTCAGATCGTGTTGCGCTCGTTGCACGAGTTGTTCGCGGCGGACCCGCTGCGTCACGTGAACGCTGTCGTCTTAAACGCGTATGCCAGTCATGGCGATGAGCGAATCTGCCTGGCCAGCGTGCACGTGACGCGCGCCGAGTTCGCGGCTCTCGTGCTGACGGAGGGGGAGGCGGCGACGCATCTGGCGGCGCTGGGCGCACGCGTGTCGGCGCGTCCGGAAGCGTTGCAGGCGGTGGTCCCGGTTGCCGGGGTCGATATGACGCAGGTCGTCACGGACGCCGACGTCGCCGTCGATCGCCGCTTCAATCTGATGACGCTCACCGACAAGGATTTCACGCAGGTGATGTTCCACCTGCTGCGCTCGCACGGCTTCGAAGGCCCGCCGCTGGTGGCGGGAGAGCAGGACGGCATGCTGACGTGCCGCGCATGGGACCCGCATCCGATTTTCGGTGGCGATGTCGTCGTCCACATCTTCCGGGTGATGGATCGCGCGGCACGGCTGGAAATCGCGGCAGCCCGCGCCATGCTCGCGGAGATGCAGCAGATCGGCGCAGCGCGCGGCATGCTGATTACGACCGGCGAGTTCGACGAGGGCGTCGAGGAGTTTGCGCGAGACCGTCGGATCGAGTTGCTTTCGGGGCACCATCTCGTCTTCCTGCTCAAGGAAAATGCGGGCGTCGACGCCAGCGTCGTCGTGCCGGACGCGATCGATACGGCTGCCGTCCTGTTTTGAGTCGCGCTGGGGGGTGTCATGTGCGGCCTGCTATAGTGGGCCGATCTGACCCCATGTCCCGCTCATCACGGAGGATCACATGTCCCGACGCCTGGCATGCACGGCACGCAACGCTCACTCGACCCGCAACGGTTTGCCGCTATGGGTCAGGACAAGCGCCAGACTCGGGACATTGAGTCTCGTGCTGATGGCGGCGCTCGGCGCGCCGTTGCAGGCGCACGCACAGCTCGATCTGCTCAGGAACGCCATCGGCGGGGGCAATGCCGGCGGCGGCAACAGCACAGGGGGATCTGGCGGAATCGGTGGCATCGGTGACCTTGCATCGGCAGGGTCGCTCACGTCGAGCAGCATCGGCAATGCCACCGGCGTGCTCCAGTTCTGCATCAAGAACAACTATCTGGGCGGTGCGAATCTCAACACCGCGACCGACGTGAAGGACAAGCTGCTCGGCAAGATCGGCACCCAGTCGGGGTCGGCGGCAGCCAGCCCCGGGTATCTCGACGGCGCCAAGGGGCTGTTGTCGTCGCCGGACGGCAAGACCGTCGACCTGAACGGCGGCGGCCTCAAGGAACAGCTCACGCGAAAGGTCTGCGACAAGGTGCTCGATCAGGCCAAGTCTTTTCTCTGACCTTTGCGCTGACCTTCGCTCCGAACGTTGCGCTGCCCCATCCCTTGATGCCGAGGGAGCGGGCCGTGAGTGCGGTCCGCCGCTCGGGTCGTCCGGCGGCGTGCGTTGCGCTCGTGGCATCAAAAAAATAACGCACTTTGGGTCTTTTCCCGGAGCCACGCGCGGGCGTACGCTACGCGGCATTTCTCACCTGCCGCCTTTGTCCGGAGTCATCGATGTACCAGCCCGCCGCCTTTACCGAAGATCGTCCCGAAGTCCTGCACGATCTCATTCGTACGCATCCGCTCGGGTTGCTCGTGAGCGCCGGCTCGCAGGGGCTGATCGCGGATTCGATCCCGTTCCTGATGTATGCGGACGAAGGGGAGTTCGGTACGCTGCGCGGTCATCTGGCGCGCGCGAACCCGCACGGAGCGGCGTTGCGCGACGCCGACGACTGCCTGATTGCATTCACTGGTGCGCAGGGTTACATCACGCCGTCGTGGTATGCGGCCAAGGCCGAGCACGGCAAGGTCGTGCCGACCTGGAACTACGCCGCCGTGCACGCCTGGGGCAAGCCGCGCGTGATCGACGATGCCGCCTGGCTGCGACGCCTCGTTGGCGATCTCACACAATCGCAGGAGCAGGGGCGTCAGGCCCCTTGGGCGGTGGAGGACGCGCCGGAAGACTACGTCAACAGCATGTTGCGCGCTATCGTCGGTGTGGAGATTCCGATTCGACGCATCGAAGGCAAGTTCAAGATGTCGCAGAACCGGCCGATGCCCGACCGGGTGGGGGTGGTGAACGGTTTGCGCGCCGAAGGCGCGGCAAGCGAAGCGTTGGCGGCCGTCGTTGCGCAACGCGGCGACGTGCCCGGCGTGTGAGGGTGTGAGGGCGTGAGGGGGGCGGGGCGCGGTCGCGTCGCCGTGTCCTGCCGTTCGCGGCGCCCGGTTTCGCTCCGATGCCAAACCGGCGGTCAATTTCCCCTCCTCCCCTTCCTTCCCTTCCATCCGGTAACGAAACGAAACAATTCCGTGTGACGGGGACCGGTTTCGCACCATGGTCCGCGCATACAATGCGGCAACCCAACTCGGATGCCGCAATGAAAACGCTGCTGCTCATGCTCGCGCTGATGCTCTGTCTGCTCTTTCTCGAGCAGGCATGGTTGCCGAGCGCGCAGGCGGACGAGTGCGACAACCTCGGCCCTGCCCAGACGCTGCAATGCGCGGCGTACGGAGCAAGTCACGTGGTCCCCGAATAGCCGTTCATCCGCTACAATCGCACCCCCTTACGTCTTCCCCTAAGCAGTGCGATGAAGCAGTCTCGATGGACGGTCACCGCAGTGCGCGCAAGCCGCTTGCGCGCGATGGCCGGGCAGTTGGCAACCTCCCTTTGCGCCTCTCTTTCTCTTTCCGCTTCCGTTCCGGCCGTGGTCGCCGTTGCCGCCGTGGTGGCATGGCCGCTCGACGCCGGGGCCGCCGCCTCGGCATGCGGCAACCACTACTGGTCGGGCACTGCGCCGGACGTCACCAATAGCACCATGACGCGCGCTGCGCGCGAGGTATGCTTCAGCGCGTTCGGCGTCATGCATTCGGGAGTGACGCGTACGCCGCTCTGGTCCGCCGAGCACCTCACGCGCGCTAATTTAAGCGATGCCCGTCAAATCTCGCGCGTCAATAGTTTCCACGCCGAGTCGCAGTTGCCGCCGGGCGAGCGCGCCGAGTTGCGGGATTACGTGCGCTCGGGCTATGACCGGGGGCATATGGCACCGTCGGCGGACATGCCGGATGCGCAAGCGCAATCCGAAAGTTTTTCGCTGTCGAACATGGTGCCGCAGAACAGCGAGAACAATCGCTACCTCTGGGCCGGCATCGAATCGAGCGTACGCAAGCTCGCTCAGGATCGCGGCGAGTTGTTCGTCATCACCGGACCACTCTTCAAAGGCAAGACGATCACGCAGGTCGGCGATCGGGTGATGGTGCCCACGCAACTGTTCAAGGTGGTCTACGATCCGAAGCGAAAGCAGGCGGGCGCGTATCTTGTCGCGAACGAAGCCACGGGCGACTGTTCGGTCGTGAGCGTGGCCGAACTCGAAAAATTGGCCGGCATCGATTTCTTTCCCGGCATGCCGGCGAGCGTCAAACAAACGGCGATGTCGCTGCCGGCGCCGAAAGCCGCAGGCGGTGGCGGCAAACGCAAGCGCGAGCAGGAGGTGCCGACGTATCGCGAGGTGCAGACGGTGCTCGACATCTTGCGTACGATCATTCGATGAGCCTGACGGCATCGTCCGGGACCGCTCCCGCAGACGTTGCCTGCAACCGGCCCCCGATCCTACCTTTCGACTGATTTCCCCCGACTCAGGAGCCTTCGATGTCGACCTCGTCTTCTGCTTCTTCGCATACCGGATTCGCACCGTTCGCCAATGATGCCGACGCCCTCACGCTCGGCGAACTGAACGTCGAGAACCATACCGATCACGTTGCTATCTTCGGCAACCTCGAACTGCGTCGCGATGCCGACGGGCTATGTCAGGCGCAGGCGCTCAAGGCGGTACTCGACACCATCGTGGCATCGCTGGTCCAGGCCGATCTGCCCGAGCACGGTGAGGCACCGGCTGGCGCGTCAGCCGGAACGACGGCGAAATCGGTCAAAAATCCGTTCGAGTCCTGAGCGTTGCGGGGGCAGGGTACGCCGTGCCCCCGGATTTACCCCAGATTTGTCGCTTATTTGAAAAATCGATGTTGCGCTGCACGAAACCCTTCCGGTGTCGTGCGCACGTCGGCATTTTTCCTCTCGCCTCCCTGCGCACCGCACAGGCGTTCCCTGCGACACGGCCCTGCGCGCCGCCCCCTGAAATGTCGTGCGTTCCACAATTCATGCGGGTTGCGCGACAACTTGTCGCACCTGCGACATTCTGTCGCATTGACATGCTCGGACAAAAATTCCGAATCGCGACATGGTGACGGTTTTCCTCGCCGCGCTTTCACGTCTCGAAAACCATACGAATCAAGCGTTTTGCTTATGGCGACGCAGCACGGATAGGGGGTTTACCGTTCGCAGACAAAGCGCATACTAGCCCTGCGTCTCGTCGATTCCGATCATAGGAATCGATGACCGGCAAGGCTACGAACACTAAACAACGCGAGGTAACTTATGCACATCCGTTGGAAAAAAGTGTATTCGAGTGGTTGGGGAACGATTCATCACGATGCACCCCGTTCCCATCGCAGCGCCAGCGAGCGCGAGCAACTCTTTCAACGCCTGTTGACAATCGCGATCGCCTGTAGCGTCGGCGGCTTCGTGCTGTTGTCAGTCGGTGCGGCCTTCCTGGGACGCTAAAGTCACACCTCTTCCTTTTCGTGCGCGGCGCCGCCTCCGGCGGATGGCCGCGCTACGTTGCGTCTTGCGAATCCAATGATTCGTCTCCAAGCCGTTACCCCGGTAGCGTCTGTTCCGAGGCCCGACACGGCATGCTTCGACTTACCCTTTCAATCACACGCTTCGAACGGCTGTCTGAATCGCATTTGAAACGTTTTGTTACAGATGCAATCGGCCGGCCTGAATAGGGTTCGGGCACAATTCCCCTAATTGCGCGCAATCCCCCGTTAAAAATTCAGGACGCTTTACGATAAAGCGCGCTTCACGCGTGGATAACCATCGTCGATAACGTGGTCTCTCGTGGTTTTGGCGTCGCATTCTGCGAGTTCACGCTATTGCAATTCCAGAAGAATAGTGCGATCTTGAAGCGACGGCGCGATGTCGGAATTTCAGGAATTTTTCGGGTATTTAATGCCACGGAAGTTGCCCGGATTTATCCGAATTGTCTTGCGTCTCAAAACTTTCGATAAAGAAGAAAATAACAAGCAGTGCGGGCCGGTTTGATTGATTTGTGAGGTGCGCCATGGAAATTCGCTGGGAAAAGCTGTACTCGGGCGGATTGGGTCGTTTTTACGACACTTCGGAATCCAGCCGCCGCCGGGCGCGGCGTGCACAGTTGGCATGGTTTGGCGTGGTCATCTCGATTGGCGTCGCCATCGGGGCCATCGCCATCGCATGGCGCTGGATTTGATGCGCGCGAACGCGAAGCGCCACTCGGGGATTGCCGGCCTGCTCATGCTCTTCGCCCTTGCGGCGAGCGGGGTGCTGCATGCTCAGACGCCGTCGATGCCGACGGAGCCGCTCGATAACGGGGCGCAGCCGTGCGGCGCGCTGCGTGCCTTGCCCGCCAATGTCACGGACTACCGATACGAAGTGTCGAACCGCTGCGAGCGGCCAGTGACGTTCTTCTGGCGGTGTAACGCTGCGGACACCGAGCACTCGATGGAAGTGCCCGGCAAAGGCACGCAGGCCGCAACGTGCGTCAAGGCGACCGGGGCTGCCGGCGAAATCGTGTTCCGCTTCGGGCCGCCGGGCACCGGTAACTGACCGACGAGGCTTTCTGCCGATCGATGCCGATCCCTGCCGAGCGCTGTGCGCCGGCACGGGGGCGTTCGCGTTCGCGCAGGCCGGCCGCTGGGCCGGCCGGTCGCCACGCCCTGCCGGAATGGCTATCATGGCGCCATATCGGCGCGCCGCCAGGCGCAGCCATTCAGACATCCCCAAGGACATTCCCCCCAGGACAACTCCATGAACGATATCGTCACCCCGACTCAGCCGTCGCTCGACACGGTGGCATTGCGTGAATTCGTCGAGCGCAAATGGAACGACGAAATCCTGCATGCACTGACCGACTACATTGCGGTGCCCGCGAAAAGTCCGGGCTTCGACGCCGACTGGGCACGTAACGGTTACATCGATCGCGTGGTGCGCGACGCCGCGCAGTGGGCCGAGCGTCAGCCGGTCAAAGGGCTGACGCTCGAAGTGATTCGCCTGGAAGGACGCACGCCGGTGATCTTCTTCGAAGCGCTGGCCACGCGCTCGGGCAGTACCGAGACGATCGTGCTTTACGGCCATCTGGACAAGCAGCCCGAGTTCGACGGTTGGCGCAAGGACCTCGGCCCGTGGACGCCCAAATTCGAAGACGGCAAGCTCTACGGTCGCGGTGGCGCCGACGACGGGTACGCCATCTATTCGAGCGTGACGGCGCTGGCCGCCCTCGACGCGCATGGCGTGGAGCGTCCGCGCTGTGTGGGGCTCATCGAGACCTGCGAAGAGTCGGGCAGCTACGATCTGCTGCCTTATGTCGACGCCCTGCGTGACCGGCTCGGCCGCGTCAGCCTCGTCGTCTGCCTCGATTCGGGGGCGGGCAATTACGACCAGTTGTGGCTGACGACTTCGCTGCGCGGCCTCATCTCGGGCAGTCTCGAAGTGCAAGTGCTCGACGAAGGCATTCACTCGGGCGGCTACGGCGGCATTGCGCCGTCGAGTTTCCGGATCATGCGCCAGTTGTTCGAGCGTCTGGAAGATGCGGGCAGCGGCACCGTGTTGCCCAAGGGCTTCCATAGCCCGATTCCGTTGCAACGTCTCAAGGAGGCCGAGGCCACCGCGAAAATTCTGGGCGACGATGTCTGGAAGAAGATGCCGTGGGCCTGTGGTCAGGACGGGCTGTCGGTCTTGCCGACGACGACCGATCCCAAGGAAGCGCTGCTCAATTCGACGTGGCGTCCGTCGCTGTCGGTGACGGGGGCGGCCGGGTTGCCGGCGCTGGCCGACGCGGGCAACGTACTGCGTCCGCGAACGGCGTTCAAGCTCTCGCTGCGTCTGCCGCCGCTCGTCGACGCCGCGCAGGCCGTGCAAGCGCTCAAGGCACTGCTCGAAGTCGATCCGCCTTACAACGCGAAAGTGACGTTCAAGTCGGACGCCGGCGCGGCCTCGGGCTGGAACGCGCCGGATGTCGCACCGTGGCTCACGTCGGCACTGAACACGGCGTCGCAGCGTCACTACGGGGCGGATGTGGCCTATATCGGGCAGGGCGGCACGATTCCGCTGATGAACACCCTGCAAGCCGGTTTCCCGACGGCGCAATTCATGGTGTGCGGCGTGCTCGGTCCGAAGTCGAACGCCCACGGGCCGAACGAATTCCTGCACGTGCCTTACGCGAAGAAGCTCACCGCAGCGGTGGCGGAAGTCATCGCACTGGCGCCGTAAATCGCGCGCTCCCCGCGCCCCAGGTTCAGGGCGGGCGTCTCATCGCGATTCCATCGCGACATCGCCACATCATGAAAGGGGCCGCATCGAAGCGGCCCCTTGTGCGTTTTTGCAAGGGGATGGCGCGACGCACCGGCGCGACGATCACAGCCGGTGCGTTGCGGCATGCATGACCTGCAGGCCGTGCATGAAGTCCTCCAGTTCCATGCTTTCTGCGGGGTTGTGCGAGCCGTTGGCGTTTCGCACGAACACCATTGCGCTCGGAATCCCGGCGTTGGCGAAGATCGCGGCGTCGTGCCCCGCGCCGCTCGGCACACGCTCGTGCGGCAGATCGAACGTGCGGCAAGCGTCCTCGAGCAGGGACGACACATGCTTGTCCATGATCGCCGGGGCAGACGACAGCCGCCGGTCGAAGACGAACGTCACGCCGCGATCGCGCTCGATGGCGCGACATTCGGTGCGCATCAACGCATAGAAGACGTCGAGCGTATCGGGACTCTGGCTGCGTACTTCCAGACTGAAATCGACCTTGCCTGGAATGCGCGAGATGGCATGCTCGGCGGGATCGGTGCCGACGATACCAGTTGTCACGACCATGTCGATGCCGCGCTCCAGCAGCGCTCGCCAGTGCTCGTCGAGCCGCGTGATGAGATCGGCCACTGCGAACATGGCGTCGTGACGCAGCCAGCGCGGCACCGCGCCCGAGTGTCCGGCTTCGCCCACGCATGACACACGGTTGTGACGCACGTTGCCACGAATGCCGGGCACGATCGCCACCGGCATCTTGCGCGCGATCATTACCGGCCCCTGCTCGATGTGAAGCTCCAGCCATGCCTTGGCGAGGCTCGCATCGAAAAGCGTTTCGCCCGCCCGGATCGCCTCGATGTCGGCCCCGGCCTGCGCCATGCACTCGCCCAGCGAGCGACCGTGCGAGCGATGGGGCATGGCCAGATCGGCGGGCGTGAGCTTGCCGAACAGCGCGCTCGATCCCATGTACGCCCGACCGAACCACGCGCTTTCCTCGCCGCGCAGCGCGAGCACGCGTACCGGCGTGGCCGTGCGCTGCCCGCTGCGGCGCTGTTCCACAAGGCATAGCAGGCCGGCGACGATGCCGGCGAGGCCGTCGTAGTTGCCGCCCTGCGGGACGGAATCGAGATGCGAGCCGATCCATGTCGCCGGGGCGTCGCGGGTATCTTCCGGGAGGGTGAAGACGAGGTTGGCGGCCCCGTCGCGGGTCACGACGAGGCCCTGCTGCCCTGCCCATTCCGTGAGGTACGACGCTGCGGCGTTCTCGCCGTCGCCGTAGCTGTCGCGGGTGATACCCACGCCGTCGTCGCCCAGGCGACGCAGGTCGGTGAAGAGTTGCTCGGCCAGCGCGGCCAGCGTGTTCAGTTCCATGAGAGTGCTTCTTTTCGCGTGATGCCGTGCTAGGGGGCGGGTAATGCATGGCCCGCATGGCCGTGACGTTCGGGTGACCGGCGTCACGAGGTAGCGTTGCAACGGTGCGGCGGCTCAGTGTCTCCGGGGCTCAGGGGATCAGTGGTTCAGGGGTTCAGCCGGACTGTTGCGCGAAGCGCAGCCAGCGGTCGGTCAGCTGCGGGTCGAGTGCAACGCCGCCGGTGAGCGACGAGAGCGTCGCCACCCCGTAGGTGTCGCAATACGCCGCGAGGCCGTCGACGATATGCCCCATCACGGCCGGATCGCGGAACGATGCCGTGCCGATCTGCACGGCGGCGGCGCCTGCGAGCATGAATTCGATGGCGTCGTCCGCCGTCTCGATGCCGCCGCAGCCAATGATCGGAATGCGCACTGCGCGGTGGCACTGATGCACGAGTCGTACCGCCAGCGGTTTGATCGCCGGTCCGGACAGGCCGCCCATTACATTGCCGAGTTTCGGCTTGCGCGTACGCACGTCGATGGCCATGCCGAGTACGGTGTTGCCCATGACGATGGCGTCGGCCCCGGCGTCTTCCGCAGCCCGCGCGATCAGCGCGATCTGCCCGGCGTTGGGCGTGAGCTTCACCCACAGCGGATGCGACGTGCGACGCCGGATCGCGCTCACGGCCTTGTATGTGCTCTCGGCCTGCATAGCGAAGGCCATGCCGTCCGCCTCCAGATTCGGGCACGAGATGTTCGCTTCGATGGCGGCGACTTCCGGCAGCGAGAGCATCTCGCAGGCTTCGCCGAAAGACTCCGCCGTATCGGCCGAGACGGATACGACGACTGGGGTGTCGAAGCGCGTGTATGCGGGCAACACGTCGCGGCGATAGGCGTCGAGTCCTTTGCTCGGAATGCCGATGGAGTTGAGCATGCCGCTGGCGGTCTCGGCCACGCGCGGCGTTGGATTGCCGGCCCGCGAATTGGGGGAAACGCTCTTGATGACGAGCGCGCCGAGCCGGTTCAGGTCGAGCGCTTCGGCGTACTCGACAGCGAAGCAGCCCGATGCGGGCATCACGGGGTTGCGCAGCGTGAGCGAACCGATGCGAACGGAAAGATCAGCCAAAGTCCACCTCGCCGACGACCTCACGAATCGGGAACACGGGGCCTTCACGGCACACGCGCAGGAATTGCTTGTCGCCGTCGCAATCGAACAGACGCACGCACGATAAGCACACGCCCATGCCGCATGCCATGCGTTGCTCCATCGCGACTTCGGCGCTCATGTGCGGATACGCGTCGACCACGCGCTGGAGCAACATCAGCAGACGATGCGAGCCGCAGGTGTAGACGGCGTCGTGCGGTTTGGCGTCGAGCAGGGCGCGCACGCGCGGCGCCAGTCGCTCGACGGCCGACGAGCCGTCGCTGTCGAACACGCAATGCACATCGGCCTGCGCGCGCGCCTCGGGGGAGCGCAGGAACGCGTCGCGCATCAGATCGACCTCGCTGCGCGCCGACATCACCACCGTCAACTGCAACCCGGCGGCGGCGGCGCGTTGCACCAGCGGCGCCATCGTCGCGAGTCCAACGCCGCGCGCGACGAACATCACACGCTTCCAGTCGGTGTTGAACGTGAACGTATTGCCCAGCGGGCCGACGATATCGAGCGTCGCCCCTTCGGCGAGCGTGGCTAGCGCACGAGTGCCGACGCCCGTCACGTTGTAGAGAAACTCGATGGTGTCCGGCTCGGGACCCACGCCGTAGACGCTCATCGGACGCAGCAGGAACGGCGTTTCACTGTCCGTGACCGGGCACTTCAATTGATAGAACTGCCCGGGGTGCGTTGTCCGTGCGATGTTCGCGTCGGCTTGCAGACGCAGATAACGATACCGTGCGTTCACGGCGTGACGACGGAGCACACGGCAGCGATGCGTGGCGACGCTCGGTGGGGTCGCCGCGCCGCACGTCGCGTCGGCGGTGCGATGCGTATCGCGTGCATGGCCTGGGGGCGGCGGCGCTGGTGCGA
The DNA here is from genome assembly GCF_902459655.1 of Pandoraea anhela. GTDB lineage: Bacteria > Pseudomonadota > Gammaproteobacteria > Burkholderiales > Burkholderiaceae > Pandoraea > Pandoraea anhela. Next base: position 138,806 of record NZ_CABPSB010000014.1, read on the forward strand.
CCGCACGAGGGACGTTGGGGAACGTCAGAGAAACGACAGACATGGCGTCTCCGAATAGTGGGGGGGCGGGCAATGCCGGCGGTGTTATTCGAGTTCCGCGCCCTTGAGCTCGGGAATCAGGAAGCGCGTGGCGATCATGTCGAGCACGTAGAGGCCGGCGAGCAGCGCAATGGCGATCTGGAACGAGTAGCGCGTGGCGAGTGCGCCGACGACGAGCGGGCCGAGCCCGCCGATGGCGCGTCCGATGTTCCACAGCACGTTCTGTGCAGTCGCGCGCGCCGCCGTGGGATAAGCCTCCGACATGAGCGTGCCGTACCCGCCGACCATGCCGTTCACGAACATTCCCATGAACGCGCCCGCGAACAGCATCACGGTCGGGTCGGTCAGTTGCGAGTACAGGATCACCATGACGACCGCGCCCGCCTGATACAGCAGGAACGTGGGACGACGGCCGATGCGGTCGGCCAGTTGGCCGAAGGCCCAGACACCGAACATCATGCCGATCACCGTGGCGGCGGTCCAAAGCCCGGACTTCGTCAGCGAGAAGCCGAGCTTCTGCGACAGGAACGTCGGCAGCCAGATCATGATGCCGTAGTAGCCGAAGTTCTGTACCGAACACAGGATGACGATGCCCAGACTCACCCGTGTGGTGCGGGCGTCCTTCACCAGCAGACGGAACGCGTTGGCGCTGACGGGTTGCGGCGTCGTGTCCGTGCGCCGCACGAACACTTCCGGTTCGTGCAGCTTGTTGCGCAGCACCCATGCGACGAGCGCCGGCAGCACGCCCACGACGAACATGCCGCGCCAGCCGATGTACATGAGCAGCAGGGGCGTGAGCAGTGCGGCGGCGAGGACGCCCGTCTGCCAGCCGAGCGCGACGTAGGACGATACGCGTGCCCGCTTCGATGCCGGCCAGGCTTCTGCCGCGAGCGCCATGCCGATACCGAATTCGCCCCCCAGGCCGACGCCGGCGATCGTGCGATAGACCAGCAAATCCCAGAAACCCTGCGCCAGCGCGCACAGGCCCGTGAAGACTGCAAACAGCAAAATCGTCCACGTCAGCATGCGCACGCGGCCGTAGCGGTCCGATAGTGCACCGAACAGAACGCCGCCGGCCACCGCACCGATCAGCGTCCACGTCACCAGTGCGCCGGCTTGCCCCGCCGTGAGGTGCAGGCCGATCGTGATCGCCGGCAGCATGAAGCCGAGAATCAGGAGATCGAAGCCGTCCATCGCATAGCCGATGGCGGAGCCTGCGAGCGCCTTCCACGCGTACGGGGTGACGGTGTCGTCACCTCCTTTGGACGAGGCGCCCGCGTGGTGCGCACTCGACGTGTTCAGGTTAGCTTCCATGATCGGTTCCCGTGGGAGACGCTTGCCCGCGCGATGCCTCGCGCATCGGCAATCGTTAAATTGTCGATATCAGTTGTCTATATTTTTAGACAATCGAAAGAAAAAAATGCGTGGCGTTACGCGTCGACCTCGGTCGTCGACTGCGCGGCGACATGGTTGAGCGTGGCGAGGAAACTGGCGTCCGATTCGGCAGCCGCCTCGCGTAGCATGCGCGCGTACGTTTTGGTGCGTGCGAGGAAGGCGTGAAACGTGTCGCCGCTGATGGCAATGCCGGACTGTCGCTCTGCTAATGTCTGCGCTGCCTGAGCGAGCAGCAGCAAGGCGGCGGATTCGCGCGTGGCGGTGCGCGACGCATGCAGACAGCGCGCGGCGAAATCCTCGATGTCGGACAGACCGACGGTGTCGCGCTGTAACCAGGCGCATGCAAGTTGCAGATCCATCGTGTGCTCCATCTGTCTAAATATTTAGACTAACTGAACCCAAAAAACGGGCAAGGTGAAAATATTCCGGGCTAACCCTGATGTGGCGGGCTGCGAGGGCCGTGCAAAACCGCAGAAATCGCGCGGGCCGTCGGGGGAGGCGATGGCGGCGCAAGACACCGGCGGGCGACGTCTGCCCGCCGTGCGCGTGGCGATGCGCGGTGTCAGAAGCGCACGCGCAAACCGGCGCCGTAGGTCTGTCCCGTCGACATATCGCTCATATGGTCGTATTTGTAAGCGACGTAGACGTCCGTGCGCTTGGACAGCAGGTAGTCGTAACCGAGCGCCCATGTGGTGCGACGCTGGTTGTCGCCCGATCCGTTCGCGCCGGTGTAGGCGACCGAGGCGAGCACGTTGCCCGGACCGACCGGCACCGATGCGCCGAGTTGCCCCGTGTTCGCATGGAAGTTACCGCTGACCGCCTGGCTGGCGACGAGCATGTACTGCGCGAAGAGCTTCACGACGGACAAATCGTACGAGAGGCCGAGTTGCACCGTGTTCTGGTTCGTCAGACCGGTCACGCCCGGCAGTTGCGCGCCGAAGTCGCCGGGGGTGGCGCTGAAGTTCACGTATTGATAGTTGAGGGCCGCTGCGAAGGGACCGTTGGCGTATGTCAATGCAGCCGCCCACTTCTTGGCGCTGTGATCCGACGCGCTGTTGCCCGTGGCGTAGAGCAGCGTACCGGTGAGACCGGCGTAGCTCGGCGTGGTGTACGCCACCGCGTTGTTCCAAGCCGAATCGCCCACCACGCCTTGCGTCCCCAGCCCCTTGTAGGTGTGGAAGACCATCGGCGAGAACGTGTACGAGTTGTTGAACGGATTGAACTGGATCGTCGCGAGGTACATCGGCGTAGTGATCCGGCCCAGGCGTAAGGTCCCCAGCGTGGTGTTGGACAGCCCCACGTAGGCGTTGCGCGAGAAGAAGCTGTCGCCCGAGAAACGGCCGTACGTGCCGTTGTTCGGCTGGAAGTAGCTCTCCAGCACGAACAGCGCGCTGTTGCCGCCGCCGAGGTCTTCCGTGCCCGCCATGCCCCAGTACGAGGTCGTCATACCGCCGCCTTGCTGCACGGCAGCGGCATGGCCCCCGGGCGCCTTCACCGAGCCGACGTAGGCGTCTGCCAAACCGTAGAAGCTCACGCTCGATTGCGCATGTGCGGTGCCCGCGAGTGCGACCGCGCCCAATGCGGCGGCGCCAGCCACCTTGTGCCAGGTTTTCATCATTCCCTCTTTGTTCGTATAAATTTCTGGACGGCGCGCAGACTATGACCTCTGACACGTCGGGGCATCCCTCACCGGAGCGCGAGGCCGCGTGCGAGTCGCGGCTGTCTCACGAGGCGGGGTTCCGTGTCTGGCATCGTGCGGATATCTAAAAAATTAGACAATCGGAAAAATATTCCGCTCATGGAAGTGTGGCGTGCGTGGCACGGCGAGGTATCGGTACCGACGTGCCACGCGTTGCCGCTCGGGCAGGGCGGGTGACCGGTATAATCCCGGCACCGCAATCTAGTGCCCGATGCCGTCCACGGCCATCCGGGACGATCTGTGACGACTGACGACGCCTGGCGACCATCGCCGGCATCGCGCACCGATGGGCACGGATGTGCACGGATGCGCACGGATGCGGTATCCACGAGGTATTCGACAGGGGGCGATTTGACTCGAGTTGCAACGACATCCCGGGCGCCGCGAGGCGCGCGCTTCAATTTCCGAGCCATTGGCGAGCGCCTGCGCGCCTATCGTCTGGCAGCGGAGTTACGCAGTGAGGATGTTGCCGAGCAGCTCGATATCTCGCGTGCGGCGATTTACAAGCTCGAGCGCGGCGAGATCGTCAAGATCGATACGCTGGAGCGACTCGCGGCGCTGCTGGGCGTGTCGCTGGCCAACCTGCTCGGCGTGGAAGTCGAATATCACGATTCGGCAGTGAGCTACTTCGAGCGCATGCGCCAGTTGGAGAGTCGTTCGGAGCGCATCGTGGCGCATTTCGACCCGATCTCGTTTCTGCTCACGTCCGACGATTACGACGGGTGGCTGCGTCATATGCTCGCGGAGAGCATTCCGCCAACGCTCGCCGACCGGCATTGGGAAAACACGATCAATCGCGTGCTGGGCATCTTGCAGGAGCGCAAGTCGAGTTTCTCGCGTCATCGTCTGGCGGTCACGAGTCTGATCGGACTGCGCCAGATCGAGCAATTCCTGCATCACGGATTGGTCGGACGGTTGGGCCTGCCCCCGGGGGTGCAGCTCGAACGGAAGATGGCCGCACGTCGCGAAGTGGCGCGCATCGTCGAATTTCTCGAAGCCGACACGACCGGTGTGCAGATCGGCATCGTCAGCGACAACATGCCCAACGAGACGTTTCAGATTCTCGAGGCGCAAGGTGAAGCGTACGTGGCCGTCTCGCCGTTCCGTCTGGGTGAGTTGCCGAACCTGCGCACCGGTATCGCGACGATCACCACGTCGCCCGACGGCGTGGGCATGTATCGCGCCATGATCGATCGTCTGTGGGCCGACTCCGCCAAGGGAAAAGAGGGCGCCGCCTTGCTCGGTCAGTTGCTCGCGCGTTTCTGATGTTTCTGATGTTTCCGCTCGCGCACGATGTGCCGCGCCGAGGCGCGCCGTCGCTCGCGTAGATGAGTCACCTGAGTCGGTGCCACAAAACGAAGCCATCCCCCACAATCGAAATCCGCTTGCCCCGATCCTGACTAGTCTCCGTGCCCGAAGGTCATCCGGCCTTGTTCACAGGAGATGAATGATGGGAACACAATTCGGAGGAATATCGGGCGCGTCTTCGGCGCCTGTCCTCATCAGCGGCCAACGGCTGTCTGGCGAATGCGATCCGAGCTTCGGGTCCGACTTCGCGAGACTCGGTGCCGTGCCCGCGAAGGTCGCCGGGGTGTCCGGCAAGCCGTGGCAATCGTATCCGGAGCGCCGACGTACGATGCAGGATTGCGACGGCCTGTCGTTCGCACGCTGGCAGGCGTGCCGCGATGCCGAGCGACTGATGGCCGACGATCTGATGGGGCGGCCACTGGTCCCCCAGCCCGTGGGCGAGCGTCTCGAGCGCTGGCATACCTTGTTTCAGCAGGGTATCGAGCGCGACGTCCTGTTCGAAGACCGGCGTACCGAAGCCATGCGCCAGGCGCGTTACGGTGTTCCGCCGACACCGCTGCCGTTCATCCGTCAATTCGATCCGGTGCCGGTCGTCGATCAACTCGTCGAGATCGCGCACGTGAACGAGGAGATCGATCGTATGGGGACGATCGTCGGGCGCGTGCCCAAGGGGGAGGCGAGGGCGATGGCGCACCACAGCCTGCGCGAGATCAAGAAGATGCGCGACACCATGCTCGTGCTCACGACGACGCAGCACGAACGAACGTTCAACAAACTCCGAGTCGAGCGCAATCTGCTGATCGCGCTCAACGACATGGCTCGCGAAGCCCATCGCGAAATGTCCAACGGTGGCGCCGACATACCCCTGCGGCTGAAGGTGCGGGGCGATAAAGTGATCCTCAAGCCGGCAACGTCGAAATCCCGTTTTCAGAAAAACCATATCCGTGCGCGCAACGACGCCGCGCGTCTGGCGTTACTGCTCGGCTATCCCGCAGGCAGGCCGGTAACGTTGTCCGATATCCGGGAGCGGGGCTTCGGTCTGTACGAGTATTCGACAGTGTTGCACAGCGCGAAGACCGTATCGCCCGAGCGTACGTCGTCCTGGCTGGGCATGCGGGCGCTGGAAATCGACAACTGGAAGCACGTCGCTCGCGGGTTGCAAAACGATCTCAGAGAGACCAATGGCGGCCGTATGTTGGGGGTGTTGCCCGCGCCGTCCCCCGCAGTGCACGACGATAGTCGTTTCGAGGAGACCGACAATGCGCCCCGCATGACTGGCGCTTCGAGCGTATCCGAGGAGGACATGACCGATGCGGTGCCGACGCAGACGCTGCCGAAGCAGGTCGACCCCCACGGGGCTGCGGCACCGGCGGTGGTCCCGGCCACGTCGTCGGCCGCGCGAGCGCGGCAGGTCGGGCAGGTCGGGCAGGTCGGGCAGGTCGGGCAAAGCGGGCAAAGCGTGCAAGCGGCGCGCCGCCAGCAGTTCATCGAAGCGTTCCTCGGGTCGCATCCCGGCAGGAGCGGACGTCTGAGCACGATTCTCGAACGGCCCTCGTTCGCCGAGCAACGCGAGCAGATGGCGTCGCTGCGCCGGGCATCGACGTCATCCGCGCCCGGTCAGGCGGTGCTGCTGCCGGCAGGTGCGTCCGAATAGTCCGAATCGTCCGAAGCGCCAGAGTCGCCCGATGCGATGGCGCTGCGAACGGGGGCCAGACCCAAGACGTATCGCCCCGTGGCGCCGCCTTCGGACACGCCGCCACCGCTGCCGCTGACGCCGCCACCTGACGAAACGTAAGTTGTCCTCTGCGTCGGACCCGTGCGGATCGTCGGACGCCCGGCCCGCCGACACAGGCCGCCTCGATCTCGTGGCGGCCTTTTTTCATGGTGCGTCACGGCGCGCATTCCGCGGATTTCGAGTGGTCTCGCCGCCCGCTCACGACGCCGCGTATTTTGTTGGGCAAAACCTTTCGCGCACGCGTAATAGTAAATATTTTAATTATCTGCAAGCCTTTTCAATCAATAAGTTGCGTGTTTAACGCAACAGACTCTTTCTTTGCTATGTAGGGAACTTGTCAGTAGAATGGCCGCGTCGTTAATTGCGCTACGCGAGGTGAATAGCCTGTCAGGTTTTCTTCACGCATGGCGAGCCACCGCTTGACTGTCATGCGTGATTCGTCCCCCACAAAACGGAGAACTCCATGTCACAGGACAAGGAACCGCGCCGGCGCTTTTTGCGTCAGGTGCTGGCGATCGTGCCTGCCACCACGCTCGCCACCGGTGCGACGCTTACGCAGTCCGCTTGCAGCAGCGAATCCGCTGCGCCCGCTGCCGCCGCGGGCAAATCCTACGAGCCCAAATACTTCACGGCCGACGAATGGCGTTTCGTGAACGCTGCCGTCGACCGACTGATTCCCGCCGACGACCTCGGTCCCGGCGCACTACAAGCCGATGTGCCTCAGTTCATCGATCGTCAGATGGAAACGCCGTTCGGTCACGGCAAGCTCTGGTACATGCAGGGGCCGTTTCACCCCGACCAGCCGCCCGAGATGGGCTACCAACTGAGTCTTGTGCCGCGCGACATCTATCGTCACGGCATTGCGGCTTGCGACGCCTACTGCAAGAAGCGCTACGACAAGGTGTTCGCCGATCTCGACCACGCCACGCAGGAAGCTGTGCTCGGCGATCTCGAACACGCGAAGATCGAGTTCGACAGCGTGCCTGCGCGCACCTTTTTCTCCTATCTGCTCGCCAATACCAAGGAAGGTTTCCTCTCGGATCCGATCCACGGCGGCAACAAGGACATGGTCGGCTGGAAACTCGTCGGCTTCCCCGGCGCGCGTGCCGACTTCATGGACTGGGCCGACCAGCCCAACGTCAAGTATCCGTACGGGCCCGTGTCGATCTCGGGAAAGCGGGGCTAATTCATGGCAATCAAAAAAGACAAGGTCGATGCCGTCATCGTGGGCTTCGGCTGGACCGGGGCCATTCTCGGTCAGGAACTCACGGACGCAGGCCTGAACGTGGTAGCGCTCGAACGTGGCGCGATGCGCGACACGCCAACCGATGCGCAGTACCCCAAAGTCATCGACGAACTCGAATACTCGGTGCGCGGCAAACTCTTCCAGGAACTGGCGCGCGAGACTGTCACGATTCGTCACACGCCGGACGATCTCGCGGTGCCCTATCGCCAGAATGGCTCATTCCTGCTGGGTAACGGTGTGGGCGGCGCCGGGTTTCACTGGAACGGCATGCACTACCGGATCCTGCCCGAAGAGCTCAAGCTGCGCAGTCATTACGAAGAACGCTACGGCAAGAAATTCATTCCCGAAGGCATGACGATTCAGGACTTCGGCGTGAGCTACGAAGAACTGGAGCCGCACTTCGACTTCGCGGAGAAGGTCTTTGGCACGTCGGGCAAAGCCGGCAATCTGAACGGCAAGATCGTGCCGGGCGGCAACCCGCGTGAAGGCGCGCGCTCCAGCGAGTTTCCGACGCCGCCGCTGCAAAACACCTATGGCGCGCAACTCTTCGAGAAGGCCGCCCGCGAGGTCGGCTTCAACCCGTATCCCGCGCCGGCGGCGAATACGTCACAGCCTTACACCAATCCGTACGGCGTGCGCCTCGGGCCGTGCAATTTCTGCGGCTTCTGTGAAAACTACGGTTGCTACATGTATTCGAAGGCATCGCCGCAGACCACCATTTTGCCGGTGTTGCTCAAGAAGCCGAATTTCGAATTGCGCACGCATTCGTACGTCGTCAAGGTCAATCTCGACAGTGACGGCAAAAAGGCGACCGGTGTGACGTACATCGACGCACAAGGCCGCGAGGTCGAACAACCCGCCGATCTCGTCATCATGGCCGCGTACCAGATGCACAACGTGCGTCTGCTGCTGCTCTCCGGGATCGGCAAGCCGTACGATCCGAAGACGGGCGAGGGCGTCGTCGGCAAGAACTACGCGTATCAGATGAACGGCGCCGTGAACGTGTTGCTGCCCAAGGGCACGCAACTCAACCCGTTCGTCGGCACGGGCGCGGGCGGCGTCTCGATGGACGACCTGAACGGCGACCAGTTCGACCACGGCCCGCTGGGCTTCGTTGGCGGGGCGAGCATCCGGCACATCCGCTACGGCGGCCGTCCGATCAAAATGACACCGACCGTGCCGGGCACGCCGGCCTGGGGCAGCAAGTGGAAGGCCGGGATCGCAGACGCGTATCAGCGTTACATGACCATCGGCATTTCCGGCTCCGTCATGTCGTATCGCGACGCCTATCTGGATCTCGACCCGACCTATAAGGACGCTTACGGCGTGCCGCTGCTGCGCATGACGTTCGACTGGCACGACAACGAGTACAACATGCTCGGCTATATGGGCGACCGGATGGAAGAGGTCGGCCGGGCGATGAATCCGGAAAAAGTGTTCCGTGCCATTCGCAAGAAAGGCACGCATTACGACACGCGGATCTATCAGAGCACGCACACGACGGGCGGCGCCATCATGGGCACGAATCCGTCGAACAGCGTGGTCAACAAGTATCTGCAAAGCTGGGACGTGTCGAACGTGTTCGTGATGGGCGCTTCGGCGTTTCCGCAGAACATGGGTTACAACCCCACGGGCGTGGTGGCGGCGCTGGCGTATTGGTCCGCGAAGGCGATTCGCGAGCAGTACCTCAAGCACGCCGGCCCGCTGGTGCAAGCCTGAGGAGCGCAACCATGATCCGCAAAACGATGATGACGCGCTCCGCCGGCATGCTCGCCGTGGGTGCTTTCGCGCTCGCGGCGGCCGCAGTATGGGCTCAGAACGCAACAGCGCCTTCGGGGGCGACCGTCTCGCCGGTGCCCACGCCCAGCGTGCCTGCCGTTACGATGGACGCCGGTGCGCCGCCTCAGACGCCCGCCGCCAACGATCCGCAGGCGCAACTCGTGCGTCAGGGCGAGTATCTGGCGCGCGCCGCCGATTGCGCGGCGTGTCATACGGCGCCGAAGGGCAAGCCCTTCGCGGGCGGCCTGCCGATCGCGTCGCCCATCGGCACGATCTACTCGACGAACATCACGCCGGACAAGGACACCGGTATCGGCAGCTACAGCCTCGAAGACTTCGACCGCGCGGTGCGGCACGGTATCGCGAAGAATGGCTCGACGTTGTATCCGGCCATGCCTTATACCTCGTACGCCAAGGTGCGTCCGGCCGATGTGAAGGCGCTTTACGCCTACTTCATGAACGGCGTGCAACCGGTGGCCCAGGCCAACAAGGCGACGGACATTCCGTGGCCGATGTCGATGCGCTGGCCGTTATCGATCTGGCGCAAGATGTTCGCGCCGGCGGTGGTCGCTGACACGGCATCGACCGATAACGATCCGATCTCGCGTGGCCGTTATCTCGTCGAAGGGCTCGGTCATTGCAGCGCATGCCACACGCCGCGCGGCGTCGCGTTGCAGGAGAAGGCGTTGACGGACGACAGCACGGCGTTCCTGTCGGGCGGCGTGGTCGACAACTTCCTCGCGAAGAACCTGCGTGGCGACGTTACCGACGGCCTGGGCAACTGGAGCGAAGGCGATATCACGGCGTTCCTCAAAGGCGGGCGCAACGACCACTCCGCGGCGTTCGGCGGCATGTCGGACGTGGTGCAGCACAGCACCCAGTACATGAGCGACGACGATCTGACGGCGATTGCGAAGTACCTGAAGACGCTGAAGGCGGTCGATCCGAACGCGAAGGCGCTCGCCTACGACGACACCGTCGCCAAGGCCTTGCGCGCGGGTTCCGACAAGAGCAACGGGGCGCTCACGTTCCTCGACAACTGTGCGGCGTGTCACCGCAGCACCGGCAAGGGGTACACGCAGACCTTCCCGACGCTGGCGCTCAGTTCGACGGTGAACTCGGCCGATCCGACCTCGCTCATCCATATCGTGCTGCGCGGCGCGGAAATGCCGTGGACGAAGTCGGCGCCGACGCATTACGCGATGCCGGGCTTCGACGACCGCCTGACCGATCAGGATGTGGCCGATGTGCTGACGTTCGTGCGGTCGAGCTGGGGTAACAAAGCGCCCGCCGTGACGGCGTCGCAAGTCGCCAAGGTTCGTAAGGACGTTGGCGCTGCACCGCAGCTGCAACGGTAATCGCGTGGCGGACGACGGTCGTTTCGACACAGGCGTCCGCGATATGCGGTGAGCGCTCGCAGGCGCGCGCCTTGCGCCCCATGCATCCTGCGCGCTTGCGATGACATGAAGCGCCGCTGGTCGTCTCGACCGGCGGCGCTTTTTTCGTTGGCGGGTGTCGGGGGAGGGAGGGGAGGGAGACCTACCCGGTGTGGTCGAATGTGGCGTCGTCCGTGACGTTGCTCGTGACGTCGTGCATCTCGACGATTACGCGTTCGCCGGGATGGGGCGACGTATCGGCGGCACGACGCTCTCGTCGTCGATGGGGAAGTGAAGGGCTGCCGCCACTGCCCCGAGGATTGCGGTCGCTGCCCAGATCAGGTTGTAGGAGCCGGTGACATCGAGCACGAACCCGCCGAGCCACGCGCCGAGGAACGAGCCGACCTGATGGCTCATGAAGCACACGCCGAACAGCGTGCCCAGATGCCGCGTGCCGAAGACTTTCGCGACCAGACCGCTGGTGAGCGGCACCGTCCCGAGCCAGGTCAGGCCCATCACCGCAGCGAAAACGACAACGCTCGTATCGGACTTCGGTAGCACGAAGAAAAGCGCGATGGCCGCACCGCGAATCAGATATAGCCAGCCGAGCACATGGTGCTGGCGATAACGTCCGCCGAGCCAGCCGCACGCCCAACTGCCGACCATGTTGAACAGTCCGATCAGCGCGAGTGCAGTGGCGCCCAGCCCGACAGGCATGTGGCACATCAGCAGGTAGCCGGGCAGGTGAGTCGCAATGAAGGCGAGCTGAAAGCCGCAGGTGAAGAAGCCCAGCGTCAGCAGTCGATAGCCGCGATGGGCGCGCGCCTGACGGAGTACGTCGCGAAGACGGACGTGTTCGCCGTCGTCGGGTGTTGCAGGCGTGGCCGGCGTGGACGGCGTGATCGGCATTGGGCCGGTTGCCGCGTTCGCCGCCTTGCTGCGGCGATGCATCGTCATGAACAGGCCAAGCGGTGCGGCGCAGCACAACACCAGAGCCAGCACGAAGAGCGACGTGGACACGCCATACGTCTGACGCAGTCCTTGAGCGACGGGCACCAGCGCGACCTGTCCGAGTGAGCCGCCTGCGCTCACGAGCCCCATTGCCATCGTGCGTTTGTCCGCCGTAACAGCACGGCTCACGGCAGGCAGGACGACACCGAAGGTCGTGCAACTGATACCGAGGCCCACGAGCACACCCAGGCCGATGACGAGCCAGACGCCCGACGGTGCGAGGGCGGCCATGCCCAGCCCGGCGGCAAAGGCGAGCGCACCGAATGCGACGACGGGCGCGGGGCCGTAACGGTCGGCCATCGCGCCGGCGAACGGCTGCGCGAACCCCCACACGAGGTTATGCAGCGCGATCGCGAAGGCGACGAGCGTGACGGGCACGCCACGATCGTATGAGAACGGATTGATGAACAGCCCGAACGTCTGACGGGTGCCCATCGCGGCGCTGAGCACCAGGGCGCCGGCGAGAATGATCAGGACGACGCGGCCCTGTAGCGACGGCGATGCGGAAAGCGGGTTTTGCGACATGATGATGAGTCCTCCTCACCGTAGTCTCGCAACGAAACCTATGTCTGGCAAAGGAGTTGTACGTTATCTCGGGTGAATTTTATTCACCTTGATGCATGCCGGCCTGATCGATGACCCAGTCGCGGAACGCCACGCACTCCGGGTGCGGTTCGATGTCCGGGGCGCTGATCAGCCAGTAAGCCCCTTGCGATTGGGTGGTGACGTCGTGTGCGGGCACCAGCACGCCGTTGGCTAAGTATTCGTCGACCAGTGGGCGGCGGCCGATCACGACACCAAGACCTGTCATTGCGGCGTCGAAGGCCATCTGGATGTTGTCGAAGCTCAGACCGCCACGGGTGTCGAAGTCGTCGATGCCCGCGCCTTCCACCCACATCTGCCAGTCTTCGCTGGCGCTGCTCACGTGAATGCGGGTCGCGGCGCGCAGGTCGATGTTGCCGTCTTCGTCGGCGTGCATCGCATGATACGCGCGGCTGCACACCGGCACGAACCGTTCCCCGAACAGCCGATGCCACGTGTCGCTCGCCACGGGGGCGCGCGAGAGCCGGATAGCGAAGTCGAAGCCGTCGGTCGGGAAGCCGACCTGACGGCGCGATGTATCGACGGTGATGTCGACGCCGGGCATGCGTCGCATGAACATGTCCAGACGCGGCAGCAGCCAGCGCGAGGCGAGCGTCGGGGCGCAGGTGATGGCGATGGCGCGCGAGGCATCCGGGGTGGGCAGGCGGCGGGTGCCGGTGAGCAGCAGCGAAAACGCCTCGGTGACATACGCGAGGTAGTCCACGCCTTCCGGCGTGAGCGTGAGCCCTTGCGGCGAGCGTGAGAAGAGCGCGACGCCCAGCGTCTGCTCCAGTCCGACGATGCCGTGGCTGACGGCGCTCGGGGTGAGATGCAGTTCGGCGGCGGCGCGTTTGAAGCTCTGGTGGCGTCCTGCGGCTTCGAACAGGCGCAGGGCGGAAAGCGGAGGCAGACGAGGCGGCATCGGGTGAGTATCGAGCGGTCGTTTAGCGCCTGTCGCGCGATGGGTGATGGGCGATGGGTGATCGGTGAGGCGTTCGCCATGCCCCATGCGGTCGGCACTTCGTTCGGATGGCGTCGATTTTCGCACGACCGTGGGGCGCGTGGGGGATGGCGAATCGGATCGACGTGCTCCACCGCCGGCGCGACAGGGCGCGGCACGTGTGAGCGCAACTGTCATGGTCGGCGACCGGTACAGGCCCGCACGGATTTGGCCAACTGTACCGGGCGTCGGGAGATACACATGCCTATGCTGTGGCTCCGCGTCTTTCCGGTGCGCTCGCAGGTCGCGGCGCAGCGCAGGCGTTTTTCAGACCGATGATCATGACGACCGAACAATTGCTGGCCTTTTGCGCCTTTGCTGTCATCACACTGGTGACGCCGGGGCCGAACAACATGATGATTCTTACCTCCGGGCTCAATTACGGCTTCGTCCGGACGCTGCCGCATCTGGCCGGGATTGCGTTCGGTTTCGCGCTGATGGTGTTTCTCACCGGCGCCGGGTTGCACACGGTCTTTGTCCGCTTTCCGGTGCTCCACACCGTACTGAAGTACGTCGGCGCGGCCTATTTGCTCTGGCTGGCGTGGCATCTGGCGCGCTCCGGTCCGATGGACGGCGAGCGCCGGGGGCGAGAGCGTCCGATGGGGTTCCTGGGAGCGGCCGCGTTCCAGTGGGTCAACCCGAAGGCGTGGGTGATGGCCGTGGGAGCGATCAGCACCTATCTGCCCAATGCGTCGCATTTGCCGGACGTCGCGCTGCTTGCCGTGGTGTACGGTATGCTCGGCGCGCCCTGCATCGGCCTGTGGGCGGGGTTCGGCGTCGCAATGCGGCGGGTGCTGACGGACGCCCGTTCGGTACGCGTCTTCAATGGCGTGGCGGCGGCGTTGCTCGTGGCATCGCTGTATCCGATACTGGTCGAGTGATACTGGTTGAGTGATGTGGGCGCGCGAGGGATGGCGGGGAATGCGATTTACATCGTTATACTGACGGTTATTGCGAATCCTTCCCCCCTAACGTGAGGTATCGCCATGCCTGTCACGCTTGCCAAGCCCGTTGGAACGTTCCCCCGCCTGATCGCCGCCTTTACGGCAGCCGCCCTCGTTTTGTCCCCGATATCGACACTCGCCTGCACCCGCGTCGTCTATCTGGGGGCGAACGACGACGTCATCACCGCGCGCTCGATGGACTGGAAACTCGATGTCGCGACCAATCTCTATGTGTTGCCGCGTGGCATCGCGCGTACCGGCGAGGCCGGCCCCAACTCCGTGCGTTGGACGGCCAAGTACGGCAGTGTCGTGGCCACCGGCTATGACGTCTCGACGACCGACGGGGTCAATGAAAAGGGGCTCTCCGCGCAGTTGCTGTGGCTCGTGGAGTCGCAGTATCCGAAGTTCGACAAGGACGCGAAGCCCGGTCTGACGATCGCCGCATGGGCGCAGTACGTGCTCGATAACTTTGCGACGGTGGCCGAGGCCGTGACGGCGCTGGAGAAGGAGCCGTTCACGATCGTCACGGATAACGTGCCTGGCGAGAATCGTCTCACGACGCTGCATCTGTCGATGTCGGACAAATCGGGCGACAGCGCGATCGTCGAATACATCAACGGCCGGCAGGTGATTCATCACGGCAAGCAGTATCAGGTGATGACGAATTCGCCGACGTTCGACGAGCAACTCGCGCTCAATGCGTATTGGAAGCAAATCGGCGGCACGACGTTCCTGCCGGGAACGAATCGCGCGTCCGACCGCTTCGCGCGCGCGTCGTTCTACATCAATGCGATTCCGAAGAGCGAGGATCCGGTGCAGGCGCTCGCGAGTGTGTTCAGTGTGATTCGTAATGCGTCGGTGCCATATGGGATCACCACACCGGATCAGCCGAACATTTCTTCGACGCGCTGGCGCACGGTGGTCGATCACAAGCGCATGCTCTATTTCTTCGAATCGGCGCTGACCCCCAATACGTTCTGGGTCGACCTCAAGAAAGTGGACTTCGCTGCGGGTGCTCCCGTGAAGCGGCTCGATCTCGGCAAGGATCAGCGCAATACGTTCAGTGGCGAGGTGTCTGCCGACTTCAAGGTCGCGCCGCCGTTCCCGTTCCTTGGCCTGAAGCGCGGGGCGTAAGCGGCCGGGGCGGATTGCGCGGCCTACGCCGTGTTGGCGTTGCCGAGTCGATGAATGTCGGCAGGCGTGAGAATGGCGTGCGGCACGCCGTGTCTCACGACGTTGAGCATGGCGTCGCCGATGATGCGGGTCGTCAGCACGCTCGTCGGCGACAGCCATCGCGCCAGCCGCAGTAGCGGCCCGAGCACGACATACAGACGGCGATACACCGCCGTGCGCGACTCGACGCCATCTTCCGTGAGGATCGCGCCCGGCCGGAAAATAGCGACGCGCCCGAACGGCAGACGCCGCAACGCGTTCTCCGTCTGCCCGCGCACGCGCGCCCACATGCTGCGGCCGTGCTCGGTGCTGTCCGCACCTGCGCCGGAGACGTACACCATCGCCATGCCAGGGCTCGCGTGAAGCAGGGTTTGTGCGACCGCGAGCGTGAGGTCGTATGTCACCGCACGATAGGCCGCTTCCGCCATGCCGAAGGACGACACGCCCGCACAGAAGAAGCAG
Source organism: Pandoraea anhela (assembly GCF_902459655.1). Classification (GTDB taxonomy): domain Bacteria; phylum Pseudomonadota; class Gammaproteobacteria; order Burkholderiales; family Burkholderiaceae; genus Pandoraea; species Pandoraea anhela. The sequence continues at coordinate 154,555 of NZ_CABPSB010000014.1, forward strand.
GCGTCGACGTGACGGAATGCCGGGTCGTCCACTGTAAATGCGGCAAGATCCGGCACGGTCACGACCTTGAGTCGCGGGTCGTCGTAGCCCGCTGGCAGCGGACGTCGCCCGAGCACCAGAATTTCGGTGACATCGCTTGCAGCCAGACAGGCACGCAACACGCCTTGTCCGACCATTCCGGTCGCGCCGATCAGTACGATGCGCATGATTTCACTCCCTTCGTCATTTCAAAGTTCGCGGTGAAGGGCGACGTCGCGCCCTGGTGCTTACTGCTGATGGAAACCGACACGGCCTTCGATGGAGACCGAGGTGGCGAGGTTCTTTTGTGCTTTGAGCTCGGCAAGGCTGCGCGCATACGTGCTTTCCAGCACCTCGTAGGCATCGGCACCCAGCACCGTGCGCAGTGGCGGTTCGGCCATCTGGCTGACGGCGTAGATGGCGTCTGCCATTCTGGCGGGATCCCCCGAGGCGACTTCGTCTCCACGGGTTTTGACCAAATTGCGCAAATTGGCGACGGCGCCGGTTCGATAGTCGTCGATTTCCGTCGTCCATTGGATATTGGCCACGAAATTCGTGCGGATCGAGCCCGGTTCGATGAGGATCGTCTTGATGCCGAATTCGGCCGTTTCCTGACTGACCGCTTCGGCAAAGCCTTCGAGTCCGAATTTTGCAGCGTGGTAAAGCGCGCAGCAGGGGAAGGTGGCACGACCGCCCACACTCGTGATGTGGATGAAGGTGCCATGGCGCCGTGCACGCATCGTGCCCAGGAAGGCGCGCGTGACGTGGATGGGTGCCAGCAGATTGAGCGTAATTTGCTGCGCGATTTGCGCTTCCGTCATTTCCTCCATCGCGCCGATCACGGCGCCACCCGCGTTGTTCACCACGATGTCCACGCCCGGATATCGCGCCGCAACGTCGCGCACGCGATCCGGGTCGGTCACGTCCACCGATTCCACCTGAAGTTGATCGGGCCATGCCTGCTGGAGCGCCTGGAGGGATTCGACGCGTCGGACAGCCGCAATGACATGATGCCCTTCGGACAACACCTTTTCGGCGAGCGTCAAACCGAGACCGCCGGCGGCGCCGGTGATGAACCACGTTGGCTTCGTCATGATGCAATTCCTTAAATGAATGAGCACTCACGCAATTAATGCGCAAAAAATTACGACGTAATGGCGCGCCACGCCGCTGTGAAGCCGATCTGCCGGTAATCCGCAGCGTCGGCGGGTGACTTTTCGATGGATTCGATGGTGGTGTCTGCAATGCGCTCCATGATCGCGTAGAGGAAGGCGAGGGGAGCGTTCAGCAGGACACCGCTTCGTACGGCGTCTTCCATCATTTGCGCGATGTCCAGAAACCACGTGGCGCCTTGCGCGCGGGTTTCGTCCGTCAATCGGCCCGATGCCAGCAGACGTAAGACGGCGAGGCGCCCGGATGGGTTATCCAGACCCCAGCCGACGTAGTGTTGAAAAACGTGTTCGACGCGGGACCGGACATCGGCATGATGCGGATACGCGGGCATCATGGCATTGGCCATCGCTTGCTTGAGGTGCAGATATAGTTCCTGAAAGAGGACTTCCTTGCTCTCGAAGTAAGTGAACAAGGTACCCTCGGCAACGCCCGCCCGTTTGGCGATATTCGCCGTAGTGGCCAGCACGCCCAACTCGGCGACGGCCAGCATGGCGGCTTGCAGAAGCGCATCGCGTTTTTCCGGACTGAGGGGGCGGGCCATCGAAGCTTCTGGACGATAAATGAGTAATTGCTCAATTATAAGGGGGCGCCTCGTTCGGTGGCAAGTGAGGGCGTCCAAGGGCTCGTCGGCCGAGAAATTCGGGGCGGTATTCGGCGGGTAAGGAGGCAGAAATGCCGATGACATCGATGGAAACCGACGACACTGAGGACACCGACGACACTGAGGACACCGACGACACTGAGGACACCGATGGACAAACGTACGCTGATGGGAACGCTGAAGGCATGGGCACGCACGATCAAACGTGATGCTCACGTGTTGTATCTGGCGGCGCGGGATCCGCGCGTTCCCTGGTACGTGAAGGCGTTGGCGTTGTTCGTCGCCGGATATGCGCTTTCGCCCATCGACCTGATCCCGGATTTCATTCCCGCGATCGGGTTGCTGGACGATGCCGTTTTGGTGCCGGTGGGCATCCTGATCGTCATCAGGCTAATTCCGCCGCAAGTTGTGGCGGAGCATCGGGCTACGGCTGCCGCGGCTGCGCAGAGACCGGTGAGCCGACTCGCTGCGGTGGTCGTGGCGATCGTGTGGGGACTGGGGGTTGCCGCCTGCGCGTGGTTTGCCTACCGGCATGTCGCCGGGTGAGGGATCGTCGACGGTCAGAATAGTGGTGGAGCCGGCGCACTCACACGAGGCCAGCGCCTGTTCTTCAAACTCAATCACTGGTCAATGGGGGGACGGAGAAGATGCGCGCCGCCGCAGCGATGGGTATGTCGCATCACATGCACTTCAGACTGGTCATGCGTGGGAGGCGTTGAGCCCCGAGTATCGGCGTGTGCTTGGCCTCTACGATATCGACGAGCCGAAGTGGGATGTAATCCGGCAGTCCGCGCTTAAGCAGGTAGATGGACGCAGTTACATCGCGCCGGATACGATATCTCGTGTGAGCGATGACGCAGTGCGCGCGTACCTCGAAGGTGCCGGAAAACGCGCAGGACCAAAGGATTCTCAAGCTGCACGCACCGATCTTGCCGACAAAGTGCAGACCCATCTCAACGACCGCACATCGTTCTTTCAACTTGAGCCCAACGCGAAGACTCGTGCAATGCTGTTGCAGGGTACTCAGCCAGCAGCGTGGTCTGGCGAGTTTGCGCGCTTCCTCGTGCAATTCAAGTCGCTCACCGGTGCTGACATGCAGAAGATCATGGGGCGAGAACTCCACGGACGAGGCTTCGAAGGCACCAACCCATTTCAAGCGCTTGTTGCGGGAAATGGTGAGGCATGAGGTTGATCTGCATTGAGAAATCCGGACCACCTAGAGTGTTAGTTTTTCGGCAAACTTTACCCATGGAAAAAGGAGGGGTTTGCCATGAAACGCAAGCGCTTTTCAGTCGAACAGATTGTTGCAGTACTGAAGCAAGCGGAGTTGGGCATGCCGGTGGCCGATCTGATCCGGCATGTCGGTATTTCTGAACAGACGTTCTACCGATGGAAAAAGCAGTATGCCGGTATGCAGTCGGATCAGGTGCGCGAACTCAAGCA
>NZ_CABPSB010000015.1 GCF_902459655.1 Pandoraea anhela
AACGGAACAACGACCGCGAAATTCCCACCAGCCCGCAAGCCCGGGTGACACCCATCGCGCGCTCGGTCATCAACGTTTGGACCGCTTCGCGTTTGGCTTGCGGGCTTGCTACTTTCGGGCAAGCAGGTCCTTCAGCGCTGCGTTGTCCAGCATCGAATCGGCCAGCAATCGCTTCAGCCGGCCATTCTCCTGCTCAAGCTCCTTAAGACGCTGCGCATCCGACACGGTCATCCCGCCGAATTTGGCTTTCCAGTTGTAGTAGGTCGCTTCCGAGATTCCGTACTTACGGCACAACTCGGCCGGCTTGAGACCTGCCTCGCCTTCCTTCAACACGCCAATGATTTGCTCTTCACTGAATCGCTTCTTCACTTCCGTTCCCCTTCGTTGGAACGGACTCTACACCGTCTGCGGACTATTCAGGGGGAGCAGGTCACGCGAGGACACGAGTGCCGATTGCGTCGCGCCGGCATTCGCGATCAGCACGCCGTGACCGGACAGATTGATCGAACCGCCCGCGAGTATCGACGCACCGCTCAGCGTGGTTTGTCCTGTCGACCGCCACGACAGATTGTTCGCGACGTTGATCTTGCTCGCGGGCGCGAGCGTCACGTCGCCTGCAGACGTCAGCGAGAAATCGCCGGCATTCGCCATCATGGCGCCGGCATGGCGTACGCCCGCCCCGAGGTCGGTCGTCAGAAGCTGGATACGGCCCGACGTAATGCTGCCGGTCGGTTCCACGTCGAGCGCAATGGCGTTGGGATTCGCTTGCTGGGTGTTGGCAAGCGTGACCCAATCGTTATTGTTGTCGTCGGGCGAGAAGCTCGTGTTGAGCGAGGCCTTGCTGCTACCGGCGATCACGCGCACGTAAGCCGTGGGGGACGAGAAGTCATTGCCGATGGGCGCACTGACTTTGACGGTCTTGGCGATGAGTTCCAGTCCGATGAGCGTGCCGGCAAGGCCGCCGCCCGTGACTTCGATGGTGCCTTGCCCGGTGTTGAGCACGACATTGCGTTGGTAGAGGCCCGGGGCGACGAGCACGTCGCTGAACGACACCTGCCCGGTGCTCAGCGCGACGTGTCCCGTGTTGACGAACGACCCGCCGTTGACGGTAATGCCGTTAGGGTTCGCGAGGACGACGTTCGCACGCGGGCCGGCCACAGCGATCTGCCCCTGGATCAGGCTCGGCGACGTGCCCGTCACTTCGTTGACGATGGTCCGGGCGTTGACGCCCGTGTTGCCCAGCGTGGCGCCGGCCCGATCGACGTTGAAGCTCGTATAGGTATTGTGCGAAACGCCGTAGACCGGAGGCGCGATGGCGACGTTCTGGCGTCCATCGGGACCGACCGTGACGGAGGTGGCTGTGCCGCCGTCCGGCACAATGCCGGCGGCGTGACATTGCGCGGCCACGGCGAGCCATGCCGCCAGGCCGAGCATGGATACGCTCAAACACGTCTGAAACCGCCGAATCCCCGAACTGCATTTGGTGTGCCCGCCAATCCCGCCGGCCAACGGCGAGACTTCGCGCGTCGATTGCCAAGGCATCTGATCTTTCGTCTTTTAGTTGTTTTACCGCTCGCAACATCCGAAGGTCGTCACGAATGGCGACTTCTCGCCACCCCGTCAACGTTCCCCGAACGGCACATCGCGCGCCGGCCATCGTGTCGTGCCAGCTTTGCGCAAGGTGCCGCGCCCCTCGGATTCCTAGCTGATGAGAACCAGCCCAGACAAAGCATTACGGAAACGAAATCACAGTTCTTTAGGGTCCCGACGTGATTTTTTTGAGATTTACTCGCGCTCCGTTGTTTTTAATCGTTTTCGGACATCGATAGCGCAGATGACTTCGATTATCGAAATATCAATACTACGCATGATTACGTAGACCATTGATTTTTTGATGTTTTCATGCGCCACCAACGAAATATCAGGCATCCATATAATTTTCGCGACATTGGCGATCCCACGTCACGTCGCTTTACTCCATCGATTGATCTCATCGATTGATCCCATCGATTAAACGCTTTGGATTTAGATGCTTAGGAGCACGGCAGCTTCTCCATTTTTCACGCTGACCGGCTTTCGATCGACGGCGCCCCCCCGTAAAGAGAAAAGCCCTGCATCGCTGCGGTCGATGGGACTACGCCCCGCGGCCTATCGAAACGCGTGATGGGGTGTCCGGTATGCCCCTGACCCTCAAGAATTCCGGATGGCGGTGTAACCAGCAGGCAGTCTCCGGCGAATTAGCAGACGTATCCACAGGGGATACGTCTTGCTTAATTTGCATCGGAGAACTTTCATGTCGACAAAAATTGCGACGACTTCCGCATTGATCGCCAGCGCCGTCGCTGGTCTTCTCGCCACCGCAGCGCACGCCGGCCCGCTCACCCAAGCCGAAGTGAATGCCGCCGTCTCGGCCCATAAGGAGAAGTGCTACGGCGTCGCCCTCAAGGGCCAGAACGACTGCGCCGCCGGCCCGGGGACCACCTGTCAGGGAACGTCGACCGCCGACTACCAGGGCAACGCATGGAAGTTCGTTCAGGGCGGCACGTGCACCAACATTCAGGTGCCGGGCGGCGGACACGGCTCGCTTACGCCGATCAAGTCCTAAACCGCAGTTCGTGTTGGAAACGGGGGCGAAGATGACTGACCTCATCAGCAGCACGGAGGCCGACGCTTGTGTCCCCGCCTTCGCGTCGGGCATCACCCATGCCCGCAGACCGGTAGGAACGAGCTTCAAGCACGAACACCTTCAGGCTATTCTTGCCGACGGGCTGCGCGACGGCTTCTTTGAAGTTCATGCCGAAAACTACATGGGCGACGGCGGTCCGCCACACAGAGCGCTGGCCGCGATTCGGCAGGAGTACCCGCTGTCGATCCACGGCGTCGGCATGTCCATCGGTGGCCCCGACGCGCTCGATAACGGGCATCTGACGCGTTTTCGGGAACTGGTGGCGCGCTACGAGCCGGAACTGGTCTCGGAACATCTGGCATGGTCGTCGCATGCCGGCACGTTCTATAACGACCTACTCCCCCTGCCTTATACGGCCGCCACGCTGGCGCACGTTTGCGCCCATATCGATCAGGTGCAGGAAGCGATCAGGCGGCCGCTGCTGCTGGAAAATCCGGCGACATACGTCGCATTCACGACATCCACGATGACCGAGCTGGAGTTCATTCGCGAGATAGTGAAGCGCACCGGGTGCGGCTTGTTGCTCGACGTCAACAACGTCATGGTGTCCACGACGAATCACGGCGCTTCGGCGATCCAGTATCTCGACGCGTTTCCCGTGGAACACGTCTGCGAAATCCATCTCGCAGGACACAATGTACAGACCGACGATTCACACAGACCGTTGCTCATCGATAGTCACGACCGGGCGGTCTCTCCCGACGTGTGGACACTGTTTCACCGTGTGATCGCAAGGGCCGGCGTCATCCCCACGCTGATCGAGTGGGACAGCGATTTGCCGGACTGGCCGACATTGCGAGCGCAGGCGCTCACCGCTCGCCATATCATCGAGACGCTGTCGCAAACACAACCGGAGATCGGCAGACATGTCGGTTAAGTCGCTGCCACCTACGCAAGCCGAAGCCACGCGCCGGTTCGCATCAGGGTTGCTTAACCCGGCGCATCCGCCGCCCGACGATCTCGCAGGTACGGAGGATTCGGCAGTCAACAAGCGCTATGCGGTGTATCGCAACAATGTCACGGTCAGTCTGATCGACGCTCTGGCATCGATTTACCCCGCAGTCCTGCGCATCACGGGGACCGACTTCTTCCGTGCCATGGCGCGCTTTCACATTCGTGCCACGCCACCGGTCTCGCCGTTGCTCTTCGCGTACGGGCGCGACTTCCCCGCGTTTATCGCGTCGTACGAGTACGCCCGGGAACTCCCATGGCTGGCAGACGTTGCCCGCATCGAGCGCGCATGGCTCGACGCTTACCACGCGGCGGACGCCCCCACGCTGTCCATCGAGTCCCTCGCGGCGCTGGACGCCGACAGACTCACGTCAGTGCGCTTCATTGCGCATCCCGCCGCACAGGTGATCCGCTCCTCCTATCCGGCGGTCACGCTGTTCGCGATGCACCGCGAAGCGCAAAGTGCCATTTCATCGGTGGGCGACGACGCGCAAGACGCGCTCATCACTCGTCCGGATCACGACGTCATCGTGTCGCATCTTCCCGCAGGAGGAGCGGAATTTCTGACGGCCCTCATCGGCGGCGCGACATTGAGCGACGCCGTGGACACGGCCATGAACGCCTGCGCGTCTTTCGACGTCACCGCCAACATCGACGGCATGATGTCGGCGGGGGTGTTCTGCGCCATTCACTCACGCAATTCACTGGACTCACGAGACTAACGTCATGTCAGACACCCCCGTCATTCGCGCGCCCGCCAGCAAGCTGATCGCACGCGCGGCATGCCGCGCCACCGCACTCGCCCAATGGCTGGCGCAACCGTGGCTTGCTCAACTCGCGCTGCGCCTGGCGCTCGCCGTGCCGTTCTGGCGCTCGGGCATCCTCAAATGGCAAGGCTTCCTTCAACTGAGCGACACGGCGATCGATCTGTTTTCCGAGGAGTTCATGCTGCATTTGCCCGGGGGGCCGTATGCACTGCCCGCCCCCCATGTCCTGGCATTCCTCTCGGCATGCGGCGAGGTCATTTTCCCGGTGCTGCTCGTGGCGGGACTCGGCACCCGATTCGCGGCGCTGGGATTGCTTGCCATGACAGCCGTGATCGAACTGACGGTCCCTGATGGCTGGCCCGTGCATCTGACGTGGGCTGCGATGGCGCTCGCCGTTGCCGCCTGGGGAGCAGGGCCGCTGTCGATCGACCATTTGCTTGGCGACCGGCATAGTCGTCACCCTTGAATCGCCATCGCGCGGGGGCGTGCGGTTGAGGGGGAGCGGAGGAGCGAAGTGGCGCAGTAGCGGAGTAGCAGAGTTGAGGCATCGAGATCAGGTCGAACGCCTTGGCTCCGCAACAGCCGCGCTCTTGCCGCTGCCCCCGGGTGACACAACCGGCGCCTCGTCATGCAGCATGGCGCCATCGCTGCCGACACGACACCGCACGCAAAAGGTCGTCGACGCTCATATCGCCTGCCGCACGCGTGCAGCCAGTGCTTTCAACCCGCGATGAATGCTCACCTTCACGGCCGATTCGGTCAATCCCGTCAGGCGCGCCGCCTCGGCGACCGACAGCCCGTGCAACTTCACGTGCAGAATGGAAAGCCGTTGCTTGTCGGGCAGTTGATCCAGCAACTTGCCGATATCGCGCCGTGCTTCGGCAGGCACGTCGTCGACCTCGGAAAAAATGTCCTCGTGATCGTCCAGCGGTTCGTTGAGCGACGCCCGTCTCGCGTGATTGCGGAAAAAGTCCATCAGCTTGTACCGGGCAATCGCATGCACCCAGGCAGTCAGCGGGTCATCGGGTCGGAAGGTATGCCGTGCATTGTGGACAGCCAGGAGTGTTTCCTGAACGAGATCCTCCGCATCCGCACGAAAATCGGGGATACGCCTGCGAAGATAACCTCGCAAGTGCCGAGTGAGTTCTACGAGAAATGCACGATAGTCGGCCGAATTACCTGCCAGGCCACTGATAAATAGTGCCTTCAGACGCGGCTCTGCGGAATACAAGGTCCTGTCTCCAGAATCACTGCGTAACGCAACGCCTGTCGCCAGACCACGGGTTGCGCACCAGCGCTCGACATCACTTACGCCAATGCCGTATGTGAGCCCGATAGGCTCATGTCGGCGCAGCGAACACCCTCTGCCGTTACGAGACGTTTCAACGAGCCGACCCGTCCCGTATCGGCAGCTTCCAAGCGCTTTTATTTCACGCCCGTTGAGCTAATTCGTCGGCAGGCGGACGCAGGTTACACACGAGATAGGGGCGGCATCGATCAAACGCGTTCGGCTGTAACCACCGTCACGCTCGGGTCGAAATACAGGAGATATCTGCTAAGAATCCGGCGACGGGGCCGACGACGCATGGAAACGCGTGAACTGATCAACCGGTTGTGTCGACATCCGGCGCCCATGGCGCATCAGGGGCCATCTTCGAGAATGCACCATGCGCTGATCATGGGTCTCGCGGGAAGCACGCTGGTGCTCATTGCGCTGTATAACTTTCACAGCAACATGCCCGATCTGATACTGACGAAGATGTTCTGGATCAGGCTGGCATTTCCGCTCGTTACGATCATCACGGCGATGACGTTGACTCAGCGGCTTGCGCGCCCCGGCGCCTCGACGAAATACGCCGGACTTACCGTGGCCTTGCCCATCATGACGATGCTGGCGGCCGCATGCGTCATTTTGCTCACAGCGCCGAAGGGTTATCGACTGCAATTGGTGCTTGGGAGGCGTTGGCACGTCGCAAGCCTCGACATCGTCTTGCTGTCGGTTCCGCCACTCATTGCCTGCATCGCCACCATCAAGGGCCTCGCCCCTACGCGCCTGACGTTGGCGGGCGCGAGCGCTGGATTGCTCGCCGGCGCGCAGGGCGCGCTCGTGTATTCCCTCTTTTGCTCGAATCTCGACGTTCCATTTTGGGGCGTCTGGTACGCCATTTCCCTGCTGACGACGGTCGGCATCGGTGCCGCGATTGGTCCCCGGCTGCTTCGTTGGTAACGCGCGATCCACACGAACGAATGAACCTCGAAACATTGCTCCAATGCTCGATGTTGCGTGAAGCCCGCCTCGTTGCGGGGCATCAGGCGCAACGTTGCGACATCCAATCCGTGTGCATCGCGGAATCGATTTCACCGGTGCCGCCCGAGCGGTGCGCGCAGCTGCTTTTGACAACCGGCGGCGATTGGCCGCGCGACGAAGCCGGCGCCCGTCAGGTGATTCGCGCGCTCGCGGCCAGTGGCGTTGCGGCCGTGGTGTTATCCACGACGCCCCATCTGCCGAGCTTCCCCCCTTCGTCCATCCGTGAAGCTCAAGCAAGCGCCCTGCCGTTGCTCGAAATTAGCGGCGACATTGCGTTCTATCGTCTCGCGCATGATGTCCACGCACATCTCGTCCACAAGCGCATCGACTTGATGCAGCGGTGCGATGAAATCAATCGAACGCTGACGATCACGGCGTTGTCGGCAAACTCTCTGGACGATCTGGCGCAAGCGCTGGGCCTCTGTCTCGGGCGCACCGTTCGATTCTTGAGCGCGGACGGCACGGCAATGGGGACCTATCTCACGGCGGGCTATGCCCCCGCGCCCGCAATGCACAGAGGGGCCTATTTGCAATATCTACAGGATCATCGGGTCATCGAACGAATGAATGCCGAGATGGCCCCCGTCATCGTCGAACGCTGCGACGCCGGCGACGCACCGCGACGCCTCGTCAGCGCAATGAGGATCGGCGGCGACATCGCGGGCTTCGCGATGATCGACGAGAATGCGACGCCTATCGGCCCGACGGAGATTCGCGCGATCGAGCACGCCAGCCTCATCGGGGCCTTGCATCTGTCCCACGCTCGCGCACTGCATCTCCAGGAGGAGCGACTGGGCTATTCGATGGTGGCCGCATTGCTGGAAGGAAAATTTGTCGAGACGCCGGCTGCACTCGAGCGTGCCCGAATGAGCGGATGGGACGCCCAGGCGCCCTACAGAATCTGCCTGATGCTGCTCGGCGAACCGCTGCCCCTGAGCCGCGAGGGCTTTTCGCGGCGAGAACAATGGGTCGAACGTTTGAGACGGTATCTCGACGACATTGGCCAACCACCGCTCATCGTCGTCTCGCTAAATCAGATACGGTTTCTGCTCTCTCCCGGCGTAGCGCCGGCGTCACTATGGCGGCAACTAGGTCATCGCACGAGTGCGCTCGCCGTCAGTCGGGAGCACGTGGGCATCGACGGAATGGCGAAAGGTGGCGAAGACGTGCAATCGCTTCTGCCCTCGCTAAAACCGGGAAAAATTCACTATTTCGAGCAAATCATGTTTCCACGCGCCTTGCTGGGCGACGCCAACGCACGTGCGCTGTTCATCGACAGTCAGTTAGGCCCCCTGCTTGCCGACAAGCGACAAAAGCCGCTTCTGGAGACATTACGCGCCCTCTGCGAGGAAGGATTTCAATGGGCCGCCACGGCACGACGACTCAACGTGCATATCAGCACCGTGCATTATCGGGTCGAGCGAATCGAGGCCATGCTCGGCGTCGATTTCGATACACAGTCGAGCCGATTCGAGGTGCAGGTCGCCATGGCGATGCTCGGGCTGACGGAGGACTCCTGACGAGCATCGATCTCCTGAGCAAAAAAAGCCCCCCCGGTTCACACCGAGGGGGCCCAAAAGCCCGAATCATTCCAGGCGTTCGCCGTGCAACGCCAGATCGAGCCCTTCATGCTCCTGCGACGGATTCACCCGCAATCCCAGCGTGGCGTCCACCGCCCACAGCAACAGGCCAGTCATCACCCCGCTGAAAATGAGCGTCGTCAACACGCCCTGCGCCTGAACGATCAGCGAGCCGCTGTTTCCACCGATGGCCGCTTTCGCGAAGACGCCGGTCAGCAAAGCACCGACGATGCCGCCCACCCCGTGTATCCCGAACGCGTCCAGCGAGTCGTCGTAGCCGAAGCGTACTTTCATATAGGCCACGCAGCCGTAGCACAGCGCGCCGCTGAGCAGACCGATCCAGATGGCGCCCACCGCGTCGACAAACCCTGCTGCCGGCGTGATCGCCACCAAACCGGCAACCGCGCCGGAGATCAATCCCAGCACTGTCGGCTTTCCCTTCACGCGCCATTCGGCCAACATCCACATGAGCGCTCCTGACGCCGCCGCCACTTGCGTGGTGAGCATGGCGAAACCGGCGCGCCCGTCAGCCGCAAGCGCCGATCCGGCATTGAACCCGAACCAGCCGACCCAGAGGAGCGCGGCGCCGATCATGGAGAATCCGAGGTTATGCGGCGCCATATCCTCCTGGCCATAACCGAGTCGCTTTCCGAGAACCAAGGCACACACCAGTCCTGCGATACCCGCATTGATATGCACCACCGTGCCGCCGGCAAAATCCAGAATGCCCTTGCCGGCCAACCACCCGGTCGGCTCCCAAACCATGTGTGCAATCGGCACATAGACCACCAGCGACCAGAGCCCGGAGAAGAGCAACATGGACGAGAACTTCATCCGGTCGGCAAACGCGCCGGTGATCAGCGCCGGCGTGATGATGGCAAACGTCATCTGGTACATGACATAGACAGCTTCCGGAATCGTGACGGCCAGATGACTGACCGTTAGCTGAGCGCCATCGCCATGGTTCTCGTACCCCATGCCGTGCAGAAACAGACGACTCGTCCCGCCGATGAAACCGTTCCCGGGTGTGAATGCCAGTGAATAACCCGCAACGACCCACAACACCGTGATCAGGCAGCAAATGGAAAAGCTCTGCATCATCATGGTCAGAACATTCTTCTTTCTCACCATGCCGCCGTAAAAGAGCGCGAGGCCGGGAATCGTCATCAACAGGACCAGTGCCGTAGACACCAGCATCCAGGCTGTGTCCCCCGCGTTGATCGTCGTCGACGCCACGACCATGGGCGCACTCGGCGCGGCCGGTGCCGGCTTTGCCGCAGGCGACGGGATCGATGCATCGGCGCCGGACGCGACAGCGGTCGGCTGCACCGTCGCCGCACTTTGCTCTGCGGTTTGGGCGGTAGCCAGCGTGTGCCCCGTCAGCATCGAAAATCCGACAAATAGACAGAACAGCCACTTCTTCATCAGAGAATTCCTTCGAGTTTTTGGACGTTATCGATACGCAAGCGCGAGCCGCGAGCGCGGCATTCACCCTGCTGGCGATGCCGGCCCGCTTGCGATCAAAGGGAGTAGTACATCTCGAATTCGACAGGGTGAACCGCCTGACGATACCGATCGATCTCGCCTCGCTTCAGCTCGATATAGGCATCGAGCATGCCGTCCGTGAACACGCCGGCTTTCGTCAGGAAGGCTCTGTCGGCGTCGAGCGCATCGAGTGCCTCGTCCAGCGACGCACATACCGACGGGATTTTCGCTTCCTCGTCGGGCGACAAGTCGTAGAGATTTCTGTCGGCCGCCTCACCGGGGTGGATACGCTGCTCGACCCCATCGAGGCCCGCCATCATCAAGGCAGAGAAACACAGATAGGGGTTCGCCATCGCGTCAGGGAAGCGGGTCTCGATTCGACGCGCCTTCGGCTCGCTCGTGAAAGGAATGCGGATAGAGGCAGACCGGTTCTTTGCCGAATAGGCGAGTTTGACGGGTGCCTCGAAGTGCGGCACGAGCCGCTTGTACGAGTTGATCGACGGGTTCGTAATCGCGTTGAGCGCGCGTGCGTGACGAATGATCCCGCCGATGTAGAACAGCGCGAATTCCGATAACCCGGCGTAGCCGTTGCCCGCAAAAAGGTTAACGCCGTTCTTCCAGATCGACTGATGGACATGCATGCCGGAGCCGTTGTCGCCCACCACGGGCTTGGGCATGAACGTCGCCGTCTTGCCGTAACGATGTGCGACGTTATGAACCACATACTTCAGTCTTTGCGTCCAATCGGCGCGTCGCACCAGCGTCGCGAACTTCGTGCCGATTTCGTTTTGTCCCTGACCGGCGACTTCGTGGTGATGGACCTCGACGGGAATGCCCAATCGCTCCAGTGTGCGACTCATCTCCGAGCGCATGTCCTGATGGGTGTCGACAGGCGGCACGGGGAAATAGCCGCCTTTCACGCCCGGACGATGACCGCGATTGCCGCTGGGCAGTGTCAATCCGGAGGACCAGGGCGCCTCCTCCGAGTGAATGTCGAGCAGGCAGCCCGATGCATCGTGACTCCAGTTCACCGCGTCGAAAACAAAGAACTCGGGCTCCGGGCCGAAGTAGGCGGAATCGCCATGCCCCGAATCGCGCAAGAAGGCTTCTGCGCGCTTGGCGATGGATCGGGGGTCTCGCTCATACCCTTTGCCGTCGGACGGTTCGATCACGTCGCAAGACATGACGAGGGTCGGCATCTGAAAGAACGGGTCGATGAATGCGCTGTCCGGATCCGGGCGCAGCAGCATGTCCGACGCCTCGATGCCTTTCCATCCGGCGATCGACGATCCGTCGAACGCGTGTCCTGCCGAGAACTTTTCCCGGTCGAACGCCGATACCGGAACGGTGACGTGCTGCTCCTTGCCGCGCGTATCGGTGAATCGGAAGTCGATAAATTTCACGTCGTCTTCTTCGATCTGACGCATCACTTGCTCAATCATTTTGCTCAACACCTTTAAGTAGAGACACAATTTCCTGATGGTTCGCGCGCTCGGCGTCTTGCAGCGGCAAATTTCCCCATCGATCTTTCGCGTTCGCGTTCCCTCCGTTCTGGATGAGATAGCGAACGGACGCCACCTTGTTTTCGGAGGCTGCGATATGCATCGCTGTCCGTCCGTCGTAATCTGCGGCATTGATGTCGGCGCCACACGCGATCAATCGCTCCATTTCGCGCAAGTCGCCCGCTGCCGCGGCCCAACAGAGATTGACGACGGCGGCATTTGCTTCGGATCGACTGCGGCGAGTGGGATTGATCTTTTGTGCGTTGATCCCGCCGACGATGTCGAAGTTGTGGAACGAGTATCTGGACGTGAGCCTTTTGCAGAACTCGATGCCGCGCACGCTGTTTCCCAGTTCGTCGAGGGGGGGAGACCAGATGCATAGCCCCATGACTTCCGGGATGACCACCATGACTCCGCCGCCGACGCCCGACTTCGCCGGCACGCCGATCAGGAAAGCAAACTCGCCGGAGAAGTCGTACATGCCGCACGAGTGCATCAGGGAAAGACAGTTCTTGACCGTCTCGCTCGAGAAGATTCGTTTGTCGGTCAGCGGGTTGACGCCACCGTTAGCGAGCGTTGCCGCCGCAACGGCCATCGAATCGCACGTCATCTCCACCGAGCAGCATTGGAAGTAGAAGTCCAGCGTGGCCTGAATATCGGTGTCTTTCGGCAGTGCCCCGTTCTCCCGGAGAAAGTAGGCGAGCGCGAAATTCCGGTCTGCGGTATCGCGCTCCGACAAGAACACGGTGTTGTTGAAGGAGACCGAGCCACCGGCGCTGAGATCGCGCCACTTGTCGAAGACGTAGGCGAACCGGGCGGACGCCGAGCCCGAGTCGCGAATCAGTGAGCAGCTTGCGATGGCGCCGGCGTTGATCATCGGGTTGTGCGGCCGCCCCCGGTTATCGAGCGTAATCGCGTTGAACGAATGCCCGCTCGGCTCTCGTCCGATGGTTTTGTGAAGCCGTTCGACGCCCACATCCTCGGACGCGAGACAATAGCTGATCGTCTTGGAGATCGACTGGATGCTGAAGAGCTCTCTGGCGTCGCCATACCGGGCGCGTTGGCCGTGCACGGTGCATAAACTCACGCCGAACTTGTCCGCGCTCACGCTTGCGAGTTCCGGAATGTAGGCGGCTACGCGTCCGCCCGACACCGCCGCCACTTGCCGAAAGATTTCGCCGATATCGTTCGTGAACCGATCCCATCCAGGAATCACGAAATCGTCTTCGATCACTCGACGGAACAAGCGCGGATTCCGGGAAAAGAGTTGCACGAATTCTGCGGGCGTCATCTCGGCGGTTTCGTGATTCCTGAACGCCTCGTAGATGTCGCCGACGCGGGGATCGTCCTCAAGGATCCCCGCGCTGACCAGACGCTCCCTGAACCGCGCCACAGTAAGACGTGTCTCTCCGGGTGCAACCAAAAGACGGTAAAGCGCCATGGACTCGTCGTCCGCGCCACTTGGCTTGGTAACGTAATCGTGTTCCCTTGCGTCGAGTGCATCGCCTTCGATTGCCGCCTTGCGCACCTTCCCGCCAACTGCCTTAACCATTGCCCCAATCCTTTCGCCAGACATACGTGGGTCGCACTTTCACTGACGACCTACTTGAATTGGCAGGTCAGTCACTCGTGCATAAAATAGTTGAGCGGCATAGCAAAAGAACCCCGTCTTTCGTAGAAATACTCGGGACGAATTCACGTGGATTCGTACTGTAACCAGCGGGACATATCAGACGGGCGGCGAGTCTTGCGCAATGGCTGACGGGGCATCGGCTTGGACGAGCGAGGCATTGAGCTTTGCTCATCACCCGCTTCACTTGGGATGACGCAACGGATCAATCAGGAAGTGAAAAATGTTCACTAGTCGCGAGCGAGGCAGAGAACAGTGCCATCACTGAGGTCCACCAGGAAGATCCGTTGAATGCGTTGGGCAGACACTGACCTGACGTCTCTCCAGATTTAAGTAGCGCGACGATTTAGCGTCCAATCACGTAGTCAGGAGATTGGACATGAAGAAGGGATTCACCGACGAACAAATCATTGGCTTCCTGCGCGAAGCCGATGCCGGGATGGCGATCAAGGCGCTGTGCCGTCAGCACGGCTTTTCCGAGGCGAGCTACTCCCTGTGGCGAAGCAAGTTTGGCGGCATGAGCGTGCCCGATGCGAAGCACCTGAAGGAGTTAGAGGCAGAGAACGCTCGACTGAAGAAGCTGCTGGCTGAATCGCTGCTGGAGAACGAGGTGACGCGCGAGGCAATGCGAAAAAAGTGGTGAGCGCACCGTCACGCCGGGAGGTGATGCGCCATATGCCCCATCGTGGCTTGAGCGAGTGCCGAGCCGACCGCCGAGGGCGAATCAAGTTTGGTTGATGGATTTCGTGTTCGACCGAACAGCGGAAGGTCGTGTGATCAAGAACCTGACGGTGGTCGATGATGCGGCGCATGAAGCGGTGGCCATCGTGCCGGAGCGGGCGATTGGCGGACTAGCGCTGACGCGCATTCTGGATCGCGTGGCGTTGCATCGCGGTTTTCCGCAAGCGATTCGAACCGATAACGGCAGGGAATTTTGCGGTCGTGCGATGCTGAGCTGGGCACACGAGCGGAGCGTGGAGCTGTTTCTAATCGAGCCGGGCAAGCCGAACCAGAACGCTTACATTGAATCGTTTAATGGGCGCTTTCGTGATGAATGCCTGAACGAGCACTGGTTCACCAGCCTGCATCATGCGAAGGTGGTAATCGAGGCATGGCGACGGGAAGGCAACGAGGAGAGGCCGAAGAAATCACTGGACGGATTAACGCCGGCGACCTACGCCCGGAAGCTAGCGGAAAAGCGATTGCATTACCCCTCCCCCCCGGACTCTAAAGCCTAGTGCTACTGAAGACGGGGGGACGTCGGCCGACTGGATTCAGTTCTACAACCACAGACGGCCACATCAGGCACTGAGGATGAAAACCCCGGTCGAGGCATTCGCTTTAGCTGCTTAACCTGTGCAGGTTTTGCTAGGGCGATACATACCAACACTTCGTTTTTGGTACCAACAAATAATACCAGCAAGATTTTCAGCGGTCGTCGGACGGTCTCGGACGCAAAAAAACAAAAAACCCCGAGAAATCGTTGATTTCTCGGGGTTTTTTGAAGTTTATCGGACTTCGATGAACTTGAATATGGTGCCGGCTGCAGGACTCGAACCCGCCACCTGATGATTACAAATCAACTGCTCTACCAGATGAGCTAAGCCGGCGAAGTCGTGTATTGTAACCGATTCACTGGTCACTGCGACTACCTGTCAGTGCAAAATCGTTCGCTTTTGTATCCGCCAACGCAATGCCCAAAAAAGCATCACACCGGCAACCCGACATCGCGAATTACTTCACCACTTTCAGGTGGGCGCGTCCGGCGTTGCCGCCAGCAGCACCATTGCCACCGGGGCGCGTAGGATCTGGATCGTCTTCCACCGACTCCTGCGCCGGAGGCACGGCTTCCAGCTCAGGACCTTCGTCCGCGCTCGCCTGCTTGTCGACCGGGAATGCCATCCCCTGGCCGTTCTCACGAGCGTAAATCGCCAGCACGTTCGGCACCTGCACTTCCACCTTCTGTGAGATACCGCCGAAGCGAGCGCTGAATTCGATCCAGTCGTTACCCATCTGCAAGCCGCTCGTGGCATCGAAGCTGATGTTCAGCACGATCTCGCCATCTTTCACAAACTCGCGCGGCACCCGCGTTTTGGCATCGACATGCACGGCCAGATACGGCGTGTAACCATTGTCGGTACACCACTCGTACAGCGCGCGCAGTAAATAAGGCTTGGTAGACGTTTCAGGCATATGACCAACGTATCCCGCCGCGAAACCCGCCGCCCCAATCGACAGACAGGCCTCGCCAACGGGCAAATCAACGCATTAGCGACGCATGACCTTTTCAGACGGCGTCAGTGCTTCAATGTACGCCGGACGGCTGAAAATCCGCTCGGCATACTTCATCAACGGCGCAGCATTCTTCGACAACTCGATACCGTAGTGATCGAGACGCCACAGCAACGGCGCAATCGCCACGTCGAGCATCGAAAACTCCTCGCCCAACATGTACTTGTTCTTCACGAAAATCGGCGCCAGCTGCGTCAGACGATCGCGAATCGATTGACGTGCCTTCTCATGATTCTTCTCCGCCGCCTTGCCCTTCTCGTTCTCGAGCGCGCTCACATGCACGAACAGCTCTTTCTCGAAGTTGAACAGGAACAGACGCGCACGCGCACGCTGTACCGGATCGGCCGGCATCAACTGCGGATGCGGGAAACGTTCGTCAATGTACTCATTGATGATGTTCGATTCGTACAGAATCAGGTCGCGCTCGACAAGGATCGGCACCTGACCGTACGGGTTCATCACCGCAATGTCTTCCGGCTTGTTGAACAGATCGACGTCACGGATTTCGAAATCCATGCCCTTTTCGAACAAAACCAGCCGGCAACGCTGGGAGAAGGGGCACGTCGTGCCCGAGTACAAAACCATCATAGCGCGTCTTCCTTAAAAACCAACGGGGCCGGGGCGGGAAACCGACGCTTCCCAAACCCTGGCCCCGTCGTACAGACGTTATTTTACTTCACGTCCTTCCAATAGGCCGAATTCAGGCGCCAGGCAAGTACCGTAAAGAGTCCCAGGAACAACAAAACCCAGACACCCAACTGCCGACGCGTACGTTGCGCCGGCTCCGACATCCAATCCAGATAAGATACCAAATCCGCCATGGCAGAATCAAATTCCACCGGTTTCATCGTCCCTTGCGTGATCTGAACGAACTGCGCCGGGCCATGCTCCGCCCCCTCCACATGCTTCAACCCCCGCTGTCCCTGCATCTGCCAAAACGGATTCGGCATCCCCACATTGGGAAACGCCAGGTTGTTCCAGCCCGTCGGACGGGAATCGTCCCGATAGAAGGTACGCAAGTAGGTGTACAGCCAGTCGGTGCCTCGTGCCCGAGCCTCGACCGACAGGTCGGGGGGCGCCGAACCAAACCACTCCTTGGCGTCTGCCGCGCGCATGGCCACGGTCATCGTCTCGCCGATCTTTTCCGTCGTAAAGAGCAGATTGTTCTTGATCTCCGCCTCCGACAATCCCAGATCCTTGAGACGCGAATACCGCATCGACGTTGCGGAGTGACAGTTCAGGCAGTAGTTCACGAACAGCTTGGCGCCCCGTTGCAGCGATGCCAGATCGTCGATCCGGTTGGGCGCCGTGTCCAGCGCCCCGCCCTCTTCAGCCAAAGCCGGCGCCGCGAAGCCACTCAGAAGCGCCAGGATAAGCAACAGTTTTCTCATCTTGATATCCCTAGTCGTCGTTTGAGTGCGCTCAATGCGCCGCGAAGGTCACGCGCTCCGGCACCGGCTTGAAGACGCCGCGCTTGCTCCACAGCGGCATCAGCCAGAAAAATCCGAAGTAATACAGCGCACCGATCTGCGAGATGGCCGTCTTCACGGGCGTAGGCCCCTGAATCCCCAAATAGCCAAGCACGAAGAAAACGACGACGAGAATCCCCAACAGCACCTTGTGGAATCCGGGACGATAACGGATCGACCTCACCGGGCTATGGTCCAGCCACGGCAGGAAGAACAGCGTAACCACCGCGCCGCCCATCACGACCACACCCCAGAACTTGGCTTCGGTCAGGAACATGAACACCAGCAGCAGCACCACACCGCCAGACGCCGCGACCTTGGTCGTCACCGCCGCTTTACCCTTGATCCACCAGACCGCCGTCACCAGCACCGCAATGCCCATGAGCACGTACTTGAAATCGTCGGTCGTGGCGCGCAGCATCGAATAGAACGGCGTGAAATACCACACCGGCGCGATGTGCGGCGGCGTCTTGAGCGGATCGGACGGGATGAAGTTGTTCGCTTCGAGGAAGTACCCGCCCATCGTCGGCGCGAAGAACACGATGGCCGAGAACACCATCAGGAACACGCCCACGCCCATGATGTCGTGCACTGTGTAATACGGATGGAACGGAATGCCGTCGAGCGGGCGACCGTTTGCGTCTTTCTTGTCCTTGATCTCGATGCCGTCGGGGTTGTTCGATCCGACCTCGTGCAGCGCGATGATGTGCGCGACGATCAGCCCGATGAGCACCAGTGGGATCGCGATCACGTGGAACGCGAAGAAGCGGTTGAGCGTGGCATCAGAGACGACATAGTCGCCGCGAATCCACAGCGACAGGTCCGGACCGATGAACGGGATGGCGGAGAACAGGTTCACGATCACCTGCGCGCCCCAGTACGACATCTGCCCCCACGGCAGCAGATAGCCCATGAACGCCTCGGCCATCAGGCACAGGAAGATCAGACAGCCGAACACCCATACCAGCTCGCGCGGCTTACGGTACGAACCGTACAGCAGCCCCCGGAACATGTGCAGATACACCACGACGAAGAACATCGAGGCGCCCGTCGAGTGCATGTAGCGGATGAGCCAGCCCCACGGGACTTCGCGCATGATGAACTCGACGGACGCGAACGCGAGGTTGGCGTCGGGCTTGTAGTTCATCACCAGAAAAATGCCGGTGAGGATCTGGATCACCAGCACCAGCATGGCCAGGGAGCCGAAGAAGTACCAGAAGTTGAAATTTTTGGGCGCGTAATACTCGGACGCGTGGTCCTTCCAGAGCTGCGTGAGCGGAAACCGGCGATCGATCCAGCCCAGCACGCCCGTCGTGTCGACCTGTTTGTCGGCGGCCATGATTACGCTTCTCCTTTTTCGTCTTTACCGATCACGATCTTGGTGTCGTTCACGAACATGAAACGAGGAACGTCGAGATTCTGCGGCGCCGGCTTGTTCTTGAACACGCGGCCAGACATGTCGTAGGTCGATCCGTGACACGGGCACAGGAAGCCCGGATCCTTGCCCAGCGCGGGCTGAGCGCCCACCTGGTACGGTCCCGACGGAATACAGCCCAGATGCGTACAGACGCCGATGACGACAAGCAGGTCCTTGTGCTCGACACGCGCGCGAAACTCGTTCTTGGCGTACTCGGGCATCGGGAAATTGAACGTCTGCCTGGAATCCGGATCGGCCAGTTCAGGCGTCACTTTGGACAGCGAAGCCAATTCTTCCGGCGTACGGCGCACGATCCAGATGGGAAGTCCGCGCCAGGCCACCGTCATCTTTTCGCCCGGTTTGAGCTCGCTGACGTCGGCTTCGACGGGCGCTCCGCCAGCCTTGGCGCGCTCCGAGGGTTGGAGGGAACTGACGAAAGGAACCAACGTTGCAACGCCGCCCACGCCTCCAGCTACGGACGTTGCAATCAACAGATTCCGGCGGCTACAGTCGACGGCCTTTTCTTGATTGTCACTCATCACAAGCCCCACACGGTTGAATTTGTATTTCCGTCAACCTTAAATCATACGCGAGCGTAAATGCCTGAAACAACGGCAAAACGCCGCAGTCTCCTAGTGGTTTTCGCGTATTTTCAAAGGATTAACGTACCCTGCGGGTGGCTACCGCCCACCCGGGGTTTCGCTTCTGGGATGCTGCACGAGAGTCGCTATGATCGCCGCTTTCGTTGACGCGTGCACGACATTTAGTCATCATTTTCCCTGTCTCGCCCCGGTGACATCGTGCGCGGCCTGTGGCAATCGCGTGACATCGATGGACGTTGATCGACGTTACCGATGCCGTCATCCCGAGACCCGCATGAGATTACCGGTCAATTCAATGCCAATTCGTGATGGCTGGTGCAGCGATGCGCCCCCCGGCCACTCATTAAAAACAGCGGAGGAATGGCATGAGCTTCATGTCGGAATTCAAGGAATTTGCCGTCAAGGGCAATGTGATCGATCTGGCCGTCGGTGTGATCATCGGCGGCGCGTTCGGCAAGATCGTCGATTCGGTCGTCAAGGACCTGATCATGCCGGTCGTCGGCGCCATCTTCGGCGGGCTGGACTTCTCCAGCAAATTCATCCTGCTCGGGTCGATTCCGCCGGACTTCAAGGGCAATCCGACGTCCTATGCCGATCTCACCAAAGCCGGCGTCGCCGTGTTCGGATACGGCAACTTCATCACCGTCGCCCTGAACTTCCTGATTCTGGCGTTCATCATCTTCCTGATGGTCAAGCAGATCAACCGCCTCAAGCGCCCCGCCCCGGAAGCCCCGACCGCGCCGGCGCCGACCCCGGAAGATATCGTTTTGCTGCGCGAAATCCGCGACAGCCTCAAGAAGCAGAACGGGTAAATCGCCGGCATTGCGCGCCTGCCCCGGATCGTCCGGGGCAGGTCGTCAGGCCGGGTTCGGCATGTCGAAGAAGCGATGTTCGAGCCCGAAGCGCTCGGCGAGGTGTTCGCCCACCGCGCTGGCGCCCCCGCGTTCGGTCGCGTGATGCCCCGCCGCCAGGTATCCCACGCCGCTTTCCAGCGCGAGATGTTGCGTCGGTTCAGACACTTCGCCGCTGATGTAGACGTCGGCCCCGGCAGCTATGGCCGCCTCGAAGAAACCTTGCGCGCCGCCGGTACACCACGCCACGCGGCGCACCTCACGGTTCGGATCGCCCAGCATCAGCGGCTTGCGTCCCAATTGCCGTTCGACGTGAGCCGCAAGGGCCGCCAATGTCGTGGGTTGCGCCGGCGCACCCAGCCAACCCAGCTGATCGGGGCCGAAACGGCCACCATCGTCGGCAAACCCCAGCAACTTGCCGAGTTGCGCGTTGTTACCCAGTTCGGGGTGGGCGTCGAGCGGCAGGTGGAAGGCGAACAGATTGATGTCGTTGCCGATCAGCAGGCCGAGACGCTTACGCTTCATCCCGGTAATGCGGGCATCTTCGTTCTTCCAGAAGTAACCATGGTGGACGAGGACGGCATCGGCGCCCCAGTCGCACGCGGCCTCGAGAAACGCCTGGCTGGCGGTCACGCCGGTGGCGATCTTTTGGACCCGGTCGCGCCCCTCGACCTGTAGGCCGTTGGGGCAGTAATCGCGAAATTGCGCGATTTGCAGGGTATCGTTCAGATACAATTCCAGTTCAACACGATTCATATAAGGCCTCGCTCTTTCATGCTCAGACGCTTCTGGCTACTGTTCGCGCAAGCGGTCACCGTGCTGCTTGCGTTGCTCTTCATCATCGCCACGCTCAAGCCGCAGTGGCTGCAACGCCAGGGTTCGTTCGGCAAGCAACTGGCCAATCCGATCATCGCTTTGCAGGAAGTCGCACCGAGCCTGTCCGACAAACCGGCCACCGGCTCGTACGCGGATGGCGCGCAAAAGGCCATGCCTGCGGTCGTCAGCATTTTTTCCAGCAAGGAACAAAAGCAGAATCGCGATCCGCGCCTCGATGATCCGCTGTTCCGCTATTTCTTCGGCGACGGCGGCGGCACGGTGCGTCAGGACCCGGTGTCGAGTCTCGGCTCCGGCGTGATCGTGAGCAGTGAGGGCTATATTCTCACGAATCACCACGTGGTGGACGGCGCCGACGAGATCGAAGTCGCCCTCGCGGACGGTCGCAAGGCCCGCGCCAAGCTGGTCGGCAGCGATCCCGAGACCGATCTGGCCGTGCTCAAGATCACGCTCGACAATCTGCCCGCCATCACCCTCGGCCGCATGGATCAGGTGCGCGTGGGCGATGTGGTGCTCGCCATCGGCAACCCCTTCGGCGTCGGCCAGACGGTCACGATGGGCATCATCAGCGCGCTGGGCCGCAACCACCTCGATATCAGCACCTTCGAGAACTTCATTCAGACGGATGCCGCCATCAACCCCGGCAATTCGGGCGGCGCACTGGTCGACGTGAACGGCAATCTGCTGGGCATCAATACGGCGATTTACTCGCGTAGCGGCGGCAATATGGGCATCGGCTTCGCGATTCCCGTGTCGACGGCCCGCTCGGTGCTCGAAAGCATCATCACGACGGGCGGCGTCACGCGCGGCTGGGTCGGGGTCGAACCGCAGGACATCACGTCCGATATCGCCGAATCGTTCGGACTTCAGCAGGACTCGGGCGTCATCATTGCGGGCGTCGTGCAGGGCGGTCCGGCCGACAAAGCCGGCGTTCAGCCGGGCGATATCCTGACGAAGGTAAACGACGAATCGATTCGCGACACGACCGAGTTGCTCAACGTCATCGCCCAGATCAAGCCGGGCACGCAGGCCAAGCTGCATGTCACGCGCAAGACGAAGGAACTGGATCTGGCGGTGACGATCGGCAAGCGCCCGCCCCCGCCCAAGCGGGCGGCCCAGGACGACGACGACGGCAGCGAAGAGAACAACGCCGACTGATCGAAGCGGCGGGCAATAAAAAAGCACGAGACGCTACCCGTGCTTTTTTTGCTTCGGCGCGAGATGGCAAAGCATTCTGCTATCCCGCCCCCGGATTACGACGTGGCTTCCCCATTGCCTTCGCTATCGCTCTTCTCCCCACTTTGCGGTTGCTGGCCTTGCTTGACGAACAGACGCGCGGCAATCAGCCCGAGTTCGTAGAGAATGCACAGCGGCACGGCGAGCAACAGTTGCGAGAGGATGTCCGGCGGCGTCACGACCGCCGCGAGCACGAAAGCCCCCACCACCACATACGGACGAATCTGCTTGAGCTTCTCGATGCTCACCACGCCCATGCGCGCGAGCACCACGACGACGACCGGCACTTCGAAAGTCACGCCGAACGCCATGAACATCGTGAGAACGAAACTCAGGTAATTGTCGATATCGGTGTTCATCTCCGCGCCCAATGGCTGGTTGTAATGCGCGATGAAGTGGAACACCGTCGGGAAGACGAGGAAGTAAGCGAACGCCATGCCGATCAGAAACAGCGTGTAGCTGCTCACGACCAGCGGCATGACCAGTTTCTTCTCGTGCTGATACAGCCCCGGCGCAATAAACGCCCAGATCTGATACAGCACGATCGGCAGCGCGATCACGAACGCAACCATCAACGTGACTTTCATCGGCACGAAGAACGAACCGGTGATGTCCGTGACGATCAGCTTGCCGTCGGCCGGCAGCGACTGCGTGAGCGGCCGGGCGAGCAAACGGAAGATGTCGGGCGCCCAATAAACCAGCGAAAGGAACACGACGATCACTGCGGTGCCCGCACGAATGATGCGGTTGCGCAGCTCGATCAGGTGCGAGATGAAGGTCTCTTCGGCACCCCCTTCGGGGATTTGTTTCTCGTCGCTCACGTCGACTTATCCAGGAATGAAGCCGGCACAGTGCCAGATAGCGGGAAGTTCGGGCGGTTGATCTCGGGAGGGTCTTGACCGATCTCCACAGGTCTCGAAAGGCCTCGGAATCCCTCAGAAGAACTTGACGGGTCGACGCAGCTTGGCCGGCGTATGACGCGCCACGCGCGCCGCCCCCGACTGCACCCGTGTTCGGGTCGTGCTGGCTTGCTTGAACCAGATGGGCGTGGCGGCCCGCCGCACGCGCCAGTTGCGACGCCGGGTCGACGCCCGAATACTCGACGTCACCACCGGCTCGGCGAGATAGCCATCGGAATATCCGGTCGCTGCATCGGTCCCACCGCCAGCGATTTCGCCCGACGACGTGCCGGTCGCACTCGCCCAGGCGTCGTTGAGCGACTCCTCCTGCTCATGCAACTGCTTCTGAACGGTGTTCTGAGCGCTGCGGGCCGCGTCCTCGAACTGGGTGCGCATGTTGCGCAACTCGTCGAGCTCCATCTCGCGGCTCACTTCGGCCTTCACGTCGTTGATATAGCGCTGCGCACGCCCGAAGAGCGCACCCGCCGTGCGGGCAACCTTGGGCAGACGCTCAGGACCGATCACGACCAGCGCGACCACGCCGATCAACATGAGTTTGGAAAGACCGAGATCGATCATGTCGACGCCGGCTTAGCCTTGCTTGTGATTGCTCGCGTCCTTGGCCTGCACGTCGATGGTGGTCGAATCGCGCAGTTCCTTGGCAGCCGCCGGGTCTTCCTTGGCACCGGGGGCGCCTTCGCCTTCCTTCATGCCGTCCTTGAAGCCCTTGACCGCGCCACCGAGGTCGCTGCCGATATTACGCAGCTTCTTGGTGCCGAACACCATCATCACGATCACCAGCACGATCAGCCAGTGCCAAATACTCAACGAACCCATGACCACTCTCCTTGCGTTTGCTTACCCCTGCCGCTTCGCGACGAGGTTTTGTCGAGCCCGACTGCCCGCGACCCCGTGGTCTGCTGCGCAGCGCGCTGTGTTTGCCCCGTGTTTCGCGACCACGTGCCCCATTGTGGCACATTGCACGTCACGTCCAGCATCGTAACCGCGCACGGCGCCGGGTAGAAATAAATGTTTCGTGAAACCTTTCCCGATGCGTGAGCGTTGCACGTTCTGGCCATATAACGCGGCAAGACGTCACGTTATTCCCGGAAAACTCGCTGTTTACATGCGCTTCCACGGCCGCGGTCCGGCCAGAATGTGCATGTGAAGATGATAAACCTCCTGGCCGCCGCCCGGCCCGGTGTTCATCACGACGCGAAAACCGTTGCCCTCGATGTTCGTCGCATCGCCGTCGAAGCGATAGCCCTGTTCGGCGGCCAGCTTCGGCGCGAGCAGCATCATCTTGCCCAGCAGCGCCTGATCTTCCGGCTGGCAATCCTGCAACGTGGCGATGTGCTTGCGCGGCACCATCAGCAGATGCAGATCCGCGGCCGGATTGATGTCCTTGAATACCACGACGTCGTCGTCGGCATAGACTTGTGCGCTCGGGATCTGCCCGGCGACGATTTTGCAGAAGATACAGTTTTCGTGCGTCATGCGTGTGTCTTCCTCTTGAGCTTCCTTGCTTTGCGTGGGATCGCGGCGCTCAGGCCCGCGTCGCGTACATGGGTTTGTTGTCGTTCAGGTAGAGCCAGCCCTTGACGATTCGATACAGCGTCCAGATGCCCAGCACCCAGAGAATCGCAAAGCCGACCAGCACCACGGCAAGCGCCAGACCGAGCACCGCCCATGCCACCGACCACCAGAAGGTCCGGATCTGCCACGTGAAGTGCGAAGCGTAGAGCGTGCCGACGGCGTCGTCGCGCTTGATGTAATTGATGATGATGGCCACGATGGCCGTAACACCGCCCGTGAGCCAGAACAACGCATAAAGCGCGTAAAGCACGTGCGTGAGCTTGCGCATCGCGCGCTCCTGCTCCTCGGTCGGGGCAGTCACGATATTGGGCGCGTTCACGGTATAGGGATGGTCCGGGCTGCCGGGGGAGCCGGACGAGCCGGGGCTATGCGGATCGTTCATGAAGCGCCTCCTCTTGAAAGCCTGCCCGCCCCGACGCGGCGATACGGTCGAAGGCGGCAGTGACGGACGGATGAAGCCGGCTCGTCGACAAACAACGCGGCATCAGTCCGCGTGCTCGCCGCGCGTGCCGCGTTGCGCCTTCTCGACGAGCCCCGACAGTCCTTCGCGGCGCGCCAGTTCGGCGAGCACTTCGTTCGGGCTCAGGTCATGATGGGCGAGCAACACCATGCAGTGGAACCATAGATCGGCGGTCTCGTTGACCAGCTTCCGGCGCAGATCGTCGGCACCGCCGATACGAATGTCCTTGGCGGCAAGCACGACTTCCGTCGCTTCTTCGCCGATCTTCTTGCAAATGGCGTCGTCGCCCTTGTGGAACAGACGGGCCACGTACGACTTGTCGGGATCGCCGCCCTTACGCGAGGCGATCACTTCGGCAACACGTTCGAGCGTATCGTTCATGGTGCTCACTTGTCGTAAATCTTGCTCGGGTCCTTGAGCACCGGTTCGACGGTAGTCCACTGCCCCGTCTCGGCGTTGCCCTCGAACTTCTGGAAGAAGCAGGAGTGACGGCCGGTATGGCACGCGATCCCGTCGTTCTGCGTGACCTTGAGCAGCACCACGTCTTCATCGCAATCGAGACGGATCTCGTGCACCTTCTGCACGTGGCCCGATTCCTCGCCCTTGTGCCACAGACGCTTGCGCGAGCGCGAGTAATAGACGGCCTCGCCGATTTGCACCGTGCGCGCGAGCGCTTCACGGTTCATCCAGGCGAACATCAGCACGTCGTTGCTGCCGACTTCCTGCGCGATCACGGGCACGAGGCCCTGCGCGTCCCAACTAACCTTGTCCAGCCAATTCTGAGTCATGATGCGTCGATTTCCGTTCAGAGGCGTACCGAAATGCCTTTATCGGCCATGAAGCGCTTCGCTTCGCCGACCGTGTGCTCGCCATAGTGAAAGATGCTCGCGGCGAGCACCGCGTCCGCATGGCCTTGCGTCACGCCGTTGGCCAGATCGGCCAGCGATCCCACGCCGCCCGAGGCGATCACGGGAATGCTCACGGCGTCCGACACTGCGCGGGTGAGCGCCAGATCGAAACCGCTCTTGGTGCCGTCGCGATCCATGCTCGTGAGCAGGATTTCGCCGGCGCCCAGCGCTTCGATCTGCTTTGCCCACGCCACGGCGTCCAGGCCGGTGTTCTTGCGCCCGCCATGCGTGAAGACTTCCCAGCGCGGCGCTTCGCCGTCGGCCGAGACACGCTTGGCGTCGATCGCCACGACGATGCACTGCGAGCCGTACTTGGCTGCCGCGTCGGCCACCAGTTGCGGGTTCGCTACGGCCGACGAGTTCATGCTGACCTTGTCGGCGCCGGCATTGAGCAGACGTCGCACGTCCGCGACTTCACGCACGCCGCCGCCCACCGTCAGCGGGATGAAGACCTGCGCGGCCACCGCTTCGATGATCGGCAGAATGAGATCGCGCCCGTCGGAGGTCGCGGTGATGTCGAGGAACGTCAGTTCGTCGGCGCCCTGCTCGTCATAGCGGCGGGCGATCTCGACGGGGTCGCCCGCGTCGCGAAGTTCGACGAAATTGACGCCCTTGACCACGCGGCCGGCCGTCACGTCCAGACACGGGATGATGCGTTTAGCGAGAGCCATGATATTGGCGAGCGAGACGGGGTCAGCCGTCGTCCCGCTTATGCCGCTCCTTCGGAAAGCTCGTCGGCACGCGTTTGCGCCGCCGAGAAATTCAGATCGCCCGAGTAGATGGCGCGGCCGCAGATGACGCCTTGGACGCCTTCCCCCTCGACCTTGCACAGGGCATCGATATCTTCCAGGTTCGACAGACCGCCGCTGGCGATCACCGGCACGGTCACGGCCTGCGCCAGGCGCACGGTCGCGTCGATGTTGATGCCCTGGAGCATGCCGTCGCGGCCGATATCGGTGTAGATGATCGACTCGACGCCGTAATCCTCGAACTTGCGCGCCAGATCCACGACTTCATGGCCGGTGAGCTTGCTCCAGCCGTCGGTGGCGACTTTGCCGTCCTTGGCGTCGAGGCCGACGATGATATGCCCGCCGAACGCGCTGCATGCATCGCGCAGGAAGCCGGGATTCTTCACCGCCGCCGTGCCGATGATGACGTACGACAACCCGTCGTCGAGATAGCGTTCGATGGTCCCCAGGTCACGAATGCCGCCGCCAAGCTGCACAGGAATGTCAGCGCCCACTTCCTGAATGATGGCGCGGATGGCCGCTTCGTTACGCGGCTTGCCGGCAAATGCGCCGTTCAAGTCCACCAGATGGAGACGGCGCGCGCCCTGATCGACCCAATGTCGGGCCATGGCGGCGGGGTCCTCCGAGAATACGGTGGCTTGATCCATGTCGCCTTGTTTGAGGCGAACACATTGACCGTCTTTAAGGTCGATGGCCGGGATGAGCAGCATAGGCAATCGTGAAACGTCGCTAGTGGGAAGTAAAAGGGATTCGCGAGGTACGCGGACAACACAAAACCGACCCCGGTCTTGCCGGACTCCGGCGCGTCGGGATCGGATTTATCAACATGACACAGTATAAGCCGTGATGGAGAGCAAGCTCTGGGAGGAAACCGCGAGCCGCCGCACCGCACGGGTATTCATCAGGGCTTCCACTGCGCAAAATTGCGATAAAGCGCAAGGCCGGCCTGGGCGCTCTTTTCCGGGTGAAACTGGGTGGCGAAGATATTATCTTGGGCCACAGCACAGGTAAAGGGCACTCCATAGACCGTTTCGCCGGCCGTCAGTTCGGGCCTGGCGGGCACCACGTAGTAGCTGTGCACGAAGTAAAAATAGCTGTCGTCGGGCACGCCGGCCCAGATCGGGTGATTGCCCTGCGTCTGACGCACGCGGTTCCAGCCCATTTGCGGCACTTTGAAGCGCGAACCGTCGTCCTGCACCTGACCTTCGAGATCGAAGCGCACCACGCGCCCCGGCAGCAGGCCGAGCGCGGGCGTGTTGCCCTCGTCCGACATATCGAACAGCATCTGCTCGCCCACGCACACGCCGAACATCGGCTTGGTGGCGGCGGCCTCGACGACCGCTTCGCGCAGCCCCGACTCGTTCAGGCAGCCCATGCAGTCGCGCATCGCGCCCTGCCCCGGCAGCACCACGCGGTCGGCGGCGCGAATCTCGGCGGCGTCGCTGCTGATGCTCACGTCGGCCTCGGGGGCTGCGGCCCGCAGCGCCTGATAGACCGAGCGCAGGTTGCCCATTCCGTAGTCGACAATCGCAATCTTATTCATCTCAAACCCGGCAGCAGTATTTTCAAACCATCGATAATGAATTCCACGGCCAGCGCCGAGAGGATCAACCCCATCAGACGCGTGCCGATGTTGATGCCCGTGCGCCCCAGCCAGCCTTCGATCCGGCCTGCGCTGCGCAGCGCCATCCAGCACACCGCCCCGACCCCCACGCCGATCGCCATGAGCGACAGAATCTGAGCCCAGCCGTGCGCGCGTCCCGAGTAGATGATCACGGTGCTGATCGTGCCCGGCCCGGTCAGCAGCGGAATCGCGAGCGGCACCACGGCGATGTTCGGCCGCTCCTCCGCTTCGTGACGCTCTTCAGCCGTCGCCCGCGTGTTGCCCGTCTGCGCGTTGATCATGTTCACTGCCATGAGCAGCATGATCACTCCGCCGCCGACTTCCAGCGACGCGATCGAGATACCGAAGAAGCGGATGATCGCCTCGCCGAACAGCCCGGAGCCCGCCACCACCAGCGCCACGGCAATCGCCGCGACGTTGATCGTATGGCGCTTCTCAGCACGCGTCTGCGTGGACGTCAGGCTGATGAACAGCGGGATCGCCCCGAGCGGGTTGATCAGTGCCAGCAGCGAGATGAAGAACTTGAAGGCGTCGAGCGTCATAAGGAACCACCGGACGAGCCGGAGTGCAGGGAGGCACGAGCGCCGGCGTCCGGCCGGTCATGAATCTTCGCAGGGGCGCCGGGCTTGCGTCCGGCGGGCTATCCGGCGGATCTCGCCGGTCACGCTGACATCACAGACCTTTCAGGAACCTCAGAGGCTACCCTTCGTGGACGGCACGACACCCGCCGCACGCGAATCGATCTCGACCGCCATGCGCAGCGCACGGCCGAACGCCTTGAACACCGTTTCGCACTGGTGATGGGCGTTGATGCCGCGCAGGTTGTCGATATGCAGCGTGACGCCCGCGTGATTCACGAAACCGCGGAAAAATTCGATGAGCAGGTCGACGTCGAAATGGCCCACGCGAGCGCGCGTGAAAGGCACATGGAATTCGAGGCCCGGACGACCCGAGAAGTCGATCACCACACGCGAGAGTGCTTCGTCGAGCGGCACGTAGCTGTGGCCGTAGCGCACGATGCCCTTCTTGTCGCCGATGGCCTTGGCGACCGCCATACCCAGCGTGATACCGACGTCTTCCACCGTATGGTGATCGTCGATGTAGGTATCGCCCTTGGCTTCGATATCCATATCGATGAGGCCGTGGCGCGCGATCTGGTCGAGCATGTGGTCCAGAAACGGCACGCCGGTATCGAGGGTCTTACGGCCGGTGCCGTCCAGGTCGATCTTGACGCGTATTTGCGTTTCGCTGGTATCGCGAACGACTTCCGCAATGCGCATGATGATGAGTTCTCGTCGTATAGCTTGTTAGAGCGATGCGGCCAGGGCCTTGACCATTGCCGCATTCTCCGTGGGGGTGCCGACCGTCAATCTGAGGCAATTGGCCAGCAATACGTGCATTTTACCCACGTTTTTGATCAACACCTTGTGTGCGAGCAGGCCGGCGTGGGTTTTGTCGGCATCCGGCACCCGAACCAGCAGGAAATTGGCGTCGCTCGGGAACACCGTCACCCCGGGAAGCGCCGCCACGGCGGCCGCCAGCCGCGCCCGCTCGGCACGCAATTCGCCCGCCTGCGCGTCGAGCACGTCGAGGTGATCGAGCATGAATTCGGCGCAAGCCTGCGTCAACACGTTCACGTTGTAAGGGGCACGCACCTTGTCGAGCTGGTCCAGCCACTCGGCGCTGCCCGCCACGTACCCAAGGCGAATGCCCGCCAGCCCGAGCTTCGAGACGGTGCGCATCACCAGCAGGTTCGCAAATGCCGTCACGCGCGGCATCCAGGTCTTGCCGGCGAACGGCTGGTAAGCCTCGTCGATCACGACCAGCCCGTTGCCGGCCGCGCGCACCAGCGTCTCGATGTCCTCGTCCGCGAACAGGTTGCCGGTCGGGTTGTTCGGATACGCCAGATACAGCACCGCGCCCGGATGCGCGGCAATCGCGTTCAGCATGGCCGGCATATCGAGCGAGAAATCCGGCCGCAGCGGCACGCCCACGAACGCGATGCCCGCGAAGCGCGACGACATCTCATACATCACGAAACCCGGCGTCGGCGCAATGACTGCCGCCCCCGGGCGAGCCGTCGCCGTCGCGATCATGCTGATGATTTCGTCCGAGCCGTTGCCCAGCAGCAGATTCGCGCCCGCCGGCACGCGCATCGTGCGCGCGAGCTTCTCCAGCAAGGCCTGCGGACGCGGCGCCGGGTAGCGGTTTAGCGCCACGTCGGCCAGCCGCTGCCCCAGCGCGGTGCGCAGCGCGTCCGGCAGCCCGTAGGGGTTCTCCATCGCGTCGAGCTTGAGGAAGCCGCTGGCATCGGGCACGGCATACGTACTCATGGCGAGCACATCGGAGCGAATCACTTGGCTGACGGACATGGGAATGGATTTGAGGGAGCGGGTTGGCTAAGGTTGGCGTGGGGTGGCGCGGGTGGGCTGAAAATGGGCGTCAGTTGAAAGCGAACGTCAGCAAACCGGCGTCGGCGCCATCGATCTTGACGGAGCAACGACGGCCGGTCTCGACACTACCCAGCGCATCGGTAATGCGCTGTACGCGCACGCCCGTCTGCCAGGACAGCGCCTGCGCCACGGCCGGGCTCACCCGGGCCGGCGACGCCTCGGCTTCACAGCGCATGGCGACGAGCCGGTTGCCCACGCGGCCGAACACGCCGTGCGCGACTTCGTCGTCGGTGCCGCGCAACGCGGTCTTGCCGTTCAGGCGCAGCACGTAGACGTCGTTGTCGAACGCCTGACGTCGCACACACACCGTCATCTTCTGGACGGACGCGCCTTCGAACGTGGCGTGCTGACAATAGCTGCCGGCGGCGTGCGCGGCTGTGCCGGCCGTCAGCCCGAGACCGAACCACACGACGGCAAGCCCGCCGGCACGCAGCCCGGCCCGTACAAGGCGGGCGGGCAGCGATGACAGGAA
Source organism: Pandoraea anhela (assembly GCF_902459655.1). Taxonomy (GTDB): domain Bacteria; phylum Pseudomonadota; class Gammaproteobacteria; order Burkholderiales; family Burkholderiaceae; genus Pandoraea; species Pandoraea anhela. The sequence goes on from NZ_CABPSB010000015.1 coordinate 30,772, forward strand.
AAGAGAGGCATTTGCGCAGGTCCGACGCCGGGCCGTGGCCGGCGTCGTCTGACAATACGCGGGCCGCAGGGCGTCGTCGCGCATGTCAGGACTCGTGATGCAGACGGTATTCGGCGCTGCGCGCGTGCGCTTGCAGGCCTTCGCCGTACGCCAGTTCGGCCGCGATCTCGCCGAGCATACGGGCACCGCCCTCGCTCACCTCGATGAGGCTGGAACGCTTGATGAAGTCGTACACGCCCAGCGGCGACGAGAAGCGCGCGGTGCGCGACGTCGGCAGCACGTGGTTCGGGCCGGCGCAGTAGTCGCCCAGGCTTTCGCTCGTGAACTTGCCGAGGAAGATCGCCCCGGCGTGGCGGATCTTGTCGCCCCACTGCTGCGGCGTCTCGGCGGAGATTTCGAGGTGCTCGGGCGCGATCACGTTCGCGATCTCGCAGGCTTCCGCCATATCGCGCACCTTGATCAACGCGCCGCGACCCTGCAACGACGCGGCGATCACTTCACGACGCGGCATGTCGTCGATCTGACGCTCCAGCGAAGCGTACACGCGAGCGATGTACTCGGCGTCCGGGCACAGCAGAATCGATTGTGCGAGTTCGTCGTGTTCGGCTTGCGAGAACAGGTCCATCGCGACCCAGTCGGGGTCGGTCGAGCCGTCGCAGATCACGAGAATTTCCGACGGACCGGCGATCATGTCAATGCCGACAGTGCCGAACACGCGACGCTTGGCCGCCGCCACGAACGCATTGCCCGGCCCGACGATCTTGTCGACGGCAGGCACCGTCTCGGTGCCATAAGCCAGTGCGCCGACCGCCTGCGCGCCACCGATGGTGAACACACGGTCCACCCCGGCAATGTGCGCGGCGGCGAGCACCAGCGGGTTCTGCACGCCGTCCGGCGTGGGCACGACCATGACGATTTCCTTGACGCCGGCCACACGCGCCGGAATCGCGTTCATCAGCACGGACGACGGATACGCCGCCTTGCCGCCCGGCACGTAAATGCCCACGCGATCGAGCGGCGTGACTTTCTGGCCGAGTACCGTGCCGTCCGACTCGGTGTACTGCCAGCTATGGCTGCCGCATTCGATGCGCTGCTTCTCGTGATAGGCTCGCACGCGGGCAGCGGCGGCTTCGAGTGCCGCACGACGCTTCGGCTCGAGGCTTTCGAGCGCAGCGGCCAGCACGTCGGCGGGCAACTCCAGCGCGCCCATCTCCGCCGCGCTCAGGCGGTCGAACTTGTTGGTGTATTCGATGACGGCCGCGTCACCGCGGGTCTTCACATCGGCGAGGATTTCAGCGGCCGCACGGTCGATGGCGGCGTCTTCGCTCGCCTCGAACGCGAGCACATCGCGCAACTGCGTCGCGAAGACTTCTGCGGTCGAATCGAGTTTGCGAATGTCGAGTTTCATGCTGTTTGCCGGGATGCCTGCTCGAAGGCATCCAGAATAGGCTGCAACGACTCGCGTTTCAACTTGAGCGCAGCCTGGTTGATCACGAGGCGGGACGAGATATCCATGATCTCCTCCACTTCCACCAGATTGTTGGCCCGCAGCGTGCCGCCGGTGCTCACCAGATCGACGATCGCGTCGGCCAGACCCACGAGCGGGCCCAGCTCCATCGAGCCGTACAGCTTGATCAGGTCGACGTGCACGCCCTTGGCCGCGAAGTGCTCACGCGCCACGTGCACATACTTGGTCGCCACCCGCAGGCGCGCCCCCTGACGTACCGCGTTCGCATAGTCGAAGCCGTTCGGTACAGCGACAGACATGCGGCAACGGGCAATGTTCAAATCGATCGGCTGATACAGGCCACCGCCGCCGTGCTCGATGAGTACGTCCTTACCGGCCACGCCGAAATCGGCGGCGCCGTACTGCACGTACGTCGGCACGTCCGTCGCCCGCACGATGATCACGCGCAGATTCGGATCGGTCGTCGGCAAAATCAGCTTGCGCGAGGTCTCCGGGTCTTCCGTGACTTCGATGCCGGCGGCGGCCAGCAACGGCAGCGTCTCCGTAAAGATACGCCCTTTCGAGAGCGCCAGCGTCAACGGCTGGGCTAGCGGCTTGGCCGACGTAGCCGACTTGGCGGAACTCATGCAATCTCTCCCTGGCGCGCTTCGACACGCCGGATTCGCGCGCCCACGGCGCACAACTTGGCCTCGATACGATGATAGCCGCGATCGAGGTGATGAATACGGTCCACGAGGGTGCGGCCATCGGCCGTCAGCCCCGCGACGATCAGACTGGCGGACGCGCGCAGGTCGGTGGCCATCACGTGCGCGCCGGACAGGCGATCCACGCCCGAAATGCGCGCCGTGTTGCCCTCGATGCCGATATTCGCGCCCAGACGGGTCAATTCCTGCACATGCATGAAGCGATTCTCGAAGATCGTCTCGACGACCTGCGAGGCGCCTTCCGCAATGCAGTTCAGCGCCATGAACTGCGCCTGCATATCGGTCGGGAACGCCGGATACTCCGACGTGCGGAAGCTCACGGCACGGGCGCGGCGATCCATCTGCACGCGCAGCCAGTCCGCACCGCCGGTCACGTTCGCGCCGGTTTCGCGCAGCTTCTCGATGACGGCGTCGAGCGTCCCCGGTACCACCCGGCGCAGCGTGATGTCGCCACGCGTGGCGACCGCCGCACACAGGAACGTGCCCGCCTCGATGCGATCGGGCACGACATCATGCGTTGCACCATGCAAGCGGGTCACGCCGGTCACGACCAGACGGTCGGTTCCGATGCCTTCGATCTTCGCGCCCATCTTCACCAGCAGATTGGCCAGATCGGTCACTTCCGGCTCACGTGCGGCGTTGGCCAGCACGGTCACGCCGTCGGCGAGCGTGGCGGCCATGAGCAGGTTTTCCGTGCCCGTGACGGTGATCATGTCGGTCACGAGCGTCTCGCCATGCAGGCGCGACACGCGCGCGACGATATCGCCGTGCGTGAGCGTGATTTCCGCGCCCATCTTCTGCAAACCCTTGATGTGCTGGTCGACGGGACGCGCGCCGATGGCGCAACCGCCCGGCAGCGACACGCGCGCCTCACCGCATCGGGCCAGCAGCGGGCCGAGCACCAGAATCGAGGCGCGCATGGTCTTGACCAGCTCGTAAGGGGCAGCCGGCTCGGTGATCTGCGAGGCATCGAGCGTCACCGACTCGCCGTGGCGCTCGACCTTCACGCCCATACGGGCGAGCAGCGTCAGCATGGTGCGCACGTCGTGCAGATCCGGGACGTTGCCCAGCACCAGCGGCTCGGCCGTCAGCAGGCTCGCGCACAGGATCGGCAATGCCGCGTTCTTGGCGCCCGAGACGGCAATCTCTCCTGCCAGCCGCTCGCCGCCTTCGATTTCCAGGTGGTCCGCGGCCACGCGCTCGCCGGCGGCAGCCTCGCCGTTGCCGGCAACGCCAGCGCTTTCTTGCGTAATCCTCATTGCGCCTGATACTCCGCCGGCGTCAGCGTCTTCATCGAGAGCGCGTGAATTTCGGCCTTCATGCGGTCGCCCAGCGCGCCGTACACGAGTTGGTGACGCGCGATGAGGCGCTTGCCTTCGAATTGCGCGCTCACGATGGTCGCGAAGAAGTGCTGACCGTCGCCTTCGACGGCCACATGTTCGCAAGCCAGACCGGCTTCGATGTACTGTTTGATTTGTTCGGGGGTAGGCAGCATGGCTGATCCTGGAGAAGTTCAGTGACGCAGTTTGTAGCCACGGCGCAGCAGATTCAGCGCCACGGCAGCGAGTATCAGGAAGGTCGCGCCGACAACGGTGAGACTGGTCGTCGGGGCCACGTCGGACACGCCGAAGAAGCCGTAGCGAAACCCGTCGATCATGTAAAAGAACGGGTTGAAATGCGAGACAGCCTGCCACAACGGCGGCAGCGATTGAATCGAGTAAAACACGCCCGCAAGGAACGTCGCCGGCATGATCAGGAAGTTCTGGAACGCCGCGAGCTGATCGAATTTCTCGGCCCAGATGCCCGCGATCAGTCCGAGCGTGCCGAGAATGGCGGCGCCCAGGAAGGCGAAGCCAATGATCCACAGCGGCGCGGCGAACGTCAGATGCGTGAACGAAACCGTCACCACGAACACGCCAAGCCCCACGGCCAGCCCACGCACGACGGCCGCGAGCACATACGCGCCGAACATCTCCCAATGCGAGAGCGGGGGCAGCAGCACGAATACCAGGTTGCCCGTGATCTTCGACTGAATCAGCGACGACGAGCTGTTGGCGAACGCGTTCTGCAACACGCTCATCATCACCAGCCCGGGCACGAGGAAGGACGTGTAACTGATCTGGTCGTAGACCTTCACGCGATCTTCGAGCACGTGGCCGAAGATCATCAGATAAAGCAGCGCGGTGAGCACCGGCGCGGCCACGGTCTGGAAACTGACCTTCCAGAAGCGCAGCACTTCCTTATAGAACAACGTGCGGAAGCCGATCATGCCGTGACCTCCTGTGCACGCGAGCCCGACATGATCTGCACGAATACGTCCTCGAGATCGGCCTTCTGAATGTCGATATCCTCGACGATGCCGCCTGCCGCCCGGCAGGTGGCGAGAATGGATTCCACCTCGTCGCAGCCGGACAGACGCAGCGCGAACTGCGGTCCGTTCGCTGGTTGAGCGTCCACCAGCAACGGACGCAATTCGGCCGGCAACGTCCCTTGCTTGAAGCGCAACACGAGTCGCGTGCCCGCAAAGCGCTGCAACAACGACGCCGTACGCTCGAGCGCCACGACTTCGCCGCGCTTGAGCATCGCGATGCGGTCGCACAGCGCTTCGGCCTCTTCGAGGTAGTGCGTGGTCAGCACGATGGTGTGGCCTTCGCTATTCAAACGCGAGATGAACTTCCAGAGCGTCTGGCGCAGTTCGACATCGACGCCGGCGGTCGGCTCGTCGAGCACGATCACCGGCGGGCGATGCACGAGCGCCTGCGCCACGAGCACGCGCCGCTTCATGCCGCCCGAGAGCTGGCGCATGTTCGCATTCGCCTTGTCGGTCAGATCGAGGTTAGCCATCACTTCGTCGATCCAGTCGTCGTTGCGCTTTAGCCCAAAATAGCCGGACTGAATACGCAGCGTTTCGCGCACCGAGAAGAAAGGGTCGAAGACGAGTTCCTGCGGCACCACACCGAGCTTGCGTCGCGCGTTACGGTAGTCGCGCACCACGTCGTGGCCGAGCACGCTGATGCTGCCCGAATCTGCGCGCGCAAGGCCCGCGAGAATGCTGATCAGCGTCGTCTTACCAGCCCCGTTGGGCCCGAGCAGACCGAAGAATTCACCTTCTTCGATCGAGAAGCTGACGCCTTTGAGCGCCTGCAACGCCTGATAGCGTTTTTTGACGTTACGGATTTCGATGGCGGCCATGGACTGCACGCACCCGTCTTGCCGGGTACGCCATTATTGTTTTCGGGATCGCGTTAGCCGCCATGATGGCAGCGTCGAAGCCCGGAAGGGGGTCACTGCCCAAAAGTCGGCAGAAAACCCCTGATTATAAAGGAAGCCGGTGGTGGCCGTGCTCGCGCGCGCCTACGGCGCCCGAACGGCCCGGTAACTTGGGTAACGCACCAGCCGCCCCCGAGAAACAGTCCGCCGTGCGCTCGGTCATAAAAAAAGCGCCGTTGCGAGACGGCGCTTCTTCGTCGGGCGACATGCGGCCAGACGAATCAGCTCGAGAGCAGATGGTCGACACCGTACACGAGCGCGAGACTGGCCAACCCGGCCGGCAAGTTAGTGAACGCCAACGTCGCACCACGCCGGCTCGCATGACGACGCAACGCCAGCAGCACTGCGAGCGCCGACGAGTCGAAGTGCGTCAGCCCGGCGCAGTCGACCTGGGTCTCGCCCGCGTCGATGCGATCGATGGCCTGCGCGAGGACCTCGCCGGCGGTGTCGTGAGTCAGGTCGGTCTGCAACGCGAGCATGGACTTACTTGCCACCTGCGAGTTGTTGATTACGCTCGGTCAGGAACTTGATCAGACCGTCGATACCCGACTGGTTGATCTTTTCGCTGAACTGAGTCTTGTACGTCTGGATCAGCCAGGCGCCGAGCACGTTCAGGTCGTAGAGCTTCCATTCGCCGGTTTGCGTCTTGTACAAACGGTAATCGAGTTCGATCGGCTGACCGTTGTTGATGACGCTGGTGTACACCACGGCGTCGGTATCGCCCGGCTGGCCGCGGAACGGCTTGTAGTCGACCTGCTGGTCGCGAATCTGTGCAATGGCGCCGGCGTAGGTGCGCAGCAGCAGCGACTTGAACTGTGCCGTCAGTTGGTCACGCTGTTGCGGCGTCGCGCTACGCCATGCCGGCCCGGTGGCCAGTTGCGTGGTGCGCGTGAAGTCCGCGTGCGGCAGAATCTTTTGTTCCACCAGACGCGTGATGCTGTTCAGATCGCCCTTCTGGATGTTCGGATCGCTCTTGGCGGCGGCCATCACTTCGGTAACGGTCTGCTTGACGAGCGCGTCGGGGGCTTGAGCCTGTGCCAGCACGGGACCGGCGGCGGCGTACGTCATGAAAGCCATGACGGGAATGAGCCAGAACTTCTTCATTGTGGACTTCCTCTTTCGAGTGACGAGTGTTGCGGGTTTGGATACCCGCTTCGCGTCGGGAGTTCTCGGAATGACGGCAGCGTCGTGTAACAAACTGTTGCCCCGAAATCCGGCGGGGGCTTCTGCCGTCGACGCCCCGGCGAGCGGGACGCCCCGTCGTTCTTTGGCCGATCAGCGACGGAACGGCAGACCGCCCGGCACCATCTTGCCCGGCAAGGGTGAGCCTTGCGGCGCTTCCGGTGCTTCCGGCTCCGCCTGCGCACCGGAGGCCGGCGCCGGAGCACCAGCGCCCGCAGCCGGCTTGGCAGGCATCGGCTGACCGCTCGTACCGCCGGCCGCAGCGCCCGTGGCACCTGTAGCGGCGGCAGCTCCGTCGTCCTCTTCGTAGTTCGGCAGCGAGGCGTCGTTCGACGCACCGCCGTTGATCAGGTACTTGCGACGCGCCAGATAGGCGTCGCGCGTGAACGAGTACGGATCGAGCGCGGCGGCTTCGAGCAGGTTCGACGCATCGAGCAGGTTGGCGCGCGTGTTCACGAGACGAACGCCGTAGAGCGAGTAGCTCACCCAATCCGGTTTGATGTACGACGTCGGGTCGATGAACATGTTGCCGGCCATGCCGACGGTGTCGCGCACCGTGCTCGGGCCGAGCAGCGGCAGCACGAGGTACGGACCATCAGGCACGCCCCATTTGCCCAGCGTCACGCCGAAATCCTGGCTGTGCTTGGGCAGCCCGGCCGGCGTAGCGAAGTCGACCAGACCACCGACGCCGAACACCGTATTGATCGTGATACGCATCAGATCCTGAACGGCGGCCGTGACTTCGAGCTGAAGCAGGTTGTTGGCGAAGTTGTAGACGTCGCCCACGTTGGAAAAGAAGTTCGTGACCATGTCGCGCGCCGGTTCCGGCACGGCGAAACGGTAGCCCTTCGCGACCGGCACGAGCACCGCTTTGTCGAGCGAGTCGTTGAACTTGTACATCGAACGGTTGAAACCTTCGACGGGGTCGGCGGGGTTGGGATTCGTGACAGTGGCGCATCCCGCCAGCGCCAACGCGCCGACCGCCAACACTGCCGAAGTACGGAAGCTGGTCATTTTCTCTTATTTTCCTTGGGTTGCCGTTGCTGCCCCAGGCGCCGGTGCGGGTGCCGTCGCCGGTGCCGCCGGTGCACCGCCCGACTGGGCGCCGCCGGCGTCTGCTGCCTTGTTGTACAGGAATTGACCGATCAGGTTTTCGAGCACGATGGCAGACTGCGTGAGCGTGATCGTATCACCGCCCTTGAGCATCTGATCGTCCCCCCCGGGTTCGAGCCCGATGTATTGCTCCCCGAGCAGACCCGACGTCAGAATCTTCGCCGACGAGTCCTTCGGGAACTGATATTGCGAATCGATGTTGAGCGTGACGTCGGCCAGATAGCGCTTGTCGTCGAACTGAATCGACGCCACGCGGCCCACCACCACGCCCGCGCTCTTGACCGCCGCGCGCGGTTTCAGGCCGCCGATGTTGTCGAAGCGCACCGTGACCGGATACGTGCTCGAGAACGACAGCGAACTCATGTTGCCGGCTTTGAGCGCGAGGAACAGCAGCGCTGCGAAACCGATAACCACGAACAGGCCAACCCAGAAGTCGAGGGGGTGTTTTTTCATTATGTCAGTGTGCGCAAACTGTCTGTCTATGTCTTGGCAGGCGAGCCGGCCCGTTAGCTGAACATGAGGGCCGTGAGCAGGAAGTCGAGACCGAGAACGGCCAGCGACGCCTGCACGACCGTCCGCGTCGTAGCACGCGACACGCCTTCCGGCGTCGGCTGTGCTTCGAAGCCCTGATACAGCGCGATGAATGTGACGGCGATACCGAACACAATACTCTTGACGACGCCGTTCGCGACGTCGGACCACACGTCCACGCCGCCCTGCATCTGCGACCAGAACGCGCCGGAATCCACACCGATCAACTGCACGCCGACGAGGTAGCCGCCGAAGATGCCGACCGCCGAGAAGATCGCCGCGAGCACCGGCATGGCGATCACGCCCGCCCAGAAGCGCGGAGCGACCACGCGCGCGATCGGATCGATCGCCATCATTTCCATGGCCGTCAGTTGCTCACCGGCCTTCATCAGGCCAATCTCGGCGGTGAGCGACGTGCCCGCGCGACCGGCGAACAGCAGCGCCGTGACCACCGGCCCCAGTTCGCGCACCAGCGAGAGCGCCACGAGCAGGCCGAGCGCCTGCTCCGAGCCGTACTTGTTGAGCGTGTAATAGCCTTGCAAACCGAGCACGAAGCCGACGAACAGCCCCGAGACGGCAATGATCACGAACGAGTAGTTGCCGACGAAATGGATCTGGTCGGTCACCAGACGCGGCCGGCGCAACAACGCGCTGCTCGACGCGAGCATGCGCAGGAACATGCGGGCGCCGTACCCCAAGCGCTCGACGTGACCGCGAACGAAACTGCCGATAGCCGTAATCATGCACGCGCTCCGATGCCGAAATCCTCCGCCAGCGGCGGCGCGGGATACTGGAATTTCACGGGCCCGTCGGGCTGGGCGTCGATGAACTGACGCACCGTCGGGTCGTTCGAGGCACGCAGCACGTCGGGCGTCCCCTCGGCGGCGATGCGGCCTTCGCTGATGAAATAAATGTAGTCGGCGATCGCGAACGTCTCCGCGACGTCGTGCGAGACGATGATCGACGTGGCGCCCAGCGCGTCGTTGAGCTTGCGAATCAGGTTCGCCGTGATGCCCATCGAAATCGGGTCAAGCCCGGTAAACGGCTCGTCGTACATGACGAGGTCCGGGTCGAGCGCAATGGTGCGGGCGAGCGCCACGCGACGCGCCATCCCGCCGGAAATCTCCGCCGGCTTCATGTCGCGCGCACCACGCAGGCCCACGGCATTGAGCTTCATCAGCACGAGATCGCGGATCAGCGCTTCGTCGAGACGCGTATGTTCCCGCAGCGGGAACGCCACGTTGTCGAACACCGTCATGTCGGTGAACAGCGCGCCGAACTGAAACAGCATGCCCATGCGGCGGCGCAACCGATACCAGCCATCGCGATCGAGCGTCGAGACGTCGGTACCGTCGAAATCGACTTCGCCGCGACTGGCATGCACAAGGCCGCCGATCAGGCGCAGGACAGTCGTCTTGCCGCAGCCCGAGCCTCCCATGACGGCAATGACCTTGCCGCGGGGAAACCGCATATTCAACCCGGAAAGCACGAGACGTTCGCCATAACCGAAGCTGACGTCGCGCAATTCGAGCAAATTTTCCGGGTTCGGGATAGGCACGTTTCGGGTCTTATAGTGCGGCGCAAAACGCCAATTATAGGGGGGTTTGCCAATCGATGCCGTTCAAGTCCGACCGGTGAAAGCAAGGAACGGCGCTGCCCGGCGGGATTTTACAGGTCCCGCGACGGTTCGCGTCGGAACGTTTCAACGAACGCAACGTTATAAAAAGCCAACCGCGGCAAGGACTTATCCGCAGACGTCGCGACACCGGTGTTGTGCGGTTGCTACAATACGGCGTTTCACGCAATAAATCGTTGACCGGGATGTCCTCCCCTACGCCCAAGCCTTTCCGCCCCCTTCGATCGCATTCTGCGGCGCCTTCTGACTTTCGGATTCGTCCGATGCGAATCGACGACCTTCCCCACGTATTGGCCGTGCAGGCGCTGGCATACGGCGAAGGCATGCTCGAATCGGAAGCCACGCTCGCCTCGCGTCTCACGCTGTCGCCGGGGACCTGCTGGGTCGCAGTGGATGTGAAAACCGGCCTGAATCCCGACGGCGCTCAGGCCGACATCGCCGGCTATCTGTTCACACATCCGTGGCATCTGAGCGCTCCGCCCCCGCTCGATACCATTCTCGACGCCCTGCCCGAACGCCCCGACTGCTGGTACGTGCACGACATGGCGCTGGCGCCGCGCACCCGGGGTGCGGGGGTCGCCGGCGAGCTGTATGCCGCAGCCCTCAGCGCAGCGCGATCGCTCGACTTGCGAGCGTCGGCCCTGGTCGCGGTGCAGCAGTCACAGGGATTCTGGGCACGGTTCGGTTACCAGGTGACGACAGACGTCTCGCCGCAGATCGCCGCCAAACTCGCCGGATACGGCGACGGGGCCGTACTGATGTCGCGCAAGCTGTAACCCGACGTCAGGAAAATATGGGGGCCGGGCACGTCACCCACGCTGCGCGAACACGCGCTGCATTCCCTTCACTGCGGCCGCCACGTCGGCCGCTTCCGTCACGGCACGCACGACGGCCGTACTTCCCACCCCGGTATCGAGCACCTCGGGCAGGTTCGACGCGTCGATGCCGCCGATCGCCACGAGCGGGTAATGCGGCGCGATGAGCTTCACATATCGCGCGAGCTTCGCCAGCCCCTGCGGGGCCGTGGCGATCAGTTTGGTCGTGGTCGGGAACACGGCGCCCACAGCCAGGTAGCTCGGCCGGAAGTGATGGGCCGCCAGCATTTCGTAATAGCCATGTGTGCTGATGCCCAGCCGCATGCCGCTCGCATGCAAGGTCGCGACCTCCTCGGCCGAAAGCGCCGCCATGTCTTCCTGACCGAGGTGCACACCGTAAGCGCCGGCCTGCGCCGCTTCGCGCCAGTGATCGTTGATGAACCACGCGCTGTCGTGCGTCACACGCCGGCCTGCGGCCACCGTGCGCTCGATCTCCGAACGCAACGCCGGATGCGCAGGGTCCTTGATTCGCAACTGCACCGTGCCGACCTGAAGATCGGCCATGCGCCCGCACCAGTCTGCGCTCGGCAGGACCGGGTAGAGGCCGAGTCGCGCCGGGCACGCAGGAAACGGCCCGGGCGAGGGGGTCTGCCCGAGCACGGTGGGGAACGTCTCCAGCACGGTCGGCCAGGCGCCCAGCGTGTCGGCGTCTTCATGACGCGCATGACTGCCGTCGGTACGCCAGGCGCGCCCGAGTACGAGCGCGTCGTGCGGATCGAAGCCGCAATCGAGAAATGCGGCGAAGGCCGGGAGAAACGCGGGATCGTCGACGCCCGTCACGCGATACACGCCATCGGGCGTGTACAACGTGTCCTGCACATGCCCTTGCGCGTGCGCGCTGGTGCACAACACGACAGCGCCGCTCGCACGCCAGGCGTCCACGTTCACCGACGCCATCGTGCCGAGTCCGCTCTCCGGCACGCGCGGCAGCCAGACGACATCGCCGCTGGCCACGGCGTCGGGTGTCTTCGCGTGCAGGCGCCAGGCTGGCGACGTGGCGCTCGACGGCCACGGCGCCAGACGGGCGCGAATCTCGTTGGCCGCCTGCCGCCAGGCCTCGGCGAGGGGTTCGTCGGCGGGCAGGCATTGGACATGCGCGAGCTCCGCGGCGCCAGCGTGCGTCGTCATGAAAATTCCTTGTCGGTCCGGTGTCCGGCCGTGCCGGTCGCGATCGAGATCAGGGCAATCAGGATCATCAGGCGTCCGTCTGATGCCAGAACGGCACCCCGACGACCGGCGTGCTGGCCTCGGCGCTCTCGCGCTCGGCCATCGGGCCCGCGAGCCACGCCGCGCGGCCCGCCTTGATCGCGCCGGCGAACGCACCTGCCATCTCCGCCGGCTGCGCGGCGAGCGCCACGGCGGTGTTGAGCAGCACACCGTCGTAGCCCCATTCCATGACCTGACAGGCGTGCGACGGCAGGCCGAGCCCCGCATCGACGATCAGCGGCGTGTCCGGCAGACGGTCGCGCAGCAAACGCAGACCGTATGGATTGATCACACCCTTGCCGGTGCCGATAGGCGCGCCCCACGGCATCAGCGCCTGGCAACCGACATCGAGCAGACGACGGCACAGCACCAGATCTTCCGTGCAGTAGGGCAGCACCTTGAAGCCGTCGCGAATCAGTTGCTCGGCCGCCGTCACCAGACCGAACGGATCCGGCTGAAGCGTGTAGTCGTCGCCAATGAGTTCGAGCTTGATCCAGTCGGTCTCGAAGACTTCGCGCGCCATTTGCGCCGTCGTCACGGCTTCCTGCACCGAGTGGCAACCGGCGGTGTTGGGCAGCACCGGCACCGCCAGGCGGCGCAGCGTCTCCCAGAAATGCCCTTCCGACGCCTGCGCCCCCGTGCCCGACAACTGACGGCGCAACGCCACCGTCACCATGCCCGGACGAGCGGCGTCGATGGCGTCGCCCAGCACTTGCAGCGACGGATAACGCGACGTGCCGAGCAGGAAGCGGCTGCCGAAGCGGGTGTCGTAAAGCGTGAGTGCGTCGCGCGTGCTGCTGGCGGCCACATTGGTCGATTCCGTGAATGCGTTCATGTCAGCCTCCGGCCACCGGTTGCACGACGTCGATCTTGTCGCCCTGCGCGAGCGTGCGCGCGGCGTATTGCGTCTTGGGCACGAACTGCCCGTTGATTGCCGCCGCGAACGGCGGCTTGGCGCCGTAGGCGGCGAGCGCCTCGGCCAGCGTCGCCGTCTCGGCCACGCTCAGTGTCTGTTGATTGATATGGATGTCCATCGCTTAGCGCTGCCTCGCTTCCTTTCATGCCTGACGGAACAGGTCCGGCCACGGCCGGCCGGCTCGCCACGCCTCCCAGTCGAACGCGTTACCGGCTGGATTGCCGGCCTTATTACTGAAATTACCGATCGCCGGCGCTCCCGTCGTTTGCATCAACGCCTGCGCCAATGCGCAGGCCTCTGCCGTGACCGCCGGCGCGAGCAGATACCCGTGACGGTACAGACCGTTCACGCGCAGCAACCGCGCCCCGTCCCACTGCACGCGCGGCAGGTGGTCGGGCAGCGCCGGACGGCAATTGACATTCAGTTCGACGATACGCGCCTCGCCGAACGCCGGGTTCAGCGAATGCGCTGCCGAGAGCAGTTCGAGCGCCGAGCGCACTGTCATCGGCGACATGTCCTCCGATTCGAGTTCGGTCGCACCGATCACGTACAGATCGTTTTCCTTGGGCGCGATGTAGATCGGATAGCGCGGATGCAGCAACCGCACCGGCCGTCGCAACCCGATACCCGGCGCGTGAATGCGCACCACTTCGCCACGCACGCCGCGCAGTTGCGTCAGCGCCTCGCGCGCGCCCAGCCCACGGCAGTCAATGACGAGACCGGCGTCGGGATACGCCCCTTCCGCAATCTCGGTATGCCAGTGCAGTTCGGCGCCCGCCATCTCGAGACCGGCGGCAAGCGCGCGCAGCAACTGACGGTTGTCCAGTTGCCCCTCGTTCGGCAGCAGCCAGCCTTCCTGGAACCGACCGGCAAGCGCCGGTTCGACGTCTTTTAGTTGCGCCCCCGCAATGCGCTCGACGCCGCCGCGCAGCAGTTCCGGCGGCGCATTCGCGCGCATGCGCCGGTCGAACATGACGGCTTCGGCGCGGTCGGGCTGATGCCACACGACCAGCGTGCCGTTGCGTTGGAAGAAGACGTGTTCGGGCAGCGTGTCGATGATGCCGGGCCAGCGCTCGAGACCGAGCGCGCCCATCTCGACGATGCTCGGCTCGGCCACGGCCGCCTCGGCCAGCGGCGCGAGCATGGCCGCCGCCACCCAGCCGGCGGCGGACGACCCGTCGGCATCGCCCCGCTCGTAGAGCGCCACGCGCGCGCTGGCGCGAATCAGTTGCCACGCCAGCAGGCGACCGGACAGCCCGCCGCCGAGCACGGCGACATCGGGACGCGAGGCCGAAAGTGAAGTCCTCGCGCTCATACACGCACGACCGTGACAGGCGTGAAAACCGCGCAAGCCATCACGGCGCGCAGGCACTCACGGGAATTCGAAGGATGTTGTGGAAGGCAACGCATGGGGCCCTTTCCTCATGAAAGCAAAAGGACGAAACGGTGCTGGACACCTTACCCCACTGGAGGAGTCGGAAACTTCCCACGCCGGTATTACCCGGGTCGGGTGCAAAGGGTCTCTCTCAGCCCCGCGTGATCTCTGACATGGTGACGCATGGTAAGCCATCGCCTGCGTCCCGCCTACGTCAGTTACGGAGCACCCCTGTTTCGCCCGGAGCCATTACAACATAGATGCCAACGCCCGTGCAAGCTGGCTTCCCGGGCGTTCGGTCGCGATTTCGCGCACATGGCGTCTCGTTTTTTGACGAATTCCCGGGCGCTTGTAACGGTACGTAAACTGAAAATACCCGTGACATGCGTCTCAGGCCGGAAATCGTGCAACGCACCATCGGGAACTGCGGTCAAATAGCCCAAAAGACGGCGTCCAACGGCGCTGAACAACATTGCCTTATTGCGGCGACGCCGCCCGACGATCATGGCCCAGACGCCGATGTCTCCCACACCGCCCGCCGTCCATTCTTCCGGCAACACCGCCGCAACTGCGCCCAGACCCCCGAGACAGCCGAGCGCTTGGCAATTGATCCGCCCGTACTGGGTGTCGGACAAGCGCTGGGAAGGGCGTCGCCTGCTCGCGCTCGTCATCGCGCTGAATCTCGCGGTCGTGTTCATCAACGTGCGGCTCAACGCATGGAACGCCGGTTTCTACGACGCGCTCGACAAACGCGACTGGCCCGTCTTCAAGTCGTCGCTCGCCGAGTTTGCCGTGCTGGCGTTCAGCTTCATCGTCATCGCGACGTTTCGCACCTACTTTCGTCAGATGCTCGAGATCCGCTGGCGTCAATGGGTCACGGACGCCAACCTCACCAAGTGGTTCGCCCATCAGGCCTATTACCGCATCGAGCGCGATCATCTCGCCGACAACCCCGACCAGCGCATTTCCGAAGACATCCGCACGCTCGTCAGTTCGTCGCTCGCGCTGTCGCTGGATTTGCTGACGACGCTGGTCTCGCTGTTCTCCTTCATCACCATTCTCTGGACGATTTCCGGGGCGCTGACGTTCGCGCTCGGCGGCATGAACATCACGATCCCGGGCTACATGGTGTGGGTCGCAGCGCTGTACGCGCTGGTCGGTTCGTTCTTCATCTTCAAGGTCGGCCGCCCGCTCGTCGGTCTGAGCTATCGTCAGCAGCAGGTCGAGGCCGACTTCCGTTTCCTGCTGATGCGCCTGCGCGAATCGGCCGAGCAGGTCGCGCTTTATCGTGGCGAAGGCGCGGAGTTGTCGCGCCTGAAATCGGCGTTCGGCGCGGTGCGCGACAACTGGTGGCAGATCATGGTCGTGACCAAGCGCCTGATCTTCGCGAACTCGATTTACGCGCAGATCGCCATCGTGTTCCCGATCATGGCCGCCGCGCCGCGTTACTTTGCAGGCGCTTTCACGCTGGGTGTGCTGATGCGGATCATCGACGCCTTCGGTCAGGTGAGCGACGGCTTCTCGTGGTTCGTGAACAGTTTCCAGACGCTGGCCGACTGGAAGGCGACGATCAACCGTCTGCGCGAATTCACGCGCGTGATCGACGAAGCGCCGCAAACCGTGCGGGACGGCGGCATTTCGGTCGTCACCGCGAACGATGCGCCGGCTTACATGGCCGCCGACCTGAAGCTGTCGTTACCTAACGGCATACCGCTTACGGTCGCCGGCTCGTTCGCCTTCGCGCCGGGGTCACGCTGGCTGGTTCGCGGGCGCTCCGGCTGCGGCAAGAGCACGATGCTGCGCGCGCTCGCGGGGCTTTGGCCGTTCGGCAGCGGACGTATCGAAGTTCCCGCCAACGCCCGCGTGCTCTTCCTGTCGCAGCAGAGCTATCTGCCCATCGACACGCTCAAGGCCGCGCTGGCGTTCCCTTCGTCGCCCGACGCCTTCACGGACGCCGAATGCCGCGACGCATTGCATGCCGTGAATCTGTCGCAATACAGCGACGAATTGCAAACCTCGGCCCACTGGGCACGACGCCTGTCGGGGGGTGAGCAACAGCGCCTCGCCGCCGCCCGTGCGGTGCTGCAAAAGCCGGACTATCTGTTCCTCGACGAAGCGACCAGCGCGCTCGACGTCGAGACCGAAGTCGCCGTGTACGAAGCGCTGCAAGCGCGCCTGCCGGGCACGACCATCGTCAGCGTGGCGCATCGGGAGACACTCGGCCGGTTCCATCAGCACACCATGACGTTGCCCGCCATGGGGGGCGTCGAGCCGTCGCCGGTTACAGGCGCGGTGTGAGCCGGATCGCCGCGCCCTCGTCTACCCGTCGCTTCCCAATTCGTTAACTTCATCAATAATATTGACGCGTCTGGTATTGCCTACGGGCCGTTTGGCATAATCACGAGCACCCCATCGCCGCCGCAGGCACCCCCGGGCTTATCGTGACTACCCCAGCTCTTTCGTCCGGCCAGCCGACGCTCCTCCCTACCGGACGCACCATCGTCGTCACCGGCGCCGCTTCCGGCATCGGTGCGGCCATCGCCCGCGGTCTCGCCGTGATGCCGGGCGCGTTCGCGGCGCTGCTGCGTCACACGCTTCCCGATCTGCAACGCTCGCCGTCTTCCTGCCCGGCCCTCGCGCGCGGCCGATCACCGGACGGGTGATTTATGTCGACGGCGGCCTCACGCTGCGACACCGGCAAGCCCCGGCCGCCGTCCCGATTACCCGAGTCAGACGTGGACTCAAACATCGATGCGACCCATCGAATGACAACCACGACACGTCACACACATAACGACAAGCACACGATCCACCGAGGAGTCTCCATGGCATTTTTTTCCTGGTTCAACGAACTCAACACGAAGGAACGCAAGGCGCTGTATGCGGGCTTCGGCGGCTACGCCGTCGACGCGTTCGACTTCATGATCTATTCGTTCCTGATCCCCACGCTCATCGCCGCGTGGGGCATGACGAAGGGCGAGGCCGGCATGATCGCGACCAGTTCGCTGATCTCGTCGGCCGTGGGCGGCTGGCTTGCGGGCATTCTCGCGGATCGCTACGGCCGCGTGCGCGTGCTGCAATGGACGATCGCCACGTTCTGCCTCTTCACCTTCCTCTCCGGCTTCACGAACTCGTTCTGGCAGTTGCTCGTCACGCGCACGCTGCAAGGCATCGGCTTCGGCGGCGAATGGACCGTCGTCACGATGATGATGGGCGAGATGATCCGCTCGCCGCAGCATCGCGCGAAGGCGGTCGGCACCGTACAGAGCAGTTGGTCGGTGGGCTGGGCTGCGGCGGCGTTGCTGTACTGGTTCTTCTTCGCAGTGTTCGACGAAGGCACGGCATGGCGCGCATGCTTCTGGATCGGCATCGTCCCCGCGCTGTGGATCACGTACGTGCGCCGCAACGTGTCGGACCCCGAGATCTTCACGCAGACACGCCGCAAGATCGCCGAAGGCCATTTGCAGGGTAACTTCACGCAGATCTTCGCGGGCGATCATCTGAAGACGACGATCCTCGGCAGTCTGCTGTGCACCGGCATGCTCGGCGGCTACTACGCGATCACCACGTGGCTGCCGACGTATCTGAAGACGGTGCGCGGCCTGTCGGTGTTCAACACGAGCGCGTACCTGATCGTGCTGATCGTAGGCTCGTTCGTGGGCTACATCGTCGGCGCGATTCTCTCCGACAAGCTCGGCCGCCGCGGTGCGTTCATCTTCTTCGCCGTCGCGTCGTTCGTGCTCGGCATGGTCTACACGATGCTGCCGATCACCGACAGCGCGATGCTGTTGCTCGGCTTTCCGCTGGGCATCGTCGTACAGGGCATTTTCGCGGGTATCGGTGCGTATCTGACCGAGTTGTACCCGAACCACATTCGCGGCTCCGGACAAGGCTTCTGCTACAACCTCGGGCGCGGCATCGGTTCGTTTTTCCCGATCGCCGTGGGCACGCTGGCGCAGACCGGCTCGCTCGTGAAGGCCATCGGCATGGTGGCGGGCGGCGGTTATCTGCTCGTCGTCGTGTGTGCGTTGTTGCTGCCGGAGACGCGCGGCAAGTCGCTCGTCTCGACCGACTTCGTGCATTGAGCCGGCGAGATGGCAAAACGGGACACCGGATCGAACACCAGGATCGACCGGCGTCCCGCCGCCTCACCGGATGGCCATTCGTGTAAGCCAGCCAATCCGGAACCGCTTCAGGGCGCGCCGCTTGTGTGAAACCGATGCGGCGTCGCAACCTTCGTACCCCCGCCTACACACCTGCTGCCGGCAGCTCAGGCAACGCGCCTGCATAAGGCGCTTCCGGCAATCCTTGCACGCCGCATCGTACGGCAAATACGTGACCATCGTGTTCGTTCGCATTCGCCCCCGGACGAATGGACGTGACGAAAAGCGTATCGAAGTCGCGTCCGCCGAACGCGCACATCGACGGCTTGGCGACCGGCAGCACGACCTCGCGGTCGAGCGCCCCCGCCGGCGTGAATCGCAGCAGACGACCGCCGTCGTTGGCGCATGTCCAGTAACAGCCGTCGGCATCGACGGCCGCCCCGTCGGGGCGTCCCGGATACTGGTTCATGTCGACGAACAGACGCCGGTGGCTGATCGCCCCGCTGTGCGCGTCGAAATCGAACGCCCACACGCGACGCACCGTCGGATGCGAATCGCTCAGATACATCGTGCGGCTGTCCGGCGAAAAGGCCAGACCGTTTTGCGTCACCAGTCCGTCGACGAGCGGAGCGGACAAGCGCCCCTTCTCGTCGAAGCTGAAAAGCGAACCCGCATCGCTCGCGAGCGACATGTCCGCGACCATCGTGCCCGCCCAGAAGCGCCCCTGCCGGTCGCAGCGGCCATCGTTGAAGCGCATGCCCGACGCCGGGAACGCCGGCGCGGCCAGTCGCTCCCACGCGGACGCCGCCACATGGCCCGGCGCGCCCAGCCGCACGGCGAACAGGCCGGTCTCGCACGCGGCGAGCAATGTGCCGGACGCGTCGAACGAGAAGCAGGCGACCTGTTCGGGGAACGTCCACTGACGATGCTCGCCGTCGGCGGGCGTCACACGATGCAGTTGCTTCGCGGGGATATCGACCCAGTAGAGCGCCTGCTCGTCGGCACGCCACAACGGGCTCTCGCCAACGGCATGGGGGGTCTCGCGCGACGGCTCGAGCCGCTCGATCGACGACAGACTCATGCCTTGGGCTCCATCGGCCCCATCAGCACGAACGGGCCACCCTGGAAACGTTGCGTCCAGTCGTCCATTTGCGGGTCCGGCGCTTTGGCCGGGAACAGGCCGGCGAACTCCGCGGAGCTGTCTTGCGGACGGAAGCCGAGGAACGCGGCCTTGGTGTTGTCGACCCACAGTGTCGGGTTGTTCGACACGCCGTAGATGATCGCGTGACCGACACGGTTCGTGAACAGCGAGCAACGCACGAGTTCGACGAAATCGCGATAGCTCAGGTACGTCACCATCATGCGCGGATTCTTCGGCTGCTCGAACGACGAACCGATACGCAGGCACACCGTCTCGAGACCGAAGCGGTCGAAGTAGTAGCGCGAGAGGTCCTCGCCGAAGCACTTCGAGATGCCGTACATGCCGTCGGGACGATGCGGGGCGTCGATGTCGAGCACTTCCGTCACCGGATGGAAGCCGACGGCGTGATTCGAGCTGGCGTAGACGATGCGCTTCACGCCCTGCTTCTGCGCCGCACTGTAGACGTTGTACAGGCCGAGGATGTTCGCTTGCATGATGTCGTCGAACGGCGCTTCGACGGACACCCCGCCGAGGTGCACCAGCGCGTCCACACCTTCGAGCAGCGCATGGACGGCCGCGCGATCGGCGAGGTCGACCTGCATGGCTTCCTCGTGCGGCGCCGTGTCGGTGATGGGAACGATGTCGCTCACGCGCACGATATCCGCCCATTCGGCGAGCTTGCCGCGCAGTTGTTTGCCGAGATTGCCCGCCGCGCCGGTCAGCAGAAGACGGCGGAAGGGTTTGCCGGAAGTCTGGCTCATAGTGATCCTTATTGCTCCTGATTCATCGGTAAATCGCGATGCACGCACGCCGCATGCGCGGCATGCGCATCATCGCTACAACAACACCGACGCCGCGCTGCACACCCTGGGGGGAGTGTGCGGCGCGGCGTACGTCAAATCCTGCGGCGACGACGGCGGTGACGACAACGCGGTTTCGCATCATCGCACCAGACGGTCGCGGTTCGCGCACTAGGCATTGGCCGTGCGGCTTACATCGACTCCCGCGCTCTTTTGCACCGGCGCCGGCGTGGCCGTTCCGGTGATGTGCGGCTTGACCAGCGTCCACAGAATCACCGCACCGACCAGATCGCCCAGCCCCAGCGCCACGAAGAACGGGGCGTAGCCGACGGCGGTCACGAACGTGCCGATCACCAGCGTGAAGAGCAGGTTGCCGATACCGGCGGACAGCCCCGCAAGACCGGTGACGGTCGCCACTTCGTTGCGCGGGAACAGATCGGCCGACATCGAAATCACGGTAACGGACAACGTCTGGTGCGCGAAACCGCCGAGGCACAACAGGAAGATCGCCATCATCGGATCTTTGACGAAGCCCACGCCGCACATCGCCGTCATGACGAGCGCGCCGATGGTGAACACAACACGCTTGCCGTTGAAGATGGTGATCTTGAAATGCTTGTTCAGCCAGACGGACACGGTGCCGCCCATGAGGCAGCCGATATCGGCGGCGACGAACGGCAGCCAGGCCGTGGCCGCGATCGTCTTCAGATCGAAGCCGCGCGCCTGATTGAGGTACAGCGGCATCCAGAACACGATCGTGCCCCACACCGGATCCGCGAAGAAGCGCGGCAGCGCGATGCCCCAGAAGTTGCGCTGGCGCAGGATCGAGACGAGGTTCGGCTTGCGGGCGTCGGCAACGGCGTCGACGACGCGGCCTTCATTGATGTACGCCGACTCGGCATCCGTGAGCGCCGGGTGGTCGGTCGGGTGACGGTAGAACATGAACCACAGCACGCCCCACACAAGTCCCAGCGCGCCGGCGATCACAAACGCCGTCTCCCAGTTGTAACGCAGAATCGACCACGCGATGAGCGGCGGCGCGAGAATCGCCCCGATCGACGTCCCGATGTTGAAGATGCCGGCCGCGAGCGCACGCTCCTTCGTCGGGAACCAGAACGCAGCGGCACGCATGCCCGCCGGGATGAACGACGCTTCTGCCAGCCCCAGCAGGCCGCGCAACACGAACAGCCCGACCCAGCCGTCGGCCAGACCGTGCAACATGCACACCACCGACCACATCACGCCGCAAATCAGAAAGCCCATGCGCAGGCCGATGCGGTCCATCAGATACCCCGTGATGGGCGCGCCGATCGGGTAAAGCACGAGGAAAGCGCCCGTGATCCAGCCGTACTGCTGGGTCGTGATGTGGAGATCCTTCATCACCGTGGGGGCCGCAACGGCAAGCGAGCTGCGCGCGAGGTAGTTCATGACCGTGCCGAGCGTCAGCAGTCCGATCATCCACCAGCGCAGGCCTTTGATCTTCAGTGCCATGATGGTTGTCTCTCCGTGGATATTTTTATGGCAAGCGATTTGGCTCGCTTGGAGAGGCATCCTACGTGAGACGATGTACGATGACAATGCCCGATGCGACAGTTTACGGATAATCCCTAGTCTTTCGGACGGTTGGTGGCATCATCACCTAAAGCCTTGTCGTAACTGAAGTTTACATATGTTGGGAGAGTTTCACCCTGGGCAAACGGTCAACAATCACACCTTGTTGTCTGACGTCTTATATTTAGCAACCTATAGAATTTCGCCAGCCGTCCGTTGCGCAGGGCCGTTGGCGTTGCGAGAGGAACGGGCAAGAAAAAACCGTCCGGACGTTACCATCCGGACGGCTTCTTCACAGTGACGCAGATGCCTACCTCCGCGCCCCTCCTCTCAACCTCACAACCACCCCGTATTTGTGGTTTTGGCAGGCATAACCGACGGACGCGTCGCGCCCCCGAAGGCGCGCTTCGCGACTCGACGCGATCCGGTTCGCTTTAGCGCGGCAGTTCCGAGTGCCCCATCAGGAACTCGTCCACGGCACGGGCGCACTGACGACCTTCGCGAATCGCCCACACGACCAGCGACTGGCCGCGACGCACGTCGCCGGCGGCGAAGACCTTCGGCAGGTTCGTCGTGTAGGCGCGCTCGCCTTCGGTCGACGAACGCACGTTGCCCCGCGCATCCTTGTCCACACCAAACGCGTCGAGCACCGTTTGCAGCGGCGAGACGAAACCCATCGCCAGCAGCACGAGATCGGCCTTGAGTTCGAATTCCGAGCCCGGCACTTCCTGCATCTTGCCGTCCTTCCATTCGAGACGCACCGCGATCAGCTTTTCGACCTTGCCGTTCTTGCCTTCGAAGCGCTTGGTCGCGACAGACCAGTCGCGCTCGCAGCCCTCTTCGTGGCTCGACGACGTGCGCAGCTTGGTCGGCCAGTAAGGCCATACCATCGGCTTGTTCTCCTGCTCCGGCGGCTGCGGCAGCAGTTCGAACTGCGTTACGGCCTTGGCACCATGACGATTCGACGTGCCCACGCAATCCGAACCGGTATCGCCACCGCCGATCACGATCACGTTTTTGCCGGTCGCCAGCAACTGGTTTGCCAGTTTGTCGCCGGCGTTGACCTTATTCTGCTGCGGCAGGAATTCCATCGCGAAATGAATGCCGTCGAGTTCGCGGCCGGGCACCGGCAGATCGCGCGGCTGTTCCGCGCCACCGGCGATGACCACGGCGTCGAACTGCGCCTGCAACTGCTCCGGCGAAATCGTCTCTTTGGAGAAGTTGTTGATGTGCGCGTCGGGGGCGTCCTTGCCGACATAGACGCCGGTACGGAACGTCACCCCTTCGGCTTCCATCTGGCGCATACGGCGATCGATCAGCCACTTCTCCAGCTTGAAGTCGGGAATGCCGTAACGCAGCAGGCCGCCCACGCGATCGTTCTTCTCGAACACGGTGACGTCGTGGCCGGCGCGCGCGAGTTGCTGCGCGACAGCCATGCCCGCCGGGCCGGAACCGACGACAGCGACCGTCTTGCCGGTCTTGTGCCTGGCTGGTTGCGGCTCGACCCAGCCTTCGCTCCAGGCCTTGTCGATGATCGCGTGCTCGATCGACTTGATGCCCACGGCGTCGCTGTTGATGTTCAGCGTGCAGGCCGCTTCACACGGCGCCGGGCAGATACGTCCCGTGAATTCCGGGAAGTTGTTGGTCGAGTGCAGCACCGAAATAGCCGACTTCCAGTCCTGGCGATACACCAGGTCGTTGAAGTCGGGAATGATGTTGTTGACCGGGCAACCGTTGTTGCAGAACGGAATGCCGCAATCCATGCAGCGTGCGCCCTGCACCTTTGCCTGATCGTCGGAGAGCGCGAGCACGAACTCCTTGTAGTGCTTCACGCGTGCCAGCGGTGCTTCGTACGACTCGCTCTGGCGCTCGAATTCGAGAAAACCTGTGACCTTGCCCATGTTTCTTCAGTCGGAAAGTTTTGTGGTTACCGTGCCTCGCCCGCGCGCGGCACGCCTGCGGGGCCCTCACCCCGCGTGGCGTTGCCGCGCCAGCGGACTCAGGCCGCCAGTGCTTGTTTGTCGCCCGCCTTGGCCATGTCGCCCAGCGCGCGTTTGTATTCGCTCGGGAACACCTTCACGAACTTGCGGCGTGCGCCGTCCCAGTCTTCGAGCAGCGCCTTGGCGCGCGTGGAGCCCGTGTACTGGAAGTGACGCTCGATGAGCTCGCGCAGTTGCGCCTCGTCCGTCTGGCCGCGGTGCCACAGGCCCTCGCTGACCGTACGCTCCTGCTCGCCGTGCGGCAGCACCGGATCGAGCGCGACCATCGCCGTGTTGCACTTGGCGGCGAACGTGCCGTCGAGGTCGTACACGTAAGCCACACCGCCCGACATACCGGCAGCGAAGTTACGGCCGGTCTCGCCCAGCACGACCACCGTACCGCCCGTCATGTATTCGCAACCGTGGTCGCCCGTGCCTTCCACCACTGCCGTCGCGCCCGAGTTACGCACGCAGAAACGCTCGCCGGCCACGCCGTTGAAGAACGCTTCGCCCTCGATGGCGCCGATCATCACGGTGTTGCCCACGATGATGTTGTCTTCGGCGTTGCCGCGGAAGTCGTTGGTCGGACGCACGATGATGCGCCCGCCCGACAGGCCCTTGCCAACGTAGTCGTTACCGTCGCCGACCAGATCCAGCGTGATGCCGCGTGCGAGGAACGCGCCGAAGCTCTGACCCGCCGTGCCCTTGAGCTGCACGTGGATGGTGTCTTGCGGCAGACCGTCGTGACCGTAACGCCTGGCCACTTCGCCCGAGAGCATGGCGCCGACCGTACGGTTACGGTTGCGCACCGGCTGGATGAACGAGACGTGCTCCCCCTTTTCCAGCGCCGGCAGCGCCTTCTCGATCAGCGCGTGATCGAGCGCACCGGCCAGGCCGTGGTCCTGCGTCTCGACATGCAGACGCGGCACATCGGCTTCCACTTCCGGCAGATGGAAGATGCGGCTGAAATCGAGCCCCTTCGCCTTCCAGTGCTCCACCCCGGCCTTGGTGTTGAGCAGATCGGCGCGGCCGATGAGATCGTCGAACTTCGCGATGCCCAGTTGCGCCATGATCTCGCGCACTTCCTCGGCCACGAAGAAGAAGTAATTGACGACGTGTTCCGGCTTGCCCTGGAATTTCTTGCGCAGCACCGGATCTTGCGTCGCTACGCCGACCGGGCACGTGTTCAGATGGCACTTACGCATCATGATGCAGCCCTCGACGACGAGCGGCGCCGTCGCGAAGCCGAATTCGTCCGCGCCGAGCAGTGCACCGATCACCACGTCGCGGCCGGTCTTCATCTGACCGTCGGCCTGCACGCGGATACGACCGCGCAGGCGGTTGAGCACCAGCGTTTGCTGCGTCTCCGCGAGGCCCAGTTCCCACGGCGTGCCGGCGTACTTCACCGAGGAGAGCGGCGACGCCCCCGTGCCGCCGTCATGACCGGCGATCACCACGTGATCGGCCTTGGCTTTCGCGACACCGGCAGCCACCGTGCCCACACCGACTTCCGACACGAGCTTCACCGAGATCGACGACGACGCATTCACGTTCTTCAGATCGTGAATGAGCTGCGCCAGGTCTTCGATCGAGTAGATGTCGTGGTGCGGCGGCGGCGAGATGAGGCCCACGCCCGGCACCGAGTAACGCAGCTTGCCGATGTATTCCGTCACCTTGTGACCCGGCAACTGACCGCCTTCGCCCGGCTTTGCCCCCTGCGCCATCTTGATCTGGATCTGGTCTGCGGAGACCAGATAATCGGCCGTTACGCCGAAGCGGCCGGACGCGACCTGCTTGATCTTCGAGCGCAGCGAGTCGCCGTCTTGCAGTTCGATGTCGGTCTCGATGACGTCGCGGCCCACGATCGAGGCGAGCGATTCGCCCTTCTTGATCGGAATGCCCTTGAGTTCGTTGCGATAACGACGCGGATCCTCACCACCCTCCCCCGTGTTCGACTTGCCGCCGATACGGTTCATGGCGACGGCCAGCGTGGCGTGCGCTTCGGTCGAGATCGAGCCGAGCGACATGGCGCCCGTGGCGAAGCGCTTCACGATGTCCTTGGCGGACTCGACCTGATCGAGCGGAATCGCACGCTGCGGATCGACGCGGAACTCGAACAGACCGCGCAGCGTCATGTGGCGCTTGCTCTGGTCGTTGATGAGGTTCGCGTACTCCTTGTACGTCTGGTACGAATTCGAACGGGTCGAGTGCTGGAGCTTCGCAATGGCGTCCGGCGTCCACATGTGGTCTTCGCCACGAATGCGGAACGCGTATTCGCCGCCGGCGTCGAGCATGTTCGAGAGCACCGGGTTGTCGCCGAAGGCGTCGCGATGCAGGCGCACCGCTTCCTCGGCCACCTCGAAGATGCCGATCCCGCCGACGTTCGACGCCGTGCCCTGGAAATACTTCTGAATCAGTTCCTGCGACAAACCGATCGCTTCGAAGATCTGCGCTCCCGTGTACGACATGTACGTCGAGATGCCCATCTTCGACATGACCTTGTGCAGGCCCTTGCCCACGGCCTTCACGAAGTGCTTCACCGCCTTCTCGGGCGTCAGGTCGCCGCCTTGCTTGCGCGCGATCTGCGCGAGCGTTTCCATCGCCAGGTACGGGTGAACGGCTTCCGCGCCATAGCCCGCGAGCAATGCGAAGTGGTGCACTTCACGTGCCGAACCGGTTTCCACCACCAGACCCGTGCTCGTGCGCAGACCTTGCGCAACCAGATGCTGGTGCACGGCAGACGTGGCGAGCAGCGCCGGAATGGCGACCTGTTCGCGGTTCGTCAGACGGTCCGAAACGATGAGGATGTTGTAGCCCGACTTCACCGCGTCGACGGCTTCGGCGCACAGCGACGCGAGGCGAGCTTCGATCCCTTCCTTGCCCCAGGCCACCGGGTAGCAGATGTTCAACTCGTACGAGCGGAATTTGCCGCCGGTGTACTTGTCGATGTGGCGGATCTTCGAGATTTCCTTGAAGTCCAGCACCGGCTGCGACACTTCGAGGCGCATCGGCGGGTTGATGTTGTTCGTGTCGAGCAGGTTCGGCTTCGGGCCGATGAACGACACCAGCGACATCACCATGTTTTCGCGGATCGGGTCGATCGGCGGGTTCGTCACCTGCGCGAACAGCTGGCGGAAGTAGTGATAGAGCGTCTTGTTCTTGTTGCTCATGACCGCGAGCGGGCTGTCGTTGCCCATCGAGCCCACCGCCTCTTCGCCGTTGATCGCCATCGGCGTCATCAGCACCTTCACTTCTTCCTGCGTGTAGCCGAATGCCTGCTGCAAGTCGAGCAGCGGCGTGGCCGTGTCGTGGTGCACGCCGGCTTCTTCGACCTTCGGCTCGATCTCGTCGAGCTTGATGCGCACGGCATCGATCCAGCTCTTGTACGGCTTGGCGTTCGCGAGGTTGTCCTTGAGTTCCTTGTCGTCGATGATGCGGCCCTGATCCATGTCGATCAGGAACATCTTGCCCGGTTGCAGGCGCCACTTCTTGACGATCTTCGACTCGGGGATCGGCAGCACGCCCGACTCGGAGGCCAGAATGACGACGTCGTCGTCGGTGATGACGAAGCGTGCCGGACGCAGGCCGTTACGATCGAGCGTGGCGCCGATCTGACGACCGTCGGTGAACGCGATGGCGGCGGGGCCGTCCCACGGCTCCATCATTGCGGCGTGGTACTCGTAGAACGCGCGGCGGTTCTCGTCCATGAGCGTGTGCTGTTCCCAGGCTTCCGGGATCATCATCATCACGGCGTGGGCGAGCGGGTAGCCGGCCATCGTGAGCATTTCGAGACAGTTGTCGAACGATGCCGTGTCCGACTGGCCCGGATAGATCAGCGGCCACAGTTTTTGCAGATCGTTGCCGAGCACGGCCGACGAGATCGCGCCGGTGCGGGCGTTGATCCAGTTCACGTTGCCCTTCACGGTGTTGATTTCACCGTTGTGCGCGACCATGCGGTACGGGTGCGCCAGCTCCCACGCGGGGAACGTGTTCGTCGAGAAACGCTGGTGAACGAGCGCAAGTGCCGAGACCGTGCGCGGGTCGGCCAGATCGCGGTAATAGCGGCCAACCTGATCGCACAGCAGCAGGCCCTTGTAGACGATCGTGCGCGCCGACATCGACGGCACGAAGTATTCCTTGCCGTGCTTGAGCTTGAGCGCCTGAATGCGGTGGCTTGCCGTCTTCCTGATGACGTACAGCTTACGCTCGAGGGCGTCCGTCACCATGATGTCCTGACCGCGACCGATGAAGATCTGGCGGATGACCGGCTCGGTGGCCTTCACGTTGGGCGACATCGGCATGTCGCGATCGATCGCGACATCGCGCCAGCCCAGCACGACCTGGCCTTCCGCCTTCACGGTGCGTTCGAGTTCCTGTTCGCAAGCCAGACGCGACGCATGTTCCTTCGGCAGGAAGATCATGCCCACGCCGTATTCGCCGGCGGGCGGCAGGGTCACGCCCTGCTTGGCCATCTCTTCGCGATAGAACTGGTCGGGAATCTGGAGCAGGATACCGGCGCCGTCCCCCATCAGCGGGTCGGCACCGACGGCGCCCCGGTGATCGAGGTTTTCGAGAATCTTCAGACCCTGCTCGACGATGGCGTGACTCTTCACGCCCTTGATGTGCGCCACGAAGCCGACGCCGCAGGCATCGTGTTCGTTGGCCGGGTCGTACATGCCCTGTGCGTCCGGCGCCAAGTACGCCTCACCCGGCAGCGCTGCTGCCGTCGCAATCGGTTGCTGTTTCTTTTCCACGAGTTACACCGTCTCTTGGCGAGGCCGCCGCGCGCATGCTCGTCGCGGTCGACCGGGTTAAGTGGGGTTGGCCGGGCGGGCCAGGGCTGCGGTTTCGCGCGCGTCGAAGGTGGTTCTCGGGCGTCGCCACAGAGCGCCGACTCAGCGCGCACGGTTTTCCGCATCGCACCAAACGGCCGAAGTTGGAATATACGCCATGAAATTCACAATGACAAAAGAATTTAATGGGGTCGGATTCCAATTAAAAACCGCACCAAAAGAAGGCTTGTTTTTATTGGGGTCAGATTAATTTCTCGCGATGGAGATTTGACGAAAAAATCAGTGATTTCAAAAGGTTGTCGAGTAAGGGGAGGAAGCTCGGCAGGCCGGAACCGGCCTGCCGGAAAACGGCGTCAGAGGGCGTTGGCCGGTGATTTACGAGGACGTCCCCGGGTGAGCGGGCTCACCCGGCG
Source organism: Pandoraea anhela (assembly GCF_902459655.1). GTDB lineage: Bacteria > Pseudomonadota > Gammaproteobacteria > Burkholderiales > Burkholderiaceae > Pandoraea > Pandoraea anhela. The sequence goes on from NZ_CABPSB010000015.1 coordinate 59,828, forward strand.
GTTGGCCGCGAGCGACATTCGCGCCTGATACTCGGGTCCGCCGAGCAGCCATCCCTTCTGCGTCGCTGTACGCAATGCGTCGACCTCATGCGCCGGCAGCGGGATCGAGAACCCCTCTGCGTAAGCGCGTTGACGCTCGAATGGCGTATTCCCGAGCGACCAGTAGAGCGCGTGATCCGTCACGAGACTGTCGACGCTCAGACCGACGTGATGGTTGTAACTGGACCACAGGTAGTTACCCGGAGCATCGGCCAGACCGGCACGGACGGGATTGAGTTCGACGTAGCGACTGGCGAGCAACAAATAGTGCTCCGCCTCGATCACCGTCGCGCGATACCGGCCCTCCCATAAGGTGCCGGTGCGTTGGTGACGCCGGTTGAAATAGAGCACGTAATAGCGGCCGACCGCTTGCAATGTCGCTGGCAAACTGCGCTCGTCGGCGGGGGTCGCCACCAGATGCAGATGATTCGGCATCATGCACCAGGCGTGGATCGCCAGACCATTGGCGCGCGCCGCCTCGCGCAGACGATCGTGGAAAACGCGCCGGTCTTCGTCGTCGACGAAGATGGCCTGTCGGTTATTGCCGCGCAGAATCACGTGCTGCGGCTGACGCGGAATAAAGAGTCTCGGTAATCGGGCCATGCTGATTCAAATGTAATGCTTTAGCGCTCGACATCACGATTCGCGAGAGAGATTTCGATGAAAAATCTCTTTAAATACTGATATCTAGCCAAACCCCGTTGATTCGTACAAAAGTTCTAGATCCGACGATTGCGCCGCGAAATCCCAAGCGCATAATGCATCGAAAAATAAATAAATAATCTTGGGAGGAAAGACAAATGGCATCTCGGACCTATCGGTCCGCGGCGTGCTTGCGCGCGCTCGGACTCGGCATTTCCCTGGCGTCCACCAGCGCCAGTGCACAACAGGCCGGCGACAACGTCGTCAACCTCGGCTGGTTTCACATCGCCCCGCAGGACTCCAGCAAACCCATGACCACCCGCGTCACGCAGGAAGGGCTCACCCCCGCCCTCGTGCCCTCCAACTTTACTTCACCCGGCAGCGGCGCGAAGGTCAGCAATGCCGATACGCTCGGCCTGGTCATCACGCACTTCTTCAGCGACAACATCGCGCTGCAAACGGTGGCGGGCGTTCCCGCCAAGTTCAAGCTCACCGGTCAGGGCGTGATCGCCCCGCCGGGACTCGCCGGCGCGCTCACGAGTATCGACCTCGGCGCGGCACAAAACAACCCGATCGTGCAAAGCGTGCGTCAGTGGAGCCCGGCGCTCGTACTTCAGTATTACTTCGGACAGGCCAATTCGACATGGCGTCCGTTTCTTGGGGTCGGCGTAAGTTATACGTTCTTTACGAACGTCAATCTCAATCCGAATTTTGAAGCGGCGCTGAATCAGAATTTCGGCAGTGTGCTCGCTTTTACTTCCGGACATAACGGCCCCACGACGGTCGAAGCCAAATCGTCGGCGTCGTGGCAACCGGTTTTCAATGCCGGCGTTTCTTATGCATTCGACAAGCATTGGGTCGCAAGCGCATCGGTCTCCTACCTGCCGCTCAAAACCACCGCGAACATCAAAATCAAGGCACAGGACGGCACGGTGCTCTCGTCGTCCGACGCCGAAATCAAGCTAAATCCGATTGTGACGTTCGTATCGCTCGGCTACAAGTTCTAAACCCAGCAGGCGGGACGCCGATTGCGTTCCGCTTGTTGCGGCCAGGAATATCGGACTCCGCAGTGAATTCCTAAAGCGTGCCTGACATATAAAGGCGCGTTTTTCTTTCGTCCAGCGCTTTTTCCTAGGGGCATTCCATAGGTCGATGCGTGAATACAACACCATTAGAGCGTGACCTCCAGACTCTTGCTATCCGCCACTTTGCTCGGTCGGCATAATGGCCCTGAATTTCATTTAACGAAATTCTCGACAATAAAGAATCTTGAGCAGGAGACGAATCGATGAAGTTGAAGCATTTGACGATTGCTGCCGCGGCTATGCTGACGGCATCGGGGACCGCCTTCGCACAGCAAGCCGGGGATAACGTTATCAACCTCGGTTGGTTCCATCTCTCGCCCCAGGTTTCGAGCGATCCGTTGCGTGTGACCGGTTCGAACGTTCCGGGTCTGCAAGGGCTAGCGAACAGTCGACTGGGCAACACGGGCGCGGATGTCGACGACGCAGATACGCTGGGCCTTACGCTGACGCACTTCTTCACCGACAACATCGCTGTCGAAGGCGTGTTCGGTATTCCGCCGAAGTTCCGTCTCTACGGCAAGGGCAATCTGGCATTGCCGGGTGGTGGATCGCTGGCGTCGGCCAAGCAGTGGAGCCCCGCCCTGTTGCTGAAGTATTACTTCGGTCAGGCAAACGACACGTGGCGTCCGTTCGTCGGTATCGGTGCGAGTTACTTCTTCTACTCGAACATCGACCTGACGCCGGGCTTCCAGTCGCTCGCCAGCAACGCACTGACCGGCGGTCCGGGCGGAAACACGACGGCCTCGCTGACGAACTCCTGGGCACCGGTGTTCAACGCCGGTCTGAACTGGAACGTCGACAAGCATTGGACGCTCGCTTTCTCCGTGTCTTACATCCCGGTGAGCACGACGGCCAAGCTGACGACGACGCGTGGTCCGATCACGACGACGAGCGAAGCCAAGGTGAAGCTGAACCCGGTGGTGACGTTCCTGTCGCTGGGCTACCGCTTCTAAGTCGCTGCGACTCGACGAAAGTCGCGTCAAGTTGTACCGAAAACGCCGCCTCGTGCGGCGTTTTTGCGTTTTCGGTGCTTCGTCGTCCCGCCTGTCGATGCCAAGTCAGCGCATTCCGACACCATCTTCAGCCAATCGGCTGCAACTTTCTTTTTTCGCAAACTGTCTCTCAAGGTGTACGCACGCAAGCGGGTCGCGCCATAATGGCCGCTCGCCTCAGGGTTCCACCGGCGTCGGTCTCCACGCGGATTCACCGGACGCCGCATTTCAATACCACCTCTTGGGAGTCTGAAAATGGGAATTGCCTCGAAAGCGGAAACGGCACTCAATAGCAGCCTGGAAGACGCACGTTTCGCCGGACGGCGTACGGCGCGCGCAGCACGGCTCGCGAGCGGCGATGTGTCTTCGCGTGTACGAGATCTGCTCGACGATCTGGATCACGCGCTGTCTAACGCCAAATCGGCGTCCGACGTCGAAGCGTTGCGCGCCGAGATCGGCGACAAGCTGCGTCAGGCACGCAGCGAGTTTGGCGACGCGCGCGCCAATCTGCGCCGCCGTGCCAACGAAGTCTGGGAAGAAGCGGACGGCTATGTGCACGAACGTCCGTGGCAGACCGTAGGGACCGTCGCGGCGGTCGCCCTGATCCTCGGCTTTATCGCGGGACGCAGCTAACTTGTCACGGAGCGATTCGCGACACCGCATCAAGTCGCGTCGCATCCTCGTCACGGTATAAAGGAGAACAGCCGGCAATTGCCGGCTGCTTCTTTTTGGGTTGACGCTACCCCGCTCTCAACGCTGCTCAGAGCGTCGGCTCGACGGCAAATAGCCTCCGGTACTCCTTGATTGCGTAGCGATCCGTCATGCCCGCAACGTAATGGGCGATCCAGCGAGGCTGGTCTTCCGGATTCTCGGGACGGTAATTTGGCGGTAGCAGTCGTGGGTCTGCGAGGAACGCATCGAACAATTCCTGCACGATGCGCTGTGCCTTGGCGGCCATGCGCATCACGAGATAGTGGCGGTAAAGATTATCGAACAGGAACCGCTTGAGGCTTCCCGCCTGTTCACGCATTTCCGGGCTGAACGCCACCAGCGGCCCGGCGGCGCGCACGTCGTCCATGGAGAATGGCGACGCATCCGCCACGCGCTGACGCGTGGTCGCAATCAGGTCGACGATCAGCGCATTGATGATGCGACGCGTCGTTTCATGCACCAGCCGTCGGCCCGAGATATCGGGCCACGCTTGCCTTGCCTCGGTGCAGTAACGTTTCCAGAGCGGCACGTCGTCCAGTTGTTCGAGCACCAGCAAACCCGAGCGCACACCGTCGTCGATATCGTGATTGTTGTACGCGATTTCGTCCGCCAGATTGGCGATCTGCGCTTCGATGCCGGGCTGACGCCCTTTGAGAAAGCGCTCACCCAGTTCACCAAGGCCACGCGCGTTCGCGCGTGAACAGTGCTTGAGAATGCCCTCACGCGTCTCGAAACAAAGGTTCAGGCCGTTGAAGCCGCCGTAATGCTCTTCGAGTTCGTCGACCACGATCAGACTCTGAAGGTTGTGCTCGAACCCGCCGTAGTCCTGCATGCAGGCATTCAACGCGTCTTGCCCGGCGTGACCGAAAGGCGTATGCCCGAGGTCATGCGCCAGGGCCACGGCTTCGACGAGGTCTTCGTTCACCCTGAGGTTGCGCGCGATCGAGCGACCGATCTGTGCGACTTCGAGACTGTGTGTCAGACGCGTGCGGAACAGGTCGCCTTCATGATTAACGAAGACCTGCGTCTTGTATTCGAGACGCCGAAAAGCCGTCGAGTGAATGATGCGATCTCGGTCACGCTGAAATTCGGTGCGCGTCGAGGAGGCAGCTTCCGCGAACCGGCGTCCACGCGACGCGTTGGAGCGCGCCGCGTAAGGGGCAAGCGACGCTTCGTAATCGATCATCGCCAGCCCTCCAGCCTCAAACGTTGGCGCGCAGCGTAGCGCGGAGTTCGGCATCGGGCACGCTCGTCATGAACGCCTGCCCCAGCCGGTTAAGCAACACGAAGCGGATATCCCCGCCCTCGGCCTTCTTGTCCACACGCATCAGATCGATGTAGCGGTCTTCGCCGAGGTCCGGGCCGACCACCGGCAGCTTGGCTGCCGCGACCAACGCCTTGATGCGCGGCACCATCGCCTCGTCGATGAACCCCAGACGAGCCGAAAGATCGGCGGCCATCACCATGCCGCAGCCCACCGCCTCGCCATGCAGCCATTCGCCATAGCCGAGCCCGGCTTCGATGGCATGGCCGAACGTGTGGCCGAAGTTCAGCGTGGCGCGCAGGCCCTGTTCACGCTCGTCGCTGGCGACGACCGCCGCCTTGATCTCACAGGAGCGCTGCACGGCATACGTGAGCGCCGCCGTATCGCGGCCATTCAGCGCGTCGATATTCGCTTCGATCCAGTCGAAATACTGCGGGTCGGCAATCGCGCCGTGCTTGATGACTTCCGCCATCCCGGCCGCCAATTCGCGATCGGGCAGCGTGGACAGCGTGCCGATATCGATCAGCACGCTGCTCGGCTGCCAAAACGCGCCGATCATGTTCTTGCCCAGCGGGTGATTGATGCCCGTCTTGCCGCCCACGGACGAATCGACCTGCGAGAGCAGCGTCGTCGGCACCTGAACGAACGGCACGCCCCGCATGTAGCAGGCGGCGGCAAAGCCGGTCATATCGCCCACCACACCGCCGCCCAGTGCGATCAGCGTGGCTTTGCGATCCGCCTGAGCACCAAGCAGTTCGTCGAAGATCAGGTTGAGCGTCTGCCAGTTCTTGTGCGCCTCACCGTCGGGCAGCACAGCGGTAACGACACGTTTGCCAAGACGTTGCAACGTTTGCGCAACCTGTTCGGCATAGAGCGGCGCAACCGTCGTATTCGTGACGATCACCGCGTGCGTGCCACGCACGTGCGGCGCAAACAGCGCGTCCTGCTTCAGCAGTTCGGTGCCGATGTGAATGGGGTAGGCGCGCTCGCCAAGGTCCAGTTTCAGGGTAATCATGCCGCTTTCATGCCACTTGTTGGCTTGTTGTGGTGTTCAGCGATATCGGCCGACGTCGTCCGATATCAGCGGGAAACGTTATCACGTCCGGGTGACGGAGGCTCCGGCAACGCCGAACCGCCCGCACTCGCCGTCGGTAGGTCGACGACGCCGACGCCCCGCTCATGCCCGGCATCGGAAGCGCTCACCGCCGCGCGGGGCGCATCGTCGTCATTGCCGTCGTCCTTCACGTCATCGGCGCTCCCCGCATCAGCAGCGTCGTGGGCGCCCACCGAGGCATGCGGCGATGACACATCGTCTGGCATGCCTTCCGGCATCTCCAAGGCTTCCAAAGCGGCAACATCCGACGCGCTGGGGACGATGCCTGCGACTTCCAACTGCATCAGCACCATGTTGACGAGCGCATTGACGCTCGGCCGCCCGGTTTCGATGATGAATGTCGCGCATTCGCGATAGAGCGCGTCGCGCTCCTGATACAACTGTTCGAGGCGCGCGCGCGGGTCCGCAGTTTGCAACAACGGGCGGTTCTTGTCGCGGCGCGTGCGCAACCAGAGATCATGCGGGTTGGCGCGCAGATACACCACCGTGCCCCGCGATTTGATGTACTCGCGGTTTTCCGCGCGCAACACCGCGCCCCCGCCGGTGGCGAGGACGATTCCGCTGCGTTGGGTGAGTTCGTCGATGGTCTGGGTCTCGCGCTGACGAAAGCCTTCCTCGCCTTCGTGCTCGAAGATAACCGGAATGCGCACGCCGGTTCGCGCCTCGATCTCGTGGTCGGAGTCATAGAACTGCCGTCCGAGGCGTCTTGCGACTGCGCGTCCAACCGTGGTCTTGCCCGCCCCCATCAGTCCGACAAGTATTACGTTTTCCAGCATAAATCGCTGATATTTGGGTTCCAATCCCTGATGATACCGGGATCTGCGTCGGGCGTGCGGAACGCGTCGCCTCGGGGAACACCCCGATGAGGCGGGGATGGGCGCGCGGCAAGTCGTCCGGATGCGGCCTCGAACCCGTGTCGGGAGTCTCCGCCGCCATGGCCCCCGGAAGCCGCGACGGATCGGGCGCCGGCCCGTCCCTGGCCGGCGCGCCGGATTCGAGGCTGCCAGCGCCGTCTGCTGCGTCGATCCCCGTATTGCCTTCCGGCACCACACTTGGGGTGAGGAATACCAGCAATTCCGTCCGACGGTCTTCATTGGCGCGGTTACGGAAAAGCGCGCCCAGCACCGGCACCTCGCCCAACCACGGCACGGCCGCCCGGCTGTCTCGCCGCACCTCCTGATAAATCCCGCCGATCGCAACCGTTCCGCCATTCTCGACCTGCACCTGTGTTCGGACACGCCGGGTATCGACGGCAAAGCCCTCGGCCACGGACTGCCCAACACTGTCCTTTCGCACATCGACATCGAGAATCACCTGCCCATCCGGCGTAATCAGGGGTGTGACTTCCAAACGCAACGTTGCTTTGCGAAACTGGACGGACGTCGCGCCGCGAGGCCCGCTGCGCGTCTGATAAGGCAATTCCGTGCCTTGCTCGATGAGCGCCTGCACTTTATCCGCCGTGACGACGCGCGGTCGAGAAACGACCCGCCCGCGCCCGCTGGTCTCCAGCGCCGAGAGTTCCAGTTGCAGAAAGCGGCTGGCGGATCGGCCGAAAAGCGTAATCGCAAGGCTTGGTGGCACCACCCCCGCCAGCGCCGCCGCAGGCAAGCCTACGTCTATCGCACTTCCCGGCGCCTTCGCATCACCGCGATGCTCGTCGGGCAGGCCTGCGCCACCTATTGCACGCGTGGCCGCGGGCGCCAACCGAAACTCGCCCGCGTCGGGCACCGTGGGCGGTCGCCCTTCGCTTGCGCCAGCGCCGCCCTGACGCCCCGCCAGCCGGACACCCAGCGATTCGCTGAACCTGTCGTCCGCTTCGACGATACGAGCCTCGATCAGGACCTGCCGGACGGGGACATCGATGCGTGCGATGAAAGATGCCAGGGCGTCGAGCTTTTCCGGCAGATCGGTGACGAACAACTGATTCGTACGCGGATCTGCAATCAGGCTGCCACGCGCGGACAATAACCGCTGGCCCTTGCTGTCTTTATCACCCAGGATGATTTCCCGCAACGCTTGAGCCCGCGGATAGTTCAGTGTGAAGCGACGCGCCGACAACGGCAGCAACGCCTCCCGTTTCGCAGCGGCCTCCAGTTGGGTCTGCTCGTCGGCCAGCAAATCGGCTCGCGGCGCGATCCAGTCAACGCCGCTCACCGATTGCACGCCGAGGCCCGCGCTGCGAATCATGACGTCGAATGCCGTCGCAGCGGATACGCCAAGCACTTCCATATCGAGACGTCCGGTAACTCGCTCACCGATCACCACACTGCGGCCCGTCAGGCGAGCAAACGCGCGCAGTGCGTCTGCGGCCTCCACCCCATGGAGCGTTACGTCGACAGTGGCATCCCCCCGTTCCGAACGCGCCTTGCCGGCAAGCGACGCGTCATCGCGCCATGTCGCGGTGAGTCCCGTGGGTCCGGAACGCCGCAGCGAAAGATAGCGCGAACCCGAGCGCATCGAGCCGATGGGCGTCATATCGTCGACCGATGCCGCACCACTCGACGTGGCCGAAGCGGCGATGGTGACGGCGTCCTGCGCAGCACGGCGTGTGAGCGGCGTGCGGAAGACGTCGATCGTATCCGCCGGCATCTGCCATCGCGCGGGTGGCTCAGGCAATGCAGGCCACGGACGGTCCGCCAGCGCAGCCAATACGCCAACCTGACGCTGGGTCCCGGCCGGACGCCGCCAGCGATAGGCGGACACCATGACCGTGAGCGTTGCTTCAACGGTATCGGGATGGACGACGTTGGCGCCAGACCCTGAGGCCGTATGGGATGTTCCGGATATTCCTGCCGTTCCTGGCATTGCGGCACCGCGCGCCATATGCGCCATATGCACCATACGCGGCCCCTGCAGCGAAAGTCGCTCGACCGCGAGATGACGCGGCATCGCATCGATCTCGCCAAGCCAGCCAAGCAGGTTTGCAACAGGCCCTCGCACACGCATCTCCGCCCGCTCGATCTCGAACTCACCCGATGTCTCAGACGGCCCGGGCCTTGCAAACTCCAGTATCAAGTTCGCGCGGGCCACGTGCTGCTCCAGATCGGTACGCCATGCGCTTTGTGTGTCGTCGATCGCATTGCTCGGCGCTTCATCGCCGAGCGCGCCGGGCGCCTCGACCGAAACCGCTTCCGCCCCGGCCTCCACAAGTGCATTGCGGGAAACATGCGTCGATGCCGCGATGTCGTCCTTTGCTGTCGGTGCAGCGACCGGCAACAATCGATGCCAGGCAATCGTCTCCGCCTGCGCGTCTCGCAGCCGGATCGAGAGTTCGGGCAGTCGACGCGCGGCCTCGCTGGCTCGCGCCAACGCCTGCCGTTCGACGTCGAGATCATTCGTCAATGTCGCCCACACAGGCAACCCGACCAGCCACCATGTCGACCACGCCAGGACCAACCCCACTACGCCGACGAAGACTGCCACCCCGCATTGCACCGGCAGCGTCCATTCTGTCGGCGAGACGGCGGCCCACCGGTTCCACGTTGTTCGCCAACGCGTCTTCAGGTCGTGAAAAATGTCTCGTACGTCGTCTGGCGGGTGCTTGTCACCGTACATCGGGCACTTCCTCCATCGCCGCTCCATCCATGTCGGCAATCGCTGCCAACACGGTCGGTGCCGGGGGCTGTTTGAGTTCAATACGTAAAGTGAAGCGACGAATGTTGGGCATCGCAGCCGACGCTTGCTCGGTGGCCCATAGTCGCCTGACGCTTTCAGGCACCACGCTCGACTCCACCTCTGCGACCTTGCGCACCCAAGGCAACGCGCGCAATCGCTTTTGCGTCTCACGCACACGCGACTGCGTCGTCGCGTACCCCTCAATCCGCAGATGTTCCTCAACGGTTTTCACCGACATCAACCGAACGCCATCGGCACAGGCTTTCATGACGTCCAGCAGGCGTTGCGCAGCGGGTTGCCTGCGCTCGACGAGCGCCACCGTTGCCCGGCGATGGGCCTCCATCTCCGCGAGCTTGCGTACCGTGGCGTCGAACGCTTTCACGTCTGCGCTCAATTTTTTGCTCGCGGTTTGCAACGCGATGCTTTGCCTCTGCGCCTCGCGCCGTTGATGCACATCCCAGGCGATCGGCAAAAGCGATACCAACGCGCCGCCGACCGCCATGTAAAGCCAGATACGCCATTGGCAGCGAAAGTCCCGTTGCCGCCGCTGTGCCAACGTGGGAAGGAAATCGAGGGGAGGTAATTCGACGCTCATGCGCATGCCGCCCCCTGCATCGACACGGCGCGCAGCGCCAGACCGAAAGGCACGGCAAACGCCGTGCACTGGGCCTGTGCATGAAAACGCGGCCCGGCCGGCTGGGTGCGCGGCAGGTGATCCAATGGATCGAACGGTTGGACCTCGACACCGCACGTCGTTGCGACGGCTTCGCGAATCGCCGCAAGTTCGCCCGGGCTTGCCTCACGCGCGGCAATATGAAGGGCGGAAAGCGCAACCGGCAATCTGCCCGACACTGCCTGGATCATGCTTGCCAGGGCCTCGACATGACCGTTCACGCCATCGAACCGCTCATGAACGCTGGCGATGCAGGTCTGGCCGTCGAACACTGCGATATCGACCTCCCTGGCGTCGATCTGCAACAGGGCCTGCGGCGAGGCTGCGCGGCGTGTCGTCGGCACCGGAGCCGGCGCCGACATCAACGCAGGTTCCGGCTGCGATGCGCCGTACGTTTGCGTCCGTGTCCATCGAAAGGCCCGACGGCCCGCTTGATGCGCGGCATCGATCGCGTGGACGCGCAAACCCGCCATTTCCAGCACGGCAACCCGGTCGTCGGCCAAGGGGGCCTCACATGCGTACAACCGAAGACGATGGCTGCCGGGTTCGGCCCACGTCACGCCTACGCGGCTTCTCAGGTCGGGATCGCCGTCGCCTGGCAATAGCAGCGCTGCGCGCCGCTCCCCCCATGCACGCAGGGCTCGCGGCGGCAATGTCGAGGGATAGTCGATGACTTGCGTCTTGAGCGCCCCTGACGGCAACGCCAATACGATCGTGTCGCGCTGCAGTTCCCGGGCGCTCATCTCCAACCGCTCAAGCAACTCGTCTATCCTGCGCGCCACGGCCTCCGGTTTGGCAATGTGCGAACCACTCAACATGCCGTCGTCGATGACGGCGCTCCCGCAGGCATCCACCGTCAAGGCTGAACGCCCGGAGGCGCGTGTGATTCGAACGAATTGCACACCACCGGCGTCAAAGTGAATACCGCAACCGCTACCGCCCCTGCGCGGCAGCATCGCCGCTAATGGATTGCCCATGTGACGCACGCCACGCAGCATCGCCGCGACCATGATGTCCTCCCGTTTCTCGCCATATCGATGCGATCGATGCTATCGAGCGAAGGGCAGCCGTCCAATCGGACGATTCCGAATCCCAACGATGGCGCGGCAAAAAAATGCGCTTTCGGAATTCGCGCCGTTTTTCGCTCGGCGAATTCCTAGTCCCCATAGGCCCAAACTCCGATTTCGGGGGTCTGTCGAGGGGGATCACGGGTCGTTCGTTATAATCGGCCCATCGTTTTTTCCGGTTCTCCCATGGCAAGCACACCCCAAACCGAGACACCCCGCGACAAGCGCCCGCCCAAACCGCGCCGCTCCATCTGGCTGCGCATCGCACTTTGGTTCGTAGGCCTTATCGCCGCGATGTTCGTATGTGGCGCGTTGCTCGCGGGGTATATCCTGGTGGTGATGACGCCGCAGTTGCCGTCGCTCGACACCATCGTCGATTACCGGCCGAAGATCCCGTTGCGCATCTATACGGCGGATGAGATCCAGATCGGCGAATTCGGCGAAGAACGCCGCAATCTCGTGCGATTCTCGGACATCCCCGACGTCATGAAGAAGGCCGTGCTCGCCATCGAGGACGACCGCTTCTATCAGCACGGCGGTGTCGATTTCATCGGGATCTTCCGTGCAGGCGTCGCGAACTTCACGCGCGGCGGTTCATCGCAGGGGGCCAGCACGATCACGATGCAGGTCGCGCGCAACTTCTTCCTGTCGAGCGAGAAGACGTACACGCGCAAGATCTACGAGGCGCTGCTTGCCTACAAGATCGAATCGCGCCTGTCCAAGGATCAGATTCTCGAGCTGTACATGAATCAGATCTATCTCGGCGAGCGCGCGTACGGTTTCGCCAGTGCTGCGCGCGTGTATTTCGGCAAGGATCTCAAGGACATCACCCTGGCCGAGGCCGCGATGCTCGCCGGGCTGCCGAAAGCGCCGTCGGCGTACAACCCCATCGTCAACTACAAGCGCGCTCGCGTGCGTCAGGAATACATTCTGAAACGGATGTATGACCTGGGGTATGCGTCGAAGGCGGAATACGATCAGGCCATCGCGCAGGAACTGGTGGTGCGCGGACTGGGCAGCGAATTCAGCGTGCATGCCGGCTACGTCGCGGAAATGGTGCGTCAACTGCTCTACGCGCAGTTCAAGGACGAGATTTATACGCGTGGGTTCAACGTCTACACGACGATCAATTCAGCCGACCAGGAAGCCGCTTACGAGGCGCTACGCTCGGGCGTCATGGCGTACGAATTGCGTCACGGCTATCGCGGCCCCGAAGCCAATATCGATTTGCCGGACGGCAAGGACGAGCGCGAACAGTTGATCGACGACACACTGGTCGAACATCCGGATAGCGGCGACATGGTCGCAGCGGTGGTGCTGTCGGCGAGTCCGCAGCAGGTCAAGGCTGTCCTGCTCAACGGCGACGATGTCACCGTAACGGGAGACGGACTGCGATTTGCCGCCGCGGGCTTGAGCGCCAAGGCACAGCCGAAGCAGAAGATTCGCCCCGGTTCGGTGATCCGTGTCACAAAGGATGCGAAGGACAACTGGCGTATCGTGCAGATGCCGGATATCGAAGCCGCGTTCGTGTCGCTCGATCCGCAAAACGGCGCGATCCGCTCGCTGGTCGGGGGCTTCGACTTCAACCGCAACAAATTCAATCACGTGACGCAGGCATGGCGTCAGCCGGGGTCGAGCTTCAAGCCGTTCATCTACTCGGCAGCGCTCGAGAAGGGATTTGCTCCGGCGACCATCATCAACGACGGCCCGCTGTATTTCACGGCGGCGCAAACCGGCGGACAGCCGTGGGAGCCGAAAAACTACGGCGGCGGTTTCGACGGACCGGAACCGATGCGCGTGGCGCTCATGCGCTCGCGCAACCTCGTGTCGATCCGCATTCTGCAAAGCATTACGCCTGCATATGCACAGAAGTTCATCGGCCGGTTCGGCTTCGAAGCGGACAAACATCCCGCCTATTTGCCAATGGCGCTGGGCGCCGGGATGGTCACACCGCTACAAATGGCCAGCGGCTACGCCGTGTTTGCGAACGGGGGCTTCCGGGTAAATCCGTTCATCGTCGCACGCATCACCGATTCGAAAGGCAACGTGATCATGGAGGAGAAGCCGACCCAGGCCGGCGACGAATCGATTCGAGCCATTCCGGCGCGCAACGCGTTCATCATGAATTCGATGCTCCACGACGTCGCGACACGCGGTACCGCAGCCAAGACGAACGTGCTCAAGCGCAGCGATCTCGCCGGCAAGACGGGCACGACGAACGATTCGCATGATGCGTGGTTCGCCGGCTATCAGTCGCAATTGGTGGGGGTTGCGTGGATTGGATTCGATCAGCCGCGCAATCTGGGCGATCGGGAAACCGGGGGCGGTCTGGCGCTGCCGATCTGGATCGACTACATGTCCAAGGCGTTGCGCGGCGTGCCGGAAGCCACGCGCGCCGTACCGCCGGGTGTCATTCAGGCCAACGGCGACTATTTCTACGACGACTATCCGCCGGGACGCGCGGTCAGCACGGTCGGTCTGAGCGCCGATACGGCGCCGGACGGCTCGGCGTCGCCCGGCCCGTCGGGTGGGTTGCCCGGCCAGATGCCGGCACAACCGGGTGCGGCGCCCGCACCGGGGTCCTCGCATGCGCCGGTCCCCGGGCCGGTCGATCGTCAGGAGCGTCAGCGCATTCTCGACATGTTCAACAGCAAGCCCTGAGGCGCACAGGGGGGGGTGTCAGGCGGCCGAGCCGAATTAGGCGAGTCGGCCGCTTGGCCGGCTACGGCTCAGTTGGCCTGAAGCGTTACGGTCTCGCCGGCTTGCTGCGACGCAAAGCGCGACAGCGCCTCGAACAATTCGGAGTCGTCGCGCGTATCGCGCCATTTGTCGCCCTTCAGGCGGAAGTGGAAACCGCCCGAACGCGCGGCGATCCAGATCTCGCTCATCGGCGTTTGCACGTTGACGATGATCTTGCTGCCATCGTCGAATTCGAGCGTCAGCACGTTGCCCGTACGCTCGCAATCGATATCCACATCGCTGTCGTCGACCACGGCTTCGACAGCCGCCTCAACCTGCGCCAGCACGGCCTCTGCCAGCGCCAGGAATTCACTTTCCGTCATGCTAAACTCCACGGTTTGCGTCATCGTTTGCATGCCGCACCACGCGGCGATACCCCCATGACTGCACCTATTCGAACCTGCGCGATTGTAGCGTCGATTGCCCTTTTGAGCGTATTGGCCGGTTGTGGCCAGGCCGGCCCGCTTTACCTGCCGGCGCGCCCCACGAAACCGACCCCGCCGCCGGGTGCGCCGGTGCCGCCGCCGCCGCGCGTGCCCGAACCGCAACGCGGACCGTCGGTCGAAGTGCCGCCGGCAACCGCGCTGCCGCCGGCCAAGCCGGAATGAGCATGGAATAAGCGAAAATTAGCCGACGTTGGCCGACATCATTCAGAAATCGGCCACAGCATGCCGGGGGATGCTCCGGTGTGAACGGCGCCCCCAGATGCCCAGTTGATTACCGAGTTTTGCGATGTCCGACGCCATTTTCTCTTACCGCAACGACGTACTCCACGCCGAGGGCGTCGCCCTGCCGGTGCTTGCCGAGCGTTTCGGCACCCCGCTGTACGTCTATTCGAAGGCCGCGCTGGCGAATGCCTATCAGGCCTATGCCAAGGCATGCGCAGGTCGCAACGCCGCGGTGCACTACGCTGCCAAGGCCAACTCGAACCTCGCGGTCCTCGGCGTTTTCGCGAAATTGGGCGCCGGCTTCGACATCGTGTCGGCCGGCGAACTCGCCCGCGTCATTGCCGCGGGTGGCGATCCTAAGCGCACCGTGTTTTCAGGCGTCGGCAAACATGCGGACGAGATGCGTTACGCGCTCGAAAACGATGTGCTCTGCTTTAACGTCGAATCGCGCCCGGAACTCGACCGGCTCAATCAAGTGGCGGGGCAGATGGGTAAGCGTGCGCGCGTCTCATTGCGTGTGAATCCGAACGTCGACGCCAAGACGCATCCGTACATCTCCACGGGCCTGCGCGGCAACAAGTTCGGTGTGGCTTATGAAGAAGCGTTCGATGCCTATCTCGCGGCGGCGGCCATGCCGAACCTCGACGTCGTCGGCATCGATTGCCATATCGGCTCGCAAATCACCGAAATTTCGCCTTATCTCGACGCGACCGACAAAGTGCTGGACCTCGTCGAAAAGCTCGAGGCTGCAGGCATCTCCCTGCATCATATCGACGTAGGCGGTGGCCTGGGCATCACGTACACCGACGAAACACCGCCGGACATCACGGCATTCGCCACCACGCTGCTCGATCACATTGCCAAGCGCGGCCATGGCCACCGCCAGGTGCTGTTCGAGCCGGGCCGCTCGCTTGTCGGCAATGCCGGCGTGCTGCTCACACGCGTCGAATTCCTCAAGCCTGGCGAGACGAAGAATTTTGCCATCGTCGACGCTGCGATGAACGATCTGGCGCGTCCGGCCATGTACGAGGCGTATCACGGTATCGATCCGGTCGCCCGCCGCGCTGGCGAGGCGACCCTTTATGACATCGTCGGTCCCGTGTGCGAGAGCGGCGACTGGCTCGGTCGTGAGCGCGCCCTGACGCTCGAACCGGGCGACCTGCTTGCGATTCGCTCGGCCGGTGCCTATGGCTTCGCGATGAGTTCGAACTACAACACGCGTCCGCGTGCCGCAGAAGTCATGGTCGATGGCAACGACGCCTATCTCGTGCGCGAACGCGAGACGGTCGAGTCGCTGTTTGCCGGCGAACGACTGCTGCCCGCCGCGCCTGCTAACGGCTGAGTCCCTGCCCTGCGCAGCGCCCAGATCACCCGGGCGCCCAGCAGGGCCGCAACGATGATCGCGTAGATCGCCGGCTGGGCAAAGTCGTTCTTGCCCGCCTTCATCCACCAGTAATGCAGGATCGCCAGCACCGTGATCGCGTAAATCGCGCGATGCAGTTGTTGCCAGCGCCGCCCTCCCAGGCGTCTCACCACCGCGTGCGGCGACGTCAGTGCCAAAGGCACCATCAGCACGAACGCCACAAACCCTACCGTGATGAACGGCCGTTTGCCGGTCACGTCGCGCAAGATCCCCGTCCAGTCGAACCACTGATCCAGCCAGAAGTACGTCGCGAAATGCAACGCGCCGTAGAAGAATGCGAAAAGGCCGAGCATGCGCCTGAATCGCAACAGCCACGCCATGCCGGTCACACGACGCACCGGGGTGATGGCGAGCGTGATGCACAGCATCACCAGCGTCCAGGTCCCCGTCGAGCGTGTGATGAACTCGACCGGATTCGCCCCCAACTGATCCATGGCCCCGTAGACGGCAAGTCGCAGCACCGGCGCGAGCGCCAGCAGGAAAACGGCCACCTTGGCCCATGGCAGCCAGCGTTGTGCAGGGCGTCGGGGTTCCCGCCCGGACGCAGGAGAAAGAGATTTCGGCACGGCGGATTCGCTCGGGAAGCTCAGAAGAATTTACGCAGATCCATGCCCTGATACAGGCTCGCGACCTGCTCGCCATAACCGTTGAACATCAGCGTCTTGCGCTTGGGCGTGAAAATGCCACCGTCACCGATGCGACGCTCCGTCGCCTGACTCCATCGCGGATGATCGATGTCCGGGTTCACATTCGAGTAGAAACCATACTCATTCGATGCCGCGCGATTCCAGCTCGTCAGCGGCATTTTCTCGACGAAGCGAATCTTCACGATGGACTTGGCGCTCTTGAAGCCGTATTTCCAGGGCACCACCATACGCACCGGCGCGCCATTCTGGTTCGGCAGCACCTCACCGTACAGACCGAACGTCAGCAGCGAAAGCGGATGCATCGCCTCATCCATTCGCAGGCCCTCCACATACGGCCAGCTCAGCACCGGATACGACAGCCCCGGCATCTGCTTCGGATCCGCCAGTGTCACGAATTCCACGTACTTCGCGTTGCCCGTCGGCTGCACCTGCTTGATGAGTTCAGACAGCGAATAGCCGATCCACGGGATGACCATCGACCAGCCCTCCACACATCGAAGGCGATAGACGCGTTCTTCGAGCGGCGCGAGTTTGAGTAGCGCATCGAGGTCGTAGACCTTCGGCTGCTTCACCTCACCCTCGATGGCAACCTGCCACGGGTGCGGCTTGAGCGTGCCCGCACGCCGCGCCGGATCGGCCTTATCGGTGCCGAATTCGTAGAAATTGTTGTAAGTCGTGACATCCTTGATGTCAGTCGGCTTATCGGTCACGACGTAACGCGTATTGCGTGTCGCTGCCAGTTTGGCCAATCCGGTGCCCGGGCTCTCCGCCGCGAAGGCACTCGACGGCAAGATACCCAGTGCCGCGCCACCCAGTCCCGTCAGACCGATGCCGGACGCCTGCAGGAAGCGTCGCCGTCCGATCGCCAGGTCCCGTGGCGTGATTTGGCTGGCGGGAATGTCCGCCCCACGCAGAACCGACTTGTGCTTACTCATGATGCCCTCCAGACCGGCCTGCTTTGCCGATGTGCCGATATTCCCGATGCACCGTGAGACCGACACTCGACAGACGTCGTTCCCCTGGGCACAGTGCGGGAATCATACGTCACGATAAAAAAAGCCGCCGGCACCACGGTGCGGCGGCTCTTCAGGCCTTATCGGCCGGTCTCGGCGGGAGCGATCGACGTCAAAGCTGGCCGTAACTATGCAATCCCGACAGGAACATATTCACCCCGAGGAATGCGAACGTGGTGATCAGCAAGCCCGTCAGCGACCACCATGCGGCGACCACGCCACGCAACCCCTTCATGAGACGCATGTGCAACCACGCGGCGTAGTTCAGCCAGACGATCAACGCCCACGTCTCCTTAGGATCCCAACTCCAGTAACCGCCCCAGGCATCCGCCGCCCATAGCGCGCCGAGAATCGTGGCAATCGTGAAGAACGCAAAACCGACGGCAATCGCCTTGTACATCACGTCGTCGAGCAATTCGAGCGATGGCAGACGCGACGAGAAGAACCCACTGTCGAGCGGCTTGCCTGCTGCAGCCAGACGCTTGTTCTCGCCCGACTTGAGCAGATACGCGATCGCGACCATCGCGGCTAGCGCAAACGTGCCGTAACCGATGAAATTCGCCGGCACGTGGATCTTCATCCACCAGCTTTGCAGCGCCGGCACCAACGGTTGAATCTCATAAGCGCTGCGGGCCACGCTGTACCAGAGGTTGAAACTGACGGCAGCACTGATCACCAGCAACACGAACGGGCCGAGCGACCGCGTTTCGTAACGTTGCTCGTAATAGAGGTAAAACAGCGCTGTGATCAGACAGAACAGCACGAACACTTCGTACAGATTCGAGATCGGGATATGACCGACATCGGCACCCACGAGATAGGACTCGTACCAGCGCACCATCATGCCGGTGAAGCCGAGCAGCACCGCGGCCCAGCACAACGACGACCCCACGCTCGCGCCGAACGACGAACGGGCGAGCAAGCCCCCCCAGTAGAAGAGCGTCGACAGGAAGAACAGCGCGCTCATCCACAGAATGGCGGACTGACTCGACAGAAAGTACTTGAGAAAGAATGCCTGATCGGCACGCGCCAGATCATGGTGATAGAGACCGATGCCCGAGAGCGCGAGAATCGCGATGCCCGCCATCAACCAGCGCACCGCGCGCCAGTGCCAGCCGAGCAACGCGAAGGTCGGCACCGCGAGCACCAGAATCGTGTGCTCGTAGTAGTCCATGTAGTGGCCGTAGCGGTTGAGCGCGAAGCCCGCACCGATCGCGAGCGCAAGCGCGAACAGCCAGTCGCCGATACTGCGTCGGCGCAGCCATGAGACCTCTGAATAGCCTTGGGATAACTCCATCTGCCTCACCTTCATCGTTTTGTGACGATCTCGTCCATCTCCGCCTTCGTGCGGGCGAATTCTTTTTCGAAGTCCAGTGTGCGACGCGTCGTCGACACCGCCATCAACACCGAACTGCCTCCCTCCGGCGTGTCCTTGACCCACAGCCACAAACGCCGCTCACGCACATAGAACATCGAGAAGATGCCTAGCACCAGCAGCAAGCTGCCAAGATACACGATCTTTTTGCCCGGAGAACGCGTGAGCTGGAAGACGCTGGCCTGAATCTGCTCGAAGGAATCGAGTTGCAGGAAGACGGGGGCGTCGTACAGGAAATTGTCGGACAGCGCGTTTGTGGCCGTATGCACGAAGCGCTCGGTCTCGGGCGACGATGCCACCGCCGGTTGCCCCGCTTGCTCGCGCGCAACCTGCCAAAGTTGCCAGATCGTGCCGTCCAGAATTCGCCGGAACATGTCCGCCGCACTCGACTGCTGGTCGGACGGAACCTTCTCGCTCACGAACTCCGCGATCGCCTGCAAGCCACCGGTCGCATGACCGTTCTTGCTGGCCGGGATCGCGCCGGCAAACAGGTCGAGTTCGCGCTTGGCGCTCTCCTGCAACTGACCGCGCAGTTCGGCCGACGTTTGCAACGGCAGCGACTGCGCCGCGAAGCGGCGGGCCGCCTCGGCACGCGCGCCATCGTCCTGAAGGGCGGCGCGCAACAACATCCATTGCTTGACGGAGCCGTCGGCGTCCGCCGGAATGCGCAGATACTGGAACGGGCCGTCGGGCGTGTCGCGCACGCCCGTCATGAACACGCGCTCGCCGTCTTCCACCAGAATCGGCAGCATGTAATTGCGATACTCCTTGGCCTGACCACTGCGGTCGCGCACCTTGTACTGCACCGACGGACCGACATTGCGCAGGTCTTTGCCCAGATCGGTCCGCACGCCGGAACCGAGTTGTGCGCTCAGATCGTCGCGCAACGACTTACGGGCAACGCCGCGCACGTCACGCTCGCCGCTGCCGTTGCTGATGTTCTCGACGTTGATGGCGCGGAAGTCGCTGAATTCGACCGTGTACTCGTCCTTGCCTGCGGCCCCGCCGCGCAGTTGCGTCGAACCGCCGACATCGCCCGAGAACGCGAAAGCGCGATCCGTTGCACCTCGCATGGGGAAACCGGTGAGCTTCAGTTTGCTGCCGCCGTCCTCGAAACTCGACTGGTAGACCGCCACGCCCTTGTAGATGAACGGCTCGTTGACCTTCACGGTCGCGCTCATCGTTTTGCCGGTCTCGGGGTCGGTCACCACAATGTCGCTGGCGAACAGCTTGGGCATGCCCGTCGAGTAGTAATCGACGTGGAATTTTTTCAGTTCGATGGAAAACGGCAGATCCTGCACGACCGACCCATCCTGAAAATTCAGAATCGCCGTAGTCGACTTACCGCCTTCCGGCACAAATGCGTAACCGCGAAACGCGGGGTTATTCGGCGAGAGACGGTGCGCCTCGGGAATCTGCGCAATCACGGCATTGCCTTGCAGCGGCGATTTGCCGAACAGCGCCATCTGTACGCGAATCAGCAGATCGCTGTCCACCAGACCGCCCAGACAAATGATCACGATCGCACTGTGGGCGAAGATATAGCCGATCTTGTTGATGGCTCCGGCCTTCGCGGCCACGAGCGTTGCTCCGTCGCGCTCGCGCACGACGAAACGGTAGCCGCGATGCCCGAGGTAGCCCGTCAGACGCTCGATCAGATCGCCACGCGACAACGGGCCGATGTACTCGGCCTTATGGCCAAAGGCACGCAGACTGCCCTCGCGCACGTGATCGCGCCAGCTCCGGATGTCCGCGATCATCTTCGGTGCGTTGCGCACGATGCACAACGTTGTCGACGCCATCAGGAAGAAGAGGATCAGCAGGAACCACCACGAGCTGTACACCGTGTACAGGCCGAGCGAGCGGAAGACGTCGGCCCAGAACGGGCCGAACTGATTGACGTAATTGGGGTAAGGGTCGCCCTGCTTGAGCACGGTGCCGACGATGCTGGCAATCGCGAGCACGGTGAGCAGACTGATGGCGAAGCGCATCGAGCTGACGAGCTCGACGCCATCGCGCACCCATCGTTGCGCTCCCTTGATCTGCATTCCGGAGGTACTGATGCTCATCCTGTTTCCGACAACAAAAAAGGGCGGGGACGCGTATCTCACGCGCCCGCCACCCTGTGTATGCTAAACCAGTTCGATCCGGTCGCTCTGCGGCGCCGTGACTGGTTTCGTTATAAGTCAGCGAATATACCCTGACGTTCACATGGTGTCAGGGCAGGGCTCCCGATCATCACGCTCAGCGCAGACCGGCAATGTAATCCGCGACGGCTTTGATTTCCTTGTCAGACAAACGCCCGCCGATCGTGTGCATCGGCGCGTTGTTGCTACGCGTCTCATCGCGGAATGCCACGAGCTGGGCTGCGGTGTATTCCGCCCACTGCCCCGACAGACGCGGGTACTGCGACGGCATGCCGGCCCCTGTCGGGCCGTGACACGACGCGCAGGCAGGCACGCCCTTCTCGGCAATGCCGCCCCGGTAGATCTTTTCGCCGAGCGGCACGGTGTCTTTGTTGCGCGCTACCCCTGGCTTGATCGTCTGCGACGCGAAATACGCCGACACATTGCGCATATCCTGATCGGACAATGCGGCGACCATGCCGGCCATGATGGGATTGTTACGCGCTGGGGTTTTACCGGGCTGCGCCTTGAAGTCGACGAGCTGCTTGTAGAGATATTCGGAATGCTGACCGGCCAACTTCGGATAAGCCCCACCGGTGCTATTGCCATCCGCAGCATGGCAGGCGGCGCAGACCTGACTGGCGATGGCCTGCCCCCGGGCCAGATCGGGTTTGGCGGGCGCCTGAGCTTCGGCGGCTTGTCCTGCACCGCTCAGAAGAAGGCATGCCAGCGCCAACGGTGTTGCAGCGAGAGACTTCCACACTCCTCGGTTCATTCGCACACCTTATATCTGTTTTGTCGGGAAATCGGTCGTTCGAACTCACCGTCCGACGCCGTGTTTCTCCTCCAACCTCACGGCGCGCGAGACGTTCGGGCAAGCCCTGGCAAGGCCAAGGTTAACTTTCATATTGTACAATAAAGACTTTCCCCGGCTTTAGGGGATTTCCATGTAGAAGGCCGCAGAACGGGGCTTCCCGGCCTGTCGCCGGTAGGCATCGAACCTGCCGTATTTGCGTGCCTGCGCCCGCGTTGCAGCCCGATTCCGGAGGTTGCGGCGCTCCCCGGTTTCCGTCATGTCCCTACTTCATCAAGCCCGCTTCTTTACGACCGTCAATCATTTGCGCGACCTGCCGCCCACGGCAGTGCCCGAGGTCGCTTTCGCGGGCCGCTCGAACGCGGGCAAATCCAGCGCGCTCAACATCCTGTGCAATCAGAAGCGTCTGGCCTTCTCGAGCAAGACGCCGGGCCGTACGCAGCACATCAACTATTTCGAGATCGCTCACCTCGAGCATCTTTACGGCTACCTCGTCGACTTGCCGGGTTACGGCTATGCCGAAGTGGGCGGTGGCGTGAAAGTGCACTGGCAGCAGCTTCTCGGAGACTATCTGGTGCAGCGCCCGCAGTTGCGCGGCCTCGTGCTGGTGATGGACTCGCGCCGGCCGTTCACGGACCTCGATTGCGAGCTCATCGACTGGTTCATGCCGACAGGGCGCCCGATCCACGCGCTGTTGACCAAAGCCGACAAGCTCACGCGCCAGGAATCCACCAACGTGCTTCGGGAGACGCAGAAGCGGCTGGCCGCGTTGCCGCGCACCGATGGCCTGCCGTCCGACAATCCCGCGATACCGCCGCAATTCACGGCACAACTGTTCTCGTCTCTCAAGCGTACCGGTGTCGACGCCGCGCAGCGCGTACTCGAAGACTGGCTCGCCATTCCGGCACGAGACTCGGCGAAAAAATAACGCAGCCCTCGTTGCGCATGGCCTGTCCGGCGCACGGCTTGCCCTCGTCCTGCCCTAGTGCCCTAGTGCCCTCGTTCGGCCTTGGCGGCGCACAGGTCGAAGCATCCTACGAAGCGTTTTAAACGCGCTTTACGTCCGGCACGCCAGCCTCCTAAGGTAGCCGTTCGACGAACCGATTGTGCGCGACAAATCGTCGCGGCGAACGGCGCCGTCGATCAAATCATTCGAAGGGGGATGAAGGGGACGAAGGGTTCGGGTTGACCGGCGATCGCCCATCGGCCAAATGGATGATGGCGTCGCAAACCCGCCAAAACACGGGATGATCGGGGAGGTTGCCGGGTGATTGCGGAATGACGAGCCGCAATTCGAGCGCCCATAAAAAAACCGCCGTGTAGGCACGGCGGGTTTAAATAAGCCTTATCGTAGAACGACAGGCGCCCGCTCAGGGAGGAGAAGCGGGGGACGTCGCACGCAGTGCGAACATCCGGTTGGTATGATATACCATGCGTTCGAAAGTTTCCCGGCAAGCGCCCTTTTTTGCGCGCCTTCCCTCTTACGGAATCGTTGAGCCAACCGCAACGACATCGCCGTTTTCGGGACACGTCAAAACGACCGATCCGCGGGAATTTCCGACGCGCCATTCTTCGTCCAAAGGACCGATCGCATGAGTTCCTATCCTCTGCTTCGCCCGCGCCGCATGCGACGCGACGACTTCTCGCGCCGTCTGATGCGAGAAAACCACCTGACCTGCGACGACCTCATCTATCCGGTGTTCGTGCTCGACGGTGAGAAACGCCGCGAGGCCGTCGATTCGATGCCTGGCGTCGAGCGCGTCTCCGTCGACGAATTGCTGCGCGTCGCCGATACGTGCGTCACGCTCGGCGTGCCGGTCATCGCCTTGTTCCCGAACATCGAAGCCTCGCTCAAGACCCCCGATGGTATCGAAGCGACCAACCCGGACGGGCTGGTCCCCCGTGCCGTTCGCGAACTCAAGCGCAACTTCCCCGAACTCGGCGTGCTCACCGACGTTGCGCTCGACCCATACACGAGCCACGGCCAGGACGGCGTGCTCGACGAGAACGGCTATGTCATCAACGATGTGACGACGCGAATTCTCGTGCAGCAAGCGCTGACTCAGGCCGAAGCCGGCGTGGACATCGTCGCCCCTTCCGACATGATGGACGGGCGGATCGGTGCGATCCGCGAGGCGCTCGAAGCCGGTGGCCACATCCACACGCGCATCATGGCGTATGCGGCCAAGTACGCGTCGGCCTTCTACGGCCCGTTTCGCGACGCTGTCGGTTCGGCAGCGAATCTCGGCAAGAGCAACAAGATGACCTATCAGATGGATCCGGCCAATTCGGACGAAGCGCTGCGCGAAGTCGCGCTCGATATCGAAGAGGGCGCCGATATGGTGATGGTGAAACCGGGCATGCCGTATCTCGACATCGTGCGTCGCGTGAAAGACGAGTTCCGCTTCCCCACGTATGCCTATCAGGTGAGCGGCGAATACGCGATGCTCAAGGCCGCAGCGCAGAACGGCTGGCTCGATCACGACAAAGTCATGATGGAATCGCTGCTCGCATTCAAGCGTGCAGGTGCCGATGGCATTCTTACGTACTTTGCACTGGACGCAGCACGTCTGATTCGGTCGCAGGCCTGAGCGCGAGACCGACAATGCGGTTAGCGGGTAGCGCGCGACGCGGATGACGCGCGTGCCCGCACCGCAGGCGATAAAAGAACGCCGTCATCCTGCCTCGAACGGTCAAACCTCGGGGTTGAGCGCGTCAGGCGGCAGGGCCGAATGCTTTGTCGAGGCTGCGAAGAAACTGATCAGCCGACTGGGCGCCAATGACCCGTGTCCCGGCGACTTCCGTGCCGCTTCCATCGAAGAAGATGATGCCCGGCGGCCCAAACAATCCAAAGCGTTTGAGCAAGGCCTGATCGTCGGCATTGTTTGCCGTCACGTCGGCTTGCAGGAGCACCATCTGATCCAGACGCGCCTTCACCCGAGGGTCGGTAAAGACGAAGCGTTCCATCTCCTTGCAACTGATACACCAGTCCGCATAGAAGTCGAACATGACCGGACGCCCTGCCGTAGCAACCGCCTGATCCAACTCCGCCAAGCTGCGCACGCGCTGGAACTTGACGCCCTCGACGGCCGTCGCGCCCGCACTGGCATTTCCGGACGCTGCCGTCGACAAACCGGCCAACGGCGCAAGCGGATCTCGCGCGCCGGCCGCAGCACCGACGAGCGCCACAGCACCCAATAGGGCCACAGCAACGCCCAGGCCCTTGAGCAGGCGACGGGTACCGCTCACGCCGTCGGGCAAGCTGTCGAAGACGCGCAGGAACGTTGCTGCGACCAGCAAAAGTACGCCCCAACTGAGCAACAGCACGGGCGTCGTCAGCAGCGGACGAATGATCCACAGCGCCACGCCGAGAAGCAGGAAGCCGAAAAAGCGCTTCACCCCCTCCATCCATGCCCCCGCGCGCGGCAGCAACGCACCGCCACCGCCAGCAAGAATCACGAGTGGCAGCCCCATGCCCAAGGACAGCGCGAAGAGCGTCGCGCCGCCGAAGAAGGCATCTCCGGTCTTGGCGATGAAAGCCAGCGCAGCCGCCAGCGGTGCCGTCACGCATGGACTGACGATCAGCCCCGAGAGCACACCCATCATCGCAGCGCCGAGCCACTGACCGGATTTTTGCTGACGCGCGGCGTTATCGATGCGCTCGCGCAATGCGGCAGGCAACTGAATTTCATACATGCCGAACATCGACAGCGAGAGAACTACCATCAGCAACGCAAACATCGCGAGGACCCACGGCGCTTGCAGGAACGCAATGAGACCCTGGCCCAGCAAGCCAGCCGCCACCCCAATGGCGGTGTTCACCATGGCCATACCGAGCACGTAGGCGACGGCCAGACGCACCGCCTTGCCTCGACTGGCCTCTTGCCCGGCCACAATCGACAACAGAATCGGCACCATCGGCAAGACACAAGGGGTAAAGGCCAGCCCGACGCCGAGCGCAAAAAAGATGCCCAACGCCAGCGCGAAGCTGCCTCCGGAAAGAATGCGTTCCGCCTCGCTGTAATCGTCGCGGGCCGATAACCATCCGCCTGACGGGTTGGACGGCGCTGCCGGCACAGCCGCCGTTACGCCATTCGCACCATCATTCGCACCATTCGTTAGATTCGTGCCCTTCGCCGCTTGCGGGTTACCGCCCAACAACGCCTGAGTCGCGGCGCCCGCACCCAGCACCATGCTGGCACCTCCTGCACCACCGACCGCCGCCGAGATCTTCAGCGGTTTGTCCATGGGCGGATAACACAGCCCTTTATCCGCGCAGCCCTGCATCGTGACGTTCAACACGAACGGGCCGCTTGCCTTGCTGACCGGAATACGCACGTCGATGGGCGCGCGGTACACCTCCATATCCTTCCCGAAGGTTTCGTCGTGCTTGATTTCGCCTTTCGGAAATTCCGGTGCACCAAGCGTTACCGCAGGATTATCCGCAGCAAACGCAAATCGCTCGCGATACAGGTAATAGCCCTTTGCCACTTCGAAATGGAGCAGTACCGCACCCGGTTGTTCCGTCTTCGACACCTTGAAGGCGACGTCCGGATCCAGAAAATCATTAGCGGCATTTGCACGCCCAAACCCGAGCGTCAGCGTAATCGCCAGTCCGATGAGCATCAGGGACCACAGCCGCAGAGCGCGACGTCCCATCGTCTCACCGGCAACGCTATGGACTCGCGCGATCCCCGGCGCTTCCACCGTCTTCATGTCAAACATGCAGTTCCCCCCGTGTCTCTCCCTCGACCCAGCGCACGTAGGCGGGCAACGCCGCACTCGCCGGCCACGCGACGATTTCCGGCACGTCGTAGGGATGATGTTCCTTGATGAACTGTTCCAACGCGCCGTAACGCGCAGCAGTTGTCTTGATCATGAGCGGCACCTCGATACTCGTCTCTCGCCGACCTTGCCAGCGGTAACTTGAGCGCACTGGCGCCAACTGCTGCACACACGCCGCCAGTCGTCCGGCCAGCATGCCATCGGTGGCGGCTTCTGCGCTGGCTTCATCGGGGAAGGTCGTCATGACGATAAGAAGGGCATCCATGATGTGCGGTAGACCGTTCAGGCGTAAGGTTGTTCACTGTACACCGACACTGCGAAACGTGTGTGCTTGCCCCATGATTTACGGAAGCGTCCGATCCTTCCTTCGGACAACACCTCGAAAACGAAAAAAGCCAGGTCGATGACCTGGCTTCTCTTTACGGCTGACGACCTTGAACAGGCCGTTGCGTGAATCGCTTATTCAGCGACTTCGGGCGCTTCCGTGTCAACTTCCGGACGATCCAGCAGTTCGACGAAAGCCATCGGCGCATTGTCACCCACGCGGAAACCCATCTTCAGGATACGCAGGTAGCCACCCGGACGGTTGGCAAAACGCGGGCCGAGTTCGTTGAACAGCTTCGTGACCATTTCGCGATCGCGCAGGCGGTTGAAAGCCAGACGACGGTTAGCCACGGAGTCCTTCTTGCCCAGCGTGATGAGGGGCTCCACGACCTTACGCAGTTCCTTGGCCTTCGGCAGCGTGGTCTTGATGGCTTCGTGCTGGAGCAGCGAGTTCGACATGTTACGCAGCATAGCCAGACGGTGGCTGCTGGTACGATTCAGTTTACGCAAACCATGACGGTGACGCATTTCAACTTTCCTTTAAACAGAGTTTTCGACCAAGCTCTTCTATCGGTGACGAACACCGCGGGCCGGTACCTTCGCATTCGGCCGTATCGGATTTACCGACGCGCCGCACTTACGTAGCAACACGGCCGCCCGAGGGCGGCCATGTCATTACACTTTACTTCTCGAGACCAGCCGGCGGCCAGTTTTCGAGCTTCATGCCGAGCGTGAGACCACGCGAGGCAAGCACTTCCTTGATCTCGTTGAGCGACTTGCGACCCAGGTTCGGGGTCTTGAGCAATTCGTTCTCGGTACGCTGGATCAGATCGCCGATGTAGTAGATGTTTTCGGCCTTCAAGCAGTTGGCCGAACGCACCGTCAGCTCGAGATCGTCCACCGGACGCAGCAGGATCGGATCGATCTGCGGCGCACGCGACGGCGCTTCGCTGGTGGCTTCCGTGCCTTCCAGCGCAGCGAACACCGACAGCTGGTCGACGAGGATGCGAGCCGATTGACGGATCGCTTCTTCCGGCGACACCACACCGTTGGTTTCGATGTTCATCACGAGCTTGTCCAGGTCCGTACGCTGTTCCACACGGGCCGATTCGACCGCATAGCTCACACGCTTGACCGGCGAGAACGACGCGTCGAGGACGATACGACCGATCACCTTGGCCGATTCATCGCCGTAACGGCGCACGTTACCCGGGACATAACCACGACCCTTTTCGATCTTGATCTGAACGTCGAGCTTGCCGCCCTTGGCCAGATGCGCGATCACGTGATCGGGGTTGATCAGTTCCACATCGTGCGGCACTTCGATATCCGAAGCGCGCACCACACCTTCACCATCCTTGCGCAGCGTAACGGTGACTTCGTCACGGTTATGCAGCTTGAACACCACACCCTTGAGGTTCAACAGGAAGTTGACGACATCTTCCTGGACACCATCGATGGTGGAATATTCATGCACAACGCCGGCGATCGTCACTTCGGTCGGGGCATAACCCACCATCGACGACAACAGCACGCGGCGAAGCGCGTTGCCCAAGGTGTGGCCGTAGCCACGTTCGAACGGCTCCATCACGACTTTGGCGTGATGCTCACCGACCGGCTCAACCGCAATGATCTTGGGCTTCAACAAACTGGTTTGCATAGGTTTCCTTTTCAATACCCTCGGCTCGTTACACCGATAAGGCTGATGGGTGACAACCTGCACGGAACGCAAAACGCGCCGTGAGGCGCGTCAAGCATCATACGGATTAACGCGAATACAATTCGACGATCAGGCTTTCGTTGATGTCGCCCGCGATATCGCTACGTTCCGGCAGTGCCTTGAAAGTGCCTTCCATCTTCTTGGCGTCAACCGAAACCCAGATCGGGAAACCGACTTGCTCAGCCAGCGTCAGTGCTTCTTGAATACGCACTTGCTTCTTGGCCTTTTCACGCACGGCGATCACGTCGCCGGCCTTGACCTTGATCGACGGGATGTTCGACACGACACCGTTCACCACGATTGCCTTGTGGCCAACGAGTTGGCGCGCTTCAGCGCGCGTCGAGCCGAAGCCCATGCGGTACACGACGTTGTCCAGGCGCGACTCGAGCAATTGCAGCAGGTTCTCACCCGTGTTGCCCTTGACGCGGTCGGCTTCCGCGAAATAACGACGGAACTGACGCTCAAGCACGCCGTAAATACGCTTGACCTTCTGCTTTTCGCGCAGCTGGTTGCCGTAGTCCGACGTACGAGCACCCGACGTGCGGCCATGCTGACCCGGCTTGCTATCCAGCTTGCACTTGTCGGCGAGCGAGCGACGTGCGCTCTTCAGGAAAAGGTCAGTACCTTCACGACGGGAGAGTTTGGCCTTCGGGCCGATATAACGTGCCACGGTTGTTCCTTTATCTCAAAATTTGACGTAGCGGACCTTGTCCACTACGCAAGTCCGGTACCAATGTACCGGACGGTGGTCTTAGAAATTACTACGCGCACGGCCGAGACCGTGCGCGAACCCGCGATTATAGCAGGATTTTCTGAAGCGTCTTAGATACGACGACGCTTCGGCGGGCGGCAGCCGTTGTGCGGGACCGGCGTCACGTCCGAGATGGCCGTGATCTTGATGCCCAGCGCATTCAGCGCACGAACCGCCGATTCGCGACCCGGGCCCGGGCCCTTGATGCGAACTTCGAGGTTCTTGACGCCGTATTCCAGTGCCACGCGGCCAGCCGACTCAGCAGCAACCTGGGCAGCAAACGGGGTCGACTTACGCGAACCCTTAAAGCCCTGGCCACCCGACGTCGCCCATGCCAGCGCATTGCCCTGACGATCGGTGATCGTGATGATGGTGTTGTTGAACGAAGCGTGGACGTGCACGACGCCTTCGGCAACGCTCTTCTTGACCTTCTTGCGAACGCGCTGCGAAGCGGCGTTGTTCTGTTGCTTAGCCATGAGTTCCTATCCTCTGGTTACTTCTTCAGCGAGACGCCGGCCTTACGCGGGCCCTTACGGGTACGCGCATTGGTACGGGTGCGCTGACCGCGGAGCGGCAGGCCCTTGCGGTGACGCATACCGCGATAGCAGCCCAGATCCATCAGGCGCTTGATGCTCATGGTCACTTCACGACGCAGGTCGCCTTCGACCGTGAATTGACCAACCTGGTCACGCAGCTTTTCGAGATCGGCGTCGTCGAGGTCCTTGACCTTCTTCGAGTACGCCACGCCTGCGGCGTCGCAAATCTGACGAGCGCGCGTGCGACCGACACCGTAAATAGCCGTCAGGCCGATAGCGGTGTGCTGGTGGTTCGGGATGTTAACCCCTGCGATACGAGCCATTCGTAATTCCCCAACTAAATAGCGTTAAAGGCCGATTAGCCCTGACGTTGCTTGTGGCGCGGATCCGAGCTGCAGATCACGCGCAGCACGCCTTTGCGCTTCACAAACTTGCAATTGCGGCAGATGCACTTAACAGATGCCAAAACTTTCATGACAATTCCCTCTCTCTAATCACTTCGCCCGGAAGACGATCCGCGCACGCGACAGATCGTAGGGCGTCAACTCTACCGTCACCTTATCCCCAGGAAGGATGCGGATGTAATGCATCCGCATCTTGCCGGAAATATGTCCGAGTACTACATGGCCATTTTCCAGCTTTACCCGGAAGGTGGCATTGGGGAGGTTTTCAAGGACCTCACCCTGCATTTGAATAACGTCGTCTTTCGACATGATCCCGGATCAGCGAAGCGTCATGTTATTGCCGCCCTTGAAATTCGCCTTGCGGAGCAGCGACTCATACTGTTGCGACATCACATACGACTGCACTTGCGCCATGAAGTCCATCGTCACCACCACGATAATCAGCAGTGAGGTTCCACCGAAGTAGAACGGGACATTCCAACGCAACACCAGAAACTCAGGCAGCAGACACACCAGGGTGACGTAAGCTGCGCCGGCCAGTGTCAGGCGCGTCAGGATCTTGTCGATATACCGCGCCGTCTGGTCGCCCGGACGAATCCCCGGGACAAACGCTCCGCTCTTCTTCAGGTTCTCGGCGGTCTCCTTGCTGTTGAACACCAGAGCGGTGTAGAAGAAGCAGAAGAACACGATCGCCAGTGCGTAGAGCATCACGTAGATCGGCTGACCCGGCGACAGCTTCGCCGCGATGTCCTTGAGCCAGCGCGCGTTATCACCTGCGCCGAACCAGTTCGCGATCGTTGCCGGGAACAGGATGATCGACGATGCGAAGATCGGCGGAATCACGCCTGCCATGTTCAGCTTGAGCGGCAGGTGCGAAGCCTGACCACCGTACACCTTGTTGCCGACCTGACGCTTGGCGTAATTCACAAGGATCTTGCGCTGACCACGTTCGACGAACACGACGAAGAACGTCACGAGTACCACGAGGGCACAGATCACGATCGCCGAGAACGGACCGATCGAACCGGTACCGACGAGCTCGAACAAACCACCCACAGCGTTCGGCAAACCGGCCGCAATACCACCGAAGATGATGATCGAGATGCCGTTACCGAGGCCGCGTTCGGTGATCTGCTCACCAAGCCACATCAGGAACATCGTGCCGGTCACGAGCGTGATCACCGTCGTCAGGCGGAACAGCATGCCCGGATCGACGACGAGCCCCGGCTCGCTCTCCAACGTCACCGCGATTGCAGCTGCCTGGAAGAGCGCGAGTACCACCGTGAAATACCGGGTGTACTGCGTGATCTTGCGCTGTCCGGCCTGGCCTTCCTTACGCAATGCTTCCAATTGCGGCGAAACCATCGCCAGCAACTGCATGATGATCGACGCCGAAATGTACGGCATGATCCCCAGCGCGAAGATCGTAAACCGCGACAACGCTCCGCCAGAGAACATGTTGAACATGCCCAGAATCCCGCCCGACTGGCGCTGGAACAACTGCGCCAGCTGATCGGGGTCGATGCCCGGCACCGGGATATGCGCACCAATACGGTAGACGATCAACGCCAGCAGCAGGAAAACCAGCCGCCGGCGCAGATCCGCATACTTCGGGCCCTGCGTACCAGGCTTAGCGAGATTAGGAGACTTGGCCAATGCTGGCTCCGGGGTGTCCTAACTTACTCAGCGACCGAACCGCCAGCCGCCTGAATTGCCGTGAGCGCACCCTTGGTGACGCCCAGACCCTTCACAACGACCTTGCGGGTGATCTCGCCCGAGGCGATGATCTTGGCCGACAGCGACAGCTCGCTCACCAGACCGGCCTGCTTCAGCACCAGCAGATCGATCTCGTCGACCGGCAGGCTGTTCAGATCGGACAGACGAACTTCGCCCACGAAACGACGCGTCAGCGACTTGAAGCCACGCTTCGGCAGACGACGTTGCAGCGGCATTTGACCGCCTTCGAAGCCCACCTTGTGGAAGCCGCCCGAACGCGACTTTTGACCCTTGTGACCACGGCCGGCGGTTTTACCCAGACCCGAACCGATGCCACGGCCAACGCGGCGCTTGGCGTGCTTGGCGCCTTCTGCCGGCTTAATCGAATTCAATTCCATTTTGCCCTCGCTCAGTCGACGATCTTCACAAGGTACGAGACCTTGTTGATCATGCCCCGCACAGCGGGCGTATCCTGCAACTCGCTGACCGAATTGAGGCGACGCAGGCCCAGACCCTTGACGGTCGCGCGATGGTCTTCACGCGTACCGATCAGGCTCTTGACCAGCTTAACTTTCACAGTTTGCTGCGACATATTGATCACCCTTAGCCGAGGATCTCTTCCACCGACTTGCCACGCTTCGCGGCGATGTCAGCAGGAGTCGATTGTTTCTTCAGGCCGTCGAGCGTGGCGCGGACCAGGTTGTACGGGTTCGTCGAGCCAAGGCTCTTCGTCACCACGTTGGTCACGCCCATCACCTCGAACACCGCGCGCATCGGGCCACCGGCGATCACGCCAGTACCGTCCTTCGCCGGCGACATCAGGACGCGCGAGGCGCCATGCTGGCCGAGAACGTTGTGTTGCAGGGTGCCGTTCTTCAGGGGCACCTTGAACATGTTGCGGCGGGCTTGTTCCATTGCCTTTTGAACGGCAACCGGGACTTCCTTCGCCTTGCCCTTGCCCATGCCGATGCGGCCATCGCCGTCACCAACCACGGTCAACGCGGCAAAACCGAGAATACGGCCACCCTTCACAACCTTCGTGACACGGTTGACCGCGATCATCTTCTCGCGAAGGCCGTCGTCGCGTTCGTCAGCCTGAACTTTCGCTTGCATCTTTGCCATGACGGATCCTTACTTAGAACTTGAGGCCGGCTTCACGGGCAGCGTCGGCCAGAGCCTTGACGCGACCGTGATAGCGGAAGCCCGAGCGGTCGAAAGCCACGCTTTCGATGCCGGCAGCCTTCGCCTTTTCGGCGATACGACGACCGATCAACGCAGCAGCGGCGGCGTTGCCACCCTTGCCTTCCTTGTCGCCCAGTTCCTTGCGCACTTCGGCTTCCAGCGTCGAAGCGCTGGCCAACACTTGCGTGCCGTCTTCCGAGAAAACTTGCGCGTAAATGTGCACGTTGGTGCGATGCACGGAAAGGCGATGCACCTTTTGAGCTGCCAGCTTGATACGAGTCTGGCGAGCGCGGCGCACACGAGATTGTTTCTTGTCCATGTTTCGCACCCTTACTTCTTCTTGGTTTCCTTGAGGATCACCACCTCGTCCGCATAGCGGACGCCCTTGCCCTTGTAGGGCTCGGGCGGACGGTAACCGCGAACTTCCGCAGCCACTTGTCCGATGCGTTGCTTATCAACGCCCTTGATGATGATCTCCGTCTGCGTCGGGGTCTCTGCCTTCACGCCTTCCGGCATGGCATGCACGACATCGTGCGAGAAACCCAGCTCGAGCTTCAGGTTGTTACCTTCAGCCTTGGCACGGTAACCCACGCCAACGAGTTGCAGCTTCTTTTCGAAACCCTTGCTCACACCGGTCACCATGTTGTTGACCAGTGCACGTTCCGTACCATACAGCGCGTTCGCTTCACGGCTTTCGTCAGCCGGGGCGAAGGTGATGGTGCCGTCTTCGATCTTGACGTTCACGAGGGCGTTCACGCCGCGGGTCAGCGAACCCAGGGCACCCTTGATCGTCAGCACATTGCCAGCCAGCGTTGCTTCAACGCCCTTCGGCAGTGCAATGGGACTCTTACCTACTCGAGACATTTCAACTCTCCTCGGTTAGGCCACGTAGCAGATGACTTCGCCGCCCACGCCGGTGGCGCGTGCCTTGCGATCCGTCATCACGCCCTTCGGGGTCGAGACGATTGCAACGCCCAGGCCGTTCATGACCTGCGGGATGTCGTTGCGGCTCTTGTACACACGCAGACCCGGGCGCGAGACGCGCTCAAGGCGCTCGATCACCGGACGGCCAGCGTAGTACTTCAGTGCGATGTTCAGCACCGGCTTGGTTTCTTCTGCTTCAACCGCGAAATCTTCGATGTAGCCTTCGTCCTTCAGGACCTTGGCGATCGAGACCTTCAGCTTGGACGAGGGCATCTTCACCGATGCCTTCTCAACCATCTGAGCGTTGCGGATGCGAGTCAGCATATCGGCGATAGGATCGCTCATGCTCATGGTGCTTCTCCTATTACCAGCTTGCTTTGGTCACGCCCGGGATTTCGCCACGGAAGGCGATTTCACGGATCTTGTTACGGGCCAGGCCGAATTTGCGGAAGGTACCGCGCGGACGACCGGTCAGCTCGCAACGATTGCGTTGACGCGTCGGATTGGCGTTACGCGGCAGCTGTTGCAGCGCCAGGCGTGCTTCATAACGCTCGTCTTCCGACTTGCTGGTGTCTTCGATGATCGCTTTGAGGTCAGCACGCTTGCCAGCGTACTTCGCCGCCAGACGGGCGCGCTTCTTTTCGCGTTCGATAAGTGCCAGTTTAGCCACGATTACCTCAGTTACGGAACGGGAATTTGAACGCCGACAGAAGAGCCTTGGCTTCTTCGTCAGTCTTCGCAGTCGTGGTGATGCTGATGTTCAGACCACGCAGTGCGTCGATTTTGTCGTACTCGATTTCGGGGAAGATGATCTGTTCCTTCACACCGATGTTGTAGTTGCCACGACCGTCGAACGCACGACCCGAAATACCACGGAAGTCACGCACGCGCGGCAGAGCCACGGTGATGAAACGATCCAGGAATTCGAACATACGCTCGCCGCGCAGCGTCACCATCGTACCGATCGGGTAACCTTCGCGGATCTTGAAACCGGCGATAGCCTTGCGAGCCTTCGTCACCACCGGCTTCTGGCCGGCGATCTTCGTCAGGTCGCCAACGGCGTGCTCAATGATCTTCTTGTCAGCGACGGCTTGACCAAGGCCCATGTTCAGGGTGATCTTGGTGATGCGCGGCACTTCCATGACGGACTTGTAACCGAACTGCTTCGTGAGCTCGGCGACAATCTTGTCCTTATAGAATTCTTGCAAACGGGCCATTATCTATACTCCCTGCGACTTAGGCACCGACGACCGCACCGGTCGTCTTGAGGAAGCGGACCTTCTTGCCGTCTTCGACCTTGATGCCCACGCGCGACGGCTTGCCATTGGCATCCACCAGCGCCACGTTCGAAACGTGGATCGGCATCGTCTTGTCGACCACGCCACCTTGCGTGCCCTTCATCGGGTTCGGCTTCACGTGCTTCTTGGCAACGTTCACGCCCTCGACGACCAGCTTGTCACCATCAACGGCCAGAACCGTGCCACGCTTGGCCTTGTCCTTACCCGTCAGAACGATGACTTGGTCACCCTTGCGAATCTTGTTCATGTGTCGGCTCCTTACAGCACTTCCGGGGCCAGCGACACGATCTTCATGAAGCGTTCGGTACGCAGTTCACGCGTAACCGGCCCGAAGATACGGGTGCCGATCGGCTCGAGCTTGGTGTTAAGCAGCACGGCGGCGTTGCCGTCGAATTTGACCAGCGAGCCGTCCTGGCGACGCACGCCCTTGGCGGTGCGCACGACCACTGCGTTGTAGATTTCGCCCTTCTTGACGCGACCACGCGGGGCAGCATCCTTCACGCTGACCTTGATGATGTCGCCAATGCCGGCGTAGCGACGCTTGGAGCCGCCCAGCACCTTGATGCACATCACTTCGCGCGCACCGGTGTTGTCGGCTACTTCGAGCCGGGTTTCAGTTTGAATCATGGTGTTATCTTCCCAACTTAATCCGACACATAAGCGTCGGTCAGTCTTGGTCCCCGTCAGCACCGAATAGTGCCGTTTGGGTTGAGTCGTTCAAAAGTGGACAACCTTGCTACCTCGTCCAGACCCGTAGAGGATACGAATCGGCTTCGGAAGCCATCCACTCCCTTGCGAAACCAAAGACCGGTTTTGGCGAAAGAAGCGGAAAGTCCGGAATTATACAATGATAATTCCGGACTTGCAAGTCAAGCCTTCGCTTCAGACTGCCTTAGATGATACGGGCAGCTTCCACGAGACGGGCAACCGTCCAGGCCTTGGTCTTCGACAGCGGACGGGATTCTTGAATCTCGACCAGGTCGCCTTCCTTGTACTGGTTGGTTTCGTCGTGCGCGTGATACTTCTTCGAGCGCACGATGTACTTGCCGTAGAGCGGGTGCTTCATTTGACGCTCGATCAGCACGGTAACCGTCTTGTCCATCTTATCGCTGACGACGCGACCAACGAGGGTACGCTTCAGCGAAGTCTTAGCGGTATCGTTCATTTCTGGCTCGCCTTCTCAGTCAACACGGTACGCACACGCGCGATGTCCTTGCGCACCTTCTTCAGCTGGCTGGTGTTGCTCAGCTGTTGGGTGCCCGCTTGCATGCGAAGACCGAATTGGGCCTTCAACAGATCCGACAGTTCCTTGTTCAGGCCGTCGACATCCTTGGCACGAAGTTCGGATGCTTTCATTTCAAATTCTCCCTTCAGGCGCCAAGGCGACGTACGAAGAACGTCGTCTGAATCGGCAGCTTGGCTGCGGCCAGGCGGAACGCCTCGCGCGCCAGCGCTTCATCCACACCGTCCATTTCGTACAGCATCTTGCCCGGCTGAATCTCGGCGACGTAGTACTCCGGGTTACCCTTACCGTTACCCATACGCACTTCTGCCGGCTTTTGCGAGATCGGCTTGTCCGGGAAGATACGGATCCAGATACGGCCGCCACGCTTGATGTGGCGAGTCATGGCACGACGAGCAGCTTCGATTTGACGAGCCGTCAGACGACCACGACCGACCGCCTTCAGGCCGAATTCGCCGAACGACACTTCGTTGCCACGGGTGGCGACGCCAGTGTTACGGCCCTTCTGCTCTTTGCGATACTTTCTGCGTTTCGGTTGCAGCATGATTATTCTCCAGTCTTGGCGTCGCCTTCAGGCTTGCCAGCCGGACGGCGTGCACCACCGCGCTTCGCACCGGCCTTGTCGCCAGCATCGTCACGACGGGGGCGACGGTCGCCCGGACGCGCGTTGCGGCGCGGACGCTTTTCTTCGGCCGGCTCTTCAGCCACCGGTGCGTCGTTGCGGCCCAGCGTGTCACCCTTGTACACCCACACCTTGATACCGATGATGCCGTACGTCGTCTTCGCTTCCGAGGTTGCGTAGTCGATGTCAGCGCGCAGGGTGTGCAGAGGCACACGACCTTCACGGTACCACTCGGTACGAGCGATTTCGATGCCGTTCAGACGGCCAGCGCTCATGATCTTGATGCCCTGGGCACCCAGACGCATCGCGTTCTGCATCGCGCGCTTCATTGCGCGACGGAACATGATACGGCGCTCGAGCTGCTGAGCGATCGAGTCGGCGATCAGCTGCGCATCGGTTTCCGGCTTGCGGATTTCTTCGATGTTCACGTGCACGGGCACGCCCATGCGCTTTTGCAGCTCAGCCTTGAGGATTTCGATGTCCTCGCCCTTCTTGCCGATCACAACGCCCGGACGCGAGCTGAAAATCGTGATACGGGCATTCTTGGCCGGACGCTCGATGACCACACGGCCAACCGAAGCGTTCTTCAGCTTCTTCTTCAGGTAATCGCGAACGCCGATATCTTCCTGCAGCATTTTCGCGAAATCCTGGTTGTTCGCGTACCAACGCGAAGCCCAGTTACGGCTGACAGCCAGACGGAAGCCAGTCGGATGAATTTTCTGTCCCATCGTGACCCCTTAGTTGCCCAGCGTCACAGTGATGTGACAGGTTTGCTTCTCGATGCGGTTACCACGGCCCTTGGCGCGCGCGGTGAAA
Organism: Pandoraea anhela; assembly: GCF_902459655.1. Lineage (GTDB taxonomy): Bacteria > Pseudomonadota > Gammaproteobacteria > Burkholderiales > Burkholderiaceae > Pandoraea > Pandoraea anhela. Next base: position 98,156 of record NZ_CABPSB010000015.1, read on the forward strand.
CGCTTGAGCGAGGTCGCCTTGTCAACGTAGATGCCCTTAACGCGCAGCTCGTCGATGTCAGCACCTTCGTTGTGCTCGGCGTTGGCGATAGCCGACTCGAGCACCTTCTTGATGATGACCGCGGCCTTCTTCGGCGAGAAGGTCAGAACATTGAGTGCACGCTCCAGCGGCAGGCCGCGGATCTGGTCAGCGACCAGACGCGTCTTTTGCGCCGAGATGCGAGCACCGCGATGAATTGCTTTCACTTCCATGATCGGCCCCTTATTTCTTCGCCTTCTTGTCGGCCGCATGGCCCTTGAAGGTACGGGTAAGTGCGAACTCACCCAGCTTGTGGCCGACCATGTTTTCCGTCACGTACACCGGCACGTGTTGACGGCCATTGTGTACGGCGATCGTCAGGCCGATGAAATCGGGCAGGACGGTCGAACGACGCGACCAGGTCTTGATCGGCTTCTTGTCACGCGATGCGGCTGCTGCTTCCACCTTCTTCAGCAGATGAGCGTCGCAAAACGGACCTTTTTTAACAGAACGAGTCATTTGCTAGCTCCAATTAACGCTTCTTGCGACGCTGAACGATCATGCTGTCGGTGCGCTTGGTCGAGCGGGTACGCTTACCCTTGGTATGCTGACCCCACGGGCTGACCGGATGACGACCAGCAGCCGTACGACCTTCACCACCACCGTGCGGGTGATCCACCGGGTTCATCGCCACACCGCGAACGGTCGGGCGAATACCGCGCCAACGCTTCGCACCGGCCTTGCCCAGTTGGCGCAGGCTGTGCTCTTCGTTACCGACTTCACCGATGGTCGCGCGGCACTCGATGTGCACACGACGCACTTCACCCGAACGCAGACGCACTTGAGCGTACGTGCCTTCGCGTGCCAGCAGCATTGCCGACGTACCGGCGGCGCGGGCGATTTGCGCGCCCTTGCCCGGCAGCAGTTCGATGCCGTGGATCGTCGTACCGACCGGAATGTTACGGATCGGCAGCGTGTTGCCAGCCTTGATCGGAGCTTCCGAGCCGCTCACCACTTGCTGGCCGACGGTCATGCCCTTCGGTGCAAGGATGTAACGACGCTCGCCGTCGGCGTAGCACAGCAGGGCGATGTTCGCGCTGCGGTTCGGGTCATACTCAAGACGCTCGACCTTCGCCGTGATGCCGTCCTTGTTACGACGGAAATCGACGATACGGTAGTGCTGCTTGTGACCGCCACCCATGTGACGGGTGGTGATGTGACCGTTGTTGTTACGGCCAGCGGTCTTGCTCTTGGTATCGAGCAACGGGGCGAACGGCTTGCCCTTATGCAGATCCTTGTTGACGACCTTGACCAGCGAACGGCGGCCCGGCGACGTCGGTTTCGTTTTGACGAGTGCCATGATTACTTGGCCTCCGCTTCAAAATTGATTTCCTGACCCGGCTTCAAGCTCACGTAAGCCTTCTTCTCGTGGTCGCGACGACCCATGAAGCGGCCAAAGCGCTTTTGCTTGCCCTTACGGTTCAGGATTTGCACCGACTCGACTTCAACCTTGAAGAGAAGCTCAACCGCAGCCTTCACTTCTTGCTTGTTCGCGTCGCGTGCAACTTGGAACACCACTTGTTCATTCTTGTCAGCCACCAGCGTCGCCTTCTCAGAGATCACCGGCGCGAGCAAGACCTGGTACAGACGATGGTCGTTTTTACGCACGTCGCTCATGACAGCATCTCCTCAATCTTGGCGATCGCGCCCTTCGTCAGCAGCACCTTCTTGAAGTAGATGAGCGACAGCGGGTCGGCGAAACGCGGCTCGGTGACGGCGACGTGAGCCAGATTGCGCGAGGCCAGGAACAGGTTCTCGTCCACGCTATCCGTGATCAGCAGCACCGACTCAAGACCCATGGCCTTGATCTTTTCAGCGAGCAGTTTGGTCTTCGGGGCATCAAGCTTGATGTCTTCGACGACCGACAGACGACCTTCACGGGCGAGCTGCGACAGAATCGAGCACACACCGGCGCGGTACATCTTCTTGTTGACCTTGTGGGTGAAGTTCTCTTCCGGCGAATTCGGGAAGATACGGCCACCGCCGCGCCACAGCGGGCTCGACGACATACCGGCACGAGCGCGGCCCGTACCCTTCTGACGCCACGGCTTCTTCGTCGTGTGCTTGACCTGTTCACGGTCCTTCTGCGCACGGTTGCCGCTGCGGGCGTTGGCTTGATAAGCCACCACGACCTGATGGATCAGCGCTTCGTTGTAGTCACGGCCGAACACGACGTCCGACGCGTTGACAGCAGCGCCTTCCTGACCTTGCTCATTCAGGAGCTTCAGTTCCATTGTTACGCTCCCTTCGCGAGTTTGGCTTTGACGGCCGAGGTCACGAAAACCTTGCCTTCGTTAGCGCCCGGAACGGCGCCCTTCACGAAGATCAGGCCACGTTCAGCGTCAATGCGCGCGATTTCGAGATTCTGCACCGTCGTGGTGACATCACCCAGGTGACCCGTCATGCGCTTACCCGGGAACACACGGCCCGGATCCTGCGCCATACCGATCGAACCCGGCACGTTGTGCGAACGCGAGTTACCGTGCGATGCGCGGCCCGAAGCGAAGTTGTAACGCTTGATGGTACCGGCGTAGCCCTTACCGATCGAGATGCCTTGCACGTCGACCTTCTGGCCCACTTGGAACAGATCGACGCCAACGACTGCGCCCGGCTGCAGTTCAGCAGCTTTAGCAGCGTCAACGCGGAATTCCTTGAGGATTTCACCGGCTTCGACACCCGCTTTCGCGAAGTGACCGGCGGCGGCTTTGACCACGCGCGTGGCGCGGCGATTGCCGAAAGTGACTTGAACGGCGGTGTAGCCGTCCGTTTCATCCGTCTTGATTTGCGTCACACGGTTGTTAGACACGTCGAGCACGGTGACGGGAATCGAATCACCGTCATCCGTGAAAATACGCGTCATGCCAACCTTGCGACCGACAAGGCCAAGGCTCATGATTTTCTCCATTCCCGACTGCGATTGGCCGGGGCTAAATGACAAAAGGATGGTCCACGGACGTGGGCCATCTTTTCAAAACTACACTTGAGCCCGCCATTATAGGCGGACTTTTATCGCTTGACAAGTGTTGCTAAATCACATAACAAAAGCCCCGCCGGGTCCAGCATTGGCGGGGCTTTCGAGAGCGAAACCGCTCGCAAGCCTTACTGCAGCTTGATTTCAACGTCGACGCCGGCCGGCAGGTCCAGCTTCATCAGCGCGTCGACGGTCTTGTCCGTCGGATCGACGATGTCCATCAGGCGCTGGTGCGTACGGATTTCGAGCTGGTCGCGCGACGTCTTGTTCACGTGCGGCGAACGCAGGATGTCGAAACGCTCGATGCGCGTCGGCAGGGGCACCGGGCCCTTGACGATTGCGCCGGTGCGCTTGGCGGTTTCGACGATTTCGGCTGCCGACTGGTCGATCAGGCGATAGTCGAAAGCCTTCAGGCGGATGCGAATCTTTTGGTTTTGCATGGAAATTCTCCAAAGAGCGTGGCAACCCTCGTTCGGGCGCCGGGTAAATCACAAAGAGCGAAAAAACCTGTCGGAAACGGGCGCCGGCGAACCGGCATCCCGTTTCGTCGAATCCTCGATTAGTCGAGGATCTTGGCAACCACGCCGGCGCCGACGGTACGGCCACCTTCGCGGATTGCGAAACGCAGACCGTCATCCATAGCGATCGGCTGGATCAGTTCGACTTCGATCGAGACGTTGTCGCCCGGCATGACCATTTCCTTGTCGGCCGGCAGCTTGATCGAGCCCGTCACGTCCGTCGTACGGAAGTAGAACTGCGGACGGTAGTTGTTGAAGAACGGGGTGTGACGACCACCTTCATCCTTCGACAGCACGTACACTTCGCCCGTGAACTTGCGGTGCGGCTTGATCGAGCCCGGCTTGGCCAGAACCTGACCACGCTGAACGTCTTCACGCTTCGTGCCGCGCAGCAGAATACCGACGTTGTCGCCAGCCTGACCCTGGTCGAGCAGCTTGCGGAACATTTCGACGCCCGTGCAGGTCGTCTTGTCGATCTTCGGCTTGTCGCCGTCCATGGCGATACCGACGATTTCGATTTCTTCGCCGACCTTGATCACGCCCGATTCAACGCGACCCGTCACCACCGTACCGCGGCCCGAGATCGAGAACACGTCTTCGACCGGCATCAGGAACGGCTTGTCGATGGCGCGCTCCGGCGTCGGGATGTACGTGTCGAGGGCTTCAGCCAGGGCCATGATGGCCACTTCGCCGAGTTCGCCCTTGTCGCCTTCCAGCGCCAGCTTGGCCGAACCCTTGACGATCGGCAGATCGTCGCCCGGGAAGTCGTACTTCGACAGGAGTTCGCGAACTTCCATTTCGACCAGCTCGAGCAGCTCGGCGTCATCGACCATGTCGCACTTGTTCAGGAACACGATGATGTACGGCACACCGACCTGACGCGCCAGCAGGATGTGCTCACGCGTTTGCGGCATCGGGCCGTCGGCTGCCGAGCAAACCAGAATCGCGCCGTCCATCTGGGCAGCACCGGTAATCATGTTCTTGACGTAGTCGGCGTGGCCCGGGCAGTCAACGTGTGCGTAGTGGCGGTTTGCCGTTTCGTACTCGATGTGCGCGGTGTTGATGGTAATACCGCGTGCCTTTTCTTCCGGCGCTGCGTCGATTTCGTCGTACTTCTTCGCTTCGCCGCCGAACTTCGACGACAGAACCGTTGCGATAGCAGCCGTCAGGGTGGTCTTGCCATGGTCAACGTGACCGATGGTGCCGACGTTCACGTGCGGCTTGGTCCGCTCGAATTTTTCCTTTGCCATTTCCGAATCCTCAGATACTGAATAGACGATTAAACAGTGAGTTAGGCGCCGCACCGAACGATGCGGCACCTTTCAAATCAATTACTTGCTCTTGCTGCTGATGATGGCTTCGCTCACGTTCTTCGGAGCTTCAGCGTAGTGCTTGAACTCCATCGAGTACGTGGCGCGACCTTGCGTCAGCGAACGCAGCGACGTCGAGTAGCCGAACATTTCCGACAGCGGAACTTCAGCGCGCACGATCTTGCCGCCGCCGACCATGTCGTCCATGCCCTGCACGATACCGCGACGGCTCGACAAGTCGCCCATCACGTTACCCATGTAGTCTTCCGGCGTTTCCACTTCCACGGCCATCATCGGCTCGAGAATGACCGGGCTTGCGCGGCGCATGGCTTCCTTGAAAGCCATCGAACCGGCCATGCGGAACGCGTTTTCGTTCGAGTCCACATCGTGGTACGAACCGAACGTCAGGTGAACCGTGACGTCGACCACCGGGAAGCCGGCGAGAACACCGCTCTTGAGGGTGTCTTGAATACCCTTGTCGACGGCCGGGATGAATTCACGCGGAATCACACCACCCTTGATCTCGTCCAGGAACTTGTAGCCAGCGCCCTGCTCGCTCGGCTCAAGCGTAATGACAGCGTGACCGAACTGGCCGCGACCGCCCGACTGCTTGACGAACTTGCCTTCGACGTCCGCTGCCGACTTGCGAATGGTTTCGCGGTAGGCAACCTGCGGTGCGCCGATGTTGGCTTCCACGCCGAATTCGCGCTTCATACGGTCCACCAGAATTTCGAGGTGGAGCTCGCCCATACCCGAAATGATGGTCTGACCCGATTCTTCATCGGTATGCACGCGGAACGACGGATCTTCCTGCGCCAGGCGGTTCAGGGCGAGGCCCATCTTTTCCTGGTCGGCCTTGGTCTTCGGCTCGACAGCCTGCGAAATCACCGGCTCCGGGAACACCATGCGCTCGAGCACGATCGGTGCCGACGGATCGCACAGCGTGTCGCCCGTGGTGGCGTCCTTCAGACCGACGGCAGCGGCGATGTCACCAGCGCGCACTTCCTCGATTTCTTCACGCTGGTTCGCGTGCATCTGCACGATACGGCCCAGGCGTTCCTTCTTGCCCTTGACCGAGTTCAGCAGCGTGTCGCCCTTGTTCACGACGCCCGAATAGACGCGGAAGAAGATCAGCTGACCGACGAACGGGTCCGTCATGATCTTGAACGCCAGCGACGAGAACTTCTCGTCGTCCGAAGCCTTACGCTCGGCCGGCTGTTCCTTCTCGTCCGTACCCTTGACCGGCGGAATGTCGACCGGCGACGGCAGGAAGTCGATCACGGCGTCCAGCATACGCTGCACACCCTTGTTCTTGAACGCGGTACCGCACAGCATCGGCTGGATTTCGCAAGCGATGGTACGCAGGCGAATGCCTTCGATGATGTCAGCCTCGGAGAGGTCGCCCTCTTCCAGGTACTTGTTCATCATCTCTTCGCTCGACTCGGCAGCGGCCTCGACCATGCCTTCGCGCCACTTCTTGGCTTCTTCTTGCAGCTCGGCCGGAATGTCGACGTAGTCGAACTTCATGCCTTGCGAAGCTTCGTCCCAAATGATCGCCTTCATCTTGATGAGGTCGACCACGCCCTTGAAGTTTTCTTCGGCGCCGATCGGCACCACCACCGGCACCGGGTTTGCCTTCAGGCGAGTCTTCAGCTGGTCGTAGACCTTGAAGAAGTTCGCGCCGGTACGGTCCATCTTGTTGACGAACGCCAGACGCGGCACGCCGTACTTGTTGGCCTGACGCCAAACGGTTTCCGACTGGGGCTGCACGCCACCCACGGCGCAATACACCATGCAGGCGCCATCGAGAACACGCATCGAGCGCTCGACTTCAATCGTGAAGTCGACGTGACCCGGGGTATCGATGATGTTGATGCGGTGCTTTTGATAGTTGTTCGCCATGCCGGACCAGAAGCAGGTCGTGGCAGCCGACGTAATCGTAATGCCACGCTCTTGTTCCTGCTCCATCCAGTCCATCGTCGCCGCGCCATCGTGCACTTCACCGATTTTGTGGTTCACACCGGTGTAGAACAAAATGCGCTCGGTCGTCGTGGTTTTACCTGCGTCGATGTGAGCGCTAATACCGATGTTGCGGTAGCGCTCGATAGGGGTTGTACGAGCCACTTTAAGCCTCTTTCAATGTAGCCGCCATTTTTGAGGGGGCTACTAACACAAACGGGCGAGGCGCAATTTCTCATGCGCACCCGCCCCGGTTTCTGCTCTAGGTACTGCTTGCCAGCGTCAGAAGCGGAAGTGCGAGAATGCCTTGTTGGCTTCGGCCATGCGGTGAACTTCGTCACGCTTCTTCATGGCGCCGCCACGGCCTTCCGAGGCTTCGATCAGCTCGCCTGCGAGGCGCAGGGCCATCGACTTCTCGCTACGCTTTTTCGCGGCCTCACGCAACCAACGCATCGCCAATGCCATACGACGCGACGGACGCACTTCGACCGGAACCTGATAGTTTGCACCGCCAACACGGCGGCTCTTGACTTCCACCACCGGCTTCACGTTACCGAGAGCGGTGTTGAAGACTTCCAGCGGATCCTTGCCCGCCTTGGTTTGGATCTGCTCGAAAGCACCATAAACGATGCGCTCTGCCACCGACTTCTTGCCGGCAAGCATGAGCACGTTCATGAATTTAGCGACATCAACGTTGCCGAACTTCGGATCGGGCAACACTTCGCGCTTGGGGACTTCGCGACGACGCGGCATGATTTCTTCCTTAATAAATTCAGTCGGAGCCTGGCTCCAGGCCACCTACTAGCCGATTTTCGGCCGAGTGACCACTTACTCAGTGACGATGTACCACCATCACCGAACGTATATCCGCTAAGCCGCTTAGGCCTTCGGACGCTTCGCGCCGTACTTCGAACGGGCTTGCTTACGGTCCTTGACGCCTTGCGTGTCGAGGCTACCGCGCACCATGTGGTAACGCACACCCGGCAAGTCCTTCACACGACCGCCGCGAATCAGCACGACCGAGTGTTCCTGCAGGTTGTGGCCTTCACCGCCGATGTACGAAATGACTTCGAAACCGTTCGTCAGGCGCACCTTGGCAACCTTACGCAGAGCGGAGTTCGGCTTCTTCGGCGTCGTGGTGTACACACGGGTGCACACGCCGCGACGCTGCGGGCAGTCCTGCAGTGCCGGGCTCTTGCTCTTGATTTGAGCAGAGGTGCGCGGCTTGCGGACCAATTGGTTAATCGTTGGCATTGTGATTTCCTAAACGTGTCAAAAGCATGAAAGCCAAGGCGGGCCGACATGCGACTTTACTGCGTACTCTCCAGCAGACCTTGCGGATTCTCCGCATCTAAACGCTTGATGCATAAGCATTTTGCATTAGGCACGGGCATACCGCCGGAAAAACCGGAGCCTGCGACTATACCTGCACCCTACGCAAGTGTCAACGTGGTTGCGCGCAAATTTCCCGCGTAAGTCGTTGATTGTTAACGTCTGAACATCGATTCAGGCACCCGCCCAAGATGCGGCGCCCCCCTCAAATTCAAGACTTGCGACGCATATGTATGCAAACTACACTGCATACACCGTGTTTTTTCACTCAGATATCCATACATAATCCCGACATCGCTATGGAAATGTCCCACGACACGCTGCGCGCCACGTTCTGGAAACCCGCTCTGACCGTGGGCAAGGGCCCGCGATATCTGCGTTTGGCCAGCTTTATCGAGCAATCCGTCTCCGACGGTCGTCTGCGTCCCGGCGACCGGCTGCCTGCGCAACGCGAACTCGCCTCGTGGCTGGGCATCGATTTCACGACGGTCACGCGGGCTTACAACCGGGCGCGCGATCGCCATGCCATCGAGGGCCGCGGCCCGCTCGGCACCTTCGTGAGCACGCCGCGCGTGGCGCTCGATCAGGTGCTGGATCTGGGGATGAATATTCCGCCCGCGCCGGCAGGCCTGTTTCTCGGCGAATTGCTGCAAAAGGGAGTCGACGAGGTGCTGCGGCACACCGACGCCTCGATGCTCATGGCATACCAGTTGGGTGACGGCGGTGTTGCGGACCGTCAGGCCGGTGCGCTCTGGCTCGCCCCGATGCTCGGTCAGCTCGATCCGGCGGAGGTGCTCGTCTGCCCCGGCGCGCAAGCCACGCTCGCCGCGCTGCTGCTGATGGACTCGGCCCGCGACGAGACTATCCTGTGCGAACCGATCATCTACCCTGGGGTGCGCAGCGCGACGCGCTCGCTCGGTCGTCAGCTGGCGAGCGTCGACGTGGACGACGACGGCATGCTGCCCGACGCGCTGGCGGCTGCGGCCCGCCAGCACGGCGCACGCCTCGTCTACCTGAATCCAACACTCCAGAATCCGACGACCCGCACCATGCCGGAGCGCCGCCGCCGCGAGCTGATCGCGGTCGCCGACACGCTCGACCTGACGTTGATCGAAGACGATCCGTACTGGCGCCTCACGCCGGACGCCCCCCCGCCGCTCGCGCGACTGGCCCCGCATCGCGTGCACTATATCTCCACGCTCTCGAAGTGCCTCACGCCGGGTTTGCGCACCGCCTATGTCCGGCTGGCGGACGGGCGTCAGCGCGACGTCTTCCTGAGCACGCTTCACTCCTTCGCGCTGATGGCGCCTCCGTTGATGGCGGGGCTGGCGACACAATGGATCCACGACGGCACGGCGGACCGCATCATGGACGGCGTCAAGCGAGCCGCCGCGCAACGTCAGGCCATCGCGGCCGACATTCTGGGCGACGGTCAAACGACACCGGTGCCGGGCATCCACCTGTGGCACGCACTGCCTTCGCCCTGGACGGCCCGCGAACTGACGATCGCCGCCCGCGCCGAAGGGCTGGCCGTCACGCCTGCGGATGCGTTCTGCCTGACGCCCGACGCCCCCAACGCCATCCGCGTTTCGCTCGGCGGCGTGCGCGATCCGGAGCGCCTCGCCAGCGCGCTCAAGCGCCTGCGGTCGTTGTTGCGCGAAGCGCCGCCGAGTCTGCGCGCCGCCATCGTCTGACAGGATCCGGTCGCCTCCGGCGGCGCCGGACAACGTGCGCTAATGTGCGCCAACGTCCCGCCACCTCCAACCACGTCCGCCGGCAGGGCGGCATGATCGTCGTCACCGCGATCGTCGGCACTGCCAGACGTCGGGATTGCAAACGCACGCGTCCCGACGCGACAACCCGAATCCGCGCAGCGGCAATACTCCGGCCAGGACGGGAACGGTCCCGTGACCTCAACCGGAGTTACCACGATGCTCTATGCTTTCGGCGAATGGGTGACAGGCGCACTCGCCCTGACCCACGGATGGAACGGATTGTCGTCTCAGCAGACTCACGTCCATGAGTTGCCCGCGACGCTCACGCGGGCAACCGCCGCGCCGATCCCCTTCAGTACAAGCCCCGCAGCGCTGTCCGGTCCGATGCAATCGGCCACGCCGGCCACCTCGTCCGTCGACGCTGCGCACACGCCCATCACGCGCGCCCGGGTGTTCGCAGAGCGGCTGACCGACGTGCGACCGGTGTGTGTGGTGGGTCGTCACGACGACCGCGAGAATTGCCTGCTCGATCTTCCGCCCGGGGTACACCTCGACGTCAGCGCGAGCCACATCATGCTGGCGGGCTGCGAGGCGTCGCTCCCCATCGATTTGCGCATGTCTCTCGAGGAGGAAGGACGCAGCGCCCGCGCGCTGGACCGCGCCTTCGCGAACGCGCGCGCCGCCGAGTCCCGGGGACCGTACGCCATTCCGACGCTGGAGCGTCGTCTGACCAAACGCTTCAACCAGATGGCCCCCGGCATGCTCCGCTTGCTGAACCACACCGACGCGTACATCGAAGTCCCGCAACTCACCTTTCTGCGGACCATCACCACCCCACAGGAAGCCCGTCGACACGGCATCCAGGTCCCGTTCACCGACCGGGTGCTTCACATTCCCTCGGGCGAGCCGAGCGTGCACGACGCCATGCTCGGCGCCTACGTCCGGATTCCGCTCGACGGCGAGACGCACACGTTGCTCGTGTCGCCGATGTCCCCGCTCACGATCGAGTGGATCCGGCAGACGCCGAGTGCGCACGTTCGCGAGCAGCGGCACCTGATGTTCGGCGACATCCCTGCGCATTTGCAGACGACGAATCTGAAAATGCGCCGCCTCGCGCACGACGGCGACATTGCACGCGCGCTCGCCGAACATTTGCACGACGGGCACCGGCGCTATGGCGAATTCGCGTATGGCGCGTCTCGCGAGGCGCTCGCCCCGACGTCGCACGCGCACGTCCGGCAGCCAATTTGCCCGTCGCCCGCGCCGACGGCTGCGCAATCACCGGCACCGCAGAGCACGGCGGCGAACGATGCCGATACGGCGGCGTCCGCAGCGCAAAACGCGCCCGCCGCCCCCGATGCGCCGCGCCGCCGTCGGCTGTCGCGTCAGCACAAGCTTTCGGTGGAAGCGTTGGCGCAGGCGATTGCCGAACTCGAGAGGCTCGACAAGCAGTACAAGTCGCAGGCGCGCCCGCGTTTCGGGAGATAACGGCCCTCGACTCCGCCGGCCATGGCGCACCGCGCGGCAAGCCCCCTCCCGCGCAGCGCACGCCGGACGTCAAGCTATCAAATCCCGCAGGCATTTCTGTCGCCTCGCGCGTAGCCACTGTCACTCGCCACGTTTTACTTACCGCGACGAATTCGTACACTCCCACATTTCGGCGGCCGCGTTTGCGCCGCCCGCGCTGACACGAGTCCCGACAAAAGTCCCCATTCGCCATGCAGGCAAGTTTTGAGAAAGACAGTATTCTGGTGCTCGACGTCGACGGCACGCTGACCGATTCGATTCGCATCCATCAACGCGCCTTGCTCGGCGCCATGGAATCGCTGGCGTTTGAAGATCTGAACACCGACTGGGGCAGCTACCCCCATCACACGGACACCGGCATCCTGATTCACGCGCATGCGGAGAACGGGCGTGCGCTGCCGCAACCGCACGACCTCGCCCGCTTCGAGCACGAGATCGACGAGCGCTTCACCGCCCTGCTCAATGCGCACGGTCTGGCCGAGATCCCCGGCGCACGTGCCTTCGTCGAAGCGGCGCATCGCTCGCGCTGGGGCGTGGTGTTCGCCACCGGCGGCATCCGGCAGGTCAGCCACCGCAAGCTGCGCTCGGTCGCGATCGATTACACGGACGCGATGCTCATTACGGCGTCCGAATACAGTTCGCGCGAGCAACTCGTGAGCGAGGCGATCAAGCGCGCGCAGGCCGGATACGGCATCTCGCGCCCGCGTGCCGTCGTGTCCATCGGCGACGGCATGTGGGACCTGAAGGTCGCCCGCCAGTTGGGCATCGATTTCATCGGCATCGGCTCGAAGCGCCAGCGCTCGCCGCTACTCAACGAAGGCGTGCCGGTCTACGACGACATGTGGGACGCCATGCACTGGCTCAATCCGGGCCGCGGGCGCGCGTCAGGTACTCGCTTGGCGTCACGCCCATAAACCGGCGGAACATGGTGGAAAACGCGCTCGGCGTGTCGTAGCCGACTTCGAGCGCGACTTGTGTGATGGGGCACCCGGCGCCCAGCAGCGGCAGCGCGCCCAGCAATCGCATCTGCTGACGCCAATCTCTGAACGGCAATCCGAACTCCGTCATGAAGCGCCGCTCGAGCGTGCGGCTCGACGCCCCCACCTCGACCGCCCAGTCCTGAAGGCTGCGGGTGTCGGCGGGCATCGTCAGATAGGTGTCGAATATCTTGCGCAGACGCACGTCGCGCGGCACCTGCAAGTGCAGTGGCGAATCGCTTTTCCACTCGACTTCCTGGAGCAGCAACGCGACGACCAGCGCATCCTTGCCATGCGGCGACCAGTCCGGCGGAAGCGTCATTGCCCGCAAAATCAGCTCGCGCAGCAGCGCGGAGACACGGATGACCACGGGGGTGTCGGGTGCCGACATACCGCAACGTACGACGTCGATGTATACCGTGCGCATCTCCACCTTGCCGCGCATTCGCACTTCATGCGTGATTTCCGCGGGAATCCACAGCGCGCGCTGCGGCGGAATCACCCAAAACGACGTATCCGTGCGAACTTCGAGAATGCCCGCGCTGGCATACATCAACTGCGCGCGCCGATGGCTGTGCGGACGCACCACGTGACCATCCGGATAATCCTTCGCCAACACAGCGACTGGGCGGTCGTGAGCCTGAAACTCCAGAGGAGTCGCACTGGTGATCGGCATTGGGACCCGGCCTCGAAAGGGCAAAAAGCGGAGATTGGGACGTACTTTTCGGTGTCATCAGCGTAACACCGCGCCCTCGCGCATACCAACCCGAATCCCTTACCGGGTCATTGCAAGCCGCGCACCGCTCAGAACGGTTTGACGATGACAAGCGCGACGATCGCGACCATCGACATCAGTGTGGCGGGCGCGGCGTACCGAAACCATGCCGGAGGAGGTCGACTCCCATCGCGCTCGAGACGCCGCAACGTAGCCGACAGGCGTCCGTGCAATGCAGAAATGACGAGCACGAAAACCAGCTTCGCCATCAACCATGGGGCGTGCCACGCGTTCGCCATGACGGCGAGCACCGGGCCGGTGATCCACACCACGGCCAGCGCAGGCGACGCCAGTGCGTAATCTGCCCGGCGCACAGCACGACGCCACTCGGGCTGTGCCAGACGCCCGCCCACCGCCATCGTCACCAGTCCGGCGACGAACGTGATCACCGCCATCAGATGAACCGCCTTGACCCACAGATAGAGCATCGGTCGTCTCCTTCGGGTTTCGCGCAATTATTTCCTTCTAAGCAATAGTGGCTTGTAATAAGTCGCCTTTATCGCAAAGCGTCGCATTAATACACTTCAACTGTCGACGATGAATTGAACATCGCCCCCTTCAAAAGACAGGAGAATCATCATGAAGCGCACCCTTATTACCTCGGCTTTGGTTTCCGCGATGCTGGCTGTGTCGGCCGGTTCGGCTTTCGCCAGCGACGCCTTCGACGGTCCCTCGGAATTCTCGTGGGTTCCCCAAACCAGCGCCCTGAGCCGTGCTCAGGTGCGTGAGGAACTGGTTCAGGCGCAACACGCCGGTCTCGTGGTGCAACACGACACCGTGTACCCGAAGGCAGCCCCGAGCGCACAACCGGCCACGGCCAGCGCCCCGGTCTCGATCGGTTCGGTGGGTGGCCTGCAACGCGCCGGCACGACCTACTTCGGTTCGTAATGTAACTCGCCGCGCCGCGCACCTCCTTTGACGAGAGGTGCGTGGCGCGGCGCGCGTTCTGCGCATAACGACGCACCGGGGTCCCGGTGCACCAGTGTGATCTCCGGTCTTCTTCGACCTAAGACTCCTGTCGCTGTGCGTAGCGGTTCGACGCACAGGACTTTGCCCGTCGCTTCGGCGACGGGCTTTTTTAGCCGGATAGACTCCGAAGGCCCCGAACGGCGTCATTTACCGACGTTCGTCACAAAGCCACCGCCCCGATCCGGTACAAAAACGAAGAAGCCCGCCAAAAGCGGGCTTCTTCGTTATGCGCCGCCCGAAGCGACGCGTCTGCATGGGGTTGCGACGACCGATTACTTTGCGAACGACTTCGCGAGGAATTCGAGCGCGCGACCGTGGGCCAGCGCGGCCGACGGCTGATCGTACGACGCGCGCGCCCAGCAGTTGAACCCGTGGTCGGCGTTCGGATACACGAACACTTCGGTGTTCGGACGCGATTTCACCGCATCGCTCACCTGCGTGACGATATCCGGCGTGATGTGCGAATCGAGCGCCCCGTAGTGGAACTGCGTCGGCACGTTCAGATTGGCCGCTTCGTTCAGATAATTGTGAATACCGCCGCCGTAGTAAGGCACGGCGGCGTCGACATGACCGCGCGCGGCGCTCAGGTACGACAGCAGGCCGCCGAAGCAATAGCCGATGGCGGCGACCTTGGCCCCGGCGTCGAGTTTGCCGCGCAACGCCTTCACCGTCGCCTCGACGTCCTTCACGGCCTTCTCGACGTCCACCGCCTTGCGCAGTTCCAACGCGCGGCCCCAGTCGTCGCCCGCGTACCCGAGTTCCACCCGCGGGGCCGAGCGCCAGAAAATGTCAGGCGCCAGCACCACGTAACCGTCCATCGCATACTGATCCGCCACGCCGCGAATGTGTTCGTTCACGCCGAAAATTTCCTGCACCAGCACTACGCCCTGGGCATTCGTCGTGTTACCTGTCGGCGGCAATGCGAGATAGGCGTCGAAAGTGCCATCCACGGTTTCGACTTTGATCCATTGACTGTTCGACACGGAAGTTGCTCCATCAAAAAGGGGGGAAATGCCTGCGCCCTGACATCACGTCATGCCCTGCGGATTGGAGCGAGGACCGCCCTGCAAGGCCGGACGCAGTGAAACCGAACCAGTATAGGGATTTTTCCCTCCGCGCACAGTCGTCGAAGACGCCCGCCGGATAAGGCGCTACAGGGGCGCGACAGCGCACCGCATGGCAAACACGTCCGGATCGCCCGGGAATTCGTCGGGTGTCGCGCCTCACGTCCTTCGCATTGTTTCGACGATCGAACCCGCTTGCGATCGTTGCAGCAGAATGGATCGACGGCGACGCGGCCGTCTGCGCCCGCATCTGCAAAACCAATTTGCAAAATCAATTACGCAGCGAGCGCAGACTCCAGCAGTTTCACCACGCCGCCGAAACCGGCGACCTGCGCCGAATCGATGCCGTACAGCGCGCTGAGCGATGGCCCGGGATTGAGGAAGTCCACGCGCACGTCGTCGGCAGATGCTGCCCACACCATCACCTTCAACGGCAGTTCGAGACCGGCATGCGGATTCGCGTTCATGACCGGCGTGCCGCCCTTCGGGTTGCCGAAGAGCACCAGTCGTGTCGGGCGCAGGGACGTTCCCGCCGAGGCGGCCGCTGCGCTCTGATCGATGTCCGCGAAGATCGTCATGCCATGCTGCCTGAGCGCGTCGATCACTCGCGTGAGTGTGGCGTAGAAATCCACCGGGCTTCGCAACGACGTGACGGTAGCGGGACGCGCGAACTCGGTGCGTTGGGACGTCGGTTCGGGCTTCGGTTCAGGCATCGGGCGCGTTTGGCTTGCATCGGTTGTCATGGAGGCTCCTTGAACGCGGCGGCAGCACCGACACGAAGACGCGATGCCGCCTAAGCTGCGCCCGGATCGTGCCCGGATCGCACCCATGCACGGGTGCGGCAGTCCCGTCAGTGTACCGCTGCCTGCGACCGCTGTTGTCGCGATTCGGCCGCGCGCCCTCGACACCGCTGCCACCCCTTTTCCTCGATCCCTCCACACCTTTCACGCCTTTCACGCCTTTCGCGCCTTTCACGCCTTACAAGCCGTTACCGCCTCCCTGACGCCGATTCGTTGCGCGTTACGCTTGGCCCCGTCGTTCGATACTTCAGCGAACGCATTTGCTACGGAGTCCATATGATTAAGTTTTCCATGCGCCGTGCCGCGGGCGCACTTTCCCTGACGCTCGCGCTCACGGCCCTTGGCGCCGCAGGCATGAACGCGCGCGCCGCGACCGCCGACACGCTGCCGCCCGCGCGCGTGCAATGCGCAGTGCAAACTGCGGAGCTGCGCAGTACCGGCGAGCTGCCGCCCCCGCCGCCGGACGCCGGTCCGCACGGTCCGGGGCCGCTGGGCCCATTGAGTCCGATGATCCCCGGCGGCCCCGGTTTCGCCACCGCACGCACTGTCGAGGCAATTGCACATCTGTACCGCGTGGGGGGGCATCCGGAGAAAGTCCTGCCGTTCTACCGCGAGACGCTCACGCAGGCGCGCGATCCGATCCTGCGCCGCCATCTGCGCGAGGCCATCGCGCGCGAGACGCTTCAGCCTGCCGAGCCTGCCGATACGACGGCGGCCATCGCAACGCTGCGTGCGCAACTGAACGAGGATCTCGCGGCGTCGCCCACGTCCGACGCCCAACGTCGTTAAGCGTGATCCGGCGTCGACACCGGTCCGGATGCCGACGCCCGCCTCCCATCAGAAGAGATATTTCGCACCGACATTGACAAGCACACCGCGCATACCGGCGGTGCCGAAGCTCTTCTGATACGACACCCGGCCATACAGCGAGAAGTTGTCGGATTGTGCGCTGTTCACACCGAGCGAGAACAACATCGAATCGCCGTATTTCCCCGTCTGGAACAGGGACTCGCCGACTTGCACTCCGGTCCCGCCGACGAACGCATGGATGACATCGACTCCGAAATACGGCGTCACGCGCCCGGTGTCGATCTCGAAGGGCCGTGTCAGTCGCACCCCCAGCCGTCCCGTGACCTGATTCTGCGCACCGATGTTCACGACGAGTCCGTCGCCGTCGGTCATATTGCCGAAGGCAAGATGCTGGCCGATGAATTGCATTTGCGGTTCCAGATGCATCCCGTACGGCAGCGCCAGCGGGAACCCGCCTTCGATGGACGCCGCGTAGCTGTTGCCGCGCATCGGCGCCACTTCGCCGCGGGCGTCGGTCGTGGTGCGACCGTTGAACCAGCCGACCGACACGATACCGTCCACATACCAGCCCTTCTGACTCTGGTACGTGCCGTAGCCATAGAGACGGTAAGTGCTGGCGCGCGTGGAACTCGGCCCGTCGATGGCGTTCGGCTCGTAATGCAGCCAGCCCATCGATCCGGCGGCGCCGAAGCGCCATGTGCCGTCCTCGGTGAAGTGCTTGAGCAGGTTGCCACCGACCTGAATCGCCCCGTAGTCGGCGTTCATGTCGTAGCCGTACGTCTGAAAGCTCTGATTCGAGCGGTATTTGAAGCCACCGCCGTAACCGCGCATGAACATCTCACCGGGGCCGCGATCCCGTCCGAGTTCACGATCGTCGCGCACTTCGCCCAGACGTCGATGCAGGGAATCCATATCGACCCAGCCCGCTTGCAGGAACGCTGCCGGCGCACTCAGATAGGACGCGACCTGCGGCGCAACTTCACGACGTGCGTCGGGCGGGACCGGCGCTTCGATCTCGCCGCCGGGCGTGCCCGGCTCCTCCGGATCAACCGGGCCTTCAGGCGACACATAGGCGCTTTGCAGCCGGTAATCCCAGTACCCCGCACCGGTGCTCACGAGGTTCTGCGCAGCATCGGCCGTGCCGTGCACCGACCCCGGCCCGTAGGCGTACAACCGGTACTCGTACGGTGAGTTCGGCGCCACGACGTATCCGCCGGCGAGCCGGAAAGCGTCGAACGTGGACGCGCCCGCTACCTGCACCACCGAGATCCCTTCGTCATTGGTAATCACGCCACTGGGCGACGTCAGCCGGCCGGGACTGCCCGACGTCGGCTTGATTTGCAGCACCGTACTGCCGCTCGCCCCGCCCTGAATCAGCAGACGATCGCTGTATTGATTCGACAGCGCGCCGCCTTCGTTCAGATACGTGTTGAGCGCCACCGTGCCGCCATTGCCCACATAGTTGTTGCCGATCGTCACGTTGCGATACGACCCCTGACTGGTTGGCGCGGCGGTGAGCAACGATGTCACCGGGAAGTCGAGCAGGCTGTTCGTATTGTTCAACTCGGTGACGTTGGAGGTCGCCGTCACATGCCAGACACTGTTGTTGCTCAGATTGACGACGGATGTGCTGTTGGCATCCGTATAAATACGGCCGGTCAGCGTCGAATGGCTGGCGTCGAGATTCAGGTTCGCACCGATTCCCGAGCGCGTCGTCGCGTTGATCGCGCCACCGCCGCCGTTGAGTGCGGAATTCGCGAGATTGACGTTCGCGATCCCGCCGTACCCCCATAACGCGACGCCGCTGTCCGACGTGACGGTCGTGTCCTGCAACGTCATGTTGTACCCCCCGGCGCGCACCGGGGCGATGTGCGCCCCCGGCAGCGGTCCGGCCGCAAGGGCGACGAGGTCGCTGCCGAGGTCGGTCGGGGCGGCAGGCACCGGTGTGACGATGGCAAGCGGCGGCGGCGGATCGCTCGACGACAGCAGCGGCGTCGTCGCGGGCAAGGTCGGCAGGCCCGGCGTAGGGGCCGATACCGTCACGCCGGTGATGGTCTGTGGCGCATCGAACACGATCGCCGCAGTGCCTGCCCCCGAGGCCCGGATCGATGCGCCGGTCGCGTTGAAGAGACCGCCGTTCTGAATCCGCACCGCGTAGGCATTGGTGCCGGTCGTCGTTATCGAGGTGCCGGCGCCCGTCGCGCTGCTGCGCAATAGGTTCACCGTACCGGCGTTGGCGTAAATGCCATAGGTACTCGCCTGATCCGTCGTGATCGAGCCGCCCGCGAAATTCGTCGTGCTGCCGGTCCATCCGTAGATGCCGTGAGCTTGCGTACCATGCGTCGCGATGGCGAAGTCGGACAGGTTCACCGTTGCCGCCCCGCTCCCCGAGAGCAGACCGTACGCCGTCTGTCCTTGCGTGGTAATCGAGCCGCCGTTGAGCGTAGCTGTCGTGCTCCCGGAGATCCACATGCCGTAGGCCGACGTCCCGGACGTATTGATCGCAATCTGCGAACCGGTCACGGTCGACGTGCCGTTCACCAGCAAACCGTAGGTGGCGTTCTGCGTGGTCGACAGACGCAACCGGTTGAGGTTGCCGAAGGCCGTGCCGATGCGCACCGCGTGACTGCCCGCACCGGTGGTGCTGACCGTGACGGTGCCCGCCGTGCCGGGATCGGTATTCGTATTGAGCGTGCCTCCGGACTCGGCATTCAATCCGAGATTGCCGTTCACGCCGGTGGTGATCGTCGAATCGCCGTTGAGGGTCGCGACGGAGCCGTTATAGACCAGCACGCCGCCAGCACCCGAGACCTTCGTGCCGTTGGCCGCGATCGACGAATTCGTCAGCGTGATGTTGCTGCCGCCCCATGAGCGCACGCCCCAACTGTCCTGACCGTTGACGGTGATCGACGTGTCGCGGAGGTTGATCGTCGATGTCGCGCCGTAAGGCCGCATGCCGTCGGCCGTCGTGCCGTTCGTGACGATGGTCACGTTGGCGCCGGTCAGCAACGAATTGCCGGCAGACGATTCCGGCATGTAGACGCCTTGCACCGACGTGCCGTTTCCCGTGAGCAGCACGCCCGCGGCACTCGCCACGATGTTCACCGTGCCGTTGGCGATATAGAGGGCGTCGTTGGGGGCGCCGGCGCGAAAGTCCGACGTCACCGACACCTGTCCCGGGATGCCGAGATTCGGGTTGATCGTGACGTTGGCGCCCCGAAACACCGCGATTCCCGCACCACCGAGTTGGGGTGGGTAGGGCGGCACCGGGTGGATGGTGACACTGCCCTGAATCTCGCCCACGGGAACGACGCTGCCGTCGTAATACTGTTCGTAAGGGAGTACGGTGCCCGACGTGATGACGGGCAACGGGTAGGTCTGCGCCCGGGCTGCACCGATGGACACAAACACCAGAGCGACCGCCATCGCGAGAGGACGACGACGCGGCATACGTTCGCGCATTGCATGGGTCACTTTAACTCCTTGGGGGATGGAGACAAGCAGACACATCGGAGGCAATACTCAATAGTACGAATCAATACACGCAGACAAGCGTCGCGTCATTGGCATCTTCGTTGGCAAACACTAAACCAATCGCACGGAAAACTACAGTGTGGCGGCACCTCGAAATGCCGTCATCGCATCGCTTATCGTGAATCGGTCATTTATATTTTCGTTTCGGCGTACTTATCGTAATTTTAATTACCGAACTGTTGCTTTCTCGCTGCGACGTCGCACCGAACCGCGCGATCTCCGGCACGCCGCGCACGCTATTCCCGCGAAACCTTCATGATCGTCTCGTTCCACTGCGGCAGCCACGTCAGCAGAAATTCCGCGAAGCCTTGCGCCGCAGGCGATGCGGCGCGAGACATTGGACGATACACACAGACCTGACGAATCGTCTCCGGCGCGATCACCCGACGCATCACCAGCCCGAACGATGGCGCAAGCGCCGCCACATACCCTGGCGTCAGCGTGGCCGCCAGCCCCTGCGAGGCGATGCCGAGCGCCGTCGTCACGTTGTCTACGACATCGATGGAGGTAATGCGCGCGTCCGGGGGCGCCGACAAACGCATTTGCGCGACGCTGCGCTCGTGATCGCGCCCGGCGGCAACGAGCGGCGTGTCGCGCAGGTCGGTCCATCGCACCCGGCGACGTCGGGCGAGCGGGTGCGCCGGCGCGCACCACAACACCCACGGACTGTCGAACGCCGGGGCCCCGGTCACATGCACGCCCGTCGCGCGATTGGGGCCGATGGCGATGTCGATATCCCCGTTGGTCACGTGATCGATGAGTGCATCGACCGGCGTATCGACGACCCGCACCACCACTTTCGGACGCGACGCCGTGTACTCGCGAATCGCCGCCGGCAACGCCATGCTCGCCAGCACCAGCGGCGCGCCCACACGCACGATGCCGGCGGCGCGATTGCGCAGGTCGTCGGCCGTTTTCTCGGCGGCCTGCACGTGCCGCAGCACCGACTCCGCCGACGCCAGAAAATCGCGTCCCGCACTCGAGAGCGCAACACGCCGCGTGGTGCGGTCGAAGATGCGAAAGCCGATCACCGACTCAAGCTCGGCGACCAACTGACTTACGGCGGACGAGGTGAGTCCCAGACGATTGCCCGCTTCGGCAAAGCTGTGCAATTCGGCGATGGCGACCAGGGCTTCGAACTGGCGCAGCGTGACACGGGTCAGGGGCATGAGGTTTCGATTATCAAGTTTCGCTTACGAATGGACCAGAATCGATTGATTGTTCCGCAAAGGGGCGTCGCCCACAATCGATTTTCAAAATTCCCCAAGGCATTGTCCGACGGACCTTACCTGCTGAGTTCATCCAGCATCGAGACGGAGCGAGATCCCCCATGTTTTCCCACGTCGACGCCTATCCCGGCGATCCCATTCTCAGCCTGAACGAAGCCTTCGGCCACGACCCGCGCCAGCACAAGGTGAATCTGTCGATCGGCATCTATTTCGACGACGACGGTCGTCTGCCGGTCATGCAGGCCGTGCGCGAGGCGGAATCGGCCATGCTCGCGGACATCGGGCCCCGGCCCTATCTGCCGATGGCGGGCTCGCCGGCGTATCGGGACGCGGTGCAGGCACTCGTGTTCGGCGAGGACAGCGCCGCTCGTCGCGAACGGCGCATCGCGACCTTGCAGACCCTGGGCGGCGGCGGCGCATTGCGGGTGGGCGCCGACTTCCTCAAGCGCTACTTTCCGCACAGCACCCTCTGGATCAGCGATCCGAGCTGGGACAACCATCGGGTGGTCTTCGAGGGCGCGGGCTTCGCCGTGCAGTCTTATACGTACTACGACGACACCACGGGCGGTCTGCGCTTCGACGCCATGATGGACACCCTCGGCGCGTTGCCGCCGCACAGCATCGTGCTGCTGCACGCGTGTTGCCATAACCCGACCGGCGTCGATCTGTCTCCGGCGCAATGGCAGGCGCTGGTACCGGTGCTGCGCGAGCGCGGCCTGATCGCGTTCGTCGACATGGCCTATCAGGGCTTCGGCGACGGGCTCGATGCCGACGCCTTCGCCGTACGCGCGCTGACGGACGCCGGCGTGCCGACCGTCGTCGCCAATTCGTTCTCGAAGAACTTCTCGCTGTACGGCGAGCGCTGCGGCGCGTTGTCCGTGGTTTGTTCGACGGCGGACGAAGCGTCACGCGTGTTCGGTCAACTGACGGGCACGGTCCGGGCGAACTACAGCAATCCGCCCACGCATGGCGCACGGCTCGTCGCACAAGTGCTGACGACACCGTCGTTGCGGCGCGCATGGGAGGTCGAACTCGACAGCATGCGCACCCGCATCGCCACGATGCGCTCGCAGATTCACACGCGCCTCGCCCCCCATATGAGCGGCGAGACGCTGTCGCGTTACCTGTCGCGTTACGTCGCGCAGCGCGGCATGTTCACCTACACGGGGTTATCGGCGGCTCAGGCGGACACCTTGCGTGAGACGCACGGCGTCTACCTGCTTCGCTCCGGACGCATGTGCGTGGCCGGACTCAATACGCGCAACGTCGACACCGTGGCGCAGGCCATCGCAAGTGTGCTGACGCAGTGATCCACCGCGCAACGCACGCCGTGCACGCCCGCCACAAGCGCGCATCCAGGACGCAAGCGTGTGCCGTGGCATGACCACGGCACACGCTTGGCATAGCCGCACCTCACCTAACCTCACATCACAAAAAGCTCGTCAAAAAACAAGACAGGAGACAACATGAACACGGCCTCGGCTACGGGCGTCCACCTCGACCTTGACGCCCCCTCTCACACCTGGCGCGCGGTGATATCCGCGTCTATCGGCAACGCGCTGGAATGGTTCGATCTCGTCGTGTACGGCTTCTTCGCCGTCACGATCGCCAAGCTGTTCTTCCCCACGCACGACGACACGACATCGTTGCTGCTCACGCTCGGCACGTTCGGCGTGTCGTTCTTCATGCGGCCGCTGGGCGCCATCGTCATCGGCGTGTATGCCGATCGACGCGGACGCCGCGAAGCACTCACGCTCACCATCCTGTTGATGATGGCGGGCACGGCGATCATCGCATTCATGCCGACGTACGAGACCATCGGCGTGCTCGCGCCGATGGGCATCGTGCTCGCGCGCATGATCCAGGGCTTTTCGGCGGGCGGCGAGTTCGGCAGTGCGACCGCGTTTCTGGCCGAGCATGCCCCGCAACGACGCGGCTTCTTCGCGAGTTTTCAGGTCGCGAGTCAGGGCTTGACGACGCTCCTGGCGGCTGGCTTCGGTGCCGCGCTCACGAGCACGCTGTCGCCGGAGCAGATGCAGAGCTGGGGCTGGCGCGTGCCGTTCCTGTTCGGTTTGCTGATCGGTCCGGTGGCGTATTACATCCGTCGTCATGTCAGCGAGACGCCCGAGTTTCTGGCGGCGGCGCCGACGCAGACGCCGTTGCGCGACACGCTGGAGCATCAGAAGGTGCGTTTGCTGCTGGCCGTCGGTGCCGTGGTCGTCGCCACGGTGTCGACGTATCTCGTGTTGTACATGCCGACGTACGCGATCAGGCAGTTGGGCTTGCCGGCGTCGGTGGCGTTCGCGGCGACGGTGGCCACGGGCATCGTGCAGATGTTCCTGTCGCCGGTGGTAGGCGCGTGGTCGGATCGCGCAGGCCGCACGAAGCCGATGATGATCGCGGCAGCCTTATTGCTGGTGTCGATCTGGCCGATGTTCTGGTTACTCTCCACGTATCCGAGCTTCGGCATGATGCTCGCGTTGCAAACGCTGCTGGGCGTGCTGATGACGATCTACTTCGCGCCGCTGCCGGCATTGGCTTCGGAAATCTTTCCGGTGAAGACCCGCACGACGGGCCTGTCGCTGTCGTACAACCTGTCGGTCACGTGCTTCGGCGGTTTCGCCCCCTTCATCCTGACGTGGCTCATCAATGCGACGGGCAGCAAACTGGCCCCAAGCTTCTACATGATGGCCGCCGCCGCTGCCGGGTTGGTCGCCCTGAGTCAGGTGTACCGACACACCGGCGTACGCTGATCGAAAGCCTGAAGGGGCACCGCCGAGGTGCCCCTTCTTTTTTGCGTTGTCGCTGCGCCACCGATTACCGCGAGTTACTGCGGATACAACCCGTGCGTGCGTCCGAAGAGGCGAGTGAGTCCGAGCAGCACGTCGATGTTCGGCGTCGGCACGGCCACGCGCCGGCCGATCTCCCGGACCACGCTCACCAGTGCGTCGAGTTCGATGGGGCGATTCGCTTCCACGTCCTGCAACATCGACGTCTTGAACGCTCCCAATTTCGCCGTCACCTCATGCCGATCTTCCGGCGACTGGTCGATCACGCAGCCGATCTTCGCGCCGATCTCCGCCGCCTCGCGCATCGCCGCCGAACAGAATTCGCGCACCAGCGGATCGCCAAGCAGACGGTCGATGGTCGCGCCCGTGATCGCCGAGACCGGATTCATCGTCAGGTTGCCCCAGAGCTTGTACCAGATATCCCGTCTCACGTTCTCCGACACCGTCGCCTCGAACCCGGCACGCGTCAGCAATCCCGCCAGACGCTGCACGCGCTCGCTGCCGCCCCCACCCGGCTCCCCGATGATGAGCCCACGACCCATCTTGTGATCGACCAGCCCCGGCTCCGGCGTCGAGGCGCTCGCATGCACCACGCACCCGATCACGCTGGCCAGCGGTATCGTCTCACCGATCGCCCCGTCCGGATCGACGCTCGTCAACGGCGCATCGCCGAACGGCGCTACGCCTTTGCAGAACCACCACGGCACGCCGTTCATCGCCGGCAGCACGAGCGTGTGCGCGCCGAGCAACGGCTTGGCCGAAGCCGTTACCTGCGCCAGCGCAGGCCCCTTCACCGCAATCACCACCAGATCCTGCTCACCGAGCTTCGCGGCATCGTCGAGCGCGTGCGCCGCCGCGACCGGTGTGGTCGTAACTGACTCTCCCTGCCTCACGCGCCAGCCCCGCTCTCGCAGCGCCGCCAGCGTCGCACCGCGGGCGAGCGCGCTCACCTGCGCCTCGCCGGTCGCGGCAAGCTTCTGCCCGATCAAGCCACCGATGGCGCCTGCGCCAATGATCGTCACCTTCATCCGTTCACTCCTGTTGCTGTGCCGCGAGACGATAGTTCTCCTTGAATCGCTCCGGTACACGTTCGTCGAAACCCAGCGCCACACGGCGCACTTCGGGACTGTCGCCCGGCGGATGCCCGACCCCGAGCGCCGCCGCCCGCGGCGCATCGATCTGCACCACACGGCCCGACAGACGTCCCAGCCCGGTGATCTCGCATTCGACGAGATCGCCCGCATCCACCGAGCGGGAATGGCACGGCGTGCCCATCAGGATCACGTCGCCCGGCGCCAGCGTGATGTGCCGCGCAATGTCCGCGATCACGTAGTGCGGTCCCCAGATCGTCTCGTCGCCAATATGCGCTTCCTGCACGACGCGTCCATTGCGATACGTGCGCAACGTCTGCTCGAACAGATTCACGCCTCGCACGATCCCCGGCCCGATGGGCAGCAATGTGTCCGCGCCCTTCACCCGCAACATCGATCCCTGATCGGTGTCGCGAAAGTCTTGCAATCCCATGTCCAGCGCCGCACAAAAGCCCTCGATGTAATCCCACGCTTCGTCCGGCAGGACATTGCGGCAGGTCCGCCCGATCACCACGGCGTACTCGCTTTCATAGTTCAGATACCGGCAATCGGCCGGTTTGAGGATCTGACCACCATGACCGTTGAGCGACGTCGGCGGTTTGGTGAAATACGTTGGCGTGTCCGTCGGCTTGGGCTTGTTGCGCGTCTCCATGCTACGCGAGCGATACGAGATATGCACCGCGATAATTTTCGACGGGGACACCGGGGGCAGATGCGTCACCGTCTGCGGATCGACGAGACGGCCGTCGTCGAGCCGCAGCATGCCCGGTCGCTCGCCCTGCGCGTCGTCCGCCTCGACGATCGTGCCCCAGAATGCGCTGCCCCCCAGCAGAATACGACGCCGCTCGACGCGCGGCCCGCGCATCACGGCGGGCAATTCCTGAAACGGAAACTCGAAGTCCATCGTCTTGCCTCGTCAAACGGTATCGAACCAGATATGCACATTGCCCGTGCCGCGGGCGTTCTCGTAATCGGAGAGCACCGTTCCTGCACTGCGGCATTCGGCGCCACCGAGCGCCCCGACCATCTGCAAGTAGTGAGCCCCATGCGCCTCCCACGGCCGCTTCCGGTAATCCGTATCCCAGTCCGCCAGAATCCGGTCGTGACGTCCCTCGCGAAACGCCTCGATCGCGCGCTTGTCGCTCTCGATGTTCTCCGGACGCGACACGTTGCTCTCGTGAAAAATGCGCGGATGATTCGGCTTCCAGTCGATACCGTTGAATTTATGGCTCAACGCGCCGGACGCCAGCATCACCACGCGCAGATCGCTGCGGCGAATCGCTTCGCCGATCACCTCGCCCGATTGCAGGAAGTGATGCGTCTCGCAGTTCTGGCAGGAACTGACCGTCACGATGGGCCACGCGTCGAGTCGCATCTGCTTGATGACGTTGATCGTCGGGTAATGGCGAGGCAGATCGGGATGCTGCACTGCCCGAGCCCGCACGCCGCGCTCGCGCGCCACCTCGTCGACAGCCAGCGCCAGCGCCGGATGCCCGCGATAGTCGTACGGCACGCCGTGCAGATACCACGGCATTTCGTCAGAGACATACATGCCCGAGTAGTGCGCGCCGCCGTCGATCAGGTGATAGCCGGTGGTGAACCAGTGCGAATCGAAGATCATGACGACATCCGGACGCACCGCCGCGATACGTTCCCGCACCCGTGCATAACCGGGGATCAGATCCGAATCCGCTCCCGCGCCCTGCAACACACGAAACTCCTCACACTGCATCAGGCCGGGGTGATGCGACACCAACGCCGCGCCGACGATCTGTCCCATAGTGTTCTCCTCTCATCCTGTGGTAACGAGGGCCGCCGCGCGCCGGCGTCGGCCCGATGGAAGCTCGATGCCGGGCGTTCAGCGATGGCTGAAGCTGGCTTTGAACGGTTGTTTCGGCACGACGATATCCTTCACGTCGCAGAAAAATTCGAAGCTCCAGCCGCCGCCTTCACGACCGACGCCCGAACGTTTGATCCCGCCGAACGGCGCGGCCAGATCGCGAATGCCGAAGCTGTTGATCCAGAGGAACCCGGTGCGAACGCGCTCGGCAATCGCGATGGCGTGCGCTTCGTCGCCGTAGCAAACGCCACCGAGCCCGTAGTCGGTGCCATTGGCCAGATCGACGACTTCCTCGTCGCTCGTAAACGTCTGCAACGTGAGCACCGGACCGAAGACTTCCTGCTGCACGATTTCGTCTTGCTGACGCAGGTCGGTGAGCAGCGTCGGCGCGAAGTATTGCGCACCGAAAGGGTGAGCCGTGCCGCCCCACAGCACGCGCGCCCCGCCGGCCACGGCACGGTCGACGAAGGCCTGCACGCGTTCGAGCTGGCGCGGGTGGATGATCGGGCCGACCTCGGTCGCCGCGTCGCGCGGATCGCCCACGACGAGATGCGTCACCACGTCGCGCAACTTCGCGGTGAACGCCGGCGCGATGTCCGCATGGACGAGCAGCCGCGTGCCCGCGAGGCATACCTGACCGGCATTGCGATACATCAGCGCGGCGGTGGCGGCGGCGGCATCGAGATCGGCGTCGGCCAGCACGATGAATGCCGACTTGCCGCCTAGTTCCAGACTGCAAGGCACGAGGTTCTCGGCGGCCGTCTTCGCGATCCATTTCGCGGTCGCGACCGACCCCGTGAACGAGATGCGTGCGAGTCGCGCATCGCTCACCAACGCCGCCCCGGTCACGGCGCCCTCCCCCTGCAACAGATTGAAGACGCCGGGCGGCAGTCCCGCTTCGTGTGCACAATCCGCGAGCAGCGATGACGTGAGCGGCGCCCACTCCGGCGCTTTGAGCACCACGGTATTGCCCGAGGCCAGCGCCGGACCGATCTTCCACGTCGCAAGCATCAAGGGCGAATTCCAGGGCGTGATCACGGCCACCACACCCGCCGGATCGTGACGCACGAGATGGCGCGCCTGTGGCGTCTCGATCACCCGCTCCTGCAACGTGAGTGCGTGCTCGGCGAACCAATCGATGTTCTGCATCGCACGCGGCACCACGCCGTGCGCCATGCGCGAGCGCAGCACACCGGCGTCGGCGCTCTCGAGCGCGGCGAACGCGTCGGCACGACGGCCGATGGCCTCGGCCAGGCGCCGGAGATACGGCCGACGTTGTGCCGCACCGAGCGCCGCCCACGCGGGGAAGGCGTCCGACGCCGACGTCACCGCCGCATCCACATGCGCCGGATGACCGCGCGCGATGTCGCCAAGGGGCGACTGGTCGATGGGGGATACGCACACGAATGTCTCGTCGGACGCCACACGACGCCCGTCGATGTAGTGATCCGGCGACACCGATACGCCGGCTACCTGGATAGGGAGAGAGCTCATGCCATGTCTCTTTGCGAAGGATCTCTGGGAAGCGGATGACGCACACGCTCGCATCGCGCCGAATTGTGCGAAATTGCGCGGAATCTCGCGGAATTGCACGCTAAGCGCTCGCGCCGTCGGGGCCGGCAAACTTCGCGGCCAGTGTCCGGCTCGCATTCGCGAGCAACGTCGTGTCGACGCCCACCGCAATGAACGTCACCCCAAGGGCGAGGTAGTGACGGGCCAGCGTCTCATCGACACACAGAATCCCCGCAGCCTTGCCTGCATGACGGATACGGGCAATGCCATCCTCGATCGCCTTGCGCACCTCTGGATGCGTTGCCTGACCGAGGTGTCCCATCGAGGCCGCGAGGTCGGCCGGCCCGATGAACACGCCGTGCACGCC
Organism: Pandoraea anhela; assembly: GCF_902459655.1. GTDB lineage: Bacteria > Pseudomonadota > Gammaproteobacteria > Burkholderiales > Burkholderiaceae > Pandoraea > Pandoraea anhela. The sequence continues at coordinate 127,323 of NZ_CABPSB010000015.1, forward strand.
GTCAACGGCGGCGATCTCGTTGACCTGCGCCAGCGCATCGGCCGTCTCCACCTGCACGAGCAGACACGTCGTGTCGTTCGCGGCATGCAGATAGTCCTCGTAACGATTCCACCGTGACGAGCGCGCCAGACCGCTGCCCACGCCGCGTGTGCCTTGCGGCGGATAACGCGTGGCGCTCGCCAGATCGCGTGCCATGGCGGCAGACTCGACCATCGGCACGAGCAACGTCGTCGCGCCGATTTCCAGCACCTGCTTGATGAGCGCCGCATCGCCATGCGGCAAACGCACCACCGGATGCGTCGGATAAGGAGCGACGGCCTGCAACGTCGCGAGCATGGTGCGCAGATCGTTGGGCGCGTGTTCGCCGTCGATCACCAGCCAGTCAAAGCCGCTGCCTGCGCAGAGCTCGGCGGCATAAGGCGTTGCGAGCCCCATCCATAAGCCGATCCGACGCTTGCCTTGTGCCAGCGCCTGTTTGAACGCATTCGGAGGTGTTTTCATGGGATTAGCTCCATTGCACTCGCAGTGCTTGATGTGATCGCTTGGTTCGATTGGCTTGATCGGCTCGATCGGTTCGGGTGGCGGATTGGCCCCGGTCGGCCCCGGTCGGCCCCGGTTGGCCCCGGTTGGCCCCGGTTGGCCCCGGTCGGCGCGATTGCGTCGATGCATCGATGCAGTGGGCCGGCAACGATCCGGCCACGAACCGCCGTCAGACGAAGCGCACGCCGATCGCGCCGAGCGGGCCGTAGTCGGCGTGGAAGACATCGCCCGCCGCGCACGCCACGGGTCGCGTGAACGACCCGGCCAGCACGATCTCGCCGGCTTGCAACCCTTCGTCGAAGGCGCCGAGCTTGTTCGCGAGCCAGGCGATGCCGTTGCCAGGATGATTCAGCACGGCCGCGCTCAGGCCCGACTCTTCGATCACGCCGTTGCGATAGAGCAGCGCGCCCGCCCAGCGCAGGTCGATGGCGTCGGGCCTGACAGGGCGCCCGCCGAGAACGATGGCCGCATTCGCGGCGTTGTCGGCAATGGTGTCGAAGACTTTGCGCGGCGCTTTGGTGTCGCGGTCGAACAATTCGATGCGCCCGTCGATGAGTTCGAGCGCCGGCGTAACCCACGCGGTGGCGTCGAGCACATCGAACAGCGTAACGCCCGGCCCCTTGAGCGGCTTGGCGAGAATGAACGCCAGTTCCACCTCCAGACTCGGCACGATGAAACGCGACGCCGCCAGCGTCGCGCCGTCGGCGACGAGCATGTCGTCGAGCAGCGTGCCGTGATCCGGTTCGGTGATCTGCGCCGCGACCTGCATCGCGCGCGAGGTCAGCCCGATCTTGTGACCGATCACGCGACGCCCCTCGGCGAACTTCAGCGCCAGCCACGCCTGAGAAATCGCGTAGCTGTCGGCAATCGTCATTTCGGGGTAGCGGCGCGAGAACTGCATCACGGGCGTGCGCGTGCGCTCGGCCTCGTGCAACTCGCGGGCAAGGGCCTGATGGGTCGAGGCGTCGAGCTTGGGCATCTCGGTGTCTCCGGTTATCGTGGTGCGTCGTCTGAGAGACGCTTATTCTTGCGGTCTGCCACGCCGTGAACAATCAATCGATTCTGGGCGATTGATAAGTAAAACTGGATAATCCGTCGCCCACCGTCGACGCCCCTGCCTCCCGCGACACGCCAACTGTCGCATCGCCGCCACAGATCAATCGGTTTAATGAATCAGGATCGATAAAACCGATCATTGGCACTTCCTCCGACTTTTCCCAATTTTCGAGGCCTTTTGCGCTATAACATCGCGCTTTCTCGGCAGTGACCTGCCTTGCAGCCACTTTTTACGCGCAATCGCTACCATCGCTCGCTTATCCCCATCAAAAATGAGAGTGATTTGCATTTATAATCCGCGACGCATTATTACAACGTATTACTCGAAACGATTCGACTGCCGCTGCCTCGCGTCTCTAACAGCGGTGCCGCACGCCACACATTTGCAGTTACGAAGGTCAGCCAAGATGAAGATGTCCGTAAGTCGCCGTGCTCGAGCGGCCGCCGATGCCGCCAGCGTCCAAGGTATTCACCGCTTCGCTTCCCATCCCCGTCTTCCCCGCACCACCGCCTGCGCCGCAGCGCTGCTCATGGCAACGCTCGGCGCGGCTCACGCGCAGCAGGCAGAGAGCGCCGCCGAAGCGAAGGCCGATGTCGAGCTCGGCGCCGTCAACGTGTCGGGCGACTGGCTCGGCACGGGGCTGGACAACAGCGCCAAGACGTTCCCCGGCGCGCGCACGGTCGTGAAGAAGGAGCAGATCGAGGCGTCAGGCGCGGCGAGCATCGGCGACGTTATGCGCCGCATTCCCGGGGTGCAGGCGACGGACAACTCCAGTTCCGCCGGCAGCGCGATCTCGCTGAACATCGGCGTTCGCGGTCTCGCGGGCCGTTTCAGCCCGCGCTCGACGGTATTGCTCGACGGCATTCCGCTGGCCGTGGCCCCTTACGGCCAGCCGCAACTGTCCTTCGCGCCGGTGAGCCTTTTCAACATCGAGAGCATCGACGTGGTTCGCAGCGGGGGCGCGGTGCGCTATGGTCCGCAAAACGTCGGTGGCGTGATCAACTTCAAGACACGCTCGATTCCGAGCACGTCGGGTTTGACGGCGGACGCCACCGTTCGCGAGAACATTTATACGACCGGCGGCGGCGCCAACACGCAGTACGGACTGTTCCTCGGCACGCAAATGGATAACGGTCTGGGCCTCGCCCTGCTGTATTCCGGCATGGTCGGCCGCGACTGGCGCACGGGCAGCAATGAAAATGTGAACGACGTGGCGTTGAAATGGCGATACGACATCACGCCGAGCCAGCAGGTGTACGGCAAGATTTCGTACTACGACGCCAAGTCGAAGACCCCCGGCGGCCTGAGCGTTGCGCAGTACAACGCCGATCCGTTCCAGAACACGCGTCCGAACGACTACTGGAGCGGCAACCGCACCGGTCTCGACTTCGGCTACCTGAATACGATCTCCGACACGCAGGAATTCGAGATCCGCACGTTCTACAACGAAAGCTACCGCCAGAGTTCGCTCACCAACCTGTCGGTGCTGCCGCTCGTCACGATTCACCAGCCGCGCAACTACCAGACGTTCGGTATCGAACCGCGCTACACCCAGCGCCTGTTCTTCGGCCCCACGGCACATGACGTCACGGTGGGCTATCGCTTCATTCGCGAACGTGGCGACGACAACAACTTCAACGTCAATGTCGCGAACGGCAAGACGTCGACGACAACCACGTTCTACAACTACACGAGCGCCAACGCCTTCTACATCGACGACCGTATGGCATGGGGCAATTGGCGCTTCACGCCCGGCGTGCGTTACGAATTCATCGCGTCGCAGCGCGTCGACAAAGCCTCCGGCAACACCTTCCGCACGGATAACAACAAGCCGCTGCCCTCGGTGAATCTGTCGTACCTGGTCAATAGCGCATGGACCATCTTCGCGGACTACAGCACGTCGTTCGGGCCAGTGCAGAACACGCAACTGAACTCGATGTCGGCAACGAACCCGCTACAGCCGGAAGTCGCCCGGACCTATGAAATCGGCACGCGCTGGACGGATGCCCGCTGGAAGGCCGAGCTTACGGCCTTCAAGATGAAGTTCGACAACCAGATTCTCCAGGTGCCGAACGTCAGCCCGGCGACCTTCCAGAACATCGGCGCGACGAATCACGACGGTATCGAAACCGCGCTCGATTACACCTTCGACCGGGACAGCGTGCTGCGCGGCCTGAACCTTTACGCGAACTTCACGTACGTGCGCGCTATCCAGAAGTCGGGGGCGACTGCGGGTCTCGACGTGCCGTTCTATTCGCGCTTTACCGACACGCTCGGCGCGCGCTACGCGATCGGTCAGTGGACGTTCAACGTCTCGACGACGCACCAAAGCTCGCAATACGCCGACCTCGCGAACACCGAGGCACAATCGGCGGACGGTACCAACGGCAAGGTGCCGGGCTACCGCGTGTGGAATTTGCAGGCGATGTACAAGTTACCGTTCTACAAGAACGCCGATATCACGGTGGGGCTGAACAACGTGTTCGACAAGCGCTTCTATACGCGCAACACCGACCAGAATGGCGGCATCATGGTGGGCGCGCCGCGCATGGTCTATGTGCAAGGGCACTTCGGGTTCTGAGCCGGATCGATCATGCGGTAAACAGGAAACGGCTCACATTGCGTGAGCCGTTTTCCTTTGATGGGAAGATGCGAACGATGCCGCCGCCGCAGACTTACTTCGTGCGGCCGTAGTCATCCTGGAAGCGCACGATGTCGTCCTCGCCAAGATACGCCCCGGACTGGACCTCGATCAGCTCCAGCGGCACTTTCCCCGGGTTTTCCAGACGGTGCGTCGTGCCCACCGGGATATACGTCGACTGATTCTCCGTGAGCAGAATCGTGGTGTCGCCGTTCACCACCCGCGCCGTGCCCTTGACCACCACCCAATGCTCGGAGCGGTGGAAGTGCATCTGCAAGCTCAGCGATGCGCCCGGCTTCACGACGATCTTCTTCACCTGGAAGCGATCGCCCACACAAATGCCTTCGTAGTCGCCCCACGGACGGAACACGCGCTGGTGGAACACCGACTCTGAGCGACCGTCGGCGATGAGTTGCTCGACCACGCGCTTGACGTCCTGCACATGGTCCTTCGAGGTGACCATCACGACATCGGGCGTCTCGACGATCACGAGGTTCTCCACCCCGATCGCGGCAACCATGCGGCTCTCGCCGCGCACGTAACTGTTCTTGACGCCGTGCACCACGACATCGCCGATCAGGCTATTGCCGTGCGCGTCCTGCTCGGCAATCTCCGCGACCGCCGACCACGACCCGATGTCGTTCCATCCCAGCCCTTCGGCATCGACTACGGCCGCATGTCGCGCCTTCTCCATGACAGCGTAATCGATCGAGTCCGACGGACAGGCTTCCAGGCTCGCCTTGTCCAGACGGAAGAAATCGATATCGACCGCGCCATTGTCCACTGCGGCGGTAACTTGCTTGAGCATTTCCGGCGCGAGACGTTCGAGTTCGCCCAGATAGGACGACGCCTTGAACATGAACATGCCGCTGTTCCAGTAGCAGTTGCCGGCAGCGATCAGCCCCGCCGCCTTGGTGGCATCGGGTTTCTCAACAAACTGGTCAATCTGGAAACCGCTCGCACACACCTGGGTGGCGGCGCCCCGGCGAATGTAACCGTAGCCGGTATGCGGCGACGTCGGCGGGATACCGAAGGTGACGAGATACCCCTCGTCGGCAAGCGTTTTGGCGGCACGCACGGCGTCGTGGAACTTCGCTTCGTGCGCGATGGCATGATCGGACGGCAACACGAGCAGCGTGGCGTGCGCATCCTGACGCAGCGCGATCAGCGCAGCTGCCGCCACCGCAGGCGCGGTGTTGCGCGCGACGGGTTCGAGCACGATGGCGCTCGGCGTCGTTGCGATCGCGCGCAACTGTTCGGCCACGAGAAAGCGCTGCTCGTTGTTGGAGATGATCAGCGGTGCGGCGACGCCACCGAGCGCGCCGATGCGTTTGACCGTCTGCTGGAGCAATGTGTCGGAACCGGCAAGCGCGAGATACTGCTTGGGATAGCTGGCCCGCGACAAAGGCCACAACCGAGTACCGCTACCGCCGCACAGGATGACAGGAGTGATTGCCATGTTCCGAATCGTAGAAAGTCGTTGAAACCGACGACACCTCGCTTTGAGGAAGCGAAAATTATATCGTTACTTCAAGCACTTAAAATAACATTGCGATGACATCGAGCGCCGTTTTACCGTCGCTCAAAAGAAAAACGGCACCCCGCAAAGGGTGCCGTTCTTCGTGAAGCTTCGTCTCGGTCCGGCAGCCCCCGCTTTCGCGAGCGCCGCCGTCCCGGGGACCGCGGTCCTGCTTACTCCGCCGTCGGCTCTTCCACCGAAGTGGGGATCGGGGCGAATGCCTCTTCCAGAGCGATCTGGTCGTGACGCTCGCGATCCGACGTCTCGCGGGCCTTGCGGGCCTTGTGATACGCCAGACCCGTACCTGCCGGGATCAGACGGCCGACGATGACGTTTTCCTTCAGGCCACGCAGGTCGTCCTTCTTGCCCATGATCGCCGCTTCGGTCAGCACGCGCGTCGTTTCCTGGAACGATGCCGCCGAGATGAACGAATCCGTCGACAGCGACGCCTTCGTAATACCCAGCAGCACGTTCTCGTACTGCGCCGGACGCTTGTCCTGAGCATTCATCGCGTCGTTCTCGTCGAGCATATCCGAGCGTTCGACCTGTTCGCCGGTGATGAAGCGCGTATCGCCCGAATCGACGATCTGCACACGACGCAGCATCTGGCGAACGATCACCTCGATGTGCTTGTCGTTGATCTTCACACCCTGCAAACGGTACACGTCCTGAACTTCGTCGACGATGTAACGCGCCAGCGCTTCGATACCTTGCAAACGCAGGATGTCGTGCGGGTCGGCCGGGCCGTCCACGATCATTTCACCCTTGTTCACCACCTGACCGTCGTGCACCAGCACCTGCTTTTCCTTCGGAATCAGGAACTCGTGCTGGTTGCCGTCCAGATCGGTAATGACCAGACGCTGCTTGCCCTTCGTGTCCTTACCGAACGACGTGGTACCCGTGACTTCGGCCAGAATGCCGGCGTCCTTCGGTGCACGCGCTTCGAACAGTTCGGCCACGCGCGGCAGACCCCCGGTAATGTCGCGGGTCTTCTGCGCTTCGGTCGGGATACGTGCGAGCACTTCGCCCACCGGCACGTGCTGACCGTCCTTGATGGTGATCAGTGCACCCACCTGGAAGCCGATCGTCACAGCGTGATCGGTCCCCGGGATCTTCACTTCCACACCATTCTCGTCGAGCAGCTTGACCTGCGGACGCACGCTCTTCGAGGCCGGACCGCGACGCTTCGGATCGATCACGACCAGCGTGGACAGACCCGTCACATCGTCGATCTGCTTGGCGACCGTGACACCTTCCTCGACATTCTCGAACTTGGCATAGCCGCCGTGTTCGGTAATGATCGGGCGCGTCAGCGGATCCCACGTACCCAGTTGGGCGCCGGCCTTGACCTGCGCACCGTCCAGTTGCAGCAGCGTGGCGCCGTACGGCACCTTGTGACGCTCGCGCTCGCGACCGTGATCGTCCGTGATCAGGATTTCACCCGAACGCGAGATCGCGATCTGCTCGCCCTTGCCGTTCGTCACGTAACGCATGGTGGCCGTGAAGCGCACCGTACCGTTCGACTTGGCTTCGATCGACGAGGCCACTGCCGCACGCGAGGCCGCACCACCGATGTGGAACGTACGCATCGTGAGCTGCGTGCCCGGTTCACCGATCGACTGTGCTGCGATCACGCCGACCGCTTCGCCGACGTTCACACGCGTACCACGGCCCAGATCGCGGCCATAGCAGGCAGCGCACAGACCATAACGCGTATCGCAGGTCAGCGGCGTGCGCACGCGCACTTCGTCGATACCCAGCGTTTCGATCATTTCGACGACGTCTTCGTCCAGCAGCGTGCCGGCTTCGTACACCGTCTCTTGCGTCTCCGGATTCACGACGTCGGCCACGGCCACACGACCCAGGATACGGTCACGCAGGGCTTCGACCACTTCACCGCCCTCGACCAGCGCCTTCATCGCCACGCCGTTGCTCGTGCCGCAATCGTCCTCGACCACGACCAGATCCTGCGTCACGTCCACCAGACGACGCGTCAGGTAACCCGAGTTTGCCGTCTTCAGTGCCGTATCGGCCAGACCCTTACGTGCACCGTGGGTCGAGATGAAGTACTGCAACACGTTCAGGCCTTCGCGGAAGTTCGCGGTAATCGGCGTCTCGATAATCGAGCCGTCCGGCTTGGCCATCAGGCCACGCATACCGGCGAGCTGGCGAATCTGGGCGCTCGAACCGCGAGCACCGGAGTCGGCCATCATGTAAATCGAGTTGAACGACTCCTGATCCACGGCGTTGCCGTCGCGGTCGATCGTCTTTTCCTTCGAGAGCTGCTCCATCATCGCCTTACCCACGGCGTCACCGGTAGCCCCCCAAATGTCCACGACGTTGTTGTAACGCTCTTGCGCCGTGACCAGACCCGACATGTACTGACGGTCGTATTCCTTGACCTTCTTCGACGCTTCGCCGATCAGCTCTTCCTTCTTCGTCGGCACGAGCATGTCGTCGACGCAGATCGAGATACCGGCGCGCGTTGCCAGGCGGAAACCCGACTGCATCAGCTTGTCGACGAAGATCACCGTCTCGCGCAGACCGCAGCGGCGGAACGCCGTGTTGATCAGCTTCGAGATTTCCTTCTTCTTGAGCGACTTGTTCAGCACCGAGAACGGCAGGCCCGGCGGCAGAATTTCCGACAGGATCGCACGGCCGACGGTCGTCGGATACAGCGTGATCTTCGGCGTCTTCTCGCCCGTTTCCGGATCGACCGTGTACTCCGTGATACGCACGTTCACGCGCGAAGCCAGTTCGACTTCCTTGTTGTCGTACGCACGCAGCACTTCCGAGACGTCGATGAACGACAGGCCTTCGCCGCGGCCGTTGATCTTGTCGCGGGTCGCGTAGTACAGACCCAGCACGATATCCTGCGACGGCACGATCGACGGATCGCCGTTAGCCGGGAACAACACGTTGTTCGAGGCCAGCATCAGGGTACGCGCTTCCATCTGCGCTTCGAGCGACAGCGGCACGTGAACGGCCATCTGGTCACCGTCGAAGTCGGCGTTGAACGCCGCGCAAACCAGCGGGTGAAGCTGAATTGCCTTGCCTTCGATCAGCACCGGCTCGAACGCCTGGATACCCAGGCGGTGCAGCGTCGGTGCGCGGTTCAGCATGATCGGATGCTCGCGGATCACCTCTTCGAGGATGTCCCACACCACCGGCGTCTGGTTCTCGACTTCCTTCTTCGCGGCCTTGATGGTCGTGGCCACGCCCATCACTTCCAGCTTGTGGAAGATGAACGGCTTGAAGAGTTCGAGCGCCATCAGCTTCGGCAGACCGCACTGATGCAGCTTGAGCGTCGGGCCCACGGTAATCACCGAACGGCCCGAGTAGTCGACGCGCTTACCCAGCAGGTTCTGACGGAAACGACCGCTCTTACCCTTGATCATGTCGGCCAGCGACTTGAGCGGACGCTTGTTCGCACCGGTCATCGCCTTGCCGCGACGACCGTTGTCGAGCAGCGAGTCCACCGATTCCTGCAACATGCGCTTTTCGTTGCGCACGATGATGTCCGGGGCCTTGAGCTCGAGCAGACGCTTCAGACGGTTGTTACGGTTGATGACGCGGCGATACAGATCGTTCAGGTCCGAGGTCGCGAAGCGGCCACCGTCGAGCGGCACCAGCGGGCGCAGTTCGGGCGGCAGCACCGGCAGCACTTCGAGCACCATCCACTCGGGCTTGATGCCCGAGCGCTGGAATGCCTCGAGCACCTTCAGGCGCTTGGCGTACTTCTTGATCTTGGCTTCCGAGCCCGTGGCTTGCAGCTCGGCGCGCAGATGCTCGACCTGCTGGTCGATATCGATCGAGCGCAGCAGCTCGCGCACGCCTTCCGCGCCCATCTCGGCACGGAATTCGTCGCCGTATTCCTCGACCTTGTTGTAGTAATCCTCCTCGGTCATGATCTGGCAACGCTTGAGCGGCGTCATGCCCGGTTCGAGGACCACATAGGCTTCGAAGTACAGCACGCGTTCGATGTCGCGCAGCGTCATGTCGAGCACCATGCCCAGACGCGACGGGAGCGACTTCAGGAACCAGATGTGCGCGACCGGCGAGGCCAGTTCGATGTGGCCCATGCGCTCGCGGCGCACCTTGGCCAGCGTCACTTCAACGCCGCACTTCTCGCAGATCACGCCACGGTGCTTCAGACGCTTGTACTTGCCGCAAAGGCATTCGTAGTCCTTGATCGGACCGAAGATCTTTGCGCAGAACAGGCCGTCGCGCTCGGGCTTGAACGTCCGGTAGTTGATCGTCTCCGGCTTCTTCACTTCACCGAACGACCACGAGCGGATCTTGTCCGGCGAAGCCAGACCGATCTTGATCGCGTCGAACTGTTCGTCCTGCTGGACTTGCTTGAATAGATCGAGCAAAGCTTTCATTGCTTTCTCCTATTTGCCTGAACGCGATTAACCGCGCTCCAGGTCGATATCGATACCGAGCGAACGGATTTCCTTGACCAGCACGTTGAACGACTCCGGCATACCGGCATCGATCACGTGATCGCCCTTGACGAGGTTCTCGTACACCTTCGTACGGCCCGTCACGTCATCCGACTTCACCGTCAGCATTTCCTGCAGCACATACGATGCGCCGTAGGCTTCCAGTGCCCACACTTCCATTTCACCGAAGCGCTGACCACCGAACTGAGCCTTACCGCCCAACGGCTGTTGCGTCACCAGCGAGTACGGACCGGTCGAACGGGCGTGCATCTTGTCGTCGACCAGGTGGTGCAGCTTGAGCATGTGCATGAAGCCGCAGGTGACCGTACGCTCGAAGGCTTCGCCAGTGCGACCGTCGAACAGCGTGACCTGGTTCTTCGAGGGGGTCATGCCGAGTTCCTTCGCGATGTGATCCGGGAACGCCAGATCCAGCATGCGACGGATTTCCTCTTCATGCGCACCATCGAACACCGGCGTCGCGAACGGCACGCCGTTCTGCAGGTTGCGAGCGAGCGACATGACTTCGTCGTCCGACAGGCTGTCGATATCTTCTTGCTGACCGCTCTCGTTGTAGATCTTCGTCAGGAACTTGCGAATTTCCTGGACCTTGGTATGCGCCTGCAGCATTTCGCCGATACGCCAGCCCAGACCCTTCGCCGCCCAGCCGAGGTGCGATTCGAGAATCTGACCCACGTTCATCCGCGACGGCACGCCGAGCGGGTTGAGCACGATGTCTGCCGGACGGCCGTCGGCCATGTACGGCATATCCTCGATCGGCACGATCTTCGAGACCACACCCTTGTTACCGTGACGGCCGGCCATCTTGTCGCCAGGCTGCAGACGACGCTTGACCGCCAGGTACACCTTGACCATCTTCAGCACGCCCGGCGGCAGTTCGTCGCCTTGCGTGAGCTTCTTGCGCTTCTCTTCGAAGGCGAGGTCGAACGAGTGACGTTTCTGCTCGATCGATTCCTTGATCTGTTCGAGCTGTTGCGCGCCTTCGTCGTCCGCCAGACGAATGTCGAACCAGTGGTAGCGGTCCAGATCGGCCAGGTATTCCTTGGTGATCTTGGTGCCCTTGGCGAGCTTCTTCGGACCGCCATTGGCGGTCTTGCCCACCAGGAAGCGCTCCAGACGCTGGAATGCGTCGCCTTCCACGATACGCAGCTGGTCGTTCAGGTCCAGGCGATAGCCCTTCAGTTCATCGTCGATGATCTGCTGAGCGCGCTTGTCGCGCTGAATGCCTTCACGCGTGAACACCTGCACGTCGATGACGGTGCCGCTCATGCCCGACGGCACGCGCAGCGAGGTGTCCTTCACGTCCGAGGCCTTCTCGCCGAAGATCGCGCGCAGCAGCTTCTCTTCCGGCGTGAGCTGGGTTTCGCCCTTCGGCGTGACCTTGCCCACCAGCACGTCGCCGGCTTCGACTTCCGCGCCGATGTACACGATGCCCGACTCGTCCAGACGGCTCAGTTGCACTTCCGCCAGGTTCGAGATGTCGCGCGTGATTTCTTCCGGTCCGAGCTTCGTGTCGCGAGCGACCACGTTCAGCTCTTCGATGTGGATCGACGTGTAACGGTCTTCCGCAACGACACGCTCCGAGATCAGGATCGAGTCTTCGAAGTTGTAGCCGTTCCACGGCATGAACGCGATCAGCATGTTCTGACCCAGCGCCAATTCACCCAGATCGGTCGACGCGCCGTCGGCGATCACATCGCCGCGCGCCACCTTGTCGCCCACTTCCACGATCGGGCGCTGGTTGATGTTGGTGTTCTGGTTCGAACGCGTGTACTTGATCAGGTTGTAGATGTCCACGCCGACTTCACCGGCAACGGCTTCGTCGTCGTTCACGCGAATCACCACACGGCCTGCGTCGACGTAATCGACCACACCGCCACGGAAAGCCTGCACGGTCGTACCCGAGTCGACAGCCACCGTACGTTCGATACCCGTACCGACGACCGCCTTTTCCGGACGCAGGCAAGGCACGGCCTGGCGCTGCATGTTCGAACCCATCAAGGCGCGGTTCGCGTCGTCGTGCTCGAGGAACGGAATCAGCGAGGCAGCGACCGAGACGATCTGCGACGGCGCCACGTCCATGTACTGGATGCGGTCCGGCGTGACCATCAGCGTTTCGCCGGCTTCACGCGACGACACCAGTTCGTCGGTGAGTTCGCCGTTGGCGCCGATCGACGCGTTCGCCTGAGCGATCACGTAGCGACCTTCTTCAATCGCCGACAGATAGTCGATCTGGTCGGTGACCTTGCCGTCCACCACCTTGCGATACGGCGTCTCGAGGAAGCCGTATTCGTTCAGGCGGGCGTACAGCGCCAGCGAGTTGATCAGACCGATGTTCGGACCTTCCGGCGTCTCGATCGGGCACACGCGGCCGTAGTGGGTCGGGTGCACGTCGCGCACTTCGAAGCCTGCACGCTCGCGCGTCAGACCGCCCGGACCCAGTGCGGAGACACGACGCTTGTGCGTGATTTCCGACAGCGGGTTGGTCTGGTCCATGAACTGCGACAGCTGCGACGAACCGAAGAACTCGCGAATGGCCGACGAAATCGGCTTACTGTTGATCAGGTCGTGCGGCATCAGGTTTTCCGACTCGGCCTGACCCAGACGTTCCTTCACAGCGCGCTCGACACGCACCAGACCGGCGCGGAACTGGTTCTCCGCCAGTTCGCCGACGCAACGCACACGACGATTACCCAGGTGGTCGATGTCGTCGACTTCGCCGCGGCCGTTACGCAGATCCACGAGGATCTTGATGGTCGCGAGAATGTCGTCGTCTTCCAGCGTCATCGGTCCAAGCACTTCGTCGCGGCCCACACGGCGGTTGAACTTCATACGACCCACCTTCGACAGGTCGTACGCTTCTTCGCTGTAGAACAGACGGTTGAACAGGGCCTCGACCGCATCTTCGGTCGGCGGCTCGCCCGGGCGCATCATGCGGTAGATCGCGATACGCGCGGCCGTCTGGTCGGCGGTTTCGTCGATACGCAGCGTGGCCGAAATGTACGAGCCCTGATCCAGATCGTTCGTGTAGAGCGTCTGGATGTCGGACACCCCCGACTCGCGCAGCTTGACCAGCACGCTTTCGGTGATTTCGTCGTTGGCGTTGGCGATCACTTCGCCGGTGTCGCCATCGATCACGTTCTTCGCGAGCACGCGCCCGAGGAGATAGTCTTCCGGCACCGAGATGAACTTGGTGTTGGCGTTCTCCAGGTCGCGGATGTGCTTGGCGTTGACGCGCTTGTCCTTCTGGACGATGACCTTGCCTTCGCGATCCGTGATGTCGAAACGCGCGACTTCACCGCGCAGACGCTCCGGTACGAACTCCATCTGCGCGCCTTCCGGCATCAGCTTGAAGTTGTCGAACACGAAGAAGTTCGCGAGGATCTGTTCCGGCGTCAGACCGATGGCCTTGAGCAGGATCGTGACCGGCATCTTGCGACGGCGGTCGACACGGAAATACAGGATGTCCTTCGGATCGAATTCGAAGTCGAGCCACGAACCGCGGTAGGGGATGATACGCGCGGAGAAGAGCAGTTTGCCCGAGCTGTGCGTCTTGCCCTTGTCGTGTTCGAAGAACACGCCCGGCGAACGGTGCAGCTGCGAGACGATGACACGCTCCGTGCCATTGATGACGAAGGAACCCGTCGAGGTCATGAGCGGAATTTCGCCCATGTACACTTCCTGCTCCTTCACTTCCTTCACTACCGGCTTGTTCGGCGATTCCTTGTCGAGGATCACCAGACGAACCTTGGCGCGCAGGGCCGAGCAGAAGGTCAGGCCGCGCTGTTGACATTCCTTGACATCGAACGCGGGAGTGCCGAGCAGATAGCTGACGAACTCCAGGCGTGCGAACCCGTTGTGAGAAACGATCGGGAAAATGGAGGAGAAGGCTGCTTGCAGACCCTCCGGCTTCCGCTCCGATGCAAGCGCGTCGGCTTGCAAGAACGATGTGTACGAGGCGAGCTGGGTGGCCAGCAAAAACGGCACCTTGTGCACGGTCGGACGCTTCGCAAAACTCTTGCGAATGCGTTTCTTCTCGGTGAAGGAATAGTGCATTACGATCTCCGAATCACTACGCTGACGACGACGGCAGGCATCGTCAACGGGTGTTCATCGACTGAGACCAGACGTCCCCCACGGCGGGCTTGCCGTGGAGCAACGAGCTTGGTGGTTGGCCGCTACCAACCGCTGGCTGACGGCGACGGATGCCTGTGTTGCCCGTCGCCCGACCAAACTTGCCTTCTGCAGTCGCTTCAGAAGACAAAGAGAAAACCGTCACGGCGCGTTTTCCGCGTTCCGTCGCGATTTTTTCTTTGGCCTCTCGGTCGCCGCGTCGCCGCAACGGACCTCACTTGTTCGCACACCCCGCTCACGGGACACGCGTTTGAAACATCGCCAACTCTTCGTTGAGGGCGAAATTGCCTAACTTTCAACGACTTGGCGCAAGATCACGCCGACTTTCGAATTTGAATTCCCGATTTTGGGATTTGCATCTCCTGAAAGCACAAAAAGGCTGACGACATTTCGTCGCCAGCCTTCCCTACGCGCAGAGCCGAATTACTTAACTTCGACCTTGGCGCCGGCTTCTTCCAGCTTCTTCTTGGCTTCGTCAGCAGCAGCCTTGTCGACGCCTTCCTTGACAGCCTTCGGAGCGCCATCAACCAGATCCTTGGCTTCCTTCAGGCCCAGGCCGGTGATTTCGCGAACGGCCTTAATGACGCCGACCTTGTTCGCACCGACTTCTGCCAGGATGACGTTGAATTCGGTTTGCTCTTCAGCAGCAGCAGCACCGCCGCCAGCACCTGCCGGGCCAGCCACTGCCAGGGCAGCAGCCGACACGCCGAACTTCTCTTCGAACGCCTTGACCAGGTCGTTCAGTTCCATAACCGACATCGCGCCTACGGCTTCGATGATTTCGTCTTTCGTGATTGCCATTTGTAAAACTCCTAGATTGTGTTCGGACCGAAGTCAGCGATCGTGTAACCGAAGCGAGAATTAAGCAGCTTCCGCTTGCTTCTTCTCTGCCACGGCAGCCAGGACGCGAGCAAAGCCGGAAACCGGCGCTTGCATGACACCCAGCAACTTCGCGAGCAGTTCGTCGCGGCTCGGGATCGAGGCCAGCGCTTGCACGCCTGCCTTGTCCATCACCTTGCCGTCGTACGAGCCGGCCTTCAAGATCAACTTGTCGTTGCCCTTCGAAAAGTCGTTCAGGACTTTCGCAGCGGCTACGGGATCCGTCGAGATACCGTAGATCAGAGGACCGGTCATCTGCTCAGCCAGGTCAGCAAACGGGGTGTTTTCCACCGCGCGGCGTGCCAGCGTGTTCTTCAGAACGCGCAGGTAGACGCCTTGCTGACGCGCATTGGCGCGAAGCTTCGTCAGATCGCCAACCGTGATTCCGCGATATTCAGCCACAACGATGGTCGAAGCACCGGCGACTTGCGCCGAAACTTCTGCCACGACGGCTTTCTTATCATCAAGATTGAGTGCCACGGTTAACCTCCAAAATTGACATCACCTCATGGTGATGCCGTTCCACTAACGGCTTACCGACATGTCTGGAGTTTCAACCGCCACACCCGGTTACCCGTGTGCGACGGCGTGACTGCATAACTTGTTCGGGTTCGCCATCTGCGTTGGCTGGCGTATTAAGGGAGTGTCAGTGAATGCCCATTCCCGCCAACGGTCTTTGATAACCGGAAGCGACTTCCGAAGAATCCGCTTCCGCCCAAAGTCTTTTGCTACAGGCTTTCGATCTCGAGGATCTCAGCCATCGCAGGGGACGCCATCACCCTGCGATTGCGATTTTGTCGCTTAGGCGGACAGGCTGGCCTGATCCACACGCACGCCAACGCCCATCGTGCTCGACAGGGCGATCTTGCGCAGGTAGACACCCTTGCTCGAAGCCGGCTTCGACTTCGTCAGGGCTTCGAGCAGCGCCGAAAGGTTCTGCTGCAGCGCTGCCGGTTCGAACGAGGCGCGACCGATCGTGGCGTGGATGATACCGGCCTTGTCGACGCGGAACTGCACCTGACCAGCCTTGGCGTTCTTCACTGCCGTGGCCACGTCCGGGGTCACCGTGCCAACCTTCGGGTTCGGCATCAGGCCGCGCGGGCCGAGAATCTGACCCAGCGTACCGACGATACGCATCGTGTCCGGCGAAGCGATCACGATGTCGAAGTCCATGTTGCCGGCCTTGATCTGCTCGGCCAGGTCTTCCATACCGACGATTTCGGCGCCGGCAGCCTTGGCTTGCTCGGCCTTTTCGCCTTGGGCGAAAACCGCCACGCGAACCGACTTACCGGTACCGGCCGGCAGAACGACCGAACCGCGGACCACTTGGTCCGACTTCTTCGCGTCCACGCCCAGTTGAACGGCGACGTCGATCGACTCGTCGAACTTGGCGCTTGCGCATTCCTTGACCAGGGCCAGAGCGTCGCCGACCGGGTAAAGCTTGTTGCGGTCGACCTTGGCGGCCAGTGCTTGTTGACGCTTCGAGATCTTAGCCATTACAGACCCTCCACCGTGATGCCCATCGAACGTGCGCTGCCAGCGATGGTGCGAACCGCTGCGTCCAGATCGGCGGCGGTAAGGTCAGGCATCTTGGTCTTCGCGATTTCTTCCGCTTGTGCGCGGGTGATCTTGCCCACCTTGTCGGTGTGCGGCTTGCTCGAACCCTTTTGCAGGTTGGCAGCCTTCTTGATCAGCACCGTCGCCGGCGGGGTCTTCAGGACGAACGTGAAGCTCTTGTCCGCAAAAGCGGTGATCACCACCGGAATCGGCAGACCCGGCTCGAGGCTCTGCGTTTGCGCGTTGAACGCCTTGCAGAACTCCATGATGTTCAGGCCACGCTGACCCAGGGCCGGGCCCACGGGGGGCGACGGGTTGGCTTTACCTGCAGGAATCTGCAGCTTGATAAAGCCGATGATTTTCTTTGCCATGGTTTACTCCGGAACGAATATGTGGCGCATATTCGGGGTTGAGTCATAGCGCGCTTTCACCGGAAAACTGGCTACTGACGCTCCTCGGCGACGGGTGTCACCAACGCAAAAACGCGCCGGACGTCGCGCCGGCGCATTTTATTCTTAGATCTTTTCGACTTGTCCGAACTCCAGTTCTACCGGAGTTGCCCGTCCAAAGATGGTGACGGAAACACGGAGGCGGGATTTTTCGTAGTTCACTTCTTCCACCGAGCCATTGAAGTCCGTGAAAGGACCATCCTTGACTCGAACCAACTCGCCCACCTCGAACAACGTCTTGGGACGCGGCTTTTCCACCCCGTCCTTGATTTGCGACATGATTTTGTCGACTTCTGCCTGACGAATCGGCATCGGGCGGTTACCGGTACCACCGATAAAGCCCGTGACCTTGGGGGTATTCTTCACCAAGTGCCACGATTCGTCCGTCATTTCCATTTCGCACAGCACGTAGCCGGGAAAGAAACGACGCTCGGTGACCTTCTTATGGCCAGCCGTGGTTTCAACAACTTCTTCCGTCGGCACAAGAATCTGGCCGAAGTAGTCTTGCATGCCCTGACGCGTAATGCGCTCTTGCAGCTGCTTGGCTACGCTTTTCTCCATGCCGGAGTAGGCATGAATGACGTACCAGCGCTTCTTGCTCGGTGCAGCTCCGGTATCAGACATATCACTTCCAGCCCAGAATCAAAGAGAACACTGCCCACTCGATCGTCTTGTCGCTAATCCAAAGATACAGCGCCATGACGATGACGAACGCGAAGACAATCGCGGTCGTTTGGGCGGCCTCTTTACGGGTCGGCCAAACGACCTTACCCACTTCGCGATACGCATCCTTGGCAAAGGCCATGAAGCCTTTACCCGTTTGCGACATCAATGCCACAAAAGCTGCGATGACCAGAACGACGACGATGGCCGCAACGCGCACGTACAGTGCCTGTTGCTCCAAGGCGTAGAACGCCACGACGCCCGCAATCACCAGCAGCCCGGCCAGTGCCAGCAGCAGCTTGTCGCCAGTCGTATGTACAGTTTCTACGGGAGAATTCGCCATTTCCAGCTTGCAGACAGTTGTTTGGCAGGGGCAGAGGGAATCGAACCCCCAACCTTCGGTTTTGGAGACCGACGCTCTGCCAGTTGAGCTATACCCCTAAAACAGCAGAGGGGCCAGCCGCCAAA
The DNA here is from genome assembly GCF_902459655.1 of Pandoraea anhela. Classification (GTDB taxonomy): domain Bacteria; phylum Pseudomonadota; class Gammaproteobacteria; order Burkholderiales; family Burkholderiaceae; genus Pandoraea; species Pandoraea anhela. The sequence continues at coordinate 145,693 of NZ_CABPSB010000015.1, forward strand.
AGCTGACCCCGTAAGCGCGGACCGTTAAGGTACCGGCTTAAGCTACGATCTTTGCAACCACGCCGGCGCCGACGGTACGGCCACCTTCGCGGATTGCGAAACGCAGACCTTCAGTCATGGCGATCGGAGCGATCAGCTTGACCGAGATCGAAACGTTGTCGCCCGGCATGACCATTTCCTTGCCTTCCGGCAGGGTGATCGAGCCCGTCACGTCCGTCGTACGGAAGTAGAACTGCGGACGGTAGTTGTTGAAGAACGGGGTGTGACGACCACCTTCATCCTTCGACAGCACGTACACTTCGCCCGTGAAGTCCGTGTGCGGCGTGATCGAACCCGGCTTGGCCAGAACCTGACCACGCTGAACTTCTTCACGCTTCGTGCCGCGCAGCAGAATACCGACGTTGTCGCCAGCCTGACCTTGGTCGAGCAGCTTGCGGAACATTTCAACGCCCGTGCAAGTCGTCTTGACCGTCGGGGTGATACCGACGATTTCGATTTCTTCGCCGACCTTGACCACGCCCGATTCAACGCGACCCGTCACCACCGTACCGCGACCCGAGATCGAGAACACGTCTTCGACCGGCATCAGGAATGCCTTGTCGATGGCGCGCTCCGGCGTCGGGATATACGTGTCGAGGGCTTCAGCCAGAGCCAGAATAGCCACTTCGCCGAGTTCGCCCTTGTCGCCTTCCAGCGCCAGCTTGGCCGAACCCTTGACGATCGGCAGATCGTCGCCCGGGAAGTCGTACTTCGACAGGAGTTCGCGAACTTCCATTTCGACCAGCTCGAGCAGCTCGGCGTCGTCGACCATGTCGCACTTGTTCAGGAACACGATGATGTACGGCACACCGACCTGACGCGCCAGCAGGATGTGCTCGCGCGTTTGCGGCATCGGACCGTCGGCTGCCGAGCAAACCAGAATCGCGCCGTCCATCTGGGCAGCACCGGTAATCATGTTCTTGACGTAGTCGGCGTGGCCCGGGCAGTCAACGTGTGCGTAGTGGCGGTTTGCCGTTTCGTACTCGATGTGCGCGGTGTTGATGGTAATGCCGCGTGCCTTTTCTTCCGGTGCTGCGTCGATTTCGTCGTACTTCTTCGCTTCGCCGCCGAACTTCGACGACAGAACCGTTGCGATAGCAGCCGTCAGGGTGGTCTTGCCATGGTCAACGTGACCGATGGTGCCGACGTTCACGTGCGGCTTAGTCCGCTCGAATTTTTCCTTTGCCATTTCAGACTCCTAACGGGTTATCTATTGCCGAGGTTGCTCGGCATGTTGATTGCCGCGCTTCACACTATCTTTTGGTGCCCATGGGCAGGATCGAACTGCCGACCTCTCCCTTACCAAGGGAGTGCTCTACCACTGAGCCACATGGGCGAATCCTGTACTGCTACTTCGTCTGCGCGTCACCTGGAGCGGGTGAAGGGAATCGAACCCTCGTCATAAGCTTGGAAGGCTTCTGCTCTACCATTGAGCTACACCCGCTTGGATTTCGACTCTCGCCACTTGGTAACAAGCGCCGAAAACACTGGTTTCCGGCGCTCATTACTTCCGCATTCTGGTGGAGGAGGTTGGATTCGAACCAACGTAGGCGTAAGCCAACAGATTTACAGTCTGCCCCCTTTAGCCACTCGGGCACCCCTCCGCAGAGAATTTGCAATTATGGAGATGTCCCCTCGCCTTGTCAACACCTTCCACGCATTAAATATGCAGTTTTTGTGCCTGCGCCTCATCAAATTTTCGATGCATGCGGCAAGTTATTGATTTCTCTGAAAATACGCAGCGCGGGAAGAAGCTCCTTTCACATCAGCGCGCACGGGCAAACAAGCGCCTGCGCCATACATCCACATAACGATTGAGACTGTCCCGGCCCATGTGAAACTCGCGACGCAGTTTTTGTGCAAGCGATCGTTTCGCCTTCCGACGCCCCGTGATCGTCGTGCCAAGGTCATGCCCTCGATCCATCACGATATCGGGGAACATGGAGATCATCCGAACACCGTGCTCCCAGTTGCGATTGATCATGTCGTCTACGGGGTGCACCATGCGCCTGCCGTAATCCAATAGCGTGAGCGCGGCGCTCCGCCGGATCAGATAACCCTGCGTGCCGCTCGGTTGTTTGCGATGATCGTGGAGCAGACTTCCGTCCGGCAGTTCGCCAACCTTCCAACGGCCGGCCGACCTGCTATCCCCTAATCGCATGATGCCCCAATGCACGGAGACGTTCAGCGCCATGACAATACGATTGGCGAAATCAGGGGCCAGGGCAATGTCATCCTCCAATACGCACCAGATGTCGTCGTTCGAGCGAGCGAGGTCTTCCCAAATACGATAGTGGCTGTCGTAACAACCCACTTCTCCGAGTGTCAGGTGGCTCGAATAAGTTTTCAGTCGCGTAGTCAGGTCATATGCCGGCGGATAGTCTGTGAGACGCTCTGCGTCGAAAAACCGGAATGGAACGCCAGCTCTCTTCAACTCCACAGCCATGTGTGCACGCCGATCGTGGCTATCAACGAGCGACACGACGATGACGGGAGGAAGCTTCACCGACGGATTGGACAACTGGTTCATCGTTCTGTTTGCCTGACCGGCGGGCTTGCACCGACTGAGATTGCCATATGAAACGGCAGGAGCATACGCATCAAACATGTCACTTAATGCGGTTATCCATCAGCCTCAAGTGGGTATTGGCCGCGCCACGGATGTTTGTCGGCACCGTCAATCACCTTGATTACCAGACTCGCCAATCACGGAAAACGCCTTGAAAAGCTTGCCCACATGGGCGGCCCCATGCACGCCGAGCACCTTTTCAGGGAAAGTACGACACATGGCCATGTCGACGCAAAACGATAGCGTTGAACGCATTGAGTCATCTCAATGAATTGCCTGAGGGCTTTGCGCAGCATGGCGAAACCAATAAATCGCCCGCACTGGAGGGGCGATCGTATGCGAGCCGACGTCGATCCGGTCATGACTTCAATGGATACGTTAGCGCTCAGACAGTGTGTCTGGAAGGCATCTTTGTCGCCCCATCGATGATGGCGTGCGGACATTGCGGGAGCGCCATGCGAGCGAGTCGTGCGATTGCGATTCGAGGGTGAGCGGAGCGTTTCCTCCGACACTGCGGCCGTCGAAGCCGATGCCTAGACGCTCCCTTGAACTTCCAGGAGGGGACACTGATCACGCCGCCTTCACTCAGAGGACGAGCAACGCCAAATTAGCTCAACGCTTGAACCAAACGAAAACAAAGGGGGAGAAACCGGAGAACATCACGAGACGATGAAGGTGCAACCCCGCGCGAGCGCATCATTCGCGCCACATTAGGTCAGCAATCGATCCCGTCAAAGAGCAACGCACAGTCGCCGGCGTTGTCGAGCCAACGTAAGAAGCGCAACGCCCCGACGGCGCAGACGCTCAGTGACATGCCCCCTTCAATCGGGCCAATGGGCTTCTAGCAAAGTCCCTTTAAACCAACTCCTGGAAAGCGGTAGGA
>NZ_CABPSB010000016.1 GCF_902459655.1 Pandoraea anhela
CTTCTTCATGTTCGTCTTCTTCTCCGAAAACGAACTTTACTAGAATCCGGCTGGCCCTGTTTGCAGGGGGCATGTCAGCCCCGCAACAAGAGCCGCCGGTGATTTGACGGCGATGCTCTCGTGGCCGCGGAACTTTGCCCCGATGCCGACCGCTCGGCCGAGCCGGCCAAGTTCAACAGCGTCTTGCAAGCCAGACTCATAGTCCTGCTCGACTGCTGCGACACCGCGCGGCTTCACCAGCCTTAGCGTCTCCTCCCGGCTACCGGCTCGGGCCGAGGCTGTTGCCAAATGGCCGTTCCCCCGAATTCGCAAGGGCATGCGCCCCACCTGTGCTGTTTGCATCATCTTTGTTCGAGCGAACCCCATACGGGTGTTCCCTGCTTAACACAGTTGACTAGGCCCATCGCCTGGGCGAGAGGCAATCAGCACTCGCCGGCCTACCTCCAGGAGGCGTATCTACCACTTCGGGTGAGAACTTGTTTGCCTTGCTCATAGCTCCGTTTTTTCAAGAGTCAGAGCCTTCTCGAGTCCCGAGGCAGTTCAGCAGATATTTGGTCTGTTACAAATAGTTACAAAAAAAAATTTCAAAAGTCAATTTACGGACACCCGCCAGGGCGGCCGAAGACAAGTGCTCTTGCAAAGCCCGTCCGACATTTTAGGATGTCTTCGAGAGAACCAAAGAAAATTTGAACGCACCGCTCAAGAACTTTGCGTCTGCCAGTTTTTTGGGGTTGATAAATAGCGCCATATCCACGGGGACAAGCAGATGGATGTCATGCGTCAGTTCGTGCTAGCGAGCTCTTTGCCAGAGCGCAGGCGCGAAATACTTTTGAGTGAGTCGATTTTACGAAATATTCGCTGGCAGAGCGACTATCCTACTGACCATATAAGCACGGACGCACGCTTGAAATTGGAAGAATCGATTCGCCTTGGAATGGGAAGCCAAGGCGAAAAAATGTGCCGATTGCTCATTAGGATTTTTGAGGCTTATTTGGCGGTGACCAAGCAGAAAGTTGATTTTTCCAACAATCACTTTCGCTCAGAAGATGTTCTGGTTGGTTTTGCCGGCGCACTATACTCCGAGAGGTTTCTGCATGCTAAGTTAGATGTACGGTACAAGTGGGCATATGGTTGGAAGACGGCGTTGGCATATGCTTGCCCAGAGGCATCTTCGCGAATTCCCCGCCTCTCCAAAAACGCGCCTACGGATTGGTTCGAAACTGCAACCGCCGAGTTTGAGCGGCTCCCATTGGACCGTGTGCAGGTCGATTTGTGGCGTGGTTGGCCTATCCCGAAGACCAACGGGCAAATCACGTGGGCAAACCTTCGAAACATATACTCAAGATACGGGAAGGATTTCACTGAGGCGTATGCAGTTGCTTTAGCAGGGTATGCTGCAGGGCGCCGGGTTAACGGAATCGTAATTGAGACCGCTTTCGCTGATTTTCTCGCAAGGCTCCCGGCCTCTTGGCTTAAGGAAGACTTCGCTTCATCTTCGAAGTTGACCTCGGTGTTAATAAATTTTCTTATATTTCAATGCAAGGTATTCGGAAAGGAGGAGAATCAATATTCTACCCTCGTTGCGTACTGGAACAGATTTGTGGCATTTGTCACAACCTACCTATGTGCCGGGAAGTTTTTCGCGCGACTGACAGCGGAAGAATTGCCATCGCTGTCCTCGAAAGAAATCTGCCGCAGTAGCACTCATCTTCGGCAGAACGGAGATGGTGAAACATATATTGCGAAACTGCTGGCGGACGTTCCGTTGCAGTTAAGTGACGAAGAGGCGACGGACCTCATCTACTTTAAAATTCAAAAAAATCTGGACTTGGTCAAGAGCTGGGCCGAGTCTGAAGTTAATGTCCTCTGGGCTCGCCTAGAACGACGGCGCCAACTGGCGAAAAAGGGAACCGTAAAGGAAGTTTTATCCTCTCGTACGGCCACGGGAAGGGGGGCGCTGATTGACCGGACGAATCCGGATTGGGCGGCGAACGCCTGCGCGACGTTCGAAAAAATTGGGTTCCGAATGAGGGTCGAAGGAAGGCAGCGGACGCTGTACCCCGAGAAACTCGGAAACATGGCATCCGAGGTCTTGGCGCTGCCTACTACCGGCGCGCTGGTTCCCCATATGACATTGTTGGTCATCGAACATCCGAAGTTAACCGCGAGCTTTTTCGAAAAGCTGCGGCTGTATGACGGGGCCGGTCAGCTTTCTGGCATTGCGGAGACAGACAACGGATGGGTCCTGGACGGTGACAAGTTGCGGCGCGGCCCGGGAAACGCGGAACAGCAGATTCATCTCTCCGACCGGGGTGCGGAAATTGTTGCCCAGGTCATAGAGATTACACGGCCGTTGCGTGACTATCTCAGGAACAAGAATGACCCTAATTGGCGATACTTGTTCTTAGGTTGCGGAAAAGGTTTCTCTTACCCTAGCCGACTGACAATCTCCCACGACATAAACTACCATCGTCGGAGCGGCATCCTCGAGAAGAAGCTTCTTGCCTCCGGCGGAATGACCGAGGAGGCCGCCGGCATTTTGGCCGCACGATTTTCTCTCGCCACAGTACGTGCAACTGCAGCTGTTGTTGCTTACATCCGTCGTCCCGATATTCAGAAACTATCCGAAATTCTTGGGCACAAAAAACTCGACATCAGGCTATTGGAGCGCTACTTGCCCGCCCCATTGCTTAGGTATTTTGAAGAACGTTGGGTAAGGCTGTTTCAGTGTGGAATATTGGTGGAGGCTCTCAAAGAAAGTAAATATCTGCTGCCAGCTGCAGGCTTCAAAACTCTCCACGAACTCAACGAGTTCATTTCAAATCACGCGCTAAAGTGGGTGGACCGAAAAGGCGCTGCGGTAGAAGCGAAGACCGGCCATCTTTTTGACTCAGTAGTGTTTTCAATAAGTGTGGAAACGTTGATGTTGCTTGTCAGCATTCGAGCTGCAGTAGAGAATGCTGACCGGCCAGTGTCGAAACTTGCAGAGATGTGGGTCGATTATGCGGAAAGGCTGTTTGCATATATCCAGGATAGTATTCCGCCTCGTGATGATTTTCGAGCCATGCTTGCGGCTGCAAAAGAGCGAGATTGCATTGGCTTGATTTATCCGGAGGCAATTTATGCTTAAAGGAATGCCGGATGGGATTTTGGAGCGGCTTGAGTCCATGGCAAATCCACGTGCAACGGATTTTCAAGCGGCCTGGTGGTTGGATAGTCCATTTTCTGCCAACACATGGGTCATTCGATTTGGCGAGCATGTGCAATCCATTGAGTGGGCTGTTCCCTTTGGCAATGGATGCCTTACGGACCTAACTCACTGGAAAATGCTGGACACCTTCAAGTCAATGGTCACGTCTCAAACGCATCCAGCTGCGATGAGGGGCCGAATTTGCGATGTGCCAACAACACAGCAGCGAGTCTATCGTGCGTTTCGGCTTGTAGATTTTTTTCTGCTTCAACAGGAAGAGCTAAAGCTAGCAAAATATGGCTTTGATTTGGTTACCGAGAACGACTTCGACCGGCTTCTTCTGCGTTGCGGCGTTGGACCAACCGACGAGGAGGTAATTTACCGTTGGACTGAGCGCCTTGCAGAATGGCTCGATGAGCGTGTAAACGAGTCCTACGATGAAATCATTTTATTGCTGAACCGGCATAAGGTGTTTAGTGACATCACGATTCCAGCGGAGGAATGGACTCTGACAAAGGACCCAGACCGTCTCGCGTCCTGGAGAGCTGCCCTGTGGCTAAAGGGAATGTATCGGGTTCGGAGCCTAACCAACTACCGGTTTATTCCATTTACTACCAAGCTGGCGGAGAAAATATACGGAAATACGATTTTTGGGCAAGGGCGAAAATCTATCCACGAGGAATTGTGTCTCTATCCCTCAGAAAGGTATCAGCGCGAATATCCAGCCGTCGACGTCCGAACCATCGAGAGGAGCAAGCCTTCGTGGCGGTATGTGCGAGCTTGGCGCTCGACCATTCTCAGTATGTCCACGTTGGAGTCAGTGGGTTTTGATGTGCCCACGGATGCCTTGAATGCGTTGCGAGAAAATTCCGCTGACCGCCACGAAGGCAACCCTTCTGGACGTTATCGAAATCCTCCGTTTTGGCAGGTTTTGGACGGCATAAAGAATGGGGTCGAATTTGCGCTGGACCACGGCGAAGCGCTGCTCGATAGCTACGTGAACATCATGGAAGCTGCTAAAGCAGAGAAGGTCTCTCCACTGGCCCTAATCGGCTCGAATGATGTTCAGCAGTTCTTGACTAAGGGAGCGCTTGACTTGGGGGTCACTGCGTTCTGCCTAAGAGGAGCCGCGACGGGTTGGCCATCCTTCGGCGGATGGTCAGAGAAATGGGACCGCAGAAGATTCTTTGAAGACCTTCGAAATGGACGCGGTCTATTGCAAAACCTACACGTGCTCTATGGAGCCATTATCCATGTCATTGGTCCCATCACTGCGAGGAGGCAAATGGAGCTAGTGCGGTTACCGGTCATCGGTTGCCTGGATGCGTCAAGAAAGTACATGGTGTTCAGGAACGCTAAGTCAGGTGCTCTCGGATTGCGTCAAGAAGAGGTCAGGCCAATTCCACCCATAGTCGAGCAGATGGTGTCGCTTCTGGAGTCGTTTCAGTCCAGGCTTGTAAAGGGGGGCAGCCTCAACGAATTCGGCTCCTTGTTGAGCATGCCGGGGAGCTACGGAATGCGCGTTGCCTCATCCAGTTCGTTCAATGCTTCCTTGGACGTGTTCTGCGATTATTTTGATACGCCATTGAATGCAAACGGGCATCGATACTATCTGAGAGAGCACCAGTTCCGCCGATTCTTGATTATTACTTTCTTTTTCGGTGCTCGCCAGGGCAATCTCAATACACTGCGATGGTTTGTCGGTCATGTTGACGCTGCACATTTATGGCATTACCTGACCAACGCTGTGTCAGGAGATATGCGCAGGGAGGCTGCGGCGTATTTTCTAATGGACGAGTTGCGCCTTCCTGAAGAGCAACGTGTGGTGGAACTGCACGAGCAGGTGCGCCAACGATTACGCGATTTTGCTGAGTCGCGGTTCGGAGCAAGTGAGTTTTCGTTTGTTGATGGAGATGCGCTTGAAGATTACCTCAATCTTCAAATGAAGAAAGGACTCGTCGTGGAACCGGTGTTCCTTCCAGGTGCGGCAGGCCGTCAGTACAAAATTGTCGCTCGAATCGGCAGGTCACGATGATTGCAAAGCCCGCGCCTCAGACAACGAATGAAAAATCGGTCGTAGCGCTGTCTGTGCTATTAGGTAAGGTCATAGCAAATCCTAAAGATTACGTCGGGGACCACCAACTTGTTTCGGCCCTCAAGCGGCAGAGTCGCTTGGCGGAATATTCAAATCCAAAGAATGGTATCTCCGCGACATCAAGGTCCACTGTCGAAAGGCTAGCTGAGAAGCTGCTTGATGGCGGATTTTCCTATTTCGATAATCTACGAATAACTGCCCTGGGTGAAGTTGAGGACGAGGGACTCAGAAGCTTTAAAGCGAAACGCCGAACAAAAAAGCGCTTTGCTGAAGACCTGGAACAAGCAAAATCCGAACGCATTCAATCCATGGTTGACCTTTGGCATGTGACAAAGGCGTTTCATGAGGCCTTGACCGCTGGAAGGCAAGTGGCGAATCTTTCTCGTAACCCTGGCGTGGTCGAGCGATGGGAAAAGGAGGAGGAGCGACTGCTCGCGATGTTTGACCTCGCTGAGCGGCCCGTTGTGGAGGTCGGCAGCGATACCGAAGCCTGGCTTCAACGACTGAGGCAACTGTGACTTCCAGGAAGGGGCGGTGCCAGCTGTTCGTCCGCGCACCGGCGGAGACAAAAGCATACCGCGTGTACGAACAAGGCCGGGTGCGCACGAATGACATCAGCGGAATCCCGCTGCCAACATGGCCCGACGGACGGTGGTGCATTGAACTGGCCGCTTACCTGGACAAGCTGAAGACGCTGGGGCGGTCTATGCTTGACCGTGGCGGAACATTGGGAACCTACATTTCCGAGTTGACCCCTCTCATTCGCTATTGCTTTGCGAACAAGGTGAATCTCCACCATTTGACAGATGCACATTTCGTGATGTTTATGCGGAATTTGGCGGCGGAAAAGAAATCTGATGGTGAGCAGGTTCGGAATAATAGGACAATTGTCAGAATCGGACGGCGCAGCCTTGCCTTCTTGCATTTTGTGGGCCTAAGAAGAAGGATTGAAGATTACTTGGCGCCGGATGGTCTACACATTCGCGCAGTTCGCCGGACATTTGTAAGAGGACTGTCTGGAAATAGGGCTGTGCGAATCGAATATTGGCATCACTCATGTTTTCCTGCAATGAGTGAGGTCAATCACAGGTATCCAATAACAGAGAACAATATTAATCTCTTGCGTAAAGCGGCGGTGACAAGTAGTGGCTCCTCCGCCCGAAGAATGCGACGATTGTGCATTTTGCGTTTGCTGGAGGCTACGGGGGCAAGACGAATCGAGGTTGCTAATCTCAAGGTCTCCGACGTCCGTGCTGCAAAGGGAATGGAGCGTCCATTCCTAAAGATGATGACCGTCAAGCGAAGGGGCAAACCTGAAATTCGATTTGTGCCAATTTCTCACGCCGAGCTTGATTACATTCTCGAATATATCGAAAACTACCGTGCGCCGACAATAGAGCGACTTCTAGGTGGCGCTGAGCACGATATTGTGTTTATCAACCACAGAACTGGCAAGCCAATTGTTGCTAATACTGTAACATTGGAGTTATATATATTAAGGAGGGCTGCTGGTATAAAGGGTAAGGCTCACCCACATCTCTTTAGGCATCGATTTTTTACTGTAAAGATTTATCGCCTTATCCGTGCCCACCACGTTCGGGATGCTCAGCATTTCATTGAATTATTTATGAGGCTCGAGCAATTTAAGGTCGATGTTATGGAGCAGACAGGTATTAAATCCGTCGAGACCTTGAATCATTATGTTGATTGGGCATTTGCTTTGGGTCCACTCTTGGACCAAGAGCCGGCGCCCGCTGTCGATATTGGGCGACTCGCGAGGGAGGGGCGAGCGGCCATCGCAGAACTGGAAGCGGAACGTGATGCCCTAACGGCGATGGAGTATGCCTACAAGGTGGAACGCGAGTTGAAGCGGTTCGTAGACGATTTATCTCGAGCCGAAGGCTTCAGGCGCGAGTCAGCACCTGGGAATGCAATGCTTGGGAAGGCCTTGGGTGTCCCAGAAAAATAAGTGATAGCGAGGGTACACGCAAAGTCTGTGTTGTTCGACCGGGAGTTGTTCAAAATCTGCCGAACTCCTTGAATATAAGGGGAATTTTCTATGAGCAACTCGGTTACGAAAGCGAAAAATCGAACTCGTCGAGAAACAGCACGCCGCGATGAGCAAGACTGATTTCGCCGGGCCGTGGCACGCTCCCGCCGCCGACCAGTGCCGCAGAGGATGCCGTGTGATGCGGCGCGCGAAAGGGGCGACGCCCCCAATGCCGCGTGTCGAACCCCTGCGCACTCAGGCTCGCGAGTGTGGCGGCCTCCACGGCCTGTGCCTTGGTCAAGGGCGGTAGCAGTCCCGCAAGACGCGTCGCCAGCATCGACTTGCCGGTCCCCGGGGGGCCGTAGAACAGGATGTGATGGCCGCCCGCCGCAGCCACCTCCAGCGCCCGCTTGGCGTGCGCCTGTCCTTTGATGTCCACCATATCGGCCATCCCGGCGCCTATCCCGGCGGCTATCTCGCCTGCGGTTGCCGCCGGCGACGCCGCATCGCCCCCCGACGTTTGCGGCGCCACCGCGCGCGGTAGCGGCGTGGCGACCTCCGGCGCTGCGAGGTGGGCGCAGACGTCGAGCAGCGTTCGTGCGCCGTAGACCGTCGCCGCTTCGACGAGTGCCGCCTCCTGTGCACTGCTCACAGGCAAGACCAGCGCGCGCCCGGACGGCTGCGCAGCCATCGCACTTGCCATCGCCAGCCCGCCTCGCACCGGGCGCAACTCCCCGGTCAGCGACAACTCCCCCGCAAACTCGTGTGTGCGCAGACCCGCCTCGGGGAGTTGGCCGCTCGCGGCCAGAATGCCCAGCGCGATAGGCAAGTCGAAGCAGCCGGATGCTTTCGGCAAATCCGCCGGCGCCAGATTGATCGTGATGCGTCTTGCCGGAAACTCGAAACGGCTGTTCTGCAAGGCGCTGCGCACACGCTCCCGGCTTTCCTTGACCTCGGTGTCCGGCAGGCCCACCAGCGACAGACCCGGCAGTCCGTTCGCCAGATGCACCTCGACCGTGACCGGACGCGCCGCCATTCCTGTGATCGCCCGGCTGCTGACAACTGCCAATGACATGACTTCCCTCCGTTTTCATTCCCTTGGCACCCCGGCGCGCTCCCGTTTCTCCCCGCCTTGATGAGGCATTGATGAGGTGTTGACGATGCGTTTGCGGTGAAGCGACAAAGGAGATGTACTGCCCCGTTGAGGTCGATAGTCGCGCAATCGCGCCGCACGGCACAACGCCTTATCGGCCCAACGACAGGGCAGGAGGCGTGTTTTCGGATGTCCGGCGTTACGTGATCGGACACGTCCATCGCGCGAACCGGAGGATTCCGATATCGCGTTCGGAAATCCGGCAACCGTCGAGCGTGGCGCGTCAGACGCGCGGATGGGACCCCGGCAGGCGTAAGGCCGCAGAGCGAGGGCTCCGTCGAGGGAGGAATGGAGAACTGGGGGGAGTTGAGGGAGGAGTGAGGGGGAGCGAGGGGGAGCGAGGGGGAGCGAGGGGGAACGAGGGGGAACGAGGGGGAACGAGGTGGCACAGAGGGCTGCACAGAGCGACGTCGCGCAGGCGCGCGAGCCCGGACGTAACAAGGGGCGCTGTTGCGCCCCTATGAGTCGTCAGTCTTGCGCTTCGCTGCGCAGGCCTTCGAGTTCGGCCACCCGTTTCTCCAGCGCTTCGAGCTTCTCGCGCGTGCGGGCGAGCACTTGCGCCTGCACGTCGAATTCCTCGCGCGTGACCAGATCGAGCTTGGTGAAGCCCTGGTTGAGCAGGCTCTTAACGTTGCGTTCGATATCCTTGGCGGGCGATTGCTTGAGCATCTCGCTCACCTTGGCTTGCATGTCTTGCAGGATCTCGTTCGGTTTCATAGCCTTCCTCTCGTCGTTTCTTTGCACCGATTTGGTGCTTGCACCGTCAGTGTGCTTCGCCGTGCCGGTACGACCGGTGCATGGTGGTGCATCGGGTGCGTCCCTCAATAATTGGCGCAACTCTATCACCGTTTCTCGCGACCAGCCAGAGACCGTCGGCGCTCACCCGTACCGGTTCAGGCTTCGACACAGTTTGTCGTGCTTCGTTGCCGTTGTGTGACGTTGCTCGCCCACCTCACTTTCCCGGAAATTTGCCAATTTTTTATCCCGAAATCCGTATCTTGCGCGTCGCAGCTCAAGCGGTCGAAGGAGCTGGCACGGGAGTTGCTCTACCTAGCCCAGGACCTGCCGCACGCTGTACCAAGACGTTGAATGTCAACTTAAGGGGAAAGTGATGAAAAAAGTGTCAACTGCGATGGCTGGCTTTGTGTTCATGGGTGCGATGGCGGCCTCTGTCGGCGCGTATGCGCAGGCAGCAGGCGACGGTGCCGCACCGGCAGCAGCGCCCGCCGACGCAGCGGCCGCAGCGGCTGAACCGCTGACGGTGACTGCCAACGTTGGCTTGTTCTCGGACTATCGCTTCCGCGGTATTTCGCAAACGGCCAAGCGTCCGGCGGTACAGGGCGGTTTCGATATCGCACATGAATCCGGTTTGTACGCCGGTGTGTGGGCGTCGAACATCAGTTGGATCTCGGATGGGAATTCCGCAGTGAGCGCGCCCATCGAGATGGATTTTTACGGGGGTTGGAAGAAGGAAATCATCCCTGACTGGACCATCGATGTCGGTGGTTTGCAGTACTACTACCCGGGCACTTATCCGTCCGGTCAGTTTTTCCCGCGCCCGCATACGTTCGAGCTGTATGCCGCCGTGGGCTGGAAGACCGTAACGCTGAAGTATTCGCACGCACTGACCCGTCTGTTCGGTCTCGTGAGTCCGGACGGCAAGGATACGACCAACAGTGGCTATCTGGACCTGACGGGCACCTACGACCTCGGCTTCTGGGGCCTCTCGGCCGTGGGCCACGTGGGGCATCAGTGGGTGCACAACTTCAGCGCAGCAAGCTATACCGACTGGAAGATCGGCCTGTCGAAAGACCTGGGCAAGAACTTCTCCGTGTCGGTCTCCTACGTCGATACGAATGCCGACGAGAAGTACTACACCGCCGCGAACTCCGGCAAAGTGCTCTCCAAAGCTACCGTCGTCGTAGGGCTGTCGAAGACATTCTAAGGAGCGACTCATCATGAAGCTGATTACCGCAATTGTGAAACCCTTCAAGCTCGACGAGGTGCGTGAAGCCCTCTCGAACATCGGCGTGGCAGGTATTACGGTGACCGAAGTCAAAGGCTTCGGCCGCCAGAAAGGCCATACCGAGTTGTATCGGGGCGCAGAATATGTCGTCGACTTTCTGCCGAAGGTGAAGATCGAGGCGGTAATCGGCGACGCCATGCTCGATCAGGCGATCGACGCCATCGAGCAGGCGGCCCGTACCGGCAAGATCGGCGACGGCAAGATTTTCGTGTCCAACGTCGAGCACGTGGTCCGTATCCGTACTGGAGAGACCGGCGAAGACGCGCTGTAAAGGTCCTAATAAGAGACAACAATCATGAAAAAACTGCTTGCCAAACTCTTGCTCGCCGCCGCTTTTGCTGGTGTTGTGGGCACCGTGGGCCTCGGCTCGACCGCTGCGCTCGCGCAGGACGCCTCGGCGCCTGCCGCCGCTTCGGAAGCGTCTGCCCCTGCCGCTGCGACGGCCGCACCCGCTGCCGCACCGGCATCCGCCGCTCAGGCCGCTGCACCGGCCGCCCCGGCAGCCGCCACCCCCGTGCCCGCCAACAAGGGCGATACGGCGTGGCTGCTGACCTGTACCGCACTTGTGATTCTCATGACGCTGCCCGGCCTGGGCCTGTTCTACGGCGGTCTCGTGCGCTCGAAGAACATGCTCTCCGTGCTGATGCAGTGTTTCATCATCTTCTCGCTGGTGGTCGTGCTCTGGGCGATCTACGGCTATAGCATCGCGTTCACGGAAGGCGGGGCATTCTTCGGTGGCTTCGATCGCCTGTTCCTGAAGGGCATGACGCCGGACTCGGTGGCCGCGACCTTCAGCAAGGGCGTGAACGTGCCGGAGTACGCCTACATGGCCTTCCAGGCAGCGTTCGCCGCGATCACCTGCGCGCTGATCGTCGGCGCCTTCGCCGAACGCGCCAGATTCTCGGCCGTGCTGCTCTTCACCGTCATCTGGTTCACGTTCTCGTACCTGCCGATGGCGCACATGGTCTGGTTCTGGGCGGGCCCGGATGCCTACACCGATGCCGCCGCTGCCGATGCCGCCACCGCACATGCCGGCTGGCTGTTCCAGAAGGGCGCGCTCGACTACGCCGGCGGCACGGTGGTTCATATCAACGCCGCCATCGCAGGTCTCGTGGGTTCGTACATGGTCGGCAAGCGTGTGGGCTTCGGCAAGGAAGCGTTCAAGCCGCACTCGCTCACCATGACGATGATCGGCGCCTCGCTGCTCTGGTTCGGCTGGTTCGGTTTCAACGCCGGCTCGGGTCTGGAAGCCAACGGCGGTGCAGCACTCGCCTTCGTCAACACGCTGCTCGCGACCGCCGCTGCCACGCTGTCTTGGACGGCCGGTGAGTGGATCGGCAAGGGCAAGCCGTCGATGCTCGGTGGCGCATCGGGTGCGGTGGCCGGTCTGGTGGCCGTGACCCCGGCCGCCGGTTTCGTGGGTCCGATGGGTTCCATCGTGCTCGGCCTGCTCGCCGGTGTGATCTGCCTGTGGGGCGTGAACGGTCTGAAGCGCCTGCTCAAGGCCGACGATGCGCTCGACGTGTTCGGCGTGCACGGTGTGGGCGGTATGCTCGGCGCGATTCTGACGGGCGTGTTCGCTGCCCCGTCGCTCGGCGGAACGGGCATCTACGATTACGTGGCCAATGCCGTGGCGCCGGATTATTCGATTGCCGGTCAGGTCTGGATTCAGTTCCAGGGTGTGTTGACCACGCTCGTGTGGTCGGGTGTGGTGGCGTTCATCGCCTTCAAGATCGCCGACATCGTGCTGGGCCTGCGTGTGCCGGAAGACGAAGAACGCGAAGGTCTGGACATCACTTCGCACGGCGAGTCGGCCTACCACAACTGATCGCAGGCGCCGATCACGGGCGCCGATCACAACGGATCGACGGTCTCCCCCGTCCGATCGCAAGGTTTTGCCCCGGCTCAGGCCGGGGTCATCCAGAGGAGTCGCTGGTGGCCGGTCGGACAGCCGGCGCCGGCATTGCGCGGGCACCCGAACGGGTGCCCGTTTTTTTGTCTGCGGCTTTCGTGCGCGGTGCCTTGTCCGGGATATCTCGCGATGTCGCGTGCGCGACATGGTGGCCGATTCGGGGGCAGGCGATGCCCGCGCTTGCGATTCGCCGTTTCGCCCCCACCTCCTCTCACCGCAGCATCACACCGTACCTTCCCCGCCGGTGCCCCTTCCCGGGGCATGGCGAACGGCGGAAGCGTGCGGCAGATGCTCTACAATCGATATTCCATCTGGATATGAGAGAAGCATGGTTCCGCATCTCGTCACGGCCCTGAAAGGCCCTTTGCTCGACCTGGAAAAGAAGATTCTCGATGCGACACCCGCCATCGAGCGCTGGTTCCGGCTCGAGTGGCAGGAACATACGCCGCCGTTTTACTGTTCGGTCGATCTGCGAAATGCCGGCTTCAAGCTCGCCCCCGTCGACACCAATCTCTTCCCAGGTGGTTTCAACAACCTCGCGCCGGAGGTGCTGCCGCTCGCCGTGCAGGCCGCGATGGCGGCGATCGAGAAGATTTGCCCCGACGCCAAGAACCTGTTGCTGATTCCCGAACGTCATACGCGCAACTCGTTCTATTTGCAGAACATCGCGCGTCTGTCGACGATCATGCGTCACGCCGGTCTGAATGTGCGGCTGGGCAGTCTGTCGGACGACATTGCCGAGCCGACGACCATCGAGTTGCCGGACGGTCAGCATGTCGTCATCGAGCCGCTGGAGCGCACGCCGCGCCGTCTGGGCCTCAAGAACTTCGATCCGTGCTCGATTCTGCTCAATAACGACCTGTCGGCCGGCATTCCGCCGATTCTCGAAGGGCTGCACGAGCAATACCTGCTCCCGCCGCTGCACGCCGGCTGGGCGATGCGCCGCAAGAGCCAGCACTTCTCGGCCTACGACGATATCGTCAAGAAGTTCGCGAAGATGATCGACGTCGACCAGTGGATGCTCAATCCGTACTTCGCGAAGTGCGAGGGCATCGATTTCGACGAGCGCGTCGGTGAGGAGAAACTCGCCGACACGGTCGATGCGGTGCTCAAGAAGATCAACAAGAAGTATCGCGAGTACGGCATCACGGAGAAGCCGTTCGTCGTGATCAAGGCCGATGCCGGCACCTACGGCATGGGTGTGATGATGGTGCACGACGCCGCCGAGATCAAAAACCTGAATCGCCGCGAGCGCACCAAGATGAGCGTGGTGAAGGAAGGTCTCGAGGTGCACGATGTCATCGTGCAGGAGGGCGTGTACACGTTCGAGCGCATCAACGAAGCCGTGGCCGAGCCGGTCGTCTACATGATCGATCGGTACGTGGTCGGCGGCTTCTATCGGGTTCACACCGGACGCGGCACGGACGAAAACCTCAACGCCCCCGGCATGCACTTCGTGCCGCTCGCGTTCGAACACACGGCGCTGCCCGACGTCCATGCCAAGCCGGGCGCCGCACCGCCCAATCGCTTCTATATGTATGGCGTGGTGGCGCGTCTGGCGCTGCTCGCAGCATCGGTCGAACTCGAACGGACCGATCCGGATCCGGAAACGTATTGACGGCGGTATTGACGGTGGTGTTGACGGGGGTATTGACGGCGCATGCGCCCGGCCGTGGCGAGTGACAGCATGCCGCGCGCTTTCGGTTTCGGCGTCTCGTTGAGAAGATTCTGAATCTGATGTGGGATCGCGTCTGTGTGGCGGCGGTCTTGTGCGCATTTCCGCTTGAGACGCGAAAAGAAAAAGACGCCCGGCTGGCCCCCCGACTAGCCGGGCGTCACATTTACCGGCCGCCTCATGCAACGGTCGGAAATCGGGGCTTTCCTGGGCGGTCCCCCCCGCAAACTGGCTCCCTTCGCATCCCCTTCACCCTTCGGATCGGTGTACTGTGCCGGTCCGTCGTCCGGTTCGCGTCAGCAATGAAGCGATGATGCGACCGTTTGACGCAACCAGCATCCCCCGAATGGGGGATGTCCGTCTGTGTTCGGGTGGAATAAGAATTTTCCTCGAAATTGCCTTTGGCCGGGAGCGACTTGCGAATGCAAGGGGACTTACGCGCATGCCTTCGTCAGATCCATCAATTGCCAATGCCGGTTCTCGGCTATCTGCCGCTCTGGCTGGAAACGCTGCGTTCGGGGCTCGACGCCGACGGCGTGGCGGCGCTCTGGTGTCATGCGCGACATGACACCAGAGCCCCCATCGATGCGCTCGGACTCGCCGACGCCACGTGCTGGTACGCGCCGCAGGCGCCGCTGAGCGCGTGCGAGCGCCTGGCGGCATGCGCGTGGACGATGCCGTCCATCACCGAGCTGCAACAGGCGCTCCGGCAGGGCGAGGTGCTGTGCGGCCACGTTCGTCGCGGCCGGGCGCGGGCGGCGGGGCCGTCGGCGTTGCGCCATCCGGCAGCGCTTGGCGATTGCCTGCCCGATGGCGATTTGCTCGACGTATGTCTATTGCCGGCGAAGCAAATGGCCGATGCATCGCCGTCGTGTCGCGACGTCCCCCCGATCGGCGCATTACGGCTGTTGGTGTCGCGAGACGGCGAGCGGGCGCGATTCACGTCGCGCGAGGTCGCGGCATTCGAGACGGCCGCCGCAGCGTTCGCCTCGACGCCGGAGCGCCCTCACTTTCCACCGCTTGCCGAGGGGCCCTCGGCCGTGCCGGGCCTCAGTTCCGAAGGGGCCGGCGCCGTGACCTGCGATGTGTCCGGCACCCTCGTCTGGCATCGGCGCGAGCCGGAATGGGCCGATCCCGCCGCGCTGGCGCTCATGCGTCGGGTCTGGCGCCTCGCACCGGGCCGCACGTGGCACGACGCCTGCGTCGTGGTGCAGGCCTGTCAGCGTCTGGCGGACGAACTCAGGCTTCTCCCCGGCGACGCGGCGGCGGGTGCGCAGGTGTGCGCATCGGTCCCGGTGCCGGGGGGTACGCTGCATCTGCACGCCACGCATTTTTGCGCGATGGGCGGCGGCGCGACCGAACGGGTGCGCATTGCGCTGCACCTCGCCGTGCCGCCGGCGCTCCGTTTGCTGCAACGTCTCTGGGACACCGCGCTTACGCCGGTGCAGCGCGAGATTGCGATGCGACTGCTGGCCGGGCAGTCGCGCACGCAGACGCGTGAGGCGTGCGCGATCGGCGTGCAGACGCTAAAAACGCATCTGTCGCTCATGCGCGCCCGGCTGGACCCGGTGCGCGACGCGTCGTTGCTGCTCGGGCTGGGAGGGCAGGGTTGGCTGGGTGGGGGCGGCGGCTACGGGGCAGGGTCTGGCGGAACGGGGATGGCCGAAACCGCAGGCCGGACGTGATTTCCGTGCCAACGCACTGCGCAGCGACAAAACGACGGCTCGGCTAGAATAGATGCCTGTCGCCGCAGCTCGCGGTGTGTGCATCCGAACCCCCAAGACTCCCGCCGATCGATGCAGATTCTCTTTATCGCCGACCCGCTCGACCAATTCAAAATCTACAAGGACACCACGTTCTCGATGATGCGCGAGGGCGCGCGTCGCGGACATCGCATCTTCGCGTGCGAGCCCCACGAGATGGCGTGGCAAGGCGCGACGGTCGATGCGCGTGTGAAGGAAATTCGTCTGACGGGGGATGCCGACGTTTGGTACGAAGTCATCGGAACGCGTGTCGCCGCGCTGACGGAGTTCGATGCCGTGCTCATGCGCAAGGATCCGCCGTTCGACATGGAGTACATCAACGCGACCTGGCTGCTGGAGATCGCGGAGCGTGCCGGCGCGCGCGTGTTCAATAAGCCGAGCGCGATCCGTGACCATTCCGAAAAGCTGGCGATCGCCGAATTCCGCCAGTTCGTGGCGCCGACGCTGGTCACGCGCGACGCGGGGCGTTTGCGCGCTTTTCACGCCGAACACGGCGACGTGATCTACAAGCCGCTCGACGGCATGGGCGGGACGGGGGTGTTTCGCATCGGCCCGGATGGTCGCAACCTCGGCTCGGTCATCGAGATGCTGGGCGAGAACGGCGCCCGCTCGGTGATGGCCCAACGCTTCATTCCCGACATCGCGCTGGGTGACAAGCGCGTGCTCGTGATCGGCGGCAAAGTGGTGCCCCATTCGCTGGCGCGCATCCCGCAGGGCAACGAAGTGCGCGGCAACCTCGCGGCGGGCGGTCTTGGCGAGGCGCGCGATCTGTCGGCGCGCGATCGTCAGATCGCGGAATCGCTGGCGCCGGTGCTCTGGCAACGCGGTCTGCTGCTGGTGGGGCTCGACGTCATCGGCGATTACCTCACGGAAGTGAACGTCACGAGTCCGACGTGCTTCCAGGAAATCACGGACCAGACCGGTTTCGACGTGCCGAAGATGTTCATCGACGCGCTGGAGCTGGCCGTCTGACGGACGTCGGACGCTTGGGGGCCGCGTGATCGCCATGCCGGCAATCCCGCTTGCGGCGGCTCCTAAGCTGATGAAATTTCAGGATTAATTCGGGATTTTGGCGCGCCTGCTAAAATAAGAATCCCAAAATCGACAGGTGCGCGTTCGTCGTTGTGTTTGTATCCCGAACACCCGCGGCGCCCGGCGTGCCTAGCATCATGGCTGGAATTCTGATCATTGCCCACGCACCGCTGGCTTCGGCGCTTCGCGAGTGCGTTTCGCACATCTACGGCGGTTGTCCTTCGCGCATCAGTGCGATCGACGTCGTCCCCGACCAGGACACGGCGGCGCTCGTAGACGTCGCAAAAGAACGCCTTGCGCAACTGCGCGAAGAGAACGGCGTGCTGGTGCTCACCGATCTGTTCGGGGCGACGCCGTCGAACGTGGCGGCACAGTTGGTGGGACCGAAAGTGCGTGTGCTCGCCGGGGTAAACCTGTCGATGCTCATCAAGGCGGTGTGTTACCGCTCGGTGCCGCTCGACACGCTGGCGGAGAAGGTGCTTTCGGGCGGATCTAAAGGTATTCTCGAAGTCGGCGCGGGTGCGCCGGCCACACACACTACGTCACACTGAAACATGCTTCGACAAGAAACGACGATCGTAAATAAATTGGGCTTGCACGCCCGGGCATCCGCAAAGCTGACGCAACTGGCGGCGAAATTTCAGAGTGAGGTCTGGCTGACCCGGAACGGTCGGCGTATCAATGCGAAGAGCATCATGGGCGTCATGATGCTGGCGGCGGGGATCGGCTCGAAAGTCGAAGTCGAAACCGAAGGCCCTGACGAAGCGCAGGCCATGCAAGAGCTTCTCGACCTCATCGCGAACAAGTTCGGCGAAGGGGAGTAAAGGGGGCGTCATGCCCGGCGGTGGCGACGCGGCGTCGGCAGGCGCGCCGCGTCACGATCAGAGGCAATGCGTTGACGTATGGCATCCACGCATACCTTTCGATGACGCCGGCCGAGTTTTCGCCGCACCGCCGCACACTGTCTTCGATGACAGCACACACAGATTTCGGGCGTACCATTCGCCTCTGAACTGGGGAGACTTCCTTGTCTTTCACCCTGCACGGCATTCCCGTTTCCCGCGGCATCGCGATCGGACGCGCTTATCTGCTGGCGCCCGCCACGCTCGATGTTCCGCACTATCTGCTCGATCCCAGCCAGGTCGACGATGAGATCGCGCGCTTCGAAAGCGCTCAGGCGACTGTCCAGCATGAACTCGACACGCTCAAGCAAGAGTTGCCGGACGACGCCCCGGGAGAGATGGGCGCGTTTCTCGACGTTCACTCCCTGATCCTCAACGACACGCTGCTGGTCGACGCCGTCGTCAAACTCATTCGCGAGCGGCGCTATAACGCCGAATGGGCGCTCACGACGCAACTCGAAGTGCTCGTCGCGCGCTTCGAAGACATCGAAGACGAGTATCTGCGCGAGCGGCGCGCCGACATCGAACAAGTGACCGAGCGTGTGCTCAAGGCGCTCGCCGGCGCCCCCGGTATTCGCCACGTGGTGGCCGAGACGCCACGCGACGACATGATCGTCGTGGCCCGTGACATTGCGCCGGCCGACATGCTGCAATTCAAGTCGCAGACGTTCAAGGGCTTCGTTACGGACCTCGGCGGCAAGACGTCGCACACGGCCATCGTCGCCCGCAGTCTCGGGATTCCGGCGGCCGTCGGCGTGGCACAGGCCAGCCTGCTCATCAAGCAGGACGACGTCATCATCATCGACGGCGACCACGGCATCGTGATCGTCGACCCGGCCCCGATCGTGCTCGAAGAGTACAGCTACCGGCAGAGCGAGCGTGCGCTGGAAGAACGCCGTTTGCAGCGGTTGAAGCATTCGCCCGCGCAGACGATCGACGGCACGCACATCGAGTTGCTCGCCAACATCGAACTGCCGGACGACGCGAAGACCGCCGTTGCCGCCGGTGCGGTCGGCGTGGGCCTGTTCCGCACGGAATTCCTCTTCATGAACGAGGAGGAGGCGCCCGAGGAAGAAGCTCAGTTCGAGGCGTACAAACGCGCGGTCGAAGCGATGCAGGGCTTGCCGCTCACGATCCGCACCATCGACGTGGGCGCCGACAAGCCGCTCGACAGTCACGAGACGTACGAGACCGCGCCGAATCCGGCGCTGGGGCTGCGCGCGATCCGCTGGAGCCTGTCCGAGCCGCGTATGTTCCTCACGCAGTTGCGGGCGATCTTGCGGGCGTCCGCGTTCGGCAAGATCCAGATCCTGTTCCCGATGCTCGCGCACGCTCAGGAAATCGATCAGACGCTCGAACTCGTGCGCGAAGCGAAGGCCCAGCTCGATGCGGCCGGTCTGCTGTACGACCCGAACGTCAAGCTCGGCGCGATGATCGAAGTGCCGGCCGCCGCACTCACGGTCCCCATGTTCCTGAAACGGCTCGACTTTCTGTCTATCGGCACGAACGACCTGATTCAGTACACGCTGGCCATCGACCGTGCGGACAATGCCGTCGCGCATCTTTACGACCCGCTGCACCCGGCCGTCCTGCGGTTGATCGCCATGACGATTCGCGAGGCGCACGCGTTCGGCGTACCGGTGGCGGTTTGCGGCGAGATGGCGGGCGATCCGTCGGCAACACGCCTGCTGCTGGGCATGGGGCTGCGCGAGTTTTCGATGCACCCGAGCCAGTTACTTCAGGTCAAGCAGGAGATCCTGCGCGCGCACTTGCCCGATCTCGAGCGGCCGGTGCAGGAGTTGCTCGCGGCGACCGAACCCGAGGAGATGCAGGCGGCTCTGGCGCGTCTGGCCGTCGCCTGATAACCGTCATCAGGTTCAGGCGAAAAGAGAAGCGGACGGTCCCGTGACGGGACCGTCCGCTTTTTTATCATCGAAATTTGGGAGGTTGCCGAGCTTATCGTCGGCCATCTCCCATGTTGTCAGTGGCGCTGTCCGCAGACTTTACACTCCGGATTGCGGGCGCAGTGCATGGTGTGCCAACTCATCTTGCGTCCGTCGAGCATCTGAAGACGTCCCACCAGCGGCGTGCCGACCCCCGTGATCAGCTTGATCGCTTCGGCCGCCTGCATGCTGCCGATGATACCGACGAGCGGCGCCAGTACGCCCATCGTGGCGCAGGCCTGCTCGGGGAACGGCTCGTCGGCGGGGAAGATGCACTCGTAGCAGGGCGAGGCGTCGTTGCGTACATCGAAGACGCTGATCTGTCCGTCGAAGCGCAACGCTGCGCCGGACACGAGCGGCACGCCCGCCGCGACGCAGGCCCGATTGACGGCGTGACGCGTGGCGAAGTTGTCCGAACCGTCGAGCACGACGGTGGCTTCGCGCGCTAGTACCGTGAGCCGGGCTTCGTCCACGCGCTCGTCGATGACGTCGACGACCACGCCGGGGTTGATTTGCGCGATGCGCGCCCGGCCGGATTCCACCTTGGGCTGTCCCACGCTTTGGGTGTCGTGCAGGATCTGGCGTTGCAGGTTGGTCAGATCGACGACGTCGTCATCGATCAGCGTAATGCGTCCGACGCCGGACGCCGCCAGATAAAGGGCGGCCGGCGAGCCCAGGCCGCCGGCGCCTACGATGACCGCGTGGGCGGCGAGCAGGCGCTCCTGTCCCTCGATACCGAGTTCGTCGAGCAGGATATGGCGGGAGTAACGCAGCAACTGGTCGTCGTTCATCGCAAAGCGCAAAGGGATAAAAAAACCGTGCCGGCTTTCGCGGGCACGGTTTGTAGTGTAAAGCCGATGCTTACTTCTTGTCCGTCGGCTTGGCCGGCACGACGGTGTCCGTCTTCGGATCCGTCTTGGCGCCGGCCGCCGGCGCGGCGGCCTTGGCGGCGTCCTTCGGCAGCGGGCCGGCATTGGCTTCCAGACGCGACTTCGTGCGCTGGACCGGCTCGCCCTTGATCTGATGGACAGCCTGCTGGAGCATGAAGTCGTCGGCGCTGCCCAGATCCGGCAGGCGTTCTTCACGTTCCTTCTTGCGCTCTTCCGGCGTCTTCTTCGCGTTCTCTTCTTCGAGGCGGCGCAGCTCTTCCAGACGGCGGGCTTCGCGGGCGTCGATTTCCTTCTGCTCGTCAGGCGTTTGCGTGTTGTGCAGGTGGTTCTGGTAATCGATTTCGCGCGTAACCAGCACGTCGTCCGGATCGCCCTTCGGATTCTGGTCGACCGGCACGTCCGGCTTGATACCGATGGACTGGATCGAGCGGCCGCTCGGCGTGTAGTAGTAAGCCGTGGTCAGGCGCAGGGCGGTATCCGGCGACAGCTGGCGCACGGTCTGGACCGAGCCCTTGCCGAACGTCGTCTTGCCCATGATCGTCGCGCGCTTCGAATCTTGCAGCGCACCGGCCACGATTTCCGAGGCCGACGCCGAGTAGGCGTTCACCAGCACCACCATCGGCACCGTCTTCCAGAACGGGGCTTCACCCTTGAGCGGATCTTCCGGGCTCGCCGACAGACGGTAGTTGTCGAAGGTGGCCTTGTACGTTTGCTTGGCGTCTTCGATCTGACCGTTGGTCGACACGACCACGGCGCCTTCCTTCAGGAAGGCCGCCGACACACCGACAGCCGACTGGAGAATGCCGCCGCCGTTGTTACGCAGGTCGAGGATCAGGCCCTTGAGCGGCTGGTCCTTCGCCAGTTCCTGAAGCTTCTTGGCGAGATCCGGCACGGTGCGTTCCTGGAAGCTGGTAATGCGCACGTAGCCGATGCCCGGCTCGAGCATCTTGCCCTTGACGCTCTGCACACGAATCTCGGCTCGCACGATGGAGACCGGGAACGTGCGTTCTTCCGCCTTGCGGAAGATCGTCAGCGTGACCTTGCTACCCGGGGAGCCGCGCATGCGCTTGACCGCCTGATCGAGCGTCATGCCGCGCACGGGCTTGTCGTCGATGCGGGTGATCAGGTCGCCGGGCTTCAGGCCAGCCTTGAATGCCGGGCTGTCCTCGATCGGCGAGATCACCTTCACGAGGCCGTCTTCCTGCGAGATCTCGATGCCAAGACCTGCGAAACGGCCGCGCGTCTGCTCTTGCAGTTCCTTGTACTCTTCCTTGTCGAGGTACGAGGAATGCGGATCCAGGCTCGACACCATGCCCTTGATGGCTGCGGTCAGCAGCTTCTTGTCGTCGACCGGTTGCACGTACTCGCGCTTGATCTGACCGAACACTTCGGCCAGCAGACGAAGCTGTTCGAGCGGCAACGGCGTGGTAGCGCTTTGTGCGGATGCCTGAGAGAACGCGAGGGTGGCAGCCGCACCGGTCGCGAGGCCCAGCACGATCAGGCCGATGTGTTTGAGGGTTTGGCGCATATAGGCGTGGAATTTCCCGGAATTTTGAGGCGCACGCCAATGGGCGCGCGCACTTTGGCGAAGTATAACCGTTTGCCCGCAGGCGGGACATTGCCCATTCGACAGGGAGTTTTCCGGAGTGGTTCTACGAAAAGTTCCATTCAATGCGACGTTGTGACGCGAATTTCGGCGAACGTCGCCCCATAGTGCGCCGCTTTTGCCGTCGTGACGCGCTTCGCGATATGCCGGAAAGGGTCACACAACAGCCACAGGACGGACGGGCGTCGTGTTACGGCGTATTACGCCACACGTGGCGGATGCGCCATCGCCTAGGGATTCCCCGAGGCGATGGGCGCGCATGGCGGGAAAATGACGTCGCGCTCCGGTACGGCGAATCCGTCTCGGACCAACAACGGACACGCCTCGGAGATGCCTGGGACACCTCGGACACGCTTCGGATATGCGGACGGTACCGGAGGCGGCGCGGGGCAGTGGGCGGGGCGGTGGCGCCTGTTCGGGCGGGGGGCGTACGGCGATATCCCGCACGCCCGACCATTCGATGACGACGATGACGACGCGCCATGCGCCGTGTCGTCGTGCACGTCACGCCACGATTACTTCGATTTGCCCTGCGCGGCGACGGCGGCGAGCGCGCCGGCGATCTTCTCCTGATCGCCGAGGTAGTAGTGGCGAATCGGCTTCAGTTCGGCATCCAGCTCATACACGAGCGGCGTGCCGTTCGGGATGTTCAGGCCGGCGATGTCGTCGTCCGAAATGTTGTCGAGATGCTTGATGAGGGCGCGCAGCGAGTTGCCATGAGCGGCCACCAGCACTTGCTTGCCGGCACGCACCGCCGGTGCGATCGACTCGTTCCACAGCGGCAGCACACGGGCGACGGTGTCCTTCAGGCACTCGGTGAGCGGGATTTCTTCGCGCTTGAGCTTGGCGTAACGCGGGTCGTTGAACGAGCTGCGCTCGTCGTCCTCGGCCAGCGGCGGCGGCGGCGTGTCGTAGCTGCGGCGCCACACGTGGACCTGCTCGTCGCCGTACTTTGCAGCCGTCTCCGCCTTGTTCAGGCCGGCGAGCGCACCGTAGTGACGCTCGTTGAGACGCCAGCTATGCACCACCGGGATCCACATCTGATCCATGGCGTCCTGCACATGCCACAGCGTGCGGATCGCGCGCTTGAGCACCGACGTGTAGGCGAGATCGAATTTGAAACCGGCATCGGCGAGCAATCTGCCCGCCTGACCGGCTTCGGCCACGCCCTTTTCGGTCAGGTCGACGTCGACCCAGCCGGTAAAGCGATTTTCTTTGTTCCACGTCGATTCGCCGTGGCGGATAAGAACGAGCTTGTACATGAGCAAACTTCAGTCAGAGTAGGAAAGCGGGGGCAGTCGGCAGGCGGGGGTGGATCGTTGCGCCGGGCACAGCCAGGCCCGGTAAGGGTTTGGCGCGGCATTCCGGGGCCGTCTGGCGCCCGCAAAAGGCGGGCTGCCGACGTCTGGCGCAACGATTGGCAACGACACCCGTCGGCGCAATCACGGATTATTTTATAATGATCGGATTCTTTTGATTATTTTCAGGTGGTTTGTGAAGTTCTTTGCCGATTACACCAACCTCGCGCTGATCGCGATCGCCCTCGTTTCGGGCGGCATGCTGGCCTGGCCGGTATTCAAGCGCGGCGGTCGCGGTCTGTCGACCATGGAAGCGACCCAGCTCATCAACCGCAAGGGCGCCGTGGTGCTCGATGTCCGTACGGCAGAGGAATTTGCCTCCGGCCACCTGCCGTCCGCGCGCAATGTGCCGCTGGACGACGTGGAGCAAAAAGTCGCGGGCGTCATCAAGAATAAGGCCGCTCCGGTCCTGATCGTGTGCAAGAGCGGCCAGCGCTCGGCGCGTGCTCAGACGCTGCTTCGCAATCTTGGTTATGCTGAGGCGTTCAGCCTCCAGGGCGGCGTCGCCGCCTGGCAGGAAGCCGGGCTGCCGGTCGTCAAGTAATCGAGGAGTTGCAAAGCCATGCCGAAGATCGTGATGTATAGCACGCAAGTGTGCCCGTATTGCCAGATGGCGGAGCGTCTGCTGCGCCAGCGCGGCGTTCAGGAAATCGAGAAGATCCTGGTCGATAAGGAGCCGGGTCGCCGCGAAGAGATGATGCAGCGAACGGGCCGTCGCACCGTACCGCAAATTTACATCGACGAGCGTCATATTGGCGGCTACGACGATCTTTCGGCACTCGATCGTGCCGGTGGGCTCGTGCCGCTCTTGCAAGCGGCCTGATACCGCCTGCAAAATAGTCGCCCAGCCGCGTGACTGCGCGGCTGTCTCAATCCAAGGAAACGAAATGTCCGACCAGAATCAGCCGTTTTTCAGCATCCAGCGCGCTTACCTGAAAGATCTGTCGCTCGAGCAGCCGAATTCGCCCGCGATCTTCCTCGAGCAGGAGATGCCGACCGTTGAAGTGCAGTTGGACGTGGCAGCCGAGCGTCTGGCCGAAGAAATTTTCGAGGTCGCTGTGATCGCTACCGTGACGGCCAAGATCAAGGACAAGGTCGCGTTCCTGGTCGAAGGCAAGCAAGCCGGTATCTTCGAGATCCGCAACGTGCCGGTCGAGCAGCTCGATCCGCTCATCGGCATTGCCTGCCCGACGATCGTCTACCCGTACCTGCGTGCGAACGTGGCGGACACCATCAGCCGTGCCGGATTCCAGCCGATTCATCTGGCGGAAGTGAACTTCCAGGCGCTGTACGAGCAACGTCTGGCGCAACTGGCCGAGCAACAAGCGGCCAACGGCGAGACGCCGGCCCCGGGCATCGTGATGCCCGACGGCTCGTCCGCACAGACCCACTAAGCGCTTGCGCTTCATCGACGCCGTGGCAGGCTTCGGGCTTGCCATGGCGTCGAGGCCCCCTTCATGAAGATTGCCGTATTCGGTGCTGGTGCCTGGGGCACCGCAATGGCGAGTCACATGGCCGCACGCCATGACGTCGTTCTGTGGGCGCGCGACGCTGCGCTCGTGACGGCGCTGACCGCCTCCCGCGAGAATTCCGCGTATCTCCCCGGTTCCCCGTTGTCGGCCCGTCTGCGATTCGAATCCGATTTCGCGACGGCAATGACGCACGGCTCGGGTGAGCATGCACTGTGTGTAGCAGCCGTGCCCGTCGCCGGCTTGCGCGCGCTCGCAGGCCATATGGCGCAGGCGGCCAATGCGCCGCAGAATCTGATCTGGCTTTGCAAAGGTTTCGAGGCCGATACCGGCCTGTTGCCGCATCAGATCGTTGCCGAGGTTTTCCCGGCGGTGGCGGGCGGTTCGCTGTCCGGCCCCAGTTTCGCGCGGGAAGTGGCGCAAGGCCTGCCCGCCGCGTTGACGATCGCGAGCGCCGCGCCGTCCCTGTGCGATCTCACGATTGCGGCGTGCCACTTCGGCGCGTTGCGTATCTATTCGAGCGACGATCTCGTCGGCGTCGAAGTCGGTGGCGCCGTGAAGAACGTGCTGGCGATCGCCACGGGCGTGAGCGATGGCCTCGGCCTCGGGCTGAATGCGCGCGCGGCGCTGGTGACGCGCGGTCTGGCCGAAATGACCCGCCTCGGTGTGGCGTTGGGCGGCAAGCCCGAAACGTTCATGGGACTGGCCGGTCTGGGCGATCTGATTCTGACCGCGACCGGCGATCTCTCCCGTAACCGCACCGTCGGGCTGCAACTTGCGTCGGGGAAGTCGCTCGACGAAGTGCTCGCTTCGCTGGGCCATGTCGCAGAGGGCGTAAGATGTGCCCGTGCGGTACGCGATCTGGCGCGCGCCCATGGTGTCGAGATGCCGATTACCGATGCCGTTTGCGCGACGCTGTTCGAAGGGCTGCCTGCACGTGCGGCCGTCGAAGCACTGCTGCGACGCGACGCCCGCGCCGAGCGCGAGGATGATCCGCATCAGGGCTGAGTCGGCGCAGGTTCGCCCCGCGTCGATCCGTTCCGTCGTGTGACCCGCCGGCGAACCGTTCGACGACGGTTGGCCTGTGTGTCCCGTCTCCGACGACGGCGACCCGCCGTCGACACTCGCAACAAGGGAGTCGTGCCCATGTCGCAAGTTGTCCGTCTTCACGCCTCGCAAGGCGATATCACCCAAGCCACGGTCGATGCGATCGTCAATGCCGCGAATGCGTCGCTGCTTGGCGGTGGCGGCGTCGACCGTGCGATCCACCGTGCCGCAGGGCCGGAACTCCTCGACGCCTGCCGGAAGCTCCGGGGTTGTTCGACCGGGCAGGCAAAGATCACCCCCGGATTCCGTCTCAAGGCCAAATTCGTGATTCATGCCGTCGGCCCCGTCTGGCATGGCGGCGCTAACGACGAACCGGCATTGCTGGCGAGTTGCTACCGGGAAAGCTTGCGGCTTGCCGCCGCGCACGGATGCCGCAGCGTAGCGTTTCCGGCCATTAGCTGCGGCGTGTACGGCTGCCCTGCCGAGCTTGCCGTGCCGTTGGTCGTCTTCACCGTTCGCGATGCGTTACCGCATTTCCCGGGCATCGAGCACGTGGAGTTCGTGTGTTTCGATGCCGCCATGTGCGCGGCCTACCAACGCGAGCTCGCGAGTCAGGACCCGCCCGCGTAATCCTGCTGACGCCAGGCCTCGAAGACCACGACGGCCACCGTATTCGAGAGATTCAGGCTGCGATTGCCGGGACGCATCGGCAGTCGCACGCGTTGTGTTGTTGCAAACGTGTCGAGCAGCGCAGGGTCGAGGCCGCGCGTTTCCGATCCGAACACGAACCAGTCGCCGGGTGCGAAAGCCAACTCGCCGAAGGGACGGGAACCACGCGTCGTGAGCGCGAACATGCGGGCGGGATCAGGTGACTCCGATGCCAGAAACGCGTCCCAATCCCGATGCACTTTCA
This sequence comes from Pandoraea anhela, assembly GCF_902459655.1. GTDB lineage: Bacteria > Pseudomonadota > Gammaproteobacteria > Burkholderiales > Burkholderiaceae > Pandoraea > Pandoraea anhela. The sequence goes on from NZ_CABPSB010000016.1 coordinate 26,965, forward strand.
TCTCTGCGTATTCGTGATAGTCGAGGCCGGCGCGGCGCATACGCGCGTCGTCGAGCGGGAAACCGAGCGGCTCGATCAGGTGCAGACGTGCACCCGTGTTGGCGCACAGGCGAATCACGTTGCCGGTGTTCGGCGGAATTTCGGGCGAGACGAGAACGACGTTGAACATGAGTGTGGGGACAAGTTAGGGAGTGGGCGGCGTGCGCAGCACGACGGCCGCGAGAACATGCGTGGCGCCTGCACGCTTGAGGGCAGCGGCTGCGGCGTCGCACGTCGCGCCGGTGGTCATCACGTCGTCGATCAGGACGATACGGCGTGCGTTGACGCGTGCATCCGCGACGAAAACGTCACGCAGGTTGCGCTGTCGCGCGTCGCGCGAAAGTCGTCGCTGGGCAGCGGTGGTCCGCTCCCGGCGCAGCACGTGAGCACTTGCGGGCAGCCGAGCACGACGCGATGCCACGCGCGCGAGTTCCCATGCCTGATTGAATCCGCGCGATGCGAGCCGTGAGGACGCCAGGGGTACCGGCACCAACAACGGCGACTCATCGCCGTGATCGCAGACGGCTAGGGCGTCGCCCAGGCGTTCACCGAATTCGCGCGCCAACGGCAAGGCACCGCGGTATTTCAGACGAATCATTAATGTATCGAGCGGCGGCACGTAGTCTGCGAGCGTCAACGTCGCGTCGAACGCTGGCGGGCGCCGCAGGCATTGTCCGCAGAGAACGGGTGTGTGGGTGCGGCAAATTGTCGCACCTTCCGGGATCGACCCGACTGGCCGGGCTGTCCCGTCCGGTCGTAATGCCATTGGCGGTAGCGCGATCGCGCATCGGTGGCAGCGCGACGGGGCGTTGGATGTCGACGCATCGAAAGCGAATGCGCAGTCCTCGCAGATCTGCCGCCTCGCTCGCCGCTGGCAAACGGCGCAGTGATCCGGCAGCGCAATGCGCAGCAATCCGCCCGCGAGCCGGCTCGGCGTCCAGAAGGGGAAGGTGGGCATGGGCAAGGCGGTGAGAGAGAAAAGAGGAAAAAAGAGGAATCATGGAGATGACCGGCGGGATGACCGATGACGTGACCGGTGCGATCCGTACGGTCGGTTTCTGACCGATGGCGTCGATGCCGTGAGGCGCTCGACCTGCCGTCGAGGCGTGCCGGCAGACCGTTCGGCCGTGTCCGATGCGTTCCGACAGCAGCGAGTATACTGCCGACTCGTCTTTTCGCCTGTCCCATGAAGCCTTCCGACGCTCCCCAAAACCCGTCTTCTGCGTTCTCCGCACGCTTTTTGCGCACCGCATTCGATCGTCGCGCCCCGCACTGGCAGGACGCCGATTTCCTGATGCGGGAGGTGGCGTCACGACTCGCGAGCCGGCTCGATTACATCAAACTCAAGCCCGCACGCGTGCTTGACGTCGGTTGTGGCACGGGCGGCGATCTGCTGAACTTCGGCGCGCGTTATCCCGATGCCTACCGCGTGGGGCTGGACGCCTCGCTCGCCATGGCCAAAGCCGCAGCGGCGGCCGGTGCGACGACGGGCTGGCGACGCCTGTTGCGTAGCGCACCGCCGTACGGCGTCGTGCAAGCCGATTTCTCGGCCTTGCCGTTTGCCTCCCGCTCGTTCAACCTCGTCTGGTCGAACCTGGCGCTGCATTGGTATCGCGAGCCGCATCGCGTGATTCCCGAATGGCACCGCGTGTTGAGTACCGACGGTCTCCTGATGTTTTCGGCATACGGTCCTGACACACTGCGTGAGTTGCGTGCGGCATGGGCGGAGGTCGACGACCTTCCCCATGCGCTCGAGCCCACGGACATGCACGACCTGGGTGACATGATGGTGGCGAGCGGCTTCGATACGCCAGTGACCGACATGGAGCGCCTTACGCTCACATTCGAATCGCCGGACACCTTGTTGCGCGACGTGCGTCTGCTGGGCGTGAACCCTCTGCCGGAGCGTCGTCGTGGCCTGACGGGGCGCGCGCGACTTGCGGCGCTGCGTGCGGCGCTGGCGCGTCAACGCGGCAGCGACGGCACGATCTCGCTCACGTTCGAACTCGTCTACGGTCACGCGTGGAAGATTCCCGAAAAGACGGACGCCGCCGGTAACGCCGTCGTTCGTATTCAGGACATCGGGCGGGGCGGACGGCCTCGATAAGTGCGTAATCCGCTAAGTCGTTAATTCGCCAGGTCGATAAATCGACAAGTCGACAAGTCGATAAGGTGGGCAGGCGCCCGCGACGGGCGCCTTTGCTGTTCCTCGTCATCGTTGCCGTCAACGGCATCGGTGGATTCCCGCCGATTTCTTTTTCCTCTCCCTCTCCTCGTCGTTTTCCCTTGCGTGGCCCACGCGGCATGCCGTTCCGATACGTCGGGTCGAGGCTGGCACCCACGCACCCGCAGCCTGCGTCCTACATGACCTTGCAGGTGTTCCGCGCTCTGCCGCTTCGTTTAAATGTGGTTTCACGGCGTGCATGAATGCGGGATCAAGATGAGGCCTGTGCCCCATCGATGCGAGATGTTCGGGAACGTTCTCATCGCAAGGTCTGCGTTGTTTCTCGCCATGACGTCGCCGTTCGGCGAATTCTCGGGAGGTGGGCAGTGGGCTATCAGCACGAAACGTTGGCGGTGCCGCATCAGGTCGAATCGGCGCGACGCGATCGATCGGCCGACGCACTGAAGTTGCGTGTCGACGGCGAATTTCTCCGTCCCACGGTGCCGGTTTTCGCCGCTGTCGAGGGTCTGTGCGCCGCAACGATCAACCTCAAGATGGAGGGGTTGAACGCAGTGGGCTCGATCAAACTCAAGACGGCGATTCAATTGATCGAAGACCTTGAGGCAACGCATCGAATTCGCCCGGACACCCGGATCGTCGAGTCGTCGTCGGGAAATCTCGGGGTGGCGCTCGCGATGGTGTGCGCCAATCGCGGGTACCGCTTTACCTGTGTGACCGATCCCAACACCTCGCGTCAGGCGGTGCGCAGCATGCAGGCCGCAGGCGCACGGGTCGTGCGGGTCGAGCGCCGTGATGCGCAGGGGGGGTATCTTGCGACGCGTATTGCGTGGATTCGTGAGCAGGTGGCGCGAGATCCTCGCTGCCTCTGGGTCAACCAGTACGCCAATCCGAGCAACTGGCGCGCGCATTTTCGATGGACGGCGCCGGAGATTTTTTCAGCGTATCCCGATGTCGATCATCTCTTCGTCGGGGCTGGCACGACCGGCACATTGATGGGCTGTCTGCATTATGTCCGCGCGCATCGCTTGCCGACGCGGGTAATCGCCGTCGATGCCGAAGGTTCGGTCACGTTCGGCGGACCGCCCGGGCCGCGCCGTATTCCCGGGCTCGGCGCCAGCTGTCGGCCGCCGTTATGCGAGCCGCCCGATGCCGAGTTGCCTGACGCCATCGTCCATGTCCCCGAGGCCGACACCGTACGAATGTGTCGCGCCCTGGCGCTACGCGGCTTGCTGAGCGGCGGTTCGACGGGCAGCGTGCTGCGCGCGGTGCAGATGTCGTCGGCGGACATCGCGGCGAGCGACACCGTCGTCGCCATCGCACCGGACATGGGCGACAAGTACCTCGACACGATCTACGACCCCGAGTGGGCCGCGGCATACGTTGCTGGACAGCGTGACGCATCCCCGCTGCCCGGCGCAGCCGCCCACGTCGTTGAAACCGTCTCCCCCACGCTGTCATGAACGCACTTCCCATTCCGCAATTTCGCGTGTTCACCGGCGAGCAGGTGGCTGCTGCCGTTCGCGGCGGACAACGCGCCATTCTCGACACGGTCGAAGCGGCTTATCGCGCACATCACGCCGGACGCACGGTCAATCCGGAAAGCCAGTTCCTGCGGTTCCCGGATGCGCAACGCAATCGCATCATCGCATTGCCCGCGCATATTCAGGGCGATGAAGGCGAAGGGATCACGGGCATCAAGTGGATTTCCAGTTTCCCGGAGAACATCGAGCGTGGTGTGCCGCGGGCGTCTGCCGTGCTCATCCTGAACGATGCCGCTACGGGGTATCCGATGGCTTGCATGGAGGCGAGCATCATCAGTGCGGCCCGCACGGCGGCCAGCGCGGTCAGTGCGCTGCGGCGTCTCACGTGTGGCGATAGGCGTGGCGATAGGCGTGACGATAGGCGTCGGCATCGCCGCGTGGCATTCGTCGGGGCAGGCGTCATCGCGCGTCACGTGGCCGAGTGCCTGCCGCTCGCGGCGTTGCCCGTCGAGGAGGTCGTCGTTCACGACCTGAACCCCGGGTACGCCGACTCGCTTGCAAACCGAATCGCCGCACACACCGGCATCGATGCGCGTACCGACATATCGCTGGAATCCGTCGTCAGGCGATCGGACGTCATCGTGTTCGCGACCACGGCATCGTCGCCCTATCTGGACAATCCCGACTGGTTCTCGCACTGCCCGGTCGTACTGCACTTGTCGCTTCGTGACCTTGCACCCTCGATCGTGCTCGAGGCCTATAACGTCGTCGACGATATCGAACATTGTCTTCGGGCGAAGACATCGCTTCATCTCACCGAAGTCGAGACGGGCCATCGACGCTTCGTCACGACATCGCTGCCGCATCTGCTTTGCGGCGGCGAACTGCCCGCACGTGACCGGCCCCTCGTCTTCTCCCCTTTTGGACTCGGCATTCTCGACATCGCCGTCGGGCGCTGGGTCTATGAACGTCTGGCCGACCGGCAGGCACCTGTTCCTCGTTTTTTCTTTGATTTGCAACGCGCATGACCACAGTTTCCTTCTGCCCCTCATCTGCAACGCCCGATTCCACTGCGAACGCCGCCGAAGGTTTTGCCGACGTACTCGTCGGACTGCAATACGGCGACGAAGGCAAAGCGAAGATCATCGACACCCTCGCCCCCGGGTACGACGTGATCGCGCGCTTTAACGGTGGCGCGAATGCCGGACACACCATCGACACGCCACAGGGACGCATCGCACTCAAACAACTGCCTTCGGGAGTCTTTCATCCACATGCCGCGCTGTACATCGGATCGGGGTGCGCCATCAACCCGTGGAAGCTCGCCGATGAGATCGTGCAATTGCGGCAGATGGGCATCTCGCTCGAAGGACGGCTGCGTATCAGCGCGCGTGCTGCGCTGGTGCAGCCCCACCACATCGCGATGGACAGGCGTGGCAGCGACACGATCGGGACGACGGGAAATGGCATCGGGCCGTGCTATGCGGATCGCGCCTTGCGCGTGCGCAACGATACACGTGTGAATCTGATGCTCGGTGATCTGCTTGGCAATGAGGCGGAGACGGTGGCCTCGATGCGGGAGGTCTTCACGCGCATGATCAACGCGGAAGGCGGCGCCTCGCCGTGGGTCGCGGAAATGTCGGATCTGTTGCTGGGCTTGCCGGACATTGCGCGCATGCTGCGTGCTTACCTCGAGCCGGATCGCGGATGGCTGACCCATCGCGTAAAAGCTGGCGCGAAGGTGCTGTTCGAAGGCGCTCAGTCGGTGCTGCTCGATGTCGTCGACGGCAGTCAGCCGTATGTCACGTCGAGTCATACCGTGCCAGCCTATGCGTATGTCGGCGGGGATCTCTCACCGAAGTACCACCGGCGAACCATCGGTGTCGCCAAGGCCATCATGTCGCGCGTGGGACGTGGCCCGTTTCCGTCCGAGCTTGGGGGCGAGCGTTCCGCGCAGTACTGCCACGAGGCGTCGCAGTCGAAGCTCGGCGAGCGCGAAGAGCAGTCACGCTTCTCGCCGCACACGCTGTTGCGATCGAGCGATCCGTTCGACGTGGGAACGGCATTGCGCATGCTCACCGGCGAGTACGGTACGGGGACCGGGCGGCCCCGTCGCATCGGCATGCTGGATCTTGCGCAGTTAAGAGACGTCATCAGAACGCATGCCGTCGATTGCGTCTATCTCAACAAGGTGGATTGTCTGACGCATTACACGCGCTCGACCTATCAGGGGGTGCCGGTGCGTGTGCATCGCGAGGCGCTCACCGCAGACGTCATGCCGGACGTGCTGATCTACCCGGGGCTAACGGAGCATTCGGTCGACCTCGGACGTGCGGGCACGCTGGATTCCGCCATGAACGGTTTCATCGACTTCGTCGAGCGTCATATCGGCGCGCCCCTGGCGGGCCTCGGGCTCGGCCCGGAACGCGCGAGCCTCGTCTCGCTCGCGAACCGTCAGCCAGCGCTTGTTGCGGCGGGATTGCCCCATGGCTGATACGTCGCCGAGCGCCCTCGGTCTGCCGCACTTCGCTGACCGCGCCGGCATGGCCGATGCACAGCGGCCGTGGAGAGAGGTGGCCGCCGTGACACGGTGTGCGACCGAGACACCGTTCCCGGCCTTGCTGCCCGGACATCTGCTCTTCAACGTGTCGCTCATGCCGTATGCGATGCATCCTCGGGTGTGCGAGCGGGGGCAGTCCGTGCGCCAGCAGTTGAGCGCCATGCGACTCGAGGACTACCTGAACAAGACGGAGCGTGTCGAGTTGCACATCGTCAATCGGGCCATAGAACGGATGCTGGATCTGCCGGGGGCCGCCTCCGTCAGTCGCGACGACTTGTTGGCGATCTACACCGACGAAGGTTTTCACACCTGGATGATGGAACGCTTCCGGGCGCAGATGCGCCGTGTGACCGGATGCGCGCTGGCGCAGCGAGCGTCGCCCAGCGTGAGGCGCGTGCTGGCGCTGTGCGAAGCCGTTCCGCCGGCACATCGAGACGTCGCGATCGTGGCGGCGGCATTGATAACCGAGACGTTGATCACCGGCACGCTGCGCCAGGCGGGGGCGGGTGACGACATCTATCCGCCGGTGCGTACGCTGCTTGCCGAGCACGGGGCGGACGAAATGCGTCATCAGGCGGCCTTTGTCAGATTCGCACGCGCGTGGGTACCGTCGCTGTCGGGCCAGGAGCGTGAGTTTCTCGACGAACTGATCCCGGAACTGATGGAAGCCTTTCTTTCGCCGGAACTGCCGTCATGGCATGCACATTTGTGCGCAGTGGGCCTGAGTGCGGGCGACGCGGATCGCGTGCTTCAGGACAGTGTCGATCCGTTGGCGGTTGGGATGCAGATGATGGAGGCGGCGCTGGTGCCCCGACGTCTTTTCGAACGGCTGGGGTTGTCGTGTGCCGAGCGCTTTGCACGACGTGTGAGCCGCTGGCGACCCCCTTGAGCGCTGGCGACCCCCTTGAGCGCGGGCGATGTCGGTCGCCGACCCCGCGCGACGCTCGTGTGTCATTGCAGGAGCGCCGGACCGACGAAGCGACCAATGAAGTGCTCGAAGTCGCTACCGATAACGCACCGCAGAAAGCGACGCCATGCGGCAGACTCGCCGTCATCGCACGCTTATCGATGAACGTGATCAGGAGGGATGTGTGATCAGTCACTGGCTGGCCCCCGATTTGACGATGAGCGCGCCGGACTATCGGGCGTTACTCGGTGCCGCATTGTCGTTCAAGCGTCGATATCCGTTGCACACCGAAGGCGCGCTTCGGGACAAGACGATCTACTTCATTTTTTACAATGCGTCGCTGCGCACGCGCAGCAGTTTCCAGACGGGGTTGGCCCGATTGGGCGGAAATGCCATCGTGCTCGATCCGCATGCCGGTATTTACACCCCGGCACTGCCCGATGCGGAAATTCCCTACACGACGGAACGGGTGGCCGACGTGGCGCGCGTGCTCTCGTCATACGGCGATGCGCTGGCGATTCGCATGTATGGCGAGCCGGCCGGATGGGTATACGGCGCGGCGCATCGGCATCTCGAAGCCTTCGCCGAATCGAGTCGCGTGCCGGTCATCAACATGGAGTGCGACCGCTTTCATCCATGTCAGGCGCTGGCCGACGTGATGACGTTGCGCGAACAACTCGGCGTGCTGACAGGGCGGCGGCTATGCATCAGTTGGGCCTATTCGGGAAGCTGGCATAAACCGGTGGCGGTGCCGCAGAGCTTGTTGTTAGCCGCAGTCAAAACCGGGATGGATGTGACGCTCGCGCACCCGTCGTCATTCGCACTCGACCCTCAGGTGATGTCGGCGGCGGCGCAGTTTGCCGAACAGACAGGCGCGAGCCTTCGGGTGACGCACGATTTGCGCGACGGCGTTGCCGATGCGCACGCCGTCTATGCCAAGTCGTGGTGCAGTCTCGATCATCTGCCCCGGCATCGTGGGGAGACGGTCGACGAAACGGCAATGCGCGATGCGTTCGAACGGCATCGGGACTGGTGTATCGATGCCGACCTGATGCGTCTTGCCGTACCGAATGCCGGGTATCTCCATTGCTTGCCCGTCGATCGCGGGCAGGAGGTTTCCGATGCGGTGGTGGAGGGGCCGTCGTCGTGGGTCTTTGCGCAAGCCGCGAATCGTCTCCATGCACAAAACGCCGTGATGGCGCACTTGCTCAATCCGGGGTGTCTGGCGTGATGCCCACATTTTCCTACCGGTATGCCTGTGTGCGGTGCGCCACGCCGCAGGCTTGGGGGACGATTCGCTATCGCTGCGAAGTCTGTGGGCAGAACTTGCGTGTCCAACGCAAAGCGGATGCGGACTCGCCTTCCGCCGCAGCCATCGTCGATGCGTTTCGGGGGAGCGGCATACACGGGATGTGGCGATACGCGCCCCTCTTGCCGGTCGAGGCGAAGTGGGCCAGCCCGCTGCACGTTGGCGGAACCCCGATGATCGATTGCGGCAGGATCGGTGATGTCGGCGAGGTGGGTCGCGCCGGCGGCGTGAGGCTCTGGGTCAAGGACGACTCGCGCAACCCGAGCGGATCGCTCAAGGACCGCGCCACCGAACTGGTGCTCGCGGTGGCGAAGCGCGCCGGGTGTACGCATGCGGTGACCGCGTCCACCGGCAATGCCGGGGCGTCGCTCGCGTGCGTTGCAGCGTCACAGGGCATGCCCGCTACGGTGGTCGTGCCGGTCGAGACACCGCACGTCAAACTGGCGCAGATTCGCGCTTATGGCGCCAGGCTTGTTGAGGTCGACGGGACCTACGATGACGCCTTCGACATTGCGGAGCGAATGGCGGACGACGCGCACATCTGCTGCCGAAACACCGGATTCAATCCGTTTACGCGAGAGGGAAAGAAAACGTGCGCGTTCGAGATTGCGGAAGCGTTCGACTGGCGTGTGCCGGATTGGGTGGTCGTGCCGACGGGGGACGGCAATATCCTGTCGGGCATTGCGGCGGGTTTTATCGATCTTTTCGCGTTGGGGATCACCTCGGCGGTTCCGCGATTGCTGGCCGCGCAAGCCACGGGTTCGAACAGCATCTCGCGCGATTGGCGGGAGAACGATGAGACGCACGCATTTCCGGAGTCGCCGACGGCCGTCACGCCGAACACCTTGGCGGACAGCCTTTCGGTCAGCCGTCCGCGAGACCACTTCGCAGCGCTGCACGCATTACGGGTAACGAGAGGCGTGTGCGTTGCGCTGGACGACGCGCAGATCGTCGAGGCATCGTGCACGCTCGCGCAGCGCTTCGGCCTATGGTTCGAGCCATCGACGGCAGCAGGATATGCGGCGTTGCAAGCGTGCCAGGCGACCGGCCGCATCGAGGCCGGGGCTCGTGTCGTGCTGCTTGGCACGGGCAGTGGGCTGAAATCACCGCAGTGCTTCGACGGTGTCGGTGTCGCCGCGCGACCGGTAGACAGGGGCGCGACGGTCGCGTCTCGTCGAACTCCCGACGCTCGCAAAGCGAACGACGTGGGGAGGCGCACATGAGTCAAATGAGTCCAATGAGTCCAATGCGTCATAAGAGGCACGCGATGCCCGTGACGCAGGGGGAGCACGTCATCGTCGTGGGCGCCGGCGTCAGCGGTTTGACCACGGCCGTCGCATTGTCCCTCGCCGGTTGCCGCGTCACGATTCACGCGGCCGAAGGACCTTCGCAAACGACGTCGGCGCTGGCGGCAGCGATCTGGCATCCGTTTTATCAAGCGCCCGACTTCGTTTATCTGGCGCGGGCGCGGCAAACCTACGCAACGATGTGTCGGTTGTCCACCGATGCCACATCTGGTGTGCTGATGCGGTCGCTGACCGAGTACTTTCGACGCGATGCCGGTGCGCCATGGTGGGCCGAATGCGCGAGTCGTCTCAAGCGTCTGCCGGAAACCGAGGTGCCGGCCCGTTTTGCCTGCGCTTATCGGATGGACGTGCCTGTCGCCGACACGGGGGCTTACCTGCGATATTTGATGAACATGTTTCTCGAACTCGGCGGGCAATACGTCCAGCGTCGCGTCGATTCGATGACGTCGTTACTCGACAAGGCGGATATCGTGGTGAATTGTTGCGGCTACGGCAGCCGGCAATTCGGCGACGACCATTTGTCGCTGTCGCGTGCCATCGTGCTGCGCGCCGCCCGCGACGATGCCGTGCGTGGCTGCTTCATCGACGACTCCGACCCTCACGCGCCCACATACATCGTGGAGCGGGACGACGACATCGTGCTGGGGGGGACGGCCGATCCGGCGCTGACCTCGACGGTGATCGGTGCGCATCAGATCGACGATATCGTGCGTCGCTGCGCGCGACTGTGCGAAGGCGTCGCGGCATTGCGGGTGATCGACGCGCGTGTCGGATTTCGTCCCATGCGTCGTGCGCCTCGTGTGGCGCGCGACAGCGAACACCCGCGACTGTTTCACAACTATGGCCACGGTGGGGGAGGTTTCACCCTGTCCTGGGGCTGTGCGAACGACATTGTGCGTCTGGCGGGTCTCACATCTGCCGGGGCCCCACGACGATCGATCGACAGCGATGCCGCGCAACCGTAAAAGGAGACCCGATGGAACTGGATCCGTCGACGCTCGACGAAGCAAGCATCTACAACTTCATGATGAGCACGATCCTGCCGCGTCCGATTGCATGGGTGAGCACCGTGGACGCGCAAGGGCGGTCGAATCTCGCGCCGTATGCCTACTTCATGGGCGTGTGCTGCGTACCGATGACGGTGCTTTTCTGCCCTGTCGTGCCCCCACCACCGAAGCGCAAGAAGGATACGCTGCATAACATCGAAGCCGTACCGGAGTTTGTGGTGAACGTGGCCGGCAGCGGGTGTATCGACGCCGTCAACTTGTCCGCCGCACCATTGCCCGCGGGCGAATCGGAGTTCGACCTCACCGGTGTGACACCGGTGCCCTCGTCGCGTGTGCGGCCGCCGCGCGTGAAGGAGGCGGCCGTCGCGTACGAATGCCGGGTGCGCGACATTATCGAGATCAGTGCGGCGCCGGGCGGCGGATGGGTCGTCCTCGGCACAGTCCTCGCCGCGCATGTCGACGACACCTTGCTCGACCCGGTTAGCTGTCACGTCGACCTGCATGCGCTCAGTCCGGTCGGGCGCCTCGGCGGCGGTATGTTCGTGAACGCTGCGAGTGACACGTTCACGTTGACACGCTATAAGACGCTTGCCGATCTGGCGGCACGCAAGTAGACGGGGAGGGTGCCAGCAACGTGACGTCGTCGAGCAATCCGTAGTCGCTGGCCAGTTTCGCCGCGCGATGCCGGCTCGATACGTCGAATTTGCGCATGACGCTGCGCAGATGAAAGACGACGCCGTGTTCGGAGATGGTGAGAATGCGTCCGATCTCCCATGAGGTTTTTCCCCGGGCCACCCACCTCAGGCACTCGCGCTCGCGCGGCGTGAGCACCGGGGCACGGCGACGCGCCGCGTCGCGTTGCACGATGCGCCACACGGCCTCGTGCACGTGCGTCGCCAGCACGCCCCCCGCATGCTGCATCCATGTATGTGCACACGCATGCGCCGTGTCGTGCGGATGACGTGTTCGGGAAAGGCACGGCGATGGCGGTCGCCAGGGCGACGACAGGCTCAACGTGCCCGATGCGCCGGAGGGCGTGTAGACCGGGTATGTCACGCCGAAGCGCAGTCCCGCCCTGCGTTGTTCTTCCAGTAGCCGCCGGGTGTCGGGCGATGTGTACAAGCCGGCTTTCCATTCCACCGGCGTGAGTTGGCGTGCGGCGAGCGCGAGTGTCGGATCGATTGCCTCGAATCCCTGCGCGTCGTAGCGCGCTTGCCACGCCTGCGGCAGATTGTCGAGACGGGGCGTCGCCACCGTGCCGTCGGGCAACGGGAATTGCCCGCGGTAGCAGAAGTAGCGCTGCCGCAGCGCGCCGCACAGCGACAACAGCAGCGCGCGCAGCGTGTCGAATTCGGTGGCGCAAGACAATGCGCTCAGGCCGTCGGCAAACGAGCGGAGAGGAAAACGACGCGTAGCTCGCATGGCATGACGATGTAGGGAACATGTTTCGCTTGTAGCATGCGTCTCATGGCTGCGCGCATCGCCTGTTGCTGTGGCGGTGCGTCAGGCATCGTCTTGCGTCGTCTGAGAACGACGACAGCGTGACCACGGCGTAGTCGTGACGCCGTGAGGCAGGGCGCGACATAACGTCGCATGCGAATTTCGCTGCACCGACTACTGTTGATGGATATCGGACGAATCCCGCATTGCAGCGAAGCGAATCGCAAGCAGTCAGTGCAAAGTGTCATGCATCCGGTGTCGTGAAACGATGCGAAGCATCGATCGCGCGTCTTGTCGATCAGGGTATTCAGGACACCGCAACGAGTCCCGTCGTGTTGCAATGTGTCAAACCGGCGACGCATAGGGAGTATCCCGTAGTCGCCCGGCCGCTAGGATTTTTCGCTAGGGGAATTACCGGATTTCCCTTTTGCATCAATGGGTTCAGGAGGATGCTATGGCGCGCCAAATACTCGGTATCAATGTTGTCGCTTGGAGAATGCGCGTTCTATAATGCGGCAGTTTGTCGCGGCCCGGACGCAGCAAGTTCCCGGCCGTCGGACATGAAAGACCCAAAATGCCCCACGGGTGACGGCGATGCTCGCAGCCTCTTCTTCCGATGCCGAATCGGTGACGAAGGAATGGACGCACAAGCGCAACTGCGCGATATCGCCGCGCCAGTTTGTCCTGTTCTACCTGTCGTTGGCCGCCGTTTCATTGGGTGTTGCCTTGATTGCGGCGTGGCGCGGTGGGTGGTTGGTCTTGCCGTTCACAGGCCTGGACTTGCTCGTGGTGGGCGTTGCGTTCGTCATTCATGCCCGGCATGCCACAGATTACGAGGTCATTCGGTTGTCGCCCGTGAGCCTTGTGGTCGAGCAACGTTCAGCACAGAGGTTGACGCAGTTCGAGTTCAATCCCCGCTGGGTGCGCATCGACATCGAGAAGCCGCCGCGTACGCGCATCGTCTTGCGCTCGGGTAGCCGCTCGGTCACCGTCGGTGCCTATCTTGCGCCGCATCGCCGCGAAACGTTTGCGCGCGAGCTGCGCCGTTGTCTTGCCCAACAGGCCTGAGAGATGGAGACGATCTCGGGCGACCGCCAGGGAGGATTTGGATGGTAATTTTGGGTAAGGAAGCTATGAAAAAAACGAAACACGCCTTGGCGGCTTTCCTTGCGGGCGCCTCACTGCTCGCCGGCGCTCCGGCACTGGCGGCGGTCACGGATATGCCGGGGGGACCGGCCGTCAACGAACTCAACTTCCAGCCGCCGGTCACGAAACTCGCGGAAGAGCTTCACAGCCTTCACACCATGATGCTGATCATCTGTCTGGTGATCTTCATCGCGGTGTTCGGCGTGATGTTCTACTCGATCATCAAGCACCGCAAATCCAAAGGCCATCAGCCTGCGAATTTCCACGAAAGCACTACGGTCGAGGTGATCTGGACGGTCGTGCCGTTCATCATCGTGATTCTGATGGCGCTGCCCGCCACAAAGACCGTCGTCGCGATGAAAGACACGACCAACGCCGATATCACCATCAAGGTGACCGGCTATCAGTGGAAGTGGGGCTACGACTATCTGAAGGGTGAAGGCGAAGGGATCAAGTTCCTCTCCACGCTTACCACGCCGCGCAGCCAGATCGACGGCAAGGAACCGAAGAGCAACACGTATCTTCAGGAAGTCGACAACCCGATGGTCGTGCCGATCAACAAGAAGGTGCGTCTGATCACCACGGCCAACGACGTCATCCACTCGTTCTACGTGCCGGCGTTCGGTATCAAGCAGGACGCCATTCCGGGCTTCGTGCGCGACACATGGTTCAAGGCCGAGAAGGTCGGCGAATATCGCGGCTTCTGTACCGAGCTGTGCGGCAAGGAACACGCGTTCATGCCGGTCGTCGTGAAGGTGGTTTCGGAAGACGACTACAACAAGTGGGTCGATACGCAGAAGAAAGCCATGGCGGCGTCGGCCGACGATCCGAACAAGACGTACACCGCGCAGGAACTGATGGAGCGCGGCCAGAAGGTCTATGCCTCGAATTGCGCGGTATGCCATCAGCCGAACGGCAAGGGCGGCGGCGCGTTCCCGGCGCTCGACGGCGGCAAGATCGTGACCGGCCCGGTGGCAGAGCACATCGGTATCGTGCTGCACGGCAAGAATGCGATGCCGAACTGGTCGCATCTGAACGATGTGGAGCTTGCGGCCGTCATCACCTACGAGCGCAACTCGTGGAGCAACAAGACCGGCGACGTGGTGCAGCCGGCGCAGGTGCGTGACGCGCGCGGCAACAAATCGGCCAATGCGGCCGGCGCCGCGGCGGACGCCGCGAAGAACAGTTAAGTCGTTCGACCAGTTCGAAGCAAGGAGATTGGGTATGAGTTCCATCGCTCACGATCACGTGGCGGGTCACGACGATCACGCGCACGACCATCCGCACGGATGGCGTCGCTGGCTGTTCGCGACGAATCACAAGGACATCGGCACGATGTACATGATCTTCTCGTTCGTCATGCTGCTCTCGGGCGGTGTGATGGCGCTGATGATCCGTGCGGAATTGTTCGAACCGGGCTTGCAGTTCATTCGTCCGGAGTTCTTCAATCAGCTCACCACGATGCACGGGCTGGTGATGATTTTCGGCGCGATCATGCCGGCGTTCGTGGGCTTCGCGAACTGGATGATCCCGTTGCAGATCGGCGCGTCGGACATGGCGTTCGCGCGCATGAACAACTTAAGCTTCTGGCTGCTGCCGGTCGGCGGTCTGCTGCTGATCTCGTCGTTCCTCGTGCCGGGCGGCGCCACGGCAGCCGGCTGGACGATGTACGCGCCGCTCTCGGTGCAGATGGGCCCGGGCCAGGATCTGGCAATCTTCGGCGCGCACATTCTCGGCGCATCGTCGATCATGGGCGCGATCAACATCATCGTGACGATTCTGAACATGCGCGCGCCGGGCATGACGCTCATGAAGATGCCGATGTTCGTGTGGACGTGGCTGATCACGGCCTACCTGCTCATCGCCGTGATGCCGGTGCTCGCCGGTGCGATCACGATGCTGCTGACCGATCGTCACTTCGGTACGTCGTTCTTCAACGCCGCAGGCGGCGGCGACCCGGTCATGTACCAGCACATCTTCTGGTTCTTCGGACACCCGGAGGTGTACATCATGATTCTGCCGGCGTTCGGGATTGTGTCGCAGGTGATCCCGGCGTTCTCGCGCAAACCGCTGTTCGGCTATAGCTCGATGGTGTACGCCACGGCGTCGATCGCGATTCTGTCGTTCATGGTGTGGGCGCACCATATGTTCGTGACTGGGATGCCGGTTACGGGCCAGCTGTTCTTCATGTACGCGACGATGCTGATCTCCGTGCCCACGGGCGTGAAGGTCTTCAACTGGGTCGCCACGATGTGGAAGGGGGCGCTCACGTTCGAGACGCCGATGCTCTTCGCCGTCGGCTTCCTCTTCGTGTTCACGATGGGCGGCTTCACGGGCCTGATGCTCTCGCTTGCGCCGCTCGACATTCAGATGCACGGCACGTACTACGTGGTAGCGCACTTCCATTACGTGCTGGTGGCCGGGTCACTCTTCGCGTTGTTCTCCGGGTTCTATTACTGGGTACCGAAGTGGACAGGCCACATGTACAACGAGTGGCGCGGCAAATTCCACTTCTGGGGCTCGCTCATCACGTTCAACGTGACGTTCTTCCCGATGCACTTCCTGGGGCTGGCCGGCATGCCGCGTCGCTATGCGGACTACCCGGCGCAGTTCACCGATTTCAACCAGTTGGCGACCATCGGCGCGTTCGGTTTCGGTCTGATGCAGGTGTACTTCCTGTTCTGGGTGGCGCTGCCGGCGTGGCGCGGCGGCACGGCGGCGCAAGCCAAGCCATGGGACGGGGCGGAAGGGCTTGAGTGGACCGTGCCGAGCCCGGCGCCGTTCCACACGTTCGAGACGCCGCCGAAGGTGCATTGATCATGGCACTCAGTCCTGAACAGCGTGCGAGGAACCTGCGCACCGGGCTGATTCTCGGCTCGGTGGTGCTGGTGTTCTTCGTCGGTGTGATGATCAAGACCAAGCTTCTGGGCGGTATCTGAATGGGCGGCCTGCGACGCATCAACGCGCGCACCTTCAGCAAGTTGCTGCTGCTGGTCGCGGTGATGTTCGGCTTCGGCTACGCGATGGTGCCGTTTTACCGCGCGTTCTGCGATCTGGTGGGCATCAACCAGCTGGGCGATCGCACGACCGAAATCAGCGCGCGCAATTCGCAGGTCGACGAGAGCCGCACGATCACGGTCGAGTTCGACGCCAACGCGCAGGGACCGCTGCGCTTCAAGCCGGCGAAGAGCAGTCTGACAGTGCACCCCGGGCAGATCGCGACCATCGAGTACGAAGTGGCGAATCAACAGCCGCATGAAGTGCGTGCGCAGGCGATTCCGAGCTACGCCCCGGCCCAGGCGGCGAGCTACTTCAAGAAGATCGAGTGTTTTTGCTTCACGCAGCAAACGCTCAGGGCCGGCGAGGCCAAGGCGTTTCCGGTGGTATTCGTGGTGGACACGAAGCTGCCCAAGGATGTGAATACGATCACGCTGTCCTATACTTTTTTCGATCTCGGCAAGAACGACGCCAATCAGCGCGCGGACGCCCCGACGGGTTCGCAGGTTGGCGAGGTGAGCGCAGGAGCGGCAGGAGGAGGCAAGGGCGGCAATGGATGACCTGAAGGAGGCGACCCAGCGCAAGCTGTCGTTCGTCCAGACCATCGGTGCGGTGTTCTGGTCGTTTTTCGGCGTGCGCAAGGGGCGCGATCACGATCGCGACATGGCACGGCTCAACCCGGTGCATCTGATCGTCGCGGGACTGATCGGAGGCATCCTGTTTGTCGTGGCGCTGGTGTTTTTGGCGAAGCTCGCCATTCGGCTCGCGACGTGAGTGGCATAGACAAAGAGAACCAAGCCTGGAGAGATAAGAATGAGTGGTCAACACCAAACGGCGCCTTACTACTTCGTGCCGGCGCCATCGCGCCATCCGGTGAGTTGCAGCGTCGGTCTGCTGGTGGTGCTCGGTTCGGCCGCCGCGTGGGTCAACGGACAATCGTGGGCGCCGTGGACGTCGCTGGCCGGCCTGCTGTGGGTGCTGTGGGTGCTGCGCGCCTGGTTCGGCGATTCCATCGCGGAGTCGGAGAGCGGCCTGTACGGCCGACGCATCGACGTCTCCTACCGTTGGGGCATGAGCTGGTTCATCTTCTCCGAGGTGATGTTCTTCGCGGCCTTCTTCGGGGCGTTGTTTTACGCACGCACGCTGGCCATGCCGTGGCTCGGCGATCTCGATAACAAGCTGCTGTGGCCCGACTTCACCGCGGTGTGGCCGAATACCGGCCCGGCAGGCGTCGTGGATGCGTTCGAGACGATGGGCCCCTGGCCGATCCCCACGCTCAACACGGCGCTGCTGCTGACCTCGGGCGTCACGCTCACGATCTCGCACCACGCACTGCGCGCCAACCATCGCGGCAGTGCGATCTTCTGGCTGTTCGCGACCGTCGTGCTCGGCTTCGTCTTCCTCGGCTTCCAGGCGTACGAGTACCACCACGCCTACTCCGAACTGAACCTGAAGCTGACCTCGGGTGTGTACGGCTCGACGTTCTTCCTGCTCACGGGCTTCCACGGGTTCCACGTGATGTTGGGCGCGATCATGCTCTGCGTGATGCTGATTCGTCTGATGAAGGGCCATTTCACGCCGGACCATCACTTCGGTTTCGAAGGCGCCGCTTGGTACTGGCACTTCGTGGACGTGGTCTGGCTCGGGCTGTACGTCGTGGTCTACTGGCTCTGACGTCGATCGATACCGACCGATCTCTGGGACGCCGCCGGTTTCCGGCGGCGTTTCCATTTGCACGACGACGGGCTGCTGCGGCGCGTGGCGATCAGGATGGGCGGGCAGCGTCTGCCGGAGAGGCCGGTCAGGGGATGGGTTGCGATATCGGTGCGGTCGCCATGCAATGCGGCCTTATGTCGCACGGCGCGCGACGATCCGGGCGCTACGGCATGGTGTGACGGCCGGGCGCATCGACCGACGCGCGACGACGCGAAGTACGATGGCCGGGACAGGGTGCGGCGATTTGCCGCAGGAGCGCGGCGCGGGACTCAGTATCGTATGCCCGTGCTGTGAATCCAGCCCATCCAGTTGGCGAACAGGATGAGCAGGAACAGCGTCACCGACAGGCCGACGCGTACCGCGAGCGATTGCACGGTGCGGTTCGAGCGGCCCTTGTCCCGCATCATGAAAAACAATGCGGACGCCAGACTGCCGAGAATCAGGACGAAGGCGATGGCGACGATGATGCGCATGATCTGTCCGATGGCGGTAATTCGACATTATCGGACAACGCCCCCGCGCTGGCACGCTGCAATGCAGTGTGGCGGGCGAGCGCGGTACGCCATCGAACGACAGCCGGACAAGGAACATACGTGTTGAAAACCCTCTTGCGCGGCATGCGGCCGCTACCGGCGCTGCTGATATTGCTCGGCGTGATGCTCACCGCCGCGCTCGGCGTGTGGCAGTACCAGCGCGCGCAGATGCGTCTCGCGCGACAGGCCCAGATCGAGCATGCCGAGCGCGCGCCGGTGGTGGCGCTCGGTGCGCAGACGTATGGGCTGGCAGACGTGTCGCATCGTCGCGTGCGTGTGACAGGGCGTTTTTTGCGCAACCGTGTGGTGTATCTGGATAACCGTCCGCGCAACGAGTTGCCCGGTTTCTACGTGGTGATGGCGCTGCAGGTCTCGCCGGAACACGTCGTGCTCGTCAATCGTGGCTGGTTGCCGCGCGATTTGCGCGACCGCACGGCGATCATGCCTTACGCGACGCCGGCCGGCGACGTCACCATCGAAGGCATCGCCGCGCCCGATCCGTCGCGCGCTTTCGAATTGGGACATGGCGGATCGGCGGCAGGGCTGTCGATTCGTCAGAATCTCGACGTGGCGGACTACGCTCGCGAGACGTCGCTGCCGCTCCAACCGTTCGTCGTCATGCAGACGAACGACACCGGCGATCATCTGTTGCGCGACTGGCCCGCGCCGGCGAACGGCGCGGATCGCAACTATGGTTATATGGCGCAGTGGTTCGGCATATCGCTTGTGCTGGCGCTGCTGGGGCTGCGTCTGGCGTATCGGCGTGGCCGTCGGCTGGCCGGTGGCGGCGACGATTTCAAGCGGGCATGACGGCTTGGGGAGACAGGGCAACGATGAGTGCAGACGCGAGGACCGACATGAGTACCGACATGAGCACTGACGCAAGCGCCGGACGCGCCGGCACCCCCGCCGTCGACCCGGTGCAGCGACGCCGGGCGCGACGCATGCTCGTGTTGCTGTTCGCCGTATGCGCGGCGCCGGCGGTGGCGGCGTATCTGATGTATTACGTCTTCAAGCCGCAGGGGGGCACTTCCGCCTACGGCAAGTTGATCGAACCGCAGCGGCCGCTGCCTGCGCTGGTCGTGCATGACGACGAGACGGGCGAAGACCTTCCGTTGTCGTCTCTGCGCGGCAAGTGGCTCATGATCAGCGCTGATACGGCCACTTGTGACGAGAATTGCGTGAGCAAACTGTTTTACATGCGGCAGATCCGCGTGTTGCAGGGCAATGAGCGTACGCGGGTGGAGACGCTGTGGCTCGTAACGGACGGCGCAACCGTGTCGAAGCAGATCGACGACGCCTATGAAGACACGCGACGCCTGCGCGCCGATCCGGTCGCCCTCGCTGCGTGGCTGCCGACGCAGGAAGGCACCGGCCTGCGCGATCACATCTACCTGGTCGACCCGCTGGGCAACCTGATGATGGCGTTTCCGAAGCACGCGGATCCGGGCAGGATCAAAAGCGATCTGTCCCGACTGCTGAAGTGGTCCGGGACAGGTTGATGGGCAGGTGTGAGCGCTTGCCATCGTGGCGATGATGCGAGCCATGACATAAGACAGTCCGCGCGCGGGGCCGCGCCGGATACGACGACGAATTGATGCGGAACTGACGTAATACCGATGCTTTACCTTCTGGAACTGGGCTTCATCGGCCTGTGTATCGCGGTGCTGCCGCTGGGCTGGGTGCTGCTGCGCCGCGATGCCAACAAGTACCGCAAACTGGCCTGGGTGACGACCTTTCTCACACTCGACCTGATCATGTTCGGCGGCTTCACGCGCCTGACGGATTCGGGGCTGGGATGTCCCGACTGGCCCGGGTGCTACGGCACGTCGTCGCCGTTCGCGGCGCATGCGGACATCCATGCGGCGCAGACGCTGTTGCCCACCGGCCCGGTGACCTTCGTCAAGGCGTGGATCGAGATGATCCATCGCTATTTCGCGATGGCCGTCGGCGTGCTCATCATCACGTTGATGGTGATGGCCTGGGTCAAGCGGCGCGAACTGAAGCAGTCGCCCTGGCTCGCGACGTGGCTGCTGGTGCTGGTGTGTGTGCAAGGCGCGTTCGGAGCGTGGACCGTGACGATGAAGCTGCAACCGGTCATCGTCTCCATTCACCTGATGTTGGCGCTCACTTTGCTGGGTTCGCTGGCATGGCTGGCGTCGCGTCAGATGCCGCTGGCGAGTGTGGCAGCCGACGCCGGCGCGTTGCGCTGGCGGTGGGCGGCGCTCATCGGCCTGGCGTTGCTCTTCTTCCAGATTGCCCTTGGCGGATGGGTGAGCACCAACTACGCTGTATTGGCCTGTACCGACTTCCCAACGTGTCAGGGTCAGTGGATACCGTCGATGGACTTCCATAACGGCTTTAAGCTTTGGCGGGAGCTGGGCAAGACGGCGGGCGGCGAGGTGATTCCGATGGACGCGCTCGTGGCGATTCACTGGGCGCACCGCACGTTTGCCGTGGTCGTGGTGCTGTATCTGGCGTGGCTGGCGAGTGTGCTGCGACGTCATGCCGCGCTCAGAAAGCTCTCGATTCTGGTATTGATACTGGTGCTCGTGCAATTCGCCACGGGACTGTCGAACATCGTTTTCCAATGGCCGTTGCTTAACGCCATCGCGCATAACGGCGGGGCGGCGGTCCTGCTGCTGTTGCTCGTCATGTTAAACTACCGCATTCGCGCCGCCCGCCATATCGAAGCGGCGCCTATTGCGTCCGGCCTGATGAATCAGGCAGACCTTCCGGCCCGCCAGAAGCCTCACTGCGCGGAGCCGGCCGCCGCACCGCTCGGCGCTCCTTCTGCGCCGTCTGGCCCGGCGTAGCGCATTGCCTTCAGAGTGTATGAAAAGCACGACCCTTCCCCATCCGCCGGCTAGCCGTATCGCGCAGTATTGGGCGCTCACCAAGCCCCGCGTGACGCAGCTCGCCGTCTTCTGTGCCGTGATCGGCATGTTCCTGTCCACGCGCGGCATGGTGCCGTGGCAGGTGCTGATCGGCGGCACCATCGGTATCTGGCTGCTCGCCGGTTCCGCCTTTGCCGTGAATTGCCTGATCGAGCAACGCGTGGACGCGCTCATGCGCCGCACGGCGTGGCGTCCCTCGGCGCGCGGCGAGATCGCCCCGTGGCAGATCATCGTCTTCTCGACGATTTTGGGCGCTGCCGGCATGGTGGTGCTCTACACGTTCACCAATGCGTTGACGATGTGGCTTACCCTGGGCACGTTCGTCGGCTACGCGCTCATCTACACCATCATTCTCAAGCCTTCCACGCCGCAGAACATCGTGATCGGCGGCGCTGCGGGCGCGATGCCGCCGGCGCTGGGCTGGGCCGCAGTGACCGGCGCCGTGCCGGCCGACGCGTGGATTCTGGTGCTCATCATCTTCGTCTGGACGCCGCCGCATTTCTGGGCGCTCGCACTGTATCGCCGTCAGGACTACGTGAATTCGGGGCTGCCGATGTTGCCGATCACGCACGGCGAGAAATACACGCGGTTGCAGATCCTGCTGTACAGCGTGGTCCTGTTCGCCGTATCGCTGCTGCCGTTCGCGCATCGCATGAGCGGCTATCTGTATCTCGTCTCTGCGGTCGTGCTCTCGGGCATTTTCCTCGGCTACGCGATCAAGCTGTGGCGTCGATATTCCGACGAACTCTCGCGTTCCATGTTCCGCTACTCGATCGTCTATCTCTCGCTGCTGTTCGCCGCGCTGCTGGTCGATCATTACGTGCAGATTTATCTGCTCGGTTGAGCATTTGCGGCGGCAGGGGCTCCGGCTGGCGAGCCGCGCGGGCTGCATCACGACGACAGGCGCGTGACGGGATTTCTGACCGGCGCGCCTGTTGGTTTTTCGGAAGGCGTCTTTTCCATACGTTCTGGGGTCATTCGTTCATGAATCTTGCTGTCATCTGGTTGCGCCGCGCGATGTTGCTCATGGGGCTCGCTGTGCTTCTCGCCGCTTGCGGCAAGGACGGCCCGACGTTCACGAGTCTCGATATCACCGGCAACAAGGAGTTTGCGCAGGATTTCTCGCTGCAGGACCCGCAGGGCAAGACGCGCACGCTCGCCGACTACAAGGGCAAGGCCGTTGTGATGTTCTTCGGTTATACGCACTGCCCCGACGTTTGCCCGACCACGATGGCCGAACTCAATCAGGTCATGCAGAAGCTCGGTGCGGATGACGCACAACGCGTGCAGGTGCTGTTCGTGACGGTCGATCCGCAACGCGACACGCCGGAGCTGATGGGGCAGTACGTGCCGGCGTTCAACCCGGCTTTCGTCGGGCTGCGTCCGGCGGACGATGACGCGCTCAAGGCAGTCGCCAAGTCGTTCCGCGTGGTCGTGAACAAGGTCGAAGGCGCCACGCCGAACAACTACACGATCGATCACACCGCCGGCATCTACGTCTTCGATCCGAACGGTCAGCTGCGTTTGTTCATGCGTCCGGACGAACCGGTCGATGCGATGGCGAAGGATCTGAAGACGTTGTTGAGCTGAGACTGTCGTCGTCCTGCCGCAGTGGCGGGGGGATAGCGCCTCGATCGGATCGGTCTGATCGGCCGGCTGCCGCAGCCCGGGCTTGACCGGTAGCGTGGAGGGCGTCGGGATGGCGTCTAGATGACGTCGAGCGACTGTCCGTTGACATAAAAAATCGCGCCCATGAGGCGCGATTTTCGTTGCTGCGGCACGTTGGCGTCTGCGCCGGTGCGGTGTCGGGCAGTCCTGCGGGCTACCCGAATCCCCTGCGCCGGTTCAGTCGCTTCAGTCGCCTCAGTTGCCTTCCTGACTGCGACGTTCGAGGTCGTCGTGCGCCTCGAACCACATCACATTGATGATGCCGAACGCGAGCGCGAGGCCAAGGCCGAGAATCCAAGAGAAGTACCACATGTCGCGACTCCTTGATCAGTACATCGTGTGCGGGTTGTCGTTGACCGTCTCGATCGTCACGCGGCCACGGATCACGCGATACACCCAACCGGTGTAGAGCAGGACGATAGGCAGGAAGACGATCACCGCGATCAGCATGATTTGCAGCGTAAGCTGGCTCGACGTGGCATCCCACACGGTCAGACTGCTGCCCGGCGCAGTGGCCGAGGGCATGACGAAGGGAAACATCGAGAAGCCGGCGGTCAGGATGATGCCGGCCATCATCAGGCCGGTGACGACGAACGTCCACACATAGGCGCGGCTCGTGGCGAGCCACGCCGCGAGCAGCGCGCACACGCCGGCCACGATCGGCGCCGCGATCATCCAGGGATAGGTTTCATAGTTCGTGAGCCACAGCCCCGGCCCCGTCGTGACCTGCTTGAGCAGAGGGTTGGCCGGCGAATCGGTCGCGCCCATCCGCGTGATGGCAAAGCCGTCGACATGGGTGGCGACCAGTGCGCCTGCCAGGAGGAACAGCAGCAGCGTGCCGAGCGCGGTGAACCGCATGATGCGTCCAGCCCGCGCGGCGACGATCGGGTCGGCTTTCATTCGCAGATGCGCCGCACCGTGCGTGAGCAGCATCAGCAGACTCACCAGCCCGCACAGCAGCGCGAACGGATTGAGCAACGCCCAGAACGATCCGGTGTATGTCGAGCGCAGCGTGTTGTCGAACGAGAACGGCAGGCCGAGCAGCAAGTTGCCGAAGGCGACGCCGAACACCAGCGACGGCACCGTGCTGCCAACGAACAGTGCCCAGTCCCATGACGTGCGCCAGCGTGCGCTGGGCAACTTGTTGCGATAGTCGAAACCGACCGGTCGGAGGAACAACGCGAACAGTACGAGCAGGAGCGCCCAGTACAGGCCGGAGAACGCGGCCGCATAGACGAGCGGCCATGCGGCGAACATGGCGCCGCCGGCGGTGACGAACCAGACCTGATTGCCCTCCCAGGTCGGGGCGACGGTGTTGATGATGACGCGTCGCTCCGCGTCCGTCTTGCCGAGGAAGGGCAGCAGCGTGCCGGTGCCCATGTCGAAACCGTCGAAGAAGGCGAAGCCGATCAGCAGCACGCCGATAAGCACCCACCAGATCAGCTTGAGTACGGTGTAATCGATCATCATGATGTGGTTTCTCCCTGACGATCAGACCGAAGTCGCCGGGCGGTCGCTTACGATAGCGGACCCGCCGGACCCTTCCGTCTCGAAGTGATAGCGGCCGGTGTGCAGCGACGACGGGCCGAGCTTGACGTACTTCACCATCAGGAACATTTCGATGATGAGCAGCGCGGTGTAGAAGATGATGAAACCCGCGAGGCTCATGTACAGGTCGCTCGCCGAAAGCGACGACGTCGAGAGATGCGTCGGCAAAATACCGGCGATGGTCCACGGCTGGCGTCCCACTTCGGCGACGATCCAGCCGAACTCCGCAGCGAGCCACGGCAGCGGAATCGCCCAGACGCACCAGCGCAGGAACCATGCCGAGCGCGGTTTGAGCAGGCGACGTCGTGCGCACAGCCAGAAGGCCCACAGGAAGGTGAACAGGAACAGGAAGCCGAGGCCGACCATGATGCGGAACGACCAGAACACGGGCGCGACCGGCGGAATCGTGTCGTTGGCCGCCAGGTGGATCTGTTCAGGCGTGGCGTCGACGACGTTCGGCGTGTACTTCTTGAGCAGCAGACCGTAGCCGAGATCGTCCTTGTACTTGTCGAATTCGGCGCGCACGGCCGGCGAGGTATCGCCGCCACGC
The DNA here is from genome assembly GCF_902459655.1 of Pandoraea anhela. GTDB lineage: Bacteria > Pseudomonadota > Gammaproteobacteria > Burkholderiales > Burkholderiaceae > Pandoraea > Pandoraea anhela. The sequence goes on from NZ_CABPSB010000016.1 coordinate 52,255, forward strand.
AGCTTTTCAAGTGCGGCGAATGCCAGCATGCCGCGCTTGATGTTGTCCTTGTGCTCGTCGCGCAGTTGCGTGAGACCGACCACCGGGGTGTCGACCGAGCGCGTGGCGATCAGACCCATCGCCCAGGGAATCTTCACCGCATAGTCGGTGCGCTCTTCCTTCTGGTTCGGGAAGCCGAACAGCGTGAACGATGCCGGCGGCTTGGCGGTCTCCCATTCCGCTTCGATGGCGGCGAGCTTCACCTTCTGCACTTCACCGGTGGTGTAGCCCGATTCGTCGCCCAGTACGATGACGGAGAGGGTCGAGGCCAGACCGAAACCTGCGGCGACGGCAAAGGAGCGCAGCGCGAACGGCACGTCGCGACGCTTGAGCAGGTACCACGCGGAGACGCCGAGCACGAACATCGCGGCGGTCACGTAACCGGCCGACAGCGTGTGCACGAACTTCACTTGCGCCACCGGGTTGAAGATCACCTCCCAGATGCTCGTGAGTTCCATGCGCATGGTCTCGTAGTTGAAGTGAGCGCCGATCGGATGGTTCATCCAGCCGTTCGCTACGAGAATCCACAGGGCCGAGAGGTTCGAGCCCAGCGCCACGGCGAAGGTCGTCGCCAGGTGGCCGATGCGAGAGAGCTTGTTCCATCCGAAGAAGAACAGGCCGACGAACGTCGCTTCGAGGAAGAACGCCATCAGCCCCTCGATGGCGAGCGGCACACCGAAGATGTCGCCGACATAGTGCGAGTAGTACGCCCAGTTCGTGCCGAACTGGAATTCGAGCGTAAGACCGGTGGTCACGCCCATCGCGAAGTTGATCAGGAAGAGCTTGCCCCAGAACTGGGTCATGTCTTTGTAGATCTGCTTGCCGGTCATCACATAGACCGACTCCATGATGACGAGCAGCCACGACAAGCCCAATGTGAGGGGAACGAACAGGAAGTGATACAGCGCCGTTATGGCGAACTGCAAGCGCGAGAGGTCGACGACTTCGCTACTGATCATGGCGGACACCTTGATTTTTGGTGGGGGACTGCGCTTCGACGGCCTGCGGCCCGAGGAGGGCGCGGGCCACGACGTCCGGTGGCAACTGCATGTGCTTGGCCATCGGGGCGTCGAAGAACGCGTGCTTCAGAATGAACAGGAGTACTACCTTGATCGCGAGAACGATCAGGATTTCGAGGGCAAAGCGCGACGGGCGGGTGCGCCAGCGCCTGCGCACCCAGGCCAGGGCGCCGGATCCGGGTTTTGCGGCAGATGTGGCGCCCGACGCGCCGGCCGGCGCGTTGCCCGACGACGCGGCAGCAGCTGCGGTCGTGGCGAGAGGCTTCGGACTGCTAGGAGAGTGGGTGTCCATCCGTGACGGCTCCTGGCGTCGAAAGTCGTGTGTCGGAAACCGCGTCGACTTTCGGCGCATTTTGCCTTATCGCTTGAAAATGTCAAACCGCAGCGCACGGGGGCGTATGACACGCAGATGACGCTGGTTCGATGCGGATCTGCCGCTGTGGAGCACGGCCGATGAGAAGCGGGTTCGAGACAAGGGTCCGGCGCGGCGAACGGCCCCCGGGCCGTCCTTCGCACGTAGCATGGCCACGTACGAGCCGATTCTATCGAGCGGTCTTCCGGACGACCTTGCGATGCATCAAGTCCGGCGCAGATGATGTGTGAACTTTCGATGCGCAATAAAAAAGCCCCGTGAGTCTCACGGGGCTTGGCTGCCGGTGAATGTCACCGGCGTCGATCGGGGGTGTCGTGTGGCAATTTGTCGCGCTCGCCCGCCATTGGTCGGCAAGCGTTCGACGAGTGCCCGGCAAGCGCTTAATGCTTGCGCCGCGTTGTCGTCACGCTCCGATCCGGGGTGACGTCTGCATCAGGCGTACGCTTGCAGCGCACCTTTCATCTTTTTCATTGCCGCGACTTCGATCTGGCGAATACGCTCGGCCGACACACCGAACTCGTCTGCCAGCTCGTGCAGGGTGGCGCCGCCGCTACCGTCGTCGGCCACCGACAACCAGCGCGCTTCGATGATGCGGCGGCTGCGCGGGTCGAGACGGCCGAGCGCCGTTTGCAAACCGTCGCTTTGCAGATGGTCGCGCTCGCGTGCGGCGATCACGGCGGTCGGCTCCTGATGGGAGTCGGCCAGATAGGCGATGGGGGCGAAGCTTGCGCTGTCGCTGTCGTCGCTGTGACCTTCGAGGGCGATATCGCCGCCCGACATCCGGGTTTCCATCTCGATGACGTCTTCACGCTTGACGTTCAGATCGCGCGCGACCTGATCGATTTCTTCCGGCGTGAACGCCTGAAGCCCCTGCTTCTGACTGCGCAGGTTGAAGAACAGCTTGCGCTGAGCCTTGGTCGTGGCGACCTTGACCGTGCGCCAGTTCTTCAGCACGTATTCGTGAATCTCGGCCTTGATCCAGTGCATGGCGTACGACACGAGCCGCACACCCTGGGTCGGGTCGAAGCGCTTGACGGCCTTCATCAGGCCGATATTGCCTTCCTGAATCAGGTCCGCGTGCGGCAGACCGTAACCGAGGTAGTTACGCGCGATCGAGACCACCAGACGCAGGTGCGAGAGCACCAGTTGACGGGCGGCTTCGAGGTCGTCGTTTTCGCGCAGACGCTTGGCGAGCGACTGCTCTTCCTCGGCGGAAAGCATGGGAATGCGATGGACAGCCTGAATGTAGCTGTCGATATTGCCCAGACTGCCCGGCAGCATCAATGCCGACGGGGCGAGAGCGAGGGCACGCGAATTCGGCGCCGTGCCGGTGGCCGGCGTCGTCGGATGCTTGTTGGCGGCAGTACTCAAGTGGTGGACTCCTGGTTAGCCTCTGGGAAAGCATTTTAGCACTCTCTTTCAATGAGTGCTAAAGACGTTAGAACCCTTGCCGGGCGGGAAGTTTCCGGCTTCTCGGGGTTTTCCAGCACCCTCCGTCAAACGGGAGAAGTCACTGGCGCAAACGTGACTCGGATGGTGTAAATTGCAACCCAAGCCGCGAGCGGTTGGTGATGGAGAAGACGGGAGGATCAGCATGGCTGGTAAGCACATTGACGAGGTGCGGCGACGCGAATCGGCGCGCTTCGAAGCGATGATCGACGGCAATATCGACGAGCTCGAAAAGCATCTCGCGGACGGTCTGTCCTATGTCCATTCGAACGGCAAACGCGAGTCGAAAGGCGAGTTTCTCAATGCCCTCAGTTCGGGCCGCCGAAAATACGCCGCTATCGATGTGACTGCTCAGGAACTTCGCGAGTTCGGCGATACCGTGGTCGTGACCGGCAGGCTCGACGTCGAACTCGAGACCGCCACCGGCTCGCTGAATTCTCAGATGGTCTACACCGCCGTGCATGTGCTGGAAGCCGGGGTCTGGCATCTGATTTCCTGGCAGGCGACCCGGGCGGCGCCCACGGACTGAATCCGCTGGCGTTGTTCCGTGCGTGTGCGGGGCATACCTTTGTTGGCGATGCCGACCTGGCGTCCGCTCGAGACTGATCGGGCGTCCTCTCCAAAACGAAAGTTTGGATCGCTTTCGGGATGAAATGTTCCGGAAAATTGGGATTCCCTGGTTTTGGTCGTATTTAGGCCGAGAATCGAGCGAGTAGCGGGACGTTATGGGCGTATTGCGGGCGTGTTGTGGGCGCGTCGTGGACCCCCATCGACCTCCACCATCCTCCTCCATCCTCTATTGCCCCGCCGGAGACCTCGCCGCCCATCTCCCTGACGGTATCGTCCCTACCGGGCACCCGAACCCGTCGCACCTGACATTTCGAGCGCCTGACGAATCACCTCCACCTGACGCGCAATCGGCTCGGGCAGGGGTATCTCGCCCGCGAGCACGGCTTCGGTCCATTGCGCCGTCGCCACGGCATCGGCGGCAGGGAGCGCCGGCGGCGTGCCGGAGGCGCCTTCCTCTGCCGCCTGCCACAAGCGGTATGCCCCGTCCGCGAAGCCCTCGATAGCCGTCTGACGACGCGCATCCGCAACCGGTTCGCCTTCCGTTCCACGAGCGAGCAGTACGCCCGGGGCGGCGCTGTTGGCGGCGTCGGTAAACATCTCGCTCAACGTCTCCCGGTACTCCGGATGGGTGTAGTTCACCAAGCGCAGCGCCGGCCCGGCGAACGGCTGCAACAGCTTGACGACGGTATGCCCCGAATTGCGCACACCCAGCGGTGAGCGCATCTCCAGCAGACGCTCCAATGCCGGCGAAAGCGCCGCGATGGGCAGATAGGCGACGCGCCGGGTGCGCAGCGCCGCTTCGGCCTGCGCGGCCGAGCTGCACGCGTCATGCCCCAGTGCCTTGAAGATGGCTTGCGTGCCGACGCGGTTCGCCCCGCTGTGATGCTGTCCGTGCACCAGCGCCGGAATGCCCTCCCGGGCGAGCAGCAAGGCCAGCAACGGCGTGAGATTCGGTTGCTTGCGTGCGCCGTTGTAGCTCGGCAGCAGGACCGGCGGCGGCGCGTCGGCCGGGGCCGAGAGCGGTGCGAAGGTAGCGTGCGCGGCATCGAGCATCGCCCCCAGCTCGACGGGCGTTTCACCCTTGATGCGGTACGCGATCAGCACGCCGCCCAGCTCGGCGGGCGACACACGGTCGGCGAGAATGGCGTCGAACAGCGTGCGGGTCTCGTCCGCGCTGAGCGGACGGGCGCCTTTGGCGCCTCGGGCGATGATCTTGAGCAGCGGGGCGCAGGCAAATGGGGCGGCGGAGGTCATGACGCTTGTGTCGACGGGGAAACGGGGATGGGCGTTCGCGGGTTCGCAGGAAATTGCGAGGATGCATCCATCATACGCAATCAAGTGTCATCGGGGCCAGCGCTTGCAGTACCATCTCGTGTTCGGATGCGCCGCACCGCGTCGGGGCTGCCGGTGACTGACGGCATCACCTGAATCACCGGGATCGTCGGGATCACCGGGATCGCCTGAATGGCGGCTACGGCCTGCGCGTCTCCCGGTGTCTCGCCTGTTTCTCCCCATTTCCGCTTTTGAGGTCTGTCATGTCCACGCTGTACAGCTACTTTCGCAGTTCCGCCGCGTATCGGGTGCGTATCGCTCTGAACCTGAAGGGGCTCGATTACGACATCGCCCCGGTGCATCTGGTGCGCGACGGCGGAGAGCAGCTCAAGCCGGCCTACCGCGCGCTCAACGTCAACGCGCTGGTGCCGACGTTCGTCGACGGCGATGTCAACATTCACCAGTCGCTCGCCATCATCGAATATCTGGAGGAGGTGCACCCGACGCCCGCGTTGTTGCCCACCGATCCGGTGGCGCGTGCACAGGTGCGTGCGCTGGCGCTGGACATCGCGGCAGACATCCACCCGATCGACAACCTGCGCGTGCTGCGTTTCCTCAAGCACGACATGGGCGTGACCGAAGCCCAGAAGAACGCCTGGTACGTGCACTGGATCGTCGAGGGCTTCAAGGCGCTCGAAGCGCGTCTGCAAGCGCAGACTTCGCCGGGCAAGTTCGTTTTCGGCGATACGCCGACGATGGCCGATTGCTGCCTGATCCCGCAGGTCTACAACGCCAACCGCTTCAAGGTGGACATGACGCCGTTTGCGCGCATCGCTGCCATCGACGCACACTGCCGCACGCTCGAAGCGTTCCAACGCGCCGCCCCCGAAGCCCAACCCGATGCAGAGTCGGCGAACTGATGATCGATCCGGCTTTCTGGCGGGGCATGGCGCTCGGCGCCAGCCTCATCATGGCAATTGGTGCGCAGAATGCGTTCGTATTACGGCAGGGCATCTTGAAGCGTCACGTGGGCGTGGTCGTAACGGTCTGTGCGATTTGCGACATGGTGCTGATTGCAGCGGGCGTGGCCGGCATGGGCGGCCTGATCGCGGCGTATCCGAGCTTCATCACTATCGTGACGTGGGGCGGCGCGGCGTTTCTGTTTCTTTATGGCTGGCGTGCCTGGCGGGCGGCGTTCCGTGGGACGGGCGCGTTGCAGGCCGACGGTAGCAAGGCCGCCACGCAGGCGATGACCTGGCAGCGTGCGGTCGTGCTCGTGCTGATGCTCTCGTTGCTCAATCCGCACGTCTATCTGGACACGGTGATCCTGCTCGGTGGCATCGGCGCGCGTGAACCGTCGCCCGGCAATGCGTGGTTTGCCGGTGGGGCGATGATCGCGTCGGTGTTGTGGTTTACGGCGTTGGGGTACGGTGCACGTCTGCTGGCGCCGCTTTTCTCGCGAGCGCGCGCGTGGCAGATCCTCGACGGTTTCGTCGGCCTGATGATGTGGGGGTTGTGCGCGGGACTCGTGGCGCAGCAGATGTAAAGACAGTCGAGGGATGAAAACGCACGGCCCGCCTCGTCAATGGGCGGGCCGTTGGCTTTTGGGCAGGTGATGAGAGGGCCCGGTCGGGGAACTTGCCGGCGTGGATGCGCCGGTGCATCGCTGCGCAGTTGCGCAGTTGCGCCGATGACCGCGGCGCTCAAGACCTCTCGGTATCGGCAACGCGTCCGGACGAGCGCGACGTCGGGAATCGACCCGCCCGAAGGGCCGGCGCGATGCTTATCCGAGCAAGGCGTCGGCGAATTCGCGTGCCGAGAACGGCTGCAAGTCTTCGACCTTTTCGCCTACGCCGATGAAGTACACCGGCACGGGGCGTTGGCGCGCGATCGCGGCCAGAATGCCGCCCTTGGCGGTACCGTCGAGCTTCGTCACGATCAGGCCGGTGAGGGTCAGCGCGTCGTCGAACGCCTTGACCTGTGCGAGGGCGTTCTGGCCGGTGTTCGCGTCGATCACGAGCAGCACTTCGTGCGGTGCGCCTTCGGCGGCCTTGCCCAGCACGCGCTTGATCTTCTTGAGCTCCTCCATCAGATGCAACTGCGTGGGCAGACGGCCTGCGGTGTCCGCCATCACGATGTCGATCTTGCGCGCGCGTGCGGCGCTCACGGCGTCGAACACGACAGCGGCCGGATCGCCGCTTTCCTGTGCGACGACGGCGACGTTGTTGCGCTCGCCCCAGATCGCCAGTTGCTCACGGGCGGCGGCGCGGAAGGTATCGCCGGCAGCGAGCAGCACGGACTGGCCGTAGTGCTGGAAGTGCTTGGCGAGTTTGCCGATGCTGGTGGTCTTGCCCGCGCCGTTCACGCCCGCGATCATCACGACCATCGGCGCTTCGCGTCCGAGCACGAGGCTTTGCTCCAGCGGGCGCAGCAAGTCGACCAGCAGGTCGTGCAGCGCGCGCTTGACCTGCTCGCCTTCCGTCAGACGCTCGGTCTTGACCTTCTTGCGCAGGGCGTCGAGCAGATACGTGGTGGCTTCCACGCCGGCATCGCTCATCAACAGCGCGCCTTCGAGTTCTTCGAACAGATTCTCATCGACCTTCACGCCGACGAAGATGCCCGTGAGGCCTGCACTCGTCTTCGACAGGCCGGCCTTCAGACGGGTAAGCCAAGAGCGCTTGGCTGCCGGTGCCGGTGCCGGAGCTGCGACGATTTCGCCGATGGCCTCACCCTGAGCGTCCTTGACGACCACCGGCGTCGGCGGCGATGAGAGCGGCTCGGCAGGTTCGGACGCATGCAGAGTGTCGGCAATCTCGACCGGTTCGACCGGCGCCGGTGCGATCTTCGGTGCGATCTGCGGTTCTATTTGCGGTGCAGTCACCGGTGCGGCGTCGGTCGGCACAACGGGCGTTGGGATATTTCCCTGAACCCGCTCGGACTGCGCCGTATTTTCCACGGGCGCTGTCACGGGGGCGGCAGCGGGCGTCGGCGTCGCGGGCTGAACGGCCGTGGCAGCAACGGGGACGGCCGGGGGAGCAGGGATAGCCGGTGCAGCCGGCGCAGCGTGCGGTGATTGAACCGACTGAACGGGCGCGGCAACGCTTTGCTGGGGCGGTTGCGAGAGTGCGGGCGCTTGCCGGGTTTGCGGCGCTTCGGGCGACGGGGCCGGCGCTGCGGCGTCGGAGGCGTCGGAGGCGTTGGAGGCGGCTTGCGATTCGGTCGGTGCGGGGCTCGTCTCGGCGGCCTTGTTACCGCCCGACTTGAAGCGCTTGAAGAAACTGAACATGGGGTGAAGAACTCGACGTGGGGGCGCGCTATCGGCGTGCAGCTAAGAATTGTCCGGCCATTCGCGCCGCACAAAACGCCCTACAATGGGCGGGTCGTTGTTTCCGACGCGGGAAATGCGACGTATTTTATCAGACGCGAATCGACGTCCATGACGGGCGAAAGGGGATCCATGACGGGAACCATGCGCTGGCGACACGCCTTAGCCGGACTGGCTCTGGCGGGTGTGATGAGCCTGGGCTACGCCGCCGACACCGTGGGTAACGGCGGCAGCAAGACGACGGACAACACTTCGGAATTCACGCTATCGAACGGCCTTCGGCTGATTGTGCGCGAAGATCACCGGGCACCGACGGTCGCTCACGTGGTCTGGTATCGCGCCGGGTCGCTCGACGAGTTCAACGGCACCACCGGCGTTGCTCATGCGCTGGAACACATGATGTTCAAGGGCACCAGCACCGTTGGGCCGGGCCAGTTCTCGCGTCAGGTCGCCGCGCTCGGCGGCCGGGAAAACGCGTTCACCAGCAAGGACTACACCGGGTACTTCGAGCAGACGGAGAAGTCGCGTCTGCCGGAGATGATGCGTCTCGAAGCCGACCGCATGGCCAATCTGACGCTGTCCGCCGACGAATTCGCCAAAGAGATTCAGGTGGTGATGGAGGAGCGCCGTCTCCGTACGGACGATCAGCCGCGCGCACTGCTCTATGAGCAACTCATGGCCACGGCGCTCGTCGCCAACCCGTATCGTCGCCCGATCGTCGGCTGGATGGACGATCTTCAGCATATGACCGTGCAGGACACCCGTGATTGGTACGAGCGCTGGTATGCGCCCAACAACGCCGTGGTCGTCGTGAGCGGAGATGTGGACCCCGTTCAGGTCAAGGCGCTTGCCGAAAAGTATTACGGCCCGATCAAGTCGCATACGCTGCCCGATCGTCGCCCGCAGAACGAACCGGCGCAGATGGGGGTGCGCCGCGTGTTCGTGACGGCGCCGGCTGAAAATCCGAACGTAATGCTCGCGTGGCGCGCACCGCGTCTGAACGACGTCGAGAAAGACGACGACGTCTACGCGTTGCAAGTGCTCAGCGCTGTGCTCGACGGGTACGGCAATGCGCGTCTGACGAGCCGCCTCGTGCGCGAGCAGCGTATCGCGAACGACGTTGGGGCGAGCTATGACGGCGTTGGCCGCGGCCCGCAGTTTTTCATCATGGACGCTACGCCTGCGCAAGGCAAAACGCCTGAGCAGATGGAGAAAGCCCTGCGAGCCCAGGTGGCCGACATCGCCGCCCACGGGGTGACGGAAGCCGAGCTCAAGCGGGTGAAGGCGCAGGTGGTTGCGTCGCAGATCTACAAGCGCGACTCGGTGTTCGGACAGGCGATGGAAATCGGTCTGAGCGAGATGTCGGGAATTTCGTGGCGGCAGATCGACCGCATGCTGGAGAAGGTGAAGGCAGTAACGCCCGCGCAAGTGCAGGCGGTGGCCGGCAAATACTTCGGCGACGAATCGTTGACGGTGGCGACACTGGTGCCGCAACCGATCGACGAGGCGACACGCAAGCGCCGCGCCCAAGGGGCGGAAGACTTGAAGAACATGCGCTGAGAGGGCCACACGATGATGAAAATTTCCGCACGGTTGCGTGCGTTCTCCATGCCCGCGCGAACGGGATTGATGGCCGCCTTCACCTCTGTTGCCTGCGTCGCGGCGGGTGCGCTGCTGAGCGTTGTGCCGCTGACGGCGAACGCTGCACTGCCGATCCAGAGCTGGATTGCCCCGTCGGGCGCGAAGGTGATGCTCGTGGAGAGCCGCTCCATTCCGATGATCGATCTGAACATCGATTTCGACGCCGGCAGTCGTTACGACCCGCCTGGCAAGTCGGGGCTGGCGTTGCTGACGGCCGGGTTGCTCGACGCCGGCGCCGCCGCTGCGGGCGGGCGTCCCGCGCTGAGCGAAGCGCAGATTGCCGACCGGTTCGCCGATGTGGGGGCGATGGAAGCGACGAGCGCCGGACGCGACGCCGCGACCATCACCATGCGCACGCTGTCGTCGGCGGCGGAGCGCGATGCCGCAGTGAGTACCCTGGCGCAGTTTCTGCAACATCCCACGTTCCCCGAAGCCGTGCTCAAGCGTGAGACGGCGCGTCTGTCGTCGGCGATTGCCGAGTCGGATACGAAGCCGGAGGCCATCGCCGAGAAGGCTTTTCGCAGTGCGATCTACGGCAGCCATCCGTACGGTGTGACGCCGACCGTCGCCAGCGTGAACGCCGTAAAGCGCGACGATCTGCTGCGCTTCTATCGCGATATGTATAGCCCCCGACGGGCGGTCGTCTCCATCGTCGGCGATATCGATCGTGCCCAGGCGGAGAAGCTTGTCGCGCAACTGACCGACGCCATGCCGGCTGGGGTCACGCCGCCGACATTGCCGCCGGTCGCGGCGCTGCGCAGCGCCGTGCAGATCGATTTGCCGCATCCGGCCGAGCAGGCCCACATCGCAACGGGACAAGCGTCGATGGCGCGCAGCGATCCTGACTACTTCCCGCTGCTGGTGGGCAATTACGTGCTGGGCGGTGGCGGTTTCGTGTCGCGTTTGACGGCCGAGGTCCGGGAAAAGCGGGGTCTGACGTACGGTGTGTCGAGTGGCTTCGTGCCGCAGTTGCAGGAAGGGCCGTTCGAGATCAATTTGCAGACGCGTCGCGAGCAGGCGCCGGAAGCGCTCAAGGTCGTGCGTGAGACGCTTGCCAAGTTCGTTCAGGACGGGCCGACCGATGAGGAGATGCAGGCGGCGAAGGACAACCTGACCAATGGGTTCCCGCTGCGTCTGGACAGCAACCGCAAACTGCTGGCGAACGTGGCCGCCATCGGCTTCTATCATTTGCCGCTGGACTATCTGGACACGTGGACGAGCAAGGTCGAAGCCGTGACCGCCGCGCAGGTGAAAGACGCCTTCGCGCGTCATGTTCAGCCGGAGCGTCTCGCGACGGTCGTGGTGGGGCCGAGCGATGTGTTCGGTGCGGCGAGCGCAGGCGCTGCGGCGCCGAGCGCCACGCCCGTGGTGAAAAAGACCGCCAAATGATCGCGTATCGACAGCGATGACGTAAAAAAACGGTACCGAAAAAAAATCTCGGTGCCGTTTTTTCGCGTGAGCGTCGGCATTCGCGCTATCGAAGAATCCGCCGACGCAGTAACACGAGCGCCACCGCAAAGCCGATGACGGCGTAGAGGGCGAGTGCACCGACGTGCAGCCATGGCTGGTCGATGGCGCGTCCCAGCATGGCGGGACGAATCAGCGCCACCGCGTGCGCCAGCGGCAACCACTCGGTGATGTGGCGTGCGGCCGCCGGCAGTTGCGACAGGGGAAAGAACACGCCCGAGAGCAGCAGCATCGGCGTCATCACGAGCGTCTGGTAGAACATGAAGAAGTCGTAGCTCGGCGCGAGCGCCGTCATCACCATCGCCAGACTGGCGAATGCCAGACCAGCGAGCAGCACGGCCGGCAACACGACCGCCAGGCTCTCGATGCGGGCGTAGCCGAGCACGCTCGCCACGAGCAGGATCGCGACGCCCGAGAGCACCGCTTTGCTCGCAGCCCACACCACTTCGCCGAGTACGACGTCGCCCAACGTGAGCGGCGTATGCATGAGGGCCTCCCACGTGCGCTGAACGTGCATACGCGAAAAGCCCGAGTACATCGACTCGAAACTTGCCGAGAACATCACGCTCGAACCGACGGTGCCCGCCGCAAGAAACGCGATGTAGGACGTGCCGTCAACGTCGCCGACCATCATGCCCAGCCCGAACCCCAATCCGAAAAGGTAAATCATGGGATCGGCCAGATTGCCGAACATCGATGCCATCGCGAGCTTGCGCCAGACGAGGAAGTTGCGTCGCCACACGCCCATCCATGGCGTGGCACCGGGAAGGTAGCGCGGTGCATCCGGCGCGCTGCGGTGGGATTCGGCAGGGCGCGGCGGCGCTTCGGTGGTGGCGTGCGTTGCCGGTATCGCGGCGGCGTCGGCGCTCGCCGGGTCGTCACGTCGGTCGTGTTCAGTCATCGCGCATCTCCCGTCCGGTGAGTTTGAGGAAGACGTCTTCCAGATTGGCGCGCCGATGCAGATAGCGTACGCCGGGCTGGTCGCGCAACGCGTTCACGACCGGGGCGGCGTCTCGCACGTAGCAGAAGTGCGTCTCGCCACTGGTCTCGATGCGCTCGGCGAGCGGGGCGAGGTCGGCGAGCAGCGCTTGGGGAACGTCTCCGAACACCTCGACGACGTCGCAACCGATCTCGCGCGCAACGAGTTCCGGGGGCGTGCCCTCGGCGATCTTGCGCCCTGCGTCGATCACACAGAGCCGGTGGCACAAGCGTTCGGCTTCCTCCATGAAGTGAGTCGTCAGCAGAATCGTCTTGCCCTCGTTCATCAGCGATTTGAGGCGCTCCCAGATCAGATGGCGGGCCTGCGGGTCGAGACCCGTGGTCGGCTCATCGAGCACCAGCAGGTCCGGGTTGTTGATGAGGGCGCGCGCCAGGGTAAGGCGTCGCTTCATGCCGCCCGAGAGTTGTCCGACGCGGGCGTGCGCTTTCGATTCGAGCCGGGCGAACGCCAGTAGCGCGGGTACGCGTTCTTTGATATCGAGGGAGGAGAGTCCGAAATAACGTCCGAAGACGGCCAGATTTTCGCGTACGGTAAAGTCGGGGTCGAGATTGTCGAACTGGGGCACGACACCGACGCGCCGCCGGGCTTCCGGCGCGAGACGGGGAACGGGCATGCCGCCGAGTTGGATGGCGCCGCTGTCGGGCGTGACCAGTCCGAGCAGCATGCGCAATGTGGTGGTTTTGCCTGCGCCGTTCGGTCCCAGCAGGCCGAAGCACTCGCCGGGCGCGACGCGCAGCGACAGGTGATCGACCACGGGACGGCCGTCATAGGCCTTGCACAGTTCGGATACCTCGATGGCGGCGTCGGTCATAGGGATATGGCGGTCTCCTGTTGGGGGGCGTGCGTGCCCGCTGTCGTCGATTGCCTCGGACATCACTGCCTGCATTGCGTGTCGCGGCGGGGCGCTTCGCCACGGCGCAGGCCCGCGACGTGGCTGCCCGTGTACGGTCGTGCCAGTCGCAAATCCTTGTCGGGCATGGGATGCGGGCGATGTGGTATGTTTCGCCTCAACAATGTAGCGTGAATTGCCATGATTTTGGATTTTCAGCGCGCGCCTCGACGCGCGTACTCCCATTTTTCCACCGTCGACGATGCGCTTGAGCCGACTGCGCTTGCTCAGACGGTGTCGCGGAGAACGGTATGAAGTCCGGTGCAGGTAACGTGGCACGCGGCGCACCGCAACAGGTCCGTATCATCGGTGGCCAGTGGAAGCGCACGCCGCTGCCGGTACCATCCGGCGACGGTCTGCGGCCGACACCTGACCGCGTGCGCGAGACGCTGTTCAACTGGCTCGGTCAGGATCTGACGGGCATGCAGTGTCTGGACGCCTTTGCCGGCAGCGGCGCGCTCGGTTTCGAGGCGGCTTCGCGTGGCGCTGAGCGGGTGTTGATGATCGAGGCGGCCGCGCCTGCCGTTCGTCAGTTGCGTGCCAACCAGGCGAAGCTCGGGGCGAACCAGATCGAGATCGTGCAGGCAGATGCGAGGCGTCTGATAACCACGCTCTCGCCCGGGGTTTTCGATGTGATATTTCTGGATCCGCCGTTCGCGAGTGGCTGGCTGGACGACTTGCTCGGGCCGGCTGCGCGTTTGCTGACGTCGAATGGCGTGATCTACGCCGAATCCGACGTCGCGCTGGAAGACGACGCGCTCGCCGCGCTGGATCTGACATGCCTGCGACGCGCGAAAGCCGGGGCGGTGCATTATCATTTGCTTGAATCGATTCCGAAAACCTAGAGACCACAATGAACAAGTACGCAGTATCGGTCCCCAGCCGCGAGGAGACGTTGGCATGGTAGTGGCGATCTATCCGGGGACTTTCGACCCGTTGACCCGAGGACACGAAGATCTGGTCCGCCGCGCGGCGGGCATTTTCGACAAGCTCGTGGTCGGGGTGGCCGATAGCCGAAACAAGAAACCGTTCTTCACGCTGGAAGAGCGGATCGACATCGCGCGCGAGGTGCTCGGGCACTATCCGAACGTGAGCGTCGAAGGGTTCTCCGGCTTGCTCAAGGATTTCGTGCGCAAACATCAGGCGCGCGTGATCGTGCGCGGTCTGCGCGCCGTTTCCGACTTCGAATACGAGTTCCAGATGGCGGGCATGAACCGTTATCTGCTGCCCGACGTCGAGACGATGTTCATGACGCCGTCCGATCAATACCAGTTCATCTCGGGTACGATCGTGCGCGAAATCGCTCAACTGGGCGGCGATGTCAGCAAATTCGTGTTCCCCTCCGTCGAAAAGTGGCTGGTCACGAAGGTCGGCGATATGGCGGCCAAACCCTAGCCACACCCGAACCCGAACTCAAGGCCCCGATGCGCCGGTCTACCGGAGACGGCGGGTCGGCGCCATCCATGCCTTTGTGTTCCGGAGCCAGGCAGGATTCCTGCGTCGAATGCTTAGAACTCCGTTAGAATGTGCACCGCTGTCGACCTGAATTTTTGGGGCGTCGCGTAGAAGTCAAAAATTCCAGAATCAGCACATCGTTACATTGGGGAAATGTATGGACCAGAGCACCATCGGCATGATGCAGTACGACGCCAGCAAGAAATCGTCGGGCATTGCGTATCTTTTGTGGTTCTTCTTCGGCGGCCTCGGCGGTCATCGATTTTATGCGAAGCGCACGGGCACTGCCGTCGCGCAACTCGTTCTGTGGATAGTGGGTCTGTCTACGATTTTCCTCGGCGGTCTGGGCGTGTTCATTCTCGGCGCCCTCTACATTTGGGTCGTCGTCGATGCATTCCTGATTCCCGGCCTGATCCGTTCGTACAATTTGAAGCTGGCGGCGCAGGTCGCCGCGCCCAGCGCAACGATGGCGGCGACGAACGCGCTCTGAAGTCTTACCGTTTCTAACTTTTCCAACGTTTCCAACGCTGGGATCGTTCGTCGCGAAACCATGAAAAACCCCCGCAGCGTGTTGTCGCCTCGCGGGGGTTTTTTGTTGCGCCGATGTTTGCGCGAATTGGCGTAAGCCCGGCGAGTGATCTTCATTCGCCGATTATGCCGGGAAAAATGCGTCAGAACCCGGCCGGCAGCGGCGCCTGCATCCATTTGACGGACATGGCGTTCAGACGTCCATCGGCTTTCGCTTTGTCGATGATGGCGTTCAGCTTGGCGACCATTGCCGTCTCTCCCTTGCCGACGCCGATGTAGCAGGGCGTTTCCTCGACCGGAAACTTCAGGTCGAAGGCGCGCTGCTTGCTCTTCTCGCGCACGGCGTTCGCGACGATGTTCCCCAGCGTGACGAGTTGCACCTGACCCGCCAGATAGGAAGCGGCCGTCGCGTTGTTGTCCTCATAGCGCTTGATGTTGGCGCTTTGCGGCGCGACGGCCGTGAGCGCGAGATCCTCGGTCGAGCCGCGCGTGACGGCAATGGTCTTGTTGGCGAGATCGGCAGGCGTTTTGATCACGATGTCCTGCGGGCCGTACACGCTCTTGGGGAAGGGGGCGTAAGCCTTCGTGAAGTCGATGGCCTTCTCGCGCTCCGCATTCTTGCCGAGCGATGAAATCACGACATCCACCTTGCCTGTCGTCAGATAAGCGATTCGGTTCGTACTGATGACCGGCACGAGTTCGACCTTGGCGCCGATTTCCTTGCCGATCAGCTCCGCCATGTCGATGTCGTAACCGTGGACCTTGAGATCGGTGCCGATCGAGCCGAACGGCGGGAAATCCTGGGGAATGGCAATGCGGATGACGCCGGTCTTTGAGACCGTTTGCAGCACGTCCGCGTGGGCGATGCCCATCAGACTTCCCAGCGACGCAACGACAACCGCTTGCAGCATCCGGCGACGACCGGCCTGATGAAGGAATGCACGCATCGATCAAACTCCTTGGCCAAAGGCCATAACGAAAAGGGGCGTAACAGAGAGGGGGGCTTGCGTTCTTGTCTCGAGCGCAGGCGAACGTGGTCGTACTGGTACGACCAGTTGTGTCATGGCTGAAGCATTAACCGTGCCAGTCGCTCGGAATCATGGAAAGGGGGCGTTGCCACAGAGGCGAGGGCATAGGACGGTGGGTTACACGACGCGGCATACCCATGGCTACTCATGGCACACGGGCCGCACGGGCCGCAGCGGCCACATCGGCCACATCGGCCACAGGGCGCTGCGCTTCGTGCACCAAAGCGAGCCGTTTGCGGTCGAATCCGTGCATCGACGGATGCGCCCGTGATGTCGCGCGGGCAAGACGAGCGTGCCGGACGCGTCGCCGATCGGGACTTGCTAACTTCCGTATAATTGGGGAATCGTTCCGCGAACCATAATGGCTGCCGTTCGCCGGGGTTCGCGCGAGTTTGCGAGCGGCCAGAGGAAAGTGAGTCGACAGTGGCACTGATGATTACCGACGAATGCATCAATTGCGATGTGTGCGAGCCTGAGTGCCCGAACGACGCAATTTCGATGGGGGTCGAGATCTACGAGATCGATCCGAACAAGTGTACGGAGTGTGTCGGTCACTTCGATGAGCCGCAGTGCGTGCAGGTGTGTCCGGTGGAGTGCATTCCGATCAATCCGGAGCACGTCGAGACACCGCAGCAATTGCTTGAGAAGTACACCCATCTGCAAGCCGCCAAGTCGGCTTGATATCGCCTGGGCAGCTTGGGCAGCTTGGGCGGCCTGAGCAATTCCATTGCGTGCTCAATGACGCAGTGACTGATAGGCTGAGCCGCCTCGCCCTGGCCAGATCCCGCCAAAAGCATTCGAGCGGCGTTGCGCCGCTCGATTCGCATGCGTCCCGCCCACGATGGGGCGTCGGTGGACAGGCTTATTTCCCCGGCGTCGCGTGCAAACGCATCATCGCCTTTTCCATCTCGCCTTTGACCACCAGATCGACGATGTCGAGCGATCGTGACATGGCGTCGTCGATCTCGCCTTGTTCTTCCTTGCGCGGCGGCTTGAGCACGAAGTCTGCGACCTGTTGCTGGCTGCCGGCCGGTTGCAGGGTTCGCGGATGCCCGATGCCCAGTCGCAGACGCCAGAACTCCGGCGTCGTCAGATGTGCGGCAATGTCCTTCAGACCGTTGTGACCGCCTGTGCCGCCCCCGCGCTTGAGCCTGACGGTGCCCGGCAGCAGGTCGAGTTCGTCGTGCACGACGAGAATTTCGTCCGGCATGATCTTGTAGAAGCGTGCGAGCGCGACGACCGATTGCCCGGAGCGGTTCATGAAGGTCTGCGGTTCAAGCAACCACACTTCCTGTCCGGCAACGCGCGCACGCCCGGCGAAGCCGTGAAAGTTCTTTTGGTTGGTGAGCGAGGCGCCGCTTTGCTGTGCCAGTGCGTCGACGAACCAGAAGCCCGCGTTGTGACGCGTCGCTGTATATTCGGCGCCCGGATTGCCGAGCCCTACGATCAGCTTGATCATTTCGGTATCAGGATCTGGGTACGCGCCATGGTGGCATGCGCACCGCCATAAAAAAACCCGCCGGACGGGATGTCGCGGCGGGTCTTGCGTCCAGCGTCGCCGCTGAAAGCTAACGCGTCAGGCTTAGGCAGCCGGCGTTTCGCCTTCAGCCGAAGCAGCCGCTTCGTCAGCAGCCGCGCCAGCCGGTTGAACGGCTTGTGCCACCACCGGGTTTTCCTGCTCGACGTGCAGCGTCAGCGTCACGCCGGCGGGCAGCTTGACGTCCTTGGCGTGCACCGTCTTGCCGGCTTCCAGCGTCGACAGGTCGACTTCCAGGAATTCCGGCAGCTTGCCCGGCAGGCAGCTAACGTCCAGTTCGTTCAGCGTGTGGCTGATCACGTTCGAAGCCAGCTTCACGGCCGGCGCGTTTTCGGCGCCCAGGAAGTGCAGCGGCACCTTGACGTGGATCGGCTTGTTCGGATCGACACGTTGGAAATCCACGTGCAGAACCAGTTGCTTGAACGGGTGGTACTGCACATCGCGCAGCAGCACTTGTTCGTTCTTGCCGGCGACTTCCAGGTCGAGGATCGACGAGTGGAAGGCTTCCTTACGCAGGGCGTGCCACAGTGCGTTGTGATCGAGTTCGATCAGTTGCGGAGCGACGTTCCCACCGTACACGATGCCCGTTGTCTTACCGGCATTGCGCAGGCGGCGGCTCGCACCCGTACCTTGCAGATTACGCTCAAATGCGACGACTTTCATAACAACTCCTTGAACTGCCCGCGACCAGGCAGCGATTTTGTCCCGAAAATCCCGCGAAAAATGCGGGTCTCAGGAACAACAAAGGCGGGGATAGGCTCCCCGCCGACATAACAACGGCGCCACACAGGCGCCGTCGCAAAACTTTACCGAACGCTTATTCCGCGAACAGCGACATCACCGAGTCGCCACGACGGATGCGCGAGAACGTCTCGGCCAGCAGGTTCGCGCAGCTCAGTTGGCGAATCTTGCCGCCCTTCGAGTCGTCGCGCAGCGGAATCGTGTCGGTCACGACCACTTCATCCAGCTCCGAAGCGTTGATGCGCGCGGCTGCACCGCCCGACAGAACCGGGTGCGTACAGTAGGCGTACACCTTCTTCGCACCACGTTCCTTCAGCACTTGTGCCGCCTTGCACAGCGTACCGGCGGTGTCGACCATGTCGTCCATGATGACGCAGGTACGGCCTTCGACTTCACCGATGATGTTCATCACTTCCGCAACGTTGGCCTTCGGACGACGCTTGTCGATGATGGCCAGATCGCAATGCAGTTGCTTGGCGAGGGCACGGGCACGAACCACACCGCCGACGTCCGGCGACACCACCAACAGGTTTTCGTGATTCTGGGCGCGCACGTCTTGCAGCAGCAGCGGCGAGGCGTAGATGTTGTCGACCGGAATATCGAAGAAGCCCTGAATCTGGTCGGCGTGCAGGTCCATCGTGATAATGCGCTCGACGCCTGCGATTTGCAGCATGTTGGCCACGACCTTCGCCGAGATCGCCACACGCGCCGAACGGGGGCGGCGATCCTGACGGGCATAGCCGAAATACGGGATGGCAGCGGTGATCCGGCCGGCAGATGCGCGCTTGAGCGCGTCGACCATGATCATCAGTTCCATCAGATTGTCGTTGGTCGGCGCGCACGTCGACTGGAGGACGAAGACGTCCTTGCCGCGCACGTTTTCCTGAATTTCGACTTGGATCTCACCATCCGAGAACCGGCTGGCCATGGCTTTGCCGAGCGGGATACCGAGTGTATCGACGACCGCTTGGGCCAGGGCGGGATTGGCGTTCCCGGTGAATACCATCAGGTTATCACTACTCATCTGGCTACCTGCGGGACGTTTGGATGCTGAGACTTTACGACAGAGAAATTGGCAGGGGAGGAAGGACTCGAACCCTCGTATGCCGGAATCAAAATCCGGTGCCTTAACCAACTTGGCGACTCCCCTACACTAACCGATGCCTTCGTTGCGTCGTAGGAAACGCAACAAAGTAAAACCCATTTACGCGAAGGCGAACATTGGATGTTCGGCCAGGCCGGTGGTCACTTGACCGATCCAGCGCTCCGGCAATCGCTTGTATGCCGCTTCCGCTTCTGCCTTCGTGTCGAATACCGCAAACACGCTGGCACCGGAACCTGTCATACGTGCAGTGGTGAAGGTTCTGAACCAGTCAATCACAGCAGCGACTTCCGCGTATTCTCGAGTGACAACCGCCTGCATGTCGTTACGGAAGATTTCATCCGTTTCGAACACGTTTTTGTTGGCGTGCTCAAGAAAGAACGCCATTGTGACGATCTTCGTATCCCTTGTCAACAGGGGATCGGTAAATATTTTGTTGGTCGCCACGTGCGTGCGCGGATTGACCACCAGAAAGTGCCGCTGCGGCAGATCAACCGCCTGCAACGCCTCGCCCAGCCCCTCGGCAAACGCGTTGCGCCCGAAGACGAAAAACGGCACGTCGGCACCGAGTTCAAGGGCAAGCGTCTGGAGTTCCTCGCGCGGCAGATCGAGTTGCCACATGCGATTGAGCGCTAGCAGGGTCGTGGCCGCATCGGAGCTGCCGCCGCCGATCCCGCCGCCGGCCGGCAGACGCTTCTCGATCCCGATATCCACGCCGAAGCGCACCCCGCAATGCGCCTGGAGCAACCGCGCCGCACGCACTGTCAGGTCGGTCTCCGGCGGGACCCCCGGCAACGGGTTCGTATGCACGATCTGAGCGTCGTCGCGCCGCTCGAAATGCAGCGTGTCGGCCCAATCGATCAACTGGAAGACGGTTTGCAACTCGTGATAGCCGTTAGGCCGACGTCCCACGATGTGCAGGAACAGATTCAGTTTGGCCGGGGCCGGGCAGTCACGCAGGATTTCGTACATGGCGTTGCGAAAACGGAAACGACTTGAATGGAAGGGGGGAGGGCGCCGCTTACGGGTCGATCACGAGTCGCACGGCCAGCGGCGAGCCGTCGAGATCGCGCGACAGGTCGACGCGTTTGACGCGCAGCGGCGTGCCGTCGAAATATGCCTGATAGACGATCGTCCAGCCGTCTTGCTTCAGATGGGTGGGGCGCTGCGTCTGCGGATCGCGTTCGATGCTCGCTTGCGAGCCCGGCGCGCTCTGCATGCGCAACCAGTAGCGCATACCGCCTACGGGCAGCGCGAAGCCCAGTGCATCGCGCATCACATCTTCGAGACGAGGGCCGGTCAGGGGCGCTTTGCCGGGCAGTTCCAGCGAGGCGCTACGCGGATTTTCGCGCACGATCGCCTGCGTCTGGCCAAGCGGGTCGAGTAACTGAACGGTCGCATTGTCGCCGTTCTGTTGCCAGTCGAAATTGCCGTAAGTGTTGCGCGGCTCGCCGTTCTGTTCGTATCGCACCGCGAAGCGGCCGCGGTAGTGTTCGACGCTCGCGCCCGCCGTCGGCTCGGCAGGCGCCGGCGGCGCGAGGCTCGCGCACCCGGTGGCGAGCACGGCGGTCGAACACGCCAGCACGAGTGCGGCCGTGCGCGCGAATGTTCGCAGACCGATGCTGCGCGACGGTTGTGACGTCCGCGCGCCCTCGGTCGACTGATGCCACCGAGGCAATTGCGGCAATTGCGGTGACTGGAGCGACTGCGGCGCTCGCGCCACCCCGAAGGACTTCACTGTCATGGGCATTAGGGCGCGACGTTGTAACGCTTCATCGTCGAGCGCAGCGTATCGTCGTCAGCATCGAGCTTGAGGGCTTCGCGCCAGGTCTTGCGCGCTTCGTCCTGCTGGCCTGATTCCCAGAGCACTTCGCCCAGATGCGCGCCGATCTCGGCCTGTGCCTGAATACCGTACGCGCGACGCAGCAGTTCCAGCGCCTGCTGCTTGTCGCCGAGGCGATACTTCACCCAGCCGAGGCTATCCATGATGTACGGATCTTCCGGCGAAAGCGACGACGCCTTTTGCAGCAGCTTGAGCGCTTCCGGCAGACGCGTGTTGCGCTCCGTCAGCGAGTAGCCCAGCGCGTTGTAGGCCTGGGCGTTCTCGGGTTGCGTCGCCATCACGCGACGCATCGCTTTTTCCATCACGTCGTAGTGCTTGTTCAGTTCCGCGACCATGCCGTACTGGTAAAGCAGGTCTGCGTCGTCCGGATAATTCTTGACCTCGACGGCGAGCAACTTCTCGGCATCGTCGTAACGCTTGGCCTTGACGAGCAGGTCCGACTCGGCGCGCTTGAGCGCGAGTTGCTCGCGCGGATCGCTCGACTGGATACCGTGCAGCAGCGCGCGGCCTTCCTCGACCTTGCCCTGATCGGCCAGCAACTGCGCGCGGCCGATCTGCGCCGGCAGATAGGCGTTGCTGTCTTCGCGAATCTTCGAGAGCCACTTGTCGGCGGCCGGATAATCCTTGCGATCCTGCGCGATTTGCGCGAGGTAGACGTAAGCCTGTGCGCCGTCGGTGTTCTGCTGCTCGGCTTCCGTCGCGTATTTCTGCAAGTACTGCTCCGCCTGCGCCGGGTGATTGGCGTGCAGGTTGAGCAGCGCCAACGCCATGAGCGTCGAGAGTTCGTGCGGGTAGCGCTTTTCGAGGGTCTCGAACTGCTTCTGCGCGGCGTCGAGCTGATTGTCCGCCAGCAGCAACTTGGCGTAGGCGAAGCGGGCCTCCTTGGCGTCCGGGTTCCGGTCGAGGAACGATTTCAGACTCGCGATGGCGCCGCTGCGCTCGGCCGGTCCCATCTGCCCGTAAAGGAGGGCCGCCGCTTCGTAATCGGGCTTGAGCCTGAGTGCGTTTTCGAGCGACGCGCGCGCACCGGCCGTGTCGCCTGCGTCGAGTTGCGAACGGGCGATGGCCAATTGCGCCTCGGGGCGCTGCATGTCGTTCGCCAGCATGCGCTTGAGCGAGTCGATGCCCGTGGCGCGCTCCGGACTGCGGGCGATCATCTGCTGCAATTCGAGGATGGCCTGACCGCGTCGCGCTTCCGGCACCTTGTTCAGTTCATCGACCAGCAGCGGCTCGGCTTCGGCCAGATGACCGGTGCCGACTTCGAGGCTGGCGAGCAGTTGCGACGCCGGGCGCCACGTCGGGTCGAGCTGATGCCACAGCTTGGCGGCGACGAGCGCATCGCCGAGCTGACGCGCACCGAGCGCGATCTCGACGGCGCGACGCGCCATGCGCGGGTCCTTCGTCCGGTTGGCCAGGGCGATATAGGTATTGAAGGCTGGGGCGAGGCTGCCCTGTTGCAGGCTCAGTTCGGCGGCCAGCACTTCAAAGACGATTTCGCTGGTGAGGGCGACGTTCGGCAGCTTTTCGCGGGGGACGTTCGCATTCGGGGCGACGTCTTCGCTATCGACGTCTGCACTCGCGCTGCTGGCCGCCCCCGGTGCGCTTGCCTTGGCGGGCGCGCTTGCCGGCGCGGCGGGGGCTTTCTGCACCGTCTGCGCGAAGGCGTTCGAAGATGGCAGGAATGCCATGATGGCGCTGGCGCAGGTCACGCCGAGCGCCGCGGCTCCGGCCCACGCCCCGCGGGCCAGGGCGCCGCGCAGGCGCAAAACCGCAGGTGCCACGGTTACCGCAGTCTGGGCAGCGGCGGGAATGGACTGGAATCGGGTGTTCGGCATAGGGATCCACGGCAGGTTTCGAGCGATTGTAGCGCGCCCGATACAATAGAGTCTAAATCCTCAGCAAACGTTCGCAGGCATGCCTGAACTCCCAGAAGTCGAAGTCACCCGCCGCGGTATCGCGCCGCACGTGGCGGGCACTCGTATTGCGCGTATCGACGTTCGCAACGGCGCGTTGCGCTGGCCGGTACCCGACGGGCTCGATTCCCTTTTACGTGGCGAAACGCTTGTCGGCGTGACCCGTCGCGGCAAGTATCTGCTGCTCGAATATGCGCCCGGCTGGCTGCTCGTGCACCTGGGCATGACCGGCACGTTGCGCGTGATGCCGGAGCCGCTGTCGCTGCCCGCGGCGGGGGTGCACGATCACATCGATCTCGTCTTCGAGCGATGTGCGTTGCGTTATCGCGATCCGCGTCGTTTCGGCGCCGTGCTCTTTCATCCCCGCTCGGCGGGCGACGTACTCGCGCATCCGCTGCTCGCCGGCCTCGGCGTCGAACCGTTGACGGACGATTTCGACGGTGCGCTGCTTTACGCGGGCACACGCGGGCGCACTGTGTCGATCAAGCAGGCGTTGCTTGCCGGCACGATTGTCGTGGGCGTGGGCAACATCTACGCGTCGGAGAGTCTCTTTCGCGCAGGCATTGCGCCGCGCATGCAGGCGGGCAAACTGTCTCGTCCGCGGGCCGAAAAACTCGCGCAGGCCGTCAAGGTCGTGCTGGCGGCAGCCATCGAGAAGGGCGGCAGCACGCTGCGCGATTTCGTCGGCAGCGACGGTCAGAGCGGTTATTTCCAGCAGGAGTATTTCGTCTACGATCGTGCCGGTCAGCCGTGTCGCGTATGTGGCACCGCGATCCGGCAGATCGTTCAGGGTCAGCGATCCACGTTCTTCTGCCCGCATTGTCAGAAATAACGCCTGCGCTTACGTGCAGCACAAAAGCCCCCCAAAGCCCTTATGAACGACGCTTCTCACGACACCTCTGCCGGCACGCTTGCGGACACCTTCGCCGAGCGTCTGATCGCCTGGCAGGCCGAGCATGGCCGTCATGATCTGCCCTGGCAGAACACGCGCGACGCGTATCGCATCTGGCTGTCCGAAATCATGCTTCAGCAGACGCAGGTCGCGACCGTGATTCCGTACTACGGACGATTTCTCGAGCGCTTCCCCGACGTCGCCGCGCTGGCGAATGCGCCGCAGGACGACGTCATGTCGCTCTGGAGCGGCCTTGGCTACTACTCCCGCGCGCGCAATCTGCATCGTTGCGCCCAGGTGGTGGTCGCCGAGCATGGCGGACGCTTCCCCGCCGACCCGCAGACCCTCGCTACATTGCCGGGCATCGGCCGCTCGACGGCCGCCGCCATTGCGGCCTTTGCGTACGACGCGCATGCCGCCATTCTCGACGGCAACGTCAAACGCGTGCTCGCGCGCGTGTTCGGCATCGAAGGTTTCCCGGGCACACCGAAGATCGAGCGCGAGATGTGGGCGTTGGCGGAATCGCTGCTGCCGACGACCGACTTGCCGGCTTACACGCAGGGGATGATGGACCTGGGCGCAACGCTGTGTGGACGCGGCAAGCCGCGCTGCGGGGAATGTCCGTTCGATAGCGATTGCGTGGCCCACGCGACCGGACGCGAGCGCACGCTGCCGACCGCCAAACCGAAGAAAGCGCAACCGGAGCGTTACGTGGACGTACTGGTGATTCGTGCGGGGGATCGGGTCTTGTTCGAGCGACGCCCCGACAGCGGGATCTGGGGCGGCTTGTGGAGTCTGCCGGAACTCACGCCGCCGACGGACGCCCGCGATGCCGACGACGCCTCGCTGCGTGAGCGTCTCACGGGGCGTGCCGCCACGCTGGGCGCCAAGCTAGGGACGGTGCAGTCGCTCATGCCGTTGCATGGCCTCACACACGTTTTCACGCATTTCAAACTTCACCTGCGTCCGTGGCTGGTCACGTTGACGGTGTCGTCGACGCCGTCGGACGAGGCGGATCGCGCGTGGCTGGATGGCGCGGGCGTGACGGCGGCAGGTTTGCCGTCGCCGATCCGCAAGATCGCCGATGCACTGTCGCTACACGCGTCGGGCGGCGCTCAACTGTCCTTGCCGACCTGAGTGCTGCGGCGTCCGTCATCCATCGGGCGTCGCCGTTCCCGCCGGCGAGGCCTGTGGCTCAGCGCTTAGGACTTCGACTCGGAGGGGGGAGCTAGCTCGCGATGACGCACGAGCACGCTCGCCTCGTTGCGAAAGCGCTCGCCCAGCGTCTCGGAGATGAACACCGAGCGGTGCTGGCCCCCCGTGCAACCGATGGCGACCGTGAGATAGCTGCGGTTGTCGCGCATGTAACTCGGCAGCCATTTCTGCAAATACGCGCCGATGTCGTTGATCATCTCGTCGACTTCCGGGATAGCGGACAGGAAGTCGATCACCGGTTGATCGCGACCGGTGAGCGGGCGCAATTGCACGTCGTAATAGGGGTTGGGCAGGGAGCGGACGTCGAACACGAGATCGGCGTCGAGCGGCACGCCGTGCTTGAACCCGAACGATTCGAACATCAGCGTTAGGCCGGTCTGGTCGTGCTGCACGAATTCGCGAATCCAGCGGCGTAGCGCACTGGCGCGCAGGTTGCTGGTGTCGATCTGGTGACCGAGTTCGGTCACGCTGCTGAGCATCTCGCGTTCTTTCTCGATCGCCTCGACGAGCGAACCGGTCGCCGTCAGCGTGTCGTCTCCCGTGACCGAGAGCGGATGACGGCGGCGCGTCTCCGAGAAGCGCTGCACCAGCGTCTGCGTGGTGGCATTGAGGAAAAGTACGCGCACATCGTGACCGAAGCGGCGCAGACCGCCGATGATCGGCGGCAGTTCGGCGAGCGAGCTGCCGCTGCGCGCGTCGATGGCGACCGCGAGGCGCGTGTAGTTCTGTGTGCCGAGGTAGATGGCGAGTTCAGGCAAAAAGCGCGACGGCAGATTGTCGACGCAGTAGTATCCCGCATCCTCGAGGACGTTCAGAGCGAGCGATTTGCCCGATCCGGAGACGCCGGTAATCAGTACGATCTTCATGACATTTCCCGAATACAACCATCATGGTAAGCGATTGTGTCGTACGGGTGTCGAGCGGGAAAAAACGGGAACGTTCCATCCGTTTTCCCTGCATTTGCGAGACATCGCGCCATTGCAATCTGGCTTCAACCTCATGACAACGAAAACGGCGCCCATCGAGGGCGCCGTCGGGCAACTGCAAAAGCGCGAAACCTCAGGCGGCCGGTGCGCTCGACAGGCATTGCTTCATGAACGCCTTGCGATCGTCGCCCTTCTTGCCGGCGGCCTGCGTGTTACAGGTCTTCATCTTTTCCTGCTGGGTTTGCTTGGCTGCGGGGGCACCGCCTGCCGACAGACATTGCTTCATGAACGCCTTGCGGTCGTCGCCCTTCTTGCCCGAGGCTTGCGCGTTGCAAGCCTTCATCTTGTCTTGTTGCGAATTGCTCGCCTTGGGGGCGGATGCCGGGGCGGCGGCCGTCTGGGCGAACACGGGCGATGCGAGCAGCGGGGATACCAGGAGCAATGCAGCGAGTGCTTTCTTCATGATTGTCTCTCCATAAGGTCGTCACGCACGGGCACGGGGGGATGGACCGCGTAGCGATTACAACATGATAGAAAACGCGCCGCAATCGCGCGGCGTTGACAGAAAGACGCAAGCGTTGCGGTATACCCGCAGGGTTTGCGGTGTTTCGACGTGAAACCTGGGAGCTGCCACAGAGGCGGCTGCCGAGGCACGCCGCCGCGAGGGGGTCAGAGCAGCTTGCCTTGCATGCCGTCCGGATCCTGCATGGCCTGACGCTGGCGCTCCATGAAGTCCTTGAGCGTATCGATGCCGCGCAACTGCAAAATCGTGTTGCGCACGGCGGCTTCGACCAGCACGGCAAGGTTGCGCCCGGCCGCCACTTGCAGAATCACCTTGTTGATGGGCAGGCCCAGCACATCCACCGTTTGCGCTTCGAGGGGCAGGCGCTGGAATTCGCCGTCGGGACGGCGCACCAGTTGCACGATCAGCTTGAGCTTCATCTTCCGGCGCACGGCCGTCTCACCGAAGATCGTCTTGATGTCGAGCAGTCCGAGACCGCGTACTTCCAGCAGGTTTTGCAGCAACGGCGGGCAGCGGCCTTCCACGAAATCGGGGCCAAGACGCACGAAATCGACGGCATCGTCGGCCACCAGGCCGTGTCCCCGACTGATCAGTTCGAGACCGAGTTCACTCTTGCCGAGCCCGGAGTCGCCCGTGAGCAGCACCCCCATGCCCAGAATGTCGATGAAAACGCCGTGCATCGTGCAACGCGGGGCGAAAACCCGTGAAATGTACAGGCGCAGGCTATCGATGACCGACGCCGTCGACAACGGCGTGGTGAACAGCGGTGTGGAGGAGCGGGTACAGCGCAGTACCAGATCGGGCGGCGCTTCGAGGCCGTCGGCCACCACGAGGAACGGCGGCTCTAGCGCGATGACTTCGCCCATGTGGCGCTTGCGGTTTTCGTCCGTCAGCCGCTGGTAGTAGCGCAGTTCCGCCTCACCGAGCACCTGAATCCGGTTCGGGTGGATGAGGTTCAGGTGACCCACGAGGTCGGCGCTGGAGGTGGCCGTCGCCACGCTCTCGGGCGTGAAGCCACGCTCCCACCCCTCATGGCCTGTCAGCCACGACAGACGCAGCGTCGCAGCGTTGTCGTCGAATATGCTTTGCGCGTTGATGCCGGTCAGTTCCACCGCGTCGCCTCGTTCGGTTGGGTGTGAGAGCTATTGATGTCGTCTGTGTTCGCGGTGGTTCGCAGCGGTTAGCGGCCGGGCAGCGCCCGGATCAGGGCTGCCAGTTCGCGAGTGCGGTATGAATCTCGTTGGCGCTCGGGGCGTTGATCAGCGTCTCACGCATCGTGCGGTCAGAGAGCAACTGCGCGATTTCGGACAAGATCTCGAGATGTTGCTGGGTGGCCTGCTCGGGAACCAGCAGGAAAAACAGCAGGGACACCGGCTGGCCGTCGGGCGCTTCGAAAGGAATGGGGTTTTCGAGGCGAATAAACGCCGCCATCGGGTGCTTCAGCCCTTTGATGCGGCCATGTGGGATCGCCACCCCTTCGCCAAGACCGGTCGAACCCAGACGCTCGCGGGCGAACAGGTTGTCGGTGACCGTCGCGCGTTGGAGCTGGGCGTTTGTCTCGAAGAGAAGGCCGACTTGCTCGAAGACGCGCTTCTTGCTGGTGACGGATAGTCCAAGCCGGATGTTGGACTCAGGTAAGAGTTTGAATAAACGGTTCATCTTGTAATGCGGGCGAACGCTTAGTCGCCCTCCAACCCCCGATTGACCTCGCATTATAGACCACCCGCCGCCGTGCTCGCGGCGAGAAACCGAACAGGGCCGAACCATATAAAAGGGGCCGTTCTACGGCCCCGCGGTGGGTGATGCCAGACTTACGAGAGACGGATATACGCTTCGGTGGTTCCTTGCGGGTTTTCGTCAGTGTCAGTCAGTGCGACGACCACGCCGGAACGCAATCACTGTAGCGGTTCCGCCTCGGGAGGTTGCTGGTGCTTGATGGCTTCGCGACCGTGATCCTGAACCTTGTCCTTGTACTGCATTACCTTGCGGTCGAGCATGTCGATCAGCTTGTCGATGGCGGCGTACATATTTTCGTCACACTTCTCGACGAAAATTTCCTTGCCCTTGAGATTCACGGTGACGCTCGCGTTCTGGCGTCCCGATTTCTCCTTGGACTTGTCGACAGAAAGGATCACCTCGACACTTATGACCTGATCGAAATGGCGCAACACGCGTTCGAGCTTGTTGACGACATATTCTTTCAGTGATGCCGTGACTTCGAGATGATGTCCACTGATCTGAAGATTCATAGCTGCTCTCCTTGCTGAAATGCCGAAGTGCAGGCCGCATCATCGTTGACGCTGGCTGGCATGAGCGCGAGCCATTGACGTGACGCAATGTCGCACTGCGGCGTTATGCCCCAGCGGCCAACATGGCGCACCAGGACTGTCCTACAAAGATTTGCGCAAGTTCACTGCGGGGATTCGCATGGCCTCGCGGTATTTCGCGACGGTGCGCCGCGCCACCACAAAACCTTGCTCTGCCAGCAGTTCCGCGATTCGGCTGTCGGAAAGGGGGCTCTGCGGGTCTTCTGCTCCTATGAGTTGCTTGATGAGTGCGCGGATGGCGGTCGATGACGCAGCGCCTCCGGCTTCCGTTGCCACGTGTGACCCAAAGAAGTACTTCAGCTCGAATGTTCCAAATGGAGTGAGCATGTACTTACTCGTTGTCACCCGTGAAATCGTGGATTCATGTAAACCCAGCGTATCAGCAATCTCGCGTAAAACCAAGGGTCGCATGCCGATTTCGCCATGCGTGAAGAAGTTCTTTTGACGCTCGACAATGGCCTGCGCCACGCGCAGGATCGTGTCGAAGCGCTGCTGAATGTTCTTGATGAGCCAGCGAGCCTCTTGCAATTGCTGTTGGAGGTTGCCGGTGCCCGGATCGTTCCGGTTATTTCGCAGAATGCGCGCGTACATCTCGTTGATACGCAGACGCGGCATAACTTCCGGGTTGAGCTCGGCCACCCAGCCGCTGCCCTGTTTGCGTACCAGCACGTCCGGCACGACGTAATCGGCCTGCGGCGAGCCATAGGCTGCGCCCGGAAACGGGTCGAGTGAGCGAATCAGCTGATGGGCGGCGCGCAGGCTGTCCTCCGTCACCCCCAGCAGGCGGCGCAGGCGGGTGTAATCGCGCGCGGCGAGCAGTTCCAGGTGATCGGTCACGATACGCAGCGAAAGCGTACGCACGCTGCTGGCAGGCAGACGCTGGAGCTGCAAACGCAGGCATTCGGCAGGGCTGCGGGCGCCCACGCCCGCCGGATCGAAGCTTTGCAGCAGCGCCAGCGCAGCATTGATCTCTTCGGTCTCGAGCGCCAGTTCCTCCGGCATTTCCGCCTGAATCTCGTCGAGCAGGGAGCCGAGATAGCCGTCTTCGTCGAGCGATTCGATCAGGAATTCGACCAGCGCACGGTCGCGTGGCCCGGCCTTGGTCAGGCGCAACTGGGCCAGCAGGTGTTCGCGAAGGTTGGGATGGTCGACGTGCAGTTGCGGGCGCGCATTGTCGTCGTCGTCGGAGGCGCTGCCGGAGCGGGCGAAGTCGTTCAGGCTCCAGTCGCCGCCGTTGTCCTGTGCGTTGTCGTCGAAACGGGCCTCGCCGTCCAGTTCCCGGGCCTCGTCGTGCCCGTTGGCGGGCTCGGGGCTGTCGTTCGAACTGCTGGACGACGAACTCCGCTCGTTGCGCAGCGACCCGTCGGTGCCCACCCGCACCGAGCCGGCGAGCCAATCGTCCTCGCGTTCGAGCATCGGGTTCTGAGTCAGGGCGTGCTCGACTTCCTGCTGAAGTTCGAGCGTCGACAGTTGCAACAACCGGATCGATTGCTGCAACTGCGGCGTGAGGGTCAGGTGCTGCGAGGTGCGGAGTTGAAGAGTCGGTTTCATAGCGTGTCTCGCCTTCATTGTAGAGGCTTTGTCACGCCAACGGAACCGGCCTTGCCTCCTATCGGAGGCAGGGTTTACATGCGAAAAATTTGCTTTACATCCGGAAATTTTCGCCCAGATACACGCGACGGACGCTTTCGTCGGCAACGATCTGGTCGGGCGTACCGGCGGCGAGCACCGAGCCTTCGCTGATGATGTAGGCGTGATCGCAGATGCCGAGCGTCTCGCGCACGTTATGGTCGGTAATCAGGACACCGATACCTCGGTCCTTCAGGAAGCGCACGATCCGCTGAATTTCGAGCACCGCGATCGGATCGACGCCCGCGAACGGTTCGTCGAGCAAAATGAAGCGCGGTTGCGTAGCGAGCGCGCGGGCGATTTCCACACGACGACGCTCGCCGCCCGAGAGCGACATGGCCGGGTTCTCGCGCAGATGGCTCACCTGAAGCTCGTCGAGCAGCGACTCGATGCGGCGTTCGATCTCGTCGCGCTTGAGCGGCTTGCCGTTTGCATCGACCTGTAATTCGAGCACGGCGCGAATGTTGTCCTCGACCGTGAGCTTGCGGAACACCGATGCTTCCTGCGGCAGATACGAGACGCCCATGCGGGCGCGCTCGTGAATCGGCAGTTCGCTGATGAGATGGCCGTCGAGCTGGATTTCGCCGTCGTCGGCGGGCACCAGGCCCACGATCATGTAGAAAGATGTTG
Source organism: Pandoraea anhela (assembly GCF_902459655.1). Classification (GTDB taxonomy): domain Bacteria; phylum Pseudomonadota; class Gammaproteobacteria; order Burkholderiales; family Burkholderiaceae; genus Pandoraea; species Pandoraea anhela. Next base: position 83,588 of record NZ_CABPSB010000016.1, read on the forward strand.
TCTTGCCGGCGCCGTTCGGGCCAAGCAGCCCCACGACCTCGCCGCTCTTCACATCGAGCGAAACGTCCTTGACGACGGTGCGTGCGCCGTACTGCTTCTTGAGCGAGCGCACGACGAGCGCGCTCGGCTTGCCCGAGAGGCCCGCGCCCTGATTGATGGCCGAGGCGTTGCTGCTGGCAGTGTTGTTGGCGGTATTACTCACGCGGATTCCCGATGGACTTGGAGGGCGACAGCGGCGGCAGATCGCCCTTGGGCGCGGCTGCCGGCCGGCTCGCACCGGGCGGCGTTGCCTGTGCGCCCGTGGCGTTGCGGGGGGCGAGCGTGGCGCGCACGCGGCCGTTCGGATTGTTGGCGTTGACCAGGTCCGAGCCGCTGTTGGCGGTGTAGACCTCATTGTAGGTGTCGTACGTGATCACGCTGCCGTGAATCTCGTCGAGCACGCGCGTGCCGCCGGCCAGACGCTTGAGCGTTGCCTGCGTGGTCAGCGTGGCGACTTCGGTCTTGCCGTTGTAGACGATCTTCTGGCCCCAGCCGTCGATGTATTCGTCCACGCCGTCGCGCTTCTGACGCATGTAGGCGAGCGGGCCGCCCGGCTTGTAGTAAGCCGTGGCGTACTGGTAGCCCTCCGGATCCTGAGTCACTTCGACGCGATCGGCCTTGAGGAGAATCGTCCCCTTGGTCATCGTCACGTTGCCCGTGAAGATGTTGACCTGCTTGAGGTCGTCGTAGCTCATGTGATCCGACTCGATGTTGAGCGGTTTGTCACGGTCGGCGCGTTCGGCGTGGGCGAGCGGCGCGGCCAGCGCACCGAGAACGGCGAAGGCGGTTGCCAGCGCGCGCAGGGCGCGCAGCGATAACGAAGCGGGTCGCAGGTGAAGGCGATCGGTCATGGGGTCTTGGAGCCCTGTTGGGTCTGAGGTGGTGCGCTCGGCGCGGTGGGCGCAGCGGACGGGCCGGACACGCCGGACACGCCGGACGAGGGCGGACGCTTGGCGCCCAGTTCCGCCGGCTGGATCGTGCCGTGGACATTGCCGAGCAATTGTACGGCGCGCGTGATGTTATTGAAAATCATGCCATCCCCGTACATCACGGACGAGCCGCGGAACAACTGGACCGGCTTTTCGGTACGCACGATGTCTTCGTTGATGAGCACCTGGAAGTGCTCCGAGAGCCCGCGCATCTCCGGGTCTCTCGGTCCCGCCTGACGCAAGACGACGGCGTCGTCGTACAGATCGACGACCGACATGTCGGCGTTCAGCGTGCCGCGCTTGCTCGTGGCCGTCACCTCCGGCTGATTCGGGGTGAAGGCGCGCACGGCGGGCATCGTCATGGCCGTCGTCTGGTCGTCTTCGAAATGTGTCATGTGAACGGCGTTGACGCGGTACTGCGTCGCGCCGTTCGGCGACAACATGGAGATCACCAGATCGTCGGCGTAGTAATCGGGGATGTGTTGCTTCACGTACGGCGTGCGGTCGGCATCCGACGGCAGCGTGCGTTGCACGAGCCAGTACGTGCCCGCCGCCAGCCCCGCCAGAACGACGATGGCAAGCAGCGAAGACGGAGAGACGCGTTGAATGGCCATGAGTGGATCGGCTCCCTCGACGCGTCAGGCGAGCGCTTCGGCGAGCAGGGCGTCGTAACGCCCCTGCGCGCGCAGGATGAAGTCGCACAACTCGCGCACGGCGCCTTCGCCTCCGCGTGTGCCGGCGATCCAGTGGCAACGCGCCTTCACTTCGGCGTGTGCATTGGCCGGGCAGGCCGCGAAGGCCACGCGCGTGAGCACCGGCAGGTCGGGCCAGTCGTCGCCGATATGTCCGCAGACGTCGGCCGTCACGGACACCTTGGCGCACAGATCCTCGAACGCGGCGCGTTTGTCTTGCACGCCCTGATAGACGTGCGCGACGCGCAGATCCGCCGCGCGCCTGGCGACGATGTCGGACTGGCGGCCGGTGATGATGGCGGTGACGATCCCGGCCTCGGCGAGCAGCTTCAGGCCGTGTCCGTCGAGCGAATCGAACGTCTTGACGACTTCCCCGGCAGGGCCGTAACGCAGGCCGCCGTCGGTGAGTACGCCGTCGACATCGAACACCATGACGCGCAGACGCGCGGCGCGCTCGGTGGCGGCGGCTGCGTCGAATGTGGTCGTACTGGGATGACTCATGGATGGAAAACTCACACGACCTTGGCGGCGAACAGGTCGTGGACGTTGAGCGCACCGACGAGGCGGTCGTTCTCGGTCACGAGCAGTTGCATGATGCCGAAGCGTTCCATCAATTCGGCGGCTTCGGCGGCGAGATGGTCCGGTCCGATGGTGCGCGGGCCGGTCTTCATGACATCGGCCAGCTTCAGCGAGGTGAAATCGAGCGTGCGTTTGAACAAACGACGCAAATCGCCGTCGGTAAAAATACCCACGACTCGGTCGTCGGCATCCACGATGGCCGTCATGCCCAGACCCTTGGCGGTCATCTCGATCAGCGCGTCGGAGAGATTCGCGTCGCTCCGCACGCGGGGAATGGCGTCGCCGGTGCGCATGACGTCGCGCACGAACGTGAGCAGACGCCGGCCGAGCGCGCCGCCCGGATGCGATCGCGCGAAGTCGTCGGCGCCGAAACCGCGTGCGTCGAGCAACGTGACGGCGAGCGCATCGCCGAGGGCGAGGGCTGCCGTGGTGCTTGCCGTGGGGGCGAGACCGAGCGGGCACGCCTCTTTCTCGACGTGAGCGTCGAGATGCACGTCGGACAGGCGTCCGAGGCTGGAGGCGGCGTTGCCGGTCATGGCGATGAGCTTCGCGCCGATGCGCTTGATCATCGGCAGGATGCTCACCAGTTCACCCGTTTCGCCGGAGTTGGACAGGGCGACCACGACGTCGTCGGCCGTGATCATGCCCAAATCGCCGTGGCTGGCCTCGGCCGGGTGAACGAAGAATGCGGGAGTGCCGGTGCTGGCGAAGGTAGCGGCGAGTTTGCGGCCGATATGGCCCGACTTGCCCATCCCGGTGACGACCACCCGTCCCTTGCAGGCGAGCAGAAGCGAGACCGCTTCGAAGAAGCTGTCGTCGAGGTGTGCGGACACGCGTTCGATGGCGTCGGCTTCAGTGCGCAACACCTCCCGGGCGACCTCTAGTGCCCGGCCTGGATTGATTTTCGCTATCATGCGCGGAGTATATCAAAACGGACGTGGCGTCGAAGGACAGCCGCGCCACGTCTGGCCCCGCGCCTTTCGGGACATCGCCCGAAGCGGCCCGGTTTGCGCGCCGGGCCTGACGCCCGGACGTAATCTGGCATGTGTTTTGCATGACACATGCCGGGCGCATGCCAGACAATGCACCCCGCTGACTATGTATCACTCAGGAAACCTGACCCTAGCTGATGGCATCGCCGCTCGAACTCACTCTCGTTCTGTTGTTTGCCGCCTGCGTCGGGGTGGTGCTGTTTCGTATGCTCCATCTGCCGCCGATGCTCGGCTACCTGAGCGTGGGCATCGTTATCGGCCCGCATGCGCTGGGGCTCGCCTCCGATTCGCAGCGCGTGCAGTACCTGGCGGAGTTCGGCGTCGTCTTCCTGATGTTCTCCATCGGTATCGAGTTTTCCCTGCCGAAGCTCAAGAGCATGCGGCGGGTGGTCCTCGGGCTGGGCGTTTCCCAGGTTTTGGGAACATTGCTCGTCGCCGTCGGGCTGGGCGCGCTGGTCAATCTGTTCTGGTCGTTCTCCTGGCAGGCGTCGGTGGCGCTGGGCGGTGCGCTGGCCATGTCCTCGACGGCCATCGTCACGAAGATGCTGGCCGAGCGGCTCGAACTGGAGACGGAGCACGGCCGCAACATCATGGGAGTGCTGCTGTTTCAGGATCTGGCCGTGGTGCCGCTGCTCATCGTGATCTCCGCGCTCGGCGGCAATTCCAAGGCGCTGGTGCTGGCGCTGTCGCTCGCCGCGCTCAAGATCACGGGGGCGCTCGCCTTGCTGCTCTGGCTCGGCCAGAAACTGGTCGGCCGCTGGTTCCATATCGTGGCGGCGCGGCGCTCGCAAGAGCTTTTCATGCTCAACCTGCTGCTGCTCACGCTTGGGTTGGCCTACATCACCGAGCATCTGGGCCTGTCGATGGCACTGGGCGCGTTCATCGCGGGCATGCTGATCGCGGAGACGCCGTTTCGCCATCAGGTGGAAGACGACATCAAGCCGTTTCGCGACGTGTTGCTGGGCCTGTTCTTCATCACGACCGGCATGCTGCTCAACCCGGGCATCGTGCTCAAGCATCCGCTGCTCGTGCTGCTTTTCTTCGTCGGCCCGCTGCTCGTCAAGTTCACGCTCATCGCCGGGCTCGCGCGTCTGTTCGGCAGCCCGCCGGGCACGGCGATCCGCACCGGGCTGGGGCTCGCGCAGGCGGGCGAATTCGGTTTCGTGCTGCTCAATCTGGTGATCGACCGCAATCTGCTCGACCCGTCGCTCTCGCAGGCGGTGCTGGCCGGCATGCTGCTCTCGATGCTGTGTGCGCCTTTCCTCATCATCAATGCCGACCGTATCGCGCTGCGCTTCGTCGCCAACGAATGGATGATGCAGTCGTTGCAGATGACGAAGATCGCCACGCAGAGCATCAAAACGTCGGGGCACGTCATCATCTGCGGCTATGGTCGATGCGGTCAGAACCTTGCGCGCATGCTCGAGCAGGAGGGTATCGGGTATGTGGCGCTCGATCTCGATCCGGATCGGGTGATGGAAGCCGCCAGTTCGGGCGAGACGGTCGTGTTCGGCGACGCGGCCCGGCGCGAGGCGCTGGTCGCGGCGGGGATTCACCGTGCAGCGGGAATCGTGGTGACGTACGACAGCACGCCGGCGGCGCTCAAGGTGCTCGCGCAGGTGCAGTCGCTGGAGCCGACGCTGCCGGTGGTGGTGCGCACCGTTGACGACACCCATATCGACGACCTCATCGCGGCGGGGGCGACCGAAGTCGTGCCGGAGATCGTGGAGGGCAGTCTGATGCTCGCCTCGCACGCGCTGGTGCTCATGGGAGTGCCGATGCGTCGCGTGTTGCGTCGTGTGGCCCAGGCCCGTAACGAGCGCTACAGTCTGTTGCGGGGCTACTTTCATGGGCTGGACGACGAGGATGAGGGCGGCGAGCGCGAGCAGGTGCGCCTGCAATCGGTGCCGCTTCCCCTCAATGCCGATGCCGTGGGCCGCACGCTTGGCGAACTTCGCCTGGACAAGCTGGGCGTGACGGTCACGGCGATCCGCCGGCACGGCATTCGCGGGGTGGAGCCGATCGCGCAGACGCGTCTGATGGCCGAGGACATCGTCGTGCTGCGCGGCCTGCCCGACAAGCTGGTCGAGGCGGAGATGCGTCTGCTGGGGCGCGAGTAGCGCAACCGCGCAGGGGAACGGTCGGAAACGTCCGGAGACAACGACAGTCCACCGACGCCGATCGCCGAAACAGGCAAGGCGGGCCCGGATAGTCCGGATGGCCGGGCAGGGCACGAATTGGGAGGGACGCCGGGCCTTTTTGGCATAATGTGGCGTGTTCCCTATCAGTACCCCAACAAGGATCCCCGTGGAGATCGACGAGTCCCCTGCCGCCTACATCAAGAGCCAGATCCGCACCGTGCCGGACTGGCCTTCGCCCGGTGTGCAGTTTCGCGACATCACGCCATTGCTCAAGAACCCGCGTACCTTGCGGGTGCTCATCGATGTGTTCGTGCATCGCTACATGGCGCAGCGTCCCGACTACATCGCGGGCCTCGACGCACGCGGTTTCATCCTCGGCTCGATTCTCGCGTACGAGCTCAACGTCGGATTCATCCCCATTCGCAAGAAAGGCAAACTGCCTTATCAGACGGTCGCGGAAGAGTACGAACTGGAATACGGCAGCGCGACGGTCGAGATTCATGCCGACGCATGCGGTCCCGGCGATCGCGTTCTGTTGATCGACGATCTGGTCGCCACCGGCGGCACGATGCTCGCAGGCAAGAAGCTGCTGGAGCGACTCGGCGCGACCGTCATCGAAGGCGCGGCCATCGTCGACCTGCCGGAGCTGGGCGGCTCGCGGCTGATTCGCGACGCGGGGCTGGCGCTCTTCCTGCTGTGCTCGTTCGAAGGTCATTGAGTCCTGACAATCGCAACCGCGGTCTTCGTGACGGCGGCACACGACGCTATCTCCTGAACCCGCCGCCGGCCTGCGCATCCATTGCCGGCGCTACGATCCAAACGTTCCGATGCCCAACCTCTGGCTGTTCCTGCTGACTTCGGTCGCGATCACGCTCGTACCGGGCCCCGACAACATGCAGGTCATCGCGCGCGGTATCGCACAGGGCCGCCGCGCGGGGCTGGCGGCGGCCGCAGGCTTTACCTTCGGGTGCTGCTTTCACACCGCGATTGCGGCGGTGGGCCTTGCCGCCGTGCTGCGCTCGTCGCCGTGGGCATTCGAAGCGATCAAGCTTGTCGGCGCGGCGTATCTCATCTGGATCGGCATCAGGGCATTGCGCGCGCGCGGGGCGCTGACGCTGGCGAACGACGCCACGCCGCAGCCGCTGATGGCCGTCTTCCGTCAGAGCGTCTTCGCCAACATGCTCAATCCGAAGGTCACCCTGTTCTTCCTCGTCTTCCTGCCGCAGTTCGTGAGCGCGAACGCTGCCCATCCGGGCTGGCAGATGGTGCTGCTCGGTCTGGTCTTCATGGCGCAGACCATCGTCGTGTTCGGCGCTTACGGCTGGTTTGCGGGCGTGCTGGGGACGTGGCTCAAACGTCGTCCCGGCGCGGGGCGCTGGCTCGATCGCGCGGCCGGCGCGATCTTCATCGGTCTGGGGTTGCGCGTTGCCTTGCAGGGCTAGCGCGCCGTGTCATCGCAAACGACGACGCGTCCCTTTTGAATTCGCAGTCCAATTGATCCATTGATATTGTCCGATCATGCTTGCCGAACAACGCCAACAATACGTGCTCGAACAACTCGCCAAGACCGGGGCGCTCGCGATCAGCGATCTGGTGCGGGAACTGGGGGTCTCGCGCGAGACCGTGCGACGCGACCTCAACACGCTCGCCGCGCGCGGACTGCTCCTCATGACGCACGGCGGCGCGCTGGCCGCCGACCGCAGCGAACCCGACTGGACGCTGCGTGAGAACGTCAACGCCGTGGGCAAGCGCGCCATCGGCGTGCGTGCGGCGGAACTGGTGCCCGACGGCGCTTCCGTCATCATCGATTACGGCACGACCACTCGCGCCGTGGCGCAGGCGCTGCTCTCGAAGCATCGGCTGCGGATCTACACGAACGACTGGCAGATCGCGCGTCTGCTCGGTCGTCATCACGATAACCGGGTGACGCTGCTTGGCGGCGAGTTGCAGGACAACGAAGACGCCGTGCAGGGCTGGGACGCCATCAATCAGATCGCGCAGTACCACGCCGACTTCGCCTTCATCGGCGTAGGCGGCGTGACGGAAGACGGCGGCATCACCGACTTCAATCGTGCGGCGGCCGAGCTGCGCGCACGCATGCTGCTGAGCGCGAACGTTTCCGCCGTGGTGGCGGACCACACCAAGTTCGGTCGCGTGACGCCCGTGCGCATTCGTCACTTCGAAGCCGCACGCTATCTCATCAGCGACGCCGCGCCGCACAAGAGCATGCTCGCGCAGTTGCGCGCGCGTGGCCCCGAGTTGCTGATCGCCTGACGCCCGGCATTCGCCCTCGCTTTGCCCTCGCGCCTGTCGCGACCCCGCCGGCGACCACGCCATAGGTCGCCACAGCACGCCACACGTCGCCACGACGTGGGCGTCGCGCCGTAAAAGTCTCATCGTCTATACCTTTCCGGGATCCTTGCGGGACGGCCTTTTGCCGCCGTTTTTTCGATCGGCGCACACGCGTGTGCTTTGGAAAAAAATGTAGACAAAGTGCCGTCGTCGTCCAGACGATGCCGCCCTCGAATCTCACGTCTCCTGATAGTCACACCGCTGCCACAAAGCCTGAAGTAACGTGGGAAACGTTGCCAAATCATTGAGTGGACAAGGGTTTTGGCCATGCGGGAAAAAGCTGGTCGATTGTCACTGTGTTGTCATCGAGGCTTTTTAGACTGCGTTCACTTTTGGCACAAATTGCCACAAAACAGCTAGTCGAGCGATGCGGCGACAACGTCCCCGAGCGGGATGTCGCGGACCGTGGTGCATCGGGGCCGACCGGCATTCAGACTGACAGGTGAACCGTGGACGAAGCGATTCGAATCGAGCGACTGACCAAGACTTTCGGCAGCGGCCGTCGTGCACTGGATGAGGTGGCGCTCAAGGTCATGCCGGGCGAAATGGTCGCCCTGATCGGCGCTTCCGGCTCGGGCAAGTCGACGCTGATGCGGCACATCGCCGGCTTCGTCGCGGCCGATCTTCAGCCGGGCAGCATCGAGATTCTCGGTCGTCCGATCCAGCGCGATGGCCGCATCGTGCGCGAAGTGCGTCAGATTCGCCGCGACATCGGGTTCGTCTTCCAGCAATTCAACCTCGTGGGGCGTCTGCCGGTCATCACCAACGTGCTGACGGGTTTGCTCGCCCGTGTGCCGCTGTGGCGCAGCCTGCTGTTTCGCTTCACCCCGGCCGAGCGTCAGGCCGCGCTGACGGCGCTGGCCGAAGTCGGTATCGGCGATCTGGCGTTCCAACGTGCCAGCACGCTCTCCGGTGGCCAGCAGCAGCGCGCGGCGCTGGCCCGCACGCTCGTGCAGGGCGCCAGGATCATTCTCGCGGACGAACCGATTGCGTCGCTCGACCCGGAGTCGGCGCGCAAGGTGATGGACATGCTCGCGCGCATGAACCGCGATCACAAGCTGACTGTCGTCGTGTCGCTGCATCAGGTGGACGTGGCCATGCGCTATTGCGTGCGCACCGTTGCGCTGCATCAGGGGCGTGTGGTGTACGACGGCCCGTCTTCGGCGCTCACGCCCGACGTGTTGCGTCGCTTGTACGGCGTGCAGGCGAGCGAGTTGCTCAACGAGTCGTCGGACGAGGCGGAAGGCGCCGTCGGCGACGCGAGCGCGAAGCCGGCTGAGGCCGAAGCGCCGTTCCTGACCTCGATGTCGCTGAGCCTGACCTGAGCCCCGCGCTGCGTGGGGTTCCGTTGCGTCGCATGCCGTCTTGATCCGTCTCAAGCCGCATCTGCCTAAACCCGCTTCACCTAAGCCTTTGCCAAAGGCCTTATCTGACCAGGAGCTTGCTCTCATGAAACTGTGGAAAACCCTGCTGGCCGGCGTGGCCATGATCGCCTCGGTGGCGGCGGCGCACGCGCAGGAAATCAATTTCGGCATCATCTCGACCGACTCCAGCGCTGCGCTGCGTCAACGCTGGCAGCCGTTGATCGACGATATGGAGAAGCAAACGGGTCTGAAGGTGACGCCGTTCTTCGCGACCGACTACGCCGGCGTGATCGAAGGCATGCGCTTCAACAAGGTGCAGCTCGCGTGGATGGGGAACAAGGGCGCGATGGAAGCGGTCGACCGCTCGAACGGCGAAATCTTCGCGAAGATCATCAACGCCGACGGCTCGGAAGGCTACTACTCGCTGTTGATCTCGAACGTATCGAGCCCGTACAAGACGCTCGACGACGTGATCAAGAACGGCAAGAAGATCAATTTCGGTCTGGGCGACCCGACTTCGACGTCGGGCACGCTGGTGCCGGGTTACTACGTGTTCGCGAAGAACAACATCGATCCGCGCACGTACTTCAAGACGGCACGCAGCTCGAACCACGGCGCGAACATGATGGCCGTGATCAACAATCAGGTCGACGTGGCCACGAACAACACCGAAGAACTGGCCAAGATCCAGCAAACGCAGCCGGAGAAGGCCAAGCAGGTCCACGTGATCTGGAAGTCGCCGCTGATCCCGTCGGATCCGTTGCTGTGGCGCAAGGACATGCCCGACGCCACGAAGAAGAAGGTGCGCGACTTCTTCCTGTCGTACGGCAAGGACGCACACGAAAAGGAAGTGCTGAAGAACATCTACAACTACGGTGGCTTCCGCCCGTCGTCGGACGCGCAGCTCCTGCCGATCCGTCAGCTCGAACTCTTCAAGCAGAGGGTGCAGCTTGAGTCGGACACGACGCTCGACGCGGACAAGAAGAAGACGCAAATGGCCGACATCGACAGCAAGCTCGCAGCCCTCGACCAGCAACTGAACAAGACGAAGTAAGGCGGTCGTGTCGGCATGGGCGAAGTCGAGCCTGTGACCGACGTTCGCCGTTGATGCAAGCGATGGCGGTTCCGGCAGACCGGGATCGCCGTCTCCTCAGCCGTTCGATTTCCCCACCGGCCGCTGCCGTGCCGGTACGACTCGTGGTACTCGACATGAACACCAGCGCATCTATCACTGCCAACGGCCGACTGCCGGGCGAGCCGCCCAAGCGTTCGTGGCTCTCCCTGATCAGTTGGGGCGTCTTCTTTCTGGTCCTGGTGTGGTCGTGGAGCGGCGCCGATATGCGCCCGCTCGACCTGATTCGCGATTCCGGCAACATGAGCCAGTTCGCGCACGATTTCTTCCCGCCCGACTTCCGTGATTGGCGGGTGTACTTCCACGAGATGATGGTGACGATTCATATCGCCGTCTGGGGCACGGTCCTCGCGGTGGTGTGTTCGATCCCGATGGGCTTGCTCTCGGCGTCGAACATGGTGCCGGCGTGGGTCTACCAGCCGGTGCGTCGTGTCATGGACGCGTGTCGCGCGATCAACGAGATGGTGTTTGCGATGCTCTTCATCGTGGCCGTCGGTCTCGGCCCGTTCGCGGGCGTGCTGGCCTTGTGGGTTCATACGACTGGCACGCTCTCGAAGCTCTTCGCCGAAGCGGTCGAGGCGATCGATCCGCGTCCGGTCGAAGGCGTGCGGGCCACGGGCGCCCGCGCCATCGACGAAATCCTCTACGGCGTGCTGCAGCAGGTAATGCCGCTGTGGATTTCTTACACGCTGTACCGCTTCGAGTCGAACGTACGTTCGGCGTCGGTGGTCGGCATGGTCGGTGCGGGCGGCATCGGCGTGGTGCTCTACGAGGTGATTCGCAGCTTCCAGTACGCACAGACGTGCGCGGTCATGGTGATCATGGTGATCGTGGTGACGTGTATCGACGTCTTCTCGGCGCGAGTGCGCAAGTTGGTGATCTGACTTGACCTTGACGCTTCGATTGGCGATATCGTCGCGGTGCCCGTGCGAGTCTCGGGGGGGATAAAGAAAGGGCGCTCCGGCGCCTTTTCTTGTTCTTGCTTCGGCGCGGCAAGCTGACGGCATCGCCCGTCGCGGCGCCTTCACCAGGGATACGCGGCGCAAAGAGAAAGGCCGCAACGGCGGCCTTTCTCAGTCAACCGGGCGCGGGGAATCAGGCGATCCGCTGCCCGACCCGATACGTCTCACGTGGAATCGGCGGCATGCCGTGGCGGGTGGCCACGCGCACCAGGTCGGCGCGCAGGCCCGGTCTGATGCCGCCGCGATCCGTCAGGCCCGCCGACTGCGCCGGGTTCCACGACACCGTACGCATGGCTTTCGATAGCGTCCAGCCGCAGTCGGCATGATCGTTATGCAACTGGAACGCCGCTTGCAGCAGACTCGCCGGCACATAGTCCGACGACAGAATGTCCAGCACGTCTTCACGTGCCAGCTCGGCCGCCGCCACATTGCCCGAGTGCGAACCGCCGCGCACGACATTCGGCGCGCCCATGATCACGCCGATCGACTTCTCGTGCGCGGCGCGTGCCGCCACCAGTGTCGTCGGAAACTCCGACAGCGCCACACCGTCGCGCTCGGCTTCCTCCACATGTTCGCGCGACGTATCGTCGTGGCTTGCGAGCGGCAGGCCGCGCGCGCGGCTCATCTCCACGATGCTGCGGCGATGCGGAATGGCGTACTTCTCCTGCTGTGCTTTCAGATCGGCGAGCATCGCTTCCCACTGCGCGTCCGGCACCTTGCCGTTGCGCTCGTGATACTGACGATGCAACACCGGGTCGTGCCACTGCCGCTGCCCCGGCGTGTGATCCATTACCGAGACCAGACGCAGCAACGGGTGATCGCACATCTCGGCGAACGTGTCGGCCGCGTCCTGCGTGGCGATTTCGCAGCGCAAATGCAGAAAGTGATCCGCACGGAAAAGCCCGGCGGCGATGGTGTCGAGCAACGCCTGACCGCATTCGGCCTGCACCTTGCGGCTGCGCAGACCCGACGCGTCGCGCTCGCCGATCACCAGCGAGTCGAACACGGTGGTGATGCCGGCGGCGGCGACCTGCGCATCGTGAATCGCGAAGGCGGCGTGTGTGTTCCAGTGCACGCCGGGACGCGGCGCCAGATGCTTCTCCAGGTTGTCGGTGTGCAACTCGACCAGACCCGGCACCAGATAGTCGCCCTCCCAGTCGACGGCCTCGGCGGCCTGCGTCGTGCCTTCCTCCACAGCGTGGATGAGACCCTCGCGCACTTCGACCACACCCGTGAAGGTAGTGTCGGGTGTGACGATGCGGGCGTTCTTGATAAGCATGGACAAACTCCGGGAATCAATGAGCGGGACGAAGCACGGGGCGCATGGCGAGCGTGCGCGTCGCCACTTCGTCGCGAGTCGCCTCGTCATGGAAGATGCCGACGATGGCGCTACCCGCCGCGCGGGCTTCGGTAATCAATTGCGAGACCACGGCGCGGTTCTGCGCATCGAGCGACGCGGTCGGCTCGTCGAGCAGCAGCACCGGCGCTGCGGCAATCAGCCCGCGCGCGATGTTGATGCGCTGTTGCTCGCCGCCCGAGAACGTCGCCGGCGCGAGTGCCCAGAGACGCTCGGGAATGTTCAGACGCGCGAGCAGGTCGCGCGCGCGTCCGGCCGCATCGGCCTCGCTGTGGCCAAGGCGACGCAGCGGCTCCGCCACGATGTCCAGCGTGGTCACACGCGGGATCACACGCAGGAACTGACTGACGTAACCGAGCGTCGTGCGACGCACGGACAGCACTTCGCGTGCGGTGGCCGTCGTGATGTCGATCCAGCGCTCGCCGTCGCCAGCATCGTGACGGATCTCGATGCGCCCCTCGCCGGCGAGATAGTTGCCGTACAGACAACGCAGCAAGGTGCTCTTGCCCGAGCCGGAGGGGCCCACGAGCGCAACGCATTCCCCGCGTCGCACCGTCAGATCGATACCTTCGAGCGCCGGAATCGCCGCGCCGCCCTGAGCGTGCAGACGGAAGGTCTTGTGCAAGCCCTGCGCCCGCAGCATGACGTCGTCCTCTCGGGTGCCGAGCGTGAGCGCCGCGCCGCCGATGGACGTCGAAGACGTAGTGAGTGGAGTTCCGGAGTTCATACGGGCAGCACCGAGGAAACCAGCAATTGCGTATAGGGATGTTGGGGGTCGTCGAGGACCTGATCGGTCAGCCCGGCCTCGACCACGCGCCCTGCCTGCATGACGATCAGGCGGTGCGCGATGAGTCGCGCCACGCCGATATCGTGCGTGACGATAATGGCGGCAAGATGAAGGCGCTCCACCAGCGAGCGCAGCAGGTCGAGCAGGCGTGCCTGCACCGACACATCGAGACCCGCGGTCGGCTCGTCCATGAATACCAGACGCGGCGCCGTCACCAGATTGCGCGCGATTTGCAGACGCTGCTGCATCCCGCCGGAAAACGCGCCGGGCATCTCGTCCACGCGTGCCGGATCGAGTTCGACCTGCGCCATCCAGTGACGCGCCTTCTCGCGAATGTCGCCGAAATGACGCGCGCCGACCGCCATCAGACGGTCGCCGATGTTGCCGCCGGCCGAGACGTTCATGCGCAGGCCGTCGCGCGGATTCTGTTCGACGAAACCCCACTCGGTACGCAGCAGGCGGCGCTTGTGCGCTTCGTCCAGCGCGCAGAGATCGTGCATCGTGCCGTCGATGCCGCGATAGTGCAGCGAGCCCGCGTCGATTTCATGGCGCAGCGCGAGCGCGTTCAGCAGCGTCGACTTGCCCGAGCCGGATTCGCCCACGACACACACCACTTCGCCCGGCCACAGGTCGAACGTCACGTCGGCGCAACCGATGCGATCGCCGTAATGCTTGCCGAGACCGGCCACGCGCAGCAGCGGCTCGTTCATTGGCGCAACGGCACGCTGTGCCGTGTCAGTGACCGCGTTCATGCGTTCTCCTTCGCTGCATTCGCTGCACTCGATGCGCTCGGTGTTTTCGCGGCATGCGCGACTTCGGCCATGCTGGCCGAGGCCCGCTCGCCGCAGTAATCGCTGTCCGAGCACACGTACATGCGGGTGCCGTGGTCGTCGGTGATGACTTCATCGAGGAAGCTGTCGGTCGCGCCGCACAGGGCACAATGCGCGTCCCACTTCTGGATCTCGAACGGGTGATCGTCGAAGTCGAGACTCTCGACCGACGTGTACGGCGGAATGGCGTACAGACGTCGCTCGCGTCCCGCGCCGAAGAGTTGCAGCGCCGGGTTCATGTGCAGCTTGGGGTTGTCGAATTTCGGAATCGGGGACGGCGACATGAGATAGCGTCCGTTGACGATCACCGGGTAGTCGTACGTCGTGGCGATCGCGCCGTGGCGCACGATGTCTTCATAAAGACGCACGCGCATGAGGCCGTATTCGCCGAGTGCGTGCAGCTTGCGCGACTCGTGAATGCGCGGCTCCAGGCGATACATCGGTTCGGGCATCGGCACCTGAAACACGAGGATCTGACCGTCGTGCAGCGAGGCTTCGGGAATGCGGTGACGGGTCTGGATGACGGTGGCCTCCGACGTCTTCGTCGTGGTGGCGACACCGGCCGTGCGCGCGAAAAAGCGTCGGATATTGACGGCATTGGTCGTGTCGTCCGCGCCCTGGTCGATCACCTTGAGCGTATCGTGCGCGCCGATCACGGCGGCGCTGACCTGAATGCCGCCCGTGCCCCAGCCGTAAGGCAGCGGCATCTCACGACTCCCGAACGGCACCTGATAACCCGGAATCGCCACGGCCTTGAGCAGGCTGCGGCGAATCATGCGCTTGGTGTGTTCGTCGAGGAACGCGAAGTTGTAGCCGTCGGTGGTGGCGGCAGTTGCCGCCGTGGTCGACCCGGCGGCGCCGGGCGTGTCGTGCAACGTGGCGGCGTCGTTCATGCTGCCTCCTGAGTGTGCGGGACGGCAGCCGCCGTGGCGTCGCCCTTCCGCTGGGGTCCCTCGGCCGGCGTTTCTTCCGCGAGGGTGCCGTACTTCGCGCCGTACTTCGCGGCATGCTCCGCGCGCAGACGGCGCACCAGTTCCAGCTCGGCCTGAAAGTCGACGTAATGCGGCAACTTCAGGTGCTGCACGAAGCCCGACGCCTCGACGTTGTCGCTGTGATACAGCACGAATTCCTGCTGCTGAGCGGGCGAGTTCGCTTCGTCGCCCAATTCCTTCGTGCGCAGTGCACGGTCGACGAGCGACATCGCCATCGCCTTGCGTTCGTTGTGCCCGAACGCCAGTCCGTAGCCCTGCGTGAATTGCGGCGGGGTTGCCTGATTGCCGCCGAACTGCGTGACCATCTGACACTCCGTCACCGCGATCTCGCCGATATCGATGGCGAAGCCGAGTTCTTCCGGTTCGATCTCGATGGAGACCTGTCCGAGGCGAATCTCGCCTGCGAACGGGTGATCGTTACCGTAGCCGCGCTGTGTCGAGTAGCCGAGCGCGAGCAGGAAACCCTCGTCGCCGCGTGCGAGGTTCTGTAGACGTGCCGTGCGCGAGGCCGGCGTGAAGAGCGGTGAGTGCACGAGGTCGTGCGGCTCGGGATCGCTGCTGTCGGTGCTCAGCGCTTCGAGCAGACCGTCGCGCTTCATGATGTCGGTGATGCGCGTGGTGGCCGCGATGGGCGGCACGTCGGGAATGTCCGGGGTGCCGACCGTAGCGGCTGGCGTTGCTGCCTTCGGCTCGGTTGCCTCGGTTGCCTTGGTTGCGTTGGTTGTGTTGGTTGTGGCTGGCGTCGATGCCGGCGTGCCGGTCGTTTCCCCCGGCAGCGAATCGTCCGCCGTCTCGCCTTCGGCAAGCAGGGCGAAGTCGAGCAGGCGCTGCGTATAGTCGTACGTGGCGCCCAGCACCTGACCGCCGGGCACGTCCTTGAACGTGGCGGAGATGCGGCGCGACAGACGCATGGCGGCCGTATCGAGCGGTTTCGTGGTGCCCAGACGCGGCAGCGTCGTGCGATACGCGCGCAGCAGGAAGATCGCTTCGACGAGGTCGCCCGACGCCTGCTTGATCGCCAGCGCCGCAAGCGTTTCGTCGTACAACGCGCCTTCGCTCATCACGCGCGAAACGGCGAGGCGCATCTGCTCGCGGATTTGTGCGACGGTGAGCGCGGGGACGTCGGGATTGCCGCGTCGCGCTTTGGCGAGCAGATCCCACGATTGTTCGATGGCGCGCTCGCCACCTTTGACTGCGACGTACATCAGCAAACCTCCACGTGCGTGGTGCGCGGCAACCCGAGCACCGAGTCGCCTGCGGCGATCAGCAGATCGAGGCCGGCGGGAAAGCGCGGCGCGAGGGCGGCGCGCGCCTGCCAGAAGGCGGCCGACAGACCGCCCACGGTGATCTCCGCATGCGTCCGGATACCAGGGCCGCGCAGGCGCAGACGCAGCGCACCGTCGTGCGTATCGCCCTCATGGCCTTCGCAAAGCGTGGGCACATCGACGATCAGCGTGGCGCTGTTCTCGGGCGATTCGGCCGTGCCGAAGGCGAAGCGCTCCAGCGCCGGGCAGTTGACGGGATCGGTGAGCAGTGCGAACTGCGCCGTCGCCAGACCGGCGTCGCCGCCGAGCAGCGGCGCGCCGGTGTGAAAGCGCAGCGCACTCGAGACTTCGCCGAGCGGCGCTTGCAGCCACACCGGCGTGGTGGCGTCCGCCAGCGCGAGGAGAATGGCGCGTGCGGCAATGCTGGCTTCATCGCTATGCGCGAGCCGTCTCCCCACACTGCGCAACTGACCGGGGCGCGCGAGGGCCTCGAGCACGGCACGGAAGACGCCCTGGGCGTCGTGGACCGGATCGTCGAAACCGGGTTGCAGATCCGACCAGTCGGGAATCGTTGCCGTCGGCATTCAGGCCTCCCGGACCATGGTGAAGAATTCGACGCGGCTCGCGGCCGCATCGGCGTCGTTCTGTGCTGCGCTGGCCGCCAGACGTCGAGCGATCGCCGTGAGCGGACCGGCGGCGAGCACGTTGCGGTGCTGCGGCATCTGCATGAGCGCGTCCAGACGCGCGACGCGCGCCGCACGCTCGGCGTCGCGGCCGAGCACATAACCCGTGCCCACCACGCCGTCCTGCTGCCGCAGCGTGCAGCGCGTGACGGTCGTCTCGCCGAGGTTGAAGCGGTCGCCGCTACCGCCTACGCGGCCCTGCACCAGCACGAGGCCGGTCTGCGGTGCACGCAGCCAGAGGAATCGCGGCGCGTCGGGGCAACGGGCGATGGCGTCGTCGAGTTCGTCGCGCGTGGCGCGCGCAAACACCGCAAGCCACTTGGCGCGGTCGGCCTTGTGCTGCGGGGCGCCGCCGTCCTCGTCGCGTGTTGTGTCGGAAGATAGGATTGGCATAATTGTCTAGTCGTATAGACGTGTGTATGATCGCAATACGTGCAGTGAGGAAGAACTCGCGACCTCATTACAACTTTGCGGGGTGTCAATTTGATGACAGCACAACTCGAACGCGGTGGCGGTGTTGCCGTCTGGCGGCAGATTGCGCAGATTCTGGCAACGGAGATCGGTGAGCGCCGATACGGCGAAGGCTTGCCGGACGACCGTCTGCCAAGCGAGACCGATCTCGCCGTGAGGTTCGGCGTGAACCGGCATACCGTGCGTCGCGCGATTCTCGGGCTGGCCGAGCAGGGACTGGTCAACGTCGAACACGGTCGGGGTACGTTCGTGCAGCCGGCCGCGATCGGCTATGTGATCGGACGCCGCACCCGTTTCACCGAAAACCTCTCGCAGAACCATCTCAAGACGGCGCAGCAGATCATTTCGGCGCACAAGCTCAAGGCCGAGGGCAGCGTTGCGCACGCACTGGGCCTGCGTGTGGGGGCGCCCGTCTATCGCGTGGAACTGGCGCGTCGCAGTCTCGACCCGCAAGGTATCGAACTGCCGCTCGCTTACAGCGAGAACTGGTTTCCGGCGACGCGCTTTCCCGATTTCCCCGACGTCTTCTCGCAGCACGAATCGATCAGCGCTGCGCTCGCCGTGTTCGGCGTGCACGATTACACGCGTCGCGAGAGCCGCATCGGCGCACGTATGCCAGACGCCGACATCGCGCGCCACCTTGGGATCAACCGTCAGCAACCCGTGCTCAGCGTGGAGAGTACCGATGTGGACGAAGCGGGCAAGCCGATCAAGTACGGCATCGCCTACTTCCCGGCGGACCGTATGCAACTCGTGGTGCAGGGGGAGACGCAATGAGCGGCATGCACGGCATCAATGACGTGGACCGACGGGCATTCGACCTGAACGTCGCGCGCTTCGCGATCTATTACGCACCGCCGTCGGACGCTTGCTGGTGGAACGAAGGCAGCCGCTGGCTGGGACGCGACGCGATGACCGGTGTCGAACGGCAGGCGCCGAGCGTGCCCGGGCTGTCGCGAGCATTGCACGACCTGACGACAGATCCGCGTCGCTATGGGTTGCACGCTACGCTCAAAGCGCCGATGCGTCTCGCACCGCAGGCGACGCTAAGCGATCTAATGGGTATCGCGACGGCCGTTGCGGCCCGTCACGCGCCGTTCGATCTCGTGGTGCATACGGACGTGATCGGCACGGAGAAGGGCACGCGTGCGGGCTTCGTGGCGTTGCGCCCGGAAGCCGGCGCCGCCGACGAAAACGCCGTCAACGCCCTTGCCGCCGATTGTGTGGTGGCGTTCGACACCTTGCGCGCGCCGCTCACCGAGGCCGAACTCGCCAGACGAAACCCGCAGTGGCTGACATCGAGGCAACGCGAGTGCCTCGCCCAATGGGGCTATCCGTATGTGTTCGAGGAATTTCGTTTTCACGTGACGCTGTCGGATCGCGTCGATGCGGCCGACGCCACCGTCATCACCGATTGGTGGCGACCGCGCGTGCAGGCGCTCGGACCGATGCGCGTCGACAGTCTCGCCGTCTTCGTCCAGCCGACGCCCGGCGAACCCTTCCACGTCTTCGACCGTTTCGCGTTCGGGAAAGCCGCATGAATCACGCACGTCTTTACTACGTGATGGGGCCGTCCGGCGCGGGCAAGGACGCGTTGCTCGCGTATGCGCGTGCGCGGCTGGACGGCGCCTCGCCGGGCGGTGCGCCGGTGCTCTTCGCGCATCGTTACATCACGCGGGCGCCGTCGCAGGGCGAGAACCACATCGCGCTGTCGCACGGGGAGTTCGCCCTGCGCCATTCGCTCGGATGCTTCGCACTCGACTGGGACAGCCACGATTGCCGCTATGGCATCGGTATCGAGATCGATGCATGGCTGAGCGCCGGGGCGCACGTCGTCGTGAATGGCTCGCGCGCGTTTCTCGCCCAGGTCGTCGCGCGCTATGGCGAACGGCTGCATCTGGTGGAAATTCGCGTCGATCCGGAGGTCAGGGCGATGCGTCTGGCCAATCGCGGACGCGAAACCGGTGACGCACTCGACAAACGCGTCGCGCACAACGTGTCGTGGACGCCGCCCGACGGCATTGCGCTGACGGTCGTCAACAACGACGGTGCGCTGGCCGAGGCGGGGGAGCGCCTTGTCTCGTTACTGACGATGCAGGCCGCCGCCTGATATCGGAGCGGCTACCGGGGGGAGCGGGGGAGAGGGAGAGCGCGGGCAGAAGGGGGCGAGGGAGCGGGGAAATGGAATGGGGCGATGCCTGTCAGCCGGGCATGCGGCTCGGGCATGTGGGTGGTGCATGTGGGAGGTATGACGCGCCTGGAGCGTCGATAGCACCTGATGCGCCTTGGACGCCCGGAGCACGTGTCACATACACGTAAGACCTCCGTATGAATGTTGCGTTGTGTGTCGTTATTTTGCAAATTATTGCAAATGACGCATACTTTGCGTAATCTTCACGTCACTGCATACGACATCCCCCGACCGGCGCGCTGCGACGTCATGTGTCGCTCAGCCGCCGGCGCGGACTCATCCCGGAGCCCCTCATGTCCTCAGCCTTGCCCACTCATGCCCGCGTCGTCGTCATCGGCGGCGGGATCGTTGGTTGTTCGGTGGCTTATCACCTCGCCAAACTCGGTTGGACGGACGTCGTGCTGCTGGAGCAGGGGCAGTTATCGTGCGGCACCACGTGGCATGCGGCAGGCCTGGTCGGTCAACTGCGTTCGCAAGAAAGCATGACCAGGCTCATCCGTTATTCCACGAAGCTCTACAGCGAACTGGAAGCGGAGACGGGGCTGGGCACGGGGTGGAAGCCATGTGGTTCGCTGTCGGTGGCGCGCAGCCGCGAGCGCATGACGCAACTCAAGCGCACGGCGGCGGTGGCGCGGGCTTATGGCGTGCAGTGCGATGTGATTTCGCCGCGTGAAGCCGGCGAGCTCTGGCCGGTCATGCGCACGGACGATCTCGTCGGCGCCGTCTGGCTGCCGGGGGACGGCAAGGCGAATCCGACCGACCTCACGCAGGCGCTGGCGCGCGGTGCGCGCAGCCGTGGCGTGCGCATTGCCGAGAACACGCGCATCACGCAGATTCATACGGCTTCGCCGAACGGCGTTCCGACGGCGACCGGCGTGTCCTGGCGCAACAAGGACGGCGAGCGCGGACGTATCGACGCCGAGATCGTCGTCAACTGCGCGGGGCAGTGGGCGAAGGCCGTGGGCCGCATGTGCGGCGTGAGCGTGCCGCTGCATTCGGCCGAGCATTACTACATCGTGACGGAGCGAATCCCGGGCGTGCACACCGACTTGCCGGTCATGCGCGATCCGGACGGCTACATCTACTTCAAGGAAGAAGTCGGCGGTCTCGTGATGGGCGGCTTCGAGCCGAACGCCAAACCATGGGGCATGAACGGCATTCCCGAGAATTTCGAGTTCCAACTGCTGCCCGACGACTGGGACCAGTTCGAGATCCTGATGGAGAACGCGCTGATGCGCGTGCCGGCGCTGGAAACCGCACAGATTCGCCAGTTCTATAACGGTCCGGAATCGTTCACGCCAGACAACAATTTCATCCTCGGCGAAGCGCCCGAGCTGCGCCATTTCTATGTCGGGGCCGGCTTCAACTCGATGGGCATCGCCTCGGCCGGCGGGGCGGGCATGGCGCTCGCGGAGTGGATCGTCGCCGGCGAGCCGACCATGGATCTCTGGCCCGTCGACATTCGTCGCTTTGCGGGCTTCAACGGTAACGACACATGGCTGCACGATCGCGTGAAGGAGACGTTGGGGCTGCACTACGCCATGCCGTGGCCGAATCGCGAACTGGATACGGCGCGGCCGTTCCGCCGCTCGCCGCTCTATGCGACGTTGCTTGCCAAGGGGGCCTGTTTCGGCAGCAAGATGGGATGGGAGCGGCCGAACTTCTTTGCGCCGTCGCCCGCGCAGGCGACGATCGAGTACAGCTTCGGGCAACAGAACTGGCACGCATGGAGCGGTGCAGAACATCGGGCTTGCCGCGAGGCCGTGGCGCTGTTCGACATGAGTTCGTTCTCGAAGCTGCTTGTCAAAGGCTGCGACGCCGAGCGCGTATTGCAGACGTTGTGCAGTAACGATGTCGCGGTCCCGCCGGGACGCACGGTCTACACCGGCATGCTCAACGAACGGGGCGGCTACGAATCGGATTTCACGCTCACGCGGCTTGCGCCGGATCAGTATCTGCTGGTGACAGGATCGGCGCAGACCACGCGCGACATGGACTATCTCGAGCGACACATCGCCGGCATGTCCGACGATCCGCGCTGCACTGTGGTGGACGTCACCGGTCAGTACGCCGTACTGGCGCTCATGGGGCCGAACGCTCGTGCGCTGTTGCAGCAAGTCTCGAAGGCCGACTTCTCCAACGAGGCGTTCCCTTTCGGCACGAGTCGCGAAATCGATCTCGGCTATGCGACGGTGCGCGCAACGCGCCTGACCTACGTGGGCGAACTCGGCTGGGAGCTGTATGTGCCGGTCGAATTCGCCGTAGGCGTCTACGAGACGCTGCACGCGGCAGGCGCGGCGTTCGGACTGAAGGACGCGGGCTATTACGCCATCGACTCGTTGCGCATCGAGAAAGGGTATCGCGCGTGGGGGCGCGAACTGACGCCCGACACGAATCCCGTCGAAGCAGGGCTCACGTTCGCATGCAAACTCGCGAGCGGCATCCCGTTCACGGGACGCGCGGCCGTGGAACTGGCCCGCGCCAACGGGGCAAGGCGCCGGCTCGTGAGCGTGGTGCTCGACGGGGCCGGCGACAAAATGCTCTGGGGCGGCGAAGCGGTGTTGCGCGACGGGCAACCGGTCGGCTTCATCTCCTCGGCGGCGTTCGGCCACACCCTCGACGCGCCCGTCGGTCTGGCGTTTCTCACGAATCCGGATGGGCCGGTGACGGCAGACTACGTCGACGCCGGCCGTTATCAGATCGATCTTGCCGGGGAACGGCTCGACGCACGGGTGCAATTGCGCGCGTTGTATGACCCGAAGGGGGAGCGCGTGAAGGCATAGCGCCGGCGGGCGGCGGTGGGCTTACCGTCGCGCGGCGCGTGGGCACTCGGGGAGGCAGCGGGGCACAGAGAGACCCATAGAGACGCCTGATGGGGAGTCGGTACGCACAAGGACGCACAAGGACGCATAAAGACGCACAGGGAAGCACAAGGACATAGCCGCGTTCGGGCAATCGGCAGCATGGCGTGACGATAGGGCCCCTGCCACAGGCGAACTCGTCGCCGCTTCTGTAAAATGCCGCTTTTGCCTCATTTTCGCGCGCCGGGGTCTGGTGCGCGTCCGGTCTCTGACGTATGTCTTTTGCTTGTATTGCGGCGGCGCGCCGCTTCGACGACCGAGCGCATCTGCCGCTCGTGATCGGCTCACAGCGTTACGGGTGGGTTCGCCGTACCGACGTCGAGTCGCTGTCCCGCTGGCCCGACGTGTTCGAGGTCAGTTCGCTTGCGGTGCGCATTCATCCACGTCACGACACGTGCGAGGCCCGTACCGCGGCGCTCGCACCCGTCATCGAGACGCTGGCTGCCGAGGGACGCATCACCGGCTGGCGCAACGAGCGTTATGCCATTCGGCAGCGTCTTTACGACGCGCCGCTCGCGTGGATCGAGCGGGCCGCCTCGCGCTTTTTCGGCACGCGCACGTTCGCCGTGCATGTGAACGGTTACGTGCCGGCGCGGTTCATCGGCGAAGCGCCGAAGATGTGGATCGCGCGACGCAGCGTGCTCAAGGCGACCGATCCCGGTTGTCTCGACAACGCGGCGGCGGGCGGCATCGGCAACGGCATCGGCGTGGGAGATACGCTCGTCAAGGAATGTTGGGAAGAAGCCGGAATTCCGGCGTATCTGGCGACCGAAGCGCGTCCGGGCCGTACGCTGCACATCCTTGCGGAAATTCCGGAGGGCGTGCAGTCCGAGCAGATTTTCGTCTACGATCTTGCGCTGCCGCGCGGTTTCGTGCCCAAGAATCAGGATGGCGAGGCGAGCGCGCACTGGCTGTGCTCGGCCGGGAACGTATGCGACGTGATCGCACGAGGCAAGATGACCGTCGATGCAAGCCTCGCGAGTCTCGACTTCCTGTTGCGCGAAGGCGCGATTCGCGCGAAGGACTGCGTGGGGATCGAGGCGCTGTTCAAACCGGCGGACGAGTAAGGCGAGATATCCCGGGAGAGACAGCGGTATCTCGTGGCGTTCGGCGTCGCACGTCTCACCGCGTAGGGTTGGGTTGTCTTACGTCACCTCAAGTCGCCTCAAGTCGCGCGGAGCCCGAACGAGCATTGCACGTGAGCCGGGATGCGGCGCAAGCGCCCCGGCCACACATCGAATTCACGAATTTCAACACGGCAACGACATTGCAAGCCTTTGCCCAGGAGCAATCATGGCACCGATCGAAAATAGCTACATTCTGAAATTGTCCTGCCCGGACCGTCCCGGCATCGTCCACACGGTGGCCGGTTTCCTGGTCGAGCGCGGCGGCAACATTCTCGACTCGGCGCAGTTCAACGATCGCTTCACGGGCGGGTTCTTCATGCGTGTGCATTTCCAGCAATTGCCGGGGCAGACCGATCTGGAGACCTTGCAGCGTGATTTCGCGCCGCTCGCCGAGCAGTTCGACATGCAATGGGAACTGGTCGACGCTTCGATCAGGCCGCGCGTTTTGCTCATGGTCTCGAAGATCGGCCATTGCCTGAACGATCTGTTGTTCCGCTACAAGACCGGCCAGCTCAACATCGAAATCCCGGCGATCGTCTCGAATCACAAAGATTTCTATCAACTGGCGGCGAGTTACAACATCCCGTTCCATCACCTGCCGCTCATGAATGCGACGCCGGAATCCAAGGCGGCGCAGGAAGCGAAGGTGTTCGAACTCGTCGAGGACAACAACATCGATCTCGTGGTGCTCGCTCGTTACATGCAGGTGCTCTCGAGCGATCTGTGCAGGAAGCTCGCCGGCCGCGCGATCAATATCCATCACTCGTTCCTGCCGAGCTTCAAGGGCGCGAAGCCGTACTATCAGGCGTTCGACCGTGGTGTGAAGCTGATCGGGGCGACGGCGCATTACGTGACGTCCGATCTCGACGAAGGTCCCATCATCGAGCAGGAAGTCGAGCGGGTGGATCACACCATGGATCCGGAGCAACTGACCGCGATCGGTCGCGACGTGGAATGTGTGGCGCTGGCCCGCGCCGTGCGTTTCCACGCCGAGCACCGCATTCTGCTCAACGGCCACAAGACGGTGATTTTCCGGTGATGGCAGCGAGGCTGGATGGATTGGGGCGGGACGGTGGCCGGCGCCTCACGCCCTCCACACCGATGCCCTGATGCCCTGATGCCGCGGCAAGCACGCCCGGGACGCGATGTCCCGGGCGTTTTTGTTTCGTGCGAGCGATGCGGCCGGTGTGTGTCCTTGGCCAACCATCCCGCCAGCGTCAGGGCTTCGCGATAGGGGGGGCCGGCGAGAAGGGCGCACGTGCTCACGATGCCGCAACGGGCCGACGGTTACGCACTGTACCGCTGCGTCGGGGATCAGATTCGCTGCGCGAGTTCGCTGCCGGCGTCGCGAGACAGGCGGGCGATCGAGATCATCGAACTCACGGCAACCAGCCCCACGACCAGGAAGGCCCACGGGAAGTCGACGTTGGTCACGTGATCGCGTCCGTGCAGCCACGACGACGTTTGCAACATCGCGGCACCGATCGTAATGCCGAGCGTAAGCGAGACCTGCTGCGCGACGCTGGCGAGACTCGTCGCCTGGCTCATGCGATGCGCCGGCACGTCGGCATACGAAATGGCGTTCAGACTCGTGAATTGCAGCGAACGGAAACAGCCGCCGACAAGCAGCGTGCCGAGGATCACCAGATGCGACGTCTGCTCGGTGAACAGACCATAGCCGCCGATGGTCGTGGCCGCGACGACGGCATTGGTCATCAACACGCGACGGAAGCCCCAACGCGTCAGAATGCGCAACGAGAGCGTCTTCATGAACATCGCACCGGCTGCGGAAATGAATGTCAGTGCACCGGACTCGAGCGGCGTCATACCGAAGCCGAGTTGCAGCATCAGCGGCAGAAGAAACGGTGTCGCCCCTACGCCGATACGAAACAGCGTGCCCCCTGCGACGCCCGCACGGAACGTGGGAATACGGAAGAGATCGAGCCGCAGCAGCGGATGCGCGAGGCCTTTGGCGTGGCGCAGATAGGCCGCGAGCAACGCTGCGCCGATCGCAACGAGTCCGAGCGCCAGCGGCGTCGGAATCAGATGACGGCCGATGGTCGACAGCCCGAGCATCAGGATCGAGAGCCCGAAGCCCGAAAGCAGAAAGCCTTTGACGTCGAGCGGCGGCACCTCGTCTTCATAGAGGTCGGGAATGAATTTCGTCGCCAGCACGAAGCCGAGCACGCCGATAGGAATGTTGATGAAGAAGATCCAGCGCCAATGCCAGTACGTGGTGATGAAGCCGCCCAACGGCGGGCCGAGCACCGGGCCGACCAATGCGGGGATCGTCAGGTAGTTGAGCGCGCGCACCATGTCGCGCTTCTCCACGGACTTGAGCAAGGCTAAACGGCCGACCGGCACCATCATCGCGCCCCCCACGCCTTGCACGAAACGCGCGATGACCAGTTCCGGCAGATTCGTCGAGACGCCGCAGCAGACCGAGCCGAGCACGAACACGCCGATGGCGGTCCGAAAGACATTGCGCGTGCCGAAGCGATCGGCGATCCAGCCGCTGACCGGAATGAAGACGGCGAGGCTGATGAGGTACGTGGTGAGGGCGAGCTTGAGCGTGATCGGGCTCTCGTCGAGATCCTGTGCGATCAGCGGCAACGAGGTGGACAACACGGTGGAATCCATGTTTTCCATGAACAACGCGCAGGCAACGATGAGCGGAACGAGCATGAGGCGTGACGTTGCCGTCGCGGCAACCGGAGTAAGCGAAAGAAGCCCGTCATGCGGGTAAACATGTCCGACGGCAGGAAGGCGGACCAACTGGCAAGGCTTGTGAGCGTTATAGCAAACTTCAATTCCGCGCGTCTCACCGACGCGTGAAGCCTTGATTCACGCGGCTTCTCAGCGGGACTGTGTTGTATGACGTCGTTTTGTTGGGCGGAATGCCGTGTTGCATCGCGATACTTTGGCGCGCCGGATGAACGGTGACTCACGCCTCCGCAATCGATTTCCCCTTCGGCCAGGGGACGTCGATGGCCTCATCTGTGGCCCTACGTTATGGGCATTCGTGCCGCATCCTTGCAGCGCCGATGCCGCGCTGATGCCGGGCTGATGCGGTGCTGTGGCAGTACTAAGGCTGCGCTACGACGTGCTGAGGCGGTACTAGTGCGATTCGAGGAAGTCCCGCAGCACATGCAGATGCGTATGCGTGTCGTCGTCTTCGAGACGGTGGGCCGCGGTGAGCAATGTCACCGGGCCTGTGGCGAGACGTTCGCGCAGGTCTGCGAGCATTGCATTGCGATCGGCGTCCAGGAGCGCAAGCTCATCGAGAAAACGCTGGCGGAATTCGTCGAACTGCTCGGGATGCTGATGAAACCACTGCCGAAGGGCGGTACTCGGCGTGACGTCCTTCGCCCAGAAGTCGATGTTTGCTTTGGCCTTGGCAAGCCCTCGCGGCCACAGCCGGTCGGCGAGCACGCGCTGCCCGTCGGCAGGATCCGGGGCGTCGTATACGCGCTTGAGGCGGATGTCGAGGCGTTTCGTGCGCTGTATTGCGCGCCGTGTCTTGCTGCGCTTGTGCACCGGCTCGGCGGACGCCGCCGTGGCAGCGGATAGCGCGCTGGACGTGGGCGCCGCGTCAGTGGCTTTCGATGAAGGCATGAGGGGACAACCTCCGGAAGGGCACGCGCCATCGCGCGACACCCGAAAGCTTACCGGAGGCCACCGATGCAGGCGAGCCTCTCACACCGCCTTGGGTCAGAACCGCCAGTTGACGTTGCCGTATACCGCGTTGTCGCTCACCTTGCCGCCGAACTGCCCGGCGTAGCTCACGCCCACCGTCACGGCGCTGCCGACGAACGCATCGATGCCCGCACTCACGACCGCTGCATCTCGCGCGATCGGAACCCCTGCCACCGGGAAGCTTGCGGACGTGCCGGAGAATGCCAGGCGCATCTGGGGCGCATCGGCGCCATACGCGTGACGCCAGCCCGCCGACAGACGCAAGCGGCCCGATGCCGCGAATCCGATCCCGGCGCCGAACGGGATTTCGCCGCGCAGCCCCGCCGTCGAGAACGTGATGCCCTGCGTCTGCTCGTCCGCATGGAGCGCGGCTACGCTGCCGGATTCGTCGAAAGCGTCGGTCCGCACGCGGGCATAAGCGACATTCGCGAAGGGTTCGATGCTCACGCGTCCGGCATCCATACGCCATGCCGCTTCACCGAAGACTTGCCACACCGCGGCGTCGTATTTCGCGCGGGCGGTTTGCGCGATGGGGCCGATGGCGACCGCGCGTTGCGAACTGATTTGCTGCCAGCCATAGGCGCCGCCGACGGTGGCGCCGAGGCGTCCGAAGCGCCGGTTCACATAGGCGCCGATCTGCGCGTCGTTGCTACTGCCCGACGCGCTCGGCCCCGTGTTGAACGTGCTGTGGCCCAGGCCACCGAATGCGCCCGCACGCCACGCGTGCGCGAAGGGCGCGTCGACACCGGCCAGCACACCCATGCCGCGTCGGTGCAATGTCGACGCCCCCGAGCCGCCGTCGGCGACCGCCTTGCCGTGCATCCGACCGTCGTTGCCATAGACGGATGCCCACGCCTGCGCGGCACGAGGTCGCGAACGGCAGTCACCATCGTGGCGGGATGTCGCCGATCCGCCTGATCGATCGTCCTCGCCCGACGGCGACGTCTCGCAGTCCAGGGCGAGCGACAGACTTTCGCGCAGACGTTGCGAGACGGCATCGCGCACGACTTGTGTCTGTCCCAGCAACATGGACGAGATGGACGCATGCAAGCTGCCATCGAGACTCTCGAACGCCGCAGGCGCAGTGGCGGCGGTGAGGCCGAGCGCGGCCCGATAGACCGCGCTGCCCGCGCCGAGCGCTGAGACGGCCGTCGCCGCCGCCCGCTGATTCGGTGTGAGGGCGCCTGCCGGCAACGGCGTGCCATTGGGCGCGAATGTCAGCAGCACGGATGTCGGCGTATAGCTGACCTGAGGCGTGAGATAGAGCAGGTTGGTCGAGGCCGACGCGAACTGCCCGGCGATCCCGCCCGCCGCCGACACGATGACGGCATCGACGGCGTCTGCCGGCTGCGTGCCCGGGGCGGCATTGACGACGAGATGACTGCTGCCGAGCGAAGCGCTGCCCGTGGCATGGACCTGACTCGGTGGGGTGCCGGGCGCGGCGTTCACTTGCAGTGTCGAACCGGGTTGCAGCGCGAGATCGCCACCGACCTCCAACGTCGTGCCCGGCGAACTGACGACGATCTGGCTTCCGCTCTCTGCGGTCAGTGGACCGGTCTGCGCGCCTGCACCGCTGCCGCCGGAACTGACGGGGGCCGGTGTCGCGAGCGTTGCACCGGTCTGAACGGTCACGGGGGAATTGGGCAGACCGCCGAGGTTGAGCGTGCCGCCGATGACGGTCGTCGCTCCGGTGAGCGAGTTCTGTGTGCCTAACGTCAGCGTGCCGCCGCCCGTCTTGATCAGCGAGCCCGTTCCGGAAACGCTGCCGGGGAAGTCGCCCGTCCCGACCGACACCGAGCCGCCGTCGATGGCGAGGCTACCTTGTTGTGTGCCGTGCAAAGCGGGCAGCACGATCTCGACGCCCTGCGTCGTCACCCGACCTTGCGAGATCGTG
Source organism: Pandoraea anhela (assembly GCF_902459655.1). Lineage (GTDB taxonomy): Bacteria > Pseudomonadota > Gammaproteobacteria > Burkholderiales > Burkholderiaceae > Pandoraea > Pandoraea anhela. The sequence continues at coordinate 112,924 of NZ_CABPSB010000016.1, forward strand.
AGTCCTGCCCCGGAAGGACTGCCGAGGCCAGTGGGCGACGTGACGGTCACAGCGCCACCCTTCACCGTTGTGCCGCCCGTAAAGGTGTTGTTGCCGCTGAGGGTCAGGCCGTTCGGGCTGCTCAGCGCGAGCGAGCCGCCGCCGGTGATGGGGCCGCTCAGTGTGAGCGGCGCCGTGCCGGTGACGGTGAGCGTCGTGCCGTCGCCGACGGCGATGCCGTTACCGACGGTCAGCGGCGCACCGAGCGGCGACGCCGCCGAGAGCGTGCCGTCGCCCCCGACGCTCAGCCCTCCCGTGCCGAGGGCGGTATTGCTGCCGACGGCCAACGTGCCCGCGTTCAATGTCGTTCCGCCGGAGAATGTGTTGACGCCGTTCAACGCGATTGCGCCGCTACCGTTCTTGATCAGTGCCCCGCTACCGGACACCGTCGCGCCGATCGCATGATTGCCGCTGTCGCCGGTTGTGAGTCCGCCGCTGCCCAGCGCCAGTTGGGTGCCGTCGTCGGCGTCGAGCGAAGCGAAAACGAGCGGCCCCGACGATGCCGACGCATCGAACGTCGTGCCCGTATTGCGCAGGGTCAGCCCCGCGCCTGGTTGGATTTGACCGGACGGGCCGAGCGCCAGCGTGCCGCCTGTCACGGTCGTCGAGCCGGTGAACGTATTCTGTGCGCCCAATGTGACGGTCGCTGCGCCCTGTTTGGTGATGCCGCCCGTGCCGTCGATCACCCCGTCGAACGTGCTGTTCGCCGTACCGCCCACGGTGAGCGATTGTCCGCCCAGCGACACGCGAGTCCCCGCTGCACCGTCGAGACCTGCGATCACGATCGGCGATGTGGTCTGGGATATGTCGAGTGCCGTGCCGGTCGCGAGCGTCACATCGTTGTCGCCGGAAAGTGCGCCACCGGCACCGAGAGCGACGACCCCGTCAGCCACGTTGATGCCACCGGTGAACGTATTCTGCCCGCTCAGCGTTTGCGTGCCCCCGCCCGCTTTGACAATGCCGCCGGACCCGACAATGGCTGCCGCAAGGGTCTGGTCGGTTGCGTTGCCGAAGGTCAGCGTATTTCCGCCGAGATTCACGGTGCCCCCGGTGCCCGCCAGCGTGTGCAGTGTCTGATCGCCCGCTGCGCCGATATCGAATGTGGCGCTCGCACCGGTGATCGCAACGTTTGCACCGTTCGCCAGGCGGCCGGTCGCGCCGAGCGCCAGCGTGCCGTCGGCGACCGTCGTCGTTCCCGTGAATTGTTGCGCTCCGAGAAGCGTTTGTGTGCCGCTGCCCTGTTTGACGATACCGCCCGCGCCGCTGATCGTGCCGCTCACCGTGTGGCTGGACGCGTCGCCGAACGTCAGCGTGTTGTTCCCCAATGTGACGAGGGTACCCGTCTGCGCGATGAGCGCGCCGACGGTGCGGTCGCCGTCGGCGCCGGAAATATCGAGCGTCGCGCCGGCGTTCTGCAAGGTGACTGCGCCGGAGGGAGACAGCGTGCCGGCGCCACCCAGCGCCAGGGTGCCTGCCTGCACGACGGTGCCCCCGGTAAATGTGTTCGTGCCGGTCATCGTCTCGACACCTGTCCCGACTTTCACGAGGCTGCCGGAGCCCATCACGCTGCCGCTGTATATCTCGTCGAGTCCGCTCTCCCCGACTTCCAGCGTGTTGCTTCCCATGTTGATGGCGCCGCCCCCGGTCAGCGCACCGAACGTCTGTGTGCCGTTGCCTGCCGACAGATCGAAGATGGCGCCGGTGTGAACGTCCACAACGCCGGCGGCGCTCAGACTCGCGCCGGCCCCGAGCGCGAGGGTGCCGGCGTTGACGTGGGTTGCACCCGCATAAGTGTTCTGACCATTGAGCGTAAGTGTTGCGCTGCCGTTTTTCGAGAGGCCGCCTGTCCCGCTGATCGCACCGTTGAGTGTGAGATCGTTCGATCCGACGACATCGAGGTCGCCGGCCAGCGTGATTTGATTGCCGAGCGTGGCCGCCTGTGTGGCATCCAGCGACGTGCCCCCCGCGAAGCTCACCGTTGCGGTGCCCAACGCCGTATTGCTGCCGACGGAGATGCCGCCCGCCAGCACATTGACGCCCCCGGTGAAATCGCTGTTGCCCGAGAGTGTCTGAACACCGCTGCCCTGCTTCACGAGACGGCCGCCCGCGCCGTGAATATCGGACGCCAGCGCATTGCCAGATGCCTCCGCCAGGGTGAGCACCGTACTGCCGAGCTCGATCGCGCTGCCGGCAACGCCGCTGATCGTGCCGACCGTCTGATCCGGCCCTGCCGAAATATCGAGTACGGCTGTCGCGCCGTTGAGCGCGGCGTGCTTGCCGCCCAGTTGTGCCCCATTGCGCAATGCGAGGGCGCCTGCATCGATGCTGATGTCGCCGACCAGCGCGGCGGCGCCGCTGAGCGTCTGCGCGCCACTGCCTTGTTTGACCAGACTGCCTGTCCCGAGGATCTCGCCGCTGAACGTCGCATCGCCTGCACTGCCGACCGTGAGCGTTTGCGCGCCGATATCGACCGTACTGCCGGCGGCGCCAGCGAGCGATCCGATGACCGGCGCAGTGGCGGCGCTGACGTCGAGCGTTGCACCCGATGCCAGCGTTATGTCGTTGGCGCTCGATAGCGCGCCTCCGACACCCAGCGCGAGCGTGCCGCGATTTACGTCGACATTCCCGGCGAACGTATTTTGCGCGCCGAGCGTCAGCCTGCCGCCGCCATCCATGATGAGCGAGCCGGCACCCGAGAGGGTGCTCGCGAGTGTGGCGATGTCGCGATTGCCGACACTCAGCGAGTTGCCACCGCCGAGCACGACGCTCCCACCCGAACCGGACAGGTGACTCAGCGATTGGTTGCCCGCAGCGCTGAGGTCGAACACGGCCGTCGGCCCGGTCAGCACGACCGAGCCGCCCGGCGCAAGCGTGGCGTTCGCGCCGAGCGCGAGCGTGCCGTCGGCAATCGTCGTCGTGCCCGTATATTGCTGTGTGCCGAGCAGTGTCGCCGTGCCGCTCCCTTGCTTGACGATGCCGCCCGTGCCGCTGACGATGGCTGCGACGCTATGGCTCGTGGCATCGCCAAACGTCAGGGTGTTGGCGCCCAACCGGATCTGTGTGTCCGCATCGGCGGCGAGGGCACCGAGAGTTCTCGGTCCGTTCGCCCCGGCGATATCGAATGCCGAACCGGCGTTGTTGATGGTGACGGCACCGTCCGTCGCAAGCGTGCCCGCGCCGCCGAGCGCGAGCGTTCCGGCTTGAATGACGGTGCCGCCCGTGTAAGTGTTTTGGCCGGTAAGCGTCTCGGTGCCGCTGCCGATCTTGACGACCGATCCCATGCCCGTGAGGTTGCCGCTGAACGTGTCGTTGCCCGTGCCGCCGATCTCGGTGACGAGTGCGCCGATGTTCACGGTGCCCGCGCCATGGATCGTGCCGATTATCTGTGTTCCGTTGCCGGCAGACAGATCCAGCGTAGCGCCGCTGGCGACGTTGACGGAACCGGAGGCATTCAATGAGGCGCCTGCCCCCAACGCCAACGTGCCTGCGTTGATCGATGTCGGCCCGGCGTACGTGTTGCTGCCGCCGAGAGTGAGTTTCGCTGTGCCTGACTTGGTGAGGCCGCCGGTTCCCGACAGCGCCCCGTTCAGGGTGAGGTCATGCGTGCCGAGGACCGTCAGCGTCCCCAGCAAGTTGGCAGGGTTGCCGAGGGCTACGGCCTGGGTACTGTCCAGCGTAACGTTGGCGCCGAACGTGGCCGCGCCCGTTCCGAGCGCCAGGTCGTTGCCGACGATCAGGCCGCCGGAATCGAGGCGAACGCCACCCGAGAAGTCGCTCGCGCCCGAGAGTGTCTGCACGCCGGTACCGGAGAGGATAAGCGCGCCGGTGCCGTGAATTGCGCCGCCAAACGTGGCGTTTGCGCCATTGTTGAGCGTGAGGGTTTGGCCGCCGAGCGAAATCGCGCTACCCGACGCGCCATTGAGTGTTCCGATGGTGGATGCGCCGCCGTCTGCGATATTGAAAACGCTGTTCGCCCCGCTCAGCGTCAGCGCGTTCCCGCCTTGCAACGATGCGCCACTGCCTAACGCCAATGTGCCGTCGGCGATGTCAATGTCGCCCGAATAGGTCAACGTCTGCGTCAGGGTCTGTTTGCCGGCGCCCTGTTTGACGAGGTTGCCGGTTCCCGTGATGGTGGCGTCCAATGTCTGATCGGTTGCATCCCCGAAGGTCAGCGTGTGGGTGCCGAGTGCGATTCTGCCCGCGCCGGATAAGGCGCCGATCGTTTGTGCCCCCGATGCGCCTCTGATGTCCAGCATCACCATCGGGCTGTTCGCGCGGTTGAGAATGACCGCCCCCTGCGGGGCAAGCGACCCTCCGCTGCCGAGCGCGAGCACCCCGTCGTTGATCGTCGTGCCGCCGGTCCAGTTGCCTGCGCCGTTGAGGGTCAGCGTGGTGGCCCCCCACTTCTGCAATGCGCCGCTTCCCGTCACCGTGCCGGTCAGCGTCAGATCCGCACTGCCGAGAATGGCCGATGTCCCGGCCAGCGTGATGTCGTTGCCCAGGGTCAGCGCTTGCGTCGTGTCGAGCGTGGTCTGATCGCCGAGCGCGAGCGTGCCGCTGCCGATGGCATTCGCATTCGCCAACTGAAGTCCGCCAGCCGTGACGGTGACACCGCCGGTGAAGTCGCTGATGCCGCCGAGCGTCTGTACACCGCCGCCTTGCTTGATCAGTGCGCCGGTGCCGTGAATGCTGCCGTTGAACGTTTCTCCCGTATTGTCGCCGAAGGTCAGCGTGTTCGCACCGAGTTGAATCTGTGCCGCGCCGCCGCTGAGCGAGCCGATCGTCTGTGCGCCGGCGGCGCTGATGTCGAGCGATGTCGAGCTATCGCCCAGCGTCACGGCATTTTGCGACGACAAGCCGCCCCCCGCGCCAATGACGAGCGAGCCGCCGCCGACCACGATGCTTCCCGTGAACGTCTGCTGTGCCGTAAGGGTTTGCGACCCCGAACCGAATTTGACGATGCCGCCGCCGGTGCCGGTCAGTGTGCCGGCGAAGGTCTGGTCGGTGTCGTCGCCGAAAGAGAGCGTGTTGTCGCCGAGATGGATTGTGCTGCCTGTCGCGCCGGAGAGCGCCCGGATGGTTTGGTTTTCGCCGCCGCCGATGTCGAGCGCGGCACCGGCGGCAATGCTCACCGGGTTGGCCGACAACGTGCCGGTGCCACCAAGCGCCAGTGTCCCCTCATGGATTGCGATCTGTCCGGTGAAGGCATTCTGGCCGGTCAGCGTTTGTGTGCCGGCGCCCTGTTTGACGATACCGCCCGTGCCGCCGATGCTGCCGGCGAAGATCCGGCTGGACGTGTCGCCCAGTGTGAGCGTATTGCTGCCGAGCGTCACCTGGCTGTTCGCCCTGCCGCTCAAGGCGCCGATGTGCACGGGCCCTGCACCGCCAACGTCGAACGTTGCACCGTCCGCGAGCGTTACCGTATTGTTTCCCGCCAATATGTTGTTGCCTTGAAGCGCCAGTCGTCCCGCTGTGACGTCGATGCCGCCGGTGAATGTCTGCGCGCCCGTCAGCAGCAGCGAACCGGTGCCTTGTTTGACGATGCCGCCGGTCCCGGAGATCGTGCCGCCGAACGTCGAGTTGCCGGCGTCACCGAGGGTCAGCGTTTGATTGCCGATCAGCACGGTCGAACCGGAGATGCCCGACAGCGCGCCGAAATTCAGTGCGGCAGCATTCGATAGATCCAGCTTTGATGTGCTGCCCGTCAGAGACAGAGGCGACGCGTTCGCGAACGCGCCGCCCTGAAGCGTGAGCGTGCCCGCGCGCACGGTGACGCCACCGCCTGCGGTGCTGGCGCCGGTCAGCGTTACCGTGCCTGCACCTTGCTTGACGATGCCACCGCTGCTGCCCCCGTTGCCGGTAAAGGCCCCCCCAAATGTCTGATCGGTCGCGTCGCCGAAGGTGAGGGTATTGGCGCCCAGCGCCACCGTCGTATTGGCGATGCCGGACAAGGCGCCGATGGTCTGCGCCGATGCCTGTCCGATATCCAGCGTGGCGCCATCGCCCAGCAGCGACACGGCACCGGTACCGGCCAATGCGCCGCCCGCCCCCAGTGCGATTCCGCCTGCATTGATCGTCGTACCGCCCGTGAATGTGTTGGCACCCGTCAGGGTTTGCGTGCTGGCGTTGGTCTTCACGATGCCCCCCGCGCCGCGGATGACGCCAGCGAATGCGCTGTTCGTGGTGTCGCCGAGCAACAGGGTATTGCCGCCGAGCACGATCTGCGTGTTGCCGACGCCTGACAGACCCGTGATTGTTCTGCCGCCATTCGCCCCCGACATATCGAAGACGGCGCCAGCCCCCGACAGCGTCAGCGGCGTTCCGCCGATCTGCAACCTGCCGGCGCCTGCCAGGGCGAGTGTGCCGGCCGCGACGTCGACTGCCCCGTTGAAAGTATTCGCGCCCGTCAGCGTGACCGTCTGCGCACCCTGCTTGACGAGGTTGCCGCACCCGCCGATTTGTCCCGACAGCGTGAGTGCAGCGCTTCCCCCAAGCGTCAACGTACTGCCTGCCCCGATCGCAATCGGGTTGGCGAGTGTGACCGGCGTGCTCGCGTCCAGCACGCCGGTCGTGCCGGATACCTGCACGGCGCCGCTGCCCAGCGCCGTGGTATTGCCTGCGACGAGCGTGCCGCCGGTGAGCGACGTGCCCCCGGCATAGCTGTTGGCGCCGGAGAGCGTCAGACGTGCGGAGCCCGAAAGCGAAATGCCGCCCGTGCCGCTCACGATGTTGCCCAACGTCAGCGGATTGGCGCCCGAGACGGCCAGGCCATTGGCCCCCAGCGTGGCGGGAAGCGCAATCGTGAGTCCGGCGCTGGCGGCCTGCATTGCGCCGCCGTTGACCGTGAGCGACCCGGTGCCGAAGCTCCCGGCGTTGTCGAAGATGGCGAGACCGCCGTTGAGTGTGGTCGACGTAACGGCCAGCGGCCCCTGTAACGTCCAGGTGCCACCGTTCACGCTCGCCTGTGAGAAGTTTACGTAACTCGCGCCATTCAGTGTGCCGGTGCCGGTCGTCGTTGCGTTGTTGGCGGTGTTGCGAAGCACCAATGTGTTGTTGCCGCCCGCGCCCCCGTCCACAACGCCCGCTGCCGCAAAACCGAGGTTGAACCCGGTGACGGGCAGCGCGCCGATACCGGTACTGCCGCCATCGTTGAACGTCGAACCGGTGACGGCCGTGTAGGTGTTCGTGCTGTTCGCGCCGAGCGAGACGCTGCCGCTCAGCGTGCCTTCGTTGCTGAACGTATTGCCCGCGCCCGCGGTGCCGTTCGGCGCAAACGCGATGCGCCCGAGGATGGTGCCGGTATTGGTGAAGTTGACGGCAGCGCCACCGTACGCCGCAGCCACCGGCGCGCTGCCGTTACCCGTGAGTGTGACGCCGAGGATCGGTGTCGCACCGAGTGTGCCGCTGTTGCTGATATTGGTTGTGCCGCCGGTCGCGTTCTGCACCGTCAGCGCCAAACCCGCCAGGCCAGGCAGATTCGCGCCCAGCACGCCCACGGTGCCGCGCATGATCGCGTTGTTCGTGACCGTCTGGGTGCTGCCGCCCGCGTTGCCGTTGCCGACGACGGTCCCCGTCGCAAGCAGGCCGATGCCACCGAGCAGCGATGGATCGATGGTGCCGCCATTGACCAATGTGACGTTGCTGCCGGTGAGCGACAGCGCCGTGCCGCCGACGCCCAGCAAGACACCGACCCCCGCGCTGCTGTTGACGTTGACCTGCAAGTTGCTCGCCGAGTTCGCATAGGACGGCGCCAACGGGTTAGCTGCACCACTGCAAGTCACAACACTGCCCGCTACGGTGCACGACTCCCACGTCGATGGGGAAGCGATGGCGCCCAACAGCGCAAGGCAGGCGAGACACACGCGCGTCAGCGCGACCGACGCGCCGGCACCGCGTGCGCTGCGACGCGCACGTGAGGTTGGTGCCCCGGTGCTTCGACGCGCCGTTTCCGGCACGGGGACGACATCGACGCGGCAGTGCCGCCAGACCAATCGATAGAGATGCTTGTTCATCGTGCTCCGGTTCCCAATGGCGTGGAGGGCAGAAAGGGCGGTGCGCGCGATGGCGGCACCTCCTTGGCTGGCGGCATTCGGGGGGAGGCGACGACAGTGAGGGTGCGTGCGATCGGCGCGTCGGGAAGACGCCGCCGATCGCTCGTTTTCCAGCGCCTGACGAAGCGCTAATGCACGGCAAATGTGCGGGCCATTCTAGGAAGCGCGACGGGGAAGCACCCGTGCGCCGGCAATGGCGAGCGGCGTCGAGTGACAGACGTCGACGCCGGATTTGGCCGGGGAATCAAGGCTGTGCTTGACCTTGTCCGGTGGGAGGCGACGCCTTCGCGGCGTCGGATGAAAAGCAAAGTTTCGGACGATTCCCTAAATCGCAGCCGCGAGCGAAGGCGAGTGACCGTGGAGGTCGATCGCCTTCATCCCGGCGCGATGAAATCGCTCGCTGTATGCAATCTAACGATGCAACCTTAAGATGCAACCTCAGGCAGCGCGCGTCAGCGGCGACACCTGACGAATACCCAGCGACGCCAACGACTGCGCAATCGCCGTGACGACGTTGCGCATCTCGTTGTCGTCGATCGCGCCGATGCAACCCACGCGGAACGTCTCGATCTGCGTGAGCTTGCCCGGATAGAGGATGTACCCTCGCTCGCGCACCGCTGCGTAAAACGCCTTGAAGTCGTACTTGCTGTCGGCGGGCGCATGGAACGTCACGATGACCGGCGCCTGGACTTCCGGTGCGAGAAACGCGCGGAACCCCAGCGACGCCATGCCGTCCACCAGCGTGCGGCAGTTCTTCCGATAGCGTTCGCCGCGCACCGGCTGCCCGCCCTCGGCGAGGAACTGATCGACGGCGGCCCTCAGCGCCGCGACCACGTGCGTCGGCGGCGTGAAGCGCCATTGCGTCGTTTTCTGCATATAGACGTATTGATCGTGCAGATCCATCGCCAGCGAGTGGCTGTTGCCGACGCTCGACTCCAGCACCGACTTTTTCGCGATCACGAAGCCCATGCCGGGCACGCCTTCGAGGCACTTGCCGCTCGCTGCGATGAGCGCATCGAAGGGCATCGACCGGGCGTCGATCTGCACCGCACCGAACGAACTCATCGCGTCGACGATGAGTCCCTTGCCATGTTTCTGGCAAACGCGCGCGATCTCCGCGAGCGGATTCAGTACCCCGGCGCCGGTCTCCAGATGCACCTGCGCCACGTGCGTGATCGAGGGATCGCGCGAGAGCGCTTCGTCGATGGCCTCAGCGCTGGCGGCCTGATCTTCCGGAATCGGCAGGGCGATGGCGTCGCGGCCGAGATAGCGGCAGATCTTCAGAATGCGCTGGCAGTACGCGCCGTTGTCCGGCACGAGAATGCGGGCGTTGCGCGGCGTGAGCGTGCCGATGGCCGCCTCGACCGAGAACGTTCCGGAGCCTTGTAGCGGTACGCAGACATAGTCGTCACCGCCATGCACGATGTCCACGAGATCGCGGCACAGCGACGCGGTGATCTGGTTGAACTGGGCGTCCCAGGATCCCCAGTCACGCAGCATGGCCTGTCGGGTGGCCGGCGACGTGGTGAGCGGGCCGGGGGTGAGCAGAATCGGTTCCTGACCGAGAATCATGACCGTCTCCTATCGAGCGAATGATGAAACGAGTGAAGCGGATGATGCTGATGACGCGAACGATGCGAAGCAAGGCGATGCGGGAGCTATTGGCCGGGTCGACATGTCACGGTGGCGTCGACGTCAATGCCCCCCGCGCGCCGTCATGCCCGAAGGCCGCCGCCACGCCTGCGTGTAGCGTTCCACAACGATCTGCACGCCGTGATAGAGCAGACACACCAGCATCGACGTGAGCACGACGAGCGTGGCCATTGCCGCTGCCGGTCCGATGGAGCCCGTCTCGTCCATGTTCACGATGGCGACCGACGCGAGCGACGTATCGGCCGAATACAGGAAGACAACGGCGGAGACCGTCGTCATGGCGTTGACGAACAGATAACGACTGATGTCGATGATCGACGGCAGGCAGATCGGCGCGGATACTCGCCAGAACGTCCGGTAGAACGGCACCTTGAGCGAGGCCGACACATACTCGAATTCCGGATCGATCTGCTTGAGCGCCGTGACGGCGGTGAGGTGACTCGACGAGTAGTAATGCACGACGTTGACGATCACCAGAATGGCGAGCGTGCCGTAGAGGTTGTGCAGCGGATTCGCCTCGGACACGAAAAAGAAGATGTAGCCGAGCCCGAGCACCAGCCCCGGCACGCCAATCGGCAGTACGGCCATCATGCGGATGACGCCCCGCAGCCACGCCATGCCGCGTGTCTTCTCCAGCAGATAGGCGATGACGAAGATCGCGGCGGTGCCCCATACCGCGCACCAGAACGCCATCTGCAAGCTGTTGACGTAGGCATCCACGGCGCCGCTCTCGATCAGCCCGAAGCGATAATGTCCGAGAGACAGACTGAAGTTGTACGGCCAGAATTTCACGAACGACGCGTACACCGCCATGCCGAGAATCGCGAGCATGATCGCGGCCATGCCCCAGCACATCGCAGCCATCAGCCAGTCGAAACCGCGCGACGGTTTCGGCACGTACGGTACGGCGCGCGCCGAGAGCAATGCCTGTTGCTTGCGTTGCACCACGGTATCCACCAGATATGTGATGCCCACGGGCACCAGCAACACCAGCCCGACCACGGCGCCTTTGGAGAAGTCCTGCTGGCCGATCACCAGTTTGTAGATGTCGGTGGCGAGCACATTGAAGTCGCCGCCAATGACCTTGGGAATGCCGAAATCGGAAATCGCATAGGTGAAGACGATCATCGCGGCGCTGATCACCCCGTATTTCGCGCCCGGCAGGGTGATGGTGAAGAAGCGCCGCAGCGCGCGCGTGCCGAGGGCGTCCGCCGCTTCATAGAGCCGGGCGTCGGTGAGTGAGAGCGCCGTAATCAAAATCATCAGCGCGTGCGGGAACGTGGCGTTCACGAGCGACATCACGATGCCCAACGGGCCGTAGATGTCCACGTCGCCCATGAACGGGCGCAGCAACCCCTGATTGCCGAACCAGAAAATGAACGAGATGGCGGGCAGCAGCGTAGGGCCGAGAATCGGTATCAGTGCGATGTTGCGCAACAGCGTCTTGTGACGGATGCAACTGCGCGTGAGCGCGTAGGCGAAGACGAAGGCGAGCGGCACCGTGATGCACGTCGTCACCATCGAGATCCACACGCTGTTCCAGATCGAGCCGAACAGTGCCGGGGAATGGAAGTACTCGCGAAAGTGCCGCAGACCGACGAAGTGTCCCTCGTTGTCCTGCACGCTCTTGACGAGAATCGCGGCCATCGGGGCCATCAGGAAGAGCACTCCGGCGGCGGCAGCGACGAGCAGCAACGCCTGCGCGAGTCGATCGGTCCAGTGCGAGGCGAGCCGCACCGGTCGCGCCGCACAAGCCAGGCGCTCGGCTGCCGCCGGTGACGGATGCGTCTGTGGCGCGTGGGGCAGTGTCGAGGAAACGGAACGCATCGTGGCTACCCCTGACGGAAGACGCGCACCGCGGCGCTCGGCACGGCAAAGCGCAGCGCGCCGCCGGTGGCCGGTTGCAGGGCCTGCATATCCGCAGGCGAGAGGTCGGCATACAGCGGGTGATCGCATGCGGGCATACGCAACGTCACACGTGAGAACGCGCCGAGGAATTCGATCTTTTCGACGGCGCCGTCGAACAGGTTCGCGTCGTCGTCGAGGTCGTGCAGATCCCGCACGCGTACATCTTCCGGTCGGAAGAAAACACGAATATCCTCGCCGGCGCGGCATCCGTTGAGCGTGCCGCACGTCAGTTCGTAATGTCCGACGCGGACCCGTCCCGCATCGCCCAGACGCGCGGGCAGGATGTTGGTCTTGCCCACGAAGTCGGCGACGAACGGCGTCGCCGGATGCTGATAAATCTCGCCCGGTGTGCCGACCTGTTCGATCACGCCCTGATTCATCACGACGATACGGTCAGCCATCGACAACGCTTCTTCCTGATCGTGCGTGACGAGAATCGTGGTGATGCCGAGCCGTTGCTGCAATGCGCGGATCTCGCTGCGCAGACGCACCCGCACTCGCGCATCGAGCGCCGAGAGCGGTTCGTCGAGCAGCAGCAGTCCCGGTGACGTCGCGAGTGCACGGGCAATCGCGATACGCTGCTGTTGCCCGCCGGAGAGTTGTCCGGGGAATTTTTCGCCCGCGTCGGGCAGTCCGACCATCGTCAGCAGTTCGGCCACACGCGCATCGCGCTCGGCGCGCGGCACACGTCGGTTCGTCAGCCCATAGGCCACGTTCTGCGCCACGCTCAGATTCGGAAACAGCGCGTAAGACTGGAAGACGATCCCGTAGTCGCGCTGCATCGGTGGCAGCCGCGAGATGTCCCGGCCGTTTTGCGACAGCGTGCCCTGCGTCTGCGCCTCCAATCCGGCGATGATGCGCAACAGCGTGGTTTTGCCGCAGCCCGACGGGCCGAGAAAGCAAAGCATCTCGCCGCGTCGTACGGTGAGATGGATGTCGTGCAGCACCACGGTGGCGTCGAACCGTTTGTGGATGCCGGCAAGCGTCAGGTACGTACTTTGACGAGGATCGTCGCTCATTCGGGGGACCTCCTGCATAGTCACGTGAGGGCGAGTGCGTTCGCCTGCGCCGCCGCTCGTGGGCGGGCAGGCGGCGCGGTGTCAGGCGTCACTTCTTCTCCGATTTCGCGCCATAGCGCTTCTGCCACTCGGCCAGTACCGACTCGCGGCGCTTCGCGATCTCCGTAAAGTCGTTCTTCACGAGCAGATCGGGGTAGTTCGCGGGAATCGTCTCGAACTTCTTCGCCACGCCCGGATACGCCACGATCGCCCAGTCCTTCGCGTACATCTCGTTCGCTTCCTTGCTGGCGAGCCAGTCCATGTAACGCTTGGCGGCGTCGAGCTTTTTGGTCGTCTTCACGATGCCCGCCGCCTCGATGTCGTAGCCGAGGCCCTCCTTCGGAAACACGAGATCGATGGGCGCGCCGGCGGCTTTCGTGCGATGCGCATTGAATTCGAACGAGATCCCGATCGGGTATTCGCCCGCGCCCGCATCGCGACACGGCTTGGAGCCCGAGTGCGTGTACTTGACGATGTTTTTATCGAGCGCGTCCATGTATTTCCAGCCGCCTTCCTTGCCGAACATCTGTAACCACGCAGTGACGTCGAGGAACCCGGTGCCGGATGTCGCCGGATTGGGCATCACGATCATCCCCTTGTAAACCGGTTTGGCGAGGTCTTCCCAGGAGGTGGGCTTGGGCAAGTTGCGCTTGGCGGCTTCGACCGTGTTGAAGCAGACCGTGGCGCCCCATACGTCGAGTCCGACCCACGACGGCGGATTCTCCTTGTCGCTGTAAGCGCGTGTGAGCTGATCGAAACCCTTCGGCGCGTACGGCGTGAGCAGCCCTTCCTGTTTGATGAGTTCGAGGCTCGACGCGGCGAGCCCGGCAATGACGTCCGCCTGTGGGTTCGCCTTCTCCGCGAGCACCTTCGCCGTGACGACGCCGGTAGAGTCGCGCACGTACTTGATCTCGATGTCCGGATTCGCCTTCTGGAATGCCTCGGCGTACGGGCGCATGACTTCGACTTCCCACGCCGTATAGACGGTCAGCGTGGTCCTGGCGAGCGCATGACCTGCCTGTGCGGCACAGACGAGTCCTGTAGCGAGAGCGGCGGCGGCACGCATGGCACGGCGCAAGGATGAGTTCATGGATGGCTCCTGTGGGGCGCGATCAGGGTCGCGTCGTGAATACGGGCAAAGCCTTCTGTGAGGCGATTTTTTGCATAATATTGGCAAATTATGTCGTTTTCTTGAAACCCATGACGTCTGTCATCTGTTCGTCAAATACCTCCAATAGTATGGAAATCGTTGATTCAGATAGGGTTTTGTCGTTGCCGCAATCGACTCGCCCCGACGGTGTTGCAAAATCTGTCTGCAATGTCGGATGTGTTTTGTTGACAATCTACAAATTGCTGTGCTTGAATGTCAACAACAAAAATAATCACGCAATGCCACAAATTGCCACGTGTCATGCCGCAGGGCGGCGCGATGGCGGTTTGTCCTCCGAGGTCATGGGCGTTGCGTGATGGCGCAAGCGTTCAGAGATAAGGAAGACCGGTATGACCCCGAAGCCCACGTCGCCAACGGCGATCGAGTTGTTGCAGAGCCAGTCGCTCACCACGCTCGTCCAGCACGAGATCGAGCGCCAGATCATGGCGGGCACGCTCACGCCGGGCACCAAGCTCAACGAGATCGAGGTCGCGGGCAGCCTCGGCGTGTCGCGCGGTCCGGTGCGTGAGGCGTTCCGGGCCCTCGAAGAGGCCGGGTTGCTGCGCACCGAAAAGAATCGCGGCGTGTTCGTGCGGGTGATTTCGCTAGAAGAGGCCGAAGAGATTTACGCACTGCGCGGTGTACTCGACGAATATGTCGCACGCACGCTGGCGGAGACGATCACTTCCGAGCAGCTCACGCATTTGCGTGAGTCGGTCGAAGCCATGCATCACGCGGTGGCGGCGGGCGACAGCGAGGGGTACTACCAGTTGAATCTGGCGTTTCACGACACGCTCGTCGAGATGGTCGGCAATCGCAAGTTGTCGGAGACCTACCGGCGTCTCGTGAAGGAACTGAGCCTGTTCCGTCACGAAGCGTTGACGGGCGATTCGTCCGCGCCGCCGAAGTCGGAGCGTGAGCACCGCGACATCGTGAGTGCGATTGCATCGCGCGATCCGGAGCGCGCGGCGCAGGTCACGCGCGATCACCTGGTGCGCGGCCGCACGCGGATTCGCGAGATGCTCGCGCGCGCTCCCGGCGCGAATGCGCAGGCGAAGGCCGGCTGAGCGGGCGACGTTAGCAGAGTGCCTGATTGATATTTCGGCCGAACGCGGCGTATCGCCGGACGCGCCACGCCCGCCACGGTCATCCGAGTTGTTCTTGAGGAGAATCAACGTGAACCAGACCGCACAGATTCAAGTGAACGGCCGCCAATACCGCTTGCCGCAGCAGCCGACCGTCATCGTATGCGTCGACGGTTGCCAGTTCGAATACATCGAAGCGGCCGCTGCCGCCGGTGTCGCACCCTATCTGAAGCGTCTGCTGGCCGAGGGCGCGGTCTTCAAGGGCGATTGTGTCGTGCCGTCGTTCACCAATCCGAACAATCTGTCGATCGTGACCGGCGCGCCCCCCGCCGTTCATGGCATCTGCGGCAACTACTTCTACGATCCGTCGGCCGATGGCGGTCGTGGCGCCGAGGTCATGATGAACGACCCCGCCTATCTGCGCGCGGACACGGTGTTCGCCGCGGCCGCCGACGCGGGGGCGAGCCTTGCCGTGGTGACGGCCAAGGACAAGCTGCGCAAGCTGCTCGGCTATCGCATGAAGGGCATTTGTTTTTCCTCGGAGAAGGCCGATCAGGTCACGCTCGAGGAGAACGGCATTGAAGACGTGCTCGGTCTCGTCGGCATGCCGGTGCCCGACGTCTACAGCGCCGAACTCTCGGAGTTCGTGTTCGCGGCGGGCGTGCGTTTGCTGGAAACGCGCCACATCGACCTGATGTATCTCTCGACGACGGACTACGTGCAGCACAAGTGGGCGCCGGGCACGGCAGGCGCCAACGCCTTCTACGCGATGATGGACAAGTACCTCGCGCGTATGGACGAACTCGGCGCGGTCATCGGGCTCACCGCCGATCACGGCATGAACGCCAAACACGATCCGAAGACCGGCCAGCCCAACGTCATCTATTTGCAGGACTTGCTCGACGACTGGCTCGGCAAAGGCGTGGAAGCGGGCGGGGCGCGCGTGATCCTGCCTATTACGGACCCGTATGTCGTGCATCACGGCGCGCTCGGCTCGTACGCGACGATCTATCTGCCGGCAGACGCAGACCGCGATGCCGCGCGTGCGCGCATTGCCGCGCTGCCGGGTATCGATGTCGTGCTGACCAATGCCGAAGCCTGCGCGCGCTTCGAGCTGCCCCCCGATCGCGTGGGCGATCTGGTCGTGGTGAGCGATCAATCCGTGGTGCTGGGCACGAGTGCGAGCCGTCACGATCTGTCGGGTCTCACGGTGCCGCTGCGCTCGCATGGCGGCATTTCAGAGCAGACGGTGCCGTTGCTCTTCAATCGCAAGACCGAAGGCATTCCGGGCAAGGCGCGGCTGCGCAATTTCGACATTCTGGACGTTGCGCTCAATCACGTCTGATGTTTGCCTGAGCGTCATGCATTGAGGAAATGAGGAAATGAGGAAATGAGGAAATGAGGAAATGAGGAAATGAGCACCGCAGGCGCGCAGCGGCAGTCGTCCTTGCGCAGCCCGGTCCCTGTCCTGTGAGAGATGCTGTGGAGAACCCCATGAACGCGCCGCACAAGCTGCACCCCGAGTTTCGCGCCGAAGCGCTTCGCATCGGTGGCGAAAAAGTGACCCGTGAACGGATCATCGAAGTGTTCAATCCGTATTCGGGCGATCTGGTCGGTACTGTGCCGAAGGCGTCGCTCGACGATGTCCGTCGTGCCTTCACGATCGCCAAGCAATACCGCTCGACGCTCACGCGCTTTGAGCGCGTCAATGTTCTGGAAAAAGCGGCGGCGTTGCTGCGCTCGCGCACGGCGCAGGCGGCGGCCATCATCACGATGGAGTCGGGGCTGTGCAAAAAGGACGCCGTCTACGAAATCGGCCGCGTGGCCGATGTGCTCGGCTTCGCGGCGAGCGAGGCGCTCAAGGACGACGGACAGGCGTTCTCGTGCGATCTCACGCCGCACGGCAAGAAGCGACGGGTGGTGACGCAGCGTGAACCGCTGCTGGGTGCGATCTCCGCGATCACGCCGTTCAATCATCCCATGAACCAGGTGGCGCACAAGGTCGCGCCGTCGATCGCAACGAACAATCGGATGGTGCTAAAGCCGTCCGAAAAGGTGCCGCTCTCGGCGTACTACCTGGCCGACACGTTGTACGAGGCCGGGCTGCCGCCGGAAATGCTGCAAGTCATCACGGGCGATCCGATGGAGATTGCCGACGAAATGATCACGAACGAGCACATCGACATGATCACGTTCACGGGCGGGGTGTCGATCGGCAAGTACATCGCGTCGAAGGCGGGGTATCGGCGCATCGTGCTGGAGTTGGGCGGTAACGATCCGCTGATCGTGATGGAGGACGCCGATCTCGATCGTGCCTCCGACCTCGCCGTGCAGGGGTCGTACAAGAACTCGGGACAGCGGTGTACGGCCGTCAAGCGGATGCTCGTGCACCGCGACATTGCGGCGCAGTTCACGGAACTCGTCGTCGAGAAGACCCGCGCCTGGAAGTACGGCGACCCGGCCGATGGCGACAACGACATGGGGACGGTCATCGACGAGGCGGCAGCCCGCCTATTCGAAGCGCGTGTGAACGAAGCGGTGGCGCAGGGAGCGCGGTTGCTCGTCGGCAATCAGCGCCAAGGCGCCCTGTATGCGCCGACGGTGATCGATCGCGTCGATCCGAAGATGACGGTAGTGCGGGAGGAGACCTTCGGCCCGGTGTCGCCGATCCTGACGTTCGGCAGCATCGACGAGGCCATTGCCCTGTCCAACGGTACGGCGTTCGGCCTGTCGTCCGGGGTGTGCACGAACCGTCTTGATTATGTGACGCGTTTTACCAACGAGTTGCAGGTGGGCACGGTCAATGTCTGGGAGGTGCCGGGGTATCGCATCGAGCTGACGCCGTTCGGGGGCATCAAGGATTCCGGGCTCGGCTACAAGGAAGGGGTTCAGGAGGCGATGAAGAGCTTCACGAACACAAAAACCTTTACGCTGCCGTGGGGAATCTGAGGTCGGTCGCCATGACACCGGGAACGGACAGCGAGACGGTGAAACCGGCCGCAAAGCCCTGGCCGGCGGGCCGTCGACCGGGTCTGTACCCCTTATGCAACAAGGCTTAGCAGAAACCGCGCAAAAAATGTGACAAATTGATGACACGATTGTTGCGGTGGTCAATTTGGTGTACGGTGTACCGATTGGGGATACGCATGACGCGCAGACTTCATACGCATCCCGACGCCAGTGTTGGACTGACGCGGGATGCCGGTTTGGCAAACCATTGCTCGCGTCATGTTGGCGGCGCGAAGCGCTGCCCGTCCCGTCGACAATAAGATCACGGAACACTGGCATGCTGACACTGCTCAATCTACTTTCCGGCGTGGCGATGCTGATCTGGGGTACGCATATCGTGCGTACCGGGGTCCTGCGCGTCTATGGTGCCGACTTGCGGCGTATCCTGTCGCACAGCATTTCGAATCGCTTCCTCGCCTTCGCGGCGGGGGTGCTCGTCACCGGTCTCGTGCAGAGCAGCAACGCGACGGCGCTCATCGTCTCGTCGTTCGGTGCACAGGGTCTCATTGCGCTGGCGCCGGCGCTGTCGATCATGTTGGGCGCCGACGTCGGCACCGCCCTCATGGCGCGGATCCTGACGTTCGACTTGCACTGGCTGTCTCCGCTGCTGATCTTCTTCGGCGTGATTTTCTTCCTGTCGCGCAAGCAGACTCGCGCCGGCCAGCTCGGTCGCGTGTCTATCGGTCTCGGTCTCATCATCCTGGCGCTGCAACTGATCGTGGGCGCGACCACGCCGATGACCGAAGCGGCCGGCGTGAAGGTGCTGTTCGGCTCGCTCACCGGTGATGTGATGCTCGACACGCTGATCGGCGCGCTGTTCGCGATGATCTCGTATTCCAGTCTGGCGGCGGTGCTGCTGACGGCGACGCTCGCGTCGTCCGGCGTGATTTCGCTCAAGGTGGCATTGTGTCTGGTGATCGGTGCGAACCTGGGCAGCGGCATGCTCGCGATGCTGACGTCGGCGGGACAGAACGCGGCCGGCCGTCGTGTGGTGTTCGGCAGTCTCATCTTCAAGCTGATCGGCTGTCTGCTGGTCTTGCCGTTCGTTGACTATGCACCGATGCTCGTGAGCTGGCTCTCGGACGCCCCGGCGCAAGCCGTCGTCAACTTCCACGTGTTGTACAACCTGATCCGGTGCGTCGTGAGCCTGGCGTTCACCGAGCCGATGGCACGACTTTGCGTGCGTCTGCTGGCCGAAAAGCCGGAAGCCGACGGTGTGACGCGTGTGCGTCATCTGGACGAAAGCGCGCTGGAAATGCCGTCGCTGGCGCTGGCCAACGCCACGCGCGAGACACTGCGCATGGGCGACATCATCGAGCAGATGCTCAACGGTTTGCTCGACGTCATCAAGAGTAACGACGTGGCGCGCGCTCGCGAGACGCGCCGTCTGGACGACGACGTCGACCATCTCTATACCGCGGTGAAGATGTACCTGACACGCGTCTCTCGGGAAAACCTGAGCGAGCAGGACAGCCGTCGCTGGACGGACATCATTTCGCTCACCATCAATCTGGAACATGCGGGCGACATCATCGAGCGGATGGTCGTGGAAGTCGAAGAGAAGAAGATTTCGCACAAGCTGTCGTTTTCCGAGGCGGGGTTGCAGGAGATTTGCGACATGCATGCGCGGCTGGTGACAAACCTGCAACTCGGCTTGTCCGTGTTCCTGAATACCGACCTCAAGAGCGCGCAGCGTCTGATGGCCGAGAAGGAGAGCTTCCGCGATCTGGAGCGCGCGTATTCCTATACGCACCTGAATCGTCTGGCGGGGCAGTCGGTACAGAGTATCGAGACGAGTTCGCTGCATCTGGACATCATCAGCGACATGAAGCGTCTGAATTCACTGTTCTGCTCGACGGCGTATCCGGTGCTTGACGATGCGGGTGCGCTGCGCAAGAGCCGCATGCGCGACAAGCCGAAGGACAGCAAGGAGGGTAGGGACGCGAAGGATCTCAAGACGCCGAAGGAAGCCAAGGCGTCGAAACTGGCGGCGCTTGCCGAAGTCGCGACGGCTGCCGCCGGCTCCGCCTCAGGTTCTCGCGACGACAACGAGAGTTCTCACGATGGCCCTGAGCCTGCCGGACATCCGCACCCTGTTCGATAAGTTCGGCTCGATCGCATACAGCGGCGAGCCTGTCACCCAACTGGAGCACGCGCTGCAAAGCGGCGCGCTTGCCGAGAGCGAGGGCGCCGACGAGGCGCTCGTCGCGGCCAGTTTCCTCCACGATCTCGGCCATCTGCTCAATCTTCAGGGCGAAACGCCTACCGAGCGCGGCATCGACGATCTGCATCAATACTTCGCATTGCCCTTTCTGAGGCCGCTGTTCGGCGACGCTGTGCTCGACCCCATCCGTCTGCATGTCGACGCCAAGCGTTGTCTTTGCGCCATCGATCCCGAGTACTACGGACAGCTGTCGGCGGACTCGGTGCGCAGTCTGGCGTTGCAGGGCGGGGTTTTCTCCGAGGCGCAGGCGCAGACGTTTCTGGACCGCGATCACGCGCACGCCGCGCTTCGACTGCGCCGCTGGGATGATCGCGCGAAGATCGCCGGGATGCCGACCCCGCCGCTGGATCACTACATGAAAGTGCTGGCGCGCGTGACGTTGCCGTAAGTCAGCGAGGCAGACGCGCCCGCCAACTGGCGGGCAGCGCGCGCAGCACCCCTTTGCGCGACACGTGCCAAAAGCCCGAGAGCAGGAGCAGCACGCCGCCCACCGTAAATGCCGCGACGGGCAGGTAGCCGCTGAATCCCGTGTCGAATTCACTGGGTTCCTGCACCGCGCCCACCAACATCCGCAGGATGGCGTTGAGCAGATAGATCACCGAGGAAAGCATGAGAGCGCGGCGGTCGACGATCAGCGAGACGAGGGTGAGCACGAGAAAAGCCATCATCACGATGAGCGGATGGTTCGGCATCAGCATCGAGAAGATCGGGTGAGTGACCATCGTTGCGGCGAGCAGATGAAGCCAGAAGGCGACGTCCGAGCGCAGAGTCGTGCGTTGCGGATCCTGAGCGTCCCAGCGCAGCGCCCAGGCGAAGACGATGAGGCCGGCGACGATGTTGCCGATCATCAGCCAGCCCGTCGCCTGCGGATTGAGGGTGAGCACGTGCACCCAGACCGCCACGACGACAGCGAAAATGCCCATGGCGATTACCGCCGGAACACGGAAGCGCCACCAGTAAAGCGCAGCGCCCAGCGCCGGCAAAAGGCAGGTGGCGACGAGCGTCCAACCGTTCAACGCGCCCCGCAATGCCTGCTCGTTGTCGTGAAACAGCGAAGCGTTGCCGATGCCGAGCAGCGCGGAGTTCGAGACGAAGATGGCGGAGAACAGGAGCGCAGGCAGCGCCATGCGCCGCCGCCGCACGAAGATTTCGGAGAGTCCCCAAGCCAGCGCGCCGGCGAGCATCATTTGCGTCCATGACGGCAATGCGCGCGTCATCATGACCGCGCCGAACGTCATCAGCCACGCCGCGATGACGACGAAGACATCGTTGAAGCTGGTAACGAGCCGCAGCGGTTCGTCGTCGATGCGTTGCTGTGACGCCGGCGAGGGGACCTCGGCCGGTTCGCCTTGCGGCGGTGTCTGAAGGTCGGATGTCGTCATGGCGGGATGCGCTCAGGGATACGTTGCGAAAAGTGTATCCCTCTGATGAGCGCATCCTGCTGAAGATCCCAAACGGATAGCGGGTCGGGCCAGAATCAGCTTTTCCCTAAGGTTCTGCAGTGCTGCGGTGCTGCGGTCGTCAGCCCGCCAACGCCATCGCCTCGATTTCCACGGCGACGCCATGACTGAGCGCGGACACCGGCACCACGCAACGCGCCGGTTTGGCCTCGCCGGCCCACGCGGCATAGACCTCGTTGAAGGAGCCCCAGTCGTCCACATTCGTGATGTACACGCGCACCTGCACCAGACGGCTGATGCTCGTGCCGCATGCGGCGAGGATCGTGGCCACATTGTCGAGCGCCTGCTTCGCCTGCACGGCGAACGGGGCGCCCACGAGACGTTCACCTTCGGGTGTGATCGGCAACTGCCCCGACACGAACACGAATCCGTTGGCGCGAATGCCATGAGAATAGTGGCCGCGCGGCGGCTGCAAGGTCGGCACGTTCACCGATTCGATATCGCGATCCTGCGCACTCATACGGTTTCTCCGAGCGTAAGTTTGGCGAAGCGCACCAGATCGACGTTGCCGCCGGACAAGAGGATGCCCACGCGCTTGCCGCGAACATCGACCTTGCCGTGAAATGCCGCCGTCGCCGCAAGGCAGCCCGTCGGCTCGACCACGATCTTCATGCGGCTCGCGAAGAATGTCATGGTCTGCACGAGTTCGTCGTCGCTCACCGTCAGGATGTCGTCCGCCAGCGAGCGGATCACCGGGAACGTGTACTGACCGAGATGTTGCGTCTGCGCGCCGTCCGCAATCGTGCGCGGCGTGTCGATGTGGACGATTTCCCCTTTGCGGAAGCTCTGCTGCGCGTCGTTGCCGGCTTCGGGCTCGACACCGTAAATCTCGATGTTCGGATGCAACGCCCGTGCTGCGACCGCGCAGCCGGACAGCAGTCCGCCGCCGCCGAGGCAGACCAGCAGCATGTCCAGCTCGCCGGCGTCCTCGATCAGTTCCTTGGCCGCCGTACCCTGACCGGCCATCACGTGAGGGTGGTCGTAAGGCGGAATCAGGGTCATGCCGCGCTCGTTCGCCAGACGCGTGGACAGCGTCTCGCGATCTTCCGTGTAGCGGTCGAACAAGATGACTTCAGCCCCGTAGCCACGCGTGGCGTCGATCTTCATTTGGGGGGCGTCCTTGGGCATGAGGATGACCGCAGGCACCCCCAGCTCGCGGGCCGACAGCGCAATCGCCTGCGCATGGTTGCCGGAGGAGAACGCGAGCACGCCACTACGGCGCTGCTCCGCATTGAATTGCGAAATCGCGTTGTAGGCGCCGCGGAACTTGAAGGCGCCCATGCGCTGGAAGTTCTCTGCCTTGAAGAACAGGCTCGCGCCGGTCATGGCGTCGGCGGTGCGTGAGGTGAGCACCGGCGTGCGATGCGTCGCTTCGCGAATCCGGTCGTGCGCGGCGACGATGTCGCCGTAGGTGATCGCCAACGTAGGGGCTGACGTGGAGGTGGTCATGATGCGCCTTTCGGGTCGGAGAGATAGGTGTAGACAGTCGAGCGTGCGATGCCCAGCGTACGCGCGACTTCGGCATGCGCGTGACGCAGATCGAGCAGCCCGCGCGCTTCGAGCAGACGGATCGCTTCGCGGCGTTGCGCGAGCGTCAGGCCTTGCGGTGTGGTGTTGCGTTGCGCTGCAAAGTCCGTGATGAGCGGGGTGATGTCGTCCAGACGCCGGTTGGAAAGCGTTTCCCTCACCGACACCGGCGCCTGATTCGGCACGCTCACCAACTGTTGAATGCCCGAGGCCGCCGCCGCGAGCATCGAGATGTCCATGTTCAGGCAGATGGCGGCCACATACTCGCCACGGCTGTTCTTCAGCCCGATGGACGTGCTCTTGGCCGGTCGCCCGTCCGGAAACCGGTTGGCGTAGTTTGCAATGACTTCGGGGAACGCCGGATCGGCAATGCGGGCGAGGCCCATTTCCGTGACGGCGTCGCCCGGCTCGCGGCCTGACAGATTGTTAGCGATGGCCACGATGGCGTGATCGGGATCGGTCAGATCGTGCAGCACCACTTCGACGAGCGGCGCGAAGGTCTGGCCGAGCGCCTCGACGATCTTGCGTCCTTCACGCAGCAGCAGTGTGTTCTCGTCGAGTTTGCCCGTGGCGGGAGATTTTGCGGATTTCATGATTTGACATTATGTCACTGCATGACGAAATGTCAAATTGCAGTCGAAAAATACGCCCGATGCCGGTCGTGCTTACCCCGCGAGGGGGATGAGACGCCGGACAGCGGGCGTTTCCTTCAGACGAGTTCCTTTTCCGCCAACTCGCTCTTGAGATAGCCGTAATAGATCGGCGCGGCGACCAGCCCTGGCAGGCCGAACGCGGCTTCCAGCACGATCATCGCCAGCAGCAGTTCCCAGGCCCGTGACTGGATCTGGGTGCCGACGATCCGGGCGTTCAGGAAATATTCGAGCTTGTGGATGACGACCAGGAAGACGAGCGCCGAGATCGCTACGTACAGCGACATCGCCAGGCCCAACACGACGATGAACGTGTTCGAGATCAGGTTGCCCACGACCGGCAGCAGGCCGACGACGAAGGTCACGACGATCATCGTCTTGCGCAGCGGCAGATGAATCCCGAACAACGGCAGAATGCCGACCAGAAAGATGGCCGTGAACAGCGTGTTGATCGCGGAGATCTTCAACTGAGCGAACACGATGCGGCGAAACGCGTCGCCGAACAGCGTAACGCGACGCGTGAGCGCGGCGGCCAGCGGGCGCATGTGATGCACCGGCCGGATCGTCGAGAGCGCCACGAGCGCGCCCAGCACCAGCCCGATGATGATGTGCACCAGCGAGTTGAGCGCTTCCTTGCCGACGAACGATACTTCCTGCGTGTGATCCTTCAGGAAGCCGGTCATGGCGTCATGAATATCCTGACTGTCCGCCGGCAGCCGGTCGGTCAGCCACATCGGCAATTGAGAGCGCGCCTGCTCGAGCGCTTGCATCATCTTGCCGTTGATGTGTTCCAGATGCCCGGCATCGCTGCGGAAAAAGGTGATGACGCCGAAGACCAGCGCCGTCATCAGCGCGACGATGACGGCCGATAGCAGTGCCACCGCGACCAGCCTGGCGCGTTCGCTGGAGATGCGAAGTTGCAGGCGCGGCCCCAGCACATGGACGAGTTGATAAACCACCATGCCCGCGAGCACCGCCGAGAGCAGATGAATGCTGAGAATCAGCCAGAGGGCCACGGCGGCGAACACATAGCTCGCCAGTTCGACCCAGAAGTTCCGGTCCGGAGTCCAGCCAGAGCGCGGTTCCATGAGATGACGTCCTTAAAAAATCCCCGCGTCGCGACGACGTTTACGAGGGGCGGGGCGCCGCAATGCGTTCTTGCCGCGCCCACCCGGCGGTGTCCGATCCACGGGTGTCTTGCGTCGTACTTGCTACGCCCGATTTACTTCCCGCGCTTGAGCAGCGGCGCGAGGTACTTGCCGGTAAAGCTGGCCTTGCTCGCGGCCACTTGTTCGGGCGTGCCCTGCGCAATAATCTGACCGCCGCCCGCCCCCCCTTCAGGACCGAGATCGATGACCCAATCGGCGGTTTTGATCACGTCGAGATTGTGTTCGATGATGACCACCGTATTGCCCTGATCGCGCAGGCGGTGAATGACCGTGAGCAGCAGTTCGATGTCGTGGAAGTGCAGGCCGGTCGTCGGTTCGTCAAGGATATACAACGTACGGCCGGTGTCGCGCTTCGACAATTCGAGCGAGAGCTTCACGCGTTGCGCTTCGCCGCCGGAGAGCGTGGTGGCCGACTGGCCGAGCCGGATGTAGCCGAGGCCGACATCGAGCAACGTCTTGAGCTTGCGCGCCACGACCGGCACCGGCTTGAAGAACTCGTGCGCCTGCTCGACGGTCATGTCGAGCACTTCGGAGATGTTGCGTCCCTTGTACTGAATTTCCAGCGTTTCGCGGTTGTAGCGCTTGCCGTGGCAGACGTCGCAAGGCACGTACACGTCCGGCAGGAAGTGCATTTCGACCTTGATGACGCCGTCGCCCTGGCACGCTTCGCAGCGTCCGCCCTTCACGTTGAACGAGAAACGCCCCGGATCGTAACCGCGCTCCTTGGCAGCGGGCACGCCCGCGAACAGTTCGCGAATCGGCGTGAACAGACCGGTGTAGGTGGCGGGGTTCGAGCGCGGCGTGCGTCCGATGGGCGACTGGTCGACGTTGATGACCTTGTCGAAGTGCTCCAGCCCCTCGATTTGCTCGTACGGCGCCGGTTCGGCCGACGAGCCGTAGAGATGGCGCGCGACGGCGTGATACAGCGTGTCGTTGATGAGCGTCGATTTGCCTGAGCCGGAGACGCCGGTCACGCAGGTCAGCAGGCCCACCGGCAGGTCCAGATTCACGTGTCTGAGGTTGTTCCCGGTGGCGTCGAGAATCCGCAGATAGTCGTCGCCCGGCGCACGGCGCTCCGCAGGCACTTCGATGCGGCGTATGCCCGAGAGGTACTGGCCGGTCAGCGACTCCGCCGACTTCTCGATTTGCTCGGGACTGCCCTGGGCGATCACGGTGCCGCCGTGAATCCCCGCGCCGAGCCCCATGTCGACGACATAGTCGCTCGCGAGAATCATGTCCTCGTCGTGCTCGACCACGATCACCGAATTGCCGAGGTCACGCAGGTGCTTGAGCGTGCCGATCAGGCGGTCGTTATCGCGCTGATGCAGGCCGATCGACGGCTCGTCGAGCACGTACATCACACCCGTGAGCCCCGAGCCGATCTGCGACGCCAGACGAATGCGCTGCGCTTCGCCGCCCGAGAGTGTGTCGGCGCTGCGCTCGAGCGAGAGATAGTCGAGGCCGACGTTGTTGAGAAACGTCAGGCGCGCGACGATTTCCTTCACGATCTTGTCGGCGATCTCGCGTTTGGCGCCGTGCAGCACCAACTCGTGGAAGTAGCCGAGCGTTTCGCGTAGCGGCAGATTGCCGATCTCATAGATCGCGCGCGCCTGCTTGTCTTCACCGACCTTGACGAAGCGGGCCTCGCGACGCAGACGACTGCCTTCGCAGTCCGGGCAGGCGCGGTTGTTCTGATACTTGGCGAGTTCTTCGCGCACGGCGACCGAATCCGTTTCGCGATAGCGACGCTCCAGATTCGGGATGATGCCCTCGAAGGCGTGCGAGCGTACCGAGGTGCGCCCCTTCTCGTTCACGTAGGTGAAGGGAATTTCCTGCTCGCCGGAGCCGTACAGCACGATCTTCTGCGTGGCTTCCGGAAGTTCCTCGAACGGTGTGTCCACGTCGAAGTCGTAGAACGCTGCGAGGCTTTGCAGCATCTGGAAGTAAAACTGGTTGCGTCGATCCCATCCCTTGATCGCGCCGGATGCCAGCGAGAGCGCCGGAAAGGCGACGACGCGCTTCGGATCGAAGAACGTCATCTGGCCCAACCCGTCGCAGGTCGGGCAGGCGCCCATCGGGTTGTTGAACGAGAACAGGCGCGGTTCGAGTTCCTGCAACGAGTACGAGCACACCGGGCAGGCGAACTTCGAGCTGAAGACGTGTTCCTTGTCGGTATCCATTTCCAGCGCAATGGCGCGCCCGTCGGCCAGACGCAGCGCCGTCTCGAAAGATTCCGCCAGACGTTGCTTCAGATCGGCGCGCACCTTCACGCGGTCGATGACCACGTCGATGGAGTGTTTTTCCGTCTTCTTGAGCTTGGGCAGCGCCTCGATGTCGTACACGCGCGCCGTGCCTTCATTGGCCGCACCGCCGCCGGAGCGAATGCGAAAACGTACGAAGCCCTGCGCCTGCATCGACTCGAACAGGTCGGCATGCTCGCCTTTGCGATCGACCACGATCGGCGCGAGGATCATGAGCTTCGTGTCTTCGGGCAGGGCCAGCACGGCGTCGACCATCTGCGAGACGCTTTGCGATTCGAGCGGCAGGCCGTGGTCCGGGCAGTAGGGCGTGCCCACACGAGCGTAGAGCAGACGCAGGTAGTCGTGGATTTCCGTGACCGTGCCGACCGTAGAGCGCGGGTTGTGCGACGTCGCCTTTTGCTCGATGGAAATGGCCGGCGACAACCCTTCGATCAGGTCGACATCGGGTTTTTCCATCAATTGCAGGAACTGGCGGGCATACGCCGACAGGCTTTCGACATAGCGACGCTGACCTTCCGCGTACAGCGTATCGAAGGCGAGCGACGACTTGCCGGAGCCCGACAGGCCGGTGATCACCACGAGTTGGTGACGCGGCAGGTCGAGACTGACGTTCTTCAGGTTGTGGGTGCGAGCCCCACGAATACGAATGGTTTCCATTGACGGTTCCGGGTCGTCGCCGAGGAATCCACGCGGCGAATTGTCGCGGGGCGGTTTTCGGCCCCCAGGCGCCTGAATTTCCCGAGACGCTGGAGCGCGCCGGCACGGCGTTTGCCGGGCATCGACGTGGCTGGCGCACAGCATGCGGCGGGAGCGGTCGGGCGGGCCGCTGGGGGGAAATCCGGGCGGCTAAACCTGCTAATATACCTAAGTTTGATTGCCGGGGCTGATCCCTGCCGGCGGGCTGCTTCGGGCCCCCGTGCGGCATGGGCTTCAGATGGGGACGAACCGCCCGATTTCCAGAGGCCGGTGCCCGTCCTTCGCCCGTGGGGCCAAACGGCTGTCCGCGTGCCCGCCGGGGCGACTGACAAACCGTACGCCCGGGCGCAATCTATCAGACGATTCCGAGGCTGCACGCGCTTTTTCCATCTCTCAGGACGTAATGTCGACTGATTCCGTGACTTCCGCTTCTCCTGCCTCGACACGCGGCCGAGGGGGCCGCATGACCCCGCTAGAAGTGCGCGCCAGCGCGTCGCTCGCGGGGATTTTTGCATTGCGCATGCTCGGCCTGTTCCTGATCATGCCGGTGTTCTCGGTCTTCGCTCAGACGATTCCGGGGGGCGACAATACGTTTCTCGTTGGGCTGGCCATCGGCATTTACGGTTTGACGCAGTCGTTGCTCTACATCCCGTACGGATGGGCGTCTGACCGGCTGGGCCGCAAGCCGGTCATCATCTTCGGTCTGATCGTGTTCGCCATCGGCTCGCTGGTAGCCGCGCTGGCGCATGACCTGACGTGGATCATCGTGGGCCGGGCGATTCAGGGCGCTGGCGCGATTTCGTCGGCGGTCATGGCCTGCGTGGCGGACCTGACGAGCGATGCGAACCGCACCAAGGCGATGGCGATGATCGGCGGGAGCATTGGCGTGTCGTTCGCTGTCGCGATCGTGTGCGCTCCGTTCCTGTACCACTGGCTTGGCATGAGCGGCTTGTTCTCGGCCATCGGCATTCTGGCGGTGCTGGCGATATTCGTGGTGCTGTGGGTGGTGCCTGCGCCGCCGGTGCATGCCAAGGCGGGGCCGGCACCGTTCTCGGAGGTGCTGCACAACCCGGAACTGCTGCGGCTGAACTTCGGCGTGTTCGTGTTGCATGCCACGCAGACGGCGCTGTTCGTGGCGATGCCGCGTATGCTGGTCGCGGCCGGCTTGCCGGTGGCGCAGCATTGGGAGGTTTATCTGCCGGTGATGGGACTGTCGTTCGTCGCGATGGTCCCTGCGATCATTGCGGCGGAAAAGCGGGGAAAGATGAAGGCGGTGCTGCTCTCGGCGATTGCGCTGGTGGCGGTGGCGCAGGTCGCGTTGGGTGGGTTGCCGCCGACGGTCGGCGTGATCGCCGTGGTGTTGTTCGTGTACTTCCTGGGCTTCAATGTGCTGGAGGCGTCGCAGCCGTCGCTGGTGTCGAAGCTGGCGCCGGGGCAGCGCAAGGGCGCGGCAGTCGGGGTGTACAACACGACGCAGGCACTGGGCCTGTTCTGCGGGGGGGCGCTAGGGGGTTTTCTGATGACCCACTACGGTCAAAACGCAATCTTTCTGACTTGTGCGGCCGGCGCGGTCGTGTGGCTTATAATCGCCGCACCGATGAGGACGCCAGCGCCTCGTCAATCCTGATCGGATTTCAGCAATACCGGAGAAAGATTTATGGCATCAGTCAACAAAGTGATCCTGGTCGGCAATTTGGGTGCCGATCCCGAAGTCCGCTACATGCCGAGCGGCGATGCGGTGGCGAATATTCGTCTGGCGACGACCGACCGTTACAAGGACAAGCAGTCCGGCGAGTTCAAGGAAATGACGGAATGGCACCGCGTGTCGTTCTTCGGTCGTCTCGCGGAAATCGTCAACGAGTATCTGAAGAAGGGTTCGTCGGTGTATATCGAAGGTCGTATCCGCACGCGCAAGTATCAGGCGCAGGACGGCACTGACCGTTACAGCACGGAAATCGTGGCGGACCAGATGCAAATGCTGGGTGGTCGCGGCGGCAGCGAAGGCGGCGGTGGTGGTGGTGGCTACTCGCGCGGCGGTGACGAAGGCGGTGGTGGCGGCGGCTATTCGCGTGGCGGCGGTGGCGGCGGCGGCGGTGGTCGTCAGCAAGCCCCGGCCAAGCAGTCCGGCGGCGGCTTCGACGACATGGACGACGATATTCCGTTCTAAACCCTACTTAGTTGCCTCTTGTTGGCTCAAAGCCCGCGCTCCAATAGGACGCGGGCTTTTTTCTTTACCAACACTTTTTTCAAGAGCGCTTGGCGGTAGAACTTAACCAATACTTGCGGGAAATGTTGGTTGTCCACCACCTTTGTCACCAAGGCAGTGCAACTGTGTGGGGAAAATTGCAGAGGTGGGCCAAGATTGAAGCGGCCGCTTTGATTGTCCGGAACTCGCCCTAATGGCTGAGTTGACATGCCCCCTGCAAACAGGGCCAGCCGGATTCTAGTAAAGTTCGTTTTCGGAGAAGAAGACGAACATGAAGAAG
>NZ_CABPSB010000017.1 GCF_902459655.1 Pandoraea anhela
GCGCTAAAGATGAAGACCCCGGCCGAGGCATTCGCTTTAGCCGCTTAACCTGTGCAGGTTTTGCTAGGTCAATACATAGGCGCTACCCGAAGGGCATGTAGGAGCCTCATCAATTACGATGCCGGATAGATAGCCACTTCGGTGAAGCAGTTGTCGAAGCGCGTGCAACATGTCCGCATCTGAGAGTCGATAAGAGCGAGCGAGAATGATCTGCCTTGCGGCTTCAAACATCATGCGATCAACCACTGGCTCGAAGACGTTCTCTGCACGAACCCATGATGCTGGAGGGTTACGAATTCGCTCGTGCTTAAGCTTGAACGAAGTCCGATTCCAAACATTGTCGCCAACGTACTTGTCGTTTATCAGGATTTGGTGAACCGTCCCTCTCGTCCAATCAGTGCCACGATCCGTTCGAACGCCCTCCTGATTCAGCGAAGCCGCAATCTCCACCTCGGATCGCCCCTCATCCACGAACAGTCGGTATATTCCCCGCACAATTCTTTGCTCGTCATCCGGCCCCGGTACTAAGATGACGCGATCCGTTTGAATTGCCTTGTGCTCTCCCCGGGCTAGCTCCCCCTTCACCGCACCAAACTGATCTACGCGTACGCGCCGAAGACCATACCCCGCAACACCACCTTGTCGAAAGCCGTTCAGCACATGACGTGTCTGTCCCGCATGAACCTTTACGCTCAGCTCTCGGCTATATTCCCCTGCCATAGTCCGCTTAACGCTTTTGATGATGCTGGAGATCGGACTTCCATCATTCTCGAACTGCTCGGCACAGTAGAGGATCTGGACCCCCGCCTGTTTGCATCGAATCTCATAACTTGCACTCTCGTCCGGGTCTTGGAAGCGCCCCCATCTGCTAACGTCGTAAACCAAAATCACAGAGAAATCCGCGGCCCCAGATTCGACGTCTCGCAGGAGCGATTGAAGGGAGAGACGTCCCCCGAGCGTCAAACCGCTTTTGCCTTCGTCTGCGTAGACTTTCACAACGTCCAAGTCTCGACTTTCCGCAAACGCGAAAATTACGTCCTTCTGGTTCTCCGTGGAGTACTGTTGATGCTCAGTCGACATTCGAACGTACGCAGCAGCTCGCCGCCGCCCCGATGTATCTGTCTGCCGGGCATTCTTAGTGCGTTCCACCTCACTTCCCCCTCCTCGAAAGAGGAAACCACTGGCGCGAAAAAACCTTCGGCGACGGGCATATCAAACACCTATCGCGATGCAGCGCCTACGTTCTCTGAATATAGTTTTGAAGGTGAGAAAAATGTTGCCGACAACAAGCAAGAAATTACATGAGACCAAGGATGAGATAAGCGCGACCTATCCGCTTGTAATAGCGATGGCGCTTAAGACGGAGGTCGGGGAAACGAGGCGTGCGATTAAAACGCTGACCCGATGGACTGGCGCGAGCGAACGTACCGTACAGAATTGGCTGGCCGGAGTCAGAGGTCCTAGCGGCCCCCATCTTGTCGCACTGGCACGTCATTCGGACGCGGTGCATTCAGCCTACCTATCGCTAACCGATAGGGTGGGTAATTCTTCCCAGCAGTTGGACCAATCTGTCGCCCTCCTCAGAGAAGCAATCCTTCTTTTGACGTCAAAGTCAGGTTCTCCTCCGTCCACTGGGGCCAGAAGGAATAGCAACTAGCGTACGGTTATCGCTTTCCGGTTGGCGCGTGATTTGCTTTTATCTTTTGGTAATACGTGCTCGCCCCGTCCTTCGACAATCCAGCCTCAGCGACAAACTGCGCGATGATCTCCTTCCGCGTTACCTGCTTGCGGCGCATCATCCGCTTGTAGACTTCCTTTGCGATCTGCATCTTCGTCTTGGTCTCTGATACCGACGAGCCAGCCTCGCCGTGATACGCCACGTCGTCACTACTTCTGCGTGAACCTGCATCATCAACATCGAGAATCACGATTACCTCCGGTGATGGTGAATTTCGACCACCATCACCGGCCCCGTTGTGTCAGACAACGGTTTTCATTGCTCCATTTCTTCTGATGCCTTCGCGGCGGCAATATCTGCTTCCGCTCTCCTGGCTCTCTCCTCGAAGTCAGGAGATTTCTCGCGCAATCGCTCTAACTCGGCTTTCATGTAGCGCTCCATTCGCTCAACCGTCCCCGAGATAATCTGTTTGTAGTCGATTTTCCTTTGCTTACCAGTGGGAAGCGTTATGTTGGTCGAACGTTTCGGATCGTGGGCCACACCCACCAGCTCCAGCAGGTTGCCGACCAAACCGGCGGGTTTGCTGAATGCATCACGGCGCCATACCCGATCTTGTGCCCAAAGAGACTGAATCCGTGTTTCAGACTTCCTGCATTCCTCAACGAACCCTTCCAACTCGACAACTGAGTATTCAACCTCCGTCAGAAACCCTCTTTCGTCGTCATAGATGCCTGCGGAGATGAACAACTTCCGCAACATATCGATGCGATCCCAATCCCGATTCTGATCCGTCAGCATCGGCGGTCCTCCCTTGAACTGCTCATAACGCGCCAGTTCAGCCGAATATCGCGCCCAACTCTGGTTCCGGAGCATCAGATACTGACGAACTTGACGGGGCAGGTTTCCGTCATCGAATTCCGCCACCTTTTCAATCGTCACCGGTGCGCCCAAGTACGACTCCACACGGTAAGCCATGTACAGATTTTCTTCGTGCGGGGTCAGTTTTTCGTTGTGACGCAATTTATCGAAAATGGGGTTCATGACCTCATCAGAAACCTGCGCAGACGCGATGACGACATCTGCGGCACGTCTGTGCGCGAGCACGGTACTGGCGGCCGCTGCGCCCTTGCGCCCCTCGCGGTTTAGCTCCCGATCCGTTTCGATGATGTTGACGACCCAACCTGTCGATTTCCTAAGATCGATGAAGTTATTCTTGAGAAGATTTTTCGACGCTCGTTGCAGCGCAGTGACATACGAAAAAATCGTCAGGAACTCGTCCTCTTCCTTGCTCAGATTCGCCTTGATGACACGTATCCCAGTGGTGTCCTCAATCGACTCCAGATGTGCCAGCGATGGTTCGTATCTCACGAGGTCGAGCTTGACAACTTCCGGGTCGGTTTCCAAATCCGCAGTTTCCGGCGAAATCCAGACATGGATTTCCTTCGGGTTACGGACTCGGGATAACTGCTGGTCGATATCAAAATGCGTCGTGATCTCCGACTTGAAGATGCCGAACGTGGCGTCAACAAGCGCCTCGCCATTCGGGAACGTGATGTCAATCCCAGTGCCGATGGCGGGGGATGCCAACAACACATCACATCCGAGGATACGGCTCGAAACATCGCTCAAGAACTGCTGAACCTCCGCGTCCTGCGAGTTGTCGGAAGTTACCTTGAAGATCTTTTTGCTTTCACCAAAGAGTGTCTGAAACCGGATTTCCAGCGCATCTATCTCCGTCTTGGAGTTTGAACAGACGTACAAACGCTTACCGTCCACCAGCATCTGTTCCATCACGGAACGCAAATGCCCATCCCCTTGATACACACAGATTTCCTTACCCTCCCCTGTTGGGTAGGTGTTCTGGATCACATGGTAAGACCGGTCTTTCCCGTCGGACAAGATTTCACGCAACATGATCACTGTCGGGGCGTTCATGTCGGCGTCCAGCAAATACACGGACTTCGCATTGCGCAAGTAATACCGAAACACGTTATAGATGCGGCGACGATCAAGTCTCAGTGTCTTCGACACCAGCAGATGTGAAATCACCTGCTCGACCTCATCGAGGATGATGACGTCGTATTTGTCCTCTTGGGTATTCAACCGCCCCTGGAGGCTGTCCATGCAAACCGCATAGTGACGGGTAGGGTTGATGTTCACCTTCACTTGTTTCACAGGACCTTGTTCTCCAGTCCCATCACCCTCTTTGCCTTCCCGCGTAACCAAATCGAAATAACAGGTCAACCCCAGCCGTTGCGCCATCGACCTCAGTAACGTCTGCCGATGCCCCATCAGCAGGACGCTTTTTCCTTTACGTTTCGCTTCATCGACAACACTACGGAGAACCGTCGTCTTCCCACTCCCTTTCGGGCTCTTGATGATCGTCACCCCATCCTGAAGAGGGATCAGTTCGTTAGGTAAGAATCGCTCTTGAAGGAGTCCGGGAGGCGCGGTGTCAAAGTCGAACATATCGGTGTTCGTGTTTTTCTCACGCAGCCACGTGTCAAACGACTCTCGAATCAGCTTCTCAACTCGACGGTCATACTCATGCAAGTCGAATGTTGGACTACCTCGATCCGCCCAGTAGGTTCTTCCACATGCGACACAGTGAACGCCCATCCCACCGCCGTCCGATGAGTGGACAACAAATGCGCTTGCGCGAGAGTCAACATGAACCGGGCAGTAAACCGGCGTCCGGACTTCAGCCTGATTTAGCGGGACTACGCCACCCCGTGCCAACCGGAGTTCCGTGGTCTTGACGAGCCAGTGCTTCGACGTTGAACTCGCCTTGCGTTTGTGGGTTTGCTCTTTCCCATCCGAATCTACATAGGCAACGGCTTCTTCCTTAATCTTGCCGTTGTCTGCCAGCAAAAGGATCTGCGCAATTTCTGACGAATCAAGGATGCCATCGAAAACCACGGACTCGCACCCTCTGCTTCCGTAAAACACCCGTGCGGGTTCTGCACACGCTGTGTCAGCAAGAAACTTACCCACCAGCCCAACCATGACCTGCCGGTAACGCTGCGCATCAACAATCGGTTCGGAGAGCTGGAACACGATTCGAAAGCGATGGTGGTCGTCAGTGTGTGAAGCCGTCGTGTAAGCCAATGCTGCGTGAGCTTTGACATACGGATGTTCGATGGCATCGTTCCAACTCATGCCGTGGTCGACATCGACGGCGATAAATCCCGTTCGTTCGAAGTTCGCCTGCGACCGTTGACCATCTTTGTACTGAGCAGAGAATGCCACGCCCATGGAGATGACCTTCGCTAGATCTTCGCGGGTCATGTCGAACGGTTCCCACCCTTTCCCGAGGTTTCCGCCATTCGCGTTCTTGTTGATGATGTGCTGATTCAGCGAGACTGCAAAAGCCGTGCTCACACTGTGCCCCGTATTGTGGTTGTCTCTCGCCCAAACACCCGTGAAACTACCCCATCTTTCGACGGTGAACGCCTCATGGGATTACACAAGCGAGTGAATTCTAAGAATTGGTTTTACAGCTTCCAGATCAAGGGCAAGCGTTTTCTGGGGTCGACTGGCACACCTAACAAGACCGTTGCGGCTCAGGTGGAGCGTGACGCTCGCGCCAAGGCTCATGCGCGGGTATTTCTTGGACAGGCGGATGAAATTCGCTTGATGGACGCGATCCATCGATACATCGAATCCCGGAAAGACAAGCCCTACTGGCCTGCTATGGACAGTATCGCAAGAAAGATCAACGGTCACAAGGTGATACCCCGTGGTGGTGGCGTGCGTTCCTGTCACTCGTTGCCGGCTGACGTGATGCTTCACGAGTTGACAACCAGGGATGTCGAACGCCTGGTACAACACCGGAAGGTCGAAGGAAATTCACACCAAACGATCAAACATGAAATCGGGCTGATCCGCGCCGCCATGAATGAAGCCGCTCGGCTCGGATACCGAATCAATCGTGAGGTGATATTCCCCGTAATTCGCACCCAATCTCGTCTGCGCTACTTGGATCAGTCTGAGGAAGACGCCCTGCTTCATGCCCTTCACCCTGACACCCTGCTCACCGAGTTGATATCCGAAAAGCTTCACACCCCCGACATGGTTCGGATGGTGCAAGACAACTACGATCTCGCAGTGTTTCTGCTCGACACCGGTTGTAGGTATTCGGAAGCCGCGAACATCCCTTGGTCGTCCATCGACATCGAGAACCAGACGATTAATCTCTTCCGATCGAAGGTGCAGAACGAAAGCATTTTGCACATGACTCAGCGATTGCACGCGGTGATGTACCGACGAGCGACGGTCAGGTCTGCATCAGACCGTCATGTATTCAAGAATAAACAAGGGGAGTCCCGTGGATATTCCACAAACGCGTTCAAAAAAGCGTTCATCCGTGCTGGACTGAATACCCCAACGGTAGTGAAGGAACGTGGCGGGAAAGTCACCCTGCACACGCTTCGCCACACGTTCGCCAGTAAACTCGTGAGAGCGGGTATCAGCCTTTACGAAGTATCCGTCCTGCTCGGTCACTCAGACCCAAAGATGACGCAGCGATATGCTCACCTTGCCCCGAACGAAACCAGCCGGAAAGCGGTTCAGGTGATCGACAGGATGCTTTCACCTGACACATTGAGCTTGACAACAAATCTCTCCGTCAATCACCCGCCCCTGCGGGACGGGATGATTTCCGTCGACAGAACTCAACAGCGGTGCATGTGACGGTGCCCGTCACACTTCCTCAGTTTTCGTTCTGACTTCCATTTATTCCCGGAGTCACCCTCCCTCTCTCCGGGTTACCCCCACACCCCAAAGGCAGAGTGATTTTAATTTATATAGAAGAACTTTAAGATGTCTGCCTTTTTTTTGTTATGCGGGGACGGGTGTGATGGGGAAAAAATCGATGAGATCGTCCACTACGTTCGGAACAGTACGATGTCGCGTCCAAATTTCAGTCTGTCAGTGTCACTACTGACAAGTCGCGTCAGACAACTCAGGACGATACGATCACCGGTCAGTCCCCTGTCAAACCTTGTTATTTCCTGAGTCCATCCTTACTCCCACACTCAGCAGAGGGGAAGAATCCTTCCCGTCTTAACAAAAAAACAAAAAAGGCAGACATCTTAAATTTCTTCTATATAAATTAAAATCACTCTGCCTTTTTGAATGGGAGCGGGATTTGGGAACAGAAAAAATGAAGGGGAACGTCGGTGGATGAAGGTGGGGTGTCACCCGGAGTATTGGTGTTGGAGAAAAGATCAGGACGAAGACCGGGGCGGATGACGGTTTCCGTCATCCCAGATACCGGTCGAGTCCTGTTGACGGAGATCATCCCAACCGCAAGGGTGGATGATCGACGGCGACACCAAAAAAGAAACCCGCACACTACGGTACGGGTAAAAACCGTGCCCCAAGGGGGCGTTACAAGGATACGGGAAGCCATCCACGATTTCTCGTCGGATGGTTATCCATCATCACGTCTGATCCCGTTTGTTGAGAACAGACCTTGATCACACGGAAATCACCTCCAGCAGTTGAACTTGGTCAGCTTCTCGCCGATTTTCTCCAGATACCGCTCTTTAACGTAATCAGGAGTGTTGGCAAGTGCGGCGTCTCGGAACATGCCAGATAGCTGACGACACATCGGGTTTTCTAATCGAATCTTGTATTGAATCCACTGATCAACCTGCTGTGGGGTCGGTGATCCGACTGTCTGTGCGGATACAGCACCACCGAGTACGCAACAGATCACGAAAACTGAGAGTCGAATTGCTCGCATCATCGCTCCCACGGAAGTTTTGGACGGGGTACGTAGACCTCGACCACCTTCACCTTCGTGTCGGGTGACAAGTACGCCATCGTCTCGCGGATCGTCTCGTTCGAGTTGATACGAGTATCGCCGAACGCCCGTTTCTCCAGAACGACGCCGCCGGCATCCTTTTGAATCACACCTCCACCTTGGAGCGAGTACCACCTCGCGCCGGACGTGTTCGTGATATCGCAGTTCACGTCGGGGGTGAACCATCCTGATTGCTTGCATACGACCTTCAGGTCAGGGTTGTCGTTGAACACCTTGATCTCTGGCGGTGACACGGCACCACACGCCGTGACGAGCGTGCAGGCGGAGACTACCCCGAGTACTGTTCGAAACATCAACATGCTCTTGTTCTCCGTAGCTGATGGCTGGGCATGATGACCAGCGTCGGTTACGATATCCCAAGTTAGACTAACCCACAATAGGTTATTGAATAGTCTATATCCGGTTCAAGAATGACCGGATGCCGAACCCTATTCATGATCCGAAGTACCAAGTGTTCCGTCAGATGTTGTTGGATGCCCGCAAGGAGAAGGGGCTACAGCAGGTTGAGGTTGCGGAGAGACTTGGGAAGACCCAGTCGTTCGTGTCGAAGTACGAACGGGGAGAAAGACGCCTCGATTTTTGTGAGTTTATCGAGGTTGCTGCTGCGTTAGAAGTCGATGTGATCCAGTTTATTGGACGTTATCAACAACTGCTTAACCGGAGTATCTAGTCAGCATCGCTAAGCATTTAGATTATCGTAGAATATCCTTTGCCACGCGGGTAATCGAGCGGGTTGGATTAGAAAAAATATCGAGGGGAACTTGCATGACGAAGATAATTACCTTGTTCAATCACAAGGGTGGCGTAAGCAAAACAACTACGACGTTCAATCTGGGCTGGATGCTCGCTTCGCTCGGCAAACGTGTGCTCCTTGCCGACTTCGACCCTCAATGCAACCTCACCGGTATGGTGTTGGGTTTCAAGGGAATCGAAGATTTAGAGGAAACGTATAAGTCTGATCCGCCGAACAACGTCAAAGACGGACTTGCGCCGGCATTTGAATCTAAACCTCGACAGATTGTCGGCGCCGAGTGCGTTCAGGTTCCAAGCAACGACAACCTCTTCCTGTTGCCCGGCCACATTGGCCTCGCAGAATACGAAACCACTCTCGGTGTAGCCCAAGAACTCAGCGGCTCATTACTCGCTCTGCGAAACCTTCCTGGATCATTACGGTTTCTTTTGGATGCAACTGCGGAAAAGTACGCGATTGATTATGTGCTGGTCGACCTTAGCCCTAGCCTCGGCCCGATGAACCAGAATCTGTTGATGACTTGCGATCACTTTATCGTACCTCTTCACCCAGATTACTTCTCTTCGATGGCCCTCAGTTCGCTGTCAAAATCTCTACCACGCTGGGCAGCGTGGGCAAAGACTGCTTATAGCATTGCCGTTTTGAGGGATGCGGATTACCCATTTCCCGAGCCCAAAGCCAAGTTCATTGGCGCGGTCGTCCAGAAGTACCGTCCCCGGAATGGGCAACCGAGCGCAGCCTTCCAGCGCTGGGTTGATCAACTAGCGAGGGGGCTTCGCAATGAGCTCATTCCTAGTCTGGAGTCGTGTGGCTTATTGAATTCTGATGAGTTCGAAGAGAAAGCTGGATTTGCTCCGTACGAACCACTCCTCAATGTCGCAGACTTCAACAGCCTAATTGCCCAGTCTCAGGAACACCTGGTTCCAGTGTATGCCTTGACGGCAGAAATGCTTCAACAGGCAGGCGCGGTGTGGGATAGTACGAAGGAAAGTATGCAGAAGTTCGAAACGGCATTCCGCGATTGCGCGAACAAAGTAATTAGCCTTACGACATGACCCCGATTGCACATTTCGAATCAATTTGGGGACGATGTGAGGAGTTAGCCGCAATGCATGCGTATTTGGCTAAGCAGCTTACGAATGCATTGCGTCCGGATGAATTGCTTCGTGCCGAATGGGTCACTCGGGTTAGCGCTCTTGACTTGTACGTTCACGAACTTGTCGCCAAGGGGATGCTGGACACGTTTGAGGGCCGCAAACCGGCCTCAAACGGATATCTCCGCTTCCAAGTTGCTAACGACGTTTTAATGAGAATCCGCTCAGCGCCTTCGCCCAATGCTGCTCGCCAGGCATTCGACTTGGAAGTTCGGACGAGACTCGGATACGTTACGTATCAAGACCCGGATAAGATCGCGGAGGGTGTGCGCTTGTGTTCCGATGTGGAACTGTGGAATGACGTAGCCATCGCACTAGGTGCTACTCAGGCAACGAAGATCGTGAAAGCGAAGGCCATCAAGCGAGAACTCTCCCTGATTGTAGAACGCCGAAACAAGATCGCCCATGAAGGGGACTTGCAGCCCCTGCCCCCCCGCGTCCCTTGGGTAATAGATCGAGCGGATCTTCAACACGTCGCGCGTTGTATCGAAGGGATCGTTCGTGCGATAGATAGTATCGTCACCGCTTAAGCTCGACGTTGGTTGAAATGCAGTGGTAATTGCATGAAGGTTCGATCTTCATCACGAGGATCGCACCTCATGAACTTCTTTCCCCATCACAAACGCAGCATCGACGCCCTCGCAGAGATCCTCATCACCACTCGGCAAGCGAAACGCTTGACAACAAAACAGGTTGCCGCCCGACTTGGCAAACCTGAAGCATTCGTTCTCGACTACGAATCCGGCAAGTACCGGCTTGATCTTCCCGAACTTGTGGATATCGCAGATGCCATTGGGATCGACATGGTTGAACTCATCAATCTCTACCAGCAACGAATGTGAATGCCTCGCGCCAGAGCAGCGTCTAACTTACGCCATAGGCTCAGACATTGTCCGCTGAATCCGCTCCATCAAATGTCGGAAATGCATATGATCCGATTTTTCTTCACAGCGCATCATAAGATCCTCCGTTTCTCTCGCCAACACGTGAATCTGCTCCATCCTTTCAGCTAATGGAACGCGTTTCGACTCCCTCAATCGTTCCAAAGAATTCGAGATTCTCTCGTACTCGATGGCGGTGATAGAACCGCGTCGGGGGGATCTCACTCTTTCATGCATCGTGATCTCCATCAACTTCCTCACTTCTCGCATTTCAGCCTGAAGAACCTCCAAGGCCAAGCCCTCCTTTCCGCCTTTGAGATCAGGGATCTTTGCTGCGCTATTGAGCGCCAAGAGTTTTACGATTGAGTTAACGTTCCCTGCATCTCCATCCGCAGCCACAGTTGCCTCGATCGCGTCCTTCAGCTCCCCCTGCGTACGGAGTACGTCGTGATAGCGCATTTCTTTCGAATATTCGAGATATCGAAGCGGCGCAATATCAAAAATCTTAGGGGTCCCTATTTCCTGAATAATCACAACAGGTCGATCAAATGCCTGCCTAATTCCAAGCTCAAAAAGTACATTCGGATTTCTACTACTTAGATCGCATATTGCAATGGGTGCATCGATAAGTTTTTTCAGTATGTCCAGATGAATAAGATTGGTCGCTTTTACTTCATCAGCACGGATCGCTTGATACCCTGCTTTCTCACAGGATGGGTAAATCACGTTGTCATAAACGTGCTTAAAATGCCCCTGAGGATAACCATCGACATCCGCGATTGGCATTATTACGAAGCAATCTTTCTTTTTATCTTTATCAGCCACATCCCCCCCTATCTTTTCCTTTATTTTTCCTATCAACAGCGATCATTTTCGGCGATTCAGAAGGTTAGCATAAACCTATCCCACCGTACCCTGATCAAACCTCGACCAGTTTATCCACTCAAGATCCAACGCTGCCTGAGCTTGACAGAGCTTCGCTAGGCCAACAACCGATTACCGTGCCGCACTTTATCCTCATGCCAGTCAATCCGCGTGGGACATGGATCGGATAACAGATCACATAATTATTATATTTTTCTCTTCTCGTTATCCCACGGGGCAGGTCCACCCGCGACGACCAGCTGTCGGCGCCACCGTAATCGCCGGTTGAGGTACGTCCTTAGATAGATTAGCTGCAAGCCTGGATCGGTAAATCCGCGTATTCGGTGATGTTGCTAAAGGTCCCAACGAAAGGTGGGGGAACTCCTGGGCACAAGCTGGCGCAAAAATTTGCAAGTCCGATCTCAGAAGTATAATTTTTTGGAATGCGGAACGTTACGAGCCGAAAAATACAACCCGCCCAAGGTCACGTTTGGCAAAAAATGTGAGGCGGCAAAAACTCCCGCTCGCCGCCCTCATCTCTATGTCTTCTTCTGCTCAAATACTCGCGAGAATCTCGTCGCGTCGCTTCTGGAAATCTTCGGGGCTGATGAGTCCCTTCTCGTGCAGATCCTTCAGCTTCCGAATACGGTCCTCGAGCGAGGCTGACGAACTTGCTGCTGGTGGCGTTTGCGCAGTGTTGCCTGCTCCGGCACATGCTGCATTGATGTCATTCATCAATGCCACCTCATCAAACAGCGTGTTGCCCTTCTTGTCTCGCGTGAGATTTGAATAATGTCGACCGAGAGCAAGCGTTTCTTGCTTGATATCGGCGTTTGTAGGGGTTCCTTTCAGCTTTTCCAGAGACGAGATATACCGCTGACGCGCAGCTTCTCGTTCCCGCGCTGCCTTATTCCCAGCCATAACACCAGCGACAATTATCCCAATGACTGCTACAAGAAATATCCACCCCATCACGTTCCCCTTGTTATCTGGTCACATCAATATTTTCGGTTTTACTGATTACCCAACGCCGAAGCAGGCCACCAATCGACATCTAAGCTGGTTTTGGTCATGCAGTGTATGACACGCTCGACGCTTACATCAAGGTTCCCTACACCCCGGTCTTCTTCTCTTGAATCTGTCCTTTAAATGGATTTTTGCCACCGGACCCACACAAAGCGACCAAGGAAGCCCCAAAACCGCCTGAAACCGGACCAACGGGAATCTAAAAAAGCGCCTGCGATGGGAATCGATCCCAAGGCTCTCACCCCAGAAGCGCACCCACCTACAAAACGCGCAGATTGCCAAACGCCACAATCCCCGCGTAGAATGGCACCCTTCGCGGGCGTCGTATAATGGTAATACCCTAGCTTCCCAAGCTAGAGCCGTGGGTTCGATTCCCATCGCCCGCTCCAGAACGCTTCCCTCCCCCACGGGGGTTCTCTCGGTACGTTCTGCAAGTCTTGATACTTCCCAAGAGATTTCCGCCAGCGCTCTGACGCACCCCGTCACAGCGTCATGCCGTACCCCTATCAGGAGTCGCTTCAGCGCCCCCGCAGTGCAGGCGCCGAAGCCAGCATAGCCCGACGTCGCAATTTCGACTCAGAGGCCCAGTTCGGACAGCCCCGGATGATCGTCCGGACGGCGCCCGAGCGGCCAGTGATACTTCCGCTCGCTTTCCTTGATCGGCATGTCGTTGATGCTCGCATAACGACGCTGCATCAATCCATTCGCGGCGAACTCCCAGTTCTCATTTCCATATGACCGGAACCAGTTGCCCGCATCGTCGTGCCATTCATAGGCATAACGCACCGCAATCCGGTTGCCGTCGAAGGCCCAAAGCTCCTTGATGAGCCGATAGTCGAGCTCCTTGCGCCACTTGCGCTCCAGAAAAGCCTGCGCCTCAGCACGGTTGGTCGCAAATTCAGCACGATTGCGCCATTGCGTATCCAACGTGTAAGCAAGCGCCACCTTGGCCGCATCGCGTGTGTTCCAGCCATCTTCGGCCAAACGGATTTTCTCGATCGCGGTTTCCCGGGTGAACGGCGGCAGCGGAGGACGTGTTTCCATGATGACTCCTGACAGTTAGCAAGGTAGACCGATCTGTCTACATGGCGAAGTGTAGACGCGGTAGAACGACCTGTCTACAATTCCCCTATGAATCCTACTCATGACTGCCCCGCCCAACCGTCACCCCGCGATCGCATCCTCGTCGCAGCGCACGATCTGTTCTATCGCGACGGCGTGAGGGCGACGGGAATCGACAAGATCATCGAGCGGTCGAAAGTCACCAAGGTCACGTTCTATCGTCAGTACCCGAGCAAAGACGACCTCATCCGCGCATACCTGGATTACCGGCATGTCCACTGGATGCGCTGGTTTCGCACGACGCTCGAAGATCATGTGGCCAACGGACAGGCACCGTCCGAGGCGCTCGTCGCCACGCTGACGCAATGGTTCTCACAGGACGAATTCCGAGGCTGCGCCTTCCTGAACTCATCGGCCGAACTCGGGACCGCCGACCCCGAAATCCTGAAAATCGTGCGACAGCATAAAGACGACATGACGGCCGTCCTCGAAGGACTCGTCCCCCCCGGCGCCGCCCGCGCCACGAAAGCACGAGCCCTTGCCCTGGCCGTCGACGGCGCAATCGTGCATGCGCAGATGGGACATCCCCTGCCCCTCGTTCTCGACGGCCTCAGAACGCTCATCCACCCCGTGCTCACGCCGTGATGCCGACGTGCCGACGGCCAAAAGCATCGCCCGACGGCACAGTCCTTGCGCGGTCGGTG
The DNA here is from genome assembly GCF_902459655.1 of Pandoraea anhela. Taxonomy (GTDB): domain Bacteria; phylum Pseudomonadota; class Gammaproteobacteria; order Burkholderiales; family Burkholderiaceae; genus Pandoraea; species Pandoraea anhela. The sequence goes on from NZ_CABPSB010000017.1 coordinate 13,951, forward strand.
CACAGTCTCTGCTGCGGTTTCGCTGCATTTGCCGGCGCTCATGCCATCCGCACCACATCAAACCCATGCCTGATATCCGGTTATTTGAACGTTGAGTCAAAAATAACCTATAGTCACGGCATTGCAGCCACGCAGCAGGTGCGCTGCCCCATCGATTGCTCCCGATAGACGAGGCTCAGCCATGAGCGGCAGACCCAGAGAATTCGACGACGCGGCCGTCATCGACGCCGCAATGGACGTCTTCTGGACGCATGGCTATGAAGGCACGTCCGCGCAAACGCTCGTCGAATGCACCGGCCTCGGACGCGGCAGCCTCTATAACGCCTTCGGCAGCAAGCTCAACCTCTATCACGAAGCGCTCGACCGCTATCAGGCGCTCGGACTCCAGAAGCAGGCCGACATTCTCAGCACGCCCGGCCCCGTCAAGGATCGGCTGCGTGCGCTCATGCAATGGGGCATCGACGACGATCTCGATCCGGTCAAACAACGCGGCTGCATGGCCCTGTTCGCCGCGTTCGAGCGCGGCGCCAAGGACGAGAAAGTCCGACAGATCAGTCAGGCTTACTTCACCCGCATCGAACAAGTGCTCGTCCATCTGATCGCCGTCGGGCAGCACAACGGTGAACTGTCCACCGACCGCTCACCCGTCGTCGTGGCGCGCACATTCCTGTCGAGCTACTACGGCCTGCGCGCCCTCGGGCGCACCGTCTGCGACCGCGCCTTCCTAGAAGGCATCATGCAAGGCACGCTCGATCAACTCTGACGCCCGACCCAGGCCGTCATTTCGTCGCTGACCTTACCGCTGACCTCATCGCTCACCTCATCGCTCACCTCATCGCTTAACTTCTCGCGCTGCACATCACTCACCACACCTGACACCCTGCCCCCTCGCGGGCCGCACCCTCACCCGCGATTATGGAATGATCGTTATAGATATGAAGCAAAAATCGACAATGCCGCCCGTCGTCTACCTGCTTGGACTGACCGTCTTCGCGATGACCACAGCGGAATTCATGGTCGCCGGCATGATGCCGGCGCTCGCCCACGCGATGCATGTCGGGATCGGCGACATCGGCAATCTCATCTCGCTCTATGCATTGGGGATGACCGTTGGCGGGCCGGTGCTGACGGCACTGCTGCTCGCCCTGCGCACGCCGCACAAGCGCGCGCTGATCTGGTTGCTGACGATTAACGTCGCAGGCGGCGTACTTGCCGCGATCTCGACTCGCTACGAGGTGATGGCCGTCGCGCGCATCATCATGGGCGTCGCCAGCTCGGCGACGTTCGGCGTCGCGCTCACGCTCTGCGCCGATCTCGTCGCGCCGTCCGTACGCGGACGCGCTGCTTCCTTCGTGCTCGGAGGGCTCATGTTCTCGCCCGTGGTCGGTGTGCCGCTCACGGCCTTCATCGAGCAGCACTTCGGCTGGCGCGCCAGTTTCTGGCTCGTGGCCGTGCTCGCCGCGTTGTGTACCGTGGCCGTCGCGCTGTGGGCGCCCAAGCGTGAGAGGCAGGCGGGGGAAGTTGTCAGCCTGGCGGCTGAATTCCGCTCGCTGCGCAATCGTCCGCTGTGGGCCGCGTTCACGACCAGCGGTCTGATCATCGGGGCGACGTTCGCCGCGTTCAGCTACTTTTCGCCGATCTTTTTGAATGTCGGCGGGGTATCGGCCGCCGCCATTCCGAACCTGCTCGCGATGTACGGCATCGCCAACATCATCGGTAACGCCGTGGTGGGACGCTTCGCCGACCGTCATACGCTGACCGTGCTGATGACGGGTTTGTCGGTGCTCGCACTGGCGCTGATCAGCTTTGCACTTTGGGCACCATTGACGCCGGTCGGTATCGCTGCGTTCGCCGCTATCGGACTAACGGGCGTGTCGCTCAATCCGGCGATGGTCGCGCGGGTGATGCGGGCCGCTGCGCCGGGGCCGCTCGTCAATACGATGCACACGTCGGTGATTACCGCGGGCCTCGCGTTCGGCACGTGGGCCGGCGGCGCCGCCATCGACGCCGGCTACGGCTTGCGTGCCCCCCTCTGGATCGGTGCCGCGATGGCTGCGCTCGGTCTTGCCAGCTTATTACCCTACCTCCGTTCGGGTCTTGCTCAAGCCCCCGAGACGGTTTGCTCCGCGTCCTGATTCGTCAGAGACGCGCCTGACAGCCATGTCCGCACCGCGGTCGCCGACCGCCGCGGACTGGCTGCCCGTCGCGACGACCAGCGCCAATTCGCGCCTCTCTCACCCCGTGTCGTCGGCTTGATCCGGTTTCGCTCATCGCGGACGGATCAGAACAGCGCCATCACATCGTTGATGAACTTGGCGACCGGTGCTGCCCGGCTTGCCCACGTGCCTACCGTCACCAGTGCGTCGCAGATCGGTCCAATAGCTGCCATGTCACACCTCCAGTCAGTTCGATTCGGTTTGCGTTTCGTCGCGAATGGGTCAGAACAGCGCCATCACATCGTTGATGAATTTGGCGACCGGCGCCGCCCGGCTTGCCCACGTGCCAAAGACCACCAGTCCATCGCAGATCGGTCCAATCAGAGCCATTTCACACCTCCGGTTTCGTTAGCCTTCGTTTCGTCGTTTCGTCGTTTCGTCGTTTCGCGTTTGTCGCGAGTTGGCTCAAAGATAAACCTCGGGTCGGGAGCTGAAAACTGAGATAAATCACAGTCGGGCGTGGCAGACGGATCGACGGCTGCGGCGCAGGCCGCGCACATCGGCCGCAATGTCATCGTCATGACATCTGTCGACAGTCCCAAGCGACGGGGAAAAGCGCCGTCTCACGCCCGTCAACCCCTGTCGCACAGAGCAGTCGGGGGTCGGAAGGCGCGCGCAGTGTAAACTGCTGGGTTTTTGACCCCCCAGTGGAATGGTGCAAGTGTCCCGGCGTCCCGTTATCAGCGCCCCAACACTCATACGCTCGCTGGCCCGCCTGAGCGCGTTCACGCCCCCCGAGGCCGCGCCGTCGCTCTCGGACCGAATGAGCCAGTGGCTGGGCTGGACCGACGCCATCGCGTTGTCGTCGGCCCTGAAAGCCCACCCGCCGGCGGCAACGCCCGGCGCGCGTCCGGCTGCGCAGGACCCGGCGAGCGAACTCGCACGCGTGCGCGCCGAGCTGGCCGCCGCCATCGCCCGCGATTGCGGTCTGGCCGCCGCGCCCGGCGGGCAGATTCGCGCACTGAGCGCCGCCGAGCGTCAACGCGCCGCGTCCTTCGCCGAATTCCCGGCGTATCGACAACGCTACGCGACCTCGCAGCAGACGATGGATACGGCGATTAGCGCCCTGCGCACCCGCCTGCGGGCTCAGTTGGCCACGCAGTCGCCAGACGCTGCCCGACTCGCCAGCGTCGACGCCGTTATGGAACGCGTGATGGGCGCACGTGAGCGCACACTGCTGTCGAGCGTGCCGAATTTGCTCGAAGGACACTTCGTGCGGCTGCGCGATACGGAACAGGCGGCAATGGCCGCTCCGCGCGTGCCCGGTGCACCGCCGCTCCCCCCGGCCGGCACCTGGCTCGACACCTTCCACCGGGATATGCAGAGCGTTTTGCTCGCGGAACTGGATATACGCCTGGAACCGATCGAAGGGCTGATCGCCGCCCTCGCCTCGGTCGCCACCGGCGAAAACGTTATTGAACCCGGACAACATGACCCGTTACCTCGTTGATCTCGTTGCCTTTGTCGCAGGGCTGGCCGTCGTCGGCTGGATCGCCATCGGCTATGCCGGCACCAATACCCTCGCGCTTGCCGTCGCGCTGCTGATCGCCGCCGTTTATCTCATCGGCGCGCTCGAACTCAAGCGCTTCCATCAGTCGACGAACGCTCTCGCCAATGCCGTGGCCGGCCTGAACGCTCCCCCCGCCTCGCTGCCGTCATGGCTCGACACGCTGCCCGCCGGATTGCGCACCGCCGTGCGGCTGCGCGTGGAAGGCGAACGGGTGGGCCTGCCCGGCCCGGCCCTCACGCCTTACCTCGTTGGCCTGCTCGTGCTGCTCGGCATGCTCGGCACGTTCCTCGGGATGGCCGCCACGCTGCGCGGCACCGGCATCGCCCTCGAAGGCGCGACCGATCTGCAAGCGATTCGCGCCTCGCTCGCCTCGCCGGTCAAGGGTCTCGGCTTCGCGTTCGGCACGTCGGTCGCCGGTGTCGCGACCTCGGCCATGCTCGGCCTGCTCGCCGCACTCGCGCGCAAGGAACGCGCCCACGTCGTCCAATCGCTCGACGCCCGCATCGTCACGACGCTGCGCGGTTTCTCCCAGCAGCATCAACGCGAAACCACGCTGCAACTGCTTCAGCAGCAAGCGACAGTCATGCCGGCGCTCGTCGAGCGTCTGCAAGACATGATGGCCGCGATGGAGCGCCAGAGTCAGGCGCTCGGCGAACGTCTGGTCGCGAATCAGGACGCGCTGCACGCCAAGACGGACGCCTCCTACGCACAACTGACCAGCGCGATGCAGCAGTACCTGAAGGACAGCGTCGCCACCACGGCAAGCGCCGCTGGCGCGGCGATTCGTCCGGAGGTGGAAGCGACGATGGCCAGCCTCGCGCGCGAGACCGCCACCTGGCACCAGACCGTGTCCAACGCCGTGCAAGACCGCATGGATGGCCTGTCCGATCGCTTCGAAGCGACGACCACCCGCGTGGCCAACGTCTGGAAGGATTCGCTCGACGCGCAATTGCGCACCAATGAATCGCTCGCCACCGACCTGCGCGCCGCGCTCGGCGACTTCACGCAAACGTTCGAGACCCGCTCGTCGCGACTCGTCGACGATGTCGCCGCCCGACTCGAATCGGCGACGACGCACGTCGGCAATGCGCATGCGGACGTCGCGAAAACATGGGAGGCGTCGCTCGTCACGCAACAGCGCAGCAACGACGCGCTCGCCGAGAACCTCGGCGCCGCTCTGGCGCAATTCGCGCAGACCTTCGAGACACGCTCGGCCAAGCTGGTCGACGATGTTGCCGCACGCCTCGACGCCACAACGGGCCACGTCAGCGCTGCACATGCCGGCATCGCGCACACATGGGAGACGTCGCTCAGCACGCAACAGCAAACGAACGACGCGCTCGCCAAAGCCCTCGGCGCCACGCTCGCACAGTTCACCGAGTCGTTCCAGGCACGCTCTGCCGGTCTGCTCGCAGACGTCGCCACACGTCTGGACAGCGCCACCGGCAGCATCGCCACGGCACAGACGACCGTGGCCGAAGCCTGGGCGCAGGCGCTCGGTCAGCAGCAGCAATCGCACGACGCCCTCACGCAATCGCTCGGCACTGCGCTGGAGCGTTTCGCCCAAACGTTCGAAGCGCGCTCCGGCGCGTTGCTGGGCGACATCGCCGCCAAGCTCGACACCGCGAGCGGCAACGTGAGCGGCGCGCACGCGCGCGTTGCACAGGCATGGGACCAGTCCATCGCGTTGCAGCAGCAAGCCAATGCCGCGCTGAACACCGAACTATCCGCAGCGCTCACGCGCTTCACCGACACCTTCGAGCAGCGCTGCGCACATCTCATCGACGGCGTGAGCCAGCGCACCGAAGGCGCAATGCACAGCGTGTCGGAGACGGCCGCCGTCGTCTCCGGCGAATGGCAGCAGGCGATCACCGCGCAGCAATCGGCCAACGATACCCTCGCCCGCGATCTCGCCAACGCCCTCACCCGCTTTGCCGAGACGTTCGAAGCGCACGCGTCGCAGTTGCTGCAAAGCGTCTCCGCGCAGATGGATTCGACGTCTGCCAACGTCGCACAGACGTGGCGCGACGCCGTTGCGGCGCACGCGCGCACGAACGAGCGTCTGGCCGACGGCAATCAGCAACTCGTCGCCGCAACCACTCAGGCGTTCACCGAACACAGCGCCTCGCTGCTCCAAGCGCTCAGCGCCGCCAACACCGCACATCACGACGCCACCGCCGAGCGCGAGACGCAACGCCTGTCCGCCTGGACCGAAACGCTCGAAGGCACGCTCGCCACGCTGCGCGCGGAATGGCAGCAAGTCGGCGCGCAAACGGCCAGCCAACAGCAGGCGATCTGCGACACGCTGGCCCGCACCGCATTGGAGATGTCCGAACAGACGCGCGCCAACGCCAGCGACACCCTCGCGGAAATCTCGCGTCTGGTGCAAACGGCGTCCGAAGCGCCGAAGGCCGCCGCCGAGATCATCGGCGAACTGCGTCAGAAGCTCTCCGACAGCATGGTGCGCGACAACGCGATGCTCGAAGAGCGCTCGCGACTGCTCGACACGCTGGGCACACTACTCGACACCGTCAAGCACGCGGGCAACGAGCAACGCGCCGCCGTCGACGAACTGGTGACGACATCCGCCCAGTTGCTGGAGCGCGCCGGCGCGAATCTGGGCGAGGCGCTCGCCGCGCAAACGGAGAAGCTCACGCAGGCATCCGCACAAGTCACCGGCAGCGTGATCGAGATCGCGAGCCTGGGCGACGCCTTCGGTGCGGCCGTGCAATCGTTCGGCGAATCGAACACGCAATTGCTCGAACACCTGCAACGCATCGAAGCCGCGCTCGACAAGTCGATGGCGCGCAGCGACGAACAACTCGGCTACTACGTCGCGCAGGCGCGCGAAGTCGTGGAACTGAGCGTGATGTCGCAGAAGCAAATCCTCGAGAATCTTCAGGACATGGCGCAAACGCGTGCACACGCCGCATTGGCCGCAACCTCGCAGGCGGCGCAACCGGGTAGCGTGGCAGCATGAGGGACGGCATGAGGGAGGAGGTCGACGTCGATATCGCAGACGGCGACATCGGTGCCGCCGCGCCGACCTGGGCCGTCTTTGGCGATCTGATGTCGGTGATGCTCGGCGCGTTCGTGCTCATCATGCTCGGGGTGATCGGCATGCAGATCGAACTGTCCGCCAAGCTCGAACGCGAGGTGAGGGAGCGTCAGGTCGAGACGCAACGCCGCGAGACGCTTGAAAAAGCACTCGCCGGGCCGCTCGCGGGCGGTCGCGTCACGCTGGTGAACGGTCGTATCGGCATCAGCGGGAACGTGCTTTTCGCGCTGAACTCGGATCAACTGCAACCGCAGGGTCGCGAAGTGCTCCGAAGCCTCGCCGCTCCGCTTGCCGCCTATCTGCGTGCCAGCGACGAGATCCTCATGGTCAGCGGCTTTACCGACGACCAGCAAGTGCGCGAGACGAACCGTCGATTCGCGGATAACTGGGAATTGTCGGCGCAGCGCGCGCTCACCGTCACGCGCGAGCTGATCGCCGCCGGCGTGCCGCCGTCCTCCGTCTTCTCCGCCGCTTTCGGTGCGGAACAACCGGTAACGTCGAATGCCGACGAAGCCGGTCGCGCGAAGAACCGGCGCGTGGAAATCGCACCGATGCCACGCAGCAGCGCCAGCAACGCGGGCAAACCGAATGCCTGACATGCGCGACGCCCGGCCCCCGATGCATGAACACCCGACGCCAGCCGACGAAACGGTCACGCCCGATCGCCCTGAAGCCGCGCACGAGTCGGACACCTTGACGCAGGCGTCGGATCTTCCGAGGCAAATATACGCGCAAGCGCACGCGCAGGCAGAAACCACCGACGCCATTGCTGCCCCCCTCGCGCGCCCTGTCGCGGAACAACTCGCCGCATGGCGCGATGGGGGTGTCGATAAGCGCGACCCGGTTCGGTTTCATCGCATCGAAGCGCTTTCGCTGCGTATGCACGCGTACGACGGCGACGTGCGCCGCGTACTGGAAACCCGCCTCGGACGGCTGACCGCCGAACTTGCGAAATCGTTCGACGGCCCGCCGCCATCGTCTGTGACGCGCGAGGCCCGGGCATCCGACGCCGCCTCGCCGCTCGTCGCGCTGACGACGGAGATTGCGCAACGCGTCGGCGTGCGCGAGTTTCCCACGCCATCGGCCGCGCCCACCACGACCGCGCGCGCGCCCGCACACGCGGCGCCTGGCGCTGCGGTGTCCCCGAAGCGCCCCGTCGCGCCGACCGCCCCTGCACCGGTGGCGATCACGCCGACGGTCATCGCGACGGACGACGCCTTCGAAGACCTCGACGTGCTCGAATACTTCCGTGAGACGTGGTCGAAGCTGAGCACCGACGGCAATCTGCGCCAGTCGCTCGCGCAAGTGCCCGAAAACGCCGGACCGCTCAATTCCAGCCATCTCGTGCATCGTGCGCTGTCGCTCATGCACGACGTGTCCCCCGATTATTTGCGCCATTTCCTGCGCCATGCCGACGCCCTGTCATGGCTCGAAGACATGGAAACCACCGGTGTCTTCGGCAACAAGAGCGCCGCGCGCCGCAGCGAGCGCCAAGCCGACGCGCGCGAAGGCGCGCTGAAGCGTTCTGGTCGTGACGCGTTGCGGATTGCGCGACGGTTGGCGTAACGTCTGCCCGTCAACTTGCCAGTCATGGGGGTTCCGAGGGATAATCGAGCCCGATCCCGCCGCCACGGCACGGGAAAATCCTTTGAAAAATCATCGTGTTGGGCGCTGCTTGCACCGCCTGTCGCACGCAGCACTCCCTCGACAAGCCGTCGTCCCAGACGGCTTTTTGTTTCCATGACGAACCACGGACAACCGCCGGCTGACGACGCGCTCCCGGCCCACGACGACGCCGACCTCGACGCGTCGCCCACCCACGCCTCCCCCGATTCGGAACACGACGAGCACGACGAGCACGGCGAACATTATGTCGGCCCGGACGGCGTGGCCCATCCGCGCCGCATCCGCAGTTTCGTGCGTCGCGCCGGACGTAGCTCGGAAGCGCAGAAGCGTGCCTTCGACGAGCTCGGCCCGAAGTTCTTGCTGCCCTATGCCCCCGAGACGCTCGACTGGCCCGCGGCATTCGACCGTGCGAATGCCCCGCGCATTCTCGAAATCGGCTTCGGCATGGGCGACGGCACCGCGCATATCGCGAAGCTGCGCCCGCACGACGATTTCCTCGGCGTGGAAGTGCACGAGCCGGGCGTGGGCGCGCTGCTCAAGCTCATCGGCACGACACCGCTGTCCAACGTGCGCATCATCCAGCACGACGCCGTGGAAGTCGTCCAGCACATGCTGCCGGAAGGCTCGCTCGATGGCGTGCACGTCTTCTTCCCGGATCCGTGGCACAAGAAGCGCCACCACAAGCGCCGCCTGCTGCAACCGCCGTTCGTGGCGTTGCTGGCATCGCGTCTGAAGCCGGGCGGTTATCTGCACTGCGCAACCGACTGGCAGGCGTATGCCGAGCAGATGCTCGAAGTGCTTGGCGGCGAGGCGTCGCTCGAGAACACGTCGTCCGAGGCGACCGGTTACGCGCCGCGGCCGGACTATCGTCCCGTGACGAAGTTCGAGAACCGTGGCCTGCGCCTCGGTCATGGCGTGTGGGATCTGGTGTTCCGCAAGCGCGGCTGATCTCGCCTCGGGCATCTCGCGCACGACAAAAAAAGGGCACCCCGCTGAAGTGCCCCCAAACACTGGATTGCTGTCCGATGCTTGGGGGTGTCTTCGCACTCGGGTGCCCGCTTTTTCATGCGACGTCCGACCGCACGATCGTCAGTCCGTCCAGACCACCAGCCCGCTGTAAGCCGACGCCAGCACGACCAGACCGAAGACGATCCGGTACCACGCGAACGCCGTGAAGTCGTGCGAGGCAATGTAGCGCAGCAGCCAGCGCACGCAGATGAAGGCGCTGATGAACGCGAACACGAAGCCGATGCCGAACAGGCCGAAGTCCTCGACCTCGAGCATCGAGCGCGACTTGTAAAGCTCGTAAATCGTCGCGCCGAACAGAATCGGAATCGCGAGGAAGAACGAAAACTCGGTCGCTACGCGCCGCTCCAGCCCGAACATCATGCCGCCGATGATCGTCGCCCCCGAGCGCGACGTGCCGGGCACCAGCGCGAGGCACTGCGCGAAGCCGACCTTCAGCGCGTCGACGGCGCTCAGATCGTCGATCGATCGCACGCGCGGCAACTTGCCCGCCGCCACGTTGCGACGGTTGTGACGCTCCACGAACAGAATGATCACGCCGCCGACGATGAACGCCGTGGCCACCACGAGCGGATTGAACAGCACCGCCTTGATGTGCTTGCCGAACAGCAAGCCCAGCAAGATGGCAGGCACGCACGCGATCACGACGTTCACCGCGAAGCGACGCGCCTTCGCATCGTGGCCGAGTCCGCTCACGACCTGTGCGATCTTCGCGCGAAACTCCCAGCACACTGCGAGAATCGCGCCGAACTGAATCACGATGTCGAAGATCTTGCCCTTGTCGTCGTTGAAGTTCAGCAAGCTGCCGACGAGGATCAGATGCCCGGTCGAGGAGATCGGCAGAAACTCGGTCAGACCTTCGACGACACCGAGAATGACGGCTTTGAGCGCCAGCAACAAGTCCATGCAATGCGTTCCTGAAAAGGGAAGAATCGAGGCGATGACAGTGCGCAGATCAGCGCGTGTCGAACTTGACGTTCACGCCATGCGACAGCACGGTGATGGCCCCCGGCTGACGCACGGCGCCGCCGATGTTGAGCTGCTCCGGCTTGAACGTGTAGATCGGCGCGCCCTGCAACAACTGCGTTGCGATCAATGCGCCTGCGGCGTTCAACTGACGTGACCACCGCTCCGGCAAGCCGTCGATGGTGAAGGTCTCGACCTCCGGATCCCGTAACACGACGGACAATGTGGCCGGATCGTAGGCGAGTGCGCCGCCGAGGGGAAGCGTTACGGTCGCATCGACTGCCACCGCGAGACGATTGCGCTCGGGCAGCAGGGTCAGACGCGGATGCGACAAATTGACGTCGAGCACCGCCAGCACGCGACGGTCGAACGGAAACTTGCGTTCGAGCGCGCGCTGCAACTGCCCCTCGGAGAAGGTGTAGTCGTTGCCGAAAGGCAGGCCCGCGCATCCGGCAAGGCCAGCGGCCAGCGCGGCCGCGCCGGTCATCGTCAGCCAGCGGCGACGCGACAGACCATAGGCCCGCGAGGTGCGCGGCAAGACATCTTGCGACGCCAGCGCGTCGCACTGCTGACGAACGATCGAATCTGGAGGAGTGTTAACCGGCATGAGGCGTTCCGCTTCAGGGCGTCAGACGCCCGACACGCGCGACTATAGCACTCGCCTATGACACGGCCCCGCGTCTGCCTAAGCCTTCTTGATATCTGCCTGACGTCTGTCCGGGATGCGCTCACGCGGTCACCGGCGCGGTCATCGCTTCGAGATGCGACAGCCATGCGATCGCTTGTCGGCGATCGTCGCCGCACATCTCGGCCGATGGCTGCAACGACCCGCACACGGCCGGGCGCTGCGCGCTGCCGAAGATCCGGCAGCGGTCGTCGTCGTCGAGCTGCACGCAGCGCGTGTTCGCCGGCTTGCCGTTCGGCATGCCGGGAATGGGCGTCGAGATGGAAGGCGCGATGCAGCAGGCCGCGCAATGAGGTCGGCAGTTCATGAACGATACAGAACAGAACGGAACGGGACAGAACGAAACAGAGTGATATGGCGCAGAGGCTGACCACTCAGGCGAGCGGTGCCGGCCATTCGGGACGACGTCGTTCGAGGCCGCGCATTTTACCGCGAGGGCGGCGTCGGACGGCGGAACCGACGGATGTCCCGATACCGGTTCACCAGGGCAGATCGCCCTTGAGGTCGTAGAATCCGCCCGTCACCGGGCCGCGCTCGCCCAGCGCGAGCATCACCACGCTGCGCACGCCGTCCGCCAGCCCGTGACGGCAACGCTTGCCGCCGGCGTCGATCGTCAGATCCGCAGGCGCGCCCGGATCGACCGAGTTCACCGTGATCGACGTCTCGCGCAACGTCTGCGACAACTGCACCGTCAGCATGTTCAGCGCCGCCTTCGACGCATTGAATCCGATCTGCCGGAACGCAGCGTGCTCCCACGCGGGATCGTTGTTGTACGCGAGCGAACCGAGGCCGCTCGACACGTTGACGATACGAGCACCCGCCGAGCGCGACAGCCACGGCAACATGGCCTGTGTCACGCGCAAGGTGCCGAAGAAGTTGGTCTGGAAGACCCGCTCCACCGCTTCGATCGACGCCTTCTCCGGAGTGTCGTCGCGCGGATCGGTCACGCCGGCGTTGTTCACCAGCACGTCCAGCCGCCCGTGGTAGCGGCCGATGCGATAAGCCGCCGCGTGCAGCGTCTCCGGACGCAGCAAATCCAGCACCAGCGTCTCCGCCTGGAAACCCGCCTTGCGCAACGGCGCGACGACTTCATCGCCCCTCGCCTCGTCGCGCGCGCCCACCAGCACCGTCATGCCCGCCTCGGCCAGCTCGCGCGCGACTTCCTGTCCGATACCCCGGGTCGCGCCCGTCACCAACGCCACTTTGCCCAGATGGCGTTCGGCGTCTGCGCGCACTGCACTCTCGATAGCGTCCCGTTTCATCACTGCTCCCGTCGAATTCCCTGTTGTTCTGCGCCCGACCGCACGCAAATTTGTTAGGATCGAGTTTATGAAGAATCCTTCAGATTTTCTATTCGCATATGAAACCGGCCGGTCGATCCCCTGCAACGCCCCGTAAATCGCCGCAGCAAGCGCGTTCTCGGGTCACTATCGACGCCATTTTCGAAGCCGCGCTTCAGGTTTTGCTGCTCGACGGCGGGCGTCAGTTGACCACGACCCGCGTGGCGGAACGCGCGGGCGTGTCCGTCGGCACCCTTTATCAATACTTCCAGAACAAGCAGGTGTTGCTCTACGCCGTGCTGGAGCGTCATATCGACCGGATCGTGGAGACGGTCGAGCAAACATGTCAGGCCGCGCGCGGCCGGTCGCTGGATGTGATGGCGCGGGAGTTGGCGAGGGCGTATGTCGGCGCGAAGATGCGCGATATCGAGGAAGCGCAGGCGCTCTACCGGCTGTCCGAGGATCTGGACGGGCGCGAGGTGTTCGCCGGGGCCGCGGCGCGCATGCATGCGGCGGTTGTCGGCATGCTCAAGACGGCGCGCAACGCGCGCTTCGACGATCCCGAGACGGTCGCCTTCGTCTTCCTGAACTCGATGAGCGGCCCCATCAAGGCCATTCTGGAAAACCGCGCGCCGGCAGACACGTGCCACGCAACCCTGGCCGGCCAGATCGCCGATCAGATGGCGACGATGTGCGGGGCCTATTTGCAGTGCGTCGCACGATGCACCGACGAAGATTCGCAGGCCGTTGCGCCCGACGGCGGGCTTGCAGCGTCGCCGTTGCCGGAGCGCGCCGCCTAGGCGCCCCGCGGCGCCTGTCGAACGGCGGATTGCCCGGCAATCTCTCCGAATGGCGGCAAAAGTTTGCCCGTCATCATGACCATCGCCCGGAACTGGTAAAATGCCGGGTTGTGTTTGCCTCGTTTGCCATACTACCCACGAGTAATCGAAATGAATTACGAACAGGCCCGCTTTAACATGATCGAGCAGCAGATCCGTCCCTGGGACGTGCTCGACCAGGAAGTGCTCAAGCTGCTGGAAGTCGTCAAGCGCGAAGACTTCGTGCCGACGGCACTGCGCGATATCGCGTTCACGGACGTGGAACTGCCGCTGCCGGGCGCCGCGATTCCCAACAAGAGCCAGCACATGATGTTCCCGCGCGTCGAAGCGCGCATTCTGCAAGCGCTCGCGCCGAAGAAGAACGAGAACGTGCTCGAAATCGGCACGGGCTCGGGTTACATGGCCGCACTGCTGGCCTACAACGCCCATCACGTCACCACCGTCGAATTCGACGCGAACCTCGCCCAAACGGCTCAGCAGACGCTGCGTGCGAATGGCGTGACCAATGTGGAAGTCGTCAACGCCGACGGCGCCCAGGGCTGGAGCGCCGCCGCACCGTACGACGTGATCGCGATCTCGGGCGCACTGGCGGAACTGCCGCAGGCGTTCCTGAACCAGTTGAAGGTCGGTGGCCGTCTGGCCGCGTTCGTGGGCGGCAGCCCGGTCATGGAAGCCGTGCTCATCACGCGCCTGTCCGAGACCGAATACCGCCGCGAAAACCTGTTCGAGACGCAAGTGACCTATCTGGTCGCACCGCAACCGTCGAGCTTCAAGTTCTAAGCCCGGCGACCGGGCCGGCGCACGGTTCGCTCGCGGACCGCGCACTTCCCGGACGCCGCGAGCGAACCGGTCCCGCGTGCCTTCGTTTGGGGACGAATGCACGGATGGACGAGGACCGGACGCCACCGATTCGACACACGTAGAACATCATGCAAAACATTACACCGGCGCAATTGGCACAGTGGCTCGCGGATGGGGAACGCGGCCAACCCACGCTCCTCGACGTGCGTGAGGACTGGGAAGTGCAGACCTGCCGCATCGCGCAGAGCAAGAACGTGCCGCTCGGGGAAGTGCCTGGTCGTCTGACCGAACTCGACGCCGACGCGCCCATCGTGTGCATCTGCCATCACGGCATGCGCAGCGCGCGCGCCGCCATGTTTCTGGAACAACAAGGTTTTTCTCAGCTGTTCAATCTGGACGGCGGAATCGATGCCTGGGCTCGCCAGGTCGATCCGTCGATGCCGACTTACTGAGCCAGGGCCGTGCGCCCCGCGAGGTTTGCCGCGCGACTGCGTGCGGCCAGGCGTGCGCCTGCTCTGCGCACCCCCTCTGCGAGCGCCCTCGTCTCCACGACGGCGCTCTCAGCCCTCATTACCCTCATGGCGCTCATGGGGCACGCCGCGCCGGTCGGCGCCACGGACCTCCTTCAGCTCTACGGCGAAGCCCAGAACCGCGACGCGCTGATCGCCAGCGCCCGCTCGGCCTACCTCGCCAACATCGAGGCGCTGCCGCAAGCCCGCGCCGCGCTCCTGCCACAAGTCACCGCCCGCTGGGGCGCCGTCAATACGCATTACGGCGCGGGCAACATCTCGAACACGTTCGGCAGCAGCGGCTACAGCCTGGCGCTCACACAGCCCGTCTTCCACTGGGATAGCTGGCAGTCGTATCAACAAGGCAAGCTCACGGTCGCAAGCGCCGAAGCGACGTTTGCGCAAGCCCAGCAGGACCTGATTCTGCGCGTGGCGACCGCCTACTTCGACGTACTCGCCGCGCAGGACGATCTCGCGCTCGCCGGCACGCACAAGCAGGCCATTGCGGAACAACTGGCGTCCGCCAAACGCAACTTCGAAGTCGGCAACGCGACCATCGTCGACGCGAACGAAGCACAAGCCAGCTTCGATCAGGCCACCGCGCAGGAAATCGCCGCGCAGAACACGCTCGACGTGCGCCGTGCGGCGTTCGCCCGCATCGTCGGGCATCCGGTCGGCTCGCTTGCCACGTTGCGTGCCGGCTCGACGCTGCCCTCGCCCGAACCGAACAACGTAGCCGACTGGGTCGCGCAGGCCGAGCAGGCCAACTACGGGGTGCAGTTGCAGACGCTCACGCTGGAAATCGCGCGCCGCGAAACATCCAAGGCCAGATCGGGCTACATGCCGTCGGTCGATCTGGTCGCCGCCGGTGCGCATTCGAACGTGGGCAACGCCAACAGCTTGCTCAGCTCCGCAGTGTCGAGTCCGTCGAGTCAGGGTTCGGGGCCCAGCTCCGCCGGACAGATCGGCATTCAGATCAGCATTCCGATCTTCTCGGGTGGCTCGGTGCAGAGCAAGATGCGGCAGACGCTCGCGCTGGAAGACAAGGCGCAGAGCGATCTGGACGACGCGCGACGGCTCGCGGTGCTCGGCGCACGCACGTCATATCTCGGTGTGTCGAGCGGGCTGGCGCAAGTCAAGGCGCTGGAAGCGGCCGAGCAATCGGCGCAATCGTCGGTCGCGTCGACCAAGCTTGGGTATCAGGTCGGCATTCGCATCAACGCCGACGTGCTCAACGCCGAAGACAAACTCTTCACGACGCGACGCGATCTCGCAAAGGCGCGCTACAGCACGTTGCTCTCCAGCCTGCAACTGAAGGCCAGCGCCGCCACGCTCGTCGATACCGATCTGCAATTGCTCAACGCGTTGCTCACCGAGAATCCGGATGCCTCTGCCGCCATGGCAGGCGCTCGCGAATCGGTGCCGCCCAATGCGGGCGCCGGACTGCCGGCGCGCGGCGTCCGGCCCGGGACGACGCCGCCGCTGCCTCGCTAACGAGCGAGGGCCGGCGGCAGCAACAACAGCAACTACCACGGCAGCCACCGTCGTCAGCAGGCAAACAAAAAGCCTCGCATCGCCATGACGGCATGCGAGGCTTTTTGTTCTCCGACGTCCGCTGTCAAGGCGAGCCGGGCGTCACTCCTGCTGCGCGACGACACCGCCGACGCGTCCGCCACCGCTCGTATCGAGCCAGCGTCCGAGGGCGGTGACGGTGCGCGCCGTCGCGCCCTGATGCTGCTTTGCGAACAGCAACGCCGCCGTTCGCATCGCAAGCCGCTTGTCGTCGTGGATCAGCAGGTCGGCAACGGTCGAGGCGAGTTCGCCCGCGTCGCTCACCCGGCGAGCCGCACCCGCCGCCAGCGCGTTCTCACTGGCCTGCGTGAAGTTGAACATGTGCGGACCGAAGACGACCGGCGTGCCTGCCGCGCAGGCTTCGATCAGATTCTGCCCGCCTAACGGCAACAAACTCCCACCGATGAACGCGACGTCAACCGCCGCAAAGTACGCGGCCATCTCGCCCATCGAATCGCCGAGCACGACGTCGACATCGGCGGGCAACGGCGCATCGTCATCCGGCCAGACACTCCGGCGAACGTAATTCAGACGCACCTTCTCAATCATCGCCGCCACTTCGTCGAAGCGCTGCGGGTGACGCGGCACCAGCACCAGCAACGAACGGCGTCCCACATCGGAGGCCGCCGAAAGCATCGCCCGCGCCTGAAGCACGAGCGCCTCCTCGCCGTCGCGCGTACTTGCCGCGAGCCACACCTTCCGGTCGCCGAAGCGCTCGCGCCAGCGCGCACCGAGCGCCGTCAGCGCAGGCGGCGGCGTCATGTCGAATTTGAGGTTGCCCATCACGTCGACGTCGCTCGCCCCCAACATGCGCAGACGCTCGGCGTCCGCGTCGCTTTGCGCCAGCACGCGACTGAATCCGCCGAAGACAGGCCGCGTCGCGTCGCCGAAGCGCGCCGCGCGACGGAACGAACGCGCCGACATACGGGCGTTGGTCAGCACGAGCGGTACGCCGTCTTCCTGACACGTGAAGATGAGATTCGGCCAGACTTCGGTCTCCATCACCACACCGACGCTCGGCCGCCAGTGCTTCAAAAAACGCCGGATGGGACCGACCATGTCGTACGGCAAATAGCAACGCACCACGCGATCGCCGAACAACCCTTCGCCGGTCGCGCGCCCGGTCGGCGTCATATGCGTGAGCAACACGCCATGCGACGGGTAGCGTTCGAGCAACGCGTCGATGAGCGGCTGCGCGGCACGCGTCTCCCCAACGGAGACGGCATGCACCCAGATCAGCGGACGGCCGGTGTAAGGCGGTGTGTTGTAGATGCCGAAGCGTTCACCGATATGACGGCGATAGCCCGGCTCGAAGCGGCCGCGCCACCACAGCCGAACCACCGCCAGCGGTGCAACGACCCACCAGAGCGCGCGATAGACGAGACGCAGCAACATTCAGACCAACGCGCGATGCGTGAGACGTTGCAACACTGCCAGCGGCGAGCACTCGGGGTGCACCATGGCCTCGGCAGGCAGGAAGAAGGTCTGCTCCATCATGAATTGCCCCGACATCACGGCGTGCGAGGTCTGGTCCGAAAAGCAGATCCAGACGCTACCGGGCGGGAACGGCATGGTCTGCTGCCCCGCATCGCGCTGATAAGCCATGTCGGCCTTCATGCCGTCGTGCAGATGCAGCATGATGTGATCGTAGCCGCTGCGCGGACGCTTGGTGATGCCCACGGCGTTTTGCAGCCACGCGGAGCCCGGCCACTGCGTCGGGACTTTCGGCAGGAAGCGTTTCGCCACGTCTTCGAACGGCTCGCCCACGCGCCATACGCGCGGCTGTCCGGCCGGATTGATGTTGGTGAACACGCGCAGAATGCGCTCGCCGTAGTTCGGGCGCGACGGGAAGGCGTCGACATGCAGACGGCTGTCGTCCTTGCGCCACGACGTCTGGCGCGTCTCCACCTGATGCAGACGCAGGCTCGTCGGTGCCGCGCGCAGCTTGCCGCGATACTCCGGCATCAGGCCGTCGATCAGGCTGCTCGCCTGTGTGTAGTACCGCTTGACCAGCGCATGGACGGCGCGCTGCGTGGCGTCGTCGGCGGCCACACCCACGAGCACGTCGGTCTTCGGATCCAGACTGATGTTCTTGCGCTTCGGATCGGCGATGGCCGGGTCGAGCAGACGTTGCTCGGCGGTATCGATCGCGAAGGCCAGATGCGGGAAGAACAGCACCTTGCCGGCTTCGACGTCCGCGACCAGCGCTTCGCGCGAGACCGGCAGTTGCCCGCCATGCCAATCGCCGGACGGCACCGTCACGATCTGGCTGCTCTCGTCGGCTTCCCTGGCTTCGTTTACTGAATTCATGCGAGTCAGTCCTCCTCGGACGCGGCGGCGCCAGCCGGCACGGGCGTGAGCGATGGTGCAAGCTCGCGCACGGCATCGCGCACTTGTGCGAGCGTTGGCTTGTGTTCGGCGTCGCCGAGATTGACGATGCGCGGCGACCAGAATCCGCCGGTACGCCACGCGGTGCTGAAATTGTATAGCTCGATGGTCGGACGGTTCAGCGCGGCGGCAATGTGCACCAGCCCCGTGTCCACCCCGACGGTGATCGCCCCGCGGTCGATGAGCCCCACGACCTGCGACAGATTCATCTTCGGCGGCACCCACGCCGCATCGCCCAGAGCGGCCGCCAGTCGCAGCGACACCTCGCGTTCGGCAGCACTGCCCCAGGGCAGCACGATCAGGAACCCCTGCGACGCCAGATCGCGTCCCAGGGCAATCCAGTCGTCTTCCGGCCAGGTCTTGTCGTCACGCGACGTCGCATGCACGAACACCGCATACGGACGATCGGGGCACTGGCTGTGATCCGCGCGTTCGGTAGCGATACCGAAGTCGATCTCGCCCGGCACCTTGAAGCCCAGCGCCTGCGCCACGAGCAGACGCGAGCGCGTCACCACGTGCGTATGCGGTTCGATACGCACCATGTGCTGATAGAGATAACGCACCGGCCATTCGTAGCTCGCGCCCTCGGTGCGGTTGCCCAGCCCCCATACCGCGCCGCGCGCGGTGCGCGCGATCCAGCCGGTCTTGACCAGACCTTGCGTGTCGATCACGTAGTCGTACGGGGTTTCGCGCAGCGCACGGCGAAATGTGCCGATTTCCCGCCACGTGCGCGCCGCGAAAGGGGTCTTGCGCCAGCGGCGCAGCGCAAAGGGAATAACCCGGCGCACACCGCGCACGAGTTTGACGAGGTCGACGAAGCCCTCTTCCACGACCCAGTCGATCTGGGCATCGGGATACCGGCGCAGGATGTCCTGCACCACGGGCATGTTATGGACGACGTCGCCGAGCGACGAGACTTTGACGATCAGAACCTGCAACCGAACGCCCCGGCGGTTCGGCCGGGCCTCGTGAGCAAAACCGCGATTTTACCCCGACCCGGCCCGCCGATCATGATTGTCGCCGTCGTTTGGAAAACGACCGCCTTACCGTGCCGCTCCGGCCAGCCGTGCGGCATGATTCCGACGGCCGCGCGACCTCAGAACGGCAGCTTGGCGTCCGGCTTGACGGCCAGGATGGCGCGACGGAAATCGTCCTGAATACGCCGGATCGCGGCGTCGCTGTCGGCCTCGAAGCGCAGCACGACGACCGGCGTGGTGTTCGACGAGCGCGCCAGCCCGAAACCGTCCGGGTACTCGACACGAACGCCGTCGATCTTGACGATGTCCTGCGCCCCGTCGAACTTCGCAGTCTCGCGCAGCTTGTCGATCAGCGCGAAGTTCTCGCCCTCGGCCAGCGGAATCTGCAACTCCGGGGTCGAGATCGAATTCGGCAACGCGTTGAGCACCGCGCTCGGATCGGCCGATTTCGACAGGATTTCCAGCAGACGCGCGCCCGTGTACAGGCCGTCGTCGAAACCGTACCAGCGGTCCTTGAAGAACACGTGACCGCTCATTTCGCCGGCCAGCGGCGCGCCGGTTTCCTTGAGCTTGGCCTTGACCAGCGAGTGACCCGTCTTCCACATCAGCGGCTCGCCGCCATGCTTGCGCACCCAGCTCGCGAGGTTACGCGTGCACTTCACGTCGTAAATGATCTTCTCGCCCGGATTGCGGCTCAGCACTTCGGCGGCAAAGAGCATCAGCTGACGGTCCGGATAGATGATCTGACCGTCCTTGGTGACCACACCGAGACGATCGCCGTCGCCATCGAAGGCCAGACCGATTTCCGCATCGGTGGTTTGCAGCGTGCGGATCAGGTCCTGAAGGTTCTCGGGATGCGCCGGATCCGGATGGTGGTTCGGGAACGTGCCGTCGACGTCGCAGAACAACTCGATGACTTCGCAGCCCAGCGCGTGGAACAGCGCCGGCGCGAACGCGCCCGCCACGCCGTTACCGCAATCCACGGCGATCTTCATCGGACGCGCCAGATGCACGTCGTTGACGATGCGCGAGCGATACGATTCGCCGATTTCGTCGGCCGTATAAGTGCCCTGTCCGGTCTCGAAGTCCTGCGCCTCGATCAGCCTGGCGAGGCCCTGAATCGCGTCGCCGTAGATCGCACGACCACGCAGCACCATCTTGAAACCGTTGTAGTCGGGCGGGTTGTGGCTGCCCGTGACCATGATGCCGGAGTCGACCACGCGACCGTGCAGCGTCACGTTCGTGGCGAAGTACACCATCGGCGTGACGACGACGCCGATATCGACCACATCGATGCCCGATGCGCGCAGGCCGTCGGCCAATGCCCCGACCAGCTCGGGACCGGACAGACGACCGTCGCGGCCGACGACGACGGCATTGCCGCCCTCGCGACGCAGTGCCGTGCCGAAGGCGCGCCCGATCAGATGCGCGACGTTGGCGTCCAGCGTCTTGCCGACGATGCCGCGAATATCGTATGCCTTGAAAATCGCAGGCGAAACTTGCGTGGTTTGCGTCATGG
This sequence comes from Pandoraea anhela, assembly GCF_902459655.1. GTDB lineage: Bacteria > Pseudomonadota > Gammaproteobacteria > Burkholderiales > Burkholderiaceae > Pandoraea > Pandoraea anhela. Next base: position 34,923 of record NZ_CABPSB010000017.1, read on the forward strand.
GAAAGAGTCTCTCGGAAACGAGGGGGAGATTTGACTGGAATGTGCCTGGAAAAAGCAACGTTCGGAAAAATGCAAGGCCCGAAATGCAAGGCCCGGAATGCAAGGCCAGAAAAATGCCGTGGCGTGCAAGGACGCCACAAACATCGAATCCCAGCGGGAAGCCCGGCCGGGAGTTGCCGCATTACGCTAAAATTATACGGGACTTCGCCGCACTGCGGCATTTCCCCAAACCCTTGTCAGCCTGCGCCTACATTCGCCTGCGCCGTTGCCTGCACCGTCGTCGGACCGCGAGTCGGGCAGGTCGCGACAGCCCAAGTTTCGGTCCACCCGCACCGGCCTCACGAGGCCGGTTTTGCTTATCTTGAGAACGAGTGAGACGCGCGAGCGCCACATGCCCTACCGAACGTACCGGACCATCTTACGCAACATCCTCTGGATGCTGACCGAGCGCGGCGCGCAGATCGCCGGCGGCATCGCGGTCTCCGGCCTGCTCGCCCGCAGTCTCGGCGCCGCGCAATTCGGCCTGTTCCAGTACGCACAATCGCTCGTGTTTCTCGCGGCCTCGCTCACGTTGCTGTGCGGCAGCGAAGTCGTGGTGCCGCGGCTGGTCGGCAAGCCCGAAGCCGAGCAACGTACCGTCATCGCTCACGCGTTCGTGCTGCGACTGGCCGCCGCCGCCGTCGCCTATACGCTGCTCACGATCTACGTCGTTTGCTTCGCCGAATCGAATCTCGTCGCCGTAACGCTATGGCTCGGCGTCGCGCTGTGGTTTCGCGAGCCATCGGGCATCGTGATCGCCTGGCTGCAAGCGCGGACCTTCAACCGGCCCAGCGTGACGGCCAACCTGTGTGCGCTCGGCGTGAAGCTCGCGCTCGTGGCGGTGCTGTTCGTCACGCACGCCGATGTCACAGCCTTCGCCATCGTCTACGCCGTGGAGGCCGTCGTCGCAGCCGCTTTGCTCGTACGCTATTACCTGAAGCACTCGCCGAAGACGCGCATCGTCTGGCGTCGCACGCTGCTGCTCGAACTGCTCGCCAGCGGTGCGACCTTCTGGGGCGGGCTGATGCTCATGATTCTGTTCAAGCGCATCGATCAGCTCGTGCTCAAACCGATCGTCCCGCTGGCGGAACTCGGCGCTTACGCGGCCGCCATGCAGATCACGGAGAACTTCGTGCTCGTCGCGCCGATCATCGCGAATTCACTCGCGCCGCAACTCATCTTTCAGACGACGGACAATGTCATGGCCCGACGCAACACCGTTCGGGCCGTCTGGCTGATGGTCGCCGCCGGGGCCAGTCTGGCCGTGCCGATCGCGTTGCTCGCACCATGGATCGTCCATCTGATCTACGGCGCCGGCTTTGCCGAGTCGGCGCAGATTCTGCGCATCTCCGCATTGATGGGCATTCTCGTGTTCGCCGATGCCGCGCTGAACCTCACCCTCATCCGGCGCGGCGCAGGACGCTGGGTCATCGCGAAATGGCTGTGTGCAGCGCTGGTTGCGTTCGCTGTCGTGCGCGGTCTGGCGCCGCAGCTCGGCGCCCTCGCCGGCGCGCTGGGCTACGGGGCAGGCTACGCTGCGGCGCTGATTCTCGGCGTGTGGCTGCTGCGACGGGACTAAGGCGATGACGACGATCGATTCACGCACATCGCCTGGCGGCGCCCGCACCCTCTGCCTGTTCACGGGTACGCTCGCCGCGTTCGCCGGTGCGGAGCGCGCCACCGCCACGCTCGCCAACGCGCTCGCCGCGCGCGGACATCGCGTGCATGTCCTCTCGCTGTGGGGACACGCGCCCGTGTTCCCGCTCTCGCCCGACGTCGTGCACCATGCGATGTTCGAGGCGCGCGTCGCGTTCAAGCGCCATTACCCGTCGATCGTGTGTCAGTTCAGGCGCTACGTGCTTGAACACGGTATCGAGGTGATGGTGGACGTCGACCCGATGCTTGCCCTTTACACCGTGCCGGCCACGCTGGGACTTGCCGTACGACGCATCGCCTGGGAACACAGCACCTATGCGAGCGACCTCGGCCGCCGCGCGCGCCGCTGGGCACGTGCGCTCGCGGCGCGGCGCTACGACGCCGTCGTCGTGCTCACCGATGCCGACCGCAAGGCGTGGCAGACGCACCATCCCCATGCCCGCGCGCAGTTCGTCACGTTACCGAACCCCCTCGGCATTCCCATGCCGGACATCGCCCCTGAACACGCAGACGAGCGCTGCATACTCGCCGTCGGACGTCTCGTGCCGGAAAAGGGATTCGACCGCCTGATCGACGCATGGTCGCGTATCGCCCACGACGCGCCGGGCTGGCGCGTGCGGATCGTCGGCGACGGGCCGCTGCGCGACGCCCTGATCGCGCAGGCGCGCAGCGCAGGCGTGGCCGATTCGGTACAGGTCTTGCCGGCCGTCGCCGAAATTGCGCAGCACTATGCGCAGGCATCGATCTACTGCCTGCCCTCGCGTCGCGAGAGCTTCGGCCTCGTGCTCATTGAAACGCAGGCCTACGCCGTGCCTATCGTGGCGTTCGCCGCCGACGCCGGGCCGCGCGCGCTGCTGCATCACGGCATCGACAGTCTGGTCGTGAACGACGGCGACATCGCCGCGCTGGCCGAGGCGTTGCGCCGGCTGATCGGCGACGCCCCCCTGCGTCGCCAACTTGGGCGGGCGGGTTACGCCCATGCGCAGCACTTCCGAGCCGACGCCATCGCCGCGCGCTGGGAAGCGCTTTGGGAGACACGATGAAAATCGCCCTGTTCGTCACTGGCCTGCAACTCGGCGGTGCGGAAACGCAAGTCGCGGATCTCGCGCGCGGCTTTCTCGCGCGCGGTCACGACGTCGCACTCATCTCGCTGACCGGCCCATGCACGATCGCGCTGCCGCAGTCCCCACGTCTCACGCTCGTGGAACTGAGAGCCGGCAAATCGCCGCACTCGCTGCTCGGCGCCATGTTGCGTTTCACCGCATATTTGCGCGAGTGGCAGCCCGACGTCGTCCACGCGCACATGGTGCATGCGAATCTGATGGCGCGTGTCGCGCGGTGGTTCGTCGCGATGCCGGTGCTGGTCACCAGCGCGCACAGCCGCAACGAAGGCGGCCGCGCGCGCATGCTGGCGTATCGGCTGACCGACCGGTGGACCGACCTCACGACCAACGTGAGCGACGACGCCGTCGCCGCATTCGTCGCCCAGCGTGCCGCGCCTGCCGCACGCATCGTGAGCATGCCCAACGGCATCGACACCGCACGCTACCGTCCCGATACGCAAGTGCGCGTGCATTGGCGCGAGATGTTGTTGGGCCCCGGCAGCGCCGCGGCGACTACGCCCGTCGTGTTTGCCGCAGGGCGCATGGTCGAAGCGAAGGATTATCCGACGTTGGTCGACGCCTTCGTCCACGTGTTGGAGGGCATGCCCGACGCCCGCCTTTTCATCGCGGGCGAAGGCCCGTTACGCGCTCAGGTGCAATCGCTGATCGACGCGAAGGGCGTAGCGCACGCCATCACGCTGCTCGGCCGACGCAACGATGTGGCGCAGTTGCTCTGTGCAGCCGACGTCTATGCGATGTCGTCTGCCTGGGAAGGACTGCCACTCGTGGTCGGCGAGGCGATGGCGAGCGCGCTGACGATCGTCTCCACCGACTGCGGGGGCGTTCGCGAGCTGACCGGCGAGCGACCTCACAACACACTCGTGCCCGTGGGCGACGCCGCTGCCCTCGGCGACGCGCTGCTGCGTCACCTGCGCACAGCGCCGAGCGAACGGCTCGCTGCCGGCGCCGGGAACCGGCAACGCATCGTGGCGCACTACTCGCTCGACGCCATCGTCACGCGCTGGATTGCAACGTACACAAGCTTGCGCAACGCCCGTCATGCAAACGCCTGACTCCATCAGAACATCGTCAATGTCATCTCCGGTCCTGCTCTGCTCCAACACGTTCTGGTCGATCTACAACTTCCGGCGGGGGCCGATTGCGGCCCTGCTCGCGGCAGGACACCCGGTCCATGTCGCCGCACCGGACGACGAATTCGCCGCCAGACTCGCGCAGATGGGATGCGTCGTGCATCGGGTGCCGATGGCGGCGAAGGGACAGAACCCCCTTCAGGATCTCGGGCTGATGTGGCGGTTGTACCGGCTCTATCGGCAAATCCGGCCGGCCGTCGTCTTCCACTACACCATCAAGCCGAACATCTACGGCGCTATCGCCGCCCGTTTCGCCCGTATTCCCGCCGTGTCGATGACGACCGGCCTCGGCTACGTCTTCATCCGCGAATCGATCACCACGCGTCTGGCTCGCCGGCTATATCGCGTGGCGTTCCGGCACACGCTCGAGAACTGGTTCCTGAACGTCGAGGATCATCGCGCGTTCGTCGATGGCGGACTCGTGGCGCTCGCCAAGACACGTCTGCTGCCCGGCGAAGGCGTCGATCTCACGCATTTCGCGCGAGCGCCGTGGCCACCGTCGGCCACCCCGCCCGACGCGCCGCCGTCGCCCATGCGATATCTTCTGATCGCGCGCCTGCTGCGCGACAAAGGCGTGCTCGAGTATGTGGAGGCGGCACGCGCGTTGCGCGCCGAGATGCCGCACGTCGTCTTCCAGATCCTCGGAGCGGCAGACGTCGAAAACCCGACGGCGATCACGCGGGCGGAAGTCGAGGCATGGCAACGCGAGGGCGTCGTCGAATATCTCGGCACGACCCACGATGTGCGCCCCTTCATTGCAAACGCGCATTGCGTAGTGCTGCCTTCCTACCGCGAAGGTCTGTCGCGCACATTGCTCGAAGCCGCCGCCATGGGCCGCCCCCTGATCGCCACGGACGTACCGGGGTGCCGCGATGTCATCGACGACGGTGTCACCGGCTACCTCGTTGCGGCGCGCGACGCCGCTGCGCTGACCGCCCGCCTGCGCACCGTAGCGGTCACACCGGCCACGGCGCTTGCGCAGATGGGCGATGCCGGGCGTGCTAAAGTAGCGCGCGAATTCGACGAACACGTCGTCATTGCAGAGTATTTTCGGATTCTCGGATCCCTTCCCGCATCATGCTGAGCCTTGTCATCGCCCTCGTGGTGTCGTTTGTCGCGACGCTGCTGATCGTCCGTTACGCGCACGTTCATTCTCGTTTCTCCGGCGATAGCGATGTTGCCGGCGTGCAGAAGTTTCACGTGCGCCCGGTGCCGCGTATCGGCGGCGTGGGCATTCTCGCCGGGCTGCTCGTCGCGGGGACGGCGCTCAGTCTTTCGTACCCGATCGTCTCGCGCGACATTCTGTTGCTGGTCGCGTGCGGCCTGCCTGCATTTCTGTCCGGCTTCATCGAAGACCTGACCAAGAAGGTGTCGCCCACCGCACGGCTGATCTGCACGATGTTCGCCGCGCTGCTGGCCTGGCTGGTGCTCGATATCCACATCACCCGCGTCGACATCGGCGTGGCCGACCGGGCACTGGCCATCGCGGCGGTATCGGTGCCGCTCACGGTACTGTGCGTGGCCGGCATGGCCAACGCCGTGAACATCATCGACGGCTTCAACGGTCTTGCCGCCATGGTCGCGATGATCATGTTCGCCTCGCTGGGCTACGTCGGGTTTCAGGTGCAGGACCCGATCGTACTCACCACGTCGATGATCATGGTCGGCGCCATCCTGGGCTTCTTCATCTTCAACTTCCCCGGCGGGCTAATCTTCCTGGGTGACGGCGGCGCGTATTTCCTGGGTTTCATGCTCGCCGAAATCGCCGTGCTGCTCGTGATGCGCAACCCGCAGGTGTCGCCGTGGTATCCCGCGCTGATGGTGATTTATCCCGCGTTCGAAGTCTGCTTCTCGATCTATCGCAAGCGCTTCGTGCGCGGCATCTCGCCGGGCATTCCCGACGGCGTGCATCTGCACATGCTCGTGTATAAACGACTGATGCGCTGGGCCGCGGGCGCACGCACGGCCAGTGCGCTCACGCAACGCAATTCTTTGACCTCCCCCTACCTTTGGCTGCTATGCTTGCTGGCAGTGATCCCCGCGACGGTCTTCTGGCGGCATAGCGTGGTGCTGGCACTGTGCTGCGTCGCCTTCATGGTGACGTATGTGTGGCTGTACCTGAGCATCGTCCGCTTCAAAGCACCGCGCTGGCTGATCTACAAGAAATGAACGACCACGGGGGCGGCGCACCGAAAGTGCGCGGCTGCGGCACACGCAATCCCCCGGATCGGGACAACAAGACAAGACAGCGCCACCAACGCGATGCGTGACATCTATGCCATCGGCGACCTGCAAGGTTGCCAAACGTCGTTCGAACAACTGCTCGCGCGCCTGCCGCAAGACGCCGATCTCTGGCTCGCCGGCGATCTCATCAATCGCGGGCCGCGCTCGCTCGATACGCTGCGCCAGGTCATGGCGCTGGGCGAGCGTGTCACCGCCGTGCTCGGCAATCACGATTTGCATCTGCTGGCGGTCGCCGCCGGCGTGCGTCAGGCGCACGGCAGCGATACGCTCGACGACATTCTCAACGCCCCCGACCGCGATGCCCTCATCGACTGGGTGCGCCGTCAGCCGTTGGCGCACTTCGCGCACGGGCATCTGATGGTGCACGCCGGTGTACTGCCGCAATGGGATGCCGAACAGGTCGTCGCGCTCGCCCGCGATGTCGAGACGCAGTTGCGCAGCCCGGACTGGAAAGCGTTCCTCTCGCGCATGTTCGGCAATCAACCCGATCAATGGCACGAAGGACTGAGCGACGAGGACCGTCGTCGTCTCACGATCAACGCCCTCACCCGCATGCGTTTTTGCAGCGCGGACGGACGCATCGACTTCAAGATCAAGGAAGGCGCCGACGCCGCCACCGACGCCCTGAAGCCATGGTTCGACGTGCCGGGCCGACGCACCGCAGATGTCACGATGGTCTTCGGTCACTGGTCGGCGCTCGGGCTCGTGATGCGCGACAAGGTGCTCGGACTCGACACGGGCTGCGTGTGGGGCGGCAAGCTCACGGCCGTGAAGCTCGCCGCGTCGCCGGCGGGTCGCCAACTGATTCAGATCGACTGCCCGCAGATTCGCGACCCACTCGCGTCGGGCGACAAGAAGCGCAGCAAGATGAAAACGGCGGACAAGGCCGAAGACGCGCTCAAAGCCGCCAAAGCCGAGAAGCTCGACAAGTTCGGCAAAGCAGCGCGCAAGCTGGAGAAGCTGGAGAAAGCGGCGAAGGCAGACAAGTCGGACAAGTCGGACAGGGGAGCGAAGCGCAAAGGCGAGTGATCGCCGGACCGGTTCGCGCGTCGCGGGGTTTCAGACCTGTACCGCCTGTGCGGCATCGTCCTCTTCGTCACCCAATGTCAGCGGTTGCGATCCGACTGCACCATTCGCCGGCAACACCGCTTCGGGCAGGAAGCACTGCAACGCGGCCCCGACGGCCTGCTGTGCCCCGAGGGTGAATTCGCGACGATGCTGCCCCGGCTGCGGATACTGCGGCGCACCGATCGACAGACGCACCGTCATCGGGGGCGCCCTCAGAATCATGTCGATGGATTCGATCAGACTCGTCTCGCCGATATAAGCCGGCGCCATCGTGTGGCGTCCGCTCGCAGCATCGGTGTAGAACAGGCACATCGGCTGCACCGGCTTGCCCGTCGACACCGGTGCTTGCAGCAGATTGGCATGGAACGGCAGCAGACTGCGTCCGTCCGTTGTGGTGCCTTCCGGGAAGACCGTGATGATGTCGCCGTCTCGCAGGCAATCGGACAGGTAATGCATGATGCGGCGCGCGTCTGCACGACGCTCGCGTTGCAGGAAGATGGTGCGCGTCTGCACGCACAGCCAGCCGACGAGCGGCCAATGGCGAATCTCCGCCTTGGCGACGAAACGCACCGGCTGCCACGCGTTGAGCGCGAAGATGTCGATCCACGACACGTGATTGCACAACAGCATCACGCCGCCTTCAGGCACCGGCGCGTGTTGCTCGACTTCGAGACGCATGCCGCACAATTTCAACAGCTTTTGCGACCACGCGCGAATGCGACGGTCCTTCTGTGCTTGCGACAGAAACGGGAACAAGGTCGCTGCGGTCAGCATGCCGCGCGCAAGGTGCAGGCCCAGACGAAGTTTTTTGATCAACAGCACGGCAATCGCATCCTAGACGGCGAGCGCTTCGTACGCCACGCGGCCACCGACCAGCGTGAGCCGTACCTGGCCCGGTAATTCATATCCCAGAAACGGGGTGTTGTGACCTGCACTGCGCAGATGCGGCGCGGACACGGTCCAGTGTGTCGACGGCGCAAAGACACAAACGTCTGCGGGCTGGCCGACCGACAGGCGACCCGCCCCCGGGGCAACCGCCGTCAGGCGTTGTCCCGGCCCGTGCGTGACGCGGGCGAGCGCGTCGACAAGCGGCACACGCGCCGCTTCGGCCCACTTCAACACCAGCGACAGCAGCAATTCGAGCCCCGTGGCGCCCGGCGTCGCTTCCGCGAAGGGCACGAGACGAGCGTCGGCAGCAAGCGGCGTGTGATCCGAACAGATAGCATCAATCGTACCGTCGCGCGCAGCGTCGCGCACGGCCTCACGGTCGCGTTGAGTCCGCAGCGGCGGGTCGAGCCGGTACTGGGCATCGAAGTACCCGATGTCCATGTCCGTGAGGTGGAGGTGATGCGCGGCAACGTCGCATGTCACCGGCAGTCCTTCGGCTTTCGCCGCGCGCACCAGCGCCAGTCCGGCGGCGGACGACAGGCGGCAAAGGTGCACGCGTGTACCCGTGACCCGCACCAGCTCGAGAATCGTATGCAGGGCGATGGTCTCGGCGACCACCGGAATGCCCGCCAGTCCGAGACGCGACGCGACCGCTCCGCTTGCCGCCACACCGCCCGCCGCCAGCGACGCGTCCTGCGCGCGCAGCCATACCGTCAGTCCGAAGGTACCGGCGTATTGCAGCGCGCGCAGCAGCGTCCGGTGATCCGCCATCGCGGCGTTCGCCTGCGACAAACCGATGCAACCCGCCCGCGTCAATTGCGCCATTTCGGTGAGTTCGCGTCCTGCCAGCCCGACCGTCAGCGCCCCGAGCGGATGGAGCTGCGCAGAATGCGTCGCGCGGGCGCGCAATTGCAGCATCTCCACGAGGTCGGGTTCGTCGAGCACCGGATCGGTGTCGGGCGGGCAGACGACGCGCGTGACGCCACCGGCGAGCGCCGCCGCCCCTTCCGTCGCCGCCGTCACACGGCGCGCCGACAGATCGACCAGTCCCGGAGCGATCAGCATGCCCGTGGCGTCCACGGTGCGCTCGGCAGTGAAGTCGGCAGGCGACATGTCCAGCGCAACGATGTTGCCGTCGGCAATGTAGACGTCTTGCACACAATCGGTACGTGTGGCGGGATCGACGACGCGGCCACCCTTCAGATGCAGTTTCATGGCGCGCTTACCCGTTGTTCGCGGCGACGATGCTCATCACCGCCATGCGCACGGCAATGCCGAACGAGACTTGTTCGAGAATGACCGACTGCGGGCCGTCCGCGACGCACGAGTCGATCTCCACGCCCCGGTTCATCGGGCCGGGGTGCATGACGATGGCGTCGGGTTTCGCCAGCGCGAGACGCGCCGGCGTCAGGCCGTAATACTGGAAATACTCGCTTGCCGAGGGCAGCAGCGCGCCGTTCATCCGCTCGTTCTGCAAGCGCAGCATGATGATCACGTCAACGTCGCGAAGTCCTTCGTCCATGTCGTGGAACACGCGCACGCCGAGTTGTTCGAGCCCGGCGGGCAGGAGCGTGCGCGGACCGATGGCGCGCACTTCGGGCACGCCGAGCGTCGTCAGCGCATGGATATCGGAGCGCGCCACGCGCGAGTGCAGAATGTCCCCGACGATCGCCACCGTGAGATTCTGGAATTCGCCCTTGTGATGGCGAATCGTGTACATATCGAGCAGCCCTTGCGTGGGATGCGCGTGACGTCCGTCGCCGGCATTGATGACGTGCACATGCGGCGCGCAATGCTCGGCGATCAGATAGGGCGCGCCCGACTGCGCGTGACGCACGACGAACAGATCCGCATGCATCGCCGACAGATTGCCGATGGTGTCGAGCAACGTCTCGCCCTTGCTCGTCGACGACGCATTGATATTCAGATTGAGCACATCCGCCGACAGGCGTGCCGCGGCGATCTCGAACGTCGTTCGCGTGCGCGTCGAGTTTTCGAAAAACAGATTGAAAACCGACTTGCCGCTGAGCAGCGGCACCTTCTTGACATCGGCATCGTTCACGCTGACGAACTGCGTGGCGGTGTCGAGAATGTGCATGAGCACGGCGCGCGGCAACCCCTCTACCGTCAGCAAATGCTTCAGCTCGCCGTGACGGTTGAGTTGCGGATGACCGCGCCGCCCGAGGATGCCGTTAGCCATGCTGCGGCTCCGCGGCGAGCGATGTCACGAGGGACGGGGGAAGGTCAGGCAGGCACATGCTCGTCGAAGTACTGCTGAAGGATGATGCGGGCGGCCTCGGCGTCGAGCGATGTTTTTTGCGAGACCTTGACGCCCGCCTCGGCCAGCGCCGCCGCGGCGGCCACCGACGAATAACGCTCGTCGACCCAGACGACGGGCACGCCGAACCGCCCGTTGAGTTGATTGCCGAAGCGTTTGGCCTGCTGGGTCATTTCATGCGGCGTGCCGTCGGGGTGACACGGCAGGCCGACGACGATCAGCTCCGGTTGCCATTCGGCAATGAGCTTGCCCGTTTCGGCGAAACGAACTTCACGATTGAGATTGGCGACGACGGTAAGGGCGCGGGCTTCGCGCAGCATCAGATTGCCCATCGCGACGCCGATGCGGCGCTCGCCGTAATCGAAAGCGAGCACCGTGCGACTACCAGCCGTCATGCGTGACCTGCGTCGGCAGAGAGCATCGACGATGTGACCCCGAGCAGCGCCAGGGCAGCATCGAAGCGTTCGGCGGGCGGCACATCGAACACGATGCCGGGATCCGCCGCGACGGTCAGCCAGCCGTTACGGCTGATCTCGTCCTCCAGTTGCCCGGCGCTCCAGCCCGAGTGCCCCAGCGTGAGTAGGAAGCGATTCGGCCCCTGCCCGTTGGCGACGGCTTCGAGCACGTCTTTGGACGTCGTCATCTCGAGCCCGCCTGGCACCGACAGCGACGAGCTGTACGACGTGCCCGTCGCCTCATGCAGCACGAAGCCGCGCTCGGTCTGCACCGGCCCACCGAAGAAGACCGGCTGATGGGCGAGCGGATCGATTTCGAGCTTGAGATCGAGCCGCTCGAAGAGCGACGCGAGATCGATGTCGGTAGGACGATTGATCACCAGCCCGATCGCGCCTTTTTCGCTGTGCTCGCACAGATAGACGACGGTGCCGGAAAAGGTGGGATCGGCCATGCCGGGCATGGCGATGAGGAATTGATTCGTAAGGTTGATACGGTCGTTCGGCATAGGGCCAAGTTTAACGGAACCTGTTTGACGGTCTGCCGCGCGACCTCACGCCGCAGCGAGGCGCCGACGCCCTGAGCGGGCTTCGCGTCACCTGCCGGCGGCCGGTCGGCGGACGAACTTTTTCCGCATCGTGATACGGCCATCGGCCACCAGGGGCAGCCTTTGGGCCGACTGTATCACGGAACGTCGCGCCCGGTGACTAGCCGCTGCCCGAACACGCTGGCGTCCAACGCCCGCTCGCGCCACAAGGCCATCTCCGCGATCAGGTCGGGACGCGGCTCGGGATAGGTATCTGCCGCGAACTGATGGAGCATGCCCCGCAATGTCTTGACCGTCATGGCCAAGGCGGCCGGACCGCGCGGCTCGGCCGGTGGCGACGCCGCCAGACGCTCGCCCGTCGCGGCGACGGCGGCAGCCAGCCGCGCGACCGGGGCCAACCCGATGGCCGCTGCGTATTGCGCCACCTGCGCCGCCACGGCCGGATCGTTCAAATTCGGAAGCGCCTCATCCGCAAGGCTCAGGAATGTCTGGCAAACGTCCTGTCTGACCGCCAACGGGCCGATACGCAGCCAATCGCGCGAACTGGTGCCCGCGCCTTGCTTCTCACCGGCTTGCGCGGCGTCCGCCAACGGTTCGGGCAGGTGGCCGGGGCGGCGTAAGACGCCAAAATCGGCCAACAGCGTCCCCAGCCAGCTATCGGGCGCTTGCGCATGCCATGTGGCGAGCGCTTCGAGCAGATCGTGACCGGGAATGGCGTCGGCAGACGCTTTGGCGGCCCCCGCCGACGACGTAGCGGATAGGGATGTCGTCCCAATCTCGTCGGGACCGCCCGGCCGGGCGAGTTGCTTGCGCAGCGCCATGTTCATCCGCCCGATCTGGCGCTTGTCGGCAAGACTCAGCGGCGCCCGGGCGAAGCGCAGCCACGCCGCAGCGAGACGCCAGTAATCGAGCGGCGCGGTCGCACCGGCGCGATGCAGATCGGCGGCAAGATCGGCCAATTGGCCCAACGCGGCCGTGGTGTCGGTCGCGTCGGCATCAGGGCGCAACAAGCGCAGCAGCACGCGCTCGACATCGGCGCGCAGCGGGGCGGTGCCCGCCGGCAGGCCGTGCAGACGCGGGCGGGCAATCGCCCATCCGGCCATCCGCAGCTCGCCCGGTGTCGGCGCACCGGACCAGTTGCCGCCGGCCGTGCCTTGCGAGAGCGAGGGTTCGGCTGACGATGCGGATGCCGCAGACGGCACCGTCTGCACCGTCTGCACGACGCCCGCCTGCCAGATATCGCGTTCGAACTGGCGCAGGGCGTTGCGCTGGGCGTCCTGACCGCCCGGCTCACCGTAGGCCGCCTCGGCGATCGCCTGCACGAGACGCTCGCCTTGCAGCGCCCAGTCGACGTGACCGCTCGTTTGCAGCAGACGATTGGCGCGGCGCAACGGACCGAGCGCCGCCGCCGGGCCATTGGACCACGCGTCGGACGCCTCGGTCAGCGCTTCGGCGACCTCCGGCAGACGCCACAACGGCGCCTCGCGCATCTCGCGCGCGACGTTTGCCGTGACGTTATCAGGGGAATCGGGAGACGATTGAGACGTACCGGCCGCGCGGGACGCGGCACCGGACGATTCAGACATCACCATAGGCCGTCTCCTGGCCGTTCGGCCTCAGATCTGCACCATCTCGAAGTCTTCCTTGCGGGCCCCGCACTCCGGACAGGTCCAATTGATGGGCACGTCTTCCCAGCGCGTGCCGGGCGCAATGCCCTCGTCGGGCAATCCTGCCTCTTCGTCGTAGATCCAACCGCAAATGAGGCACATCCAGCTCTTGTATTCCATGCTTTCTTCAGCGACGAGCGTTCCGTTACAATGGCTTGTCAACCGCTTCGGGTCCCGTCGGCAGACATGCCGGACGGTCTTGTGGGAACCCTGCCGGTGCATTGCCCGGCGGGCGCTGCCCACGGCGCTTTCAAGCGCTCCGAAACGGGCATTTAAGGCGTGATGGTACCAACGAACCCAAGGCCTGACCAGATCGCCGTCTATCCTGCTTCCATGCAAACAGAATCCCCACCCATTCTCCTGACCTTCGGGCTTTCCGACCCCACTTCGGCAACCGGCGTGCAGGCCGACCTGCTCACTTTCGCGAGCATGGGCGGCTATGGCGTATCGGTACTCACCGGCTACTCCTCGCAAGACTCGCGCGCGTGCGACGACGTGCAGCCCATCGATCCCGACTGGATCGCCGATCAGGCACGCATGCTGCTTGAAGACATGCCGGTGGCCGCCTTCAAGGTGGGCAGCGCGGTGAATGCCGAGAACGTTGCCGCCATCGCCGAAATCGTGGCCGACTACGACGAGACGCCCCTCGTCGTCTCCCCCGACTTCGGGTTGGCCGGCGACCATCTGCTCTCGGCGGACGAATTGCGCGAAGCCACGGCCAGTCTGCTCGTGCCGCAGGCGAGCGTACTCGTCGTGAGCCCGGCCAGCGCCATCGCCCTCGCACAGACGATTACGGAGAACGAAAACCTCTCGCTCGACGAGGCCGTCACGATCCTGCTGGAGAACGGCTGCGAGTTCGTGCTGGTGAGCGACGGCAATGCGCCGCAGTTCACGCATACGCTGTACAGCGACGGCGGCGTGGTCCGTGAAGACGCGTGGGATCGTCCGCCGCACAACGTGGCCGGCGCCATGGACACGCTCGCCGCTGCGGTCACGGCCATGCTCGCCAACGGCCTGGCCGTTCCGGAAGCCGTACGCGAGGCGCAGGAGTATCTTCAGCAAGTGCTGGAGAATGCGTTCCGCCCCGGCATGGGACGCCACTTTCCGGATCGTTTCTTTTGGGCTCGCACCGAGGAAACCGAGCAGGACGGCAACACGCCCGAGGCCTGATGCATCAGGTCGTCGCGACGACGACCGACATGGCAATCAAAAACGCCCGCGAGTCCGAAGCGTCCCAAAGCGTTGAACTTCCATCCAACGTTTGGGCGTCCCTTCCGACGCACGGGCGTTTTGTCATCTGCCGGTCTCGTGCGCCGGCATTCGAGATGGGTGACGAAGCGTGAGCGACGAGAGACGAGAGATGAGCGACGGCTACGACAGACGACGCGCACCGTCCCCCGGCGACATCATGGCGTCGGTGTCGGATTCGCCGGTCGGTCGTCCATAGGTATCGATAACGCGCTTGACGAACGGCTTCAGGTCGTCCCCCTGCGCGCGCAACATGCGCACGAGTGCGGCGTACTGCCCTTCGAAGATGCGCGAGTTGTAGTTTTTCAACCGCTGGATGTCGAGCAATGCTTCGTCGTCGCGTCCCGCCAGCGCCAGTAGCACGACATAACGCTTGATCATCGTCGGCCCGGCGCCCAGCGCCAGCGCCTCACGATGTGCGGCGAGCTTCTCGTCGAGTTGATCCCGATTCAGGTACAGCGCCCCCGTCACCGCATAATCGCCGTAGGGTGCGAAGAACAACGCCGGATCGGTGCGATAGGTCTCGATCTTGCCAGCACGATACGCAACCTCCACGCGCTGATAGTCGCCATACAGCCACGGAATCGCCACGCACGCGAACAACACGATCACACCGTTGATGGCGCCGGTCGCCGTCGGCGACACACTCTCAATCGGCTTCGTCTCGCAGAAGCCGAGCAGGAACAACGCCGGCAGCAGGAAGAATGCGTAATGTTGCGGGTACTCCAGCAGCGCGTGAATCGCGAGCATGCCGAGCATTACGAAAGCGAGCGCAATCGGCGCCGTCTTGATGCCGCGCACCGCACGCACGAACCAGAACGCCAGCGGCAGCAACACGACCAGTGTGCCCACGATCCCCGTCTTCGCCAGCAGATCCAGCAGCACGTTATGCGCGTTGTCCGCCATTTCAACGGGACCGAGCTTATCGACGAGCGCGAACTGCGCATCGATGTAGTTCGACCATCCCGCACCGGAGAGCCAGTGCTCGCGGAAAATGGCCAGCCCGTACTCCCACAGGTTCAGACGCCCCGTCACCTGCCCCGCCTGCTGCATGCGCGCGACGGCGCTGCCATCGAGTTGCAGCCCCCACGCCACGTTCGCCCACCCGACGAACATCGTGATCAGAGCGAGCAGCGGCAAGATCGCAACCGGCGCAAACCAGCGCATCGAGCGACGCATGTTGCGCGTCTCTTCACTGCGCTCCATCCACACGAGCCACAACCCGAACGCCGCAAGCAAGGCCAGTTGCAACCAGGGCGTGCGCGAGCCCGTCAGGCAGATGCCGATATCGAATGCCGCACACGCGACCAGCAGCGCCCAGGCCGGCAACTTGCGCTGATACCAGAGATAGAACGCGCCCGCGCTCGCCAGCGACAGATACGTTGCCAGATGATTCGGCTGATACATGTTGCCGAACAGACGCCTCGCCGCCGTCACCGTGTACTTGGCCACCAGCCAGGGCACATGCGCCTCAAGATGAAACGCCTGCACGATCTGCGCGCCCACGGCGTACAGACCGCCCAGCGTCAGCGCGACCGCACTCCAGCGCATGAGCACACCACGCCACCCCAACTGCGCCAGCCAATATCCCGCGTTGACGGCGACGATCATCGCCACGCCATAAAGCAGTGCCGTCATCATCAACTGCGGCAACTCGGTCGGCATCGCGGCGCGCTGTACGAGGATCACCGCCACGAACGCCAGCGGCATCCACGTCACGCGCGGCATGCGCAGCACCCGTGCGTCACGTTGCCACACGGCCACCATCGAGAGCGCGCCGAGCAGCGCAAAGAGCGAAAACGCCAGCGCTTCCGAGTAGAACGTGGAGATCGGATACGTGTGCTTGACGAGGTTGTAGGGCAGGGCCCAGATCAGGGCCAGCGTGAGCCCGATCATCGAGAGAAGCAGAGGAGGAAACAAGGTCGCCGCCGTGCAATGCACCGGTTGGAAGATGCGCAAGCATAACGAAAAACGGCCGCCCGGGGGCAGCCATTTCATGCCTGACGCGCGTGGTTCAAGTGGCTCGGGTGGTTCGAGGAGTTCGAGGGGTGCGGCTTCGTTCGAGGTCGCCGTGCGTCCCGCCGAAGCCGCCATCGTCGTGACAGTCGCGACAGTCACGATCGCCCTGATCGTCACTCACAGCAATGGCGGCGGCGCCGGGCGTGGTATCGCGTGATGCAACGTCACGTCATCCGGCCAGCCGCCAATCGGACTCAGGCGCCCTTGGCCGCCGCTTCGCCACGGCACTCCGGCGGCGCCAGCTTGCCCGGCAGCGTGGCGCCGTTCGGCGCGCCTTCGCGACCTTGGGCATAGCACGTCCAGACGATCTGGCCCTCGGGCGCTTTGCCGACGGTCAGCGTTTCCGGCTTGCCGGTCACGCCGGTGCTCGTGGGCACCAGAACGATCGCACCGTCACCGGCGCGCTGCGTGTAAGCCACCGTCACATTGCCGCTGACCGAATCGATGCTCACGCCGCTCACGTTGTCGGTGGCGCTCGGTGCCTGCCAACCGCTGTTGAACGGTGCGCCATGCATGGCGTTCTCACTGACGAGCGCCTTGGCCGAAGCCGCTGCGCCCAACCCTTCGACGACGCGCGCGCGCACCAGATAATTCTGAAGATACGGAACCCCTGCCGTAACCAGCACGCCGATGATCGCGAGCACGATCATCAACTCGATCAGGGTGAAACCCCGGGATTTGGCGAGACCGGTAGTCCGGTGGCCGAAACGACGCATTGTGTAACTCCCTGCAAAAGCAATGAAAACAAAAGGGACATCGGGGGGAAGTGGGCGGAGTATGCCATAGCCCTCCCCGCGAACGCCCTGCCGCAGATCAAAATCGGCCGGCGCCGCATGGGGTCTTCGGAATCATCCGAACCAACGTCGAAGGAATCGTCGATGGGCGGGCTTTACCAAGGGATTGACGAGCCGCCGCGATCCGTCACGTTGTGCACGCGCCCCGGCAAAGCGCCGCGATGCCGCACGCTCATGTCCGGACCCGGCAATGGACTCGATTATTTCGAAGAGGTTGCACGCATCTGACGTGCTTCGCTGCGACGCCTGAGCACCAGCCCCATCACGAGAACCAGCCCCGCACCGATCGCGGACGCCACGTAGTGCGTGTATCGGGCGGCATCGCCCGGCAAATGCAGCAGGTGACCGATCCCCGGATCCGACACGATCAGCCCACCCGCGATCCAGCCGAGCAGCGCGGCCCCGGCCATCACGATGATCGGAAACCGGTCGAGCGCCTTGAGCACCAGTTGCGAGCCCCAGACGATCAGCGGAATGCTCACGAGCAGACCGAAAATGACGAGCGGCAATTGATGGTGCTCGGCGGCGCCTTCCGCTGCGCCGGCAATCGCGATCACGTTGTCGATGCTCATCACGAGATCGGCAACGATGATGGTCTTGACCGCCGTCCAGAGCTTGTCCGCTGGCTTTACGCTGTCATGCGCGTCATG
This sequence comes from Pandoraea anhela, assembly GCF_902459655.1. Classification (GTDB taxonomy): domain Bacteria; phylum Pseudomonadota; class Gammaproteobacteria; order Burkholderiales; family Burkholderiaceae; genus Pandoraea; species Pandoraea anhela. Next base: position 52,728 of record NZ_CABPSB010000017.1, read on the forward strand.
GTCGGGCACCAGCAGCTTGATACCGATCCAGAGCAGCAGCAGCCCGCCAATGGCCTTGAGATACGGCACGGCGAGCAGCGTCACGGCGAACGCGATCAGAATCACGCGCAATACAATCGCACCGGCCGTTCCCCAAACGATCCCTTGCAGGCGTTGCTTGGCCGGCAGATTGCGGCACGCGAGCGCGATCACCACGGCGTTGTCGCCACCCAGCAGGATGTCGATCATGATGATCTGTGCCACAGCGGCCCAGTTCAGCTCGGCAAAAAACGCAAGCATGGCGCGAATATCCTCGGGAACGATGAAGACGAGACGATAGCGACCGATGAAACGTTTGCAGCAAAGGATTGCGCAAACACAATAGTAAAAGAGGGAGCCCGATGCCCTGGGCTCCCTCTTTCATGACCCGTTACGCTGCCGCCGGTTCCGACGGCAGTAACGAGGTCGTCCGGCGGGAATTACAGCACCGACTTGAGCAGACGGCCCATTTCCGACGGGTTCTTGGTCACCTTGATGCCGCAGGCATCCATGATGGCCAGCTTGGCTTCGGCCGTATCGGCACCGCCCGAGATCAGCGCGCCGGCGTGGCCCATGCGCTTGCCCGGAGGCGCCGTCACGCCTGCGATGAAGCCGACGACCGGCTTCTTCATGTTGCCCTTGATCCATTCGGCGGCAGCGGCTTCGTCCGGACCACCGATTTCACCGATCATGATCACGGCGTCCGTTTCCGGATCGTCGTTAAACATCTTCATGACGTCGATGTGCTTCAGACCGTTGATCGGGTCGCCACCGATACCGACGGCGCTCGACTGGCCCAGACCCAGTGCGGTCAGCTGGCCCACGGCTTCGTACGTCAGGGTACCCGAGCGCGACACCACGCCGATGCGACCCTTCTTGTGGATGTGACCCGGCATGATGCCGATCTTCAGTTCGTCCGGCGTGATCACGCCCGGGCAGTTCGGGCCGAGCAGCAGGGTCTTGCGACCTTCGCGACGCATGCGGTCCTTCACTTCGATCATGTCACGGACCGGGATACCTTCCGTGATACAGATCGCCAGATCCAGGTCGGCTTCGACAGCTTCCCAGATGGCGGCAGCCGCGCCTGCGGGCGGCACGTAGATCACCGACACGGTCGCGCCGGTCTGTTCCTTGGCGTCCTTCACCGAACCGTAGATCGGAATGCCTTCGAAGTCTTCGCCAGCCTTCTTCGGGTTCACGCCAGCGACGAACGCGTTCTTGCCGTTCGCGTATTCGCGGCACATGCGGGTATGGAACTGGCCGGTCTTGCCAGTGATACCCTGGGTGATGACCTTGGTGTCTTTGTTGATCAGAATCGACATTGCTTGATTTCCTTCGTCCTGTTGCCTGGCGGTGCGCGCTTCTCCTCTCGGAGTGGCGCGCCGCGACGGCTTCGACTGTTCTGGTTACTTGCCTGCGGCGGCCGCGACAACCTTCTGGGCAGCTTCTTCCATGCTGTCCGCAGAGATGATCGGCAGGCCCGACTCGGCGAGCATCTTCTTGCCCAGGTCTTCGTTCGTGCCCTTCATGCGCACGACGAGCGGCACCTTCAGCGACACGGCCTTCGATGCGGTGATCACGCCTTCGGCGATCACGTCGCAGCGCATGATGCCGCCGAAGATGTTGACCAGAATGGCCGTCAGGTTCGGGTTCTTCAGCATGATCTTGAACGCTTCGGTCACCTTCTCTGCCGTGGCGCCACCGCCCACGTCCAGGAAGTTGGCCGGCTCGCCGCCGAACAGCTTGATGGTGTCCATCGTGGCCATGGCCAGACCGGCGCCGTTCACCAGGCAGCCGATGTTACCGTCGAGCGAGATGTAAGCCAGATCGAACTTCGAGGCTTCGACTTCCGCCGGATCTTCTTCGTCCAGATCGCGGTAAGCGACGATTTCCGGATGACGGAACAGGGCGTTCGAATCGAAGTTGAACTTGGCGTCCAGTGCCGTGACCGTGCCGTTCTTGCTCACGTTCAGCGGGTTGATTTCGGCCAGCGATGCGTCCGTTTCCCAGAAGGCCTTGTACAGACCTTGCAGGATCGTACGGGCTTGCGGCACCGAGGCGTCGGGCACGCTGATCTTCTTCGCGAAGTCGTCGGCTTGCGCGTCGGTCAGGCCAACCGACGGATCGATCACGACGTGATGGATCAGTTCCGGATGCTTTTCAGCGACTTCTTCGATGTCCATGCCGCCTTCGCTCGAACCCATCATCACGATCTTCTGCGTGACGCGGTCAACCACCAGGCTGACGTACAGTTCGTTGTGGATGTCGGCGCCTTCTTCGATCAGCAGGCGATTGACCTTCTGACCTTCCGGACCGGTCTGGTGCGTGACCAGTTGCATACCGAGGATCTGGCCGGCGTATTCGCGCACTTGCTCGATCGACTTGGCAACCTTCACGCCGCCGCCCTTACCGCGACCGCCTGCGTGAATCTGGGCCTTAACCACCCAAACCGGACCGCCGAGTTCTTCGGCTGCCTTCACGGCCTCGTCCACGGAAAACGCCGGAATGCCGCGGGGCACCGCGACTCCGAATTTCCGGAGGATTTCCTTGCCTTGATACTCATGAATCTTCATGCGTGATTCCCTTCTTGCTGAGTTGGAAGTTTGGGTTCGAGCTTGCGAGTCGAGGCCTCATCGCGCACCGCTTCTGATGTGACGGGCGTCGTGGGCTCGTTCGCTCGATCGTTTGCGCGGCCGTTGAACCAGCGCGGGTAAAACCGGCGCACCGCCTCGCCATCGAACCGCAGGGCGTGACAATGTCCGAGTTGGAAAGGAGGCGCCGAATCGTTGATGTCGTTGGCGTCGTTGGCGGCCTTGAGCGCCGTATCGGGCGTGTGGATCACCACCCCGGCAAAGGCCTGAATCGCTGCCGTGGGCAGGACATTGCAAAGTTCTGTCAGATGGGTACAGCCCGCCGCGCCGCCAAGGCGCTCGCGAACCCCGCGCCGGAAACCCCGTCGCAAGTTGAGACCGATCAACTGACGATATTCCGGGCCGATCTGATCGCAAATACCCGGATAGGGCACCCAGTCGGACACGGCCTCGACGTCATGCACCTCGAAGGATTCATCGATCGTCAACCGCAGCCAAAGCTCGTGAATCGGCGTGCCCGCCTTGCGAAGGCCGGTCGCCAACGTAAAGTCGCGATCCTTATGATCGGTCAGACAGGCTTCGATGTCCCATAGGCCATCGTCGCGCGAAAACGCTTCGACAGCGATCGTGCGACGGTGACGCAAGGTACGAGAGGCAGGCGCGGAGAGCGGCATGCGAAAGTGTGCAATGCATGAACGCAGAAAGACCTTGATTCTAGCATAGGCGACAGCACCGTCTGCCGCAGCGCAGCAGAAGCCCGCCGCATAAGGCCGAATAACCCGACCCATCGGTCGGGTTATCAACATCGCCTGCATGCCATGTGCATGGTGCGGCGCCATAACGGGATAACCGAGCAACGACGCGTCACGCGAGATTCATGGCTTTGTCACGCCGGCGTTGAAGCCAGTTACACGATGCGGCGCGTCATTCGCCGTCTGGCGATGAATGTGCGCCGATCCATAACGAATGCGATGCCCCCCGCTTTAAACATCGTCCGAAAAGTCGTCTGCGCCTCGTACGATTTTGCTGATAACGGTACGCGAAAAACCGCGTGCCGCGAGAAAGCGCATTTGTTTGGCGCGCGCCTCGGGCGTCGTCGCCACTTCGCCGAACTTCTTCTGCCAGACAGCGCGGGCGCGGGACAGTTCGGTCTCGCGCAATTGCTCCGAGATGGCCGCAACGGTCTGTGCATCGACCTGATGCTGTTTGAGCTCCCCGACGATTCGCGTCGTGCCCATTCGCGACGCGCGCCGGTTCACCACACTCTCGGCGAACCGCTCGTTCGATAGCCAGCGCTCCTGCTCAAGGCTGTCGAGCACGCGATCGAGTGCTTCGGGGTCCTCGGCCTCGGCATACGGCGCGAGTTTGCGGCGCAACTCGGCACGGCTGTACTCGCGACGCGCAAGATAAGACAGCGCACGCCCCTTCAGACTCAGCGCAGGCTTACGGGATGGTTTGACGGCGACGTCCGGATCCCCCGGCGGGGGCGGCGGCGCATTCGGATCACGGGGAGGACGGCGATTGATCATGCGTTCATCGTAGCGCCATCAACCACAATCTGCCGGGCGAGATACCCCCACCCGGAGCTTGAGGCACGGCACGGGAAATTAAGAAAGCGGCGCAACCAAATAAAAACGGCAGCGCGAAGCCGTCTGACTTCGCGCTGCCGCTCCGACAACTTCGGCGCTTAAGCCTCGTCGTCTTCTTCGATTTCACCGGTTTCGTTGATCGCCGTCACCCCCAGCGATGCACGTACCTTATTCTCGATTTCGTGGGCAATGTCCGGATTCTCACGCAGGAACTCGCGCGCGTTGTCCTTGCCCTGACCGATCTTCTCGCCGTTGTAGCTGTACCAGGCGCCTGCCTTCTCGACGATCTTCGCATTCACACCCAGATCGATGATTTCGCCTTCGCGCGAAATGCCCTGACCGTAGAGGATGTCGAAAATCGCTTCGCGGAACGGCGGCGACACCTTGTTCTTCACGACCTTGACACGGGTTTCGTTACCGACCACCTCGTCGCCCTTCTTGATCGAGCCGATACGACGGATGTCCAGGCGCACCGACGAGTAGAACTTCAGCGCGTTACCGCCGGTCGTGGTTTCCGGGTTGCCGAACATCACACCGATCTTCATACGAATCTGGTTGATGAAGATCACCGTACAGTTCGTCCGCTTGATCGTACCGGTCAGCTTACGCAGCGCCTGCGACATCAGACGTGCCTGAAGCCCCGGCAGCGAATCGCCCATTTCCCCCTCGATTTCGGCCTTCGGCACCAGCGCCGCCACCGAGTCGATGATGATCAGGTCGATCGAACCCGAGCGCACCAGCGCATCGGCGATTTCCAGAGCCTGTTCGCCCGTGTCCGGCTGCGAGATCAGCAGCTCCGGCACCGAGACGCCCAGCTTGCTGGCGTAACCGACGTCGAGCGCGTGTTCCGCGTCGATGAACGCGCAGGTACCGCCGATCTTCTGCATTTCCGCCACGACTTGCAGCGTGAGCGTGGTCTTACCCGACGATTCCGGGCCGTAGATCTCGATCACACGACCCCGCGGCAGGCCGCCGACGCCGAGCGCAATGTCCAGACCCAGCGAGCCCGTGGAGACGACCTGGATGTCCGCTTCGACCTCGCCGTCGCCCAGACGCATGATCGAGCCCTTGCCGAATTGCTTCTCGATCTGCGCGAGGGCGGCGGCGAGCGCCTTGCCTTTCTCGGCCGACAGATTGGCAGACCCTTTCTTGCTTTCTTCCATGAATCGTCCTTTGATATGATGAGCGAGACGGCTCGAGTGAGGCGTGACTGCCGGTACTGTATAAAAAACCAGTGCTCTTTGCAAGTGCCTGTTGTCCGAAAGCGCCGAAACGACAAAAAAAGCCGCGAACCACGCGCCGCAACATCACAGGAGACACACCGCTGCCGTCAGGCGACGGTGCCTACACAAGCCTATCACGCCCATGCGAATTCTCATCGCAGAGGATGACAGCATTCTGGCCGACGCCCTGACCCGCTCGCTACGTCAGGGGGGCTACGCCGTCGATCACGTCAAGACGGGGCTCGAAGCGGATTCCGCCCTCTCCGCACAGACGTTCGATCTGCTGATTCTCGATCTCGGTTTGCCCCGCCTGCCCGGTCACGAGGTGTTACGCCGGTTGCGCGCCCGCAATTCCCATCTGCCCGTGCTGATTCTGACGGCTTCCGACAGCGTCGACGCCCGCGTGAAGGGACTCGACCTCGGCGCCGACGATTACATGGCCAAGCCCTTCGCGCTCGCCGAACTCGAGGCGCGCGTGCGAGCCCTGACCCGGCGCGGCGCGGGCGGCGGCTCGACGGTCATCCGCCACGGCCCGCTCAGCTTCGATCAGGTCGGGCGCACCGCCTATATCCATGAGCAGATGCTCGACCTGTCAGCGCGCGAACTCGAATTGCTCGAAGTGTTGCTGCTGCGCACGGGGCGGCTCGTCTCCAAGGAGCAGCTCGTCGACCATCTATGCGGCTGGGGCGAAGAGGTCAGCAATAACGCCATCGAGGTATACATGCACCGGCTGCGCAAGAAGATCGAGCCGAGCGGTGTGCGCATCGCAACGATCCGCGGACTGGGGTATTGTCTGGAGAAACCGGCTGCGACGCCGGCGAACGCAGCCTGAGGCTCCCACGTCAGGCGCGCACGCGACGCCGCCGCCTGCTTGCCTGCATGCCTGCATGCCTGCCGCGCGACGTGCCATCGTCCGGCTGCCTCAGCCTCTTTAGCCTTCCTGCCCGATGCGCCTGAGCTTTCGTCACCCCCATCGCGCCACGGATCCGGACGCCGCTCGCCGTTCCGGTGACGCCGCGCATGGGGCCGACGCCACCGATCCGTTCGACCCCTACGCCGACCCGTTCGTGCGCCCCGGCTTCGGCGCGCCGCTGGAGCGCGAAGCCGAGCCGCCGCCGCGCTCGCTGTTCGGCGAGATTCTCGACTGGATGCTCGCGCCGCTGCTGCTGCTCTGGCCGATGAGCATTGCCGTGACGTACCTCGTTGCGAAGTCGATCGCCAACGGCCCGTTCGACCGCGCGCTGGAAACCAATACCTACGTGCTTGCCCAGCAAGTCCATTCGGATCGGGGTCAGGTCACGCTCACCTTGCCGATGCCCGCACGCGATCTGCTGCGCGCCGACGCCACCGACAACATCTACTTTCAGGTTCTTGGCGCCAAGGGAGAACTGGTCGGCGGCACGGCCGAGCTGCCGCTGCCGCATGAAGACGACCGGCCGCAACCCGGCGTCGTCCAGTTTCGGGACGAGACGGTCGGCGGCAACGACATTCGCGTGGCCTTCACTTACGTCGATCTACCGCGCATGGAGCCGCCCGGGAGCATGGCGCTCGTTCAGGTCGCGGAGACGCTCGACAAACGCAGTCAACTCGCCAACGAGATCATCAAGGGCGTGATCCTGCCGCAGTTCGTGATTCTGCCGCTGGCCATCGTGCTCGTATGGTTCGGGCTGTCACGCGGTCTGGCGCCGCTGCATGCGTTGCAAGAACACATTCGTGCACGTCGCCCCGACGATCTGTCGCCGCTCGAAGCGCGTCAGGCCCCGCCGGAGATCGCTCCGCTCGTCAATTCGCTGAACGATCTGCTCGGACGTCTCGAGCAGAACATGAAACTCCAGCAACGCTTCATTGCAGACGCGGCGCACCAACTCAAGACACCGCTGGCCGGTTTGCGCATGCAGGCCGAACTCGCCTTGCGTCAGACTTCCCCCGATGAATTACGCCGCTCGCTCTCGCAAATTGCGGTGAGTTCCGAACAGGCGGCGCGCCTCGTCAACCAGTTGCTCGCGCTGGCGCGCGCCGAGAATAGCGCGAACGACGCCGCCGCGTTCACGCCGGTCAACCTCAGCCTGCTCGCCCGCAGCGCCATGCAGGACTGGTTCCAGGCGGCCTTCGCCAAACGGATCGATCTCGGCTTCGAGGAGCCGCCGTTCCCGGTGCATCTGTCGGGTCAGCCGGTGATGTTGCGCGAGCTGCTCAACAACCTCATCGACAACGCGATCCGCTACACGCCGGCGGGCGGCAAGGTGACGGTGCGTCTGCGCCACGAAGCCTCGGACGGCTTCGTGCATCTCGAAGTCGAGGACACCGGGCCGGGCATTCCCGCGGCGGAGCGTCCGCGCGTGTTCGAGCGCTTTTATCGCATTCTCGGCAGCGACAGCGACGGCAGCGGTCTCGGCCTGGCGATCGTTCGCGAGATCGTGCAGATCCATCGGGGCGATGTCAGCGTGCTCGACCATGTCGATGCACAGCATCCCGAAGCAACCGGCACCCTGATACGCGTGACGTTACCGCTCGCCGAGGCGCTTATCGAAAACCCTCATGCGTGACAGAATCACGCGAAATACGGTCGATTTCAGGCCAAAGTCGAGGGTAAGTCCCTAGCAACGTAAGGTTCGAGTCAGTTTGGCGTCAGACGGCGGTAAGGTTGTCCTCCAATAATCAGTTGCAACGGCCCGGGTGCGTCCCAGGGGCGTGCTTACATTACAGGAGACAACCGCATGGCTACTGCAACGACAGCCACCTCCCATGCACCGATGACCAAAGAAGAGCGCAAGGTCATCTTCGCGTCGTCGCTGGGCACGGTGTTCGAGTGGTACGACTTTTACCTGGCCGGTTCGTTGGCCGCATTCATCAGCCGTCACTTCTTCTCGGGGATCAATCCCACGGCGGCCTTCATCTTCACGCTGCTGTCGTTTGCTGCCGGTTTCGCGGTGCGTCCGTTCGGCGCCATCGTGTTCGGTCGCATCGGCGACCTCGTCGGTCGTAAGTACACGTTCCTCGTAACCATCACGCTGATGGGTCTGTCGACGCTGGTCGTCGGTTTGCTGCCGGGCTATGCCTCCTGGGGCATCGCGGCGCCGGTGATCTTCATCGCCATGCGTCTGCTTCAGGGTCTGGCGCTGGGCGGCGAATACGGCGGTGCTGCCACGTACGTTGCCGAGCACGCGCCGCATGGCCGTCGCGGCTTCTACACGTCGTGGATTCAGACGACCGCTACGCTGGGTCTGTTCCTCTCCCTGCTCGTGATTCTCGGCACTCGCATGGTGCTGGGCGAAGAAGCGTTTGGTGACTGGGGCTGGCGTATTCCGTTCATCCTGTCGATCGTGCTGCTGCTGATCTCGCTGTGGATCCGTCTGCAACTGAACGAATCGCCGGCATTCCAGCGCATGAAGGCCGAAGGCAAAGGCTCGAAGGCGCCGCTCAAGGAATCGTTCGGTGAGTGGAAGAACCTGAAGATCGTGATTCTGGCGCTGGTCGGCCTTACGGCGGGTCAGGCGGTCGTGTGGTACACGGGCCAGTTCTACTCGCTGTTCTTCATGACGCAGGTGCTCAAGGTCGACGGCAACACCGCGAACATCATGGTCGCGCTGGGTCTGTTGATCGGCAGCCCGTTCTTCGTGTTCTTCGGCGCCCTATCGGACAAGATCGGTCGCAAGCCGATCATCATGGCGGGTTGCCTGCTGGCAGCACTGCTGTACTTCCCGATCTTCAAGGCGCTCACGCACTATGCCAACCCGGCGCTGGAAGCCGCGACGGCCCGTTCGCCGATCACGGTCATCGCCGATCCGAACGAGTGCTCGTTCCAGTTCAACCCGGTGGGCACCTCGAAGTTCACCAGCTCGTGCGATATCGCGAAGAGCTATCTGTCGCGCGCCGGTCTGAACTATCAGAACCAGGCGGCACCGGCGGGCACGATGGCGTCGGTGAAGATCGGCGACAAGGTGATCCAGTCGGTCGACGGCAAGGCGGCAGACGCGAAGGACAAGACCAAGGTGTTCGAGACCGACATGTCGGCTACGCTCAAGGCGGACGGCTACCCGGCGAAGGCCGACCCGGCGCAGATGAACAAGCCGATGGTCGTGGTCCTGCTGGCGATCCTCGTGATCTTCGTGACGATGGTGTATGGCCCGATCGCGGCGATGCTGGTGGAAATGTTCCCGACGCGTATCCGCTATACCTCGATGTCGCTGCCGTATCACATCGGTAACGGCTGGTTCGGCGGCTTCCTGCCGGCTACGGCATTCGCCATCGTGGCGGCCAAGGGCGATATCTACTCCGGCCTGTGGTACCCGATCGTGATCGCGCTGATTACCTTCGTGATCGGCATGCTGTTCATCAAGGAGACGAAGGACGTCGACATCTACGCCAACGACTGACGATGGCGTGACCTGCCCCGACACACGAGGCAGGTCAGGATGCGATGCAACGCCGGGGCCTTCGGGTCCCGGCGTTGTCGTTGAAGAGGACGCCTTGGGGCGACCTCTTCAATCCCGATGAACGTCATCAGGATATTTTCATGATTTCGCAAAATACCTGTTGACAGTCCATAGGGGTCTACCTATAATCTTTCTTCTACGGCGAATTAGCTCAGTCGGTTAGAGCGACGGAATCATAATCCGCAGGTCCGGGGTTCGAGTCCCTGATTCGCCACCAAATTTAAGAACGGCTTCCAGCAATGGAAGCCGTTTTTTTATTCTCTTCCGAATCTCGATCGAACACGATTTCGTGTGCATCGTCATTGGGCTTGGCGAGGTCGGCACCGTCCGCCGGCAATTCCCAGCCACACCATTAGGCCCTCACCCATAGGTCGGCAAGTCCGGCATCGCTTTCGATAATCCAACGCCTTGTAACGCAAAGTACGTCACGCTCAAAGTGCCACGATGAAGTCCCGCCATCCATTGGAGGAACATCATGGACCCCGTATCGAACATCACGCCGCAAATCTCTAACGCATCTACCGACACGTCGGTGCAACGCACCTCAACGCCAAACGTGGGAGCCCTGCCATCAGACCTGATGTCCGTGCAACTGTCTCCTCAGTCTTCAATGGGGGTGTCTGAGCAGCCCCTCGCAGGGATTCGCTTTCTCTCCAAGTCCGATAAGGACTTCTGGACGAGAGCAATTCGATTGGGAAATCAATCAAGTGACTGGAACGCATTCTGCCTCCACACCCACATACACTTCTTGCACGGACACAACCGCGATAGGGGGGACACCAACGTTCGGCACTCGGTGTTGGTACTGCTCGCTGGCAGTCTGGGACATTTGGATGCTCAGGCGCGTCTCCCTGGGCTTCAATGCATCCTGACAGATGAGCCTTACGGATGGAGCGCGGTCAACGAAGCAGTCAAGACAGGACAGCTCGACCTCAATATACTGCCGCCAGGCGACGAAACGATTGTCCGCGAACTCTTCGTCAAAGCACGCATCCCCAGTTAAGTCCGCCATGTTGACCGAGCCGGTCATTTCGGCAGCGCCGCTTACCGATGCATCGGGGACTGCACGCCCATCCCCGATGCACGAAACATAGCGTGGCGACAATCGCCGCCGATGCCTTCGCGGCGCCCCGCCTAATCAATCGAAGTCGAACATCTCGAATAGCGACTTCTTTTTGCGCGGGCGGTCGTAATAGCGACGGCGGTTGTCGTCGCCATGTTGGCGGTCGTGACTGTCACGTTTGTCACGATTGTCACGATTGTCGCGACGCTCCCAATACCCTCGATCGTCGTCGCGATACTCCTGCGCGTTCGCATGGCCATTCGAACGCCCGCCGGACTCGCGACGACTCCTGTCATGCTCGCCCCGGACCATCGGGGCCGACGCCGCCGCCGCGCCATCCGTGCGCTCAATCAACTTGTCCAACTCGCCCCGATCCAACCATACGCCACGACAGTTCGGACAGTAATCGATCTCCACTCCCTGACGCTCCGTCATCAGCAAATCCGGGGTACCGCACACAGGACATTTCATCGTTTGGCTCCGTTACGTAAAAGACAACGCCTTCAATGTATCGGGCACGTGGCGACGGAAAAACCTGCATTTTTATTCACTTAACTTCGATATTTTCGAACTGTCCCGAATACAGCGCGATGGGCCGGTCTCGCCCGCCTCCCCCTTGCTCCGGACGAAAAAAAGCGGTGCCGACGTTTGTCGGCACCGCTGCCTTTATGCGCGATCACTCACTGATCGCACCCGATCGACTGCGGGAGGCTACCGGGAACCCGAGGGCTTCCCTTGGTGAACCACTTAATGCACTACTTAGTGCACCACCCGCGCCTTCTGCGCCTCGCGACGCGCCTTGGCCCGGCGCGTGAGCATGTTCAGTCCCTCGACGAACGCCGAGAAAGCCATGGCCGCGTAGATGTAACCCTTCGGGATGTGCGAGCCGAACCCTTCCGCGATCAGCGTCATCCCGATCACCAGCAGGAAGCCCAGCGCCAGCATGACCACGGTCGGATTTGCCGCGATGAAGCGCGAGAGCGGTCCCGCCATGAACAACATCGCCGTCACGGCGGCAATCACCGCAATGAACATGATCGGGATGTGCTCGGTCATGCCCACGGCCGTCACGATACTGTCGATCGAGAACACGATGTCGAGCATGATGATCTGCAATACGGCCGCCCGCGCCGTGATCGTCGCGAGCGCCCCCGCGCCCGAGCCGCCTTCGGCATGCCCCTCATCGTCGCCACTGCCCAGCGCCACGTGATGATGCATCTCCTTCGTCGCCTTCCAGACGAGGAAAAGCCCCCCCGCGATCAGGATCAGGTCGCGCCAGGAGAACCCGTGCCCGAACATTTCGAACAGCGGCGCCGTCAGCTTGGCGATCCACGCCACCGTGCCCAGCAACGCCAGGCGCATGATCAGCGCCAGCGCAATACCCATCTTCTGGGTGCGCGCACGCATCGACACCGGCAATTTGTTGGTCAGGATCGAGATGAAGATCAGGTTGTCGATGCCGAGCACGACCTCCATGACCACCAGCGTAACAAGCGCCGCCCACACCGCCGGGTCGGCCGCCAAAGCAAGTAGATAGTCCATATAGGCGCCAGAGTTTTCCGTTTGGTTATCGGTGCATCCGCCGCCCTCAGGCCGCGGACCTCCCTTCGTCTCCCGCACCAAACGTCAGGTGCGGGCTCAGGACAGCATCATCGTCGAACTCATGTTTCGTAAAAACCAGCTATATACTTCAATTTGGTTCGGTTTTTACGAAGCATTCCTGCCATGTTGAATTACCGCCATCTCTATTACTTCTGGGTAGTCGTCAAGGAAGGCGGCTTTGCCCGCGCCGCCGAGCGCCTCGACATGGCCGTGCAGACGATCAGCGCGCAGGTTCGCGAGCTGGAAAAGTCGCTGGGTCACCAACTGCTCAAACCCCTGGGGCGGGGGGTGACGATGACCGAACCGGGTCAGGCCGCCTTTCGCCGCGCCGAGGAGATTTTCCGCCTCGGCCAGTCGATTCCGGACGATGTCCGCGAAGCCGCAAGCGGCCGGGTCGCGCGCCTCTCGGTCGGCCTCGCCGACGGCATCTCGAAACTCGCCGCTCACGCCATTCTCGCACCTGTCCTGGGCACGCCTTCGCTGCGACTCGTTTGCCACGAAGGCGAGCACGAACAACTGCTTGCCGAACTCGCGCTGCATAAGCTCGACCTCGTGCTCGCGAGCCAACCCGCGCCGTACAACCCTACCCTGCGGCTGGCAAGCGAACGTCTGGTCGATTCGCCGGTCGACTGGTATGGACCAGCGTCGATCGTGCGCAACATCTCGCGCGACACCTTTCCACAATGCCTGACGACACTGCCCGTATTATTGCCGACCGGCCACTCGGCGCTACGCGCCCGGCTCGATCAGTGGTTCGAGGGGCTGGGCATCCGCCCGCATATCGTCGGCGAGTTCGAGGACAGCGCATTGATGGCGGTATTCGCCACGCGCGGTCTGGGCGTGTTTCCGCTCAGCGAAGCCGGCGCGGGCGACGTCTCCGTGCTGCGCGGCTTGCGCTGGCTGGGCCGCCCGCAAGACGTGCACGAGGAGGTCCACGCCATTCGCTCGCGGCGCGGCGAGGGTCATCCGCTCGTGGCTCGCATTATCGGCCATCCCCTCGGCCATCCCCTCGGCCATGCACATGGCCACGCCCAGGACATCGTCGACGATCCGACGCCCGGTTCTGCTATAAGAACGAGTGACGTGCCATCCGCGCCGTCGTCATCTGCAAGGAAACCCCATGTCGAGTCGTAGCGACCAGCGCAAGTTTTTCCACCTGATGTTGTTCGTCGTGACCATCGTGTTCGGCTGGATTCTGTTTCCCCTGTTCGGCGCGATCTTCTGGGGGACGATTCTCGCCGTGCTGTTCCAGCCGGTGCAGCGTCGCATGCTGACGCGCATGCGCGGACGCCCCAACCTCGCCGCGCTCACCACGCTCGCGCTGATTCTGGTGATCGTCATCCTGCCGCTCACGCTCGTCGTGGGCATGCTGACGCAGGAAATCAGCACGGCACTCGTGCGCTTTCGTACCGATTTGCCGCAGCTCACGGTCGCTTTCCAGCAACTGCTCGACCGCCTGCCCGCGAGCGTTCATCGGATCATGGATCTCGCCGGCGTGCAGGACGTCAACGCCATCCAGCAGAAGCTCGGCGACGGCGCCGCACAGATCGGCCGCCTCGTCGCCGTCTACCTGGTGAGCATCGGCCAGAACACGGCGCAATTGCTCGTGAGCTTCGGCGTGATGCTCTATCTGCTGTTTTTCCTCCTGCGCGACGGCACGGCGCTCGGCGCCATGGTGCGCCGCGCGCTACCGCTCGACGAACGTCACAAGAGTCAGTTGATCCGTCAGTTCACCACCGTCGTGCGCGCAACGGTCAAAGGCAATATCGCGGTAGCCGTCGCACAAGGGGCGCTCGGGGGCTTCATCTTCGCCGTGCTCGGTATTCAGGGATATGTGCTGGCGGCCGTGGTGATGGCCTTTCTGTCGCTGCTGCCCGCCGTCGGCGCGGCCGTCGTGTGGGTGCCCGTCGGGATCTGGCTGCTGCTCTCGGGAGACATCTGGAAGGCGATCATTCTGTTCGCGTTCTGCGGCACCATCGTCAGTCTGGTGGACAACGTATTGCGCCCGATTCTGGTGGGCAAGGACACCAAGCTGCCCGACTGGGTCGTGCTGATCTCTACCCTCGGGGGCATGTCGCTCATCGGATTGACGGGCTTTGTGATCGGGCCGCTGATCGCGGCGCTGTTCATCGCCAGTTGGAACATCTACACGCGCTTGCGCGACGACGACGAGGGCGCCGACGCAGGCTGACATGGCATGACGATCTGCAACGTCGGCGACGCCTTGCCGACGCCCGACACCCTACGTCCTACGCCCGGCACCGTTCCGGGCGAATGGCGTCATTGTCTGCGGCCGACGCAAGCCATGCCAGCCGCGCCCGTCATCCCGCCCCGGCTGGCCGCGCCCGCGTTACCGGGCTATCGAGATAGCAGCCGGGCGCGTTACCGCCTGAGCGTCTGACCGCTTCAGGGCGCGGGCGCTTCAGGGCCTCGGTGCTGCCCCCGACGCGTTACGGCGTCTACGGCGTCTACGGCGTCGAAACCGCGTCGACATCGCGCGAGGCCAGCGCGGCGACCTCCTGAGCGATCTGCGCCATCACGGCATCCCAGTCGCCGCGCGCAGGCTGACGGAAGAGCGAGACGCTCGCATACCAGTCGCTGTCGCGCCGCGACAACTGCCAGCGCCAGTCCGGCGTGTAGTTCAGCGGCACCCACACCGGCTTGCCCAGCGCTCCGGCCAAATGCACCACAGCCGTGTCGGCGGCGATCACCAGATCCATCTGCGCGATGACGGCCGCCGTCTCGGCGAAGTCGCTGAGTTTGGAGCCAATGTCGTGCACGTTACCGTGCGCCTTGCGATAGCGCTCGAGTTCCGCATGCTCTTCGTCGGTCGCGTCGACCTGCAACGAATACCACTGGGCCTTTGTGGCGAACAACGACGCCCAATGCGCGAGCGGGATATCGCGTCCCGGCGGGAACGGACGCGTACGCCACACGAAACCGACACGCAGCGCCCCCTCGGGCTTCGCGCCGAGCAAGGACCGCCAGATGGTCTCGCGCCCTGCGCTGGCGCGCAGATATGGCGAATGCATGGCCACATTGCCGCCCGTCCTGAGCAAATGCGGCAGACTGAGCAACGGCATCTGCAAGTCGAACGACGGCACCGGCATATGCTCGCCGAGCACCGTCACACCGCGTGCGAAGCCGCCCAGCAACGTCACGAGCGGCGCCTGTACCGACAGCACCACCGTCGCGCCCATCTCCACCAGACTCGGCACGAAGCGCACGAACTGCAACGTATCGCCGAACCCCTGCTCGCTATAGACGAATACGCGCTTGCCCGCCAGCGACGTCTTGCCGTCCCAGAGACGATCGTTGAAACGCCGCTGCTGAACGCCGTCCTGCCAGCGCCACTCGTAATCGTGCCAGCCGTGCTCGAAGTCGCCGAGCAGCAAATGCGTCTGCGCACGGTTCGTGCGCGCGCCGGCATGGTTCGGCGAGAGCTTCACGGCCTGATGCAGGCATTGCAGGGCATCGTCGAACGCATGCCGCTCGCGCAGCGCTACGCCCAGATTCACGAGCGGATCGGGTTGCGCAGGCGCGATGGTGTTGGCGAGCCGGTAAGCGGCGATCTCTTCGTCGAACCGTCCCAGCGCGCCGAGCGCACGGCCCCGGTTGAAGTGCGCCTGCCACAATGCGGGCGCCTTGGCCGCCGTGCGTTCGAACCAGACGAGCGCGCGTGCGTTATCGCCCGCCTGCGCCCACGTCATTCCGATGGTGTGCAGCGTGCCGATGACGTCCGGCGACTGCTGCACCGTCGCTTCGAACAGCGCTTCGGTGCGCATGTGACGGCCGGCCTGGAGGCTCGCCATCGCGGCGTCGAACGTCGCCTGTGCGCCAGGGTGCGGCACGAGCGCCAGCAGACGATCGAAAGCGTCTGCCGCCGACTCGAAAGCGCCGGTACGCAACGAAACGTACGCGAGGCCCTCCAGCGCGGGCAGAAATTCAGGGGATTGTTTCAGAACTTGTCGTAACTCGGCGATCGCCTCGTCGAGCCGGCCGGCGGCACTCAGTTGTCGTGCACGCTCGCAACGCGCATCTAATGGCGTCGTCATGCGGCGCATCCTTGCTTGTGTGGGAATTGGAGAAGACGGGCCGGCAAGCCATGGAAACACCCGGGGCCGTACGGCCATAAGGCAGCCCCTCGGCAACAGGCGCCGTAGCCCGAATAAGCGGTGCACACTACACGACCGCACGGCACGAAGCAAGCCGCGGGGATTGGTCTTCGCAACGCCAATAAAGTTCACGCGCTTCACGGTTCACGCCCCACCTCCCCGCGCCGGTTCCAGTCGCCGGGCCGGGCAAAGCCACCGTCATGCCATCCCCCGGCGTTCCCCCCAAGGATTCAGGCGCTTTTCGGAAGCGTCATCGGTCGGGGCGAGACCACGTATCGACCAGCGAAACCGCACCCTCCCGCAGTGCAGCATAAATACCACAGTCGCTCGTCGGGGACGAGGTTTGCCAACCAATGACACCGGCTTTAACATCTTTTTACGGGGCAATCTGGTAGCATCCGCTGCCGTCGCTGCACACGCGCATCGTCGCTGCCGCGCTGCACACCGACGCTCCAGTTCTGTTGTCCGTCCGAACCCTCATCCGAACGAGGTCTTGATGACGCGCGTAGCCCGTCCGTTCATCCCCGCCACCGCGCGACGCCTGCTGCCCAACCGCTGGGATTTCATTGCGTTCCCGATCATCATCGGTTTTCTGATGGTCAGCTCGATGGGCATTCGTCAGACGTGGGCCCCGCTGGGCGACCTGCATACCGAAGTCATCTCGCTGGATCCGGCGAACCTGCCCGAGTACGCCCTGCGCACCACGCTGCGCATGCTCGCGGCCATGGTGGCTTCGCTCATCTTCACGCTGGTCTACGGCACGCTCGCGGCCAAGAGCCGCCGCGCCGAAAAGCTGCTCGTGCCGATGCTGGATATCCTCCAGTCCGTGCCGGTGCTCGGCTACATCTCGTTTACCGTCACGTTCTTCCTCGCCCTCTTCCCGGGACGCGTGCTCGGCGCCGAATGCGCCGCCATCTTCGCGATCTTCACGAGTCAGGCGTGGAACATGACGTTCTCGTTCTACCAATCGATGCGCACCCAGCCGCGCGACCTGTCCGAAGTCGCCGTGAACCTGCGCCTCTCGCCATGGCAGCGCTTCTGGAAGCTCGACGTTCCCTACTCGATGCCGGGCCTCATCTGGAACATGATGATGAGCATGTCCGGCGGCTGGTTCTTCGTGGTGGCCTCCGAGGCGATCACCGTGGGCGACAAGACGGTGACGCTGCCGGGCATCGGGGCGTACCTCGCCACCGCCATCCTTCAGCGCGATCTGGGCGCTGTGGGCTGGGTGATTCTGGCGATGGTCGTCGTCATCATCATTTACGACCAGTTCCTGTTCCGCCCGATGGTCGCGTGGTCGGACAAGTTCCGTCTGGAAGACACGGTCTCGCAGGCAGCCCCCGAATCCTGGGTACTCAACGTCATTCAGCGCACGCGCGCGATCCAGTTGCTGCTGCGTCCGCTGGGCAAGCTGCTGCGCACGATTGCCCGCATGCGTATGCCGATCTCGCTGCCGGCCGCGATTCACTCCGAATCGAAGTCGCCGCTCTCGCGCGTGATCGACTGGCTATGGGCGGCGGTGCTCGTTGCACTGGGCGTATCCGCCGCCTGGAAAATCTGCACGTTCGTGCTGGCCGAAGTCGGCGGCGCCGAGATCCTGCGCGTGTTCGGCCTCGGTCTCATCACGCTGGTGCGCGTGGTGGTGCTCATCGCGATTGCGTCGGTGATCTGGGTGCCGCTGGGCGTGCTGATCGGGCTGCGCCCGAAACTCGCGGAGCGCATCCAGCCGCTCGCTCAGTTCCTGGCGGCCTTCCCGGCCAACCTGCTGTTCCCGATATTCGTGGTACTGATCGTCCACTTCCGCCTGAACGCGGACATCTGGCTCTCGCCGCTGATCGTGCTGGGTACGCAGTGGTACATCCTGTTCAACGTGATCGCCGGGGCCACGGCCTTCCCGAACGACTTCAAGGAAGCCGCCACGAACTTCCGCATTCGCGGCTGGCAATGGTGGCGTCAGGTGATGCTGCCGGGGATCTTCCCCTATTACGTGACGGGGGCGATCACGGCGTCCGGCGGCGCATGGAACGCCTCCATCGTCTCGGAATACGTGCAATGGGGCGACGACAAGGTCGCCGCACACGGACTGGGCGCCTATATCGCGCAAACGACGGCCGCCGGCGACTATCCGCGCATTCTGCTCGGCATCGCGGTGATGGCGCTGTTCGTCGTACTGTTCAACCGCTTGCTGTGGCGCCCCATGTACGCCATCGCCGAAAACAAGCTTCGTCTGAATTGAAGGGACCGAGATGCCGAACGATACATCCGCTGGCCAAACGATCGCCGGAAAAGAGATCTTCTCGCTAGCCAACGTCAGTCGCGGCTTCCGCAAGGGCAGCGACGAGCGTCAGGTGCTCGACGGTGTGAACCTGCATCTGCACGAAGGCGAGATCGTGGGCCTGCTGGGCCGCTCCGGCTCGGGCAAATCGACGCTGCTGCGCATCATCGCCGGACTGATTCAGCCCAGCTCGGGCGACATTCGCTACATGGGCGAGCCGCTCGAAGGGCCGCCCGAGGGCGTGGCGATGGTGTTCCAGACGTTCGCGCTGTTCCCGTGGCTGACCGTGTTGCAGAACGTGGAAGCCGGGCTCGAAGCGCTCGGCGTCGAGCCGAAAGAGCGCCGCAGGCGCGCCCTCGCGGCCATCGACCTGATCGGTCTGGACGGCTTCGAAAACGCCTACCCGCGCGAACTCTCGGGCGGTATGCGCCAGCGAGTGGGCTTCGCCCGCGCGCTCGTCGTCAACCCGACGCTGCTGCTCATGGACGAGCCGTTCTCCGCGCTCGATGTGCTCACGGCGGAAACGCTCCGTACCGACCTGCTCGATCTGTGGAGCCAGCGTCAGTTGCCGATCAAATCGATCCTGATCGTCACGCACAACATCGAAGAAGCGGTGTTCATGTGCGACCGGATTCTGGTGCTGTCGTCGAATCCGGGCCGGGTGGTCGCCGAGATCAAGGTGCCGTTCCCGCATCGTCGCAACCGCCTCGATCCGGCCTTCCGCAAGATGGTGGACGATATCTACGCGTTGATGACATCGCGCCGCAACGCCCACACCACGCAGAAGATCCCGCTGGAACTTTCCAGCCCGCTGCACGAAGTGTCGACCAACCTGATGGCCGGCCTGCTCGAAGCGCTGGCGGTGCCGCCCTACAACGGACGCGCCGACTTGCCGGACATCGCACAGACGCTGCTGCTGGAGGTCGACGACCTCTTTCCGGTGGCGGAAATTCTCGATCAGTTGGGCTTCGCGGAACTCAAGGAAGGCGACATCATGCTGACCGCCGCTGGCAAGCGCTTCGTGGACATCGGCACGCAGGAGCGCAAGGTGCTGTTCGCCGAGCATCTGCTGCGTCACGTGCCGCTCGCCGCGAAGATCCGCACCGTGTTGCAGGAGCGTCGCGGGCAGCGGGCGCCGCGCGTGCGTTTCGAGCAGGAACTGGAAGATTCGATGTCGGACGATCTCGCGCAGGAAACGCTCGACACCGCCATCAACTGGGGACGCTACGCCGAGATCTTCTCGTACAACGACCACACGGAAACGTTCAGTCTGGAAGACGTGGAAGGCGCGACCTGATCGACGTCTGAACGCCCGCATGAGCGCATGATCGGCGGCTGAAAAGGCAACGCCGCGCGAGCCGTCCGGCCGCGCGGCGTTGTCGTTTCTGCGCGAGGGGCGACAGGCGCGCGACTAGAACGCGTACCCCGCGCCGATCATCCACGTCTGGTTGATGGTCCTCGAATCGGGTTCGTAGGCGCTCACGCCGGGGCCGACCTGCGTCGCCGCCGAGCGGCCGTACTGGAAGCGTGACCACTCGTAACTGGCGTTGATGTGGAAGTTGCGCGCGATTGCATAGTCGAGTCCGAAACCGGCCACGACGACCGGCTTGTTGCCGAGGCTGAAGGTGTTCTGCGAACCGGCCAGCGTCATCGACGCGCCGAGCATCGCACCGGCACGAATGTCGGCGGTCGCCACCAGCTTCGATGTCAGTTCCATCTGCCCCATCAACCCGCCGCCGACCACATGATGGCGGTAGCGCTCATAGAAGCCATAGCGATCCCGACTGCTGTCGCGAATCCAGTCGCGGTAGCTGTAGCTCACGTAAGGAATCACCTGCGCATTCCAGGTGCCCAGATGGAACGGGATGGCTTTGCCGGCCTTGAGCGTGACGTCCGTCGCCGTGGAGCGCGTCGACATCTGATAGTCGGGCTGAATGACGTTGCCGGCGCGGTCCTGCAAATAGCCGCCGTAGTTCACGTTGCCGTGCGCCACACGGACAGACCCGCTGAAGTACAGATTGGACACGCCGAACAACTGGCGCTGGGTCGAGGCGGTCAGGGCAAACGCGGCGGTCGTGCCGCTTTCGGAATCGCTTTTACCGGGCCCGATGGTCTCCCAGTAGTTCAACTGCTGCGCGCCCACGCCAAGCCATACCTGATTGTTGGCCCGTAGCATGGCCTCCTGCGCCTCGGCGTTCGACAGTCCAAGGAGCCCGGTTAGCCCGGCGACAGCGACGAGACAGGCGGCGCGCCCGAAGGCGGTTCCGCGAAGGCCGCAAGCAATGGTGCGGCGCGTATCCGGCGTCATGGCACGTCCCTCCCCAGGCGTGATCGCAACGACGACTTGAAAGCGGCCTTCGGCGAGGCCACCGTTTTCAGGCATTGTTTCAGCGCGCACGACGCCGCGCAAGCGGGGAAATGTGGATTCTTCGTATCCTTCGATTATCGAGATTTGTGTGGGGGCGAGGCGCGCAAACCGGCAACGCCTGCGAGCGGGCCGTGGCGATTGGCAAGGAAGACGACATCGACGGCACCCCACCGCTTTCGAGGCGTTCGTCGAAACGAATCGCGCGTTGAGAGACCGTATCAAAAAGGCCACACCTATCGGTATAGATACTGATTAGCGGTCGTTTTTGTGCAGTCGCATAATCGATTCGGAACCTGCCGCAAACCGAAGCCAGTTCGGGGGTCTGCCGTGTGCCGGGGGGCGCATCGGCAGAAACGTCAGCAGGTTCTTTCTGCGGCGAAGACCGTGTACCAGATCCCGGAAGGTGCAATATGAGCTACTACCATTCGAAAGAGGAAGGCCGCGCACGCGCCCTCAGCCTCACGCCCGCCTACCGTTGGCGCCGTCGCGCATTCGCCGTGTCGTGTGCGGTGCTTGCCGCTCTGGCTTACTACGCCGTACATCACCCGAAGTAAGCGCTGGCGCAACACCGTCGCCGAACGAAACAAGGCGCGTACGATTCGCATCGCACGCGCCCCGATCGGCTCGCGCCTACCGTCGGCGCTCACCGAAGCGGTCAGACGCGCCGCCTATCTCGATCCTGCCTTGATCCCCGTCAGGCGGTCGTCGCTCCTTCAGGCTGCGTTTCCCAGCACCGGCGCATGCCAGTCCAGCGGCACGTTGGCGAGCATGTCGTCCACCATCGCGTCCAGATCGAACGCCGGCTTCCAGCCCCAGTCGTAGCGGGCATGCGTGTCGTCGAGCGTGTGTGGCCACGTCTGCGCGATCGCCTGACGGAAGTCCGGCGCGTACTCGACCTTGAAGCCAGGCACCCGACGGGCAATCGCGCCGGCGAGCGTCTTCGGATCGAAACTGACGCCGGCCACGTTGTACGACGAACGCACCCGCAGCCTCGACGCATCGGCATGCATCAGTTCGAGCGTGGCGCGCACGGCGTCCGGCATGTGGATCATCGGCAGCGTAGCGTCTTCTTTCAGGAAACAGGTGTATGTCTCGCCGCGACGCGCCGCCTGGAAAATCTCGATGGCGTAGTCCGTCGTGCCGCCGCCCGGGGGCGTCTTGTAGCTGATCACGCCCGGGTAGCGCAGACTGCGCACGTCCACGCCGAACTTCGAGAAGTAGTACTCGCATAGCCGCTCGCCCGCCTGCTTGCTGATGCCGTACATCGTGGTCGGATCCATGATGGCGAGCTGCGGCGTCTCGACGGCCGGGGTGTGCGGGCCGAACGCGGCGATCGACGACGGCCAGAACACGCGCAAGCCTCTGCCTTTGCCCTGATGCTCGCGCGCCAGTTCGAGCACGTTGAGCAGACCGTTCATGTTCAGCGTCCAGGCTTGCAGCGGACGGGTCTCGCCGGTGGCCGAGAGCAGCGCCGCCAGATGGAAAATCTGCGTGATGCCGAAACGCTCGACCAGCGCAGCCAGTCGCGCCGCATCGAGCACGTCGAGCGTCTCGTAATGCACCGGATGGCGCGAGGGCCCCGGGGCGATATCCGTCGCGACGACATTCTCGTTGCCGTACTGCGCTGCGAGCGCCTCGACGAGCTCGCTGCCGATCTGCCCGTTCGCGCCGATGATGAGAATTCGTTCCATGATCAACCTTGCTTGAGAATGCCGAGTTCGTTACCGGCCTGGGCGAACGCGGCCAGCGCCCGGGTGAGATGTTCGCGGGTATGCGCTGCGGAGAGTTGCACGCGCACGCGCGCCTGACCTTGCGGCACCACCGGGTAGAAGAACCCCGTGGCGATCACGCCGAGTTCGTACAGGCGTTGCGCGAAACGCTGCGCGAGCGTGGCGTCGAACAGCATGACCGGGACGATCGGGTGCGTGCCCGGCTTGATCGTGAAACCGAGCGCTGCCACTTCCTGACGGAAGAACGCGGTGTTAGCGTGCAGTTGCTCGCGGCGCGCCGACGAGTGTTCGAGTTCGTCGAACACGGCGAGCGACGTGCCGACGATCGCCGGTGCGAGGCTGTTCGAGAAAAGATACGGACGCGAGCGCTGGCGCAGCGTCTCGATCACTTCGCGACGCCCCGCCGTGAAGCCGCCCATCGCCCCGCCCAGCGCCTTGCCCAGCGTGCCGGTGATGATGTCGATGTTGCCGAGCACGCCGTGATGCTCATGGGTGCCGCGCCCCGTCGGCCCCATGAAGCCGGACGCGTGACACTCGTCGATCATGATCAGCGCGCCGTACTGCCCGGCGAGCGCCACGATGCGGTCGAGCTGGGCGATAGTGCCGTCCATCGAGAACACGCCGTCGGTGACGATGATGCGATGACGCGCGCCGGCCGCCGCCTGCAACTGGCGCTCGAGGTCGTCCATGTCGTTGTGGGCGTAGCGCAGACGTTGCGCCTTGCACAGCCGCACGCCATCGATGATCGAGGCGTGGTTCAGCGCGTCGGAGATGATGGCGTCCTGCTCGTCGAACAGCGGCTCG
The DNA here is from genome assembly GCF_902459655.1 of Pandoraea anhela. Lineage (GTDB taxonomy): Bacteria > Pseudomonadota > Gammaproteobacteria > Burkholderiales > Burkholderiaceae > Pandoraea > Pandoraea anhela. The sequence goes on from NZ_CABPSB010000017.1 coordinate 76,542, forward strand.
AACACGCCGCCATTGGCGTCGAACGCGGCGGCGTACAGGATGGCGTCTTCCGTGCCGAGAAACGCCGCGATGCGGGCTTCGAGTTCCTTATGCGGACCTTGCGTGCCGCAGATGAAGCGCACCGACGACAGGCCGAAGCCGAAGTCTTCCAGCGCTTTCTGCCCCGCCTTGACGAGCGACTCGCTGCCCGACAGGCCGAGATAATTGTTGGCGCACAGGTTGATACGCGTTTGTCCGTCGTCGCACATGACCTCCGGCCCCTGCCGCGACATGAGCACGCGTTCCTGCTTGAAAAGGCCCTGACGGCGCGTGTCTTCGAGTCGTTCGGTCAGTTGACGGTAGAAGCCCTCGCGGGCCTCCTGGGTATGTGCGGTCATCGGGCGCATCTCCTTTCATGCTGTTTTGCGTTCGGCGGGACCGTCGTGAGGCCCCGCCCGGGATTGCCGTCGACGCTTTTGGACGCCGGTCGGCTTCGATATCGTGGAAATCGCGACGTAGGGGCGCAAACCCGGCGTGCCCGCAAGCGCGCTCTGCTACCATCACGACATACAGCTTATCGGAAACTATACTTTATATTGAACAAGTTTCAATATATTGAAAAATTCTAATATCCCGGAATTCATATGGCAAGCACTCCCGCAGCGTCCGCGATGTCCCCGATCGCGCCGCCGCCCGTCGGCGACATGATTCAGCAACTGCGCAAAGAGCGTGGCATGACCCTGGAGACGCTCTCGCGCGCCTCCGGCGTCTCGAAGTCCATGCTCTCGCAGATCGAACGCGACAAGGCGAACCCGACCATCGCCGTGGCGTGGCGGCTGGCCAACGCGCTGGGCGTGCGCCTCGACCAGTTGTTGGGCGCGCCGGCAGGCGACCCCGAGCCGGTGCGCATCTACGGCAAGCACGAGACCCCGACACTGGCGGGCGCGGAGCAGGCGTATCAGTTGAAGATCCTCGGGCCGATGGAGTTGGCGGGGAAGTTCGAATGGTACGAACTCACGCTGCAACCCGGCGCGGCGCTCGTCTCCGAACCGCACGACCCGGGCACGCGCGAGCACTTCACCGTTTTCGACGGGCAGGTCGACATCGAGGTCGAACATGTCGCGCGCCGCGCGAAGCCGGGCGAGACCGCGCGCTATCCGGCCGACCGTGCCCATGCCATTCGCAACGTCGGCAAGTCGGTGGCGCGCGGACTGATGATCGTCATCCACGGGTAAGCCAAAGCTCAAGTCCCCCTGCGAACCGCCGTTAGCGCACGTTCGGTCGGCGCCTTCGCCGAAGGCGCCGACAACCGATCGCTTAACGGACCGCCCGGACGTGTCGCCACGTCACGTGCGGCCACCGCCAATGCAACACCAAAGCGGAATCAGTGGGGATGACGAAGGAATGCAGCGTTTGCGTCTGAAAGCGACATTGTGGTCTGCGGTCGCACATCGTCACCGCGTCACCGCGTCGCCGCGCGGACTGACGATCCGTTCGTCACGTATCTCTGGCCGACATCAGCGTGATCGACGGCATCGCGTTCCAGACCAACATTCTGGCGCGGAACGCCGCCGTGGAAGCCGCGCGGGCCGTCACGCCGATGGGTGAGGTGAGGTGACGCAGCAGAAGGCTGCGCTCGTTGAGCCGGCCGCGTCCGCCGGGCGCGTGTGTTGCAAGACGTGAGGGCGTGCGACCGGCGCGACGCGTCGCGTCGCGCCCCCTGCCGGTACTGAGGCGAAATGCTTCAGGCCATCGCCGTCAATTCGCCCGCCAAGCCGCCCGCCAAGCCCGCTTCGATCACCTGACGCGCCACCGTCGGCAGAATGCGCAACGGCGGCGATCCCGGACCGAAGGTCTGGCTCGCCGCATAGGCACCTTCGAGGACCAGACACAGCGCATTGACCAGCGGGGCGGGCTCGGCCAGGCCTGCCGCCGTCGCGAGCGCAGTAAAGCGTTTGACCACTTCCGCCTTGTAGTTCACCACCGAGAGCCGCGCCGCATGCGCCGGATCCGGGAATTCGGCGGCCACGTTCACGAACGGACACCCGCGATAGCCGGGCTTGCTCGCGCGCTCGGACAAATCCACGAAGATTTGCAGCATCTGGGCGCGCGGCTCGCCTGCCCGTTTCGCGATGCTCTCGTCGATGCGCGCCAAACTCGCCGTCTGCATATGATCCAGATACGCCAGAATCAGATCGTCCTTCGATGCGTACTGACGATACAGGCTCATTTTGTTGACGCCCGCGCGCTTGACGACCGCATCGACGCCTACCGCGCGCACGCCTTCCTTATGGAACAGCTCGACGGCAGCATCGAGCAGATGCTGTTGGGCAATAGGTGCCGGCGTGACATGTCGCGCGGGCTTTCCCGCTCTCGGGGCAGCACTGCGACGTCGCGCCCCGGCCCCCTTTTCCGTGCCCGTCTTGCCCGCTGCTTCGCCGCCAGCGTGCTTCGGTGCATGACGCATCACGCCATCACCGTCCTCCCTTGCCGGTCCCGCCGTGTCCTCGGGTGCGACCGACATGGTGTCGAGCGCGGGGGGCGTTGTCGATTTGGCCATTTCCGGCCCTCCCTGAAACGATACTTGGACGATCAGGCGCGCACCCGTGAATGCCACCGGGCCGCATTCGGCGACTGCGTTCGGTGCGAGCACCGCGCAGCGGACAAATCCCTGCCGTCACAAAGGAATACTTGACATGTTACCGATCGGTTCATAACATGGCAACCTCATGTTACCGATCAGTCACAATGCTACCGATCAGCATAGACTGCCCGGCTCTCGCAAACGTTCCCGGTTCGGCACCCGACACCGAACCTCAGCAAGGATTTCCGCCATGAAGGCTGCACTTGCCAAGCGCATCGACGGTCGCTTCCACTACGGGTGGATCGTCGTCGGCGTCATTTTCCTGGTTCTGCTCGCCTCGGCGGGCATTCGCGCGACCCCCAGCGTCATGATGGTGCCGCTCGAACACGACTTCGGCTGGAGCCGCGCCACGATTTCGCTGGCGATTTCCGTCAATCTGGCGCTGTACGGCCTGACGGGACCGTTCGCCGCCGCCGCCATGCAGCGTTTCGGCATTCGTCCGACGGTCATGGTGGCGCTGTTGCTGCTGGCGTCGGGCACGGCGCTCTCTTCGCTCATGACGGCGCCGTGGCAAATGGTGTTGATCTGGGGTGTCATGGTCGGCGGCGGAACGGGCGTGGCGGCGGTGACGCTCGCAGCGACGGTGTCGAATCGCTGGTTCCACACGCATCGCGGCCTGGCGATGGGGATTCTGACCGCCAGTTCGGCCACGGGCCAGATGGTGTTCCTGCCGCTCATGGCGGCGATCACCGAAAACTACGGCTGGCGACCGGTGGTGCTGATTGTCGCGCTGGTGGCGGCAGTGGTCTTGCCGCTGGTAGCGTTGCTGGTGCCGGAGCGTCCGGGGTCGGTGGGCCTGCGCCCGGTCGGCGCGCCCGAAGACGCGCCGGATGTCCCGCTCAGCCAGGGCAATCCGCTCACCGCCGCCTTGTCGGCACTGCGCATGGCTGCCGGCAAGCGGGACTTCTGGTTGCTGTTCTTCAGCTTCTTCATCTGTGGCGCAAGCACCAACGGCTATATCGGCACCCACTTCATCGCGATGTGCGGCGATTACGGCATCTCCGAAGTCAAGAGCGCCAGCATTCTGGCGGCGATGGGCATTCTCGATCTGGTGGGCACCACCGCGTCGGGCTGGCTCTCGGACCGTTACAACAGCCGTGTGTTGCTCTTCTGGTACTACGGTCTGCGCGGACTCTCGCTGATCTATCTGCCCTACGCCTTCGGTCTCGACTTCTTCGGCCTGCCGCTGTTCGCGCTGTTCTACGGTCTGGACTGGATCGCCACGGTGCCGCCGACCGTGCGCCTGACGACCGACGTGTTCGGCAAGACGATGGCCCCGATCGTGTTCGGCTGGATCGTTGCCGGTCATCAGCTCGGGGCGGCGACCGCAGCCCTCGTGGCCGGATCGCTGCGTGCAACGCTTGGTAACTACACGATGGCCTCGATGCTCTCCGGCGGCGTTTGCATCATCGGCGCGATCATGGTGTTACGCATTGCGCCGCACGCGCCGAAGCGCCCGATGGCAGCGCGCGCCTGAGAACGCATTTCGAAGGCCCTTTTTCGACGTACTCGACCGCCATCCGACATCGCATCCATTGAATGACAACGCGTCGCCAAGCCCGGCTTCGGCGCAGGGCATCCGGCGCGCTTTGGTGGCGGGGGTCGTTGGCCGAAACAACGTCGTCGTGCTAAGCACGGCCGGGAGAATTGCCGTAATCTGTGCGAGCTTTGTGCAGTACAGCACCCCCGACTTTCACAGGACATTCAGCCATGACGGATTCGCAACATACCCAACTCGCCGCGCTCGATACCGACCTGTTTTCGTCGTACAAGCTCGGCCCGCTCGAACTGAGTAATCGCATCGTGATGGCGCCGCTCACCCGCAGCCGCGCAGGCAAGGGCGACGTGCCGGGCCCGCTGGTCGCCGAGTACTACGCCCAGCGCGCATCCGCCGGGCTCATCGTCAGCGAAGCCACCAACATTTCGCAGCAAGGCAAGGGCTACGCATTCACGCCGGGCATTTATACGGAAGCACAGGTCGCCGGCTGGAAGCAGGTCACCGACGCGTTGCATGCCAAGGGCGGGAAGATCTTCTGCCAGTTGTGGCACGTGGGCCGCATCTCGCATCCGTCGCTGCAACCCGGCGGCGCGCTGCCGGTGGCGCCGTCCGCGATTCAGCCTGCCGGAAAGGCGTTCACGGAACATGGTTTCGAGCCGCATCCGGTGCCGCGCGCACTGGAAACGTCCGAGATCGCGGGCATCATCGAGCAATATCGGCATGCTGCCGAATGCGCGAAGCGCGCCGGTTTCGACGGCGTGGAAATCCATGCCGCGAACGGCTATCTGCTCGACCAGTTCATGCGCGACAAGACCAACCATCGCACGGACCAGTACGGCGGCAGCATCGAAAACCGCGTGCGTCTGGTACTCGAAGTCACGCAAGCGGTCGTCGACGTCTGGGGGGCCGATCGTGTCGGCATCCGCCTGTCGCCGATCAGCCCGGCCAACGATTGCGGCGACAGCAATCCGGAACCGGTGTTCACGTATGCCGTCGAACAGCTCAACCGCTTCGGCCTGGTGTATCTGCAAGTGGTCGAAGGCGCGACGGGCGGCCCGCGCGAAGTGGAAGGCGGCTTCGATCTCCAGAAGCTGCGCCACCGCTTCAAGGGCACGTTCATGGCCAACAACGGCTATGACCTTGCACTGGCGCTCAAGGCCCGCAAGGAAAACCTCGCGGATCTGATTGCGTTCGGCAAACCGTTCATTGCGAACCCGGATCTGGTGGAGCGCCTCAAGCGCGGCGGCCCGTTCAACGCACTGGATCGCGATACGCTGTACGGCGGCGATGCGCGTGGTTACGTCGACTATCCCACGCTGGACGAGTCGGCGGCGTAACGGACGCCCTGAACGTACGGTGCGCCAGGCACGCGACATCCCATCGAGTTGATGCCGCCGTGCGACGGCCCCCTTCGAAAAGGGCTCCTTCGGGAGCCCTTGTTGCATCCGCCGGGCCGCCTGGATTCGCGGCGACGAATCCATCGCCGTGCGCCCCTGTCTCGTCGGCGGGCGAAGACGCATCGTTGACGTGACATGAACGCCGGTAGCCCCGGTGCATTTTTTCCCCGAGACGCCGGCAATTCGTTCGCTACGCCGCGCGCTGCGCCTGCCAGCGAACCAGATCGGCACCCGCCGGATTCTGGTACATGCGCAAGCCGAACTCCGGCAGGATGGCCAACAAGTGATCGAAGACATCGCCCTGTACGCGCTCGTATTCGGCCCAAACGATCGTGTTCGTGAAGCAATAGAGTTCGACCGGAATCCCGGTAGCCGTCGGCTGCAACGAGCGCACCATGCATGTCATGCCGTCATGGATGTTCGGATGCGCCTTCAGATAGGCCAACGCATACGCCCGGAACGTGCCGATGTTCGTCAAACGCCGCGTATTCGCCGGCACCCCCGCCGCGATGCCCAGCGCCGCATTGGCATCCGCGAGCGAACGCTGCTTCTCCGAAAGATAACCCCCCAGCAAATGCAGCTTCGACAACCGCGCGATCTCGGCGTCGTCCAGAAACCCGACACTGCCGGCGTCAATACACAGCGTGCGCTTGATGCGACGACCGCCCGACTGCTGCATGCCTCGCCAGTTGCGGAAGCTCTCGGAGATCAGACGCCACGTCGGAATCGTCGTGATCGTCTTGTCCCAGTTCTGCACCTTCACCGTATGTAACGCGATATCCACCACATCGCCATCGGCGCCGACTTGCGGCATTTCGATCCAGTCGCCCACACGCAGCATGTCGTTAGACGTCAATTGCACGCTCGCCACGAACGACATGATCGTGTCCTTGAACACCAACAGCAGCACCGCCGACATTGCGCCTAACCCGGAGAGCAGCAGCCACGGCGAACGGTCGATGATCGTGGCGACGATGGCGATCGCCGCCACGACGTAGAGCGCAATCTTGCCTAACTGCACGTATCCCTTGATCGAGCGCGTACGCGCATGCTCCGACATCGCGTACACGGTTTGCGCCGCATCCAGAATCCCCGCGACGGCCAGCGTCGCGTAGAGCAGCGTCGTGGCGAGCGCCACGTTGCCGATGACGAGCACGGCCTTCTCCGGCAGATCCGGCACCAGCTCGATGCCGAACTGAATCACCAGATAGGGCAGCACGCGCGCCGCCCGATGGAAAACGCGATGCGCGAGCAGCGCGTCGTCCCAGCGATTGGCGGTGCGCTGCACCACCATACGCACCACACGAACGATCAGAAACTGCGCCACGGCCTGCGTCAGTGCCGCCGCCACGATCAGCATCGCCAGCCCCCCGACCATGCGCGCCCGCGGCGCATTGTCGAACCAAGCCATTACCGCTTCCCACGTCATCCCCTAACTCCTTGACTCACCGATTGCTTTACATGATGCCCGCCGGTCGCTCACCGTGGTCGACCGACGACGGACAAACGCAAATGACGGCCGCGGTGGGCCGTCATTCTTGGCGGTGCCGGCAAGACGTTTCCTCCCCGTCTCCCGACACTCGAAAAATCTGCGATACAGGTCCGCCTCGTTGCCCCGCGTCTTGGGGCTGCGTCGGTGCAACGGCGGTCCCGGCAGCTTACACCGATGCGCCGAACGGCACGCTCGCGACGACACTCGGCGCGCCCGGCAGCGACGGCGCAATGATCGTGCCGCCACCATTGCCCCGCGACTTGCCCGAACTCAGATAGTCCGCGATCGAATCCTGCGTGACCTCGCCGAGGTACTGATTGTCGTCACCCAACACCGGCAGCGATGCCAGATTGTGCTCGTACATGCGCGAGAGCAGCACGCGCAGGTTGTCGCCGGCAACGGCCGACGCCTTGAACTCACGCACCCGCTCGCCGCAGGTGCCTTGCGCATGACGCGTATCGCGACGTGCAATGTACCCCAGCGCGCGTGCGCTTTCGTCGACGACCACCAGCGAACGCGTATCGAGTTCGTCCATCATGCCGTAGGCTTCGGCCAGCGTCGTCTGTGGCTTGACGGTCGGTTGCGGGGTTGCGGCGTCTTCTGCGCGCACCAACAGCAGGCGCTTGAGAATTCGGTCATGTCCCACGAAGCTCGCGACGAATTCGTCGACCGGGCGCGCCAGCAATGCATCCGGTTGCGCGTATTGCACCAGACGGCCTTGACGGAAGATCGCGATCCGATCGGCCAGTTTGATCGCCTCGTCGATATCGTGGCTGACCATGATGACGGTCTTGCCCAGTTGACGCTGCATTTGCAGGAACTCGTTCTGGATCGATTCGCGGTTGATCGGATCGACCGCACCGAACGGCTCGTCCATCAGCAACACGGGCGGGTCCGCCGCCAGGGCGCGGATCACGCCGATACGTTGTTGCTGGCCGCCCGAGAGCTCGCGCGGATAGCGCGAGAGATAGCGCTTCGGATCGAGCGCCACCATCGCCATCAGTTCGGTCGCGCGCTCGCGGCAACGCTGCTTGTCCCAGCCCAACAGACGCGGCACCACCGTGATGTTCTCCTCGATGGTCATGTTCGGGAACAGGCCGATCTGCTGGATCACATAGCCGATATGGCGGCGCAGTTCGATTTCGTTGATCTTCCCGGTGTCTTCGCCGTTGAGCAGAATGTGCCCGGACGTCGGCTTGATCAGCCGGTTGATCATCTTGAGTGTGGTCGTCTTGCCGCATCCCGACGGGCCGAGGAAGACGCAGATTTCGCCCGGCGGCACCTCGAGGCTGACCGAGTTCACGGCGGTCACGCGCGTGCCGTCCTTCTGAACGAAGCTTTTGGTGAGATTGTCGAGTTTGATCATACGGTTCGGATTCCTTTCGGTGTCAGCACGCGCTGAAGGCGGTGCAACAGGGTGTCGGCGACGATGGCGAGCAAACTCACCATGACCGCACCCACGACGAGTTGCCGGGTATCGCTCTGGCTGATGCCCTGGGTGATCAACACCCCGAGACCGCCGGCCCCGACGATGGCGCCAATGGCCATCACGCCAATATTCATGACGACGGCAGTGCGCACGCCGCCCAGCACCACCGGCACGGCCAGCGGCAGTTCGACGAGGCGAAGTCGCTGCCAGAACGTCATGCCGATGCCGATGCCGGCTTCGCGAATGCTGGGGTCGATCTGCCGCAACGCGAGGCTCGTGTTGCGCATGATCGGCAGCAGCGAGTACAGGAAGACGGCGGCGACGGCGGGCGCCGGGCCGATGCCCATGCCGTACACGGACAGCGCCGGGATCATCAGGCCGAACAGGGCGATCGACGGGATCGTGAGCACGACCGTCGCCAGACCCAGCACAGCGCCCGACAACCAGCGAAAACGCGTGACCAGCACGCCCAGCGGCACGCCGACCACGATAGCCGCCCCGACCGAGGCGGCGACCAGCCACGCGTGCTGACCGGTCAGGGTCAGGATGCGATGCCAGTTGTGTGTCAGAAATTCAATCATGGGACTCCTCAATCAGTCAGTGGGCGACGGCAATGGATCGCCGTCACTGCACCAGTCCTTCCTGCTTGAGGAAGTCGCTCGCCACACGCGAGACGGACCGATGGTCGATGTCGACCTTCGCATTCATGTCACGCATGTTCTCGTCGTTGATCTTCGCGGACAGCGCGTTGAGTTCGTCGGCGAGTTTGGGGTTGGCGTCGAGGACTTCCTTGCGCACCACCGGCGTGGCCGCATACGCAGGGAAGAAGCCTTTGTCGTCGGCCAGCACCTTCAGATCGAAACCCTTGTTACGGCCATCGCTCGTATAAACGAGACCGGCATCGATCTGCTCGTTCCTGAGCGCCGTGTACACGAGGCCGGGGTCCATCTGCTTGATGTTGCGGCGCTCGAGATGGAAGTCGTAAAGCTGCTCCATCGGATCGAGACCGTCGGAGCGACCGACGAACTCCATGTCGAAGGCAAATTGCATCTTCGGATGCGTGCGGAATGTCTCGATGAGTTGCGACACGGTCTCGATGCCCTCGTCACGCGCGATCTTGCCCGGCATGGCGAATGCATAGGTATTGTTCAGCGCGGCCGGGTTAAGCCAGACGAGGCCGATCTTGCCGTCGAGGTCCTTCACACGCTCGTAGGTCTGCTGCGGATCGAGCTTTTCGCTGACCTTGTTGTAGACGATCAGCGACGTGCCGGTGTACTCCCAGACCACATCGAGCTGATGGCTCTCCATGCCTTGGCGCATTACCACGCTGCCCAGCCCGTTCTTGAGTTCGACGTCGTACCCCTTGCTGCGCAGGTATTGCGCCGTCATCTCGGAGAGGATCAACTGCTCGGTGAAGTTCTTGCCGCCAATGGTGAGTGTGGCGGCCGGTGCGGCAGCGCTCGTCGCCAACGCACCGAGCGCGACGACCGCGACGCCCAGCGCACGCGTGCAGCGCGTGATGAAGCGAGGAAAAGAAAATGGCATACGTGTGGGTCTCCTGAAGTCTTAGCGCGCAGCGGCGCCGTGACGCGCGAACCAGAGCCCGCTGACGAAAGCGACGATGCCGTCGAGCACGAGCGCGAGCAACGCCGTGCCGGCCGCGCCGAGCAGCAACTTGGTCTGGTCGTTGAGATAAATGCCCGGGAAGATCAACTGTCCCAGACTGTCCGCACCGATCAGGAACGCGAGCGGCGCGGTGCCGACGTTGATCGCGAGCGCAGTGCGCACGCCGCCGACGATGACCGGCATGGCGTTGGGCAGATCGACGCGGAACAGCACTTGCGCCGGCGTCATGCCCATGCCGCGCGCCGATTCCCGCAGCGCGGGAGGCACCTGCCGCAAGCCTTCGTACGCGTTACGCACGATCGGCAGCAGCGACGCGAGCCACAACGCCAGAATGGCCGGCCGGTCGCCGATCCCGAGGACCGCCATCGACAGCGCCAGCACGGCGAGCGACGGCAGTGTGTTGCCAATGTTGAAAATCTGCACCGCACGCTCAGCGTGTTTCTCGAACATCGGCCGCGAGATCAGCACGCCCGCAGGCACGCCGACCACGATGGCCAATGTCATCGAAATCGCCACTAGCTTGAGATGCTGCTGGGTGTAATACACCAGGTCGCCCCGGTATTTGATGAGCGAATCGACGCCCAGCCAATACACCAGACCGGTCACTGCGGCGGCAACACCGAGCAGTCCGAAGCCGGCCAGATAGAGAATGCGATACTGCTTCGCCACGTTCATGCTCCCTTTGAATGGGTTGGCAGCGCTGCGCGCGAGGCAATAGCCATAGCCATCGCCCCACGTGACAACGCGGTCAATCAAGCATGACAACTGATAGCTGCCTTGCGAATTGTGATGTGTTCGATCCGAAGGTCTGTGGAAGACGACGGTGACGAACAAGGCGTCGCGAAATGCGACATGAGAGACGAGCTTTCGACGCCGTGGGCGCCTGGGCCTCTCGGTGCACGCTTATTGAAAGCGCGCGAAAGTTTTACTGCACAAACTCATTGCGTGATGGTAAGGACGCCGGCGCAACGAGGAACACCGGCAACGCTTTTGATTCTATGGGCCAACCGAAGCGATTGGCTTTTTTTATTCTAGTACAGATAGTGCGTCGATGCCAACCCGTAGCACGTTTTTAGTGAAGAATCCGGCATATTTACACGCAATTACACCCATCGATCGCTTAATAAACAGGATAACTAATTAATTGCGTACGCTGAAATCCCCCGTCGTCACTGGCGTTGCGGGAATATGAAAAGTTGCATCTGCAACACGGCTTTACGACGTCCCGAAATCCTGCATTTCGACGTTTCGCATCGCGGATCGATGTACCGCGGCGAATTGTTTTCCGGCGCCGACGGCATCGTGTTTTTCCGCCCCGACATGGTGCGTCACGGCGTCGAAATCCGCATGTCGTCGGGTGCGCGTACGGAAATCAGCACCCCGCTTCGGAAACGGATGCGAAGCCGGAAAAACTCGTGTATTCTCCGAGGTTTATCTTAGTTTTCAATCATTTAGCGAAAAATCGGGGAAACGTGGGCGTAACGTGAGGCCATGACCTTGCGGCGATTCGCGGGCGCGGTGATTGAACAGTATTGAACGGTAAAAAAGCGATCGTGCGCGGGCACGAGTTCGTTGAATGGCGAATAACAACTATGAAAAGTACCATCAGCCGTACCGAACAGGGCAATCGCGTTGCCGCGACCACAATTTTGGCTGCGTGCGCCGCGCTCACGCTCGGCGGATTCCTTGCGCGCGCTTTCGAAGGCGCGGTGAACCCGTTGCTCACCTTCTTTCTCGTCTCCGCAGGCGGCATTCTCAACCTGTCGACGGCGTGTCTGCTCGGCGTTCAGTATCTCTATAACGGCAAGCGCTACTTCGCGCAGTTCGGCTGCGCATTCCTGCTGCGCGGCCTGTTCATGTTCACCGAAGGGGTGTTGCTCGCGAATCAACTGGCCGGCATCTCCACGCACGCCACACGCGCGCCGTTCTGGCTCTGGCTGGTGGCCGAAGCCAGCTTCGCCGCGTACGTGATGCTAAGCGTACGCAGCTATTCGCGCACGCGCATGGATCCGCATACGCGCCCGGGCTATTCCGAAGCCGCACGATACGGCGCGACCGTGCTGGTTATCTGGGTGACGGTATCGCTCTCGCTCGCTGGGGCCGGACGCACGCTGATCACACCGCATCTGGCGGGGGGCATAGACATCGAGACGCTCGCGCTCGGGGCGCTCTTCGTCGCCTACGTCGCGCTGTGGTGGCGCATCGCGGTGATCACGCGTTTGTCGCACAAGCTGTTTTTGCTCGTGTGGGTCGTCGTCACCATCTCGCTGTGTCAGTTGCTGCTCTCGCTAACCGCACCGAGCGAAGCGTCTTATCAGTGGTATGCGGCGCGTTTGCTCGCTCTGGCGTCGCCGGGTGTCGCCACGCTCGCGCTCGTGTGGGAAATCACGCGTCAGTATCAATCGCTCGCGCTCACCAACACGGATCTGGTGGAGAAAGTGTTCATCGATCCGCTCACGCACATCTATAACCGCCGCTACTTCGACAATCGCATCCGCCTCGTCGCGGAGCGTGTGCAGCAGCGCGCGATTCCGCTGTCCGTGCTGCTGATCGACATCGACTATTTCAAGCAGGTAAACGACCGCTACGGACACCCGTTCGGCGACGCCGTATTGCAGCGCATCGCCACCACGATCCAGCATTGCATCCGGTTGCCGAGCGACTTCGCCGTGCGTCTCGGCGGCGAGGAGTTCGCGGTGGTGTTGCCCGAGATCGATCAGCATGCGGCGCTGCGGGTCGCCGACCGGATTCGCGAATCGGTCAAGCGCGCGAGTTCCGATCTGCTGCCGCAAACAGCGCGCGACGAAGGCGAGGCGATCACGATCAGCGTGGGGATTGCATCATGGCAGCCGGGCGAGCCGCTCGTCATCAGCGCGATGCTCGACCGTGCGGACAAGGCGCTGTATCAGGCCAAGCACAAGGGACGCGATCAGAGCGTGCTGGGACAGATGGCGGCGTGAGGTTCGTTGCGTCAACGCCCGCCGCGCCGACAACGACAACGAGAGCGACCACGACCACTAAGCCGGCAATGCCTCATGGCCGCATCTTTTCGCGTCGCCCCGATTATCGGTTGCCCGCGATCTCGACGCGTGAAGCGCGAGCGATGGGAGGGTCAGTGAGGTCTGAGAGGCGTGCCGGTTGAGACACGCGAGCGTCAAGCCGATCGGGAAGACGACGCGGAGGCCCCTTGAGTTCGACGGTATTGCCATCCGGATCGTTGAGATAACACGATGGCCCCTCGCCCTGTGCGCCGTAGCGCTGCACGACCTCGCCCAGCGTCACGCCGTGCGACGCGAGTCCCTGACGAATGGCCTCGTCGTCGAACGGCGCCACGCGCAAACAGAAGTGATCGAGATTGCGCCCTTCCGGGCCGGGCGCCGCGCCGCCCTGGCGGCCGATCGTCCCGGCGACATCCACCAGATCGATCAGCGAATCGCCCGCCCGCAGTTGCACCAGTCCGATGTCGGCCTGCACCTTCTCCAGCGTACAGCCCAATACATCGATGTAGAAGTGCCGGAGCCGGGCGACATCGGCGGTGCGCAGCACGACGTGATCGAGGGCGACGAACGGAATCTTCATCCCTTGGCTCGCTACGGCGTCAGGCACTCAGCGCATAGCGCCGTCGCTTCTCGACCTTGGTTTCGTGCGTCATTTCGCTTCGTCCGTCTTCGAAGACCGTCTCCAGCCGCACCGTGAAGCCCCACAACCGTGCCACGTGCTTGAGGACTTCTTCGAAGCTGTCGTCGAGCGGCTTGCGTTCGCTCTGCACGTGACGCAGCGTGAGCGAACGATCGCCGTGCAGATCGACATGCGCGACCTGAATGTTCGGTTCAAGCTGGCTGAGGTTGTACTGCTGTGCAAGCATCTCGCGAATCTCGCGATAACCGGCGTCGTTGTGAATGGCCGTCACCCGCAGGCGGCTGTCGCGATCGTCGTCGAGCACCGAGAACAGCTTGAGGTCGCGAATGACCTTGGGCGAGAGAAACTGCTGGATGAAGCTCTCGTCCTTGAAGTTGCGCATCGCAAAGTCGAGCGTCGTGAGCCAGTCGGCACCCGCAATATCCGGCGCCCACCGGCGATCTTCTTCCGTCGGATCCTCGCACATGCGGCGAATGTCCTGGAACATCGCGAAGCCCAGCGCATACGGATTCAGACCGCTGTAGTACGGGCTGTCGAACGACGGCTGATAGACCACGTTCGTGTGCGCGTGCAGGAACTCCATCATGAAAGCGTCGTTGACGAGCTTCTCCTTGTAGAGCTGCTGGAGAATCGTGTAGTGCCAGAATGTGGCCCAACCCTCGTTCATGACCTTCGTCTGACGCTGCGGATAGAAGTACTGCGCGAGCTTGCGCACGATGCGCACGATCTCGCGCTGCCACGGCGCGAGCTTCGGGGCATTCTTCTCGAAGAAGTACAGCAGGTTTTCCTGAGGCTCGCCCGGGAACGGCGGTTCGTCCGAATCGGTGGGATCGAGTCCGTCGTCTTCATCGTCGTCGTGCAGGGCGTGATTCGGCAGTGTGCGCCACAGATCGTTGATCTGCATTTGCAGGTAGTTTTCACGCTCCTTCTGCCGCGCCTGCTCCTGCGCCAGCGACAGCCGCTTGGGCCGCTTGTAACGGTCCACGCCGTAGTTCATCAGCGCGTGGCACGAATCGAGCAACAGTTCCACGGACTGCTCGCCATAGCGTTGCTCGCACTCGGTGATGTAATTGCGCGCGAACAGCAGGTAATCGACGATGGCGTCGGCGCTGGTCCATGTACGGAAGAGGTAGTTGCCCTTGAAGAACGAGTTATGACCGTAGCTGGCGTGCGCGATGGTCAACGCCTGCATGGTCATGCTGTTCTCCTCCATCAGATACGCGATGCAGGGGTTCGAGTTGATGACGATCTCGTAGGCGAGTCCCATCTGACCGCGCTTGTAGCCACGCTCTGACGACAGGAAGTGCTTGCCGTACGACCAGTGGTGATAACCGATGGGCAAGCCGACGGTCGCGTAAGCGTCGAGCATCTGCTCGGCCGTGATGATCTCGATCTGGTTCGGGTACGTGTCGAGCTTGAAATCCGACGCGATACGCGCGATCTCATGCTCGTAGCGCTGAATCAGTTCGAACGTCCATTCCGATCCGGTGGAGATATACGCCATGATGCGTCCTCGTTGTAGTACCGGCGGGACGGTTTTCAGGCCGCCTTCTTCTTGAACAGGTCGTGCAGCACCGGGTAAATTTCGGCGGCTTCCATAATGCGTTGCATCGCGAAATTCGGGTGCTGCTGCTTGACCGACAGGTATTCGTTCCACAGGTTCTGCGGTTCCGCGCTCGCCACCTCCACGTAGGCGAAGTACTGCACGGCCGGCATGATCGACTGCATCAGAATGTCGCGACAGATGGGCGAGTCCCCGTCCCAGTTGTCGCCGTCGGAGACCTGCGCCCCATAGATATTCCAGTCGCTCGGCGAGTACCGGTCCGCAATGATCTCGTTCATCAGCTTGAGCGCGCTGGAGACCACCGTGCCGCCGGACTCGCGCGCGTAGAAGAAGTCGTCTTCGTTGACTTCCTTCGCTGTGGTGTGGTGGCGAATGAGCACCAGGTCGATACGCTCGTAGTTATGCCGCAGGAACAGATAAAGCAGCATGAAGAAGCGTTTGGCGAGTTCCTTGCGGCTCTGATCCATGGAGCCCGAGACGTCCATCAGACAGAACATGACCGCCTGCGCTTGCGGGCGCGGCTGCATGATCCGGTTCGAATACCGCAGATCGAGTTTTTCGATGTACGGGATCGCCTCGACACGCGTGCGCAGGTGCGTAATCTCGTGGGCCAGCGCCAACGCGCGCGGCGACGTATCGCCCTCGCGCGAGACGATGTCCGCATACTCGGCTTCGAGTTCGCGCAATTGCTTGCGATACGGGGCGGTGAGCGCGATGCGGCGGCCCAGCGAGCTGCGCATCGTACGGATGACGTTCAGGTTCGACGGCGTGCCGTCGATGGAATAGCCCGCACGGACCTTGCGGAACTCCGGAATCTGCGCAAGCCGGCGTTTCGCGAGGTCCGGCAGCGCCATGTCCTCGAAGAAGAATTTCAGAAACTCCTCACGCGAGAGATTGAAGACGAAATCGTCCTCGCCCTCTCCCGAGTCGCTGGCGCGGCTGCCGCCGCCCCCTGCGCCCGATGGCGGACGCTCGAAGTTGTCACCCACCACGAACTCGCGATTGCCGGGATGTACCATCTCCCGCCGCCCGCCGGGCCCGTGGTGGAACAACGGCTCCGAAATGTCCTTGACCGGGATCGAGACCTGTCCGCTGCCATCGATATCGGTGATCTTGCGCCCAGCCACCGCCTTCGCTACCGCGCGACGAATCTGATCGCGGTAGCGTTTGATGAAGCGCTGCTGGTTGATGGCGCTTTTGTTCTTGCCGTTTTGCCGTCTGTCGATGATTGCTGACATAGTGGCCCCGATTGGTTGCTACGAGGATTTGCGCACGCGCAGATACCATTCCACAAGCAGGCGGACCTGCTTCGGGGTATAGCCCTTTTCCACCATACGGTTGACGAAGTTGGCGTGCTTTTCCTGATCCTCCTTGGACGACTTCGCGTTGAACGAAATCACCGGCAGCAAATCCTCGGTGGTCGAGAACATGCGCTTCTCGATGACCGCCCGCAACTTCTCGTAACTCGTCCAGAGCGGATTCTTGCCCGCGTTGTTGGCGCGCGCGCGCAGCACGAAGTTGACGATCTCGTTGCGGAAGTCCTTCGGATTGGTGATCCCGGCCGGCTTTTCGACTTTCTCCAGTTCGTCGTTGAGCGCTGTGCGGTCGAGAATTTCGCCGGTGTTCGGATCGCGATACTCCTGATCCTGAATCCACAGGTCCGCAAAGTTCACATACCGGTCGAAGATGTTCTGCCCGTACTCGGAGTACGACTCCAGATAGGCAGTCTGTATCTCCTTGCCGATGAACTCCACGAACGGCGCCGTCAGATACTCCTTGATATAGGAGAGATAGCGTTTCTCGACCTCGCCCGCATACTGTTCGCGCTCGATCTGTTGTTCGAGCACATACAGCATGTGCACCGGGTTGGCCGCGACTTCGGTGTTATCGAAGTTGAAGACCTTCGAGAGCACCTTGAAGGCGAAACGCGTGGACATGCCCGTCATCCCCTCGTCCACCCCGGCGTAGTCGCGATACTCCTGATACGACTTGGCCTTCGGGTCGATGTCCTTGAGGTTCTCACCGTCGTAGACACGGACCTTCGAGAAGATGTTGGAATTCTCGGGCTCTTTCAGGCGAGTGAGCACCGCGAACTGCGCGAGCATCTTGAGCACGTTCGGCGCGCGCGGTGCATTGGCGAGCGAACTGTTCTTCACCAGCTTCTCGTAGATCTTCACCTCGTCGGTCACGCGCAGGCAGTACGGCACCTTCACGATGTATATACGATCGAGGAAAGCCTCGTTGTTGCGGTTGCCCTTGAAGCTCTGCCATTCCGCTTCATTCGAGTGAGCGAGCACGATGCCGTCGAACGGAATCGCACCGAACCCTTCCGTGCCCTTGTAGTTGCCCTCCTGCGTCGCGGTCAGCAACGGGTGGAGCACCTTGATCGGCGCCTTGAACATTTCGACGAATTCGAGCAGGCCGCGGTTGGCCAGGCACAAACCGCCGGAATACGAGTAGGCGTCCGGATCGTCCTGCGGAAATTCCTCGAGTTTGCGAATGTCGACCTTGCCGACCAGCGACGAGATGTCCTGGTTGTTTTCGTCCCCCGGTTCGGTCTTGGCAATGGCGATCTGTTGCAGCACCGAGGGCCGCACCTTCACCACGCGGAACTTCGTGATGTCGCCGTTGAATTCGTTAAGACGCTTGGTGGCCCACGGTGACGGAATCGTATTGAGATAGCGCACCGGAATGCCGAAGTCCTCTTCGAGAATCTTGCCGTCTTCCTCCGGGGAGAACAGGCCCAGAGGCGACTCGTGCACCGGCGATCCCTTCAGGCAATAGATGGGCACGTCTTCCATCAACACCTTGAGCTTCTCGGCCAGCGACGACTTGCCGCCGCCCGGTGGCCCGAGCAGGTACAGGATCTGTTTGCGTTCTTCGAGCCCTTGCGCCGCGTGTTTGAAGAACGAGACGATTTGCTCGATCGTGTCTTCCATGCCGTAGAAGTCACGGAAGGCAGGATAGATCTTGATGATCTTGTTGGAGAACAGCCGCGAGAGTCGCGGGTCGTGATGCGTATCGATCAGCTCCGGCTCACCGATGGCGCGCAACATGCGCTCGGCTGCCGTGGCATACGCAGTCGAGTCCTTCTTACAGATCTCCAGATATTCCTGGATGCTGTATTCCTCTTCCCTGCGTGATTCGAAACGTGTCGTGTAGTGGCTGAAAATATCCATATGCCTCACCCCCCGCTTCATCGGAAAACATCGCGATGCGATGCCCGCTCTGTTGCCTAAGACCCGGATGACTGCGCAATAGTTTCGACCTGGCTCACTGCATGCCGGAGCGACTCACGCGAAACCTTTCGCACTGTCCCCTCCCTCACATGAACGACTGAAAATCGGTTTAGGTTGACTTTAAACTTGTCACTGAAAATTGCAACCGTTAACTCATCATATGCACAAACAAAAAAACTGTCGCTAGATATTTTCCGCAGCGCTAAGCATTCTCGATAACCCACATATCACAAGGGTTTCCACGGCCTCTACGCATTGCGCACGTCACGCGAGATAGATCAAAAATCGAGCGAGTTTTGAAGTGTTCACCCACGCATTGCGCACTCGGGTTTGCCTGCATTCGAGAGCGTATCGACGACCCGTCCATTTACTACGGAATCCTACGCATCAAGAAAAATTTCCTGCAAAAATGCGATGCACCACGTGCCATGTTTTCGGGAAAAAAAGTGGGAAGCCCAACGACGTCGACGGAGCCGAAGACGTGGGCGCAAAAGATGTGCTTTCCTGTCGAAGCGTCGCGGCTGCGCGAAGTCGCGAAGGTCGTGCGAACGGCATGCGTGGGGGAGCATGTTCGTCGCAAGCGGAAAGTCGAAAACGGGCGGATGTCTGAACGGACTAACCTCCTCCTTGCAAATCGTCGATCTCTGGAATGAAGCGAACAACGTGCCAGACGAGCGACCTTGAAAGCATGTTACGCCGGTTCGCCAAAATCTGCTGCGCCGATGTGTAACGTGATGTGCCCCCCTCCCCCCAGCCCCCCCCGCCGGCAGTCGCCCGGCATACCCGGCATGCCCGGACGGTTTCGTGCAATAATGCAACTTTGTTGCATTTGCGCGCGATTTGATACACAGTTGCAGGCTGTGTCCGGGCACCGCCCATCGACTTATCCATGATTCGCTTCTCCGTTTGGCTCTATCGTCTCGCTGGCTGGGAGCGCACGGCACTCACACTGCTCGTGCTCATCCCCCTTTGGGCGCTCGTTTTCTGGGCACTGAAAGGAGTGGCCTCGTGATCGGCTGCCAGGATCTGTCCGTCCAGTTCGGCGCGAACGTCGCACTGGAGGGTGTGAGCGCAACATTCGCCCCCGGCGTGCTCTCGGCCGTCGTCGGCCCGAACGGGGGCGGCAAGACTACCCTGCTGCGCGCGCTCGCGGGCCTGCAAAAGGCGTCCCGGGGCAGTGTGCTCAGCGACGGCCCCGTCGCCTATTTGTCGCAGCGCCCCGAGACCGACCACCGTTTTCCGATGTGCGTGGAAGAGTACGTGCTGACCGGCACGTGGCGCCGCACCGGCGACGCCCGTCGCCTGGGTCGCGACGAATTCGAACGCGCGCTCGACGCGCTGGCCCGCGTCGGTCTGGCCGACAAGCGCGCTCAGGCCCTCGAAGCCTTGTCCGGCGGGCAATGGCAGCGGGCACGCTTCGCGCGTCTTATCGTCGAGGACGCCCCCATTGTTTTACTGGACGAACCGCTCACCGGCATCGATGTGCCATCGGCGGAGCTGTTGCTGGCCCTGCTGGACCAGTGGCGCAACGAAGGGCGCACGGTGGTGACGGTACTTCACGATCTGCCGCTCGTGCTGGAGCGCTTCGCGCACGTGGCGGTGATGGCCGGGCGACTGGTCGCCTCGGGCGCACCATCGGCCTGTCTGCACACCGGATTCCCCCTGGCAGACGGCTCGGGCGGCGGCTCGCTCGGCGCGCTCTCCGGCGCAGGCGGTTACACCGCCCGTGCGGCTACCCCGTGCGCGGCGCCCCTGGGCGCGGCCCTGCCCATGTCCGGAGGCCGACGGTGAGCGCGTGGCTGAACCTGATCGTCGGCCCGTTCGCGGAATTCGACTTCATGCGGCACGCCCTCGTCGGCAGTCTGGCGCTCTCGCTCGGCTGCACGCCCGTGGGGGTGTTTTTGCTGCTGCGCCGCATGAGCCTGATGGGCGATTCGCTCTCGCATGCGGTGCTGCCGGGCGCCGCCGTCGGTTATCTGATCGGTGGCCTGTCGCTGCCGTGGATGGCCGGAGGCGGCATGATCGCCGGGCTGCTCGTGGCGCTGCTCGCCGGGCTGTCGAGCCGCCGCACGCGGCTCGACGAAGGCGCATCGTTCGCCGGCTTCTATCTGCTGGCGCTCGCGGGCGGCGTCGTGATCGTCTCGAAATGGGGCAATAGCGTCGACCTGATGAACCTCCTGTTCGGTTCGGTACTCGCAGTCGACGACCCCTCGCTGATTCTGGTGAGCGCCATTTCCACGGTAACGCTGCTGTGGTTCGGTTGGCACTATCGCGGGCTGGTGCTCGACAGCGCCGACCCGACGTTCCTCGGGCAGAGCGGTGGCGGCAGTCGCGGCGTGATGCGTTATCACCTCGGCTTTACGGTGCTCACGGTGATGAACCTCGTCGCGGGCTTTCAGGCGATGGGCACGCTCATGGCGGTGGGGCTGATGATGCTCCCGGCGGCCACGGCGCGCCTTGTCGCCCGGACGGTGCCCGGCATGCTGCTCGCGGCCTGGCTGGTCGCGAGCGCGTCGAGCGCGCTCGGGCTGTTGATTTCTTACTACCTGGCTTGCCCATCCGGGCCGGCCATCGTGTTGACGGCAGGTGTCGCCTATCTGGGCGCACTGCTGATTTCGCCGGGCGGTGCACATACTGCCAAAGCGCCGGCACATTAAAAGCGTCAGAGAGGAAAACATGTTCGGAATGGTTATAGGCGCCAAACGTCAGCGAGGCAACGGCGACGGCGGCATCGGTATTCGTGGCAACTCCTGGTTCGGCGCAGGTATCTTCGCCGCGATGTTCGCGCTGGCCATGGCGTTCGCCGGCCCGGCGCGCGCGCAGGACACGCATCTGCCCGTCGGCGTGAGCTTCAGCATTTTGTCCGACATCGTGAAGGCCGTCGGCGGCGACCGGATCGAGATCACCACCCTCGTCGGCCCGGATCAGGACACCCACACCTACGCCCCGACCCCGGCCGACGTAGCCAAGCTCTCGGGCACCAAACTCTTCTTCGTGAACGGTCTGGGGTTCGAAGGCTGGTTGCCCCGGCTGATGAAGTCGAGCCACTATCCCGGCCAGCTCGTCACGGTCACGAAGGGCCTCAAGGCGCGTACGATGGTCGACGACGGCAAGACGGTCACCGATCCGCACATGTTTCAGGATCCCGAGCGCGTGAAGGCGATGGTGGACAACATCGCCGCGGCGCTCTCGCAAGCCGATCCGGCCGGCGCCGCCTACTACGCCGAGCGTGCCAAGAACTACCGTGGGGCGCTCGACGACCTGATCGTCTGGGCGAACAAGCAACTGGCGCCGATTCCGCCGTCGCGCCGCGTGGTGCTGACCTCGCACGACGCCTTCGGCTATCTGGGCCTGCGCTTCAACATCAAGTTCCTCGCGCCGGAAGGCGTGTCGACCGAGAGCGAAGCCAGCGCCAAGGACGTAGCCGCACTGATTCGCGTTATCAAGAAGACGGGCATCAAGGCGGTGTTCATGGAGAACATCTCCAATCCGCGTCTGGTGGAACGCATTGCGCACGACGCCAAGGTAACGGTCGACGGCAAGCTTTACTCCGACGCGCTGTCGAAGAACCCGGAAGCGACGACCTATCTCCAGTTGTTCCAATACAACATCCGGGCGCTCGCGACCGCGATGAAGGACAACCGCTAAGCCCCGGCGGGTCGTCCCGCCTTCCCCCTCCTTCCCCTGGTGCACGCGGTATAATGCGTGCACCACACACCGGCCCCGCTAAGGAGGTCCGGACAGGCCGGCTATGCCGGCTTTTGCGTTTGGTTGCGTTTGAATTTCGCTCGAATTTCATGATTACCGACGCCCCCAGGTCAACCACTGCGAACGGCGCACACTCCATGGCAAAAAAGATTTACATCAAGACGTTCGGCTGTCAGATGAACGAGTACGACTCCGACAAGATGGCGGACGTGCTCGGCGCAGCTGAAGGCCTCGAAAAGACCGACACCCCCGAAGACGCAGACGTCATTCTGTTCAACACCTGCTCGGTGCGCGAAAAAGCGCAGGAAAAAGTGTTCTCGGATCTGGGCCGCATGCGTGCCCTCAAGGAAATCAAACCGGACCTGGTGATCGGCGTCGGCGGCTGTGTCGCCAGTCAGGAAGGCGCGGCCATCGTGCAGCGCGCCCCTTACGTGGACGTCGTGTTCGGCCCGCAAACGCTGCACCGCCTGCCGCAGATGCTCGAAGCCCGCCGTGCGACCGGTCGCTCGCAGGTCGACATCTCCTTTCCGGAAATCGAGAAGTTCGATCACCTGCCGCCGGCCAAGGTCGAAGGCGCCACGGCGTTCGTCTCCATCATGGAAGGCTGCTCGAAATATTGCAGCTACTGCGTGGTGCCGTACACGCGCGGCGACGAAGTCTCTCGCTCGTTCGAAGACGTGCTCACCGAAATTGCCGGACTGGCCGAACAGGGTGTGCGAGAAATCACGCTGCTGGGCCAGAACGTGAACGCCTATCGCGGCCTGATGGCGGACGGCGAAATCGCCGATTTCGCGCTGCTCATCGAATACGTGGCCGAAGTGCCGGGTATCGAGCGCATTCGCTACACGACCAGCCATCCGAAGGAATTCACCCAGCGCCTGATCGACACCTACGCCAAGGTGCCCAAGCTCGTGAGCCATCTGCACCTGCCCGTGCAGCACGGCGCGGACCGCGTGCTCTCGGCCATGAAGCGCGGCTACACGGTACTGGAGTACAAGTCGATCATCCGTCGCCTGCGTCAGGTGCGTCCGGACATGTCGATGTCGTCGGACTTCATCGTCGGTTTCCCCGGCGAGACGGAAGAGGATTTCGAAAAGCTCATGGCCATGATCCACGAGATCGGCTACGACACCAGCTTCTCGTTCATTTACAGCCCGCGCCCCGGCACGCCCGCCGCGAACCTGCAAGACGATACGCCGCGCGAAGTGAAGCTGCGTCGCCTGCAACATTTGCAGGCGGTGATCGAAGAGAACGCCGCGCGCATCAGCCAGAGCATGGTCGGTTCGCGTCAGCGCATTCTGGTCGAAGGCGTCTCGCGCAAGGACCCGAACGAGCTGCAAGGCCGCACCGAAAACAACCGCGTGGTCAACTTCCCGGCGCCCGAGGCGCAACGCGCGGGCCTCATCGGCCAGATGACCGATGTCGTGATCACGTTCGCCTATCCGCACTCGTTGCGCGGCGAACTGGTCACCACGCACTGAACCCGCGAGCATGAACGCACCGACGGGGCACATCGGACAACGAGGACGGCGAGGGCGACGAGGGCGACTTCAGCCGCTACAGCCGTCACTGCCCCCGTCGCCGCGGCCCCCTCGAACGACCTGAACAGGCAACCGACCGGATCATTTTGAAAGCACCCGTCCAAGAATTCACCGCCCCGCGCGACGACAATCGCCGTCTGGCCAATCTCTGCGGCCCGCTCGACGAAAATCTGCGTCAGATCGAACAGGCGCTCGACGTCTCGATCACCCGCCGTGGCCATCGTTTCTCCATTCGCGGCAAAAGCGCCGCCGTCGCTACGCAGGCGCTCGAGAGCTTCTACAACCGCGCGACCGAAGCGTTGTCCGTCGACGACATTCAGCTCGGCCTCGTGGAGACGCGTCAGGGGCTTGCCCCGAGCGTGCGCCATGGCGACGACAATCCGTTCGCCGCAGGTGAGACGGAAGACGGCTCGCCGGTGCTGCACACGCGTCGCAGCGACCTGCACGGCCGCACGCCCGCGCAGCGCGAATACCTCAAGCAGATCCTCTCGCACGACGTCACATTCGGCATCGGTCCGGCCGGCACCGGCAAGACGTATCTCGCCGTGGCCTGTGCCGTCGACGCGCTGGAGCGCGACGCCGTCAAGCGCATCGTGCTCACGCGCCCGGCGGTGGAAGCGGGCGAGCGCCTGGGCTTCCTGCCCGGCGATCTGGCGCAGAAGGTCGACCCGTATCTGCGCCCGCTGTACGACGCGCTCTACGATCTGCTCGGCTTCGACAAGACGCAGAAGTACTTCGAGAAGCAGATGATCGAAATCGCACCGCTCGCCTACATGCGCGGTCGCACGCTCAACCACGCGTTCATCATTCTGGACGAGGCGCAGAACACCACGCCCGAGCAGATGAAAATGTTCCTCACGCGTATCGGCTTCGGCAGCAAGGCGGTCGTGACCGGCGACACCACGCAGGTCGACCTGCCGCGCGGTCAGAAGAGCGGTCTGATGGAAGCGCAGGTGATCCTCAAGAACGTTCGCGGCATCGCGATGACCCGCTTCACGAGCGTGGACGTCGTGCGTCACCCGCTCGTTGCGCGCATCGTCGAAGCTTACGACGAGCATGCGCAACACCTCGAAGCCGGACTCGATCTGCCGGCCTCCGGCTCGCGGGGCGAGCATCAGGCCCGCGCACCGCGCGCGGCCGGAGGCAAGGCATGAGCGCTCGGGCCGCCCGCCACGCGCTCGCGCTGACGAACCAGTTCGTGGCGGGGCCGGCGTTCGCGTCGCACAAGGCGTTGCTCTCGCGCACCGCCGTGCGCCGCTGGGTGCAGGCCGCGTTGCTGGCCGACGCAGCGCTGACGCTGCGCTTCGTCGACGCCGAGGAGGGCCAGACCCTCAATCGCGGCTATCGCGGCAAGGACTACGCCACCAATGTGCTCACGTTCGCCTATGCGCAGGACGAGAGCGATCCGGTGACGGGCGACATCGTGCTGTGCTGCCCGGTCGTCGAGCGCGAAGCCGAGGCGCAGGGCATCTCGCTCGAAGCGCACTATGCGCACCTGATCGTGCACGGCGTGCTGCACGCGCAAGGCTACGATCACGAAGACGACGACGAGGCGCAGGAAATGGAAGGACTCGAGACGGAGATTCTCGCCGGCCTCGGCTACGCCGATCCGTACGCCGCTGAGAAGCCGTCGAAGATCGCGGACCGGGCCGATGCCGCGAACCCTGCGCCCCCCCCTGCCGCCGCCCTCACCAAGTCGCCGGTGAAATCTCCGAAAGCTGCCAGGCGTGCAACGCCGGCGAGTGCCCCCGCGCCCTCGCCGCGCAACGTCAAGAAGACGGCAGCCCCGACCAAAGCCCGCCGCGTCTGACCGAGACCGATCAGACACCAACCGCGCCCCACCAGAGACCCATCGAAGCCCCATGGACCGCACTCCCGACCGACCGCCCGCCTCTGACGCCAGCGACACCGCAAAGGCCAGCCTCTCGCGCGGCCCGGGGTGCACGCGTTACCCGCCGGACCTCGGTGTCTCCCGCCATCTCACGCAAGCGGAGATGAGCGAATCGCTCGACGCCGCGCTCGTCGACTGGGACGGCCGCGAGGATCTGTGGATTTTTGCGTACGGCTCGCTCATCTGGAACCCCGGCATGCCGGTCGAGGAATGCCATCGCGCCCGCGTACATGGCTATCACCGGGGGTTGTATCTGTGGTCGCGCGTCAATCGCGGCACGCCCGAACAACCGGGGCTCGTGCTGGCGCTGGACCGCGGCGGTTCGTGCGCCGGCGTGGCGATGCGGCTCGCCGCGCGCCACGCACGCGCGGAACTCGAAACGCTCTGGTATCGCGAGATGGCCATGGGCTCTTACCGGCCGATGTGGCTCAATTGCCAACTGGCGGACGGACGCGCCAAGCCGGGCCTGGCGTTCGTGATGCGGCGCGAAGCCGTGAGCTACGCGGGACGTCTGTCAGACGAGATCATCCGGCAGGTTTTCGATCGGGCACAGGGGCGCTACGGCACCACGCACGATTACGTCGCCCGGACCGTCAAGGCGCTGCGCGAAGCCGGCATGCCCGACCCCGCGCTCGAAGCGTTGCTGCACCGCTGCGGTGCAAAATAAACCGGCGGATGGCGCAGGCCGACGCCGGAAATGTCCTGAAATATGCGCAACGGTGCAAGACACCTTTCCGACATGATTGTGCCGGCACCCTGACGCGGAGATGCCGCACATCTGGTGTATCCTTGAGCTTCCTGTAACAGTCCGGCGTCCGCCCAACTTGGACGCGCCGTCATGAACGACCCTTATCCCAGTCGACCCGGTCGAAAAAACACCGACAAACCTCGCTCTCTGCTCGAACGCCTCACCGATCTGATTTCCCCGGAGCCGGAGTCGCGCGCAGAGTTGCTCGAAATTCTGCAAGACGCCCACGCCCGCAACCTGATGGACGCCGATTCTCTGGCGATGATCGAGGGCGTATTTCAGGTGGCCGATCTGTGCGCCCGCGACATCATGGTGCCGCGCGCGCAGATGGACGCCATCAACATCGAACAGACTCCCGAAGCCTTCGTGCCCTTTGTGCTGGAACAGGCGCACTCGCGCTATCCGGTCTATGAAGGCAATCGCGACAACATCATCGGCATTCTGCTCGCCAAGGATCTGTTGCGTTACTACGCGAATCACGATTTCGACGTGCGCGACATGCTGCGCCCGGCGGTGTTCATTCCGGAGTCGAAGCGTCTGAACGTGCTGCTGCACGACTTCCGCGTCAATCGCAATCACATCGCCATCGTCGTGGACGAATACGGCGGCGTGGCCGGTCTCATCACGATCGAAGACGTGCTCGAACAGATCGTCGGCGACATCGAAGACGAGTACGACTTCGATGAGGAAGAAGACAACATCATCGCCGCGCCCGACGGGACTTATCGCATTCGCGCGCTCACGGAAATCGAGCAGTTCAACGAAGCGTTCGGCACCCAGTTCCACGATGACGAGAACGACACGATCGGCGGTATGATCACGCACCAGTTCGGCCGTGTGCCGCGCCGGGGTGAGCGCATGCGCATCGGCAATCTCGTGTTCGAAGTGCTGCGCGCCGATGGCCGTCAGGTTCACATGCTGCTGTTGCGGCGCGTGGAGCCGGCACCGGCCGTCGAAGCCGAGTAGCCGAGTAACCCAATTCATCGATCCATGCAGGAAATGACCGTCCACGCGCCCGAGCGGCGCTCGTGGCCGGCCTGGCGTGCCCGTGCGCTCGCCGGTCTGGCCGGTATCGCGCAAACGCTGGCCTTCGCCCCGCGCGATCTCTGGTGGCTGCAACTGCTCGCGATGGCAGCGCTGTTCGCGCTCGTCGAACGCAGCGCCTCGCGACGCGGTGCGCTGTGGCTGGGCGGCAGTTTCGGCGTCGCGTCGTTCGTCTGCGGCATCTGGTGGCTCTACATCAGCATGCACACGTATGGCGGCATGCCCGGCATCATGGCCGGTGCGGCGGTCGTCCTGTTTTCGATTTACCTCGCGATCTACCCCGCGCTCGCCGCCTTCGCCACGCGCGCGGTGTCGGGCACGGGCCCGTGGCGCGTGTTCGCCTTCGCCGGGGCCTGGACGCTCGCCGAATGGCTGCGCGGCACCGTCTTCACCGGCTTTCCCTGGCTCTCGCCCGGCTACGCCCATGTCGACGGGCCGCTTGCGGGCTTCGCACCGTTGCTCGGCGTGTACGGCATTACCGGCCTCGCCGCGCTCGCCGCCGCGTGCCTCGCCCGTGCCGTCGTCCCGGTCGTGGCCGCCACGCGCGCTACGCGCCGCCTCGCGGCGGTCGTCGGCGTGCTCGCGCTGATGGGTGTGGGTGCAGGGCTGGCGCGTCACGAATGGACAACGCCGTCCGGAAAACCGCTCTCGGTCCGGCTGCTGCAAGGCAACGTACCGCAGGACATGAAGTTCGAGCGCGCCGGCATCGATCACGCCATGGCCATGTATCGCGACATGATCGTGGCCGCGCCGGCGGACCTCATCATCACCCCGGAGACCGCGTTTCCGGTCCTGCTGCAAGGCATTCCGCCCGAGGTCGCCACACCGATTCGCGAATTCGTGGACCGCACCGGCTCGCACGTGGTGCTCGGCGCGGTGGGGGCGACGATCACCGATCGTGGCCCGACCGACCTCACCAACAGCCTGTTCGGCGTGACGCCGCGCGACCAGACGCTCTATCGCTACGACAAGCACCATCTGGTGCCATTCGGCGAATTCGTGCCGTGGGGGTTCCGCTGGTTCGTCGACATGATGCATATCCCGCTGGGCGACTTCCTGCGGGGCACGGCAACACCCGGCGGCTTCCCCGTCCGGGATCAGCGTGTGGCGCTCGACATCTGTTACGAAGACTTGTTCGGCGAGGAAATCGCGCAAGCACTGCGCAACATGCCCGAACCCGCGACAGTGCTGGCGAACTCGACCAATCTGGCGTGGTTCGGCGACACCATCGCGCTCGACCAGCACTTGCAGATCGCGCGCATGCGTACGCTGGAGACGGGGCGTCCGATGCTGCGTGCAACGAACACCGGGGCGACGGCCATCATCGACGCCCATGGCAAGGTGCAGGGACGTCTGCCGGCCATGACCGTCGGCGTGCTCACCGGCAATGTGCAGCCCTACAGCGGCCTCACGCCATACGTGCGCTTCGGCAACGTGCCCGCGCTGGTGCTCGCGCTCGTCGCGCTGGGCCTCGGTCTGGCGATGACGCGCCGCGCGCGCTGAGCGACGCCCCTGCGGCGTCCGGCCGCCGGCGCTACCCCATCGAAACGACGTGGGGAAACGTGAAAATCTCCCCGTCGTACGATCCCGGGGCCATCAGCGCCCCGCGCGGGTCGAATTCCCGCTAAAATTCAACGTTTTAGTCTTTCGGCCGCGCTCGCGGCCGGGCCGGAAGACTGCGCAAAATCCGCATCTTTTCCTGTTCGTCCGCGCGAATTCATCATGCTTACCTTTCAACAAGTCATCCTGACGTTGCAGGATTACTGGGACAAGCAAGGCTGTGCGTTGCTCCAGCCTTACGACATGGAGGTCGGCGCCGGTACCTCGCACACTGCCACGTTCCTGCGCGCGATCGGCCCGGAGCCCTGGCGTGCCGCCTATGTGCAGCCGTCGCGCCGTCCCAAGGATGGCCGTTACGGTGAGAATCCAAACCGCATGCAGCATTACTACCAGTTTCAGGTGGTGCTCAAGCCGGCTCCGGAGAACATCCTCGACCTGTATCTGGGCTCGCTGCGCGCGCTCGGTCTCGATCTGACCGAAAACGACGTGCGCTTCGTCGAAGACGACTGGGAAAACCCCACGCTCGGTGCCTGGGGTCTGGGCTGGGAAGTCTGGCTCAACGGCATGGAAGTCACGCAGTTCACCTACTTCCAGCAAGTCGGCGGCCTCGATTGCAAGCCGGTGCTGGGCGAAATCACCTACGGGATCGAGCGTCTGGCCATGTATCTGCAACAGGTCGAGAACGTCTACGACCTCGTGTGGACGGAGTGGGAAGAGTCAACGGCCGACGGTCCCGTCAAGCGCCGCCTGACCTATGGCGACGTGTTCCATCAGAACGAAGTCGAGCAGTCGACGTACAACTTCGAGCACTCGAATCAGCCGATGCTTTTCAGCTTCTTCGACAACTACGAGAGCGAAGCGAAGCGTCTGATCGAAGCCGAACTGGCGCTGCCCGCCTACGAGATGATTCTCAAGGCAGCGCACACCTTCAACCTGCTCGACGCGCGCGGTGCCATTTCGGTGACCGAACGCGCGGCGTACATCGGCCGTATCCGCTCGCTGTCGCGTCTGATCGCACAGGCCTACTACGCTTCGCGCGAAAAGCTCGGCTTCCCGATGCTGAACGCCCCCGCCGCAAAAACCCAAACGCAAGCCGCATGATGAGCACCGCACAACGCACCCTGCTGGTCGAACTGCTGACCGAAGAATTGCCGCCGAAGGCACTGGCGCGTCTGGGTGACGCGTTTGCCGACGGCATCGCCAACGGCCTGCGCTCGCGCGGCCTCGTCACGCAATCGAGCGTGATCACGCCGTTCGCCACGCCGCGCCGTCTGGCCGTCTCGATCACCAACGTGCTCGAACGCGCCCCCGACGCCACCATCCGCGCCAAGGTGCTGCCGGTGTCCGTCGCGCTCGACGCCAACGGCAACCCCACGCCGCCGCTGGCGAAGAAGCTCGCCGCGATGGGCTTCGCCGACCTGCCGGTCGCAAGCCTCGAACGCGCCATGGACGGCAAGGCCGAAGCCTTCTTCCATACCTACACCGCGGCTGGCGCGCAGCTGGCCGACGCGCTGCAAGCCTCGCTCGACGAGACGCTCGGCAAGCTGCCGATCCCGAAGGTCATGAGCTATCAGCGCCCGGATGGCGAGACGGTGCAGTTCGTCCGTCCGGTGCATGGCCTGATCGCCCTGCACGGCGACACGCTCGTGCCCGCAACGGCCATCGGCCTGGCCTCCGGTAACAAGACGCAAGGCCATCGATTCCTCTCGAAGGGCGAAGTCACGGTGGCCAACGCCGACGCCTACGCCGCCACGCTCGAAGGCGAAGGCAAGGTCGTGGCCAGTTTCACCGGCCGTCGCGACGCGATCCGCGAGCGTCTGCTCGCCGCCGCCGGCGACGACCACGTGGTGATGCCCGATTCGCTGCTCGACGAAGTGACCGCACTCGTCGAATGGCCCGCGATTTACGCCTGCCATTTCGAGAAGGAATTCCTGGCCGTGCCGCAGGAATGTCTGATTCTCACGATGCAGACGAACCAGAAGTACTTCGCGCTCACCGACAAGCCGCTCGCCGAAGGTGGTCGCCTGACGAACCGCTTCCTGATCGTCTCCAACATCGAGACGCCTCAGCCCGAACAGATCGTGACGGGCAACGAGCGCGTGGTGCGTCCGCGTCTGGCCGATGCGAAGTTCTTCTTCGAGCAGGACAAGAAGAAGCCGCTTGCCGATCGCGTACCGCTGCTCGCGAACGTCGTTTATCACAACAAGCTGGGGTCGCAGTTCGAGCGTACGCAGCGACTGGTGAAACTCGCCGGCGCGATCGCGCACATGATCGGCGCGGACGCACATGGCGTGCAACTCGCCGAGCGCGGCGCCCTGCTCGCGAAGGCCGACCTGCTGACCGACATGGTCGGTGAATTCCCGGAACTGCAAGGCACGATGGGCACGTACTACGCGCGCCACGACGGCGAAGACGCCGACGTCGCGCTGGCCTGCTCGGAGCACTATCAGCCGCGCTTTGCCGGCGACGCGTTGCCCGCCAGCCAGACCGGCACGGTTGTGGCCCTCGCCGACAAGCTCGAAACGCTCGTGGGCATCTGGGGCATCGGCCTGCACCCGACGGGGGAGAAAGATCCGTTCGCGCTGCGTCGTCATGCGCTCGGCGTCGTGCGCATGCTCATCGAAAAGCGTTTGCCTGCCTTGCTCCCGGAACTGCTGAACGTGACGTACCGGCAGTTCACGACGGGCGTGGCCGATTCGGCTTATCTGAGCGACGTCTACCAGTTCGTGCTCGACCGTCTGCGTGGCTATCTGCGTGAGCAAGGCTACGCAGCGAACGAAATCGACGCCGTGCTGGCCGATCAGCCGAAGTATCTGGGCGATCTGATCGAGCGTCTGGATGCGGTGCGCGCCTTCTCGGCATTGCCGCAGGCCGAAGCGCTCGCCGCCGCGAACAAGCGTATCGGCAACATCCTGAAGAAGACGGCACCGCCGGCGGACGGCACGATCTCGCCGGACCTGCTGCTGGAGCCGGCCGAGAAGGCGTTGGCTGCGGCGCTCGAGAAGGTTACGCCCGCCGTCGAGCAGAAGTTCGAGGCGCGCGAGTACGCTCAGGCGCTCTCCGCGCTGGCCGAACTGCGCGATGCAGTCGACGCCTTCTTCAACGACGTGATGGTGATGGCCGACGAGGAGGCGCTGCGCAACAACCGCCTCGCGTTGCTCAAGAACCTGCACTTCCAGATGAACCGCGTGGCCGATCTCTCGAAGCTCGCCGCGTGATGTGCCAACGAGTCAACTGAGCTCCTCATGGATTCGCGCAAAGACCGCACCCCTGGCCCTGCCGCCCGCAAACTCGTGATTCTCGACCGGGACGGCGTCATCAACGTCGACTCGGATCAATTCATCAAGTCCACGGACGAGTGGGTGCCGCTGCCCGGCAGTCTCGAGGCCATCGGCCGGCTCAATCAGGCCGGATACCGTGTGGTCGTGGCGACGAACCAGTCGGGGGTGGGGCGCGGTCTTTTCGACATGGCGACGCTCGGCGCCATGCACGCGAAGATGTCGAAGCTGGCCGCCGCAGCGGGTGGGCGCATCGACGCGGTGTTCTTCTGCCCGCACACCTCGGCCGACGCGTGCGATTGCCGCAAGCCGAAGCCCGGCCTGTTCCAGGAAATCGCGCGGCGCTACGAAGTCGATCTGACCGGCGCGCCGGCTGTGGGCGACTCGTTGCGCGACTTGCAGGCCGCCGCCGCCGTGGGGGCGCAGCCGCATCTGGTCCTCACCGGCAAGGGTAAGAAAACGCTCGCCGCCGGCAATTTGCCCGAGGGCACGCGCGTGCACGACAGTCTGGCGGCCTTCGTCAACGATCTGCTCGCCGACGAGGACGCGTAAGCCTCCGCACCACGAGCATCCGGCACTCGCCCGCGAGCCCTATTCAGACGACCGCCACGACATCCGCCGCGACGACCGATTTCAGGCCAGAACCCCATGCAGCAGCTTCGCTCGATTCTTTTCTTCATCTTCCAGATCGTCTGGACGATTCCGTACGCGATTGCGTGCATCGTGTCGTTCCCGTTCCTGTCGCGCGTGCAACGTTACTGGTTCGCCGTGGGCTGGTGCAAGGTGGTCACGCGTGTGGGCGACAAGCTGTGCGGTATGCGTTACCGCGTGATCGGTCGGGAGAATCTGCCGCAGACGGCGGCCATCCTGCTATCGAAGCACCAATCGGCGTGGGAGACGGTGGCGTTGCCTGCGCTGATGCCGCGTCCGCTGTGCTATGTCTTCAAACGCGAGTTGCTGTATGTGCCGTTCTTCGGCTGGGCGCTCGGCCTGCTGAGCATGATTCACATCGATCGCCGCAAGGGCACCGATGCGTTCGCGTCGGTCGTCAAGCAAGGGCGCGACCGGCTTGCCGAGGGGAACTGGATCATCATGTTCCCGGAGGGCACCCGCACGAAGACCGGCTCGCGCAACAAGTACAAGTCGGGCGGCGCGCGTCTGGCGACGGCTACCGGTACGCCCGTCGTGCCGATCGCGCATAATGCGGGACGTGTCTGGCCACGCAACTCGTTCATGAAGTTCCCCGGTGAAGTCATCGTCTCCATCGGACCGGTCATCGAGACGGCAGGCCGCACGGCAGAAGCCGTCAACGCCGATGTCGCCGAGTGGATCGAGCGCGAGATGATACGGATCGACCCGGCCGCCTACACGTCGAAACCGCGGGCGAGCGTGTCCGACACATCGGACACTTCCGACGTGAAGCCCCGGACCTGACTGCGCACGCGAGGCCGTCTCATGTCGAAAGTCCAACCCGCCTCACGTGATACACGTGATACACGAGACAAACGTGACACTCACGCCCGCCATGAGACCCCCGCGCCCCAGATGGAACTCGACCTGTTCGGCAGCCCTGCAGCCGAAGCCAACGGCGTAGCGACGGACGCCCCCACTGCGTCCGCCCCACCTGTCGCGCCCGCGCCCACGCACGGCGTGACGTCGACGACGCCCCCCACCACCGCCGACTCGCCCCCGATGTCATTGCAGGGCAGCGGGCCGCGACGCGCACCGGCGCCGGGCGAGCGCGTCATCATGCTCGACGGCCACGCGCTTTACTACCGCTTCAAGCGCTCCTCGCGCCGCACCATCGGCTTCATGATCGACGAGTCCGGACTGGCAGTGACGGCGCCGCGCTGGGTCACGATTGCCGATGTCGAAGCGGCCGTCGTCGAAAAGAAGCGCTGGATCTTCAGCAAGATCGCCGAGTTTCGCGAACGCGCGGCACGACGCGTGATTCCGCGTGTGACATGGATCGACGGCGCAACGCTGCCCTACCTCGGCCATACGCTGACCGTGCGCCTGGGCGGACGCGCAGGCGCCGCCCAATACGACATCCATACGCATACGCTGTGGCTCGATCTGCCGCCGCAGGCCGCGCCGGAGCAAATGCGCGACCGCGTCCAGGGCTGGCTGCAACAGGAAGCCCGCAAGCTCTTTACGACACGGCTGGAAGTCTACGGCGAGCGTCTGGGGGTGCGATACACGGCGCTGGGGCTGTCGTCGGCCACCACGCGCTGGGGCAGTTGCAGCGCAGACGGACGCATTCGCCTGAACTGGCGTCTGATCCACTTCCCGCTCGGCGTGATCGATTACGTGGTCGCGCACGAACTGGCGCACCTGAAGGAGATGAACCACGGGCCGCGTTTCTGGCAGGCCGTGGCGTCGATCTTCCCCGAGTTCGAAACCGCGCGGGACACGCTCAAATCGCACGCTCCCGAGTGGCTGCCGGAATTCTGAGCGGGCGATTTGACGCAGATATCGTAATCTCTCGCGTTTTAAATTAAAAATGACTCAACGCGACATGAATGATGTTCATTTTCATGGCGACGAGTACAATCGAATTTTCGTTGTCCCCACACTGAAAACATCATGCGAATGCTCCATACCATGCTGCGCGTCGGCGACCTGCAGCGCTCGATCGATTTCTACACGCGCGTGCTCGGCATGCAACTGCTGCGTCAGAGTGAAAACCCCGAGTACAAATACACGCTGGCATTCGTCGGCTATGGGTCCGAGTCGGAGAACACCGTACTCGAACTGACGTACAACTGGGGGGTGGAAAAGTACGAAATCGGCACGGCGTTTGGCCATCTGGCCGTCGAAGTCGAAGACGCCTACCGCGCCTGCGACACGATTCGCGCCGCCGGCGGCAAGATCTCGCGCGAGGCAGGCCCGGTCAAGGGCGGCACCACGGTCATTGCCTTCGTCGAAGACCCGGACGGCTACAAGATCGAGCTGATCCAGAAGCACTCGGCCAAGGGCGGTCTGTAAGACGGACGAGGCCGGCAGGCAGGCGTGTCGACCTGCGGCGTCCGACATCCGATCCATCCGATACCGCCGGGGCGTCACAGAGATCGGCGCGTTCCGAGCGTTCGGAGCGCGTTCCAGGAAGAAAGCGGCCGCCCTGCCCGGGCGGCCGTGTCGTCTGCGGCGCGTCAATCGCAGCGCCGCGATCGACCGTCTTCTTGCGATCGGCGAAGTGGCGCAATGGCGACTTAGTGCCGTAGTGCCGGAGTGCCGTATTTCAGAATTCCACCATCGCAAAATCTTCCTTGCCCACATCGCACAGCGGGCAACGCCAGTCCTGCGGTACATCCTCCCAACGCGTGCCCGGCGCAATGCCGTCCTCGGGATAGCCCGTCGCTTCGTCGTAAATCCATCCGCAAATCACGCAGACCCATTGGCGCGTCGCGAGCGCCGGTTTTGTCTCGATGTCGTCGGCAGGTGTCGCGGCGGCAGCGCCGTCCCGCACCGTGTGCGCGAACGACGGCGCCCCCGGGTCGAGCAGCGTGAACGTGAGGGGTGCTTCAGTACCTGAGGCGTCGTTTGCAGGACGGCAGAGATGCGATTGCAGCGCGTCGAGCAACGCCTGGGCTTCGTCGCGGGTGAGATCGATCCAGAACGGATCGCCGGCGCCGTCGTTGAGTCGAGACGGGGAAAACTGCAATTCGACGGCAGAACCTTTCTTGTACATACGTTTTGATGCTCAATACGGCAGGAAGGAGGGTGAAATCGGGCGGGCAAGCGCCGCCTCGCGGAGCATTGTAGCGATGCCTCCGGTACGAATAAACCGGGAATCCGGGGAGAGATTGTGTCGCGCGACGCAACAATGACGACAGCATCCGGAGAGACCGGCCGTCAACTTTACTCGCATTGACGGTGCCGGAATGATGCATGCGATATCAGGATCGGTGACAATGGTCGGCCTGCGCATCGCGCGCACGACACATCGCCATCCGAACCAATTCCATGAAAACCACACCGCGTCCGATCGACGCCACCGCGCTCGCGATCATGCTTGGCCTTTGCATGATCTGGGGCGGCCAGCAAGTCGCCGTCAAACTGGCTGTCCCGGTGGTGCCGGCCGTCTTGCAGGCCGGCTTGCGCTCCGCGGTCGCCACAGTGCTCGTCGGCGCGTGGATGCTGTGGCGGCGTCAGCGCCTCATCACCGGTGACGGCACCCTGCCCGCCGGGCTGCTTGCCGGCGTGCTGTTCTCGCTCGAATTCCTCTGCATCTTCGTCGGCCTCACCCACACCACCGCCTCGCGTATGGCCGTCTTCCTGTATTCGGCGCCGTGCTTCACCGCTATCGGACTGCACTGGACCGTGCCGAGCGAACGGCTGCGGCCTGCCCAATGGCTCGGCATGGCCATCGCGTTCTTCGGCATCGTCGTGGCGTTCTCCGACGGCAGCAGCGCGACCCTCGCAACAACCTGGCCGGGCGATCTGCTGGCGATCCTCGCTGGCGTGTTGTGGGGAATGACGACGGTGGTCGTGCGCGCCTCGCGGTTGGCGACGGCGGCACCGGCGAAGACGCTGCTTTACCAGCTTGCCGTCTCGGCCGTGCTCCTGTGCCTGCTCGCACTGGTCACGGGAAATGTGACGATCGGACCGATGACGGCCACCGCGTGGGTCAGCCTCGTGTATCAGGCGGTCGGCGTGGCGTTTGCGAGCTATCTGATCTGGTTCTGGTTGCTCACACGTTACAGCGCCGCCCGTCTCGCGTCGTTCTCGTTCCTGAGTCCGCTCTTCGGCGTGACGTTCGGCGTGCTGATTCTCGGCGAATCCGTCGGCTGGCGCTTCGGCGGCGCCGTGGTGCTCGTGTTCGCCGGGATCAGCCTTGTGAACCGGCGCCGCTGATCGCGCGCGCGAGGTTCACGTATTCGTCCACCGGCACATCTTCGGCGCGACGCGTGAGGTCGAAGCCCAGTGCATCGAAATCGACACGGTCCCGATAGCTGTGCAGGGTATTGCGCAGCATTTTGCGACGCTGTGAAAATGCCTGTGCGACGACCGCTTCGAACACGTCCAGATCGACCTGCGGCAAATCGGCCACCGCGCGCGGGATCATCCGCACCACGGCCGAATCGACTTTGGGCGGCGGATTGAACGCATCGGGCGGCACGTCGAGCACCTTGTCCATCCAGTAGCGATACTGAAGCATGACCGACAGCCGGCTGTAGTTGCTCGATCCGGCCGGCGCCACCATGCGCTCGACCACTTCGTCCTGCAACATGAAGTGCTGATCGCGCACGAGCGCGGCGTAGCGCATGAGATGGAACAGCAGCGGGCTGGAAATGTTGTACGGCAGATTGCCGACGATGCGAAGCGGCGCTTCGTCGTGGCGGTCTGCCGGGACGAGCGAGCCGAAGTCGAAGTCGAGGGCGTCACCCGCATGAACGCTCACGCGATCACCGAACTTGCGCGTGAGACGTGCGACCAGATCGCGGTCGAGTTCAACGACATGCAGATGCGCGAGCCATTCGGTCAGCGGTGTCGTCAGCGCGCCGAGCCCCGGCCCGATTTCGACCATCAGGTCGTCGCTGCGCGGCGAGATGGCGCTTACGATCGCGTCGATCACGCCCATATCGACGAGAAAGTTCTGACCAAAACGTTTGCGCGCCACGTGGCCCTGTTGGACGCCCGTGCGCTTCGATGCGCTACTCATGTGAAATTCCTTATGAACGCGGTTGGGTGGCGTGCGGATCGCCGCTCGCACTCGCGGTCAGTTGTGCGTGTGTTGCGGCATTGGCCGCCATCGTCGCGGCAGTGCGCAACGCCTCGAGAAGGCTGCCGCTCTCTGCTTGCCCCGTGCCCGCGAGATCGAGGGCAGTGCCATGATCGACCGACGTACGGATGATCGGCAGACCGAGCGTGATGTTCACGCCTGCGCCGAAACTGGCGTACTTGAGCACTGGCAGGCCCTGATCGTGGTACATGGCGAGCACGGCGTCGGCACCTTCGAGGTGACGCGGCTGGAACAGGGTATCTGCGGGGTACGGGCCGCGAGCGTCGATGCCTGCGGCATGGGCGTCTTCCAACGCCGGCGTGATGACGTCGATTTCCTCGCGACCGAGGTAGCCCGACTCGCCGGCATGCGGGTTGAGACCGGTCACGAGAATACGCGGACGTGTGACGCCGAAATGACGCATCAGATCGTGATTGAGGATGACGAGCGTTTGCAGCAGGTCGTCGCGACGGATCGCCCCCGGCACCTGCGCGAGCGGCAAATGCGTCGTTGCGAGCGCAACGCGCAGGCCACCGCCGGCGAGCATCATCACCACGCGCGGCGTGCCCGTGCGCTCGGCGAGATACTCCGTGTGGCCGGTGAATGCGACACCGCAGTCGTTGATCGTGCTTTTCTGCAACGGTGCCGTGACAACGGCGTCGTACGTCCCCGCGAGCGCGCCATCGATGGCGTCGTCGAGCAACGCCAGCACATAGCGGCCATTGGCGGCGTCGAGCTGCCCCGGGGTCGCCGGAACGGCAAGCGCGTGATGCACGACGCGCACTCGGCCACCGTCGAGTAGCGCCTGCCAGGCGTTGCCCAGCCCCACGGCCTGCGCGCGCGAGGCGAGCAGCGAAGCGTCGCCGAGCACAACGAACCGGCAATGGGCGAGCGACTGGTCCGAAGTGGAAGACGTCGAAGTGGAAGTCGTCGAAGCGGCAGCGAAAGCCGCAGGCACGGCGGACGGTTCCGGCGCGGCGAGGCACTTTACGAGCGCCTGCACGGTCAGCTCCGGCCCGACGCC
Source organism: Pandoraea anhela (assembly GCF_902459655.1). Classification (GTDB taxonomy): domain Bacteria; phylum Pseudomonadota; class Gammaproteobacteria; order Burkholderiales; family Burkholderiaceae; genus Pandoraea; species Pandoraea anhela. The sequence continues at coordinate 115,568 of NZ_CABPSB010000017.1, forward strand.
CGCCGGTTCACCCGTGGTGATGGCGAGAACGAAGGACCGGTCGGAAGTCATGCCTGAAAAGAGAGGGTATCGAGAAACGTCTTAGCGGCGCTTACTGCTGCGCGTTGCTCAGACGATAGTCGACGTAAGCGCTGTCGCGCAGTTGCTGCAACCAGTCGCGGTACTGCTGCTCGGCCTTGCGGCCACGCAGTTCCTGCATGGCAAGGTTGCGCTCCTGATCGCCGGACACTTGCGACTCGCGATGGCCCAGCACCTGAATCAGGTGATAACCATACTCCGAGCGCACCGGATCGCTGATTTGACCGTCCTTGAGTTCGGACATTGCGCGCTCGAACGCCGGCACCGTCTCGCCAGGCGAAATCCAGCCGAGATCGCCGCCTTGGGACGCCGAGCCGTCCTTCGAGTTCTCGCGGGCCGCCACGGCAAAGTCGAGCTGACCGGCTTCGATCTTCGTCTTCAGATCGAGCAGCTTCTTACGGGCCGCTTCGTCCGACACCCCATCGCCGACCGGAATCAGGATGTGACGCGCATGAATCTGCGGCACGGTCATGCCCTGATCGCCACCCTGCTTACGGGTTTCGATCACCTTGATGACGTGGAAACCGTTGTTGCTGCGAAGCACCTGCGGCACGACCGTGCCCGGCTTCAGCTTCTGGATCTGATTCAGGTACAGATCGGGAATGCGCTCGGGAATGCGGAAGCCCATGTCGCCGCCGCTCGCGGCATCCGAAGCGTCCGAATACTGCCTGGCGAGCGCGGCGAAATCGCCACCGGACTTCGCCTTGTCAAGCGCTTCGGCCGCCTTCTTCTGAGCAGCACTGACCTGATCGGGCGTGGCGCCATCGGGCAGCTTCACGATGATTTCGCTCAGACGGTATTCCGTCTCGGCCGGTGCAGCCGTCGCGCCACGCTGTGCGGCGAGATACGTATTGATTTCCGAGTCGCTGACCTGCACCTGACTGTCGACTTCGCGATCGCGCAGCCGCGCCATGATGATCTGCTCGCGCACTTCCTTGCGGAAGGCGTCCCACGGCACGCCGGCCTGCGACAGACGCGCCTTGTACTGATCGACGCTCAGACGGTTGTCGGCGGCGATGCGCTGCAACGCCTGCTCGACGTCGGCATCCTTCACGACGATGCCGTCTTCCTTGGCGCGCTGGAGCTGCACCTGCGTGACGATCATCTGTTCGAGCACCTGACGTTGCAGCAGGTCGGCGTCCGGAATCGGGCGCTTGGCGAGCGTCAGCTGATGTTTGGCTTCCTCGATACGCGTGTCGAGTTCCTTGCGCGTGATCACGCTGTCGTTGACCACGGCGACGATGGAATCGACCGCACGTGCGGACGACGCGGGCGCGCCTGCCGTCCTGACACTGACCGGTGCCGGCTGGGCCACCGCCACGCCGGCGGCGAGGCACAGACCCGCGAGCAGCGAGGCACGCTTCACAAACATGTCATTCATAGTTGCTGAATCGAGAAGGAATCTGGTTCGTCGGCGGCGGTTGATAGCCCGGCACCCCGACCTTGAAGGCTTCTGTGGCGCTGTTGCCGGACTTGGTCAAGCCCTTCAACTCCAACTGCGCGAAAATGCGCGAAGTCGTCGTCGTGGCGTTGGTCGCGTAGCGCTGGAGCCCCACCCGGAAGGCCCAGCAGTCGGCATCATACTCGAAACCCGCCAGGGCATCGATGAACGTCTTGTCCGTAATGCTGTAGTTCAGGCGGCCAACGATGCCGAATCGCGGTGTGATCGGCCACTGACCGGAAAGTTCGATCTGGTTGATCGGCGAGACGCTCAATGCGGTTTGTCCCACCACGGGCGGCGGGTTACGCAGGTAACGGTAATACAGGTTGAACACCTTGCGCTCGCCCGGTCGCCACGTCACGCCGACGTCCGAGCGGTTGAACTGCGACGTGCTCGGGCTGTACTGCACCGCAGAGCTCAGCGTGATGTTCTGGTATAGCAGCGCCGAACCGCCCACCAGGAAGTCGGACACGCCGGAGTCTTCCGGCACACCGCCGGGCATCGTCACACGCGACTGCTGGATGTTGTAGCGCTGGGCGTACCAGACACGGCCGCGTTCCACACCGGTGTCCGCATCGATCAGGCGCGACGTCAGCGCGGCCGTGACACGGTTCGCATCCTGAATACGGTCGACGCCGATAAACGAGTTCTCGCTGAAGATTTCCGCGAGGTTGAAGTCGGCCACCGCGCTGTCGAAAATCGGAATCGAACTCTGATTGCGATATGGCGTATAGACGTAGAACAAACGCGGCTCCAACGTCTGCTTCATCGCCGTGCCGAACAGCGTGAGCGGGCGCTCGAACGTCAGACCGGTATCCAGACTGACCGTCGGCACCGTGCGCGTGATCGACGAGCGCATCGTCGAACCGTTCGGATAATCGACGTTATACGAGGCCGCGTTGAAGATGACCTTGGGCACGACGAAGTAGCCGGGCGTGAGGATCGGGTAACTCAGGGTCGGCTGCGCGAAGATCCGCTCGCCGTTCGGCTGCCCCGTCCAGGACGCGATCTGGAAACGGTTATACCGGATCGGCATCGTGAAATCGAAGCCGTGGAAGTCGAGCTTGTTATACGTCGCCGACAGTTCAGGCACCGATTCGTATTGCGGCACGCTGGGCGACAGCGTCTGGTACTTCAGCACGCGCGCAAGGAACGACCAGTCGCCGTAGTTCCACGTCAGGCCGGCTTCGCGGTTATACACGCGTTGCACGCCCGTCTGGAAGTTCGTGCCCGAGCCGAAGTCGTCCGGATATGTGTCGTCCGAGACCTTCGTGAAGTTGACGTAGGCGTTCACGCCGTAGCCCAGCGCCTGACTGTGCTGGAACGTGAACGTGTAGCGTGCGTCGCCCGTGACCCGGTCCTTCGGCAGGTACTCGATATGGAACAGGCCGGCATACGTCGGCTCCAGATATCGGAAATCGCCATTGAGCATCACGCCCCGCTTCGTCATGAAGCGCGGCGTGATCGTCAGATCGCGGTTCGGTGCGATATTGAAGTAGTACGGCGTCGCCAGCTCGAAACCGGTTCGGCTCGACTGGGTAAACGTCGGCGCGAGGAAACCGGAACGACGCTCGCTGGACGTCGGGAACGACAGGTAAGGGCTGGCGAGAATCGGCACCCCCTGGAAGAACAGCACGCCGTTGTACGCGGTGCCCTCCTGCTGCTCCTGATCGAACTCGAACTCGGAAGCCTTGATGTACCAGGCCGGCGTCTTGCCGTCTTCCTCGCAGGTCGCGCAGCCGGAATACGTGCCGCGCTGCATCGTGACGACATTATTCGCCTCGATATCCGCGCGCTCCGACTTGCCGCCGCCGCCCGACACGAGCCGGTACGTCGGTGTGAGCATGTAGCCGTCACCCGCGCCGGTATACATATGGGCTTCAGGGCCGGTGAACAGGTTGCCGCCCTGCGACAGACGCGCATTGCCGCGCGCGACCACTTCGTCCGAGTCCTGATCGTAGGTCAGGCGATCGCCCTTCACGAACGAGCGGTACTTGCGCGCTTCGGCGTCGCCGTCGACGGTACCGTCGACGTTGGTGCGGCCCGTCAGATTCATCCCTCGCACGTACAACGGCACATCGTCGCCGGCTTCGAGCGGGTTATCGACGAGCGCCGGCACCGTTCTGAGCACGAGACCGTCGCTCTTGGCAATATCGGGCGGGGGCGCTTCCTGCGCACCGGCGAGCGAACACCACACCCCCGGCAGGGAGAGCAGGAGCGCCAGTGGCTTACGCCGCGTGCGCATCATGCGCCGCAGCGAAGAAACTTCATTCGTATGGACTTGTTTATCCGGCATGTACGCAAACAGCGTGACAATCGTGGCGCCGCTTGCGGGCAGCCAATCCCGCTTGTCCAGACGGCTTTGCCGGGACATTCGGGACGGTCGATCGAGGTCGAGAAACAGGGCGTCTGGAAAACATGATCGGGTATTATATGGCAAGACGTTTACCGCCCCCATCATGACAGCACACCCCACCGCATCCGCGAGTGTTTCGGACGCTTCCAGCGCCCTCGCCGACACCACCGATCCCCGCCTGCAAGCCCTTCACCGCTGGCTATGCAGCGTATCCGGCGCGTTCTCGCTCGATATGGCGAATTGGGCGCCGGCGTCGGCCGACGCGAGCTTCCGCCGGTACTTCCGCATCGGCAGCCACGATCCGGCGCATCCGAGCCTGATCGTGATGGACGCACCGCCGCCGCAGGAGGATTGCCGCCCGTTCGTGCACATCGCCGGTCTGCTGGCCGAAGCGGGTCTGCAAGCGCCGAAGGTGCTGGCCGAGGATCTCGCACAGGGTTTCCTGCTGCTCACGGATCTTGGACGCGAGACGTATCTCGACGTGCTCAACGACGACAACGCCCGTCCGCTCATGCGCGCAGCACTCGACGCGCTGATCGTCTGGCAGCAAAGCTCGCGTCCGGACGTGCTGCCGGCCTATGACACGGCGCTGCTCCAGCGCGAGCTCGATCTGTTCCCCGACTGGTACGTCGGCAAGCATCTGAAGGTGGAACTGAACGACACGCAGCGCGCCACGCTCGATCGCGTCAATCAGTTGCTCATCGAGAACGCGCTCGCGCAACCCAAGGTGTTCGTGCATCGCGACTACATGCCGCGCAATCTGATGCCGGGCCTGCCCGGCACGACGGGACCGGGCATTCTCGACTTCCAGGATGCCGTGTACGGCCCGCTCACCTACGACGTGATTTCGCTCATGCGCGACGCCTTCCTCAGTTGGGACGAGGAACGTCAGCTCGACTGGCTGGCGTATTACTGGGAGCGTGCGCGTAAGGCCGGTCTGCCGGTCGACGCCGATTTCGGCGAGTTCTACCGTCAGGCCGAGTGGATGGGGCTGCAACGCCACCTCAAGGTGCTCGGCATCTTCGCGCGCATCAACTATCGCGACGGCAAGCCGCGCTATCTCGCCGATACGCCGCGCTTTCTCGACTACGCCCGCAAGGTCGCCGATCGCTACGCGCCGTTGCGTCCGCTGGCCAAGCTGCTCGACGAACTGACCGGTCAGCGGGTCGACGTCGGTTACACGTTCTGAGGCCTATCGCATGAAGGCGATGATTTTCGCCGCCGGACGCGGCGAGCGCATGCGTCCGCTCACGGACACGACACCCAAGCCCCTGCTGCGCGTGGGCGGCAAGCCGATCGTTGTCTGGCAGATCGAGGCACTGCGGCGCGCAGGCTTCACCGACATCGTCATCAATCACGCCTGGCTGGGCGCGCAGATCGAAGCCACGCTCGGCGACGGCAGCGCGTTCGGCGTGCGTCTCGCCTATTCGGCCGAAGCCGAGGCGCTGGAGACGGCGGGCGGCATCGCGAATGCACGGCCGCTGCTCGAAGGCGCCGGCAACCTGTTTCTCGCCGTGTCCGGGGACATTTTCACCACCTTCGACTACGCCACGCTTCGCCCGCAAGCGCAACGTCTCGCCGCGCAGCGCGAGCCGGGCATGCATCTCGTGATGGTGCCCAACCCGGCGTTTCATCCGGCAGGCGACTTCGCCCTCGACCCGGCGGGTCGCCTCTACCCGCCGGATACGGCCCCGCCAGACGCCACACCGCTCACGTTCGGCAATATCGCGCTGTACGATCTGCGTCTGTTCGACGGCATCGTGCCGGGCACGCGCCTGGCGCTCACGCCGTTGTACCGGCGCTCGATCGCCGCAGGACTGGCGAGCGGCGAGCGCTTCGACGGCGTTTGGGAAAACGTCGGCACCCCGGCACAGCTTGCCGCGCTCGACGCCGAAGTGCGCGCGCGGCACGACCTCGCCCCCGGCAGTAGAATCGCCTGAACGGGCCGGTAAACGCGAGATCCAACACGCGAAATCCAACACGCGAGACCGAACGCACGACCGTCAGCAAGCCCGAACGCACGATTAATTCCGAACCCATCCCCCGACAATGGAGCCCGCGATGTCTGATTCCCCGTACCGTGCCCGCCGCGAGCAAGTCATCGAACAGATGCGCAAGGCCGGTGGCGGTGTCGCCATTTTGCCGACCGCGCCGGAAGTGCCGCGCAATCGCGACAGCGACTACCCGTACCGTCACGACAGCTATTTCTACTATCTGTCCGGCTTCACGGAACCCGAGGCGGTCGTCGTGCTCGACAGCCGCACCGGTCAGTCGATCCTGTTCTGCCGCGCGAAGAACGAAGAGCGCGAGATCTGGGACGGCTACCGCTACGGGCCGGAAGCGGCGCGCGAGGCCTTCAGTTTCGACGCCGCATATCCCTTCGACGACATCGATACGCGCCTGCCGCAACTGCTGGCCGATGCGCCGGCATTGTTTTACGCGCTGGGCGCGTCGGCCCAGCAGGATCGTCAGGTGCGCCACTGGCTGAGCGCGGTGCGTGCCCAGAGCCGCACAGGGGTGTCGGCCCCGTCGGCCGCGCGCGACATCCGCGCGATTCTCGACGAGATGCGTCTCATCAAGGACCGCACCGAACTCGACATCATGGCGCGCGCCGGCAAGATTTCGGCGGACGCTCACGTACGCGCGATGAAGGCGTCGCGCGTGGGGCTGCGTGAATACCATCTCGAAGCCGAACTCCTATACGAATTCCGCCGCAACGGTTCGCAGTTCCCCGCGTACGGCTCGATCGTCGCCACCGGCGCGAACGCGACCGTGCTGCATTACCGTGCGGGCGACGCCGAACTGCGCGACGGCGACCTCGTGCTGATCGACGCCGCGTGCGAGCTCGACGGCTACGCGTCGGACATCACCCGCACGTTCCCCGCCAACGGCAAGTTCACGCCCGCCCAGCGCGAGCTGTACGACATCGTTCTGGCGTCGCAACAGGCCGCCATCGACGCGACCCGCGCCGGCGTGCGTTTCGACGCGCCTCACGAAGCCGCAGTGCGCGTGCTTGCACAGGGCATGCTCGACACCGGCCTGCTCAAGCGCGACGCCGTGGGCAGCCTCGACGACGTCATCGCCAACAAGTCCTACAGCCGCTTCTACATGCACCGCACGGGGCATTGGATCGGCATGGACGTGCACGACTGCGGCGAGTATCGCGAAGACGGTCCGAACGGCGAGCGCCCGTGGCGCACACTGGCAACCAACATGGCGATGACCATCGAGCCCGGCATTTACGTGCGGCCGGGCCCGGACATCGACGAGCGCTACTGGAACATCGGTATCCGGATCGAAGACGACGCCATCGTGAATGCCGACGGCTGCACGCTGCTCACGCGCGACGTGCCGGTCGACGCCGACGAGATCGAAGCGCTCATGCGCGGCTGATGATTGACGGGCAACGCATGGCGAATGCATAGACGACCGATGACGAACGCTCAGGCTCCCGCAAGCGCAGAAATCACCGAGCACGCCGAAGCGCAGGCGGCACCCCCGCGCCCGGCCGGGCGTTTCGACGTCGCCATCGTCGGCGCGGGCCCGGTGGGCGCCACGCTTGCGCTGCTGCTTGCGCAACGCGCCCCCCAGTTGCGCATCGCATTGGTGGACGGGCGAGGCCCGCAGGCCGGCTACGACGACCCGCGCACCCTCGCGCTGTCGCATGGCAGCCGCGAAATCCTCGCGCGCGCCGGCGCCTGGCCGCACGATCCCGGCGCGCTGCCGAATACGCCGATCCAGCATATCCACGTGTCGCAGGCGCAGCGCTTCGGCAGCACGCAGATCGACGCGCTCGAGCACAGCGTTCCGGCACTCGGCTATGTCGTGCGGTATGGCGCGCTCATGCGAGCGCTCGACTCGGCGAGCGCCAGGTTGTCCGCCCGTGTCGAGCACACGCCGCCCCCCTCGCACACCTCACCCCCCTCGCACGCCCCGCACATCGACGTGCTCGACTCGGACATCCCGGGCCTGCATCACTTCCGCCCGTACCGCGCCATAGCGCTGCGCCAGGACGCCCAGCAAGTCACGATCACGCTTCGCGCGTCGGTCGACGATCACGCGCACACGCTGCACGCCACGCTCGCGGTCAATGCCGAAGGCGGCTTGTTCGAGGGGCAGGCGACGCGCCCGCGCGCGCGCGATTACGGACAGACGGCCCTCGTCGGCTTCGTGACATGCGAGCGACCGCGTGTCGGCTGGGCATGGGAGCGCTTCACGTCCGACGGCCCGCTCGCGCTGCTGCCGCAGGAACACGGCTACGCGCTCGTATGGTGCTGCTCGCATGCGCAAGCCAAACGCCGCCGCGAACTGGCGGATGCCCCATTCCTGGACGAACTGCATACGGCGTTCGGCGACAGAATGGGTAAATTCACATCGATTACCGCACGCGCCGGTTTCCCGCTCGGTCTGAACGCGCTCGGGCAAGTCGTCGACGCCCGCGTCGCAGCCATCGGCAACGCGGCGCAAACGCTGCATCCGGTCGCCGGTCAGGGCCTGAATCTCGGCCTGCGCGACGCCTTCGACCTCGCCGACGCCCTCGTGCGCGACGCCCGTTCGGCCGCAGCCCACCGGGGCGTTCCCGGCCCGGCTGCGCTGGCCGCCTTCGCGCGACGCCGTCGCGCCGACCGCGGGCTGACCATCCGCATTACCGATCTGCTGCCCCGTGTGTTCGGCATCGACGCCACCCCCGTGGCCCGATTGCGCGGCATGGCGCTCGCCAGTCTGGACCTCATTCCCCCGCTGAAAACGGCGTTTGCACGCCAGATGATGTTCGGCCAGCGCGGCTGAGTCAGGGGCTTTGCCGACGGGATCGCGCGAAAGATTGCACATTTTTTAGGCGACGGGGACGGGTTTTCGCAGTAAAATAGCGATCTTTTTCCCGGCTTTTCCCCTTCATCGTGCGTATCGGTCCCCACGAACTCCGCAATAACCTGTTCGTCGCCCCCATGGCGGGTGTGACGGACCGGCCGTTCCGCCAGTTGTGCAAACGACTGGGCGCGGGCTATGCCGTCTCGGAAATGGTGGCCTCCAACGCCCAGTTGTGGAAGAGCGAGAAGACGATGCGCCGCGCCAATCACGCGGGCGAAGTCGCGCCGATCTCCGTGCAGATCGCGGGCGCGGACCCGGCCATGATGGCCGAGGCCGCCCGCTACAACGTCGAGCGCGGCGCGCAGATCATCGACATCAACATGGGATGCCCGGCCAAGAAGGTCTGCAACGTGGCGGCCGGCTCGGCGCTGTTGCAGAACGAACCGCTGGTCGCACGCATCGTGTCCGCCGTCGTGGGCGCAGTCGGCGACGTGGTGCCGGTCACGCTGAAGATCCGCACGGGGTGGGATCGCGAGCACAAGAACGCACTTACCGTCGCGCGCATCGCCGAGGACTGCGGCATCAGCATGCTGACGGTGCATGGTCGCACGCGTGACGATCTTTATCATGGCGACGCCGAATACGAGACCATCGCCGCCGTGAAGGCCGCAGCGCGCATTCCGGTCGTGGCCAACGGCGACATCACCTCGGCGCAAAAAGCGAAACACGTGCTCGAAGTCACGGGGGCGGACGCCATCATGATCGGCCGGGCGGCGCAGGGCCGCCCCTGGCTGTTCCGCGACATCGAACTTTTTCTCACGACGGGCGAGATCGCCCTGCCGCCGCGCGTCGACGAGATCCAGCAGATCATGAACGAACACCTCGAGGACCATTACGAGTTCTATGGGGAGTACACCGGTGTACGAACCGCGCGTAAGCATATCGCGTGGTATTCGCGTGGCCTGCCGGGGGCAGCCACGTTCCGCCAGCGTATGAATACGCTCGACACCACGCAGGAACAGTTGGCTGCGGTCAACGAGTTTTTCGAAGAGCAGAAGGCGCACTCGGACCGCCTCTGCTATGAACAAGAATCTCCGAGGGAGCTATTAGCCGCATGAGCAAAGCAAACATAGAACAATCTGTGCGCGAGAGTCTGGATATGTATTTCCGTGATCTGGACGGCGCACGACCACACGATGTCTACGATATGGTCGTCTCGGTCGTCGAAAAACCTCTGCTCGAGTTCGTGCTCGGCAAGGCCGACGGCAACCAGTCGCTCGCCGCGGAGTATCTGGGGATCAACCGCAACACGCTGCGCAAGAAATTGCAGCAGCACGGTCTGCTGTAAGGGATTCGCTTCCCCCGGCCGATCTCGCGCCTTCGCGTTCACCCGCCCGTTTTTGCCGCTTCACTACCGTCCGTCATGATCAAGCAAGCTCTTATTTCCGTCTCCGACAAGACCGGCATCGTCGACTTCGCCAAGTCGCTCGCCGCCCAAGGCGTGTCGATTCTCTCCACCGGCGGCACCGCCAAACTGCTGGCCGACGCCGGTCTGAAAGTGACCGAAGTGGCCGACTACACCGGCTTTCCGGAAATGCTCGACGGCCGTGTGAAGACGCTGCACCCGAAGGTGCACGGCGGTATTCTGGCGCGTCGCGACCTGCCCGAGCATATGGCTGCGCTCGACAAGCACGGCATTCCGACGATCGACCTGCTCGTGGTGAACCTGTACCCGTTCGTGCAGACCGTCGCCAAGGACGACTGCTCGCTCGAAGACGCCATCGAGAACATCGACATCGGCGGCCCGACCATGCTGCGCTCGGCGGCCAAGAACCATCGTGACGTCACCGTCATCGTCGACCCGGCCGACTACGCCGTCGTGCTCGACGAAATGAAGGCGAACGGCAACACCGTCGGCTACGCCACGAACTTCCGTCTGGCCACGAAGGTGTTCGCGCACACGGCCCAGTATGACGGCGCGATCACCAACTATCTGACGAGCCTGGGCGAGTCGCTGCGTCACAGCGAGCGCTCGGCTTACCCGGCAACGCTGAACCTGGCGTACACGAAGGTGCAGGACATGCGCTACGGCGAGAACCCGCACCAGAGCGCCGCGTTCTACCGCGACATCGTCACTCCGGAAGGCTCGCTGGCGAACTACCGTCAGTTGCAGGGCAAGGAACTGTCGTACAACAACATCGCCGACGCCGATGCCGCGTGGGAATGCGTGAAGACGTTCGAAGCGCCTGCCTGCGTGATCATCAAGCACGCGAACCCGTGCGGCGTGGCGCTGGCCGCATCGCCGGCCGAAGCTTATGCCAAGGCGTTCCAGACCGATCCGACGTCGGCCTTCGGCGGCATCATCGCCTTTAACCGCGAAGTCGACGAAGCCGCTGCGCAAGCCGTCTCCAAGCAATTCGTGGAAGTGCTGCTCGCCCCGTCGTTCACCGACGCCGCCAAGCAGATCTTCGCCGCCAAGCAGAACGTGCGTCTGCTGGAAGTGCCGCTGGGCAGCGGCGTGAACCAGTACGACTTCAAGCGTGTGGGCGGCGGCCTGCTCGTTCAGTCGCCCGACGCCAAGAACGTGGCGCCGCACGAACTGCGCGTGGTCACGAAGCGTCACCCGACGCCGAAGGAGATGGAGGACTTGCTGTTCGCATGGCGCGTGGCGAAGTACGTCAAGTCGAACGCCATCGTGTTCTGCGCCGGCGGCATGACGCTGGGCGTGGGCGCAGGTCAGATGAGCCGTGTGGACTCGGCCCGTATCGCCAGCATCAAGGCCCAGAACGCCGGTCTGTCGCTCAACGGTTCGGCCGTGGCGTCGGACGCCTTCTTCCCGTTCCGCGACGGCCTCGACGTGGTAGTCGACGCCGGCGCCACCTGCGTGATTCACCCGGGCGGTTCGATGCGCGACGACGAAGTGATCGCCGCAGCCGACGAACGCAACGTCGCCATGCTGATGACGGGCACGCGCCACTTCCGTCATTGAGCCATCGTTAAGCCATCGCCCGGATGACCCGCAACGGGTCATCCGCCGACGCAGAAAAGGACATCCCCGGATGTCCTTTTTTGTTGCCCGGCACGTGCAGCGTCAGAAGACGTGCGACAGCCCCACCGCCACGCCCAATTGATTGCTGCCGGGCACAACGCTCATGCCATACCCCGTCACGCCGAGATTGGAGCCGTTCTGGTTGCGCGAGAAGCCGACCTGCGCGAACCACTGCGTGCGCTTTGACAGCAGATACGCCGCGTTGGCCGCCAGGAGATACGGATGCTGATTCGTCGACGTGATGTTGTGGTAGTAAATCGCGCCCGAGAGCATCACTTCCGCTGCCGGCCGGTACTGCAGGCCCGCGAAATACAATGCGCTGCGCGCCGCCACGCCCGGCACATCGCTCAGATACCACTGGTACCCGACATACGGCTTGAAGTTGCCGAGCGCATAGCTCGCACCGGCGGCCACACGCTGCGTTGTGCGGCCCCTGCGTCGCGACGGTCGTGCCCTGCTGCCGGTCGTACACTAGCGAGGCGTTGAGCGGACCGCTGGCATACCCCACGGACACGCTGTACTCCTTACCGACACGCCATTCGCCCGGCACCTGCGCACCGTTGGCGATCGTGGCGTCGTAGCCCGTCGAGAACAGACCCGCGACCTTGAAGCCGTTGACGTTGCCCGCATACTTGATCGCGTTGTCGGCCTTGCCGACGAACTGCGCGTCCAACGCCGGGAGCGAGTAGCTGTAGTACGAGAGCGGATCGAGTTCGAGGAACGCGTCGTAAATCAGATTCTTTTGACGACCGACGCTTAATGCGCCCCATGAATTCTGCAGCCCGACGTACGCCTGACGGCCGAACATCCGCCCGCCCTGCTGCAGTTGTCCCGAGTCGAGGTTGAAGCCTGCCTCCAGTTGCATGATCGCCTTGAGCCCGCCGCCCAGATCCTCCGAGCCCTTGAAGCCGAAACGGTTCGGCGCCTGCGAGCCGTTACTGATCCGAAGGAGCGACGCCTTGCCGCCGTTCGCCCCCACACCGGCGTTGCTGAGGTATTCCACGCTATTGTCGAGGATCCCGTAGATCTGCAATCCATCCGCCTTGACGCCCCCTGCGGCGAGCATCAACGCCATCGCCATCCCAACCTTGCGTTTCATGACATTCCCTTATTGATATTGGATTACGAACGACACTGCCGTCCTGCACGGCGAGTCCGGCGGCGGCATGACGCGCCGTATGACGTGTCACGCCAACGCCGGAAGGGGGAGAATTCCGATTTCAGTCAGGCGTCGCCAGCGCACGGGCTTCGGCGACCGTCTGCGGCAGCGGCATCGAACGCGCGCGCACGCCCGTCGCGCGACGAATCGCCTGCGCGACGGCCGGGGCCATCGGCGGCAGCGACACCTCGCCACACCCTTGCGGCGGGCGATCGCTCGGCAGAATCACGGTCTCGACCTTCGGCATTTCCGCGAGATACAGCAGCGGGTAATCGCCGAAGTTGCTCTGCTCGACACCGCCGTTCGCGAACGTGATCTGGCTCTTGAAGGTGTTGGTCAGTGCAAAACCGATGCCGCCTTCGATGTTCGCGCGTATGAGGTTCGGATTGATCGGACGCCCGCAATCGACGCCGCAGACCACGCGCTCCACCTTGAAGCGATCGCTCACGACGCGCAGTTCCACGGCAACGGCCACGTACGTCGAGAACGCCGCGCCGCGCCCGGTGTACGTGCAATAACCGAAGCCACGATGCACGCCGGGCTTCGCTTTCGTGTGCCATCCGGCCGACGTCACCGTCGTCTCGATCACGCGGGTGGCCAGTGTGTCGTGCTTGAGCAAACGCTTGCGATACTCGACGGGATCGATGCCCGCCGCGTCGGCCATCTCGTCGATGAAGCTCTCCAGGAAGAAGACGCTCGACGTCGAGCCGACCGATCGCATGAAGCTCACGGGAATGTTCGACTGCGGCACGTCGATGCCCTCGACGCGCAGATTCGGCACGGCATACGCAAGGTCGTAAAGCCCGTCGAGCATGGTCTCGTCGTAGCCCGCCTTCTCGTAATGATCCTTTTTGATGACGTTGTACATCGACTGTCCCGCCACGCGCATGTGCATCGCGCCGGGCAACCCGTCGTGACTGAGCACGGCCTGGAAGCGGCCCGACGCACACGGCCGGAAGAAGCCATGGCGAATATCGTCCTCGCGCGAGCGGATCACTTTGACGGGGCGCCCCACGGCGGCAGAGGCGAGCGCCGCGTGGATCACGAAGTCGGGCACGTACTTGCGCCCGAAGCTGCCGCCGAGGAAGGTCGTATGCACGGTGATTTTCTCCGGCGGCAACCTGAAGATGCCACCGAGCGCCCAGCGCACTTTGTCCTGCCCCTGAATCGGCCCCCAGACTTCGATCTCGCCTTTGTCCTTGCGCACGTGCACGGTAGCGTTCACCGGCTCCATCGTCGCGTGAACGATGTACGGCGAGTGATACTCCGCCGTCACGACCTTGCCGCCCGCCGCGATCCGTTGCTTCGCATCGCCGATGTTCGTGGCGACACCGCCGCTGGCGTTCGCGAGAGCGTCGCGACGCTGCGCGAGAATCGTGGCGCTATCGGCTGCCGGCCCCGCTTGCCATTCGACATCCAGCGCATCGCAGGCCCGCTTCGCGCGCCAGTAATCTTCGGCGACGACGATGACAGCGTCCTTTGCCAGCACGACATCGTGCACGCCCTTGCGCGCTTTGATCTCTTCGCGATTGCGCACCGACAACGGCATGCCGCCCGACGTCGGCGCCATGCGCACCGCGCCGCACAGCATGCCGGGCACGTTCACATCGATGCCGAAGACCGCCGAGCCATCGACTTTCGACGGCGTGTCGAGACGCGCCACCGACTTGCCGATCAGGACGTGGGCGGCGTCGTGCTTCAATCGCGGATGCGGGTTGAGCGGCAGTTTCGCCGCTTCGGCCACCAGCTCGCCGTAGCCTAGCGAGCGGCCGGACTGCGGATGCAGCACCCGGCCGTCCTTCGTCACGCAATTGGTCGTGCGCACGCCGAACCGACGCGCCGCAACGCTCACCAGCGCCTCTCTCGCCTGCGCCCCCGCGACACGCAAACGCTCGTAGAACAACGTGGCCGACATCGACGCACCCACGAACTGCTGCAACGCTTCGTTGGCGGCGGCGGTGCGGTAGGCGTCGCGCGCCGTCACGAACGCCACGCGCACGCGCCGCCAGTCGGCGTCCAGCTCGTCGGCCAGCACCTGCGGCAAGCCGGTATACACGCCCTGCCCGACTTCGCATTGCGAGAGGCCGAGCACGGTCGTCCCGTCGGCATCGATACGAATCCAGTCGTTGATTTCGACGAGGGCATTGTCGGCGGCGCGCGCGTCCGGACTTGCCAGCCACGATGCCGAGATCGGAATCATCAGACTGCCGACGCTCAGTGACATGCCTGTGAGCCAGTGACGCCGCGATGGGGAGGCCGGTGCGCCCGCCGTCGCGTTTTGCGCGATGACGCGCGCCGGTTCAGCGTTTTGCTGCGTCATGAATCGCCTCGCGAATGCGGTGATAAGTGGCACAGCGGCAGAGGTTGGTCATCGCCTCGTCGATCTGCGCGTCGGTCGGGTGAGGATGCTGGTCGAGCAGCGCGGCGGCGGCCATCACCATGCCCGACTGGCAGTAGCCGCACTGAGGTACGTCTTTGGCGATCCACGCCCGCTGAATCGGGTGCGAACGCGCAGGTGACAGCGCTTCGATCGTGGTGATGCGTTTGCCCGCCACCGCCGAGACCGGCAGCACGCAAGTGCGTGTGGCCACCCCATCGACGTGCACCGTGCAGGCCCCGCACGCGCCGATGCCGCACCCGTATTTGGTGCCGGTCAGGCCCGCAGCATCGCGCACGACCCACAGCAAAGGCGTGTCGTCCTCGCCGTCGAAGACGAAGGGCCGCCCGTTGAGTTGGAATTCCATGGACTCTCCCGTTGTGACTGCCGGCGGCTGCGGTCGACCGCTCGGAACGCCGGCAGATGGCGAGTGAATTCTCACAACGAGGAAATTGCCGGACAACGGCCGTGCGGCCCGAAAAGGATGCCGTTCGTCCAGAGACGGGAAAACCCTCAGGGGTGCAGCGTTGCCCGCATTGTTCGCATTGTTCGCATTGTTCGGATTTTTCGGATTCTTCGGATTGGCGCGCACGGGCGGGTGTCCCGTGCAGTGCGGAACGTCGTCGTCATGGGTATCGGTATCGGTACCACGTACCGGTCGGGCGAGACAGAGGTGGCGGACGCCTCAGATCCCGCGCACGCCTGTCAGTGCCCCGGATCGCAGCGTCGGAGGTACTCGCGCGGCGGCAGGCCGTAACAGCGGCGGAAGGCGCGCGTGAAGGCTTTCTCGGAGGCGTAGCCGACCGCGTCGGCCACGTCGGCAATGCGCGCTCCCGCCCCCGCCAGACGCTGTGCCGCCAGATACATGCGGTGTGTGGTGAGATACGTCATCGGCGATTCGCCGACGAGTTCACGAAAGCGCAGACAGAACTTCGTGCGCGACATGCCGGCGATGGCCGCGAGTTGCTCGACGGTCCACGCACGCTGCGGCGCTTCGTGCATGCAAGCGATGGCACGCCCCAACTGCGGGTCGGTCATGCCGCGCAGCCAATGCGAGCTCGTGCCGCCGTGCTTGCCGAGATGGGCGCGCAGGATCTGTACGAACAGGACATCTGCGAGACGGGCGACCGCCGCGCGCCATCCCGCACCACGGTGCATCGACTCTTCGATGAAGCCGGCGATGGTGCGCGTGAGCAAGGCCGGCACGGCGGGGTCGCCCGCACGGATGTGGATCAGCGGCGGGAGCGACGCCAGCAACGGATTGCGCACCCGGTCGCGAAACATCACGACGCCGGTGTAAAGATCGCTCACGACGCCATCGCCGCCTGCCCGAAAGGCGAGCGGCGTATCGAGGCGCGGCTCGATTCCCTGCGCGGACATCATCGCTTCGAAAACGACCGGCGGTTCGTCCAGCGACGAACACATCACGTGCTCATGCCCGTGAGGCAACAACACGCAGTCACCCGGTTCGACACGCACCGGCGGCATGCCCGCCACGACGAGATAGAACGGTTCCCCCGTCGCCGTGCGAAACGGCGCGCCGTCGAGCGCAGGCTTGCGCAGTGACCACGGCGCACCGAAGGTGAAGCGACCGGTGACGACGGCGTCCGCCCGCAGGTCGCCAAGCACGTCGCTCAGCGGGTCCATCGCGCCTCGCCTCGCACGGCAGCAACGACGATTCGTTTCATCGGTGAAACTTCGGTTTATCTATGGATAAACCGAAGTATGCCGCTTTACTGATCGGAAAAGAATCCGAAATCGCCTAGGGAAAGTACGAGGCTCAGAGGCCCAGGGCGACGACGCCTGAGGCGCAGGCGTCGCTATCGTCACGCACGCTGCCCCGTCGGGGCGCGAAGCCGTCAGCGCCCAGAAATCGACGTCAGGAAAAACTCGGCGACGTGGCCGCCGGCAGCGTCCAACGAACAGGTCGCCGGGCCGCCGTCGACGTCGATGCGAAGGGCATGGCCGGCCGGCACCGTCGCACGGCGGCCATCGGCGAACGTCACGTCCACCTGACCGTACGCACAATAAAGAAATGCCACGGCAGCGGCTTCGGGTGGCAATGTCCACACCCACGGCTCGCCGTGGAGGCGGTGCTGCGTGAGTGTGTGCTGCCAATCGGCGCGGCGCGTCATGACATTGAAGTCGTCGATCGGCACGCCGTCCGCCTCCAGCGCAGGCGTGCTGCTCACCGCCAGTTCGCCGGGGAAAGCGTATGGCGGCGTGTGTGTGGAAAGCGTGACGTCCGCACGACCTTCGACGGCCAGCGTCAGCGTACCGCCCCGCACGATCGCGAGCGACCGGTCAATGCCGGCGAACACCGAAAACGGTCCCGGCGCAGCCACGGTCGCCGTGCTGATACGCCAGTCGAAGCCGTCCTCGCCGGGGCGACGTGCGACGGCCAGCTCCGTCGTGACACCCTGGCCGTTCTTCCACAGCATTTTCAGAAAATCGGCCGGGCCGAGTGCTTGCAGTTTCATTCGACGTGCGTACCTGACGAAACGATTGACGACCTTATCGACGCACTTACTTGCGCACTTCGCCGTGACCGAACACGACATACTTCAGGCTGGTCAGCCCTTCGAGACCCACCGGCCCGCGCGCATGCAACTTGTCGTTCGAGATGCCGATCTCCGCCCCGAGACCGAACTCAAACCCGTCGGCAAAGCGTGTGCTCGCGTTGATCATCACACTGGCCGAATCGACTTCACGCAGGAACTGCATGGCGTCGCTGTAGTTCTCGGTCACGATGGCGTCGGTGTGATGCGAGCCGTAGCGATTGATGTGGGCGATAGCCGGGGCCATGCCGTCGACGACCTTGATCGCGAGCACCGGTGCCAGATATTCCGTCGACCAGTCATCTTCGGTGGCGGCAATGACGCCGCTCACACCGGCCTCGCGAAGCGCGGCAAGCGTGCGCTCACAACCGCGCAACTCGACCTGCTTGCTCTGGAACATGCGTGCGATGGCGGGCAGCTGGGCGATGGCCTGCTGATCGACGAGCAGCGTCTCCATCGTGTTGCAAGTGCCATAGCGGTGCGTCTTGGCGTTCTCGCAGATCGCCAGCGCCTTGACCGGATCGGCCTGAGCGTCGACATACACGTGGCAGATGCCGTCGAGGTGCTTGATCATCGGCACGCGCGCATCCTGCATCAGACGCGCGATCAGGCTCTTGCCGCCACGCGGCACGATCACGTCGACAAACTCGGTCATCGTGATGAGTTCGCCGACGGCCGCGCGATCCGGCGTGCTGACGACCTGCACGGCATCGCCGGGCAGGCCGGTCGCGGCAAGTGCCTCGGCGATGAGCGCAGCCAGCGCCGTGTTGCTTTCGATGGCTTCCGAACCGCCACGCAGGATGGTCGCATTGCCGGACTTCAGGCAGAGCGCGGCGGCGTCGATGGTCACGTTCGGACGCGACTCGTAGATGATACCGATCACACCCAGCGGCACGCGCATCTGACCGACCTGAATGCCGCTCGGTTGCACACGCACGTTGCTGATTTCGCCGATCGGATCGGACAGCCCGGCAATTTGCCGCAGGCCTTCGATCATCGTGCGCAGCGCCTTGTCCGACAGCGTCAGGCGGTCGATGAAGGCGGCGTCCTGACCGTTGGCACGGGCGCGTTCGAGATCGCGACGGTTCACGTCCTGCAACTTCGCCCCGTCACGTTCGATGGCGTCGGCAATTGCGAGCAACGCGCGGTTCTTGGCAGCGGTGTCGGCACGGGCCATCGCGCGCGACGCTTCGCGAGCGCGCTGGCCCAACGACTGCATGTAGGCTTTGATATCCATATCGTCGGTTTCGGTTCGGCGAACTCGTCGCCAGAGGGGTCTGCGGACTGTCGATGCGAGCGACGCTCGTCAATTCGGGTAGCGCGGCGTCGCGTATCCCCGCTCACGCGTCAGATTGTCCGTCAATTGCGACAACCTTGCTGGCGCATCTCCCGCCGTCCGGGAGCGGAAACACGGCGATTCCGCAGGGGCGCGTCGGGGTTCGTTGGGGCTGGGCGCGCTACGCGTGCGTCGGGCGAGGGGCACGAGCGGAGCGCGCCATCGGCGGTCGCTCGCCGGCGAGCAGCAAGCCGAGTTGCAGCATGCCGTCCCACGGATCGCCCGGCAACCCTTCTGCGCGCAACCCCTTGACCTGCCGGTCCAGACGCGCCGCCAGTTGCAGCGCCTGCGCGAGCATGGGGGCCGTGACGCGATTCGCGGCCTGTTCCATCAGCCGCTCACGTGGCCCCCAAACCCGGTATTCGCGCAATAGCATCGCAAGCGGTTTGCCCGACGCCATGCCGCGCGTGATCTTGGCAAGGGTGCGAACTTCTTCCGTCAGCGCCCACAGCACGAGCGGGGCGGCTTCTCCCTCACCGCGCAGCCCGTCGAGCATGCGCACCAGTCGCGCCACATCGCCCGCGAGCACCGCTTCGCTGAGTTTGAAGACGTCATAGCGCGCAACGTTCAGCACGGCATCCTGCACCTGCTCGAACGTGAGCGCGCCCGACGGATACAGCAAGCCCAGCTTCTGAATTTCCTGATGCGCCGCGAGCAGGTTCCCTTCGACGCGATCCGCGATGAACTGCAAGACACGCCGCCCCGCTTCACCGGCTTCAACGCGCTGTCCCTGTGCACCGAGGCGCTGTGCGATCCAGTCCGGCAGACGGGTGCGGTCGACCGGATCGACCTTGACCGTCACACCGGCACGATCAAGCGATGTGAACCAGTCCGACTTGCTCGCCGTGGCATCGAGCCGGGGCAACGTGATGATGGTGAGCACATCGCTGTTGGCGGCATCGGCATGCGCTTTGAGCGCGGCGCCGCCATCCTTGCCCGGCTTGCCGCCGGGAATGCGCAGTTCGATGAGCTTGCGATCGCCGAAGAGCGACATCGACTGGCCGGCATTGGCGAGCGCGCCCCAATCGAAGCTGCGCTCGACGCTGAGTACGTCGCGCTCGGTATAGCCGCCGGCGCGCGCTGCCGCGCGCACACGATCCACAGCCTCCTGCACGAGCAGGCTCTCGTCGCCGTAGATCGTGTAGATCGGCGAGAGGGTTTTGGCGAGGTGCGCGTCGAGCGCGTCGGGGCGCAGTTGCATAGCGGGCGTTAGGCGTTACGCGTCAGGCTTCACTTCCGGCATGGACTTCACAGCTTCCATGCGGCGAATGATCTGATCGACGGCGTCTTTTTGCATATCGCGATTGAGCAGCGCGGCTTCCGTATCGCGGGCGGTCGTCTCGCTGTCGCTGTATGGCAGATTTCGCGACAGGCGAATCGTCGTCAGCGGAATGATCGGCCGGCCATCAGGCGTGACGAGCTGGAACGTGAATGCGCTGCGCATCTCGTATTCACGAGCCTGGCCGTTCGCGTCGAGACTGACGGCATTGCGCGAGTTGGTCACGCTTATGATCTCGAGGCGAGCGTCCGCGTCCTTGGGATCCGTCACAACGATCGTGCCTTTGCTTCCGTAGCGGATGTAACGCGAAATATCTGCGGCCATCTGACCGCCGCCTGAAATAAACAGGCGCTGGAAAGCGTACTCGCTCGAACCGCGCAGCTGGAAACCGCAGGCGGACAACGCCAGTGCGGTCGCCAGCAGCGCGACCCAGCCGAAAATCCTGCGCGTCATGCCGACGCCTCGTTGCCCGGATGTCATTTGCACGTGATGTGCCCTCTTCTCACCAAACGTCATCAAATCGGTTGAGGCGGCAGCGCGCCGCCCCTGGCCGTCGCGTCGCGATGCGTGTCAGACCACCACGTTCACCAGTCGACCCGGCACCACGATCACCTTCTTGACCGGCTTGCCTTCGCCGAACTTGGCGGTCATTTCATGCGCGAGCGCCGCCTGCTCGATGGTCTCGCGCGAAGCGTCCTTCGCCACGCGCACCGCACCGCGCACCTTGCCGGCCACTTGCAGCACGAGTTCGATCTCGTCTTGCACCAGCGCCGCTTCGTCGACTTCCGGCCAGGCGGCGTCGAGCAAATCGCCGGATTGCGCCGCGTAGCCCAGTTCCACCCACAGACCGTGCGTCACGTGCGGCACGACCGGATACAGCACGCGCAGCAGAATGCCGTAACACTCGCGCACCGCGCCGGCGCCCGCCGCGCCCTTGTCGCTTTCGATCGCATTGAGCATCTTCATCGCCGCCGACACGACCGTGTTGTACTGCACACGCTGATAGTCGTAGTTGGCTTGCTTGAGCACGCTATGAATTTCGAGACGCAGCGCCTGAGCCGCCGGATTCGCGGTATCGATGGCGGCATCCGCCTGGCGCAGCAACGCCGCCTGCGACTGACCGAAGCCCCACAGGCGACGCAAGAAGCGGCTCGCGCCTTCCACACCGGCGCCCGACCATTCGAGTTGCTGCTCGGGGGGCGCCGCGAACATCACGAACAGACGCGCCGTGTCGGCACCGTACTGGTCGATCAGCGATTGCGGATCCACGCCGTTGTTCTTCGATTTCGACATCTTCTCGATGCCGCCGAGCGTTACATCGGCGCCGTCCGCCTTGGACGTGGCGCCCACCGGACGGCCCTTGTCGTCGAATTGCACCTGCACGTCGAGCGGGTTGAACCAGGTCTTCTTGCCCGCCGCGTCTTCGCGATAGAACGTCTCGTTGAGGACCATGCCCTGCGTGAGCAGGTTCTGCGCCGGCTCCTTGAAGCTCACCAGCCCCAGGTCGCGCATGACCTTGGTCCAGAAGCGCGAGTACAGCAAGTGCAGAATCGCGTGCTCGATACCGCCGATGTACTGATCCATCGGCATCCAGTAATCGGTGCGCTCGTCGACCATGGTCTCGGCATCCGGGCAGGCATAGCGCGAGAAGTACCACGACGAATCCACGAACGTGTCCATCGTGTCCGTCTCGCGGCGCGCCGGCTTGCCGCATTTCGGGCAATCGCACTTCAGGAATGCGTCGGACTTGGCCAGCGGGTTGCCCGTGCCGTCCGGCACGAGGTCTTCGGGCAGCACGACCGGCAGATCCTTCTCGGGGACCGGCACCGCGCCGCACGACTCGCAGTGAATGATCGGGATCGGCGTGCCCCAGTAACGCTGACGCGAGATGCCCCAGTCACGCAGACGGAACGTGACCTGCTTGTCGCCCACGTCCCTGGCCTTGAGGTCGGCCGCGATAGCGTCGACGGCCGCTGCGAAACCCAGGCCGTCGTACTTCCCGCTGTTGACGAGCGTGCCTTCCTTTTCGGCGTACCAGGTTTGCCAGGCGTGCGCCGAATAGGTCTGACCTTCGACGGCCACGACCTGCCTGATCGGCAGGTTGTACTTTCGCGCGAACGCGAAGTCGCGCTCGTCGTGCGCAGGCACCCCCATCACAGCGCCTTCGCCGTAGCCCATCAGCACGTAGTTGCCGATCCAGACTTCGACCTTGTCCCCCGTGAGCGGATGCGTGACGAAGAAGCCCGTCGGCATGCCCTTCTTTTCCATCGTAGCGATGTCGGCTTCCGCCACGCCGCCTTGCTTGCACTCGGCGATGAACGCCTGCAAGTCGGGGCGATCGGCCGCAAGACGCGTCGCCAGCGGGTGCTCAGCGGCAATCGCCGCAAAGGTCACGCCCATGATCGTGTCGGCGCGGGTGGTGAACACGCGCAGCAGCTTCTGCTCGCCGTCGAGTTCGTACGGGAAACCGAAGTTCACGCCGAAGCTCTTGCCGATCCAGTTCTGTTGCATCACCTTCACGCGCTCGGGCCAGCCGAGGTCGTCGAGGTCGCCGAGCAGTTCGTCGGCGTATTCGGTGATGCGCATGTAGTACATCGGGATCTCGCGCTTTTCCACGAGCGCACCCGAGCGCCAGCCGCGGCCGTCGATCACCTGCTCGTTGGCGAGCACGGTCTGATCGATCGGGTCCCAGTTCACCGTCCCCGTCTTCAGATAGACGACGCCCTTCTCGAGCATCTTCAGGAACAGCCACTGATTCCAGCGGTAGTAATCCGGCTTGCAGGTGGCGACTTCGCGCGACCAGTCGATCGCCAGGCCCATGGCCTGCATCTGCTTCTTCATGTACGCGATGTTGTCGTACGTCCACTTGGCCGGCGGCACGCCGTTGGCCATCGCGGCGTTCTCCGCCGGCATGCCGAACGCGTCCCAGCCCATGGGCATGAGCACGTTGTAGCCGCGCATGCGCATCTGGCGGTACATCACATCGTTGATGGTGTAGTTGCGCACGTGCCCCATATGCAGCTTGCCCGACGGATACGGCAGCATCGAGACGCAATAGAATTTCTGTTTGTCCGCGCGCTCGGTGGTCTTATAGGCATCGATGGCCTGCCAGTGGGACTGGGCGCTGGCTTCGACGTCGGCGGGAACGTATTTTTCTTGCATGATGGGTCGGCGGATAGGATTCGGCTCGGCTTCGGCCCCGCGCGTACGCGTCACAAGGTGCGCGGTACGCAGGATTTACGGGGCGGATCCGGGGAAAACGATGATTATAACGCCGCCGGGAGTCGATTCGGCGTGACGTTGGCGAGGGGATGCGACCTTTGCGTCACTTTCGCCGCCGCGCTTGCGAGCGAGGCGGCCGAATTGCGGTGGTGCGCCTCGACGAGGATAGCGGCGCCCTCCATGAGAGCGCCGGTGTGACGGCAACGACTGCCCGGCATGACCCACAACGTCTCAGGCGACGCCGGGTCACACCGCCGGCCACCCGGCGGAAAACCCGTGACAGATCAGCGTAGACCCAGCACGTCCTGCATGTCGAACAAGCCCGTCTGGTGCTGCGCAAGGAAGCGTGCAGCGCGCAGCGAACCCTGCGCATACGAGAGTCGGCTCGACGACTTGTGCGTGATTTCGATACGCTCACCGATCCCGGCAAACAACACCGTGTGATCGCCCACGATATCGCCGCCGCGCACGGTGGCGAAACCGATCGTCGACGGATCGCGCTCGCCGGTCACACCTTCACGGCCATAAATGGCGCATTCCTTCAGATCGCGGCCCAGCGCTTCGGCCACGACTTCCCCCATGCGCAGCGCCGTTCCCGACGGCGCGTCGACCTTGTGGCGATGATGCGCCTCGATGATTTCGATGTCGTAACCCGTATTGAGAATCTTGGCGGCGATTTCGAGCAGCTTGAACGTGGCGTTCACTCCCACGCTCATGTTGGGCGCGAAAACCACGGCGACCCGCTCGGCGCCCTTGGCCAGACGCGCTTTGTCGTCTTCCGAAAAACCGGTCGTGCCGACGATCATCTTCACGCCGTGTTTTTCTGCGGCCGCCAGATGCGCCAGGGTGCCTTCCGGACGCGTGAAATCGATCAGATACTCGGCGTTCGCAAGTGCCGCGTCGAGGTCCGAGGTGATCTTGACACCCGTGTCGCGGCCGAGAAAGGCGCCGGCATCGATGCCCAGCGCCGGGCTGCCTTCGCGGTCGAGGGCGCCAACGAGTTCTGCGTCGTCCGCCGCAAGTACGGTTTCGATCAGCATCCGGCCCATACGGCCGGAGGCGCCTGCAATCGCAATCTTCATCATGGTGAGTCTTTCGTCGTCTTTCTACTGGCTTCCCGCAGCTTTTCCCTACTTACGCGGGCTTACTCGGACTGGCGCAGGCTTACTGCGGCGCCGAGAACAGGCCGCCACCGGAAGTCACGCGCGGCGACGGAACGAGTCCGGTGCCGGTGGGCTTGGCCGAGGTACCACTGTTGGCGGCAGGCGCCGTCGAAGGCGCAGGTTGCGGCGCCGGTTTTGCTGCGGCAGCCACATTGGCGGCGGCATCCGTGGACACCGTTGCGACGTCGGTCGGGGCCGGGGCGGCGGTCGGCGCAGCGGCAGCTGCGTCCGGCGACGGCGCGGCGGCTTCGGCGGCTGCAGCGCTGGCCGTCGACGGAGCCGGGGCTTCCGTCTTCACGGCCTTGCCCTTCTGGCCGTCGATTTCCTGCACCAACTGGTATTCGGTCGGCAGATTTTCGCCACCTTCCCAGCGGGCCAGCGTGTCACCCTCGAAATAGACCTTCAGATGACGCTCCTGCACCACCGACGCGTTGCCGCGCTTGAAGTAGAAGACGTAATCCCAGCGATTGGCGTGGAAGATATCGGTCAGCAGCGGCGTGCCGAGCAGTTGACGGACCTGATCGCGCGTCATGCCGGCCTTGAGCTGATCGTAAGCTTCCTTCGATACGAAGTTGCCTTGAACGATGTTGATCCGATACGGCGTGACGACGCCGATCACTTTGTCGGTCATGCTGTCATACGTCGAACAGCCGGCCAGCACCAGGAATGCCGCCGATGCGCAGACGGAGAACGGAAGGGAGAGATAACGACGCAAATCTGACTCGCTTTCAAAAAAATCGAACTTGAATCCGGCACGCCGCGCGCACCGCCACATCGCCCCCGTTGACGGCACGACCGTCCCGTTTGCCCCGGTTTGCGCCCGGGCAAGGCAAAAAGGCATTATTATTGGGGCTGTATTGTACTCTAGGGACGTAGAGCGATGCCGAATCCCGCCGATCTGAAAAATATCGGACTGAAAGCCACGCTTCCGCGCCTCAAGATTCTGGAGATTTTCCAGAACAGTGAGGTGCGCCACTTGACCGCTGAAGACGTATATCGTCATCTGCTCGGCGAAAATCTCGATATCGGTCTGGCCACGGTCTACCGTGTGCTGACGCAATTCGAGCAAGCCGGGCTATTGTCGCGCAGCAACTTTGAATCCGGCAAGGCCGTTTTCGAACTCAACGAAGGCCATCACCACGATCACCTCGTGTGTATGGACTGCGGTCGCGTCGAAGAATTCTTCGACGCCGAGATCGAACGCCGTCAGAAGTTGATCGCCAAGGAACGCGGTTTCGCGCTCCAGGAGCACTCGCTCGCCATGTACGGTAGCTGCACGAAGGACCCTTGCCCTCACCGTCAGAAGAACTGACCGATCCGGCGATGGCCATCCGCCCAAATCTCACACAAGTTTTGGGACATTGCACAAAAATGCCACGAACAGTCGAGACCGCATGACAGCGTTACGTTCCGCATCTCGCGGATCGTCACACAAACAAAAACGCCCGATGTTGCTGAAGTGCCCCCCAAGAGTTGGACATAAATCCAGCCCTTGGGGGTTTTTTCATGACGAAGTACGACGAGGCATTCAAGCGTCGCG
>NZ_CABPSB010000018.1 GCF_902459655.1 Pandoraea anhela
AAGCTCAAGCTAAAAGGACTGAGTCCTGTGCTGTACAGAACTCAGTCCTTAATATCGTAATTTCCCTGTCCAACTTTTCGGGGTCACTTCACATAAGCGGGCTTTTTTTTGATCTATCGCCCGCGAGTCTTCGGCAGTTGTCTAATCTCTTCCGTCACGACGCCTTCCTGCGTTTGCGATCCGCCTTCAAGGTGACGCGCGTGTCCCTTACGGCAATTTAGGCGATCCCGACGTGCCGCGACAGCACCCCGTCATAGCGGGCGCCGGTACTGCGCAGCGACGGGGGCGGTCGTGGACCGTCGCGAGAGCACCCTTCGCAAAAACCGACGCATCGGCTGTTCGAAATACCGGTGCATGCCGAGCGATATTAAAGCGATGGCGACGAGAATCACGACCGTTCTGCTGCTCAGGATCAGAATGTTGGCCAGTGTGGGATCAACGAATACGGTCGGCGCCGATTTCTCGATTATCACCATGTGCAGCAAATACATCGAGTAGCTTGCCTCACCCAGCGCGACAACCGGCGCCCATGACAGCAGTTTCACGTCATAGCGCGCACAACAGAACATCACGATGGAGATGGCGGGAAGCAGTCCCATCGCGCTCACCAACTCAGTGAGCCAGTCGGCGTCGATTTGAAACTCCAACACAAACATCGCGATATACGCCATTGCACCGATGACCAGGATGCGTGCGACACAACGCTCACGCTCGCTTACCGGATGCCTGTCAAGAAACATGTAGGCCTGTGCGACGGCGCAGCCCGTGAAAAATTCCAGCACGCGAGGATAGGGAGCGATATAGCCGAACCATTCGGAAAACTGTGTTTTCGGGTCGGCATTCGGATTCTCAATCACGCCGAGTACGGCACCCAATCGATCAATCAACGGACCATTTTCCCGTACCCACCAGAGAATCAAGGTGCTTACCGCGCAAACGCAGATCGCGACATGGATCGCTCGCTTGGGCGAGCGCGGTAGCAGGACGACAGCACACAACGCCGGGTACGTGAGGTACAGAAAAAACTCCGTGCTGATCGACCAGGAAACGTGTGTGAAATGGAAGGGGAACGTGATGGGGTGATTGCCGAAAAAACCGTACACCCAGCTTTGTATGCCAGCCAACATGTACGGCAGTGCAACAATGTAAGGTCGTCGCTCGACGCTTGTGCTATTGAGGATGAAGTTTCCGCAAATGACATCGTAGACAATCAGCGCCAGGAACAATGGATAAAGCCGACTGAAACGTGCGACAGCGAAATCGTAAAGACCGCGCGCGGAACTGACGAGCGTCGAATAGTTGTAGTGGATGATGAAGCCGCTCAGTACGAAAAACAGCGACATTCCAAGATAGGCCAACTGGTGAAACGAATCAGGATACGGTACCCCAGGGGTAACCTTCATGAGGTTCGGCCAAAGGTGCTCGACCACAATGGCAAACGCAGCAAAAAATCGAAGCCCAGTGAGCGCCGGAATGTCCCTGTTTCGCATTCGTTCTGTACGGATTTTTCTCAAATAATATGGAGTTGTGAGGAATTGCGTTTGAAGCGATGGGAGTGATTTCCACGAAAATCGTTCCGATATCCGAAGAATTAATAATTTGCGTCGATTGTTGAATTTATATCTCGTCATCACAATCGAAAATGCGGTATACCCCCTAGGGCGAGGGCCTATCGCGTCGTCATCGCTATATTGCGCCGGCAAGCATCGTGCCCGCCATTTCGAGCGCATACGATTGTGTCTTCTATCGGGATTATTGTTTGATATTTTGCTGTGCTTACGATCGAATCAAAAGGCACTCGCTCGTATCGCTGCGTTGCGGAAATGATTGCCGACTATCGGCGAGCACTTCGAATAGGCAATCGCAATAGCGGATTCCGAACCATCGATTGTGATTGTCGTGCACGCCCGGTTATCAATCTCGATAGCAGGTAATGTGCGACGGGTAGAGAGCTCGCGCTTGAGCCAGTCGTGAACCGTCGCACGTTGTTGCCCGATTCGTATTGCCGCGCCACCCACCCACACGCCTCCTGTGTGGATGGCGGCTGGAAATTCACCCGATCTCCGGGCTATGCCGCCATCGCGGCACCATCGCTGCGCGGATCGTGTGCCCCGGTGGCCAGGCCGTCCTCTGCGATAGCGATCACGCCTGCCTGACCGGCCAGCGGACTGTGCTTCGGCAACGGCGCCACGGCATGGCCGCGTTCGGCGAGTGCAGCGAACACCGCTTCCCCGGCATCGCTTTCCAGTTTGAGATTGTCCCGGCTGTCGGAGAACGTTCGGCCAAGCAGGAAGCGCGGATGCGACAGCGCCGCTTGCGGCGTCATACCGTAGTCGATCAGTCGTGTGAGCAATGCGCTCAGTGTCTGCGGTTGCCCGTCCGCGCCTTGCGTCCCATATAGCAGTCGTGCCCGTCCGCCCTTGAGGTACATGCCCGGATTCAGCGTATGAAACGGACGCTTGCCAGGCATCAATGCATTGGGATGCCCGCTGTCGGCAGGCCGAAATGCCGCCCCACGGTTGTGCCATAGCACGCCCGTGTCGCCCGCCATCACGCCGCTACCCCAGTCGAAATAAATCGTCTGCAACACACTGACCGCGCGACCTGCCGCGTCCGTCGCCGCGAAATACACCGTGTCGCCTTCGCGAAATCGATGCGGCCATTCAAGTGCGATGCGGTCGTCGATGCGAGAGGCCGCGGCCCGAAGATGCGCGTCCGACAACATCGTCTCCACCGGCACATCCGCGAATTCCGGATCCGCGACGTAACGATCGCGATCGATGAACGCCTGCTTTACTGCCTCGACCAGCCGGTGGTAATACGTTGCACTGCCATGCGCACAATCCCCGAATCCCTTGCGAGCGAGGATGCCCATGATTTGCAGCGTCGTCACCCCTTGCGTCGGCGGCGGCAACGTTGCCAGCAGACCGTCGGCGTAGGGCATCGTCAGTGCATGCGACACATGCACGCGCGTTGCGGCAAGGTCGTCGCGCGTCAACGGCGAGCCCGCCGACTGCAACCCACGCGCCATGCGCGCGGCCACGTCGCCCTCATAGAATTCGCGTGGCCCGCCGTCGGCCAGTCGCCGTAGTGTCGACGCCAAGGCCGGTTGCCGGAAACGCTCGCCGGCGTCAGGCGCGCGACCGTCCGGCAGAAACGTCCGTGCGAAGCCATGCCAGGTCGACGCGTCGACCATCTCCGCCGCGCGATACGTGTACCAGAAATCCTGCGACCGGCTCGTTGCAAAGCCGTCGGCGGCAGCCGCGATGGCGGGGGCCAACAACGATGCCCACGACAAGGTACCGCCCCACTGCTCGCGACTCACCCGGTACGCGGCCTCCCACGCTGCGACCGTGGCGGCCGACGTCAACGCGGACGCGGGCCCTCGCATGGGAATGACGTCGCCGCCCGACAACCCCGGCGGCAGATGCTGCGCTGCCTGCCCGATGCCGGAGATGGCGAGCGGTGCCGTGTCGCCCGACGCGCCGTTGGCTATCAGCCAGAAGCCGTCACCGCCCAGGCCGGTGAAGTGCGGCATCGTGACACACAGCATCGCCGCGATGGCGATGGCGGCTTCGATGGCATTGCCGCCCTGACGCAGCACGTCGCGACCTGCGGCGCTGGCCAGCCGGTGCGGGCTCGTCACCAGACCGGCACGTCCGCTCGCGGATGTCTGCTCGGCGCCACTTGCCATTCCCTTCACCGAGCCCCCTGCGCCACCCGCCTCAGCACGCACCGTCATGCCACCGCTCCCGTCTCATGTGCACCGCCGAGGTACGCTGCCGCAAGACGTGAATCGCCCGCAAGCTCGCTCGCAGAACCGCTCACCGTCACGCGACCTTCTTCGAGTACATAGCCACGGTCGGCAATCGACAGCGCCATGGCAGCCATCTGATCGACGAGCAACATCGACAGCGATTCACGTCGCAGCGCGTCGAGCGAGGCGAACAACTCGGCGATGACCTTCGGTGCAAGGCCCAACGACGGCTCGTCGAGCAGTAGCACGCGCGGAGACGACATCAACGCCCGGGCAATCGCCAGCATTTGCTGCTCACCACCGGAGAGCAGCCCCGCGCGCTGATGTTGACGTTCACGAAGCCGCGGATAGCGCACGAACATCTGTTCGATACGGGCTTCAAGCGTTGCACGCGGGAGTCGCGCGCATGGGAATGCACCGAGACGCAGGTTATCGAGCACCGAAAGCTCAGGGAATACCTGACGCCCCTCGGGCACCAGCACCACCCCCAATGCGGCGATCTTCGCCGCATCCAGACGTGAGAGATCCCGCCCGTTGAACGTGATTCCGCCACTGACCGGACGATGCAGTCCCGCCAACGCACGCATGAGCGTCGACTTCCCGGCGCCATTGGCCCCGAGCAAGGCGACGAGTTCGCCGTCACGGACCTGAATCGAGATGTCGTGCAGCACTGGCGCGGCACCGTAACCCGCTGTCAGCTTGCCGACGCCCAACACTTCGGGTGATGCAGGCACGCCGCGCTCGAGCGGTGCGGCCGATGCGGCTGCCGCTGCCCCGAGATACGCCTGCCGCACGCGCTCATCGTGACGGATTGCGCTCGGCGTACCCTGCGCGAGAAAGCGACCCGCATCGATCACGACGATGCCGTCCGACACGCCCATCACCAGCGACATATCGTGCTCGACCAGGCCGACGGCCACGCCGCTATCGGCGATTTGCCGCAGCAATCGCCCCAACTGCGCTTTGTCCTGCGTCGACAGGCCGGCGGCCGGTTCGTCGAGCAGCAACACGCTAGGGCGAGTCGCCAGCGCCCGCGCGATCTCCACGAGACGACGGTCGACGTGTGCGAGATCGGCGGCCATCAGATCGACGTCGCCGTGATAGCCACATGCGCGCAGTAGCGCGTGGGCTTCGTCGCGTCGCGTCGTGTCCTGCATGCGGGCGACGCCGAACAGTCCGCCCAGACGCCCGGCGCTCAATGCAAGCGTCACGTTATCGAGCACGCTCATGCCGCCGAACAGTTGCGACGTTTGATACGTGCGCGCCACGCCGTGCCGCGCGCTATCGCAGGCGCCCCGGGCGGGGAGGGTGTCCGGGCCGAGCGAGCGTGTGCCCGAGAGCGGCCGGTAGAAGCCCGAGAGCATGTTGAGGACCGTCGACTTGCCTGCGCCGTTCGGCCCGATGAGGCTCGTTACGCGAGCCGGGGGCAGTTCGAAGGAGAGATCGGCTACGGCTTTCACGCCGCCGAACGTCATCGCCAGCCCGTGCGCCGCGAGTCCTTTACGCTGCGCCGGCGCAAGTGCCGGCAAGGTCATTGCCGGTGCGGCTGCCGCGCCGGGGGTGTCCGACGAAGCACGCCGGCGCGACGTCCACCATTGCCCGAGGACACCGATCACCCCGTTGGGCGCACCCCATAGCACCACCAGCAGCAATACACCGAAGCACAGCAGGCGCAGGTTCTCGAGACTCGCGAGAAACTCGGGCAAGAGTCCGACGATGACCGCCCCGACGACGGGTCCGGCGATCGTTCCCGCGCCGCCGATCATCACGACGAGTACGAACAGAATCGATTGCAGGAAAGAGAACATGCCCGGTGTGACCATGCCCTGTAACGGTGCGAACAGCCCGCCCGCCAGCCCGGCAAGTGCGGCGGAAAACGCAAACGCCACGGCCTTTACGACCAGCGGATCGACGCCGATCGACGCCGCTGCGGTTTCGCTGTCCCGCACCGCGCGCATGGCGGCGCCCCACGCGCCGCGCGACACGCGTGCGTAGATCAGCAACGCGACGGCAAGTACGGCCAGCGCAGCGACCGCCACGACGCGTTCGCTGCCTGCAATGCCGAACACGCCCGGCGGCATCACGCCCATCAGTCCGTTCTGGCCGCCCGTCAGACCGCGCCACTCGACCGCGCCATGCTCGACGATGAACCCGAACGCAATCGTCACCATCGCCAGCCCCGGTCCCCGCACCCGCAGGGCGGGTAACGCCAGCAGTCCGCCCGTGAGCGCCGCGACGACGCCGCCCGCGAGCCACGCCGGCCAGAACGGCCAGCCCGCTTGCGTGGTCAGGATCGCCACCGCGTAAGCGCCGATCGCATAGAAGCCCACATGGCCGAACGACACCTGCCCCGTCAGACCGAGCAACAGGTTCAAACCCACACCGCAGATGGCGAGCAGCGCCACGCCGGCGATCACCACCACGAAGTAGCCGTTCACCACGCATGCGGCGCCGGCCATCGCAAGCAATGCGACGGCAAGCGCGGCGGTGAGGGCGAGACCGTCGCGTGAGGGAGGGCGCGCGTGCGTTGCCGAAGGCCGGGAGGGGGGCGACGTCAGCCGCAAAGAAGAATCGCTCATACCTTGCGCACCTCCGCGCGACCGAACATGCCGTCCGGACGCATCGCGAGCAACACGATGACCAGACCGAATGTGATGATTTGCGTGTAACTGGATCCGAGCGTCGCCGTGATCATCGCTTCGGTCACGCCGAACAGCAGGCCGGCGATCATCACGCCCCAGGCGCTGGACAAGCCGCCAAGAATCGCCACGGCGAACGCCTTGAGCCCGAAGACCGTTCCCATATCCGCCTGCACATTGAACAGCGGCGCGATCAGCACGCCGGCGATACCGGCAAGCAGCGTCGAGACGGCAAATGCGCCCGCGATGGTGCGCTGGATGGGAATGCCCATCAGGCGCGCGGCATCGCGGTTCTGCACCACGGCGAGCATGGCCACGCCCCAGCGCGAGCGACGCAACACGTAGTGCAGCAATGCGGCGAGCGCGAGGCCGACGACCGGGATCAGCAGTTGCAACGGATAGACACCGAGACCCGCGTCACCGATGCGCAACGAGCTTTGGGCGAGCGGCGAGGGCAGACTGCGCGGTTCCGTGCCGAACGTCAGCATGACGAGGTTGTCGAGCACGATGCCCAACGCGACCGTCGCCATCAGCCACGCGCTCGAACCGCGCCGCACGAACGGCTGCACCGCGAGCCGCTCGACTGCGAGTCCGTAGACGGCGCAAAGCGCCAGCGCCACGACGATCGCCAGCGGCATGGGCCAACCGAGCGTCTGTGCGAAGGTGTACGCCAGCACGGCGCCCAGCATCATCGAGCTGCCTTGCGCGAAATTGACCGTCGCGCTTACCGCGAAAGTCAGATGAAAGCCGAGCGCCATCAGGCCGTACATGCTGCCGAGCCCAAGGCCGGCGACGAGCGCCGAGATCCATTGCATGAGATGTCCTCCGGGACGCCGCATTGCAGCGCCCGTTCATTGCCGGTGTCGTGTGACGGATGTTCCCGACTTACTTCGCGGCGACCTTGGCAGCCGCTTGCGCCACCGGCACGATGCGGTTGTCGATGAACTGCGCCCACACATAGTCCTGGGCGGACAGTGCGTCGTGCTGCTGCTCGCTGAACGGTTTCACGTAGGTCTTGATGAGGCCTTCGTAGCGGTCGATCTTGTAGAAACCGTTGCGAATGGCGTCGCCATGGGTCGATCCCGCGCGCTCGATAGCGAGCGCCGTGAGACGCATGGCGTCGTAGGCGTTGGCAACGCCCACGGCCGGTGTGATGTCGTCCGGTCCCTTGATGTCCGGGTATTTGGCCTTGAGCGCCGCAACGACACGCGTGCTGACCGGCGACGTCGCGCCGAAGAAGCTGTACGTCTGCACGAAATGCACGGTCTTCGCGTTCGGGCCGGCCAGTTCGGTGAAGCGTCCGCCCGCAGGACCCCAATGCGAAACGATAGGCACCTTCCAGCCCATGCGGTCGAGCGACTTCACGACCTGCGCCGAGGGCCCGACGTTGCCGACCATCAGCAGCGTGTCTGCGCCGGCGGCCTTCAGGCGGCCGAGTTGCGGCGTGACGTCGACGTCGTTCGCTTCGAACTTCTCGACGGCGGCAGGCTTCATGCCCTTTGCCGCGAGAGCGGCAACGATGCCTTTCTCGTTCGACTCGCCCCATGGGTTGTTCACGAGAATCAGGCCGAGCTTCTTCGCCCCGAAGCTTTGTTGCGCATAGTTCACCATCGCACCGTCGACGATTTCATCGACCGCCGACACGCGGAACACGTAGTTCGGATTGGCGCCGTTGTGCGTGATCGCCGTGCCTGCCGCCCACGGCCCCATGAACGGCACCTTCTCCTGATTGGCGATCGGCACGATGGCCATCGAGACCGGCGTATCCAGACCGCCGAAGAGCACCGCCACCTTGTCCTTGTAGATCAGTTCGCGCGCGGCGAGTACGCCTTTGGCGGGGTTGCCTTCGTCGTCGCGACGCACCAGTTCGAGCTTGCGTCCGCCGAGCACGCCACCGCTCGCATTGATTTCGTCGATGGCGATGGTCATGCCGCGCGTGAGCGCCTCGCCCGCGCGGGCCGACTGCCCCGAGAGCGCGGTGACGAGACCGATCTTGATGGTGTCCGCCGCATAGCCCGCCACGCTCACGAACATGCCGGCGGCCGCGAGAGCGACGGCCCCGGCGCGAAGCCAGCGGCGGCGGGAGGGTGCGGATACCGGTGTCGGGGTCGTGGTGCAGACGGCATTGTGACGTGCAGAGGCAGACATGGGCAATCTCCGTGGGGACACATCGAGGTGATGCGTCATAAGCGAATCGCAAGCGAATCGAAGGCGAATCGAAAACAAATCGAAAACAAATCGGAAGGGACGGCAGCGCGTCCCGGCGTCGGGCACAGCCCGCTATGTCCTGGCCGTACGCAAGAGGCGTGCCACCTCGTCGACATTTCGAAGTCATCCTGTCGTGCAATATGAATAGCAATGTGTAGACGATCTGGCATTGAAATTGCGAACGATTGGATATGACGTTCGTTGACGATGCGCTTTGCGCCAACTCGGAACGCGCCCGCACTGCGGCGGTGCGCGAATGTTTCAAGACGACACACGATGACCCTGACGCTTCCTCTCTCGCCCTCCGACGATCCCGTGACGGGCGACGCACGTTTCGGTGCGCTTCGCTCGCACGATCGCTTCGACTATCTGCCGATCACGGCGCGCGACACTTATCGCTGGCCCAACGGCGCGCGGCTGGCCGTCTATCTCGGCTTCAATCTCGAGCATTTCGCGTTCGGAGAGGGGCTGGGCGCGAATCTCGGCCCTGTCTCGCCCCAGCCGGACGTCCTCAATTACAGTTGGCGCGAATACGGCAACCGCGTCGGCGCGTGGCGCTGCCTCGATCTGTTCGACGATCTCGCGATGCCCGCTGGCATCGTGCTCAATACGTCGCTGCTCGATCACTGCCCCGAACTCGTGCGCGCGTGCGTCGCACGCGGCGACGAGTTGATCGGGCATGGCCATACCAATGCGCACCGGCAAAGCGATTTCGAGTACGCGCACGAGCGTGATCTGCTGGCGCACTGCCGCTCACGGATGACCGAGGCGACGGGTTGCACACCATCGGGATGGCTCTCGCCGTGGATCTCGGAGACGCATCACACACCGGACCTGCTGGTGCGCACCGGCTATCGCTACACGCTGAACTGGTGTCATGACGACCGCCCGGTGCGCATGCGTACGGAACATGGCGCCTTGTGGTCGGTGCCTTATCCGCAGGAGGTGAACGACATTCCGATGATCGTCGGGCGTCAAATGGACGGTGCGGCTTTCGCCGATCTGATCGCCGACAACTTCGACGAGATGTACGCGCAGGCCGAGCATCCGACACGAGGCCAGCCGCTCGTGATGGGCATTGCGCTGCATCCCTATCTGGTCGGGCAGCCGTACCGCCTGCGGCATTTGCGGCGCGCGCTCACGCCCATCGCGCAGGCGGCGCAGCGTGGCGAGATCTGGCTCGCGACGCCGGGCGACATCGCCGCGCATGTGGCGGCCGTCGGTGAAGCCGATCCCCACGCCGTCATGGGATGAGTGCATCATGACGCTCAGGCCCTATTGCCCGGATTGCCCCCGCCCTGCCAACGACGGGCCTTCGCGCTTATTGCCCTTGCTACCATCCTCACCTTCGTCACCATCGTCATTTTTGCCCGCCATGCCAGCAGACATGTCCGCCCCGCGAGCGCGCCGCCCTGCCGCGAACGTCACCCCCGCGGCTTCCGACGCAAGCGCCACCGAATCCCGTCTCGTCGCCTTGCACGCGCCCATGGCGAACGACGACGATCAGAGCGCCGAGACACGCATCGAGACGCACATCTACCGCACCATCGTCGATGGCGTACTCGCGCATCGACTCACCCCCGGCACGAAGCTTCCCGAGCCCGAGCTATGTCAACTGTTCGAGGTGGGGCGTGCGGTCGTGCGGCGGGTGCTGGAGCGTCTGGCGCATGATGGCATCGTCACGCTCAGGCCGAACAAGGGGGCGGTGATCGCCGAGCCGACGCCTGAGGAAACGCGCGAAATCTTCGAAGCGCGTCGTGCGCTGGAGCGCTCGCTGGTGGAGCTTGCCGTGTCGCGCGTGACCGACGACGACCTCGCCATGCTGCGCCGTCAGCTCGATGCCGAACACGAAGCGATGCACCGCTTCGATCAGCCCTCGTGGGCACGGCTGGCAAGTGACTTCCACTTGCGCGTAGCGGCGCTGGCGGGCAACGCCGTGTTGCTGCGTTACCTCACCGAGCTGATCTCGCGGTGCTCGCTTATCGTCGGGCTGTACGAGCCACCCGGCTATGCGCCTTGCGAACACGACGAGCACGCGGCGATCGTGGCTTGTATCGAGCAACGTGACGCCACCGGCGCCATCGCCCGCATGCAGTCGCATCTCGAGGAACTCGAGCGCCGCATCGAGACGACCCGCATGCGCGGGCAGAAGAGTCTGGCGTCGCTGCTCGGTTTGCCGGAAGTCGCGGCAACCGAAGCGGCCATGCCGCCGTCGGTCCCGACCAAACGCGCGGGCCGCAAACGCGCCTGAGGAGAACGCATGGAAATCGACTTCCGCGAAATCACGGCCTATCAGCGCTACAAGCTGATGGCCAGCCTGATCGTGCCGCGTCCGATCGCACTCGTCACGACGATCAACGACGGCGGCACCGTCAACGCCGCGCCGTTCTCGATGTTCAACATGTTGGGCGAAGAACCGCCGATCGTGATGCTCTCGATCAACCGTCTCGACGACGATTCGCTCAAGGACACCGCGACGAACATCCTGCGAGACCGGGAGTACGTCGTGCATCTGACCGACGAGGCGATGACCGCCCGCATGCACGCATGCGGTGAACGGCTGCCGCCGACGCAAAGCGAACTGGTGCATGCGGGACTTACGCCGGTCGCGAGCCGTCTCGTGAAACCGCCCCGTATCGCCGAAGCGCCGGTGGCGTTCGAATGCACGTTATGGGAGACACTGGAGACGCCGAGCCGCCACATCTTTATCGGACGCGTCGAGCGCATGCACGCCCGGGACGAACTGATCGACACCGAGACATGGCGCGTGCGCTTGCAGAACTATTTCCCCGTGGGACGCTTCGGCGCGAGCTTCTACGTCGACACGCGCAATCGCTTCTCGCTGGAGCAGCAAGACGGCCAGCCCACCGCCACGACCGCCGTCGACGAAATGTGAGCGCCTCCGAAGGGGCGCCACGGGGGGCGGCGTCGGCATTGGGGCGCGACGCTGCGCCCGACACCGTGATCGTTGCCTGCGTCCGGCCGCGTCCTTCCGCTGTTCAGCCTTCCTGCTTCCTGTTTTTCCCTCCTCACGTCTTCCCGCTTTCGGTGCGCGGTGCGCTCGCCGCATGGCTCAGCATTTTCGTCGTCGGATCCATCGTGCAGTTTTTGTGGCTGCGTTCGCAGCGCAGCCCCTGATCGAAAGCCGACGCCTGAAATTACCGAAGATCGCCGATGCCGATAATTCAACGACCCGCGTCGATTTCATCCACGATAAATTCATTTCAACACCGCGGATATTCATCCGATCGGCTTGAGGGTTGACGCTAAGTCTCGGTCGCGTCGGAATTAATTGTGCCGATTTTGTGAAATAAAACCAGATAAAAACGAGCGGGATACGGCATTGCGTTTTAACAGGCGCAACATCGCTTCGCATCCCCGAAAACCATGATTTCTCGGGCTTTCGGGGCACCTCGGCAAATCCGGCATCGATCGGCTAGAGTGTATTGACGCGCAATGGAAATGCGCTATTTGTCGAATTATTAAAACGAGGAGACTGCTGCGATGCGGTTATTGCTGTTGCTGCCGTTCATCGGCTTGTTGTGGGTGCCGTTCTACAACCGCGAATTGCCTACGCTTTGGGGATTCCCCTTCTTCTACTGGTATCAGTTTGCCTGGGTGCCGCTGACCTCTTTGCTCATCTGGATCGTGTTCCGCGATGGTCTGAAAAAAGGGGACGTGTAAATGGGTACCGGTATCAACTGGACCGCGCTGGCGGTCTTCGTGTTTTTCTTCATCCTCGTGACTGTCATGGGGTTCTGGGCGTCGCGCTGGATGGCCGGGCCGTCGCACAAAGGCGCGCATCTGGATGAGTGGGGGCTGGGCGGGCGTAACTTCGGCGCGTGGATCACCTGGTTCCTCGTCGGCGGGGACTTCTACACCGCTTATACCGTGATCGCTGTGCCGGCGCTGGTCTACGCGGTCGGCGCTTACGGCTTCTTCGCGTTGCCGTACACGATTCTCGTCTACCCGATCGTCTTCCTCATCATGCCGAAGCTGTGGCAAGCGGCGCACAAGGCGGGACATGTGACGGCGGCCGACGTCGTGTTCGGTCGCTATCAGTCGCGTCCGCTGGAGTTCGCGATTGCGCTCACCGGCGTTGTCGCGACGATGCCGTACATCGCGCTGCAACTGATCGGGATGGAGGTCGTCATCAAAGCGCTGGGGCTGACCGGCGAATTGCCGCTGCTCGCCGCCTTCGTGATCCTCGCGCTGTACACCTACTCGGCGGGCCTGCGAGCACCGGCGCTGATCGCGTTCGTCAAGGATCTGATGATCTACATCGTCGTGCTGGTGGCGGTGGTCGTGGTGCCGGCCAAGCTGGGCGGGTATGGCGTGGTATTCGATTCGGCGCGCGACGCTTTCGCGAACAAGGGCGGTGCGACGGGGCTGACGCTCAAGCCGGCGCAGTTCCTGCCGTTCGCCACGCTTGCGCTCGGCTCGGCGATGGCGGCCTTCATGTATCCGCACACGCTCACGGGCATCTTCGCTGCGAAGGATGCCAACACGATTCGCAAGAATGCCGTGTTCCTGCCGGCCTACACCGTGCTGCTCGGCCTGATTGCGTTGCTCGGCTTCATGGCGTATGCCGCCGGCGTGAAGGTGCAGACCAACAACGATGTGGTGCCGGCGTTGTTCAACGGTCTGTTCCCGAGCTGGTTCGCGGGCTTCGCGTTCGCCGCCATCGCCATCGGTGCGCTGGTGCCGGCGGCGGTGATGTCCATCGGCGCATCGAACTTGTTCACGCGCAACTTCTGGAAGCCTTACGTCAACCCGGGGATTTCGAACGAGGGGGAAGCGAAGGTCGCCAAGGTCGTGTCGCTGCTGGTGAAGCTGGGCGCGCTGGTGTTCATCCTCTTCCTGCCGACCCAATTCGCGCTGGATCTGCAATTGCTCGGCGGTGTCTGGATCCTTCAGACGTTCCCGGCGCTGGTGTTCGGCCTGTTCGTGGGCTGGTTCGGCGCGCGCGCGCTGCTCACCGGCTGGGCCTTCGGCATCGTATGCGGTAGCTGGCTGGCGTTTGCGGACGGTATCAAGCCGGTGCACACGTTCACGCTCGGCGGCGACAAGTATTCGATTTACACGGGCCTGGTCGCGCTGGCGGTGAACATCGTCGTCGCCGTGATCGCGAACGTGGTGCTCGGCAAGGGGACGCGTCCGGCGCTGCGCAACGCCTGAACGCCGATTGCGCCTTGCGTATCGTCGCCTTGGCGACGTGATACCTGGCTGCGGTCGCCACGCGCGGGGCTTCCCACGCGCGGCGACCGGCCAAGCGGCGATTTTCCCGATATCAAGGACATTCGATGCGCAATCTCGACCAGCACACGATTACGCAGGAGGTGATCGACCGACTCGTCGATACCCCCGACCCGCGCCTCAAGGAGGTTTTCAGCAGCCTGATTCGCCATCTTCACGACTTCGCCCGCGACGTTAGCCTGACGGAAGACGAATGGGCCAGAGGCATCGCCTTCCTGACGGCAACCGGGCACAAATGCGACGCCAAGCGCCAGGAGTTCATTCTGCTGAGCGACGTGCTGGGTCTGTCGATGCTGACGGTCGCGATGAACAACGCGAAGCCGCCGCAATGCACGGAAGCGACGGTCTTCGGGCCGTTCTTCGTCGACGATGCACCGCACTACGACAACGGCAGCGATGTCGCCAACGGCGCGGCGGGTGAGCCTTGCGAAGTGAGCGGCACGATTCGCGATCCCGAAGGACGCGCCGTTGCCGGCGCGAAGATCGATGTCTGGCAAGCGGATGCGCAGGGGCTTTACGACGTGCAGCGCGACGAACTCGATCGGCCTCAGGCACGCGGCGTGCTCCATGCGGACAGCGAAGGGCGTTACCACTTCCACAGTGTGCTGGCCGAGGCGTACCCGATTCCCACGGACGGACCCGTCGGCGAGTTTCTGGCGGCAACGGGCCGGCATCCGTGGCGTCCCGCGCACCTGCACTTCCGGATCGAAGCGCCGGGCTATGAGACCCTCGTCACGCATGTGTTTCGCGAAGACGACCGGTGGCTCGATTCGGATGCCGTCTTCGGCGTGCGACAGTCGCTTATCGCGCCGTGGGTGCGGCGCGACGACGGTAGCTATTCGCTGCGATACGACTTCGTCCTGAATCCGGAGACAGCCCCTGTGTCGCAAGCTCGCTGATGCGTTGCGAACGGCCAGCGCACCGCCGCGTGCGCGCCGCACAGCATTGCATTCCCGTAGCGCGCGCATAAGCTTTGCGAAAACGATTGCTTCGCCGGTGTCGGACGCGGCCGTAGGATCTGAGCTTTCCCTCGGTTCCTACCTCGCACGCTTGTGAAGGCCGTCACCATGGCAAATCCGTCCCGATATCGGCAGTGGTTCTCCGCCGCTGTTTCCTCCCCGTCCCGGCTTCAGGTAACGCGTCGACTGCGTCATTTGCCCGATCGGCTGCCTCGCAAGCTCCTGACGCTCGGCGCAGCCCTCGCCGTGGCGGCCGCCGCCCTGTATCTGCGTCCCGCGCAAGCAGCGCCTGCGTCCGGCGACCCGGTCTGGGTCGGTGTGTCGGGACCTGTCACGGGCCAGAATGCCCAGTACGGTTTGCAGTGGAAGCGCGGGTTCGAACTCGCGCTGGACGACATCAACGGCGACGGCGGCATCAAGGGACATCCGCTCAGCCTCGACTTTCAGGACAGTCAGAGCGATCCGCGTCAGGCTGTCGCCATCGCGCAGAAGTTCGTGGGCGATCCGCGCATCCTCGTGGAACTGGGCGACTTCTCCAGTCCGGCGTCGATGGCGGCGTCGCCGATCTATCAGCGTGGCAAGCTGATCCAGTTCGGCTTCACCAACTCGCACCCCGACTTCACCAAGGGCGGCGACTACATGTGGAGTACGTCGATCAGTCAGGCCGAAGAGCAGCCGCTGCTGGCCGACTTCGTCGTGCGTCAGCTCGGGCTCAAGCGTGTGGCCGTGTTGTATCTGAACACGGACTGGGGACGCACGAGCAAGGATCTGTTCACGAAAGCCGCCGAACAATACGGCGCGAAGGTCGTGGCCGCAGAAGGCTATCAGCCCGACGAGAAGGATTACCGCTCGACGCTGGTGCGTGTGCGTGACGCCAGGCCCGACAGTCTCGTGCTGATCTCTTATGCACCGGACGGCGCGCAGATTGTCCGTCAGGCACATCAGGCCGGCGTGACACTGCCGACCATCGGCGCCAGTTCGCTGTATTCGCCCAAGTTCCTCGAATTGGGGGGCGCGGCTGCCGAAGGCGTGCATCTCGATTCGAACTTTTTCCCCAACGATCCGCGCCCGGAAGTGCAGCGCTTCGTGACCCGCTATCGCGCCAAGTACCAGCAGGAGCCGGATGCTTTCGCTGCCCGCGCCTACGACGCCTTGTGGGTCACGGCTACGGTGCTGCGCGAATTCGGCACGTCGCGCGAGGCGGCCCGCAAGGGCTTTGCGCAGGTCAAGGACGCGCCGAGCATCGTCTTCGGCAAAGTCGCCTTCGACCCGCAGACGCGCCGTGTCGCACAGGCGAAGAACGTGCACCTGATCGTCAAACAGGGCCATTTCGTGGTGTGGCAGGGCGACGCATCCAAGGTCGCCGCGAAGTAAGCGCCAATGAGTGCAGTAAGCGCTGATGGGCGCAAGTCTGCGCGACGCCACACGTCGCAACGTTCGGGATGACGTCATGGGTTCATGGTTCGATTACACGATCAACGGGTTGATCGTCGGCAATATTTACGCGCTGCTGGCCGTAGGGCTGGCGTTGATCTTCGGCGTTTCGCATCTGATCAACTTCGCCCACGGCGCCGTGTACTCGGTCGGCGCGTTCCTGGGATGGGTCGCGATCACCTATTTGCATACCCCGCTGCTGGCGACGCTCGCCATCGTCGCGATCGGGTGCGCGTTACTCGGCGCGGCCATCGAACGGCTCGCGCTGCGGCCGCTGCAAAACGCCCCGCGCATTGCACCGCTGCTCGCCACCATCGGCGTGTCCATCGTGATCGACCAGTGCGTGCTGCTCGGCTTCGGCGCGGACCCGCGCGCGCTGCCGAATCCACTGCCGGACTGGCGGTTGTCCATCGGCGGCGGCAACATCGGCGCGCTCGACCTGCTCATCGCCGGTGTCGGTATCGGCACCGCCGCTCTCCTGTTCGGCTTTCTACGCTTCACGCGACTGGGCTGGGCCGTGCGCGCGACCGCGCAGGACCGCGATGCCGCCCGTCAGATGGGCGTGGACGTCGACATCGTCAACAGCACCGTCTTTGCGATTGCGGGCGCGCTGGGCGGCGTGGCGGGCATGCTCGTCGGCATGTATTACAACAGTATCGATCCCTCGATGAGCTATCAGGCAACGCTCAAGGGCGTGGTCGCACAGGTGATCGGCGGCGTGGGCAATGTGCCCGGCGCGATTGCCGGTAGCTTGCTGCTCGGCGTGATCGAGAGCTGGGGAGTCGGGCTGCTCGGATCGAGCTACCGGAACCTGTTCGCCTATGTGTTGCTGATCGTCGTGCTCGTGTGGCGGCCCAACGGGCTGTTCTCGCGCTCGGCGACGCGCGCTCCGGAACCGTTGACGGGCACGTTCATCGCACCGAGCCGGCCGGTCGTCATCCGCCCTCGCTGGTGGGTACTGGCGTTTGCGGTGGCGGCGTTGTTGCCGCTCGCGCCGTCTTCGGCCGTTGGCGATTACCTGCTGCGCACACTGACGAACGCATGGCTGTACGGCTTGCTGGCGCTGTCGCTGCTCGCGCTCGATGCGGGATGGCCTGTGCTCGGGGCGATCCTCGCGGCCAGCGTCGTAACCGGCGTGATCGGTGCGCTGCTGGTCTGGCCGGCGTTCCGGCTGCGCGGCCATTACGTGTCGATTGCGACGCTGGGCATCGGCGAAATCGTGGCGCTCGTCGTGCTCAACGGCGGCAGCATCACGCGCGGCCCCATCGGCGTGGCAGGGGTTCCGCCGTTGTCGCTGGGTGGCTACGAAGTGCTCGACGTTCGCGG
This sequence comes from Pandoraea anhela, assembly GCF_902459655.1. Taxonomy (GTDB): domain Bacteria; phylum Pseudomonadota; class Gammaproteobacteria; order Burkholderiales; family Burkholderiaceae; genus Pandoraea; species Pandoraea anhela. The sequence goes on from NZ_CABPSB010000018.1 coordinate 17,580, forward strand.
CCAGTACTGGATCGCGCTGGCAGTGCTGGGGGCGCTCTCGCTCGCGCTATGGCGGCTTCTCGGCTCCCACCTCGGACGGACTTGGCGCGCCATGCGCGACGACGACGTGGCGGCACGCGCGCAAGGTATCGCACTCGATCGCTATAAAGGGCTCGCCTTCGGCATTGCCGGGGCGGTGGCCGGCATGGGCGGCGCGATCATGGCGCACATTTTCTCTTACATCAATCACGAGACGTTCACGTCGCAGGTGTCCGTGCTGGCGATCACGATGGTCATTCTCGGCGGGCTGGGCAATCTTGCCGGTGCCGCGCTCGGCGCCCTCGCGCTGATCGGTCTGCCGGAGTGGTTCCGGGCGCTTGCCGACTATCGCATGCTGATTTACGGGGTGGCGCTGCTGCTCCTGATCCGCTTCCGTCCTCAAGGTTTGCTGGGAACCCGCTGATGGCTTCGTTACTACAGATCGATGGCCTCACGCGCCGCTTCGGCGGGCTGACGGCGCTCGCGCCGCTCACGCTTCACGTGAGCGAAGGCGAACTCGTGAGCGTGATCGGCCCCAACGGCGCGGGCAAGACGACATTGTTCAATGTCGTGAGCGGCGCGGATCGTCCGGACAGCGGCCGCGTCACGCTCGCCGGGCGTGATATCACCGGCTGGACACCGGAAGCGGTCGCCCGCGTCGGGCTGGCTCGCACGTTTCAGCACGGACGCGTCTTCGCGAACCTGTCTGTGCTCGATAACGTGCTCGTCGGCGCGCATACGAAGCTGCAGGCGGTGATACCGGGGCGAGGGCTCGCACGGTGGTCGGGACCCGTCGCAGAGTTGCTGCTGGCGCTGCTGCGCCCGCGTTCGGTGCGCGCCGAAGAGGCGGCGCTTCGCGAACAGGCGCTGGCGTTGATCGCGCGCTTCGGCGAGCGTCTGACGCCACGTCTGGATCACCCGACGCACAGCCTGTCGTATGCGAACCGCAGACGCGTAGAGATCGCGCGGGCGCTGGCGTCGCAGCCGCGTATTCTCCTGCTCGACGAACCGACGGCGGGCATGAACCCCAGCGAGACGGCGCAAATGCAGACGCTCATCGCGGAACTCAAATCGGAAGGGCACACGATCCTGTTGATCGAACACAAGCTCGAGATGGTCATGGCGCTGTCGGACCGGGTGATCGTGATGGACGACGGTCACAAGATCGCGGAAGGGCTGCCGGAGCAGGTGCGACAGGATCCGCGCGTCATCGAAGCCTACCTCGGCACGCGTTACGCGCAGAACGCAGTGCACGCAGACGCGACGGGGAACGATAGCCAAAGGAATAGGGAAGCCGCATGAGTCTGCTGGAACTGTCGGGGATCGACACGTATTACGGCGCGTCGCAGGTCCATTTCGACCTCGGATTCTCGATCGACGAGGGCAAGATCGTCTGTCTGCTGGGGGGCAACGCGAGCGGGAAGTCGACGACGATGAAGATCGTACTGGGCTTGCATGCGCCGCGTCGCGGCACGGTACGCTTCGCGGGTGAGGACATTACCGGACTCAAAACGCCTGCCATCGTGAGGCGTGGCATCGGTTCGGTGCCCGAGGCGCGGCGTCTGTTCGGCGCCATGACCGTGCGTGAGAACCTGCTCATGGGGGCGTATGCGCGTCGCGACAAGGCGGCGATACAGGACGACTACGAACGTATGCTGGCGCTGTTCCCGCGCCTGAAAGCGCGGCTGACGTTCGCGGCGGGCGCGCTTTCGGGCGGTGAGCAGCAAATGGTCGCCATGGCGCGGGCGTTGATGGGCAGGCCGCGTCTGCTATGCATGGACGAGCCGACGATGGGCCTGTCACCGCGCTACGTCGATCACGTGCTGGCATTGATTCAGACAGTCAACAAGGGCGGTGTGACGGTCTTCATGGTCGAGCAGAACGCGAACCTTGCGCTGGCGATCGCGCACGACGCCTACGTGCTTCAGACCGGCCGCATCGTGTTGCACGGCGATGCCCGCACGTTGCTCGACGATCCGCGTGTTCAGGACGCATACCTCGGTGGCAATCCGGGCACGGCGTCGCACTAAACGAGGGGTTTGACGAGACGATGACATCGTTTCGTATTGGGCGCCTCAACTTCGGGTTGAGAATTTGACGGGGGGTGGGTAGGAATACATTTTGATTTCCTAAATAAAAATAATGTCAACGATGAAGATCCAGAGCGCCCCCAGTCAGTCTACCGATCTCGCAAATCACCCGGCCACTTCGACGCCGGCCCCGCTCAAGCCGGAACCGGCGCATTTATCCGCCGAGCCCTGCGCATCCTCACCACCGCTCAAGCCGTTTCGCCCGTCTGTGTCGGAAGCCGGAGGCCGCAGGCCGCGCGCAGCGCTCCCTGCCCGCCCCACGGCGGCCGCGCTTGCTGCGGACGCATCGGCCTGCGCCCCTTCTGCGCCCCCGACGCCCCCGACGTCCCCTGTGGCGCGGGTGGAGACAGCCGACGCGCGTGCCGCGCGACAGGCCGGTGTCCATGCCGTCGTCTCCCAGTACTTCATGCGTCACGCCACCGATGGCGAAGACTCCAATCGTGCCGCGCTCGCCGCGCAGATCGACGACCGTGTTGCCGGTCTGGTTGCGATGGGTGAAACAGGGGAGAGCGTGGCGGCGACGTTCGCCAAAGCGCGTCGGCTCGACATCGTCAGTGCGACAGCGCTGGGCGTCACTTCGGTGCCGTTCGGGATCGCGTCGCGCATGCTCGACGCGGTGCCAGGTATCGGTAACGCGGTCGTTGCGGGCATGAACGCCGTGCCGGGTCTCCGGCACGCGTCGGAAACCTTCAAGCCGGGGTCTGCCGCCGGGTTGGTATCGGGCGTTATCGATCATGTTGGCTCCCAGGCGGCGGGGCCGGCGATGGCGAACACGGAATGGCTGGCGTCGCCCTCGGCGGCGCTCGAAGGTGCGATGCCCGAGGCCAAAGCCAACGCGGAAGGGGGCATGTTGCGCGCCGTTTGGCAGAACGCCGCCTCGATTCAGGCATTCACGGTACGCAACGTGGTGCGAGGTGTCGTCGGACCGACGTTGACGGTGTTGGGGCACGTGGCCGCAGCCGCCAAAACCGATTCGTGGCTGGCTGCCGTCGGGTCGCCGATTGCGGGGGCGGGGTTCAACCTCAGCAACCGGTATTTTGCCGAGAAGGACCATCGTATCGGCCCCGAGTATCTGCTGGGACGCAATGACTGGAAAATCCAGTATCAGGCGCTCAAGGCCGCGACATGGACCGGGGCGGTTGCAAACGGCACGGGACGCGTGGCGAAGGCCCTCGTCAATACCGTTGACGCGACGCTCAGCGCGCCGAGGACCCTGCTCTCGGCGCCGAGCCTTGCGATGAACGTGGGCGCGCTGGGCGTGGGGCTGGGGGCCGTGACGATGGCGACGAGTGGGGCAGCCAAGCTGGCGAAGCGGGCAGGGGCCGGGGCGGCCGGCGTATCGGCGGCCACGCATGCGGCGCGAACCGTGGCGTCGGCGGGCGTGTTTGCATCGTGGACCACCGCTGCCATTGTGACGCAGCCGGTCGTCGATGCAGCGCGAGGCGCTTCCGCCGCCATTGGCGATCGGGTCCAGAAGGGCGTATCGACGGCGGTGAAAGCGGGCTCGGATACGGTTGGCAGGAGCGCGCAGGCCATCGGCAGGCAGGCGGAAGCCGGTGCGAACTACGTCGGACCGAGGCTAAGCCTTGCGCGCGACGCGGTCCTGCGGCGACGCCCCAATGCGACGCCACAGCCCATGGCAAGCGCGGAGTCGCATGAAATGCCCGTCGTGCCGCGCGGCGACAATGCCGTGTAGCCGTAGCGGTCGGCAGACGCCGCCATAACGTCTGCTCGTCTGCCCGTCCGGCCTGCGCCGGCCTTCGTCGGCCTTCGTCGCCCCGGGTCGTCCGGCGTTGGGAATAAACCCCGATCCTCAAGTGTTTCACGGGCAGTCGCCGCAAGTGCGATCTCAATGGACTGTACCGGAAACACTGATCGGGGGTAACGAAATGACTATCGTACGGCGTCTCGTCATCACGCTGGGCGTGGCTTTGTTCGCGCTGGCGTTCGTCGGCGGCTACGGCTTGCTGCAACTGAAACGCTCCTTTACCCGTATCGAGGGACTGGAGACGCAGACCATTCCCGGCCTGCAATCGATCTCCATGGCGCTCGGCGACGTCGGCGACATGCGGCTGAACCTTTACCGGTATGTGGTGGACGGCGTGGACGACGCCAGCCGCACGTCGATGGCGCAGATCATCGCGGACGCCGACCGTCGATACGATCAACATCTCGATGAATATCGTTCACACGGTTTCATCGACGCCGCCGATCGCCAGTTGCTCGATGCCGACGTTGCCAACATCGCCGCCTATCGCCAGGCGCGCCTGACGTTCTTCGAGCGCATGCGCGCCGGCGAGCGCGACGCTGCGCTCGACATGCTGCACGACGGCGGTGCGGTCCACACGGCCGCCGACAACCTGAACCGAGGCCTGCACAAGCACCTCGCCTACGACGTCGAGCACGGGCAGACGGTGCGCGCCGAGAATGCACGTGCCTACCGCCTGGCGACCGGTGTCATGGCCGCGATCATTCTGGCCGCACTGGTGCTGACGGGCGCGCTGGGCGCTCGTCTGTATCAACTGATCCGGGACGGCTTGCAGCGTCTTCAGCACACCTTGCAGTACATGAGCGAATCGCTCGATCTGTCGCAACCGGCGAGCATCGCCCGCATGGACGAAATCGGCCTGACCGCCGTGGCCCTGAACCGGTTGCTCGAACGGATTTCGGTCGTCATCACGGAAGTGCGCACGTCGAGCGACGCCGTGAGCGTGGCGTCGCAGCAAATCGCAGCAGGCAACATCGATCTGTCGTCGCGCACGGAGCAACAGGCGGCGTCGCTGCAACATACGGCGGCGAGCCTCGGTGAGATTACGCAGACGGCGCAGCGCAACGCCGACAGCGCCAATCGGGCCAATACGCTCGCCATCGACACCTCGCGGATTTCCGAAGAGGGCCATCGGGTCGTCAGCCGCATGGTCGAGACGATGAGCGATATTTCGTCGAGCGCGTCGCGCATCGCGGAGATCACCAACCTCATCGAGGGCATCGCCTTTCAAACGAACATTCTCGCCCTGAATGCCGCCGTCGAAGCGGCGCGAGCCGGTGAACAGGGACGAGGCTTCGCGGTCGTGGCCGCCGAGGTGCGCAACCTTGCGCAGCGCTCCTCGAGTGCTGCCAGAGAAATTAAGGGATTGATCGAACAATCGGTCGTCACCGTGCAGGCGGGATCTGCGCAGGCCGAGGAAGTCGGGCGGGTGACGGCGTCGGTGCAGCAGGCCGTGAAGCGCGTGATGAGCATCGTGGGCGAGATCGCCACGGCGTCGGACGATCAGGGGCATCGCATCGAGCAGATCCATCAGGCTATCGGTCAGATCGACGAAGTCACGCAGCAGAACGCCGCGCTGGTCGAGGAGGCGGCCGCCGCGTCGCAGTCGCTCGACGAGCAGGCCACGCGCATGCGGGAAACGGTGGCCGTGTTCACCGTGGCGGCGGCTGCCTGACCGGCGCCGCTATCCGCGCGCACGGTTAGGTCAGCGCACGCGCAATCCCCACAGGGCGTCGAGCACATGACGGGTGGCGCGTTCGAGCGTGCCCGTCGCGTGCGCGATGCCCAGTTCCCGCCACAGCGCAGGGCGTAACGGATGCATGGCGATGCGCGCGTCGGTATGGGGGGTGGTGGCCTCGTGCGGCAGCAGAGCGGCGCCGTAGCCTGCCGCAACCAGACTCTTGATCGCGTCGTTGTAGTTGAGTTCGATGCGCGGTGTCGGGTGATGGCCTGCGGCGGCGAACCACTCGGTGGTTTGCCGCGATAACCGCGTGGTGCTGTCGTTCAGGATGAGGGGTTGCGTGGCCAGCCAGTCCGGTGTCACGTGTTTCGGGCCTGGCCAATGCGCCGGCACAAACGCCATGACGGGATCGCGACGCCATGGCTTGAGCGTGAGCCCTCTGACCTGCGACTGCGGCAGCGCGACCAGTCCCAGATCCAGCGCACCACGATGCAGGCGGCTGAGCGTCTCCTGAGACGTGAGAACCGCGACCTGGACGTCGATATCCGGATGCGCCAGACGCAGCGCTTCGAGCGCTTGCGGGAGCAGGTGAGCGATGGCTCCGGTGGAGGCGCCGATCCGCACACGTCCGGCCAGCCCCTGCGCATGACGCCGGATGTCCTCCAGCGTGCGCTCCGCGTCGGCCAGCAAATGCCGCGCGCGCTCGATCAGTGCTTCGCCCACCGAGGTCGGTCTGACGTGCCCGCGCTTACGCGAGAGCAACTGTGCGCCGACGCGAGCCTCCAGATCCGAAATATGCAGACTGACCGTGGGCGGCGAGAGATGCAACGCCTGTGCGGCGTCGGCGAACGAACCGCTGTCGGCAACGGCGACAAGCGTCTTCAACCGGTCGAGACTGATTTCTCTCATGGTGTCGTCTTGATTCAGAAAAATGGAATTTCAGATTCATGAAATTCAACTTTTTTTATTTTACGCGAGGCGCGAACATGGTGGCTCGACACGGTTCACGAACGAGGGATGGGGGTAATCGCAAATGGCTTCTCCGCTGATTTTCATCGATGGCGATCAGGGCACCACCGGCTTGCAGATTCACGAAAGGCTGCGCGGTCGCACCGACATTGCGCTGATCACGCTGCCGGACGCGCATCGCAAGGACCCGCAGCGTCGCGCAGAGGCCATCAACGATTGCGATATCGCGATTCTGTGCCTGCCGGATGCCGCCGCGCACGAGGCCGCCGAATCCATCGTCAATCCGCGCGTGCGGGTCATCGATGCGAGTTCCGCGCATCGCATGCACGCGGCATGGGTCTACGGCTTTCCCGAAATGATGAAAGGGCAGGCGGCGCGCGTGGCGAGCGCGAGTCGCGTCTCCAACCCCGGTTGTTATCCGACGGCCGCGATCGGGCTGCTGCGGCCGTTGCTCGATGCGGGGCTGGTGCCGCGCGACTATCCGGTCGGCGTCAACGCCGTGTCGGGGTATTCCGGTGGCGGGCGCGCCGGTGTCGAGGCGCACGAAGGGCCGCATGCATCGGGCCGGTCATCGCATCGCGTGTACGGACTGGAACTCGCGCACAAGCACACCCCGGAAATCGAGAAGCACGCGGGTCTGGTGTTCCGGCCGATGTTCGTGCCCTCGTACGGTTCGTACCGCCAGGGGATCGTGCTGACGATTCCGCTCGAGACGCGGTTGCTGGCATCGGGCGTGGACGGCGAGACGCTGCATCGTTGCCTGTCGGCTCACTACGCCGATGAAAAATATGTGCAGGTGATGCCGATGCAAGCGCCTGGCGTTGTGAAACAACTCGATCCGGAAACGCTGAACGGCACCAACCTGATGCAGTTGAGCGTGTTCTCGCACAAGGAAAACGGCCAGATTTTGCTGGCGGCCGTGCTCGACAACCTCGGTAAGGGGGCGTCCGGCGCGGCGGTTCAGAATCTGGAATTGATGCTCGCGCAGTAAGCCTTCGGCGCGGCCGGGCGCCATCGTGTGTCTGGCCGATGCCGTTTAGTGTTCGTGTTCATGCGAATGCGGTATCGTGGTGACTCCCGCCATTTGTTGTTGAAGTCCTCGATGATTCCGCGTCACTCCGATCCAGCGTTTTTTCAACTCCTGGCGCGTAGCCATGCCCGACTGCTTGGCCGCCCGCTTGTCCCTGACGATGTCCCTGCCGGTCAGGCCGCCGAATGGCTTTATGAAAGCGCCCCGTTCGCGGTGCTCGCGCACAACACGGCGACCGATCCGGTATTCATGTACGGTAATAAGGCCGCGCAGCGCCGTTTCGGTTACGACTGGGACGAGATCACGGCGTTGCCGTCGCGCCTGTCCGCCGAAGCCCCCAATCGCGAAGAACGCCAGCAGTTTCTCGAACGTGTGCAGCGTCTGGGCTACGAGTCGGGTTACAAGGGCGTACGCATCACCAAGACCGGTGAGCGATTCATGATCGAAGAAGCCACGCTCTGGCAATTGATCGATGACGACGGCAAGCTTCACGGGCAGGCCGTCGTCATTCCCCGTACCAGCGATCTCTGATCGGTTCAGGGCGTGATCATGACGCGCCCGAATGCCTGACGCGACTGCACGTAGGCGTGCGCGATCTGCGCCTGATCGAGCGGGAAAGCCCGGTCGAGCACAACCTTGAGTTCGCCCGAAGCTACGCGGTGCAGCAGCGAGTCGACGACCGCGTGCACGCGGTCGTGCTCACGATCGAGCCGCGTGGGGAAGTACACGCCATGCACGCTCTGATTGCCGCACCAGAGGCTGACCGGATCCAGCCGGGTCGTGTCGCGCCCCGAGACGCCCACCGTCACGATGCGACCGCCGTAAGCCAGTGCATCCACGCCGCGCACGAGCGTGCTGCCTGCAATGCTATCGACGATGAGGTCGACGCCCCGCCCCCCGGTGAGCGTTTTGACGCGCGCAACGAAGTCGTCGCTGGCGTAATTGATGCCGGCGGTCATGCCGAAGGACGTCAGGCGCGAGAGTCGTTTTTCGCTGGAGGCCGTCGCGTAGACGGTTGCCCCGGCGGCGCTCGCCAACTGGATCGCCGCGAGGCCCAGCGCACCCGCGCCCGCATGTACCAACACTGTCTGACCGGCCTGAATTTGGCCGGTGTGGAACAGGCATTCGTGTGCGGTGCCCCAGGCAACGGGCGCCGCCGCCGCCTGCATCAGATCCAGCGAATCGGGCACGATCCATGTGTCCGCTGCGGGCGCGGCTACGCGCTCGGCGTGCGAGCCCCACGCCAGCACGGCGACGACGCGCTGCCCGACCTGCCGGTCACTCACCTGTGCGCCGACCTCTCTGACGACGCCCGCACATTGATAGCCGACGATATGCGGCACACGTGCCAGCGGACGAATCTCACGGTTGATGAGGTCGCCGCCTTCGAGCGAGATGGCCTGAATGTCGATGACGACGTCGTGAGGACCGCATACCGGATCATCGACGGATTCGAAGCGGAAGACCTCAGGTCCTCCGTTCACGTAATACACAGCTGCTTTCATTTCGGTGTCTCTCCTGGAACGGAATCACTGCGCCGCAATCGGCACGATCGCACCGATACGCCAGCCATCGGGCGTGCGCACGGCGACTTCGTAGACGAGGTAGGGCGCGGTGCGGGCGTCGGCATCGGTATGGCCCAGCGTGATTTGCGTAGGGGCATACAACTGGGCGACATCGGGGGTGAGCGCCACGATGCGCAACTGCGCCATGTCGGGCGCGAATTTCCATACGCCCTTGAACGTCTCGCGGAAATGCTCGACCAGCGCCGCTTTGCCCCAGTAGCGGTAGGCGCGTGCGACGAAGACGACGGGGTCGGTCCCGTCGGCCGACGCGTCTGCGAGCACCGACGCGAACGCGGCGAGGTCGTGGGCCGTGGCCGCGCTGGCCTGTTTCGCGAAAAGGGCGGCGATCTGTTCACGGTCGCTGTCGCTGAAATTCGTCGCGGCGCGGCCCGGCAGGGGGAGAACGGCCATTGCGCATGCGAGCGCAATGGCCAATGTCGTGACGGCTTGCCTGAACATCGCGGCACTCCTTATTGCGCCGGAACGGGCAGAATCGCCGTGAACTTCCAGCCCTGAGGCGTGCGCACGGCAAATTGGTTGATGAGGAACGGCGCGGTGACGGCGGGCTTGCCCGGCGCGCCGAGCGTCACTTGTGTCGGTGCATAGATTTGCGCCGTGTCGTCACTGAGCGGGATCACCCGAATCTGGCGCTCGTCCGGCGCCAGATGCCACGTGCCCGCGAAGGCTTCGCGAAAGTGCTGCATCACGGCGTCTTTGCCCCAGAAGCGATAGGCCCGCGCCACGAACGACACGGGGGAAGGGCGTTGCGCATCGCCGTCGGCCAGCACGGTGTCGAGCGCTGCAATGTCGTGTGCGTTCTCCGCCGCGACCTGCGTGAGAAACAGCGAACGCACGCGTTGCTCATCGTCGGACGACCAGGTGGCGGCGAACGATGCGCCGGCATGCATCATGGCAAACGCCAGGATCGGGAACCGCGTGCGACTAAGAAGGGAATGCCGCATAAATATCCTTATATGCCCGTATATGGAAAATAAAACGCGGACTGGGCGGCCCGCGTGACCGGTGAGTCGGTTATCGACGCTCGGCGGCGCCGGTGTCCTGGAGATCCAACGCGGCGATACGCGCCATGATGCGGCGCATGGCAAGTGCGTCTTCCTTGCCGAAGCGGGCTTCGAACTGCTGCTGCGCACGACTCCAGGCGAGTTTGCCTTCGGCTTCGAGCGCTACGCCTTCGTTCGTCAGCGTGACTTCGCGCTCGCGCCGATCGCGTTGGCCCACGCGGATCGCGATGAGTCCGTCGCGTTCGAGGGGGCGCAGATTGTGGCCCATCGTCGCGCGGTCCATGACAAGCGCGTCGGCCAGATCCGCGATGGTCGACGGCCCACGGGCCACCAGCAGCTTCAGGATGGCGTATTGCGTGCCGCGCAACCCGGTTTCGGCGAGACAGGCATCGTAAAAGCGCGTCACATGCCGTGCCGCCTTGCGCAGGGCGGTGTTGTTGCAGACGAGGGGGGCCGGGGGCGAAGCGTTCATACCGATGCTCGATGCTCAGGTGAGACGATGTCCGGATTATGTGGGCATATGCCCGTATAAGTCAAACGACACAAAATCATCGTGGCGCGCGGGAGCCGTTTTGCGCCGACGGAGGATTCAGTGTGGCGCGAGCATTGCCAGACAGGCGGCCGTCATCCGTTCGGCCAACACGGCGCTGCCCGCGACGTTCGGATGGAGGCGCGAAGCGTCGAGCAAAGGGGCCGGGCCATCGTGGCGGTACCGGGCCACATCGCCGAACGCCGATTGCAGGTCCACCACCGGCAGGCCGTAACGCGCGGCAATCGATGCCGCCGCGTCCTGATAGGCTGCCATCGGACGTGTGCGTCGTTGCGGCTCGTCGCCGCAATTCTCGGGCGAGCACGCGAGGGTGAGCTTGAGCGAAGGCAACTGGTTGCGCAGACGCTCGACGATCTCCGCGAGATTCGTGCGGTAAGCGGCGGGCTCGATATCCCGTTGGTCGTTGGTGCCGAGCAGCAGCACCGCGGCATCGATGCCGAGCGAGTGAATGCCGGCAAACCAGCCGCCCGAGCGCATCGCGCCCAGCCAGTCGGCGGTCGTGCTGCCGCCCGCACCGAGGTTGTGGAGGCGAACGCCCGGCATGCCCGCAACGTCGGCGCGGTGTTCGATGCCGGCGAGCGTCACCCTGCCTTGCGCGACGGCGATATCCAGTTCCCACGTGCCCGTCTCGGGAAATTCCTGCAAGGCATAGCGCGATTGCCCTGACCCGCCGCCGAGCGTCAGACCGTGCCAGCGTCCGCCATTCCAGCGGTAGTTGATTGCGCCGCCGGCAAACGCGTGCAGCACGACCGCAGATGTCGCATCGCCCAGCCACGTCACCCGAATCAGATCGCCGGGGGTGTCGCTCGTGCTGGTGCAGATGTCCGGCGTGGGCTGATCGCGTACGTTGGTGCGCCAACTCCCGACCCCCGACTGATGCCACCGGTCGGGCTCGGCGGAGCCGCCGCGCCGGTCGGTGGCCGTGGTGTAAGACAAACCGCACCAGCCGCCGCCGGCATCGCCGAAGCGCTCACGTAATGTGCGAGCGAGTTGGGGGACGAAGTAGGTCGGGGCGCAGCCGGTCGCCGCGAACGGCAGACCGGAGCCGCGCACCCAGCTATCGCCGAGCAATGCGAGGGTTCGCGAAGTCCTGGAAATACGTTGCATAGCGCAAGGCAGAGTTGCGATAGCGGTAGACGATATCAGAACACGTGACGAATGCCGACTGTCGCACCGACCTGCGAACTGGTGGACGACGCCGACAGGTTCGCCACGGCGGCGACGGCGGCCTTGCCCGTCGAATCCACCCCCGACGCGCGCTGATACACCATCACTGCGTAGACGTCGGTGCGTTTGGACAGCGCGTAATCCGCGCCGAGGTTCCACTGACCGTAGTTCGCGCCGGACACGCTGCCCACCGAACTGCCGTGCGTGAGCGCGTACGACAGGCCGAGTTGCACCACCGGCACGGGACGCCACGTCACGTTCAGTTCATACGTGTTGAACACGGCGGTGCCGGCGAGCTTGAGGGGATTCAGGCCGTTGCCCGGCGTGCCGCCCAGATGCTGAAACTCCACGTTCGTGTAGATGCCGCCGACACGCACCGCGCCGATCCGATAGGCCGCGCCGGCCGCCACGACCTGCATCGTTTTGGCGGACGCAAACCCGCTGTAGACCGGGCTGTTCATGTTGAGCGAACTGGTCGACGTCGCGGTGTTCGCGCTTGGGTTCACCCCTCAGTTGGCGTAGTTCGGGTTACGTACGTTCTGGTACGCGACGCCGGCGTCGAGCGGGCCGTTGCGGTAGGCTCCGGCGAAGCTGAAGCTCTGGCTGTTGCTGAAGTCGCCCGCCTTGTTGCCGAAGCTGTAAGCGGATTCGAACGACAGACCGTTGAAGTCGGCGCTCGAGAACTTCACGGCGTTGTTGGTCCGGTTCGAGCCGCCGAGGTTATCCAGGTCGCCCGGGTGTGCGCCGTACACGCCGGCCCACGACTTGACCACGTCGCCGTGCGCCGAGCCGGTGGCCGAATAGCTTGCCATGTAGTCGGTAAGCGCATCGTACTGACGGCCCAGCGAGACGGTGCCGTAACGGTTTGCCAGCCCGAGCGTCGCGCGTCGGCCGAACAGCGACCCACCTTGTGCGAGCGCGCCGGTGTCGATGTTGTAACCGCCTTCGAGACGGAACACGGCCGACAGCCCGCCGCCGAGATCCTCCTTGCCGGTCATGCCCCAGCGGCTGCCTTGCAGGTTGCCCGAGGCCAGCTGGTATTGCGACGCGCCCTTGGCGTTGTTGTTGTAGACGAATCCGTTGTCGATCAGACCGTACAAACGGACGTTGCTGCTCTGTGCGAAAGCGCTCCCGCAAACCAGACAACTGGTGAGCGCAATCGCCGGCATTCCATACTTCATCGTGATATCTCCAGGGGACCTGAACCCGCAAAGGCACAGCGCGGCGAGTCGGCTGTCACGAAGGCTTTCCTTCGCGGGCGTTGTTGTAAGCGTGATTGGCAAGTCGACTGCGCGCCGTCGGGCACAGGGCGTTTGCGAGGGCAGAGTTTTCAAGAAAAAGAAATGTCGCGGAAGCCAAGTTCAGCGGTTCACGATCGATTTTTCCGATAGGGTTTCGATCCCCGGGAAAACCCTGATTCAAGCCGGTTTGGCGGGATTGGCGGCCGACAATCCATGCGGGACTTTGCAGCGCACGCGAATCGGTAGATGAACGGTTTTTCGACGGGGGCGCGGCGTCGTGATCGGCAAAAGCGATACCGATCGCCGAGTCGGTGCTTCCCGGGCGAGATTTGGCCTCTTACGATGATCGGGTGTCAGGGTTCCGGCATGCCTCTTGTGTGCGGAAAACCCATGAAAACCAGGCAAATCCAAGACTTGACGAGACAAAACACGATGAATGCCAATGAAGCCTTTCCGCTGGTCGATGTGAGCGGCGGCCCCTTCGAGCGCGGGCTGGCGCACGGACGTCAGGTGCCCGAGCGTGTGGCGCGCAGTCTGGCCCTGTATCGATCGCAACTGGACAAGCGCGGCGTGTCGCATGAGCGTCAGCGCGCCTTGTCGGCCCGCATGATGCCGATCATCGAAGCGTTCGACGCGACCTATCTCGAGGAAATGCGCGGCATCGCCGAAGGCGCGGACCTGGCGATCGAGGACATCGTGTTGATCAACTGCCGCACGGAAATGATGTACGGCCATGAAGAGATCGGCGAAGCCCGCAAGGCGCTCGACGACGGTTGCACCGGTCTCATCGTCATGCCGCCGGCGAGCGCGACCGGTCGCCTGATGCACGCCCACAATTGGGACTGGCGTGCGGAGTGTGCGGACACGGGCATCGTGCTGCGCATGCGTCGCGACGACGGGCCGGATCTGCTGGTGTTCACGGAGGCCGGCACGCTTGGCCGTCACGGCATCAACAGCGCAGGCCTGTCGCTCTCCGGCAACTTCCTCACGTCCGAGCGCGATTACGTCAACGCCGGTCAGGCGGACACGCCGCTCGCGCTGATTCGCCGCCGCATGCTCGATTCGACCAGCATGGCCGACGCGATGAAGGCGCTGTGGAGCACGCGTCGCTATGCGTCGAACAATCTGATGCTGGCCGACGCCAGGGGCGAGGCCGTCGACCTCGAATGCGCGCCGGACGAAATTTTCTGGCTCACTCCGGAAGACGACGTGCTGGTGCACGCCAACCACTGGATGTGTCCGGTGGCGCGCACCAAGCTGCGCGATCTCGGTCTGGCCAAAAGCCCGGATTCGATCTACCGTCAGCGCCGGGTCACGCAGGCGCTGCAGGACGCGCGCCGCGCGCACGGCAAGATCGACTGGCACGTCGTCAAGGCGGCGCTGGCCGACGACTTCGGTGCACCGGTGGGCGTGCTGCGCGTGCCGCGCAAGATCAGCTTCGACAGCATTGCGGCGACGGTCTCGACCACGCTCATGGACGCCGCCGAGGGCGTGCTGTGGATCGCGCGCAAGCCGTACGAATCTCGCGAATTCGTGGAATACCGCCTGCGCTGAGATCGCAGGCCGGTCGTTCAGGCACGCCGGGTGACGTCATCAGGAGACAACGCCCCGGCGCCGGTTCTTTCTATCCCAACGATTTCCGATGTTCCCAAAAACAATGACGACAATGTCGCGCCATCGGCTGCGCACGCGTGTGCGCGGCGCGACGCTGGCTGCCACGGCCCTCGCCGCTGCGGTCCTCGCGCTCGCGGGCACGGCCGTCGCGCAGACCGCTGCGCCGTCCGCCGCGGCGCCACATCACGAGATTCGCTTTGCGCTCAGCACCGACACGCCCACGTCGATGCCGGGCAGCATTTTGCGTAACACCGCGACCGACACGATCCTCGCGCATGTGGTCGAGTCGCTCGTCGCGCTGCGCGCGGACATGAGCATCGGCCCGATGCTCGCCGACACGTGGGACATCTCGCCGGACGGCAAGACCTACACGTTCCATCTGCGTCACGGCGTGCACTTCCACAACGGCAAGACGGTCACGGCTGCGGACGTGAAATGGAGCTACGAGTACTTCATGAACCCGAAGACCGGGTTCTACTGCCGCCGCGCCTACGACGGCCATACCGGCGCGAAGGTGGTGGGTGTGCACGCGCCTGACCGCCACACGGTAGTGTTTTCGCTCGACAAGCCCTCGGCGCTGTTCCTCAATCACATGACCGATCCGCGCTGCCCGATGGCGGTGCTCAGCCCCGATAGCGTCGATGCGCAGGGCAAGTGGGGGCAGCCCATCGGCACGGGGCCGTATCGGTTCGGCGACTGGCAGCCGGGGCAATACGTGCTGCTCAAACCGTTCGACGACTACCAGCCGCGCAAAGAGCAAGCCAGTGGTCTGGCCGGCAGCAAGATCGCGCACGCCGACGTGCGTTTCGTTGTCATTCCCGACGAGACCTCGCAACTCTCGGCGCTCATGGCCGGGCAGATCGACGCGATGAACATGTCGGAGCAGATCGTGCCGCCGAAGGATCCGCGCTGGCACATCGTGGCCGGACCCGGGGCCGATCCGGCAACATTGCTCATCCAGAACCGCGATCCGCTGCTCTCCGATGTGCGCATTCGACGCGCCATCGCGCTGGCCGCCGACCTGCCGGGCATCGCGAACGCCGTGACGGAAGGCCGCACGGGCTACAACCCGTCGCTGGTGCCCAACGCCAGCGCGCTCGCCACCGACGTCACCAAGGCCGGTTACGCGCAGTCGTTGCCCGAGGTCCGGCGTCTGCTCAAGGAGGCGGGGTATCGCGGGCAGACGATCACGCTGGAGACGAACCGCCGCTACTCGCATATGTTCACGATGGCCGTGTACCTGCAATCGTTGCTCTCGCGCGCCGGGATCAACGTCAAGTTGCAGGTGGTCGAGTGGGGCAAGCAACTCGCGGACTATCGCGCGGGCCGGTTTCAGTTGATGGCATTCGGCTACACCGCGCGCACCGATCCCGCGCTGATCTTCGCCGACGTGCTGGGCGACAAATCGCGCAACCCCCTGGTTCAGTGGGAGGACCCGGATGCGCTCGCGCTGCTGCGTAGCATCTCGGGCGAAACCAATGAAGCGGTGCGCGCCAACGTGCTTGCCGAACTGCACCGGCGCATGCTGGCCGATGCGCCGATGCTGGTGCTCTACGACTCGCCGGACCTGATTCTGGTCAGCTCGCGCCTGCATGGCGTGACGACCTGGCCGTTGCGTCTGAAGCGCTTCTATAACGTTACGAAGGACTGAGGGCCATGCCGACGTATCTGTTCAAACGTATCGCGATGGCCTTCCCCACGGTGGTCATCGTGGCGGTGCTCGTCTTCGCGATGATCCGCGCGATTCCCGGCGATCCGGCCACGCTGATGCTGGGCGACATCCACGATCCCGCCTTGCTCGCCCACCTGCGCCACGAGTTCGGCCTCGACGAGTCGTTGCCCGTGCAGTTCCTGCATTGGGTCGAGCGTTTGCTGCGTGGCGATCTGGGCATGTCCATCGCGCGTCATCGACCGGTCTCGACACTTATCGCCGAAGCGTTTCCGGTGACGGCGCAGATCGTGCTGAGCGCGACGGTAATCGCCTGTCTCGTGGCGATTCCGGCAGGGCTGTTTGCCGCGTGGCGTCAGAACCATCGCAGTGATCTGGCCGTCGTCATGACGACGATCCTGCTCGTCTCGATTCCGAGTTTCTGGTCCGGCATTCTGCTGATCTGGGTCTTCGGCGTGAAGCTGCACTGGTTGCCGACCTTCGGGTATCAGACGTTCGCGCAGGCCGGTTGGGGGTCGCTCAAGTATCTCGTGTTGCCGGTGATCGCCGTGAGCCTCGGAGAAATCGCGGTCGTCACGCGCATGATCCGCGCGAGCAGCATCGAAGTGCTGCGCCTCGAATACATCGCCCATGCGCGGGCGAAGGGACTCGGCGAAGGGCGCGTGCTCGCGCGTCACACGCTACCGAACGCGTTCGGCCCGGCGCTCACGGTGATCGGTCTGGTCGTGGGGCACCTGCTCGCGGGCGGGGCTGTGATCGAGACCGTCTTCACGCTGCCGGGCATGGGGCGTTTGCTGGTCGAGAGCATCTATGCGCGCGATTACCCCGTGGTGCAGGGGTGTTTGCTGGTGATCGCGCTGATCTACGTCGTCATCAACCTGATCGTGGATTTGCTCTACCCGCTGTTCGACCCCCGACTCAAACACTGAACGCCATGAAATCTTTACATCGCGCCAACCTCTGGATCGGCGGCTTTCTGGTCGGGCTGCTGGTGCTGATCGCCGCGGTCGATCTCGTCTACACGCCCTATAACCCGATCGACGTGGACCTCTATGCGCGCTATGCCGCGCCGAGCCTGAAGCACTGGTTCGGCACCGACGCCTTCGGTCGCGACGTACTCTCGCGTCTGATGGCCGGCGCCGGCGTGAGCATCACGGTCAGTCTCGCGTCGGTATTGCTCGCGCTGGCCTGCGGCACGCTGATCGGCGCCATTTGCGGCTATGTCGGCGGCTGGCTCGACCGCATTGCCGGCATGCTCGTGGACGCGCTCATGGCGTTCCCCGGCCTGCTGCTGGCGCTGGGCATCATGACGGTGCTCGGGCCCTCGAAGTGGGGTGTGGTGCTCGCGCTGGGGCTGGCGTACACGCCGTCCGTGAGCCGCATCGCCCGTGGGGCCGTGCTCTCGCTGCGCACGCGCGACTATGTGGTCGCCTCGCGCACGATGGGCAACGCCGAAGTCTGGACCTTCATCCGTCACGTGCTGCCGCATTGCGTGCAGCCGCTGCTGATTTTTTCGACGTCGCTGTTCGGCTCGGCCTTGCTTGCCGAGAGTGCGCTGAGCTTTCTGGGCCTGGGCGTTCCGGCGCCTGAGCCGACGTGGGGCGGCATGCTGGCCGACGGCCGCTCGTCCATCGAGCAGGCGTTCTGGCTCGTACTGTTCCCCGGCACGGCGATCTCGCTCGCGCTGTTCGGCATCAACCTGCTGGGAGACGCCGTGCGCGATCTGCTGGACCCTCGCATGAAGGAGGCGAAATGACGCCCACGACCGATAACCATCAGGCCGTGCAGGCCGCCGGCGCGCCCTCGCTGCTCTCGATCGAGGGACTGCGCATCGCTTTCCCGGACGGGCAGGGCGCGCAGCGCGACGTCGTGCGCGACATCGATCTGACGCTGCGGCCCGGCGAGTCGCTGGCCATCGTCGGCGAGTCGGGCAGCGGCAAGACGCTGATCGGCAAGGCGCTGTTGGGGCTGCTGCCGGATTCGGCAACGGTGCAGGCGACCTCGATGCAATTCGACGCCCGGTCGTTGCTCGACCTGACGCCCCAGGCATGGCGCGAATTGCGCGGTACCGAGATCGGCATGGTGTTTCAGGAGCCGATGGTGTCGCTCAACCCTGCGATTCGTATCGGCGAGCAGATGGTCGAAGCGCTGGTGCGTCGCCGTGGCGTGCCCGAGGCGCAGGCGCGCGAGAAGGCCATTGCGATGCTCGAACGGGTGCGCGTGCGCGACCCGCGGGGCTGCATGAGCCGCTTTCCGCACGAGTTCTCGGGTGGCATGCGTCAGCGGATTCTGCTCGCGGCAGTGATGCTGCTCAAGCCGCGGTTGCTGATCGCGGACGAACCGACGACTGCGCTCGATTGCGTCGTGCAGAAGGAAGTGCTCGACGTGATGATCGGCCTGACGCGGGAAGCAGGCACGGCGCTGATCTTCGTGAGCCACGATCTTGCGCTGGTTGCCGCCTATACCGATCGGGTCATGGTCGTGCGACGCGGCGATCTCGTCGAAACCGGCCCCGTGGCGCGCGTGCTGGCGCATCCGTCCAACGATTACACGCAGCGCCTGCTCGAATCGCTGCCGCGCCGCGATGCCCGGGATACGCATGACGTCGCGCATGTCGCCGCAGTCCCTGCGGGGGAGCGCGTGCTGGAAGTCGACCATGTCGCCATCGACTACATGGTGCCTACGCGCCTGTGGGGCAAGACGCGTGTGCCGACGGTGTTTCCGTGCTCGTTCTCGCTGCGTGCGGGGCAGACGCTCGCCATCGTCGGCGAGTCGGGCAGCGGCAAGACCACCATGGCCAAGGCGATCATGGGTCTGCTGCCGCTTGCGGGCGGCGAAGTCAGGGTGCTGGGCAAACCGTTCCCGGGGCACGGCACGCGCAGCGAGTTGCGCGAAGCGCGTCGTTCGATCCAGATGGTGTTTCAGGACCCGTACTCGTCGCTCGACCCGCGCATGCGCGTCGAGGCGCTGGTGCACGAAGCCTTGCGGCTCGATACGTCGCTCGGCGCGGCCGAGCGTCGCGAGCGTGTAGCGCAGGTATTGGACGACGTGGGACTGAGCGGCTTCGGCCCGCGATTCGTCCATCAACTCTCGGGCGGGCAGCGTCAGCGCGTGGCGATTGCGCGGGCGCTCGCCAGCCATCCCGCGATCATCGTGGCAGACGAGCCGGTGTCGGCGCTCGACGTCACCGTCCAGAAGCAGGTGCTGGAAATGCTCGTGGCGCTGCAGGCGCGCTATCGCTTCGCGTGTCTACTGATTTCGCACGATCTGGGCGTGGTCGAGCAACTGTCCGATCACGTCATCGTGATGTTCCGCGGGCATGTCGTGGAGTCGGGCACGCGGGACGCGATCTTCGATATGCCGGCGCATCCGTACACACGACGTCTGTTACAGGCGGTGCCGGAGTTGCGCGGTAGTCGCGAGACGGGCTTCGCAGTGCGCACGCGCTCGCTGGGCCCGCACGACGCTTCGCTGCCGTACTTCGACCCCGAGCGCTCGCCCCAGGCCATGCCCGCACTCGCCGCCGTGGCGGGCAGTGTGGATGCGGCCCATCGCGTGGCCGTGCTGGCCGCCTGATGCCTCTTGATGCCTATCGATGCCTATCGATGCCGCTTGATGTGGTCCGACGCCCCGATCCGAGTCCGGCCCCGGGCGATCGGTTTCTCGATCGTCCGGGTGATTGGCAAACCTGATCCTGATCGGTGCAGCCGCATTCCTGAGCATCGCTCGGCTGCCTACACTGGCGCATCGGCCATCGCGCCTTCGCACTACTCGTACGACCTGATTCGACTCCATTCATGCAAAGCGTAATTCATCCCCTGCCGTTCGTTGGCACCGGCACCGCGCAATCCGTCGTGGCACAGCACTTCGGTGAGCCGAACTGCGGGCGCAAGGTCTATGTGCAGGCCGCCCTGCACGCCGACGAGATCCCGGCAATGCTCGTCGCCACCCGCCTTCGCGAGAAGTTGCTCGTGCTCGAAGCGCAGGGCCGTCTGCGTGCGCAAGTCGTGTTGCTGAGCGTGGCGAACCCGCTCGGCCTCAACCAGTGGCTCATGGGCGCGCCGCAGGGGCGCTTCGAACTCGCCAGCGGCCGCAACTACAACCGCAGCTTTCCGATGCTGTTCGACGCTATCGTCGAGCGGCTGGAGCGCCAGCCGGGGCAACTGTCCGACGACGTGGCGCGCAACCGGGACCGCGTACGTGCGGCATGGCGCGACGCGTTGCTGGCGCGCCCCGCGACCGATGCCTTCGGCGCGCTTCAGTCCCTGCTGATGCTCCAGGCGTTCGACGCCGACATCGTGCTCGATCTGCATTGCTCGCGCGAAGCGGCGATGCACCTTTACACCGGCGACGAGTGCTGGCCTGCCGCCGAGCCGCTGGCGCGCTATCTGGGATCGACGGCGAACCTGCTGGCGCTCGATTCCGGCGCGCATTCGTTCGACGAAGCGCAGAGCTACACGTGGTATCGGGTGCGTCAGCATTTCGGCGCGAAGTATCCGATGCCTTCCGGCCCGGTGTCGGTGACGATCGAGCATCGCGGCCAGCGCGACGTGTCGTACGCGCAGGCCGAAGCCGACGCCAGCGCCATCATGCAATACCTCACCTATACCGGCGACGTGGACGGGCAGGTCTCGCCGCTGCCGGACCTGCCGTATCCGGCCACACCGCTTGCGGGCAGCGAACAGTTCCGCGCGCCGAGCGCGGGCGTGCTCGTGCATCGGGCCACGCTCGGCGCGCTGATCGAAGTCGGTCAGCCTGTCTTCGACATCGTGGATCCCATCACGGGCGATGTCACCACGCTCGTGAGCCGTACGCAGGGCGTGATGTACATGCGGCGCGACGTGCGCTTCGTCAACGCGGGCGACCCGCTCGGCCGCGTGACGGGACACCGTGCGCAACGCACGGGCATGCTGCTCGGCGCCTGACGAGCATCCGCTTCATCGACCCCGACACTTTCGACACGCCATCCGCCAATGTAGGCCGAACCGTATTCTGACAACGAGACAATTCATGACTCGCTATATCGACATTCACGACGTTCAAAAGCTGTTACGAAAAACCGGTGTCGCCCCGTTCATCGAGACGCTGGCCGATTACATCCGCGACGACTATCTGCGCTGGCCCGAGTTCGACAAATCGGCGCGTGTGGCCAATCACTCCAGGGACGGTGTCATCGAACTGATGCCCGTCTCCGACAACGACCTGTACGGCTTCAAGTACGTCAACGGGCACCCCATCAACACGCGTCGCAACCTGCTGACCGTGATGGCCTTCTCCGTGCTGGCCGACATGCATACGGGCGCGCCGCTGCTGCTCTCGGAGTTCACGCTGATGACGGCGCTGCGCACGGCGGCCACGTCGGCGCTTGCGGCCACGGTGCAGGCGCGTCCCGACAGTCGTGTGATGGCGCTGATCGGCAACGGCGCACAGAGCGAATTCCAGGCGCTCGCGTTTCACGCCATGCTGGGCATTCAGGAGATCCGTCTGTTCGACGTCGACCCGCATGCCATGATCAAGCTTGTGCGCAACCTCGAGAACGTGCCTTACCTGCGCGTGCTGTGCGCCGGTTCGGCCCGCGAGGCGGTACGCGGCGCGGACATCGTGACGACCGTGACGGCGGACAAGGCGAACGCCACCATCCTCACGCCGGACATGATCGAGCCGGGCATGCACCTGAATGCCGTGGGCGGCGACTGCCCGGGCAAGACCGAGTTGCACACGGATATCGTGAAGAACGCCCGTGTGATGGTGGAGTTCGAGCCGCAGACGCGTATCGAAGGCGAGATTCAGCATCTCCCGGCGGATTCGCCGGTCATTCATTTCTGGCAGGTCCTGTCGGGCGACGTGGCGGGGCGCGAGACCCCCGAGCAGGTGACGGTCTTCGATTCCGTGGGCTTCGCGCTCGAAGACTTCTCGACGCTGCGCTATCTGTATGACCTCGCGCGCGACGCCGGCGTGGGCCGTGTGATCGACCTGATCCCCGAGCTGGATAACTGCAAGGACTTGTATCAACTCGTCGCACCTTCGGCGGCGCCGGCATCCGTGGCAGCGTGCGCTGCATGATCTTCGGGATGCCCTGAGGTACGATGACGAGTTTGCGGTGCGAACGTCTCGGTATCGCGCGTCATTGCCGTCTGCGTAATTGGCGCGAACGTCGCACCGACCGGTCAAGACGATGAGAGGTCCTATGACACTAGTCCAGCTTCGCGTGTTCTGCGCTGTGGTCGAGCAGGGAAGTTTTCGCGCGGCCGCGCGCACGCTCGATATTGCGCAAAGTACGCTGACGCAGGCGATTCAGGGGCTGGAGGGCGAGTTGGGCGTGACATTGCTCAACCGCTCGCATCAGGGCATCAGCCTCACGCCCGTCGGCGAGCGTTTTCTGGTGCGCGCCAACGCCATCCTGCGCGACTGCGAACTCGCGTCGCAGGACGTCATGCAGTCGCGTGGGGAAGAGGAAGGCAATATCACGCTCGGTGTGACGTCCGAGCCGCTGGCCGAGTTGTTGCTGCCGGTAGTCAAGCGTTTCGTCGAGCGCTTCCCGCGCGTGAGGGTGCACGTCACCAGCGGCTATACGAAGATGCTCATCGAGCGTATTCGCGACGGACGGCTCGACTTCGTCCTCGCGCCGCTCGCGCCGCAGGTCAGCGACGTCGATCTTTCGATCGAACGACTGTACCGGTCCGTGCCCAGCGTGATCGCCCGCAAAGGGCATCCGAAGGCGCACGTCACATCGATTCGCGATCTGGTCGATTGCGAATGGGTGAGCATCCGTCCGGCGGGGATTGTCGGTGGTGCGGAAAACCGGCTGATCAGCCTGTTCAATACCGAGAATCTCGGCGCGCCGAAGATCGTGCTCACGGCGGAGTCGCTGCTCGAGACGCTCCACATCGTGTGCGAGTCCGACTATCTGACGATCGAGCCGCGCGTGCTCTCCGAGCTGACGCTGTTCTCGGGCGCGCTCACGAGCATTCCGATTCGCGAGGCCTTCGATCCGCGCGACGTGTGTCTGGTGGCGCGCCGCTCGGCGCCGTTCACACTGGCCACGCAGGAGCTGGTGTCGATGCTTGTCTCGTACTCCCGCCTCGTACACGGGCCGGCGGCGAGGAATACGGCGGGTTGACCGGGGCGGGGCGTCTCGCGTCTTGTCACCCGCAACGACCTTTCGTTTAGCCGATCATCTGACGGCTGCGCAACCACGTCTCGTAAAACCCCGGCCATTCCGCGCTCGGCGAGCCCGGTTTGCCCATGCCGAAGCCATGCCCGCCGCTGGCGAGCGGATGGAACTCGACCGGCACACCGGCCTGTTCGCACGCGCGCGTCATGATGCGGGTGTTCTCCGGATTCGAGACGGGATCGTCGTTCGCCTGAGTCAGAAAGACCGGCGGGCAACCGTGTTTGACGTGTGTTTGCACCGACCATTCTGCGCTTTCCTGCTTCGTCGGATGATCGCCGACGAGGATGCGCCGTGTGGATGTGTGATCGTAAGGCGGCATCAGGGTGATGACGGGATAGATCAGCGCAGCATTGGCCGGTCGTGCCGAGTGAGTGTCGATATCGTCGATGGGGCGATACGACGCAAAACCCGAACGCGCCGCCGTGAGTCCCATCAGATGGCCGCCCGTGGAGAAGCCGAGCACGCCTACGCGCTGGGCATCCAGTCCCCGCCGGGGGGCTTGTGAGCGAATGATGCGCAGGGCGCGTTGGGCATCCTGCAACGGGGCGAGCGCGCCGTCGACCCATTCTTCGTTCGGCAGGCGATACGCCAGCACGAACGCGGTGATGCCGCGCTCGGTAAGCCACTGTGCGGCGGGAATTGCCTCCGAGCCCATCTGTTCATATTTGTACCCCCCGCCTGCGGCCACGAGCATGGCGGCTCCGTTGGGGCGCTCGGGGAGGTAGACGTCCAGATACGGCGTGACGACATTGCTGACGGCGCCCTTGGCGCTCGTTTCCACGTGACCGCCAGGGCCGCCACCGCCGGGCGGCATGCCCGGCCACAGCGCAATCTGCGTTGCACGCGCGTCGGCCGCACGCGGTGCGGCGCGTAATGTACCTGCCGAGCCGGCCATCGCCGCCATGGACGCCAGGGTGGTCCAGCGCAGCAGGGCGCGTCGATTCATCGTCATCGGGGTCTCGCTTGGGCAAACGCGCGCATCGCGCAATGGCGAATATTCTGCGCGGGACAAATTGCGATGGCACGTGGCAACGAATTGACGTTGCGTTGAGAAGGATAAATATCTCCGCAGATTACAAGTCTGGTGGGAAACGTGGCAACCGATCCAGCACGGTCTGCTGAGCGGATAGCGGCGTGCTTAACTCGCGCGAAATCAGCGACACGATGTCGTGAATCGAGTCGTGTGTGTCCGGCCGAATGACCAGCAGGGGCGGCAAGGCCTGAATGAGGCCACGGCCCACGTCACCGGCCAGCCGGTAGGCACCGCACAAGAATAGGTCGGTGTCGGGATTGCCTGCGTCGACGGCATCTCTTGCCCAGAACTGCTCATGAGACATGCACAGATTGGGGTCCGGCTGATGCGCGATGTGATGATCGCGTCCGCCGACCACTAACGCCACATCACCGGGCAGAAGGCGTAGCGCTTCCGCTGGCTTTTCATGCCACACCCACATGGATCCGCGCAGCACAGTGTGCAGAGCCAATTGAATGGCGGCCGGAAGCTTGAGCCCCCAGGGCGGAAGGGCGACCGAACGTGCAAACAGCGCCCCGGACGCCCGGGCGCGGGTGAGATATTCATGCAGTAAGTCCATGCGGAATTGAGAGCATTGAATGGAAATTTGAGCGATTCGAACATTGAGACGAACATTCGTCTATCGCATCATGACCCCATGAACAACGACGCCCCGCTCGTAGGTTTCGCAACTTTACCCATCCATACACCACGACCTGAAGGTATCCACATGATTGACCACGTCTATATCTCCGTCACCGACATCGAGCGGTCGTTGCGCTTCTACCTGGAAGCATTGGCGCCGCTTGGCTGGCGCGCATTCGGAAAATACGATGCTGCGGCCGGCCCTCAAAGTGTCCCCGACCTCTACGGTATCGGCGATGACAGCTACATTAGCGGAACGGCCGTCGGCGCAAGCATTTGGTTACGCCAACGCCTCGCAGGCGAGACGGGACTCTACCTCGGCATCGTTTGCGACACCAACGAACAGGTCGACGCAGCCTACGCAGCCGCAATCACGGCGGGGGGCATTGACGAAGGCGCGCCTGCCGATCGCACCTACTTCGCGGCAGGCTACTACGCCGCGAATGTCTCGGACTTCGACGGAAACCGGCTCGAGTTCGTCCATAAGGCATGGAACCCCAAGCGCCATGGGTAAGAGCGCATGATGCGGTTTTCCCCCTCAGACCTTCCGCGTCCGTGGGGCATGACCGAATTTCTCCCGATAGGCGGCCGGACTCGTGTGGGCGATGCGTCGGAAGTGTCTGCGCATTGACGCTTCCGACCCGAAGCCGGCCAACTCGGCGACGCGCAGCACCGGCATGGACGGTTGCGCTTCGAGCAACTCTCGCGCCACCGCCACACGCTCGTGCGTCAGCCATTCATACGGCGCCATGCCGGTAGCGTCCCGAAAATGCCGCTGCAAGGTGCGCGGACTCATCGCCACGCGTTCGGCAAGCGAGCGCAGCGTGTGCGGTAAGGCCGGATGTTGGCGTACCCAATCGATCAACTTCGCCAGACGTCCGCTTTCGTCGTGCGGCATCGGTCGCGGCACAAACTGTGCCTGGCCACCCTCGCGATGTGGAGGCACGACAAGCCGCTGCGCGACACGATTGGCCACTGCGCTTCCATAGTCCCGTCGCACCAAATGGAGCAGCATGTCGAGCCCCGCCGCCGAGCCCGCCGAAGTCATGATCTGACCCTCGTCGACATATAGCGCATCTGACTGCACATGCACCTTCGGGTAGCGCTGCTGCAGTTTCTCGGCGTAGCGCCAGTGGGTCGTCACCGTCTTGCCGTCGAGCACGCCAGCCGCCGCCAATACAAATACGCCGGAACAGATCGAGCAAAGACGTGCGCCGCGCCGATGGGCTGCGCGAATCTTCTTCAGCAGCGCCTCGGGCGGCACCTCGTCCGGATCGCGCCAACCGGGCACCATGATCGTGTTCGCACTGTCGAGTCGCCTGAGCGTGTAGGGCGCGGCAACGGTAATGCCACCGGCCGCGCGCAGCGGCCCGGGCTCGATAGCGCAAACGCTGAAGCGGTACCAGTCGACGCCGAGTTCGGGGCGCTCCAGCGCGAACAGTTCGGTGACGCAGCCAAATTCGAAAGTGCATAGCCGGTCATAAGCCAATGCAACGACAAGATGTTTTTCCATGGCGTAATGTTACCGGACATTGTCATTTACGACACTTATCGGCCGAACGGCATAACGGCAAAATGAGGCTTTCCGAATCACCCTACCCGGGCACCACGCGTGCCGCACTTTCCTTCGACCCGACCTATGCCCACCCTCAGCGAAAACAACGCCGTTACCGCCATCCCTGCCGCCGAGAGCGCCGCGGCTCTTGCCCACTTTCGCGCGTCGCTGCAATTCGAAACCGATTGCGCCGATGTTGCCAGTGCACTTGCCGGCGGATCACCCGGCTTCGTATTGCTCGACGTTCGCAGCCCGGCGCTGTTTGCTCGCGGCCACATTCCCGGCGCCGTGAACTTGATGCACGGCAAGATTGTCGCGTCGAAGCTCGCCAATTACGCGCGTGACACGCTCTTCGTTACCTACTGCGCAGGACCACACTGCAATGGCGCAACGCGAGGCGCTATTCGGCTGGCGCAGTTGGGACGGCCGGTGAAGGTGATGATCGGCGGTGTTACCGGATGGCTCGACGAAGGTTTCGACCTTACTGTGAGCGAACTGGTGTGATCGATCCGAAGGGGGCGTTTCGTCTTGGTTCTCTTAGTCAGGAGCTTATTCAGGAGCTGACTCAGGAGCTGACTCAGGAGCTTAGTCAGGAGCTTAGTCACGAGGCCAAGCGTTCCCGAGTGTCTTTGCGTCCGGTCGGTGCACGAGGCGAGACGATGCTCAGCGCACCGACTCGACGACGATTTCCGGATATTTGTGGAATTCGGTGAGGACATCGGCATCGGCCGGCGCGTCGGTGACGAGGGTCCACGCGCGCGCTAGCGGGGTCCAGTGCTGCTGGCTCGCGCGGTCGAGTTTGTTCGCCGTCACCAGGACATAAACGCTCGCCGATTGGCGAACGATGCATTCCTTGAGCCATGCCTGCTCCGCCGAGGCTTCGCACAGCCCGCGACCGGCAACTACGCCGTCAGCGCCCAGAAAGGCTTTGTCGACGGACACTCGCGAGAGCGCGAGTTGCGCCAGCGGGCCGAGCACACTCATGCTCGACGGGCGAACGTCTCCACCGATGAGCGTCACCGGCACTTTGTTGGCGGCCAGCACACCCACGGCCAGCAGGTTGTTGGTCACGACCCGAACGTTCTCGCGTCCCGCCAGAAAGCGGGCCATCGCTTCGGTCGTCGTGCCCCCATCGAGAAAGATCGTGTCGCCGTCCGCCACGTGAGCGACGGCGGCACGCGCAATGGCGTCCTTCTGCTCGCGGAAGCTCTCGCGACGCAATTCCAGCGATTCCTCAGGTTCGTGCATGCGCACAGGGGCAGCGGCGCCGCCGTAGGTGCGCACGATGCGACGCTCGTCCGCCAGCGCACGCAGATCGCGACGCACGGTCGCCTCCGACATGCCGAAATGCGCGCACAGCGCGGCGACATCGGTCATGCCCGACAGGACGGCTTTGAAAATCGCCTCTCGGCGGTTGGCTACTTTCATGAAGGCTCGGTCAGCAAAGGAAGCCGTACGAATGGGCCACACGAACATCTCGTGCGAATGCGGCGGCGCGCGGCGTCGACCTCGGCAGGCTCGCCGCGCAGCGCGCATAGTGTAGCGTGCTGCGTCCGGAAATCGACCGTCGCCGGCAGTCGCGACCATCGGCCACGGCCAGAGGGGCATGCTCCTGGAAAATGATCGATTCGATCATTTTTGGGGCGCTGGGTGACGCTATTTTGATCGGTTCATCCGAGGATAAACCCCTAGTCACAAAGTTTGCACATTTTTCTGGCAGAGATTAGACTTCCGTCTGCTCAAATCGATCAAAAAAATGATTGATTGATCAATATAGAAATCAGTCGGGAGACAACAATGGCTCAAATTCGTATCAAGCGCGGGATCGAGCGCGTGCCGGGCGGGATGATGATCGTTCCCTTGCTGATCGGCTCCCTGATCGCCACGTTCCTGCCGGGCATGCCGAAGTTCTTCGGCTCGTTCACGAACGCGCTGTTCACGGGGGCGCTGCCGATTCTGGCAGTGTTCTACGTTTGCATGGGCGCGAGCATCGACGTGAAGGCCACGCCGTACCTCGTCAAGAAGGGCGGTGCATTGTTCGCAGCCAAGGTGGGCGCGGCGATTGTCGTCGGTATCGTGCTCGGGCACTTCCTCGGGGAGGCGCCCGTGTCGTCGGGCATGTTCGCGGGCATCTCCACGCTGGCCGTGGTCGCTGCGATGAACGACACCAACGGCGGCCTGTACATGGCGCTGATGGGCCAGTACGGCCGGTCGGAGGACGTGGGCGCCTATACGATCATGTCGCTCGAATCGGGGCCGTTCCTGACGATGGTTACGCTGGGCGTGGCCGGTTTATCGGCGTTTCCGTGGCCGACGCTGGTGGGCAGCATTCTCCCGCTGGCCGTCGGCATGCTGCTCGGCAACCTCGATCGCGAGATGCGCGACTTTCTCGGTCGCGCCGTGCCGGTCATGATCCCGTTCTTCGCGCTGGCGCTCGGTGCCGGGCTCGACCTGCACAAAGTCTGGCAAGCCGGCCTGCTGGGTATTCTGCTCGGTTTTGCTGTCGTGGTCGTGACGGGGATTCCGCTGTACATCGTCGACCGTGTGACGGGCGGCACGGGCGTGGCCGGCACGGCTGCCGCCAACACGGCGGGCAACGCTGCCGCCGTTCCCGCGCTGATCGCTGCGGCCAATCCGGTGTATGAGGAAGCCGCCAAGAGCGCGACGCTGCTCGTGGCCGCCTGCGTGGTCGTGACCGCGATCGTCTCCCCGATCCTGACCGCCGCCGTCGCCAAACGCGCCATGGCGCGCGGTGCCATGGCAGGCAAGGGAGCCGTGCAGTGAGTGTGTTGATTGTCGCCGACGATCTGTCCGGCGCAGCCGACTGCGCCATTGGCTTCACCAATGCCGGACGACGCAGCGTGGTGTCGCTGGACATCGACGGCTTCAATGCCTCAGCACAGGTCGTAGCAATCGACACGGATACCCGTCGCCTCGCGCCGGCCGATGCCGCGTCGCGGGCGGTCGCCGCGTGGCAGCGATTGGCGGCCCCGGGGCGTCGTCTGTACAAGAAGGTCGACTCGACGTTACGTGGCAACTGGGTCGCGGAAGTCGCGGCGCTCCAACCGCTCGCCGGTCTGGCGATCGTCGCGCCTGCGTTTCCGGCGACGGGCCGCACTGTGCGCGATGGTGAAGTGTTCGTACTTGGCGTGCCGCTGGCCGACACGGATACGTGGCAGCTTGAGCATCAAGGACAGGAAGCGCGGCTCGCGCCAATGCTGGCGGCAGCTGGCATGACCCCGCAAATCGTGTCGGCAGGCATGCTGCGTGGTGAGCCCGCGCAGGTACAGGCGGCGCTGAACGGTATCGTCGCGCAGGCGCGTGCGCAGGGCGTCACGGCCCTGATCGTCGATGCGCAAACGGACGACGATCTGGCGATGCTCGCGAGAGCGAGCGTCTTGCTCACGGACATTTTCTGGGTGGGGTCAGGCGGTCTTGCGCGCGAACTGGCCGGGTTGCCGGCGTTGTTCGAGCGGCAGGCGGGGGCGGCGCAAACGAACGATGTGTCGACCGTTAGCCGCGCGGCGCTCGGCGCCGGTCGCATTCTGACACTGGTCGGCAGTCTGTCCGCCGTCTCGCGCCAGCAATGTGCGCGACTGTGTGAAGACAACGACGTCGTGGAATGGATCGTCCCGCCGGCAGTATTGCGCGCGGGTGAAGCGCATGCCGAGCGTGCCGGTTGGTGCGAGCGCATCGGCCGGGCGATCGGGCAGGGCACCGACCTGCTGGTGCGTATCGGGCGCGACGACGCTTTCGATCCCGGCGAAGGTGCACAACTGTCGGCGGCGCTGGCCGCGTTGATCGCGCCGCACTTCTCGCAGTTGTCGGGATTGATCGTGACGGGCGGCGAGACGGCGCGGGCGATGTTGCGCGCCGCGAACATCGGCGCGCTCGAACTGCTCTCGGAAGTCGAGCCGGGCGTTGCGGTGGGACGTCCCGCCAACGGCGCGCCCGTGCATGTCGTCACGAAGGCCGGCGCCTTCGGCGGCGAGGCAGCGCTCCACAGCGCTTATCGTCATTTGCGCGCTACGGCGCACGCTGAGCGTCGGTGATACACACCCGCGTCGGCAAAAGATCTGGATATCGTTCCGGCCATGGCATCGACAGGCCGGACACCCCCAACGAAACGGATAGGAACGCAAACGCCATGAACCCTTACCTCCCTGTCATCGGCATCACCATGGGTGATGCGGCTGGGGTCGGCCCCGAAATCATCGTCAAGAGTCTGGCCCACGAGCGCGTGTATGCGCAGTGCCGCCCGGTCGTGATCGGCGACGCGCGCCGTCTCGAACAGGCGATCGCCATCGTGAACCTGCCGCTGAGCGTTCGCCGTATCGAGACGGTGGGCGAGGCGACGTTCGCGCGCGGCGTCATCGAGTGCATCGACCTGAACCTGATCCCGGAAGACCTGCCGTTCGGTGAACTGTCGGCCGTGGCGGGCGACGCGGCGTATCAGTACATCGCACATGCCGCCAAGCTTGCCGAAGCGGGCGAGATCGACGCCATCTGCACCGCGCCGCTCAACAAAGAGGCGCTGCACGCGGGCGGCCACAAGTTCCCGGGCCATACCGAGATGCTTGCGCACCTCACGGGCGTGGACGAGGTATCGATGATGCTCGTCGCGCCGCAGTTGCGCGTGATTCACGTGACGACGCACATCGGCATCATCGATGCGATTCGCAAGATCGAGCCGAGGCTGGTGCAACGTACGATCGAGCGCGGTCATGCAACGCTGGTGAAGGCCGGGATCGCGAACCCGCGTATAGCGGTGTGCGGCATCAACCCGCACGCCGGCGAGAACGGACTGTTCGGCTACGGCGAAGAGGAAGAGAAGATCGTGCCGGCGGTGCAATTGCTGCGTGAGCGCGGTTGGGACATCGAGGGTCCGCTGCCGGCCGACACGTTGTTCTTTCGCGCCGGACGCGGCGACTTCGACCTCGTCGTGGCGATGTACCACGATCAGGGGCACGGTCCGGTGAAGGTGCTGGGCCTCGAAGCCGGCGTGAACGTGACGGTCGGGCTGCAAGTGGTGCGTACGTCGGTCGATCACGGCACGGCGTTCGATATCGCCGGCAAGGGGATCGCCGACGAAGGCAGTATGCTCGAAGCGCTGCGTCAGGGCGCGGAACTGGCCACACGGCGCGCGTGAGGCTTCATTGCCGCGTATTGTCCCGGTGGGCGCCCGTGGGCCCCGGTCATCCCGTGGCCCCGGCAGATGACAGGGGCGGGCGTCAAGCGTCGTTAATCGGCGGCCGGATCGCCTGTCTGGGCGATATGCCGTAATACCGTGCCCTCGTCCGCATACCAGCGAACGAGACACTCGCGATCATGGCAGTTTTTTTCCCGGTAGCGCCAGGCCGCCCGCGCTCTTTCCCTAAAGGTGTCCTGATCGGAGACAGCCGCTCTCGCATTCGCGAACAGGGCGGCCAATTCCACGTCGGCGCTTGCCAGTTGCGGATCGCTGCAAATGATTCGCTCGGCATTGGACTGGGCTTTGGTGCAGTCGAAACTCGCGCGTATCGCATTGCGTGGCGCCGTGCGTGTGGCGGCCGGGTCCGCAGTTGTCGTCGCGTCGCTCTGCGCCTTGTCCTTGCGTCGGGCCGACGCTTGCGACGTTGCCTCCCTACGCGACGCATTCTCAGCGTCATGTCTCTTGGAAGCGGCGGCTTGCGTCGGTTTTTGCGCTGCCGACATGGGTGACAGATGCGGCGGACTGCTCACCCAGGCGAAGCCCGCGACGACCAGCGCGACGGCGGCGAATCCGGCTGCCTTCAACGGTGGGTTTCCGGCGGTTTCCGGTAGCGACGGTCGCGCTGAAATCTCCACGCTTAACAGCGAGTCGAAGCGTTTATTGATATCGGCAACCACTTCCTCGATAAAGCGCTTTCGCTTTAAATACCCTTGAAGCCGAAAGGCGCCGAATGCCAGCGCCAGAATGAGTAATCCGACGCCGAGCGCCCCCCAATTCATGTACAAACAGATCGCGCCGGCGAGGGCCGTCAGAAAGGGGGCTGTCCATGACGGCGGCGTCGGCCATGCACTCACCGCTTGAGACAGGCTGGCGGCGGCATCCGCCAACGCGCCCTGAAGTCCAAGGTTGCTCGCGCATTTTTGCTCGATCGAGTAGACAGCGAGCATGGCCTTTTCTTTCTCCGCAAGCGATAAGGATCGAATATCGCTTGCGAGCATGATCGCCCGGTTCGTCGCATCGAATTCGTTTGCGACGCTTGCGAGAAATCGCTGATGCCCTTCCAGCGCCGTGGCGTCGGGAAGGTGGTCGTATTGCCGAACGTACACGCCGTGCGACATAAAGTAGCGAATGAGTGCGTCTCCCGTTCGGCTACGGACCTGCGCTGCGAACTCAAGCGCGGCTTGCTCCCTTTTCGACATGCTGATATTTCCCCGATTGCGCCTATCGCCTGAGTTCTTTAGCTTCTCTAAATCTTTTAAGTGCTTTTGCCGGCGAGGCGACGTTGCGTGCTGTAAAACTTCGTTTATTTAAATAAGAGTGCTATGTATTCATGTTTAAAACGTTGCCGCATGAAGCATAGCATTTAAATATCGGTTCTACGCACGGGACATGGTTGAATCGGCGCCTTGATCGGACGTCTGCAATACGGCACGTCACCGGACAGACGTGGTCGTGTCCGTTGAGCGTCCTGGTGGCGATTTCGTCTTGGGACTCGTTGACCAGGGGGATCGGCGTGTCCTTGCCGATGCAGGGCGGTGCGGCCTCACCCGATGTCACCCCCACCTCTTGTGACAAAAGCGCCTGCCGGGCATGCCGGCAGGCGCTCTGCACTTTCGCCCGCACGCACGCGCGCGCGGATCGACCTCGTCAGTCGGCGCGAGGGAAGTCCAGCGCCGTATCGTTGATGCGGTTCACCAGATTCGTGAACGTGATGCCCGACATCACCAACGCGATTTCGATGACCTGACGCTCCGTGAAGCCGGCGTCGCGCACGCGCTGATATTCGTGCGTCTCGATCGAACCGTGGGTCGTGACCAGCGTGCGTACGAAGTGCGCCAGCGCGTCGCGGCGATCGTCGCCCGACACTGCGCCGGCACGCACCGCGCGCATCGCGTCCGGCGCGAGACCGGCGATCTTGCCGATGATCATGTGCGCGGCCAGGCAGTAATCGCAGCCGCTAACCTCGCTGACCACGAGACGGATGGTCTCGATGTCCTGCTTGCTCAGACTGCTCTTGCCGATGACGGCGTCGAGGGCGAGCGCGGTCTCGAGGGCGTCCGGGGCGTGGGTGCCGATGGCGAGGTACAAGTTGGGCACGCGACCCGTGCCGGCCTTGATTCTGGCGAACAGTTCGGCAGTGTGACCGGTGGCGTCTTGCGGCGAAACGGTGGAGATACGACTCACGGTTAAGCTCCTTCAGGGTTGAGATACCGCGACAGAGTGGCGACGGCATGGATCCCATCTTAAGGAGAATCGGTGATATTTTTAATGCCTGTTTTTCACGGTATGATGCTCAATCGTCTCAAGTATGCCGTATGGACTGAAGCCGTATGAATTTGCTGGATCGTCTGCTGACCTTGATTCCCGTGACCGGGCAACTCGACTTTCGTTGTCATTTCGGCGCGCCGTGGCGTATCGACGAGGCGCGCTCGCCGGCCAGCCAGATCATGTGGCACCTGCTGCTCAGCGGCACGGCCACGGTCGAGCACGACGACGGCCCGCCGCTCGTCATGGCGGCCGGCGATATTGTGATGTTTCCGGCGGGGCATGCGCATTCGCTGCATGAGGGGGCGGGGCAACCGGCCGATACGCCGCACCTCGAAGCGGGCGCGGGCTTCACCATCGTTCGTCAGGGCAGTGGCGATGCGGCCGACGTGCTGTGCGGGCGATTCTTCTTGGGCACGGTGCCTGACGGGTTGCTTCGGACATATCTGCCGTCGCGAATGGTTGTGCGTGGCGGGCGCCGGGGAGAGGGCGCCGAGGGAGCGCCGGCGCCCGGCAGCATGGGCGACCGGCTGGCGCGTCTGATCGCGCTCATGCGCGACGAGACCATGGCGCAGGAGGCGGGATGCGAGTCGCTCGTCGGTCATCTGTCCGGGGCCCTCTTCGCCATGACATTGCGGGCGGCGGGCGAGGGGGACAATGCGCCGCGTGGGCTGCTGGCGCTCGCTCGCGAGCCGCGTCTGCAACCGGCGTTGGCTGCCATGTTCGAAGCGCCGGCGCATGCCTGGTCGTTGCCCGATCTGGCGGCGTTGTGCCATATGTCACGCGCTACGTTTTCGCGTCGCTTCGATGATGCGCTCGGTTGCTCGGCGCACGACTTTCTCACCGAAATCCGCATGACGCTCGCGGGACGCAAGCTCGTGCATACCGCGGCCTCCGTCGCCGGTATCGGCGAGTCGGTCGGCTATCAGTCCGACGCGGCGTTTCAGCGCGTCTTCAAGAAGGTTGTCGGCGTGACGCCCGCACAGTGGCGCGCGCAGGCGCGGCGGGCCGAGCCGCGCTGAATCCGTTGGCGCACCGACTGGACGACCCGTCGGGTTCCGAATTTTCCGCTGTCGCTATCCATGTCGCTATGGATGTCGCTGTCAACACCGTAGTCGATGCTGCAATCAATGCAGCGGTTCCGAAGGCGCTTCGTCCTCGAACGTGCGGAAGCGCCAGCCGAACCACACTGCCAGCATGCGGATGACGAAGCCGGCAACGAAACCCACGCTCGTCGCGACACCGTTCGGGACACCGAAATGCAGCATGGCGACATACATCGCACCGGCAATACACGCCACGCTCGCATACATCTCCCGGCGCAGCACCAGCGGCACCTGCCCGCACAGCAGGTCGCGCAGCATGCCGCCGCCGATCCCCGTCAGCACGCCCGCCAGCACCACGATGACCGGACTCGTGCTCACGGTCATGCCGATATCGCAACCCAGAATCGTGAAGGCGGCGAGCCCGATGGCGTCGACCGTGATGAACGTCATGCGCAGCCGGTGAATGTGGCGCGCCACGATCGAGGCGAGCGTTGCGGCCCCGAGCGTGAGCAACAGGTACTCCGGGTGTGCGATCCAGACGAGCGGGTGACGACCGAACAGCACGTCGCGAATCGTGCCACCGCCCAGGGCCGTCACCATGCCGACAAAGGCGAGCCCGAAGCGGTCCATGCCGCGCTGCATCCCCATGATGGCCCCCGACATCGCTTCGGTGACGATAGCGATCAGATAAAGGGCGTAGAAGATTTCTGTTTTCATGATGTCCCTTGCAAAGGCCGGGCGACTATATCACTTCGTGCGTTTTTTCCCGGTTTTTCCGGGGGCGCCGGCCCTGCTGCTGCGATTTATACGAGTTTTCCGCGTGCGCACTTGATGCGACACTGCTCGCAACGAAACGACACGGATGGGCAGACGCGGCCCCAACGCCGCCCAAACCCCTTAAACTCTCAACCTTTTGTGCGACGGTGCGCAGTGGGTGGCGTCCGGTCGGCAAAACGACCGGCCAGCCAGTCTTACTGATGCGTTCGCCGGATGCACTGTGGACCTGTAGCGCCTTTTTCGACATGCCTTTTTGATCGCCAATTTCGTTCCATGATCCAGTTCATTCGCCGCCGGCCGTATCTGGTCGCCAGCCTCGTTGGGCTTCTCGTTCTCGTGGCGCTCGGTCTGCGCAGTCTCGCGACCCCGAAGCCGCCGCAGTACATCAGCGCCAAGGTCGAGCGCAGCGATCTCGAGAACACCGTGCTGGCCACGGGCACGCTTCAGGCGTTCCAGCAGGTCGACGTCGGTGCACAGGTCAGCGGTCAGTTGAAATCGCTCAAGGTCAAGCTCGGCGACAAGGTGACGAAGGGGCAGTGGCTCGCTCAGATCGATCCGGTGCTGGCGCAGAACGCGTTGCGGCAGGCCGAGGCCGACGCGCAGAATCTTCAGGCGCAAAAGCGCTCGACGGCGGCGCAGTTGAAGCAGGCCGAGCTGGCGTTCGCGCGGCAGCGTCAGATGTTGCCCGACGACGCCACGTCGCGTCAGGACTTCGAATCGGCGCAAGCCACACTCGATACCCAGCGCGCCGCACTCGCGGGTCTCGACGCACAGATCCGCAAGGCAGGGGTGGCCATCGAGTCGGCCCGCGCGAATGTCGGGTACACGCGCATCGTCGCGCCTATCGATGCCCAGGTGGTTGCCATCGTCACGCAGGAGGGCCAGACCGTGATCGCTCAGCAACAGGCGCCGGTGATTCTGAAGCTCGCCGACATGGACACCATCACCGTGAAGGCGCAGGTCTCGGAGGCGGACGTGATTCGCATTGCCCCGGGCCAGACCGCTTACTTCACGATCCTCGGCGATCCCGACAAGCGCTATTACGGCAAGCTGCGGGCCATCGAACCCGCGCCGCAGAACTTCCTCGACACGCAGAGTACGCTCGGCGGGGGGGCGACGCGCAACAACACCGCCGTGTTCTACAACGCGCTGTTCGACGTGCCGAACACGGATCATCGTCTGCGCATTTCGATGACGGCGCAGGTCAACGTGCTGCTCGGTACCGCCAGGCAGGCGCTGAGTGTGCCGGTGGCGGCGCTGGGCAAGAAGGTCGGCCCGGATCGCTACGAGGTGCGCGTGCTGGACAAGGACGCCGGGGATGGCCGTGCCGTCACGCGTCAGATCGTGACCGGACTGAACAACAACGTGCGCGTGGAAGTGCGTGAAGGTCTCACCGCCGACGACCGGGTCGTGATCGGTGAAGCGGGCGACGGCGCACCGGCGCAGACCGAGGCGTCGTCCGGCGCTGCCAAATAAAGGAAGTCGAGGATGTCGAGCGCGATGACTCAAGCCTCTCAATCGTCCGAAGCCACGACCGATATCGGCGGTGTCGGTCCGCA
Source organism: Pandoraea anhela (assembly GCF_902459655.1). Classification (GTDB taxonomy): domain Bacteria; phylum Pseudomonadota; class Gammaproteobacteria; order Burkholderiales; family Burkholderiaceae; genus Pandoraea; species Pandoraea anhela. Next base: position 55,188 of record NZ_CABPSB010000018.1, read on the forward strand.
CCCGATGTTGGCGCTCACGGGCATCACCCGGCGCTTTCCGTCGGGGGAGCGCGATGTCGTCGTCCTGCGCGATGTGAACCTCACCATCGACGCGGGGGAGATCGTCGCGATCATGGGCGCATCGGGCTCGGGCAAGTCGACGCTCATGAACATTCTCGGGTGTCTGGATCACCCGAGCGCGGGGAGCTACCGCGTGGCCGGGCGCGAAACCCGCGAACTGGACGCCGACGCGCTCGCGCAACTGCGTCGCGAGCACTTCGGGTTCATCTTCCAGCGCTATCATCTGCTGCCGCACCTCGACGCCGCGTCGAACGTCGAAATGCCGTCCGTCTATACGGGCACGCCGCATGCGGCGCGTCGTGCGCGTTCGATCATGCTGCTCGAACGACTCGGCCTCGCGGACCGTACGGCGCATCGGCCCAGCCAGTTGTCGGGCGGTCAGCAGCAGCGCGTGAGTATCGCGCGCGCGCTGATGAACGGCGGCGAAGTCATTCTGGCGGACGAACCGACCGGCGCGCTCGACACGCGCAGCGGCCGTGAAGTCATCCGTATTCTCAAGGAACTCAACGCGCTGGGGCACACGGTCATCATCGTGACCCATGACGAGACGGTGGCCGCCCACGCGCGTCGCATCATCGAGATTCGCGACGGCGAGATCGTGGCCGATCGGCAGAACACGCCGGTCGAGGTTGCGCCGGACGCGCCGACGGACGCCGCGTCCACCTTGTCCACCTCGTCCACCTCATCCACCTCATCCACCGTGTCCTCCCCGGACGCTGCGCCGGATGAGACGCCGCAGGAAGTGGCGGTGGCTGCGGCCTCGGCGGCATCGCCGACCGACCCGGCGTCGGTGAACGCCAGTCATGGCGGGGCGATCCCGCCGCGTCGCTGGACGGGCGGCATCGGTCGTTTTGCCGAAGCGTTTCGCATGGCGTGGATCGCCCTGGTGTCGCATCGGCTGCGTACGTTCCTGACGATGCTCGGCATCATCATCGGGATTACGTCCGTCGTCTCCATCGTCGCGATCGGCGAGGGGGCAAAGCGCTACATGCTCGCCGAGATCGGCAGCATCGGCACCAACACGATCAACATTTACCCGGGCAAGGACTGGGGCGACAACCGCGCGACGGCGATCCAGACGCTGGTGCCGGAGGACGTTCAGGCGCTCTCCGAACAGGTCTACGTCGACAGTGCAACGCCCGAGACCGCTCGCAGCCTGTTGCTGCGTTATCGCAACATCGACGCGAGTGCAATGGTCACGGGCGTGGGCGAGCACTTCTTTCAGGTGCGCGGTCTGAAGATCGGGCAGGGCATCGCCTTCGGGCCGGACGAGGTGCGTCGTCAGGCACAGGTCGCGGTCATCGATCAGAACACGCGTCGCAAGCTTTTCGGCGCGAATCCGAATCCGCTGGGCGAAGTGATCTTCGTGGGCAATCTGCCGTGCGTGGTGATCGGCGTGACGGTCGAGAAGAAGAGTGCGTTCGGCGACACGAAGAGCCTGAATATCTGGGTGCCGTACACCACGGCGGCGGGGCGCCTGTTCGGACAGCGCAACGTCGACAGCATCACCGTGCGGGTGCGCGACGGCCAGCCGAGCAAGGCCGCCGAGAAGAGTCTGGAGACGCTCATGACGCAGCGTCACGGCCGCAAGGACTTCTTCACGTACAACATGGACAGCGTGGTGAAGACGGTCGAGAAGACGAGTCAGTCGCTGACGTTGCTGCTCTCGCTGATTGCCGTGATTTCGCTCGTCGTGGGCGGGATCGGCGTGATGAACATCATGATTGTGTCGGTCACGGAGCGCACGCGGGAGATTGGCATCCGCATGGCGGTGGGGGCGCGTCAGAGCGACATCATGCAGCAGTTCCTTGTGGAAGCGGTGATGGTGTGTCTGATCGGCGGCGCCATCGGGATTGCCCTGTCCTTCGGGGCGAGTTTCCTGTTCTCGCTGTTCGTCGAGAAATGGAAGATGGTGTTTTCGATGGGCTCGGTCGTCACGGCGTTCCTGTGCTCGACGCTCATCGGTGTGGTGTTCGGCTTCATGCCGGCGCGAAATGCCGCGCGGCTGGATCCGGTCGAAGCGCTTGCCCGCGATTGAGGTATTGCCAGATGACCCGAATGATGTCTGAGACTCGCAAGTGGTTGGATTCGTCCGTTGGTTCGGCGTCGTTGGCATCGTCGGTGCCGTCGGTGCCGTCGGTGCCGTCGGCAATGTCGCTGCGTCGCTCCGGACTCGCGCTGGCCAGCGTTGCGGCGCTGCTTGCGGGGTGTGCCGGGGCGCGTCACGATGCGCTGCCCACGGTGCCCGTGCCGGCCCAATGGACGGGCGCGCCCGTGGCCGCCACTGTGCCGCTCGCGGCGGCGGTGTCCGATCCCACGGGCAATACGACCCGTGGGGTCAATGCGGTGGTTGGGGTGGATGGGGTCGATGGCGTCGATGGCGTCGATGGCGTCGATGGGGGCGACAGGCGCCATGCGGCGGCGATCGCGCCGGACTTCTGGCGTGCGTTCGGCGATCCGGTGCTCGACACGCTCATTGCCGACACGCTCGCCGTCAACAACGATCTGGCGGCGGCGGGGATTCGCGTCTATCGTGCGCAATTGCAGGCCGGATTGGCGGATACCAACCTGACGCCGTCGGTAACGGTCAACGGCACCGGTACCGTGTCGCGCACCCTCGATACGCATGCGATGGGGCGCAAAAGCGCGTTGCAGGCCACGGCGTCCTACGAACTGGATCTGTGGGGCAAACTCGCGGCGCAGCGTGACGCCGCGCGCTGGGAGTATGAAGCGACCGATGCCGACCGGGAGGCAGCACGCCTGTCGCTCATCAGCACGACGGCGCAGCTTTACTGGACGATCGGGTTCCTGAACCAGCAGATCGCCAATACGCAGAGCAACATTGCCTACACGGAGCGCATTCTGGCGTTGGTGCGCTCGCGTTACGCGGCAGGCGCGGTGTCGGGGTTGGACGTCGCACAGACGGAAGGGAATCTGGCGGACCAGCGCGCGACGTTGACGCAACTGGTGCAGCAGCGCACGGAAAACCGCAATGCACTGGCAATCCTGTTCGACCGTCCGCCGGAGCAGGCGGCTGCCGAGCCGTCGGTGCTGCCGACGCAGGCGTTGCCGGTGGTGCCCGCCGGATTGCCGGCCGAGTTGCTTGGGCGTCGGCCGGACTTGCGCGCGTCGGAACTGCGTTTGCGGGGCACGCTCGCCAATGTCGACATCACTCGTACGAGCTTTTACCCGACCTTCACGCTCACCGGGCAACTGGGAACGACGAGCACGTCGCTGGAGCGCGTGTTGCAGAACCCGGTCGGATCGCTGGGGCTGGGATTGGCGCTGCCGTTCATTCAGTGGAACACGATGCAGTTGCAGATCAAGGTGTCGCAGACGCAGTACGAAGAAGCCGTGGTGAACTTCCGCCAGCGCCTCTATACGGCGCTGAGCGAAGTCGAGAATGCGTTGTCCGCGCGTGAACAGCTGACCCGGGAAAGCGAGCAACGCGCACTGTCGCTCGCGCAGGCGCAACGGGCCGAGACGTTGTTGCGCTCGCGCTATCGGGCGGGCGCCATCGGGGTGCAGCCGTGGCTGGAGCAGCTTCGGTTGCTGCGTGCGGCGCAGACGGCGGACGCGCAGACGCGTCTGAACCGTCTGAACAACCGCATGGCGCTGTACAAGGCGCTGGGCGGCGCCGGGAATGCGTCGGATGTGAATTCACGGGGTTGAGCGGGAGGATATCGTCGCCGCCGACAGGCGTGCGGCGTAGTGTCCCGTTTGCTCGGGTGTGCAGCCCCCCTGATGCGTCGATGCGAGCATTTTCCTCATGCAGCATGAAAGATCGATCAGATGGCTCGTCAGGACGTCGATTACGAGCAGAGGCATCGCGAGAGAAAAATACAATGGCATCTTTCTCTTTCGTGTCATGACGTTCGATGTCCAGTCAACGGAATACTGCGTTCGCGGCCGCATTCGCCGGGATGGTGTCGGTCCAATCCGGGGCGGCGTTCGCGAAATCGCTGTTCCCGCTGGTCGGCAGTGAGGGCGTCGCCGCGTTACGTCTCGGCATTTCCTCTCTCGTCCTCATCGCCGTTTTCAGACCGTGGAATCTGAATCTCCGGCAACTCGGTATTTCCTGGCGGACGATGTTGGCCTACGGCGTCACGCTGGCGCTCATGAATCTGCTCATCTACCGCGCCTTCGCCTACATTCCCGTGAGCATTGCGATTTCCATCGAGGTGATGGGGCCGCTGGTGGCTGCCTTGCTAAGCTCGCGAAAGACGACCGATCTCGTCTGGATTGCGCTCGCGGCCCTTGGCATGGTGTGGCTCGCGATAGGGGATGTGCACGGTGAAATCGACATTCGTGGCGTGCTTTTCGCGCTGGCGGCGGCGTTGTTTTGGGGCGTGTATGTGATTGTGGGGCGTAAAGCCTCCGGCGGCGGCGGGCGCACGGTTGCTATGGGCATGTCGATTGCCGCGTTGATTGCTGTGCCATTGGGGATGTTGCAGGCGGGCACGGCGTTGCTCGTGCCGCATGTCCTGTGGATCGGCCTCGGCGTGGCGGTATTGTCGAGCATGCTGCCGTTCTTGCTCGATATCTATGCGATGCGTCGTTTGCCTGCGCGGGTGTTCGGCGTGTTGCTGAGCGGGTCGCCGGCGGTCAGCGCGATTGCCGGATGGTGGGTGTTGCACGAGACGTTGACGATCACGCAATGCGTGGGCATTGGCTGCGTGATGGCGGCGTGTGCCGGGTGCGCGTTGTTTTCCCGACAGCAGACCGACGTCTGACCGTCCTGGTCATTTCAAATCGAAGAGCGGGATCTTGAGACCGGTTTTCACTTGATCGAGAACGATCAGGGTCCGATAGGTGAGGATATCGGGGTTGTCGGCGAAGTGTTGTCGGATGAGCTGCTCGAAGTGCTGCAAATCCCGCGAAATCATGATGATGATGAACGACACGCCGCCGTTCACGAAATAGCACTGCTGGATCTCCTCGACGTCCCGGAAATAGCGCTTGGCCCGATCCATCACGAGGCTCCGGTCTTCGACGAGCCGCGATTCGATGACAGCGGTTATCGGGTTGCCGACAAGCTGCGGATTGAGCACCGCAACGTGACTCCGGATCACCCCCTTGCTCTCCAACCGACTGATACGACGCTGCACCGACGGCGTCGAAAGCCCAACTTTTTCCGCGATTGCCGAGTGCGACAGGTGGTTGTCGGTTTGCAGCAGGTCGAGAATGTGCAGATCAAACCGATCCAGACCGTCTTTGTCGATTTTGTTTTTCATCTGAGGCGCGGGGTGGGCTTGGCGGCGGCTTGGAAGTTTAGAGGGTGCGTTAGTTTAGCGGGTATGCGCGTGAATTGATGGCCACGCTGCTTGCGGCGTCATGGAATGACGGCTCGAAGGTGAGCGTCAATTCCATGACGGCTATGCGCGTAACGGCGCGATCAGGTGGGCGCGATCAGGCGGGTGCGATCAGGCAGGCGCGCTCAGGCAGGCGCGAATGCGGCCGCATGGCGGCGTGCGAATTCGGCGGCGGACATCGGCGCGCGACCGACTAATTGCTGGAAGGTGTGGGTCATGCGGTCGTAGCGGTTCTCGCGGTGCAACTCGGCCATGACGACCAGATGTGCGACCAGATGCGCCGGCTGGTTGGCCTCCCGGAGCCTGGCTTCCCACATCGGCATCGGCACGTTGACATACTGGATGGGGCGGCCCAATGCATTGCCGAATGCCTGCGCGATTTCGGTCATTGTCAGCGACTGCGGGCCGGTCAGTTCATAGACGTTTCCGATATGCGGCGCCGGATTTGCCAGCACAGCCGCGGCGACGGCCCCCACGTCGGCGGCGGCGATCGGCGAGGTCTTGCCGTCACCGAACGGCAGGCGGATGGCGTTGTCGTCGCGGATCCCCTTGGCCGCCGGCAGGAACAGACCTTCGAAGAAGGTGGTTGGACGCAAGTACACCACAGGCAGGCCGGACCAGCGCAGCACCTGTTCGGCCAGCCAGTGCTGCTTCTGTTGCGGGCTGCCGGTGGTCTGCGTCTCGCTCATCTGCGACAGCGTCATTTGCGACAGGTTGACGAAGGCCTTCACACCCAGGCTTTTGGCGGTCACGGCGACGTTGACGGTCGCCTCCAGGAAGTTGGGCGAAACCGACATCGTGAAGTACACCACCGAGCAGCCTTGCATGGCCGCACGTACGGCGACGATGTCCAGCATGTCGGCGACCACCACTTCGGCTCCCAGATCACGCAGCATGTCGGCGCGCGCATCCAGCGTACGCACCATGGCGCGCACGCGATGACCTTGTGCCAGCAAGAGTGGAATGGCGGAGCGCGCGGTCGAACCGACGCCGCCGGCGGCGCCGGTGATGAGGATGGTGTCTTGGGACATGAGTTGCTTCCTTGTACTGGAACGAGTGAACGGGATGACGACGGCCATGGGCGACACTACGAACACTGGCGCAACCGCCGCCAGGTCCATGCTAAGATCGGTATGTTTGAAATAACATAGTGGCACGAGAATCTAACTATGTCAAAAAAAACATAGTCAGTCGGCGTGCGTGTTGACGCAGTCAAGGAGGAAATGCGAGTGAGCGATCGGAAGGAAGCCGGGGCGAGCAAGGAAAAGCCACTGAAAAACGTTCTTCTTGCAGCAATACATAACCAGCCGCGTTCTGGCTATGAACTGACCAAATGGTTGCAGATGGCGGGGCAGCATTGCTGGTCGGTTGACCATAGCTCGGTGTATCCGGCGTTGCGCGAGATGGAGAGAGATGGACTCATCGAATCGGAGCGCTTGCCGGGAACGCGGGGGCCGGAACGCTCGATCTACAGCCTGACCGTTGCCGGACGTGAGAAGCTGACGGCCTGGGTGGCATCCGCTTCGCCGCGCCCGGCCATCAAGGACGAGCAGATACTGCGGGTGTTATGTTTCGACTTGCTGCCGCGAGAGACAGCGTTGACGCAGATCCGTGCGGTGCGGGCAGACCATCAGGCCCAGCTTGATGCCTTTCTCGCGCGGCAGGCCGTGCTGACCGAGCAGCAGCTTGGGCCGCTGCTGGTGACGCGTCGCGGCGTGTTGGCGGAGCAGGCCTATATCGCGTGGTGCGACGAGGTGGCGGAAATGATCGCCCGCAGGAAACCCTGATGTCAGGCCGGATGCCGGCGGGGCGTATGGCTTGAATGCCGGAAGATCAGCCAAGCGGTGCGGCTGGGGGGTGTGCGGGAACATCGACCTCCGCCACCCGCTTCGGCAACAGCATCGTAAACGTCGTCCCAACGCCAACCTGGCTCGCGACGTTGATCGTCCCCTTATGGAATTCGATCGCTGCGTGCACCACGGCCAGTCCCACGCCGGAGCCGTCTTCCAACACCGCGTTACTCCGTGAGCGGAACGACATCTGGAAGATGTCCTTGAGTTCGTCTTCCGGGATACCGGTGCCGTTGTCGCGCAGCACCACCTCGAACGCCTCTCCCTTGTCCGATACGCGCATGTCGATCGCCGGTTGCGCCATTGTGTACTTCGTGGCGTTGCTCACCAGGTTGATAAACGCGTGGAACAGCACGTTGCTGTCGCCGATCATCCGGCTGTCCAGCCCTTGCGGGGCTTGCACCGTGATCGTCGCATTCGGGAACATGTCCGAACCGACGCCTCGCACATCTTCCAACAGCGCTACTAGCGAAAGCTCGGCGCGCCTGCCGAATTTCGGATCGTCCAGCGACGCGCTCTGCGCCGCATCCAGCCAGTTCTGGATCAGATGGTTCAGCTTCGCTACCGCCTCACGAATCTTCGTGTAACGGGGACGCGAATCCGCCTCCTCATTACGCGGGCTGAGCAGTCGCTGCGCATGACCGTCGATCACATTGAGCAGCGTGCGGAACTCGTGCGTCGCCATCGAACGGAACGTCTTCTGGAAGTTGTTCAGGCGCTCCTCGTTGGCCAATGCCCGTTGCAAAATCGTCTGCTTGGCCGTTGCGAGCTTCTGGTTGCGCACGAGCGACGCCGTGCTGTCCTGAATCTTCGATAACGTCCGGGAGAGCGTGCCGATTTCGTCGCGACGCGATAACCACGGCAGACGCAGCTTGTCCTTGCCGCCTACGGCGTTCCCCGCCATGCGAATCAGATGCGTAAGCGGGCGCAGAATCACTGCATCCACATAAATCAGACATAGCAGCGTCACGACGATCATCGCCACGATCAGCGCGTCGATCTTCAGCAGATGCTTGCGCGCGTGCGTGTTCTTCGCCTCGACATCGCGAATCAGCGACTCGGTGCTGCGAAACACCAGCGCGCCGAACGTGCTGTTCGCCTGTGTGTACCTGGCGCTCGATTCGCCCCGGTACAACTTGGCCGCGTCGGTCAGCTTGCCGCTCTGCGCGAGCTGGAACACCTGATTCGACGCCCGACGGTACTGCGCCCACTGCGATTGGAATTTCGAGAACGCCAGACGAAACTCGTCGTGCACGAGCACCTTCTGATAACGCGCCGAAGCCGCGCTGATCTTCTCGTCGAACTCATTGGCAGCCGTGCGAATGTCGGCGAGCGCCTTGGGCGACATCGGGGCGAGCGCTTCCGATTCGACGGTCCGGAAGTCCGAAATGTAGTCGTTGAGTTCTTCCAGCACGCTCAGGTTTTCGATCTGCGCCCGCTCGGCGGCAATCGCGCGCTGCTGGGCGAAATCGACCTGATAGTGCACCGCCACGCCCACGGCGATCATCGCAGCGAGACACAACGCGAGGAGAAGATACATGCGCCCCCGAATGGGAAGCGACCGGCGGGATGACGACGAGGAAGACGCTTTCGACATGCGTGAGAGGCCCGGCGCGATAGCGCGCTCAGAGCTGAATGATATTGAGCAGGGCGGCGCGAACCACGGCTTCCGTACGCGTGGCGACGTTCAGTTTTTCACGGGCGTTGTCGATGTGGAAGTCGACCGTACGTTTGCCCAGATCGAGAATGATCGCGATCTCCGCCGAGGTCTTGCCTTTCGCCGACCATTGCAACACTTCCACTTCGCGCTTGCTGAGCCCGAACGGCAGCGGTGTACCTTCGGGCGCGGCTTCATGTTCGGTGTACTTGCGAATCACCGTGTCGAGCACGTCGAAATCCACCGGTTTGAGCATGTACTCGTCGGCGCCGGTACTGTGCCCGCGCATGATGGATGCCTTGTCGGCGTTGCCCGTCAGGAAGATGAACGGAATCTTGCGCTCGCCCTGAATGATGCCGCGTGCGCTTTCCAGAAATTCGAAGCCCGTCATGCCTGGCACATTCACGTCACAGACGATGATGTCCGGCATGAACGCCGCCAACGTGGCCAGCGCTGCCGAGAAATCGTGCGCCACCTTCACGACATACCCCCGATCTGTCAGGTCCTCGCGAATCAGGTCCGCCGAATCGTGGTCGTCCTCGATGCAAAACACTTTGGTGGGAGATGACATCCCGCTGGCCCCGGTTTTTCTCATGGAATGCCGAAATCGTACTAAAAAAATCACCGGACTACGAATTTCAGAAAATGACTTGCACACGACGCACCGTGCGCCCCCAAGCAAAGGACCGTCGGGCGGTCCTCGCGGGCATGGTGGCAGCATGTGTCGTTCAGCATTGAAACGGCAGCAGATGCCCGAACTGTTGGTAAAGCTCGGCAATCCCGTAAGCGAGGGCGCGGACCATGGTGAATCTCCTTGTGTCGATCAGGGGGCGGTGTTGTCAGGTCATGCGAAGCGCGGCAGCACGTCGAGCGCGATATCGAGGCCGATGCGTGCCAGCGATTCGAGGGGCTCGATCACGATGCCCTCTCTGCGCGAGTGATTGCGTTTCCCGGTTCAATAGCCGAAGACGTGTCCAACGTGGATGGCGCACTGCATGCCGGTGTCGAGGCAGGTTTCGCTGTAGAACAGGCTGTCGACGAGGTTCAGGATGAGGTCCATGGTCGTGTTCTCCGTAAGTGGGCGGGCGCGGCGTTTCGATCAACCGAAGACCGGGGCGATGGTGCCGAGCAGGCCGAGGATCGAGGCGAAGCCGTAGGCGATGAGTGCGGGCATGGTGTGGCTCCTTGCGGTAATGAATGCCGTTGATTCCGTTGCGTTGGTCAGGCGGCTGACGCTTCGTGACGGTTTCGCTGTGTCGCTGTCGCTGTCGTTGCGTTTGCCGTTGAGTGAAGTATCGTCGTCGCCCCTTGCCGGCGAAACTGTGATTAATACAGGCGAGGCCGATATCGGAGGATTTGGGAGGTTTGGGAGGATTAACGGGCTGACGCCATGACGTCGGCAATGCGGAGATGGCGCAACTCCGATAAGCACATGAGAGTCCTGATGTATGGATTGGAGGCGATGACGTATCCGAATCGTCAGCATGAGAAGCGCAGTCAGGGCGACTATCAGGATTAACGCTTTAAAACCGCTTAATTCGTCAATTTTCCGGTGGCGCCACTCTGCACCATCGGTTCCCGGCTGCGTCATTTTGTCGCGATGTATGGAATATGTGTCTGCGTAAGATGCGTTACGCAAATGATATATACATACATAGAGGCTTAAGATGTCCATGCATAACGTCTCGCCTGCCCGGAGAGGCACGGCAGACACGACACCCGGCACGGGTTGGCGCACGGGGTGCGCCCGCGTTGCTGCGGCGATGGCGATGGCGCCCCTGAGCGGATGCACGTTGGCGTTGCTCGACCCGAAGGGCAGCGTCGGCGAGCAGGAAAAGCATCTCATCCTGATCGCGCTGGGCGTGATGTTGCTCGTCGTCGTCCCCGTCATCGTGCTCACGCTGGTGTTCTTCTGGCGCTATCGCGAGACCAACACCGCCGCCACATACTCGCCCCAGTGGTCGCACTCCACGAAAATCGAAGTCGTCGTATGGACGATTCCGGTCGTCATCGTCGTGGCGCTCGCCGTGATGATCTGGGAGACGACGCACAAACTCGATCCCTATCGCCCTATCGAGTCCGTCGCGTCGGCGGCGAACGGCAAACCGGCCGCGGCGCCCGTGCGTGTCGAAGTCGTGGCGCTGAACTGGAAGTGGCTCTTCATCTATCCCGACTACCACGTCGCCACGGTCAACAAGCTCGTCTTGCCCGTCGATACGCCCGTCGAATTCAAGATCACAGCCGAATCGCTGATGAACGCCTTCTTCATTCCGCAACTCGGCAGCATGGTCTACGCCATGTCCGGCATGCAGACGAAGCTGCACCTGATCGCGAACGAAACCGGCATCTATGCGGGCCTGTCCTCGGCCTATAGCGGCGCCGGCTTCTCCGATATGCACTTCAAGGCGCATGTCACCTCGCAGGAGGACTTCGACGCGTGGGTCAGGCAGGCGCAGGCCGCGCCCGACACGCTCGACGCACCGACCTACGTCAAGCTCGAACAGCCGGGCACTGCCGCGCCGGTGGGCCTCTACGCCAACGTGATGCCGGGGCTGTTCGACGCCGTCGTCGGCAAGTACATGGGGCCGATGGACAGCAGCTCGCAAGGCATGCGTGTCTCGGGCAACCGTGCGATCGACGACATCATCGCCGCGGCCAATTGCCGCGTGGACGGTCAACTGGACAGCCGCGCGCTCCTTGCGCAGCGTCCCGAGCGCGACGCCGGGGCACAACCCGCCGCCCAGCGCGCGCTCACGGAGTAAGTCATGTTCGGAAAACTCGATCTCGACGCCATTCCATGGCACGAACCCATCATCATGGGCACACTCGTCGTCGTGCTCCTCGGGGGCGCGGCGCTGCTCGGCGCCATCACCTACTTCCGCAAGTGGGGCTATCTCTGGAAAGAATGGATCACTTCGGTCGACCACAAGCGCATCGGTGTGATGTACATCGTGCTGGCGCTGATCATGATGCTGCGCGGCTTTGCCGACGCGATCATGATGCGCACCCAGCAAGCCATCGCCGCCGGCGGCGAAGCCGGTTATCTGCCGCCGCACCACTACGATCAGATCTTCACGGCGCACGGCGTCATCATGATCTTCTTCGTGGCCACACCGCTCGTGCTGGGCCTGATGAACGTGATCGTGCCGTTGCAGATCGGCGCCCGCGACGTGGCGTTTCCGTTCGTCAACTCGCTGTCGTTCTGGCTCTCGGCGATGGGGGCGGTCCTCGTCATGATGTCGATGTTCGTCGGCGATTTCGCCGCCACGGGCTGGGTCGCGTATCCGCCGCTCTCCGAGTTGGGGTATAGCCCCACGGTCGGGGTGGATTACTACATCTGGTCGTTGCAGATATCGGGGCTGGGCACCACGCTCACGGGCATCAACTTCATCGTCACGATTCTGCGCATGCGCGCACCGGGCATGAATCTGATGAAGATGCCGGTGTTCACGTGGACGGCGCTCATCACCAATATCCTGATCGTCGCCGTGTTCCCGGTGCTCACCGCCACGCTCGCGCTGCTCACCGCCGACCGTTACCTCGGCATGCACTTCTTCACGAACGAGCTGGGCGGCAACGCCATGATGTACGTGAACCTGATCTGGATCTGGGGCCACCCGGAGGTGTATATCCTGATTCTGCCGGCGTTCGGGGCGTTCTCGGAGATCATCGCGACCTTCTCGCGCAAGCCGCTCTTCGGTTACAAGTCGATGGTCTATGCCACGTCGTCGATCGGCATTCTGTCGTTCTTCGTCTGGCTGCACCACTTCTTCACGATGGGCTCCGGTGCGAACGTCAACGCCTTCTTCGGCATCATGACGACGATCATCTCGATCCCGACCGGCGTGAAACTGTTCAACTGGCTGTTCACGATGTATCAGGGTCGCATCCGGTATCACTCGGCCACGCTCTGGACCATCGGCTTCATGGTGACGTTCGCCATCGGCGGCATGACCGGCGTGTTGCTCGCCGTGCCGGGCGCCGACTTCGTGCTGCACAACTCGCTGTTCCTGGTGGCGCACTTCCACAACGTGATCATCGGCGGTGTGGTGTTCGGCTGCCTCGCGGGCATTACGTTCTGGTTCCCGAAGGTGTTCGGCTTCACGCTCAACGAGCGCTGGGGCAAGATCTCGTTCGCGTGCTGGCTGGTCGGTTTCTATCTTGCGTTCATGCCGCTGTACGTGCTCGGCTTCAAGGGCATGACACGCCGCATGAACCATTACGTGCAGGCCGACTGGCAGCCGTATCTGGTCGTGGCGATGGTCGGCGCCGCACTGATCGGTCTGGGCATTCTGGCCTTCGGCGTGCAACTCTTCGTGAGCATTCGCCGCCGCAACGCCAATCGCGATCTGACGGGCGACCCGTGGGATGCACGCAGCCTGGAATGGGCGACGTCCTCACCCGCGCCGTTCTATAACTTCGCCCATGTGCCGCACATCGATTCGCTCGAACAGCATTGGGACGACAAGGTGCGCGGGCTCGCCTACGCGCCGCCGACGCACTACGACGACATCCACATGCCGCGCAATACCGGCACCGGTTTCGTCGTCTCGGCGTTCAGCTTCGTCATGTGCTTTGCGCTGATCTGGCACATCTGGTGGCTGGCCGGTGCGAGCCTGATCGCCACGATCGCCACGTTCCTGTGGCGGACCTACGACCGCGACGTCGATTACTACGTGCCGGCGGCGGAAGTGGAGCGTATCGAAAACGCTCGCTTCGCCGACCTGCGTGCAGCGCTTCCTGCGCGTCAATCCCTGCAAAAGGCCGCCTGATGTCCTCGGCATCCCTTCACCCCAATCCGGTTCACGGCGCTTCGGCCGGGAGCGCCGTCCACGATCACCACGGGCACCATGATGCCGGCGCCACCACGACGCTCGGCTTCTGGATCTACCTGATGAGCGACTGCCTCATCTTCTGCGTGCTGTTCGCCACCTTCGGCGTGCTTGCGGCGAACACGGCCGGCGGGCCGAGCGGCCGCGAGCTCTTCGAGTTGCCGTTCGTGCTCGGCGAGACGATGCTGCTGCTGCTCTCGAGCTTCACGTTCGGGCTGGCGTCGCTGTCGATGCGGCCGGGCAACGAAGCGGTCGTGCAGCGCTGGCTCTGGATCACGTTCGCGCTCGGTGCGGCGTTCGTCGCCATGGAAGTTTATGAGTTCTCGGCGCTTTTGCACGAAGGCGCCGGCCCGGGGCGCAGCGCGTTCCTGTCGGCGTTCTTCACGCTCGTCGGCACGCACGGTCTGCACGTGACATGCGGCTTGCTGTGGCTCGCGGTGATGATTCACCAGATCGGCCGCTTCGGCTTCGATCCGGTGGTGCGCCGCCGCCTGCAATGTCTGAGCCTGTTCTGGCACTTTCTGGATCTCGTCTGGATCTGTGTCTTCACTTTCGTCTATCTGCGGGAGTTCGTATGACGAGCGCTCAAGTCCACGATCACGGCGCTTATGCCTCGCAAAGCCATCTGCGCGATTACGTCATCGGGTTCTTCCTGTCGCTGGTGCTCACGTTCGCGTCGTTCGGCGCGGTGATGCTCAAACTCGTGCCGCCCGGCTGGGGGCTGGCGACCATCGTCATGCTGTGCGTGGCGCAGTTGGTCGTGCAACTGGTGTACTTCCTGCACATCGGGGCGAGGCGCAGCCAGCGTCAGAACTCGGTCATCTTCCTGTGTACGGCGGGGCTGATCGCGATCATCGTCGCGGGTTCGCTGTGGGTGATGCATAACGCCAACAACAACATGATGCCCACGCACATGTCGATCGAACGGGCGAAGTTGCGCGACTGATCATGGACCGCCTCAAATGCATGGAGGTATTCGTGCAGGTCGTGCGCGCGGGCAGTCTGTCCGCCGGTGCGGCGGTCTGTGGCATGTCGTCGGCCACGGCGACGCGTCATGTGCAGGCGCTCGAAGCCCGGCTCGGCCAGCCGCTGCTGCGGCGCAGCGGGCGGTGTCAGGTGCCGACCGCACTCGGCGAGCGCTACTTCACCGAATGCGCGGAAGTGCTCGCGCGCATCGAGAACGCCGATGCGTTGGGGGAGGTCGGGCCTGCCGGCGCGTCGATGGCTTCGGCGATTGCGCGGCCCGTCGGGCAGATACGCGTGAGCGCGCCCACGACCTTGGGGGCGCACCTGCTCATGCCGGTCTTCGCCGAATACTTGCAGACGCATCCGGATGTGGCGCTCGACCTCGCGCTCAAGGACCGCGCCGTCGATCTGGAGGAGGAGGGCATTCACGCCGCGTTTCAGGCGGGCGGCCGCCCGGAGCCGGGGCTGGTCGCGCATACGCTGCGCGGCGTGACGCACGTGGCGTGCGCATCTGCCGGTTATCTCGCGCGGCGCGGCACGCCGCGTCAGCCTGCCGATCTCGCCGGACACGACTGCCTGGGGTTTCGCTACGACGACCTGCTCGGTCGCTGGGCGTTCGACCCTGCCGGCGGCAGCGCCGGCATGCCCTACATGCCCGGCATGCCTCGAACGTCCGGTTTGTCGGGGACGGTAGTGGCCTCGCGCGACGCACGCCTGACCGCGCACAATCCGCTCGCGCAGCTTCAGGCGGCGGTGCATGGCATGGGCATCGCGCTACTGCCGGAGTACCTGCTCGCGCCGGAGGTGGCGGCGGGACGTCTGGTACGTGTGCTAGAGACGCAGGCGCAACTGTGCGAGCCGATGCATCTCGTGCATCTGGCCGGACGTTACGTGTCGTCCAAGCTCGACGACTTCGTGCGGTTCGTGGTCGCGAAGCTCGGGCCGGACGTGTGTCCGGCGCCGATGTCGTGATGTCCGATGCCGATTTTCCGGCATCGCCCGCTTGCCCGCTTGCCCCCGTGCCCCCTTGCTCCTTTGCCGACGGATCGCAGGTCGGCGACTTCGGCTAAGATGCAGCCATCGACGTCGTGGCCGATGCGATATCTCCAAGCGCGGGCCGTCCGAGCCCGCCCCCTTTGATGGTTCGATGTGGCAATCATGCGATACGGCACTGCATGGCAACGCCTGCTCGCCTGCGTGAGCGCGGGCGCGGCACTGGTCTGGGCGACGGCATCGCCCGCGCAGGCCCCGCAGTACGAGAGCGAGGCTGCGTTGATGGGCGCGGCCATCGCCTCGCCCGAAGGCGTAGGGCAGGTCCTCGACCGGCTCGTGCAAAAGTGCGGCTTGTACGGCGAGGCGACGAAGGCGCGCGGCAATGCGGCGTTGCGCTCATGGCAGATGCGTCATCGCGACTACCTCGCGCAAGGCCAGCGCGTGCGTGCCGAGCTGGCCGCCGTCTACACCGAGCCTGAGGCGAAGCAGCGCTTCGACGATCTGCTGGAGAACCAGTTTCCGAGGCTCGTCGAGCGGCAGTTCGTCGTTTATTCGAACGCCATCGACGACCAGCCGACACAGGCCGCGAAAGCCGAGCTTTGCGACGGCTATTTCAAGGCCGTCGACGACCGTCAGTTCGATCTCACCGTGAACGACCCGGCACTGGCAGCGTTCTTCGACAAGCGCATCGCCGCCGAGCGGGCTTCGTCCGCTACGCCGCCCCCACCACCGCCGGCCAGTTCACCGGCCAGTTCACCGGCCGGTTCAGCCGGCAGTTCGCCCGTGAGCAAATAACGCATCAACTCGGCGACGGGGCGAATGCGCTCGCCGAACGGTAGCGGGTCGCGTCCCCGGAAGAACAGCCCGCGCGCGACGTCGCCCCGCAGCGCCTGCGCCAGCTTGAGGTCGATGCAGAACTGGCCGATGCGCGCCACGCCGTCGCGCAGTCCGCACGCCTGCAAGCAATCGAAGCCTTCCAGACACTGACGCACTTTGGCCTTCGCCTGCAACGCGGTTTCCCGCGAGAGGTACTTCGTCAGCCACGGCGTGAGCACCGCCCTTGCAGGGAGTCCTGCCACGCTGGTGAACTCCGCGATGTCCTCCGGCCGTGCGCGTGCCAGCACTTCCTTGAAATCGGGATGCGCATCGGACTCTTCGGTGACGGCGAAGGCCGTTCCCAATTGCACACCGGCCGCCCCCTTGTCGAGCCAGTGTCGCACTTGCTCGTGTCGATGGATGCCGCCGGCAACGATCAGCGGCACACGTGTCCACTCGATGCCGAGCGCGGCGTAAATCTCGCGGCATTCGTCGAGCACGCGGTCGAACGAGAAGCGCGCCTCGCCCAGATCCTCGATGCGCGATGCCCCGAGATGCCCGCCCGCATGCGCGGGATGTTCGATGACGATGGCGTCGGGCAGACGTCCCTTCTTCATCCATTTGCGCAGGACAAGGCTTACGCCACGCGAGTCCGAGAGGATCGGGATGAGCGCGACGTGCGGATACCCGGCGGTGAGTTCCGGCAGATCGAGCGGCAGTCCTGCGCCCATGACGATGGCGTCCGCGCCACTCTCGCATGCCTGACGCACCAGCGCCGCATGCGCGCTCACGGCTTTCATGACGTTGACCGCGATAAGTCCGTTGCCCCCGGCGATCGACCGGGCTGCGCGAACTTCACGGTCCAGCGCGATGAGGTTGACGGCTTCGATGGCGGCTTTGATCTCGTGAGCCGCATGGCTGCCGTGCATGCAGTCGATGCGGGCGAGCAGGTCGGGATGATGATGGCGCAGGTCGATGCTCGCGATCGTTCCCATGCCGTTGTGCTTCGCCACCGTGCCCGCCAGCCGGTGCGCGGAGATGCCGATTCCCATGCCGCCTTGCACCACCGGCACCAGCCGGCGGCCGGCCAGCGTCAACCATTGCTCGTTCATGTCAGTTCCGTTCGTCCCATTCGTCGAATGTGCCCGTGTGCATGCCTGCGGCATGTCGGCAGGGCAGTTCCGGCAGTCTGGCATTCGCGCGGCGAACGGTTTTTGCGATGGGTCAAGCGCGGCAATGCTCAGGGGGGCGCGTCGGTGCGGCATGGCGTCGCAGTGCGCGGCACCGTACCGAGGGCGATGCCGCCGACGATCAGCGCGAGCGCGATCCACACATCGAGCCCGAGCGTCTCGCGCAGCAGCAGCGCCGACGCCAGCGTGCCGACCACGGGCACGCCGAGCAGGCCGAGCGAGGTCACGCCGGCGGGCAACCGCCGCGTGACGACGCCCGCGAGCCAATACGCGATGCCGCCCCCGACCACGCCACCATACGTCAGCAGGCCCGAGAATCCTGCCCAACCGGTCACGCGCGGCGGGCCATCGACGGCGAACGCCATCGTGCACAGGATCACGCTGGCGAGCAGCAGTTGCCACGGACTGAGTTCGAACGGGCCGTTGACCCAGCGGTGCGCACGCATATGGACGATGGCGATCGCCCAGACGAACGCGGACAGCAGCACGAGCGCATTGCCGAACACGGTGGGTCGGTCGTGCCAGTCGAAGGCGAGCGGGTTGAACATCACGGCAAGCCCGAGCAGGCCGCAGGCGAGTCCGAGCAGACGCCGCGGCGTGAGCGCTTCGCCGAGCCACAGGCGCGCCGCGGGCATCACCCAAAGCGGCGTGGTGTAGGCGAGCACGGCGGAGCGTCCCGCGCTCACATACTGGAGGCTGAGCGCAACGAGCAGCGAAAACACGGTCATATGCAGCAGGCCGACGCTCAGGATCACGGGCAGGTCGCCGCGCGCGGGCCACACCAGGCGCCGGGTCAGGGCGCAGATGACGAACAGCGTCGACATGCCGATGGCCGACCGAAGCGCCGCGCTCCACCAAGGCGAGACGTGGGCGAGCAACGCCTTGCTGACGGGCCAGTTCACCCCCCATGCCACGATGACGATGGCGAAAATCACGCCGGCATGCGAGCGCACGGCCGAACGGTGCGAGGCGAGGCGTTGCAGGCTGGCAGTCAGGTTCACGCGCCCGGACTCCGCAAGGGGATGGGGGATGGGGGATGGAAGCCTACGCCGTCCCTCGCTGAAACTGTGGACGGCGCGCACGATGCCATCACGGTAAAGCAGGCGTGGACCGTAGAGAAGCGCCAGAAATGAGAAAAACGTTAGTGCCACAAGAGCGGCGTGCGGTGCGGCGAGTCCCGGGCGGTCATGGGCCACGGGACTCGGCAAGGGCGTCAGCCCCTGGGGGGCTTGCCGCCGAGCTTCATGCACAGGCCACGCAGGAAGACGCGAATGCCGTCGCGCTTGCCCAGTTGGGGGCGGTGGCGGAAGACGTCGTAATCGACCGCTTCGATCATGTCGAGGATGCGCAGCCCACCGTGCACCACGCAGCACAACTCCAGCCCGAAGCGGCCCGGCACGCGGTTGGCGAGCGGTGCGCCGCGCAGCATCATTTTGCGGGCGAAGTCGACCTCGTAGCGCATCAGGGCGCGCCAGTTGTCGTCGTACTTCTGCGCGCCGATGTCCGCATCGGTTACGCCGAAGCGCGCCATGTCTTCCTGCGGCAGATACACCCGCACCTTGCGCCAGTCGACTTCCACGTCCTGCCAGAAGTTGATCAGTTGCAGGGCCGAGCAGATATCGTCCGAGCAGGCGACGTTCTCCGGCGTGTCGAGCTTGAACAGTGCCAGCATGATGCGTCCGACCGGATCGGCGGAGCGGCGCGTGTAGTCGCGCAACTCGGCGAACGTGGCGTAGCGCTTGGTCTCGATATCCTGATCGAAGGCCGAGAGCAGGTCCGAGAAGGGCTGCACCGACAGCTTGTGCTCCGCGATCACGCGTGCGAGCGCGGCGAACAGCGGCTTGTCGGGCGACGTGGGTGCGCCGGCGGCGATCTTGTCGAGTTCGGCCTGATAGGCGGCCAGCCCGGCATGGCGCTCGGCGTTGGTGGCGTCGCCTTCGTCGGCGATGTCGTCGGCGGTGCGTGCGAAGTTATAGATGACGCCGACCGGCGCGCGCATTTCGCGCGGCAGCAGGACACTGGCGACCGGAAAGTTCTCGTAGTGCTCGATCTTGGCTTCGGAAGTCATCAGGCTGGTGAGGCAAATAAGGGCAATGCCGCCCGGAATTCATGGTGCCCGACACCGGCTCCGCCCGAAACCGGCGAGGACCGGCCGGCCCGGATCGGGGGCGGCGCGCAATGCCCCGAGATTCTATGTCATCGCCCTGCATCCTGTCGGGAAAGTCGTGCCAATCCCCGGTATACTTCACCCTTTGCCGGAATTTTCCGGCGTTTTGCAGTGTCACCCTGTTCCCCTGTACGACGAGGAGCCTCGTGAGCGTCGCCGAACCGATCGAAATTTCGCCTGAGCAAAGCAGCGCACGTGTGGCGTCGGGCAGCAGTTTTTACGCTGCCATGCGCATTCTGCCGCCCGCGCAGCGCGAAGGCATGTTCGAGATCTACGCGTTTTGCCGTGCCGTGGACGATATTGCCGACGACGGCGACGACACGTCGGCGAACCGCATGGCGCGTCTGGCCGTGTGGCGGCGTGATCTGGCCGATCTGTACGACGGTCGCCCGGCGGCCTCGCTCGCGAATCTGGCGCGCGTCGTCAAGCAATTCGGCCTGAAGCACGAGGACTTTCTCGCCGTCATCGACGGCATGGAAATGGACGCGTGCGGCCCCATCGTCGCCCCCGACCTCGCCACGCTCGATCTGTATTGCGACCGTGTCGCGAGCGCCGTCGGCCGCCTGTCGGTCAAGGTGTTCGGCATGCCGGAGCAGGACGGTATCGACCTGTCGCACCATCTCGGCCGGGCGCTCCAGTTGACGAACATTCTGCGCGATATCGACGAAGACGCCGGTATCGGGCGCGTCTACCTGCCGCGCGAGACGCTGGCCGACGCCGGCATCGTGGGCGCCACGCCCGAGGGGGTGGTGGCCGCGACGCTCGACCGCGCCTGTGCGCCGCTCGTGGCGCAGGCGCGCGAGCATTACGCACGGGCGCGCGCCATCATGGCGCGGCATCCGCGCCGTGTGGTGATCGCCCCGGCGGTCATGGCCAAGGCGTATGGCGCGATTCTCGAGAAGCTCATTGCGCGCGGTTTCGCCGTGCCCCGTGAGCGCGTGCGTGTGCCGCGCTGGCGTCTGATGCTCATGCTGCTGCGGCAGATGGTCTTCTGATGGCGGGCACGGTTCACGTCATCGGCGCCGGTCTGGCAGGACTGGCCGCCGCGGTAAGGCTCGCCACGCGTGGTGTGCCCGTGGTGCTGCACGAGGCCGCACCGCAGGCCGGCGGGCGCTGCCGCTCGTATTTCGACCGTCAGTTGAACGCCGTGATCGACAACGGCAACCATCTGGTGCTCTCG
The DNA here is from genome assembly GCF_902459655.1 of Pandoraea anhela. Taxonomy (GTDB): domain Bacteria; phylum Pseudomonadota; class Gammaproteobacteria; order Burkholderiales; family Burkholderiaceae; genus Pandoraea; species Pandoraea anhela. Next base: position 76,211 of record NZ_CABPSB010000018.1, read on the forward strand.
GGCAATGCGACGATGCGCGAATTCACGCGCACCATCGGCTCCGAACACACGCTCACCGGTCCCGGTCGCGCCGAGTTCGCCTTCGTCGATCTCGACAGCGACGAGCGCTGGACGGTGCGGCTGTCGGAGGGGCGTTTGCCGTGGTGGATTTTCGACAAGCACGCCCGCGTGCCGGGCACGAAGTGGTCGGACTATCTGTCGCTCGCGCCGTTGCTGCGCGCGGGGCCCGACGCCACCATGACCGACGCGATGAATTGCCCGCCCGCGCTGTACAAGCGGTTGATTCACCCGCTGTTTCTCGCGGTGCTCAACGCCGACCCGGCGGAAGGCTCGGCGCAGATGGCCGGTGCGGTCATTCGCGAGACGCTGGTGCCGGGCGGTAAGGCCTGTCATCCGCTGATCGCGAGCGACGGACTGGATGTGACGTTCGTGACGCCCGCGCTGGCTTATCTGGAAGCGAAGGGCGCGCGCGTGATGATGCAGCACCGCGTGCGGGCGTTGCACTACGCCGCCGACGGCAGCCGCGTCGACGCGATCGACTTCGGCGACGGTCCGCAATCGCTGGCGGCCGACGATGCGGTCGTGCTCGCGGTGCCGCCGAACGTGGCGGCGTCGCTGGTGCCGGATCTGACGACGCCGGATGAATACCGTGCCATCGTCAACGCGCATTATCAGGTGCCGCCCCCGCCGGGCTGCCCGCCGATGATCGGGGTGGTCAACGGTGTGAGCGACTGGATCTTCGCGTTCGATGGCCGTTTGTCGGTCACGATCAGCGGTGCGGACCATCTGCTCGACGAGTCGCGGGAATCGCTCGCGCTGCGTATCTGGGAAGAGGTCGCGAAGGCCTGCAAGATTGCGTCCACGCCGGTGCCGGTGTGGCAACTGGTGCGAGAGAAGCGGGCCACGTTCGCGGCGACGCCGGCGCAGGACAAGCGTCGCCCCGCCGCGAAGACGCGCTGGCAAAACCTCGTGCTCGCCGGCGACTGGACGGCCACGGGGCTGCCGGCGACCATCGAAGGCGCGTTGCGCAGCGGCAACCGTGCCGCCGACCTGTTGCACCGGGGCTGACCCGCACGACTTGCGCCGTGCACGCCGGGCATCGTCCCGGGGCCGCCGCAAGTGGGAATGTTCAACCGGCGCGTACCGCGCGCCGCTTTATCGTCTTTACGCCTTTCAGTAGGCAAGAACGCCATGGATACGATACGCGATGCTTCCGACAAGGAAGCGCGACGCACGGCCACTGCCACGGCCGTGGACCTCAAACTGCATACCGAACTCGCGCAAAAGGTGAGTACGGCGATGGCGACGCAGACGCTTGAAACCGGTATCGACCGTTCGATCAAGGCGCTGCTCGATCTGCAACAGGAAGACGGTCACTGGCTCTTCGAACTGGAAGCCGACGCGACGATTCCGGCGGAGTACGTGCTGCTTCGTCACCATCTTGGCGAGACAGTCGATGCCGGGCTCGAGGCGAAGATCGCCGCGTATCTGCGTCGCATTCAGGGCGAGCATGGCGGCTGGCCGTTGTTCTACAACGGCAAGTTCGACATGAGCGCGAGCGTGAAAGCGTATTTCGCGCTCAAGATGATCGGCGATCCGGTCGATGCGCCGCACATGGTGCGCGCCCGCGACGCCATTCTGTCGCGTGGCGGTGCGCAGAATTCGAACGTCTTCACGCGCATTTTGCTGGCGTTGTACGGCGTGCTCGAATGGAAGGCCGTGCCGATGATGCCCGTCGAGATCATGCTGCTGCCGCAGTGGTTCCCGTTCCATCTCTCGAAGGTGTCGTACTGGGCGCGTACGGTGATCGTGCCGTTGCTCGTGTTGCAGGCGAAGCGTCCGCTCGCGCGCAATCCGAAGGGCGTGCAGATCGACGAGTTGTTCATTGGCAGCCCGAAGGATGTCGGGCCTCCGAAGCGTGCGCCGCATCAGAGCCGCTTCTGGTTCACGTTCTTCTCCGGCGTCGATCACGTGCTGCGTGTGCTCGATCCGTTCTTCCCGAAGCAACTGCGCGAGAAGTCGGTCAAGCGCGCCGTCGAGTTCGTGGAGGAGCGCCTGAACGGGGAAGACGGCCTCGGCGCAATTTATCCGGCGATGGCCAACGCGGTCATGATGTACGACGTGCTCGGTTATCCCGAAGATCATCCGAGTCGCGCGATCGCCCGCCAGTCGGTCGAGAAGCTGGTGACGCCGGCCGATCACGAGACGTACGTGCAGCCATGCCTGTCGCCGGTGTGGGACACCGCGCTTTGCGCGCATGCGCTGCTCGAAACGGGTGACAAGCGCGCCATCGAACTGGCCGGCAAGGGGCTGGAGTGGCTCGTCCCGTTGCAGATTCTCGATGTGCGTGGCGACTGGATTTCGCGTCGCCCGAACGTGCGTCCGGGCGGCTGGGCGTTCCAGTTCGCCAACCCGCACTATCCGGACGTGGACGACACGGCCGTGGTCGCCATGGCGATGGACCGCTACGAGAAGCTCGCCGGCAAGTTCGAGAACGACAAGATCGACGCCAGCACGCGCCCGATGCGCTATGCGATCGATCGCGGCACCGAGTGGGTCATCGGCATGCAGAGCAGTAACGGCGGCTGGGGGGCGTTCGAGCCGGAAAACACGCATCTTTACCTGAACAACATCCCGTTCTCGGATCACGGCGCGTTGCTCGACCCGCCGACGGTCGACGTCTCGGCACGCTGCCTGTCGATGCTCGGGCAACTGCCGCAGTCGCCCGAGCGCCGCGCATCGGCCGCGCTGGCGCTGAAGTACATTCTCGACGATCAGGAAGCGGACGGTAGCTGGTACGGCCGCTGGGGCATGAATTTCGTGTACGGCACCTGGTCCGCCATGTGCGGTCTGGCGGGGGCGGGGATTCTGCCGGAGCACCCGGCGATGGCGAAGGCCGCGCAGTGGCTCATCTCGATTCAGAACGCGGACGGCGGCTGGGGCGAGGACGGCGACAGCTACAAACTCGAATACAAGGGCTACGAATCGGCGCCGAGCACCTCGTCGCAGACGGCATGGGCGCTGCTCGGCCTGATGGCGGCGGGCAAGGCGGAGCATCCGGCAGTCAAGCGCGGCATCGACTATTTGCTGCGCACGCAGAACGACGAAGGCCTCTGGGACGAAGCGCTCTACACGGCGACGGGTTTTCCGCGCGTGTTCTATCTGCGTTACCACGGCTATCGCAAGTTCTTCCCGCTGTGGGCGCTCGCGCGTTACCGTAATCTGACGGTACGCAACGATTGCCCGGTGCCGTGCGGCATGTAAGATCGACGCACGTCGCCCGAGTCAGTCCCCATCGCCCCGGCATCGACCGATTTTCGTGTCGCTCGCCGGGGCGATGGCGTTGTTGTCGCGCCAAATCCGGTGATCGCCGCCATCGTTGGTCGTATCGATCGCACCAATCTCACCAATCGCACCAATCGCATCCAGCCCCGATCGTCGTCATCGTTGAAGGAACCGTATGAGCCAGCCCATTGTCGTCGTGACCGGTATGCCGTTCGAAGCTCGCATCGCCCGGGGCGACGGGGTGCATGTCGTCTGTGCGCAGAACCGCACGCTGGCCGAGGAACTCGAGGCGGCGATAGCGCGCCAAGGGGCGCGCGGTCTTGTCAGCTTCGGTACGGCGGGCGGGCTCATTCCCGGCGTCAAGGCGGGGCAGTGGGTCATTGCGCACAAGGTGCTCGATATGCCGGCGCGGGGGCGGGAGTACGTCGCCTCCATTGCGTGGGCCGATGCCTTGCATCGTGCGATGCCTCGCGCGCTTCGCGCCGATATGGCGGGTGTGACGGCGCCCGTGGTGAGCGCGCAGGACAAAGCCGCGTTGTTCCGCGAGAGCGGGGCGGCGGCGGCCGACATGGAGTCGCACATCGTGGCGCGCGTGGCGCAGGCGCACGGCCTGCCGTTCGTCGTCGCACGTGTCGTGATCGATCCCGCAGAGCGGTCGCTGCCTCCGGCGGCGCTCGCGGGCATGCGCAGCGACGGCTCCACCGACATGCCGGGTGTGCTGCGTTCGCTGGCGGGCAATCCGTTTCAGTTGCCCGCGCTACTGCGGGTGGGGCAGGACGCCGCGCGCGCCAAAAAAGCGATGACGCAGGGACGTCAGATCGTCGCCCTGCGACTCGGCGACGGGTTCGGTGCGGCGGCGGCGGGGATTTGATCTATCGGTCTATCGACTTACTCTGACGCCGATTGCTGACCACGCGCCTGAGCCCGACCTTTCCACATGCCGCCACGGCCACGCCAGTGTTGCAGCGCCGAGTCGAACGTGAAGACGGTGTAGAGCGCGGCAACGAGCGGCAGCATCGGTCCGAAGCTCGACGGCTGACGATAGAAGCGCAGCATCGGCAGATACGAGATCGTCATGGCGATCCACGCGAACAGGCCCAGCCACTGGCCGATGCCCGAGCCGAAGATCGTCATGACCGGCGGCACGATGAATGTCAGCAACAACGACACGATCGTGCCCGCCAGCAGCACCGGCGAATACTGCAACTGCGCGTACGCCGTGCGCGAGACCATCTTGCGAATCTCGCCAAGGTTGTCGTACGGACGCACGCTCACCGCACGCTCCGTCAGCCCCAGCCAGATCGACCCCTGCTTTTTGAGCAGGCGTCCCATCGCGCAGTCGTCGATGATTTCGTCGCGAATCGCTTCGATGCCACCGCCCGCTTCGAGCGACGCGCGGTGAATCAGCATGCATCCGCCGGCGGCGGCCGCCATCGTCTTCTTCGGATCGTTGACCCACGAGAAGGGGTAGAGCATCTGGAAGAACAGCACGAAGGCCGGAATCAGCGTGCGTTCGAACCACGCCGTGCAACGCAGTTTCGCCATGAGCGAGACGAGTACCCGATTGTCGCCGGTGGCGCGCGTGACCAGACGGCGTACGTTGTCGGGCGAATGCGCGATGTCTGCGTCGGTGTGAAGCAGGTACGTCGGCGCGATGCCGTCGTCGTTCGTCGCGGGATCGCTGGCGAAGGCCACGCCCTGACGCACGGCCCACATCTTGCCGGTCCAGCCGCCGGGCAGCGGCTGACCGCTGAGCACGTCCACGCGTCGCGTCAGGCCGTCTGCGGCCGCACGGGCGGCGGCCTCGCGGGCGAGATCGGCCGTGCCGTCGCTGCTCTGATCGTCGACGACGACGATACGCAGGCGTCCTGCATAGTCCTGACGGCACAGCGACTCGACGACCTGACCGATCGACTCGGCTTCGTTGCGTGCCGGAATGACGACGGCCACGGCGGGCCATACCGCCGGTGCGGGCAAACGGTCCTCGTCCAGATCGTCGCGCTCACGCGCCCGCCAGAAGCCGCCTTGCGAGCTCAGCAGATAAATCCAGATAGCGAGCGACAGGGCGGCGATCCAGGCCAAAACAGTCATGAGAGGTATCCGGCAGAACCAAACCAGGCGAGCGCGTCGCGCAGGCCTTCGGGATAGGCGCGGGCGGTGTAGCCCAACTCGCGCCTGGCCTTCTCGGAGGAGAAGAACATGTGGTAACGCGACATCTTGAGGCCGTCGACCGTCACGAAAGGCTCTTTCCCGGTGAAGCGCGCCACGCCCTGCGCGGCCATCGCCAGCGGATAAAGCGGCCAGCGCGGCAGCGCGACTTTCGGGGCTTTGCGCCCGACCATGCCGGCGATGCTCGCGAGCATGTCGCGCAGCAACACGTCGTCGCCGCCGAGGATGTAGCGCTCGCCGATGCGCCCGCGTTCGAGCGCCAGCAAATGCCCTTGCGCACAGTCGTCGACGTGCACGAGATTCAGGCCCGTATCGACGAACGCGGGGATCTTGCCTTGCGCGGCCTCGACGATGATGCGCCCGGTCGGTGTGGGCTTGATGTCGCGCGGCCCGATGGGCGTGGACGGGTTGACGATCACAGCAGGCAGGCCGTCGTTGGCGATCATCCGCTCGACCAGACGTTCGGCCGCGACCTTGCTGCGCTTGTACACGCCGATGGTCGTGGCTTCATCGTTGGGGGCGGTCTCGTCGACGGGACCGACGGCGTCATGCACACGGAGCGTGGCAACGCTGCTGGTGTACACCACGCGTTCGACGCCGGCGCGCAGCGCCGCTTCCATCACGGTGCGCGTGCCGTCGATATTGGCCCGCATGATGTCGTTGGGGTCTTTCGCCCACAGACGGTAGTCGGCGGCGACGTGGAGCAGGGCGTCCACGCCGGTGAGCGCACGCTGCATGGATTGCGCGTCGCGCATGTCGCCTTCCACGACTTCGACGGGCAGGTCGGCGAGGTTCGCGCGGGGGCTGGTGCCACGCACCAGCAGGCGAACCTCATGACCGCGCGCGAGCGCCGCACGTGCTACCGCAGAACCGACGAACCCGGAGGCGCCGGTGACCAGCACTCGCGACGGCATTTACGCCTTGGCCCGGCGCAATTCGTCGAGCTTGATCTCGACGTGCTTGGAGAACACGAACTCTGCCGGACGCTGCTTGGCGAACGAAATGTCTTCGGCCATCGCGCCTTCGGTGCGCACGCCCTTGAGCGCCACGCCCAGGGCACGCAGCGGGTGCGAAATCGTTTCGTTCACCGCCGTGGCTTCGAAGCCGCTGTGCACCATGCAGTCGGCGCACTTCTCGTAATTGCCCACACCGTACTTGTCCCAGTCGGTGGTGTTCATCAGTTCCGTGTACGTCTTGGCATAGCCTTCGCCGAGCAGGTAGCACGGACGCTGCCAGCCGAACACCGTACGCGTCGGGTTGCCCCACGGCGTGCAGTGATACGAACGGTTGCCGGCGAGGAAGTCCAGGAACAGGCTCGATTGGCTGAACGTCCAGTTCTTGCCGCCGTTGCCGCGCTTGAGAATGTCGCGAAACAGTTGCTTGGTCTTCGAACGGTTCAGGAAGTGCTGCTGGTCCGGGGCGCGCTCGTAGGCGTAACCCGGCGAGACGGTGATGCCGTCGAGGCCGAGTTCCTTCGTCGAATCGAAGAACTTGGCGACCTTCTCCGGATCGGCGTTGTTGAACAGCGTGCAATTGATGTTCACACGGAAGCCGCGCGACTTCGCCAGCTTGATGGCGGCCACGGCGCGGTCGTACACACCTTCCTGCGACACGGCGGCGTCGTGCATTTCACGGTCGCCGTCGAGGTGAATCGACCAGACGAAGAACGGGCTCGGCTCGTAGTCGTCGATCTTCTTTTCGAGCAGCAGCGCGTTGGTGCACAGATACACGAACTTCTTGCGCGCGATGATGCCCTTGACGATCTGCGGCATTTCCTTGTGCAGCAGCGGCTCGCCGCCGGCAATCGAGACCACCGGTGCGCCGCATTCGTCCACGGCGTCGAGCGAGTCCTTGAGCGAGACGCGCTGGTTCAGGATGGGATCCGGATAGTCGATCTTGCCGCAGCCAGAGCAGGCGAGGTTGCAGCGGAACAGCGGTTCGAGCATCAGCACCAGCGGGTAACGCTTGTTGCCCTTGAAGCGTTGCTTCATCAGATAGGCGCCAACATACGCCTGTTGCAGGAAGGGGATGGCCAAGTTCGGCTCCTGTTCGTATAGCGTTAGCCAGCGACCGCTTGGGTTGCGGCGGCCGGCTCGTCTTTGGTCAATTCCGACGGCAAGCGGAACTGGATGGTTTCCTCGATGCCGTCCATGAGAGTCACTTCGACCGTGTCGATGCGACGCAGTGCGTCGATCACGTCTTCGACCATGCGCTCGGGCGCGGACGCCCCTGCGGTGATGCCGATGCGGGCCTTACCGTGCACCCATTCCGGATTTACCTCGGAGCCATCGGCTACGAGATAGCTCGGCAGCCCCATCTCGGAGCCGATTTCGCGCAGGCGGTTCGAGTTCGAGCTGTTCGTCGCCCCGACCACGAGCAGTACGTCCACACGCTCGCACAGCTCGCGCACGGCGGTCTGGCGATTCTGCGTGGCGTAGCAGATGTCTTTGGTATTCGGGCCGACGATGTTGGTAAAGCGACGTTGCAGCGCAGCAATGATACCGCGAGTCTCGTCGACCGACAGGGTGGTCTGCGTTACGTAGGAGACCGGCGTGTCGATGGCGAGCGGCAACGCGTCGACATCGGCTTCGGTCTGCACGAGATGCACGGGACCGTCGATCTGCCCCATCGTCCCCTCGACTTCCGGGTGCCCCGCGTGGCCGATCAGGATCACTTCGCGCCCGGCGGACACGTAGTTCTTGCCCTGAATGTGCACCTTGGTGACGAGCGGGCATGTGGCGTTGAGCACCTTCAGGCCGCGAATCTCGGCCTCCTGTTCGACGACGCGTGCGACGCCGTGTGCGCTGAAAATGGTCACAGCGCCCGCAGGGGCTTCGGATAACTCGGCAATAAAGCGTGCGCCCTTCGCCTTGAGCGAATCGACCACATGCTTGTTATGGACGATCTCATGGCGAACGTAGACGGGGGCGCCGTATTTTTCCAGCGCACGTTCTACGATCTCGATGGCACGTATGACACCCGCACAAAACCCGCGGGGTTGGGCAAGTAGGACTTGCATTCAGCTCTCCGGCTCAGGTCGGCCGGGATGGCGGTTTCTATCGGGAGCCCATGGTGCGCCACGTCTCGATACATGTGGCGTCATGGAGCACGCAAGGCCAGTTTCGATGGCAAATCACGTGCACCCGTGGGGGGACCGCCGTCCGGTCGTTTGACAAGCAGCGATTGTAACCGCCACGGCCAAATATTGCTGACGACCCCCTGTAGAAAGCCGTCGGCGAGTGTTGCGTAAATGTTGACGAAACGGCGCTTATCTGGTGAGGATCTGCGCCGTTTCGGAGGCGATTCCCGTCGAATGTCGCTGAATGCGGGCCCCACTGCCCCGGCGGGGGGCGGTTGGGATCGCTAAGTCTTTGATTTTATTTGCCGAAACGCTCGTTCTTTTCGTGGAGGTACGCAATCAGGCTGTCAATGCCGCCCTGAGCGATGCGCGCCTTGAACTGCGGCTGGTACAACTGAATGAGCCACGCGTTGGCCACGTTCTCGCCCATCATGTTGATGTCGTAAATCTTCCAGCCCTTATCGGTCTTGGCCAGACGGTAGGCAATCGACAGGTTGTCGCCGGGGCCGCTGACGGTCGCGCCGACCACCACGTCGCTGCTGCTCGCCGTGAGTTTGGCCGGATCGAACTTGAACGTGATGTCGTTGCCGCGCACCTGTGAGAGTTGCAGCGCGAACGTGTTCACGAGCAACTGCTGGAATTCCTCGAAGACCTTCTTCTGCTGATCGGGCGTGGCGGCGTCGAACACTTTGGTGCCGACGGCGTAGCGGGTCGTGCGCAGGAAGTCGGCGTACGGCAGGAAGTCGCGGGCGACGACCTTCGCCGTGGCGTTCACGTCGCCGGTTTTGGCGGCCGTGTCGGCTTTCACACCCTTGACGACGGTCTCGACGGCCGTCTTCACCATGTCGTTCGGATTGGCGCTTGCCTGTGCCCAGGCGCTCGATGCGCCACCGATGCCGCTCAATGCGACGGCGGCAACCGTCACCAGAAATTTGTTCATGCCAGCGTGTCTGAGTAGGTTCAATTCGGAGTAGGCCGTAGTGTAGTGCACGTGGTGCGCATGCGGCCCCTGTATACTGCTGCGATTTTGTAAATTCACCGTTTCGTCGCATTCCATGGGCTGATCGACGGGCCTCGACCCCGATTGGTTCCTTGTTTCCGCCAATGTTTAACCTTTCGTTACGCATTGCCCGGTTCACAGGACCCGCGCCGGGATCGACGGTGAGACTTCCACATTCTTCCGGAACCGCTACATGCTGACTTCGCTCGTCGTGCGCATCGTCCGTTTTTCGGCGAAGCACGCGTACCCGGTCATCTTCGCTTCGCTGCTGCTCGTGGTGGCGAGTTGCGTGTATGTCGCGAAGCACTTCGCGATCAACACCGACGTCTCCAGCCTGATCGATCTGAACACGCCGGCTGCCGAACGCGGCCGTGAAATCGATCGTGCCTTTCCGCAGAAGACCGATCTCACGCTCGCCGTGGTGCAGGCGCCGGCGGCCGAGTTCGCCGACAAGGCTGCGGCCGAGCTGGCGAAGAAGCTGGAGACGGAGACCGACGTATTCCGTTCGGTGAGCCGTCCCGGGGCGGGCGATTTCTTCGCGCACAACGCGCTGCTCTTCGCGTCGACCGACGATGTGAAGTCGCTCACGGGCAAGCTCGAAGACGCCAAGCCGTTGCTCAACCGCCTGGCGCAGGATCCGAGTCTGGCCGGGCTGTCGAACCTGCTGTCGGTGACGTTGCAGACACCGCTGCTCACCGGCCAGGTGAAGCTCGCGGACATGACGCATTTGCTCGACAGTGCGGCCGACGCCTCCGAAGCGGTGCTGGCCAACGATCCCGCGAGACCGGCAGGGATGTCGTGGCGCGCGCTGGTCGCGCCCGACACCGTGGCGCGCAGCTACGTACAGGTGCAGCCTGTGCTGGATTACGCTGCGCTCGAAGCCGGCGCGAACGCCGCAACGCGCATTCGCGACGCTGTCGCCGAGCTGAAACTGGCCGAGCGCTACGGCGCGACGGTGCGTCTCACGGGGCCGCGCCCGTTGTCGGACGAGGAGTTCGCGTCCGTGCGTCAGGACGCCGGGCCGAACGCCGTGATTACGTTGCTGGCGGTGCTCGTGGTGCTCTGGCTGGCGGTGCGCTCCGGCAAGATGATTCTCGCGGTGTTCATTACCTTGCTCGCGGGGTTGGCCGTCACCTTCGCGCTGGGCTTGATGATGGTCGGCGCGCTCAACATGATTTCCGTGGCGTTTGCCGTGTTGTTCGTCGGTATCGGCGTGGATTTCGGGATTCAGTTCGGCGTGCGCTATCGCGAAGAACGGCATCGTCTGGAGCATGAAGACGGCGCGTCGGGCGACGCACTGCTGCGCGGTGCGCTCACGCATGCCGGCAAGGCGATCGCCATGCCGCTCTCGCTGGCTGCCGCGGCGACGGCGGCAAGCTTCTTCTCGTTCCTGCCGACGGCCTATCGGGGCGTGTCCGAACTCGGCCTGATCGCCGGCGTGGGCATTCTGTGCGTGGCGTTCCCGTCGGCAATCACGTTGCTGCCGGCGCTCATCAGCGTGTTCAAACCCAAGGGCGAGGCGAGCCCGCCGGGATTCCGCAGCCTCGGGCCGGTCGACGACTTCACCGAAAAGCACCGCAAACCGTTGCTGTACGGCACGCTCGCGCTCGTGATCGCGGGGCTGCCGCTGCTTGCCCACCTGCATTTCGACTTCAATCCGCTGCATCTGAAGGATCCGCACACGGAGTCGATGGCGACGCTCATCGACCTGTCGAACTCGCCGCAGGCCGGTGTCAACGACGTGCAGTTGCTCGCGCCCGACCTCGCCGCCGCCGACGCGCAAGCCGCGAAACTGCGGGCAGTCCCGGAAGTGGGGCGCGTGGTCACGCTCACGACGTTCCTGCCGTCGGACCAACCGGCCAAGCTCGCGCTGATCGCCACCGCTGCGCAGTCGCTGCTGCCGGTGCTCACGCAAACGCCGCTGCCTGGCGTGCCGGACGCGACGCGCGTGTCGGCGCTCAAGACTGCGGCGGGCCAACTGGAAGACGCTGCGCTCGACTACCCCGGTGAGGGGGCGAAGTCAGCCCAACGCCTGGCGACGGCGTTGCGCAAGCTGGCGGCAGCCGACCCGGCGACCCGAGACCGTGCCGATCACGCGATTGCCGATCCGCTGAAACTCGCGCTCGGCCAATTACGCGACGCGCTGCAACCGCATCGCGTCACGCGTGAAACCTTGCCGCAGGACATTGCGTCGCAGTGGGTGGCGGCCGATGGACGCGCGCTCGTGAACATTTCGCCGCGCGTGGCGCCAGGCGCGGATCCGAGCGACGACGCGATGCTGCGCAAATTCACCGAAGCCGTGTTGCGCACCACCCCGGACGCCGTGGGTGGCCCGATCTCGATTCTTCGTTCGGCCAATACGATCATTCGCGCGTTCATCCAGGCGGGTGTGTGGGCGCTGCTGTCGATTACCCTGCTGCTGTGGCTGGCGTTGCGCAGTTTCGGCGACGTGTTGCGTACGCTGGTGCCGTTGCTGGTCTCGGCTGCCGTCACCCTCGAAGTCACGGTCCTGATCGGCCTGCCGCTGAACTTCGCCAACATCATTGCCTTGCCGCTGCTGCTGGGCGTGGGCGTCGCCTTCAAGATCTATTACGTGATTGCGTGGCGACACGGGCAGTACCGATTGCTGGCCTCCGGATTGACGCAGGCGATCGTGCTCTCTGCGGCGACGACCGGCATTGCGTTCGGCAGCTTGTGGCTGTCGCACCATCCGGGCACGTCGAGCATGGGCAAGCTGCTGGCGCTGTCGCTGGTCTGCACGCTCATCGGTGCGGTGTTCTTCCAGCCGGTGCTCATGGGCAAGCCGCGCGACGGTGCGACGCCGCCGCCCAAGTCCTGAGGACGGCGTGACGACCTTGCCCGTGCGCAGGTTGCAACGCGCACGCAGCACTTTCCAATGCAAAACGGCACCGTGAGGTGCCGTTTTCGCTCCGTCGCCAAGTATCGGCAAACGGGCGACGCGACGCTTGCCAGATTCGGCCAATTCGACCAATTGGACCTGTTCGATCTGTTCGATCTGTTCGACCGATTCGGCCTGTTCGATCTCGTCGACCGATTACACCGCTTCGACCTTGCCGCCGAGGCGTTCGGCCAGCCCACGTCGGATCGACGCGGCGATTCCCTGAGCATCGAGACCGACGGACGCAAGTTGTTGCGCGGGCGTGCCCTGATCGATGTACGTATCGGGCAGACCCAATTGCAGCACCGGGACGAGTACGCCATGCGCATTCAGCGCTTCGATGCAAGCCGTGCCCGCACCGCCCATCACCGCGCCTTCTTCCAGCGTGACGACGAGGTCGTGTGTGCGGGCCACGTCGAGCAAGGTCGCTTCGTCCAACGGCTTCACGAAACGCATGTTGACGACGCTGGCGTCGAACTCCTGCGCGACCTGTTCGGCCAGCGCGACCATCGAACCGAACGCCAGCATGGCGACGCGACGACCTGCCGGGGCGGCGCTTTGACGACGCGTTTGTGCGCGTCCGACCGGCAACGTGGACAGACCGGCTTCGATCTTCACGCCCGGCCCCGTACCGCGCGGGTATCGCACGGCGCTCGGGCCATCGATGCCGAGTGCCGTCTGCAACAACTGGCGGCATTCGTTTTCGTCGGCCGGGGCCATCACCACCATGTTCGGGATGCAGCGCAGATACGCCATGTCGTAGGCGCCGGCGTGCGTCGCACCGTCTGCACCGACCAGACCGCCACGATCGATGGCAAACACGACCGGCAGGTTCTGCAATGCCACATCGTGAATCAGTTGGTCGTAGCCACGTTGCAGGAACGTCGAGTAAATCGCGACGACCGGCCTGAGGCCTTCCGTTGCCAGACCGCCCGCAAACGTGACGGCATGCTGCTCGGCGATGCCCACGTCGTAATACCGTTCGGGAAAACGCTTCTCGAACGCCACGAGGCCGGAGCCCTCGCGCATGGCCGGCGTGATGCCGACGACACGCGGATCGGCGGCCGCCGCATCGCACAGCCATTCGCCGAACACTTGCGTGTAGGTCTTGGCCGAAACGGCACCGGGCGCTGCCGGACGAATGCCTTCGCTCGGATTGAACTTGCCCGGGCCGTGGTACAGCACCGGGTCGGCCTCGGCCAGCTTGTAGCCACGCCCTTTGCGCGTGACGACATGCAGAAATTGCGGCCCCCTGAGCGCCTTGATGTTCTCGAGCGCGGGAATCAGGGCGTCCAGGTCGTGGCCGTCGATGGGGCCGAGATAGTTGAAGCCGAATTCCTCGAACATCGTGCCCGTCGGGGACACGATGGCCTTGGCGTGTTCTTCGAGCTTGTGCGCGAGTTCGCGCATCGGCGCCGGGGCGTTACGCAGAAGATTGCGTACGCTTTCCTTGCCTGCCGAGTAAAACTGACCCGACATCAGGCGCGTGAGGTACTGATTGAGCGCACCGACCGGCGGTGAGATCGACATGTCGTTGTCGTTGAGCACGACGAGGAACGGCAGATCGTCGTACACGCCCGCGTTGTTGAGCGCTTCGAATGCTTCGCCGGCCGTCATCGCACCGTCGCCGATCACGGCGATGGCGTGACGTTTCTCGCCCTTGACCTTGCTCGCCAGCGCCATTCCCAGCGCCGCCGAGATCGACGTGCTCGAATGTGCCGTGCCGAACGTGTCGTAAGGCGATTCGTCGCGCTTGGGAAACCCCGACAGGCCCTGCCACTGGCGCAGCGTCGGCAAGGCCTCACGTCGGCCCGTCAGGATCTTGTGCGGGTACGTCTGATGACCCACGTCCCATACGATCCGGTCGTTCGGCGTATCGAAGACGTAGTGCAGGGCGATCGTCAGTTCGACCGTGCCCAGATTCGACGACAGATGCCCGCCGGTGCGCGACACATTCTCGAGCACGCAGGCGCGCAGTTCGTCGGCCACGCGTCGCAATTCGGCGCGCGAGAGGGCGCGCAATTCAGTCGGGGAGTGGATGCTGGCTAGCAAATCGGTCATGGCTGAACGTCCTGAACGCCCGTCTGTGCGCTTACTTCACCAGCCGGGTAAAGGAAGCCAGCAGGCGGTCGATGTCGGTCGTCGTGAGGTTGCCCATCGTCGAGATGCGGAATAAGGATTTCGACAGGCCGCCTTGACCTGCGTAGATCACAAAACCGTCGGCTTTCAGCCAGTCGTGCAAACGCGGGTAGTCCACACCGGCGGGCAACTGGTACGCGCGCAGCACGACCGACGATTCGTTCGGCGGCAGCACGCTGTCGATGCCCAATGCGGCCAGACCGGCGCGCACCTGCTCGGCAAGCGCCGCGTAGTGCGCGTGACGCTTTTGCCAACCGCCGGCGTCCGCCAGTTCGCGCAGGGCTTCGACCAGCGCGTAGTAGGCCTGCACGGACGGCGTGAACGGCGTGTTGCGCTCGGCTTGCAGCTTGGCCAGACGCGCAATGTCGAGGTAATAGGTGCGGCTGAAGGCCTTCGCGAGGGCGTCTTTACGCACGAGCACGAACGATACGCCCGGCACGCCATGCACGCACTTGTTGGCGGTCGCGGCGACCGCCACGATGCCCGAGTCGTTGAAATCGATGGCTTCGGCGGCAAAGCTGCTCACACCGTCGACGAGCAGATCGATGCCGCGCTCACGGCAAACGCGCGCGATACCCGTCAGATCGTTCAGACGGCCGGTCGTCGTTTCGTGGTGGATGATCGCCACATGGGTGTAAGGGCGATCGCCGGCGGCGTCGAGTCTGGCGACGATTTGCGCCAGATCCGGCGCCTGCATCCACTCGAAATGGATGACGTCGTGATCGATGCGGTATTGCTTCGCGATTTGCGAGATGCGCTCGCCGTACACGCCGTTCTCGACGATCAGCAGGCGGCCGTTTTCCGGCACGAGGCCAGCCGTCATGCTCTCGACGGCGGCCGTGCCCGAACCCGTCATCAGGACCGGCGTCCACACGGCCGGATCGAGACCGTAGACAGCGGTCAGGCGTGCTCGGGCTTCGTCTTGCAGGTCGAAGAATTCGGGCTCGCGGTGGCACAGATCGGGTTGCAGCAGGCTCTTGCGAACACGTTCGGTCAACGTCACGGGGCCCGGATTCAGTAACAGCATGGTGAAGCTTCCTCGGCGGATTTTAGCGGTTCAGCAGTCAAAGGGGACGCTCAGGTCACGCCTGGGCGCGTTGTGCAATGTGGTCCATCAGACGCGACTTGACGGCTTCCGGCGTGACTTTCGGGCGCGGCAGACCGTCCGGTGTGCCCGGCCGTGTCGTCAGGCAAGCGAAGCGCGGACCGTCGTTCAGGCTGGCAGTGCGGCCGTCGAACAGTTGCTCAATGACGTCGAGCGTATCGCCTTCGAGCGCGAGCGCGTAGCCGCTGGCAGCCGCTACGCCGGCGAACGATACCGTAGGCGATACCGTAGCTTGCGCGCCGGTCGAGTCGTGCGACGCATTGTCGAGCAGCAGATGCACGAGGTTCGAGGGACCGTAAGCGCCCAGCGTGGCAAAAGCGCCCATGCGCATTAGCGCCGCGCCGTCGCCATCGAGCGCGACCACGCGCAGGTCGGGACGCGCCAGCGCCAGACCGAGCGCCAGCGTCGTGACGCAACCCATCGAACCGACCATATACAACTGGTTGGCGCGATCGTCGAGCGCATACAGTTCGCGTCCGCAGAAGCCGGTCGACGCAAGCACCACGGTGCCTTCGAGGGGCGTGTGGGCAATGACGCGGGCGAGGGCGTCGCGACGCGTCGGCAGGTCGGACGGCGCTACGCCACGCATGACGGACACCGGCGCGGGCTGTGCCGGACGCGCCGGACGCTCGGACGGTTGCAACGGGAACGACGCTACGCTGCCCTTTTGCATCACGAGCGCGTAGGGGCGGCCGGTCTCGTCCATATGGCGCACCGCGCGCTCGAGCGCCGGGCCGATCGCTTCCGGCTCGGTCGGGAACAACTCCCACGGCACTTCCATCAGGTCGAGCATGGCCGGCGTGATCGGCCCCATGAGCGCGTGTTGCGGCTCATCGGTGATGCCGGGCTGGCCGCGCCACGTCACGATCAGCAACTGCGGCAGACGGAAAGTCCACGTGAGCGACGTGAGCGGACTCACGGCGTTGCCGAGGCCCGAGTTCTGCATCATGGTGACGGCGCGCGCGCCACGGCCCTCGCCGAGCGTCGCCCCTGCCGCGATGGCGACGGCGTCGCCCTCGTTGGCAGCCGACAGGTAATGCAGCGTCGGGTCTTGCAGCACGTAGTTGATGAACGGCGTGAGGAACGAACACGGCACGCCGGTGTACCACGTGAAGCCATGCTTGCGCGCGGCTTCGACGAACTGTCCTGCCTCAATCACCTTGCGTCTCCGGGGCGCTGCCGTTGAACGGTGTCTGGCCATGGGCGAAGTCGGCCGCACGGCGGAATTCTTCCATGTCGTTCACGCCGCGCCAGTGGCCATGCACGTATTGCACTTCGATCCTGGCGCCATCGGCGCTCAGGGCGTTGATCAGGTCCGGCATGCCGAGCTGGTCGAAGTCGGCGCGTGTCTGCAAGGCGGCGAATACGCGTTGCAGTTGGGCGCGGCCTTGCTCGCCACGCACACCCAGCAGGCCGATCCAGCGCCCGTTCGGCGTGCGTCCGGCGTCCGCGACGTCGCCGCTGATCTTCTCGAGCAGCACTTGCTGACCGAACAGGCCGCGGTCGTCGCCGGACGAGCAGTACGCGAAGTCGCGCACGCTGGCGTTCGCGGCATGGGCCGTGGCGGCGGCAGTGGAGTCGACCACGACGGTGAAGCCCGCGTCGCTCTCGACCAGATCGCGCACGATGTAGCTGCGGAACAGCAGGTCGCCGTACGAGATGACGGTGTCCTGCGTGAAGGCGTTGGCCACGCGGGCGAGCGACGCCAATTCGCCGGTTTCGGCGTGACGTTCGTTGATCGCGAGCGTGATGCCGGCGGTGTCGATGGCGTCGGCGCGATAGCCGCCTACGACGGTAATGTCGTTCATGTTCTGCTTCTTGAAGCCGTCGACCAGCCAGCGCAGCAGCGGCTTGCCGGCGACCGGCAGCATGACCTTCGGACGGTCGGTCGTCACGCTTTCCAGATTCTTGCCGCGACTCGCCGCCAGCACGATGGCCGAGCGCGGTGCGTTCGCGGCGGACAGGTAGCGGTCTTCGGCCTGGGTGTACTCGTCGGCGTCTTGCAGACGGAAGATTTCATCGACGGTCGCGACGCGATCTTCAACGTTGATGAGCGTTTGGTTCCGGTAGATATCGGCTGCGACCGACTGCATGGCCGAGGTGGCTGCGCGCATCAGATGGTTCGCCCAGATCACGAGGCTGATGCCCGCCTCGCGGAACACGTCGGTCGGCGTGCTGTAGTACTTCGTCGGCACGATCACCAGCGGGCAGCGGTTGCCCCACTCGCGCGCGAATTGCACGATTTCGTCAGCACGTTTGAGCTTGCTGTGGATCAGGATGGCGTCGGCGCCGGCCTGGTGATAGGCCTCCGCACGACGCAGCGCTTCTTCCATGCCCCAGCCGGCGATCAGCGCCTCGACGCGGGCGACGATGGAGAAATCGTCGTCGGCCTGCGAATCCTTGCCGGCCTTGATCTTGCCGCAGAACTCGTCGATGTCGGCAAGCGGTTGACGTTCGCCGCCGATAAAGCTGTTGGTCTTCGGGAAGACCTTGTCTTCGATACACACGCCGGCGATGCCGCGTTGCTCGAGCTTGCGCACGAGACGTCGCATGTTGTTGAAGTTGCCGTAGCCGGTGTCGCCGTCGAGCAGAATCGGCAGATCGCTGGCGTCGGCCATGAACTCGAGGTTGTCGACGACTTGCGTCCAGCTCGCTTCGTTGTTGTCGCGAACGCCGAACTGCGCCGAAATGGTCAGGCCGGACCCCCAGATGCCCTTGAAACCGGCTTCACGCACGATACGTGCCGAGATGCCGTTATGGGCTTCCATCAGGAATTCGAGCTGATCGCTGCGCAGCATGGCGCGCAGTTGCGCCGCGCGTGTCGCGGTCGGCGAGAGGGGGAGTGCGTCGGGAGCGTTCATTCTGACACCATCGTGAGCGGTTCGAGTTGCGGCAGCACTTCCTGTGCGGCGCGCTTCACATCTTCAGGGTAGTCGATTTCGATCCACGGGAAGCCCGTGACGTCGGCGGTCTCAAACTGTGCGCCGCGCTCGAGCAGCAGGTCTCGCACGGCTTCTTCGTGCGGCATCTTGGCGCGGCCGGACGCGACGTAATCGCGCGTGATCTCGGCCAGACGTGCGGCGGTCGCTTCGTTGAAACGGAAGAAACCGACCGATTCGCCGACGGTGTCGTATTCCAGACCGACCATGACCTGCTTGCGCAACTCCACGGGCACGCCGTCTCGCAGGCACAGCTTGACCGGCTCGTCGCCCACTTCGAAATCGCGGTCGATCAGCAGGCGGTTGGCCGTCTCGCCCGCCACGAGCGCATTGAAAATGCGCTGGTCGTAGAGCACGTCGGCGTCCATCACGAGCACGTCGCCACCGGCGGTCATCGCCTCGGCCGTGACATGCAGCGTGAGCACGCTGCCCAGATTGAATTCCGGGTTCAGGTAAATCTTGGGGCGCGGCGTCCAGTTCAGACGGTCGAGTTCCTCGCTCACTTGTTCGTGATGGAAACCGAGCGCGAGCACGACGTCCGTGATGCCGGCAGCCGCCAGCATACGAAGGTGGCGCTCCAGCAGCGACATGCCGTCGAACTTCAGCAGGCACTTGGGCGACTGCTGGTTTTCGGGCTGGAGCAAACGCAGGCCCATGCCTGCTGCGAGAATGATGGCCCGCATGGTCGATATCCTTCTTTAGAGCGGTGCAGTATCCGTGGCGGTCGGCATCGACACGCTTTGTTGCGCGGCGCGTTGGCGGCGCCAGCCACGTTCGGAGAAATGCAGATAGACGAGGCCCGGCACGCCGAGCAGCAGCTCGCGCGTGCGCTTGGCGAGCGACAGGGCCAGCGCGGTATCGGCCGGCAACCCCACGAGGGGGGCGAGCAGCAGGTAGCCGCCTTCCTGCACGCCGAGCGAGCCCGGCACGAAGAACGCGGCGCCGCGAATCGCCTGCCCGAGACTTTCGAGCAGCAGGGCGTCGACCCAACTCACGGGGTGCCCCATGAATTGCAGAATCAGCCAGACCTCCGCCGTGCCGACGATCCAGCCTACGAGGCTGAGCAGGAAACTCGCGAGTACCTGACGGCGGTGGCCGTACATGCGCTGCACGATTTCGTCGACGGCGTCTGCGCGGTCGAGCAACGACGACCAGTCGCGCTTGGACGACATTTTCGAGAGCATGCGGAATGCCCAGCCGAAAATGCCGCGACGTTGTGCGACATAAAACGCGTAGAGCAATGCCGAGACGAGCGCCGTCGCCAGCAGCATCGGCAGCCACAGGCTCTCACCTGCGCTGTGCGTAGCACCGATACCGAATACGGCGAGCCCCAGCAAAGCGAAAACGATCTGAGCGACGGCTTGCAGCGTGGTGCTCACGGTGATGGCGGCCGCAGCCTCCCGACCGGCCATGCCGCGCTGTTTCATCTGGCGCACCATCGCGATCGGGCCGCCGATCTGGCCGGCGGGCAGCAGGCTGTTGACCGACTCGCCGACCCAGCGGGTGAGCGTGGCGCGCCCGAGCGTGCACGACTTCGAGACCAGCACCTGGATGGCAGCAGCGTCGAGCACCAGCGGCACGAGGTGGAAGGCAGCGATGGGCAGCAGACCCCAGCCGGCGACAGCGAGCGTGGACATCACCGATCCCGTGCCCTGCCAGATCAGCAGGGCGACGAAAAGGGCGAAACCGAGGGTGAGTGAGACGATGGCGGTCCGGTTCATTTAGCGTTTCGTCCGTCCAAAAATCTGACGAAACACTTGCCGGAAACCGAAATAGGCAATCGCGTCCTTCATGTTCGAGATGAAACGCTGCCAGGCGCCCATGCGCGGGTCGGTCACGTACTCGAACGTGAGCGAGATTCGCTCTTCGTTATCGCCGAGCGGCGTGATCCGGTGATGCAGTTTGTCCCCGTCGAAGAACACCAGCGCGCCAGGCGGATACGCCACGGCGCCATCGACTTGCGGCACGCCCGGATTACGCGTGTGCAGCCGGTATTCGAGCTTGCAGCTCGACTGATCGACTACACCGAGCAGCAGCGTGTAGCGGCGGCCCTTGTAGTACGACGTGTCGTAATGCCAGCCGATGTGATCGCCCGGACGCGTGTAGTAATACAGCGCGTAAGCATGCGGGTCGTCCTGCGGCGATGGCAGCAGTTTCTCGCCGGCCAGACGCTCCAGAAAGCGCATCAGGGCGGGGGAGCGGTACAACTCGGCCACGAACGGCGCCCGCTCGTCGAGCGTATGGCGGCTCACGCTGCCGCCCTGCTTGTGACCGGGGAGGTAATTGCGGTTGACGTTCGGCGTGACCGCGCGCGCCGCCGCGATCAGTTGCTCCGTGACCGACGGCGGCAGGAACTTCTCCATATAGAGGAAGGCGTCCTGCGACTTGAACTCGCGTGTCACGCTGTCGAAGTCGACGGTGTCCAGCGCGCGTTCGATTTCGGCGTCCGCGGCGAAGGCTGCCGGCGCCATGGGGGCCATGGGTGCCGTGGGTGCGACCGGCTCCGCCGACGCGCCGTCGCCGGCCTTCACCGGAAGGGGGCGGCGCATCACGCGCACGTAATCCGCGATCACCAGCAAAGCGAAAAGCGGCGCGCCGATGGCCGCCGCGATCAGAAAACCGCGCGTGCCGTCGAACAGCGTGACGAGCGGCATCAAATACAGCACGTCTTCCGTCTCGAACCCACCCACCGACGCCTGCTTCGTGCCCGATTTGCCCACCCGCTCTTCGATGCGCATACGCAGGAAAAAGATCAGCGCCACCGCCACCCCGGCGATCCAGCCGAGCGCCGAGGCCGACAACGGCACGGGCAGCGGAAATTTGCCGGGCGCGGCCGCCGCCACCCCCATGCCGATGCCGCCGAACAGCAGCACGGTCACGAAGGCGTCGGACGCGAGATCGTAAAAATGCCCGATACGGCTGGTCTTACCGCTGATGCGGGCAAGCTCGCCGTCCGTATGATCGATGAAATTCGACAGCACGAGCAGTATGGCACCGAGATTGGCCATCGCGTAGCTGCCTTGCGCGAACGCCCACGTGCACGCCAGCCCGACGATCAGACGGACGGTCGTGAGGTGATTCGGCGTGACCCGCGTATTCACGAGCGGCGTGACCAGCCAGCGTGCCAGGCGCGCGTCGTATTGACGCGGGCGTGCAGGCACGGGACGTGCGGTTTTGCTTGTGGCCGACGCAGCAGATGGCGCCGAAATAATTTTCGGTATCGTTTCCATGAGGGGGGAATATATACCCATAAGGCGGTAATGTGCAGTGCACTTAAAACCCCTGTCTTTACCGCGACAACCTTGGTGATTCAGGGCATTGACGCGCGAGAAATCTCTGCGCTGCACGGCGAGCCGACCGTTCTGGAGGTCTTCGCCGGATGCCTTGATAACAGGCTAGGTGATAAGCGTTCCGAGTTCGCGATTATATTCCGCAATAGTCCATTTCGCTTCGGAACCGCCCGGCGTCGTTTCGACGCACTGCCGAGCGCCTCATCGCCGTGTTTTCGCGGATTTCGGGCCGTTCGTGCGAAAAAACGAACATGAGTCGATATAGCTAGGTTGGGGCGATACGCGGATAATGGCGTTCCTGTCTGCCTATTTTGCGGCGTTGTCCGACCGCACTTCTCCTCATGTCCCAAACGATTGCGATTCTTACCGGCGCTTCGCGCGGCCTCGGCGCGGCGCTCGCGCGTGGTTTGCTCACCCCCGGCACCCGGCTCGTGACGCTGGCGCGTCGCACGGACGACGAGCTCGCCGCGCTCGCCGGCGCGAAGGGCGTCGCGCTCGAGCAGATCGCCGTCGATCTTGCCGACAGCGATGCTGCCGCGCGGACGGCCGAGCGCATCTTTGCCGCGTTGCCGCGCGATGCCGGCCGCTATCTGCTCATCAATAACGCGGGCACCGTCAATCCTGTCGCGAATGCCGCGGCACTCGACGATCCCGCAGGGATCAATGCCGCTTTCGCCCTGAACGTCACGTCCGTCATGCTGCTCACAGCGCGCTTTCTCGCCGCGACGCAAGGCCTTGCCGCCCAGCGCCGGATCGTGAACATCTCGTCGGGCGCCGGCCGCAATCCGAACGCCGGCTGGGCGGTCTACTGCTCGACCAAGGCGGCGCTGGATATGTATACGCGCGTGGTGAACGCAGAGCATCGCGAGCACGGTGTGCAAGCCGTCTCGCTTGCGCCGGGCGTTGTGGACACCGGTATGCAGGAGACGATTCGCAGCAGCAGCGTGGAGAGCTTCCCGGCGCTGGCGCGCTTTCAGGAAATGAAGGCGAGCGGCAAGCTGTCGTCGCCCGAAGACGTCGCCCGCCGCATTCTGGCATTCATCGAGCGTGACGATTTCGGTCAGACCGAGATCGACGACATCCGCAATTACGCCTGAAAAAAGCCCCGGCCAGCGTTGCGGCTGGCCGGGGCTTTTTTCCTGACGGCGCAAATCCGGCTTCCTCGCTTCCCTACGTCTGGCGGGCCCGCGCGTGTCGCCGAGATCGACGCAGCCGGGGCGCGCCTATTGCTCCGTACTCGTGATGAAGACGCTGCCGTTGCGCTCCGGTGCGTAAAGGATCAGCGTGGGCGCGTGAATGTCGAAGGCGCGCTCGCACGCTTCAGCGAAGGAATCGAACTGCACGGCCCAGGCACCGTTGCGCACGTAGCAATGCGTGATGGTGTCGGTGCGCCGGTCGAACTCCTGGCCGAGAAACACGCCTTGTGTGTAGCACCAGACGACGAACCCGTGAAAGTCCGCTTGCTCCGGCGCGCGAAAGACACGCCAGCGGGCGTCGTCCCGCCCGGCCTGACGTGCCGTCGCGCCCGCTGCCCAACGTTCGAAGCCGTCGTGTCGTTTGCGTTGCTCCATGTCGTCGTACCCCCTATGGGTGAACCGCCCTCCGGGTGCCGAAATTCGACATCCCCGGGCGCGTTTTCATAGTCGGAATTTGTTCCCGGCATTTCTATCAGGCAATTCCGAAAGACGTCAGGGAATTTCTCCAAAGGGACAACGGATGGCGCGAAAAGCGGGACGGCCGGTGCCGCTCAGTCGTAATGAATCGCCAGCCAGACCGTGGTCTCGCCTTGTGCGGTCCATTCGACCCGGTGACGGCGACCCGCGTCGATCGTGATGGCATCGCCGGGGCGCAGCACGAGTGTCTGTCCGGGCGCGTCGTCGAATGCCAGCCCTGCGCTGCCCGTCAGCAATACGACCCACTCGTGCTGGGGCTGGTCGTACCAGAAGCCTGCGGGCGATGCCTGTCCGGTCGAGACGATGCGCTCGACACGCATGCCCGGGCGGGCAATCAGCGTGTCGAACTGTTCGGCCGCGGCCGGGTCGGCCCGCGAGGGCAGGCCGGCGAACAGGTTATGTTCGGGCAGCAATGGCTTATTCATGCGTAGCAAGCGCTTTTTCGTCAGCGGGGGATAGAAAGCATACACGCGCTGCCCCCGGGCTTAGTCGTCCAGATTTTCGTGGACAGCGGCGTCGCCGCGACGCCAATAGGCCGCCGCTTTGACCCATTTCGGATTCAGCCCGCGCGCTTCGACGAGGTGATGTCGCACCGCTTTCGCCACGCCCGCTTCGGCGGCGACCCACGCATGCAGGTCGCCGGCCGGCAGTGTGGCGACCCGAAGGGCATCGATGAGCGCCGTGCTTTGGTGCGCCGGCGTGCCGTCGCGATAGATCCATTCGACCACCACATCCGCTTCGCTTGTAAAACGCAGGCGGTCTGCCGGACGGTCGATTTCCGCGAAGACGAAGACGAGCGCCCCGGCGGGCAATTCGGCCAGGCGCCGCGAGATGGCGGGCAGGGCCGTGTCGTCGCCGATGAGCACGTAACCGTCGAAGTTCATCGGAATGACGAACGAGCCGCGCGGGCCGCCTACGCCGAGCTTGTCGCCCGGTTTGGCCGAGCGGGCCCATTGCGTTGCGGGGCCGGACTCATGCATCGCGAAGTCGATCACCAGCGTTCTCGCGTCGGCGTCGTACCGGCGCGGCGTGTAGTCGCGCATGAGACGCGGTGCGTCCCCCGGCGCGGGTTTCGCGAGACCTTCCGGGCCGATCTGCGGCACGGTCAATTCGCCAGTCTCGGGGTTCGGGAAGAAAAGTTTGACGTGATCGTCGAAGCCGGGGCTGGTGAAGCCCGCGAGATCGTCGCCGCCGAGAGTCACGCGCAGCATGTTCGGCGTGAGCGCCTCCACGCTGCGCACTTCCAGCAGACGAAAGCGCAATTCGTGGCGCACGCGTTGCGGCGTGCGATCAGGGGTGACGTTCAGTGCAGCGGTGTCTTGCATCAGAGTCGCTCCAGTTGTTGCGCGGCTGCGTCGAGAATCGCGGCGAACGCGTTGGCTTGTTCGGTCGTGAGCGGCTCGGCACCCAGACGCAAATGCACGGCGTATTTGAAGTTGTGCAACGCGCGCATGACTTGCGGCGGCATGTCTTCCGAGCGCTCGCGACGTGTCGCGAGCCGTGCCAGCAACTCCGTCACCGAGTCGTCGTTCTCGGCCAGATATTCGCGGCCGTTATCGGTGATTTCGTACGACTTGCGCTGGCTGTCGCCGGTGTTTTCCTGCACGCGGATGTAGCCCATTTCCTCGAGCAGCGTGAGCGTCGGGTAGACAACGCCGGCACTCGGGCTATACGTTCCGTTCACGCTTTCTTCGATGGCTTTGATCAGTTCGTAGCCGTGACGCGGTTGTTGTGCGATCAGATGCAGCAGCACGAGGCGCAGGCCGCCGTGGCTGAACAGACGGCCACCGCCGCGTCCACCGCGGCCACCGCGCTGCGCGCGCTCGCCGCGGCCTTCGTCGCCACGTCCGAACCGACCCTCGCCATACCCGTCGCCACTGCCGCGCCGTCCATGACGCTCACCGCGTCGTTCGTCGCCAAAGTCCATCCTGTCCAGGTCCAACGGGCCCCGGCCCATGAAATCGCCACGTGATCCACGCATGATGCGACTCCTTATCGATGTAGTTAAGACGTGTTTACGATATATCTAAATTGCATCGAAAGCAAAGCTATTTTTTGATGTCGCTATGATCGGTAGGGGAGATGGCCGTCGAATAAGGGAGATGGCGAGCTTCGCGACACCCGCTGGTGTATCGAAATCGTCAGAAAACTATATCGAAATGCCGTTTTCGATACGGTTGTCAGCGCCAGGGGCGCGGGAAACGGAAAGGAGAGTCGCGTGCGCCGCCTGAACGCGTTTCGTCACAGGCGGCGCTGAGCGTCGGGAGTGCGGGGCGTCCTGGCAGGCAGGCGCGGGATGAAGCGCGGCACGAGGCGCGACATGATGGACGGCACGAGGGCCTTTACGACAGTGGCGGCAAATCCGTCTGAAGCCATTTGCGATAGAGCGAGTTGAGTTCGCCATTCGCCGTATTGCGCGTGACGAAATCATTCACGCTCGCCAGCAACTCCGGCTGGTTGGGACGCATGGCAATGCCCATTGCCTGTTGCAGCAAGTTGAACTTCGGCTCGAACTGGCCGGGCGCGCGCGTGTTGATGACGTTCGCGACAGTCACCGAGCAACCGATGGCATCGACCTGACCGGAGAGCAGGGCCTGCATCGCGGCCGCGTCATCGTCGAAGCGGCGGATTTCGGTGCCTTCCGGGGCCGTCTTGGTGACGGCAGTGTCTTGTGTACTCGCGCGCGCCACGCTCACGCGCAAGCCTTTCAGATCTGCCGCCGATTGGATTCGCGTGCCCTTTTTGCCGAGCAGCAGGATCGTCGCTGCCGCGTACGGTTTCGAAAACTGCACCTGTTTGGCGCGCTCGGGGGTGATGGCCAGGGATGCGACGAGGACATCCACCTTGCCGGAGAGTAGATAAGGAATGCGGTTCGGCCCCGTCACCGGCACGATGTTCACCTTCACACCCAGATCCTTGGCCAGGAGTTTGGCGACATCGGCGTCGTATCCGTCGGGCTGCGCTTGTGCGTTGGTGGTGCCATACGGCGGGAAGTCGATCAGCATGCCGACGTTGATCGTGCCTTTCTTCTTGATGTCGGCAACAGTCTGCGCGTGCGCCGGCGTGGCGAACAACGAGACGGTGCCGGTCAGCAGGCTGCCGAGCGTGCCGCCCAGCGAACCGACGAAACCGGCAGGCATGGCCGCGACGCCGAGCGTGGCGAGGAAGTCGCGGCGCGATTGCGTGCTCGCAATTTTCGTTGCCGTGCGATGTGCATTCGGATGAAGGGGCGACGACTCGACCTGAGCCGGGTCACGCGAAAACTTACGGGGCATGCGCAATCTCCTGAGTTCGCGAAGACGTCGCCGGTGGCAAGCATGTCGTGCGCGCGCGAGCCCGCTCATGCGACGGGGAAGTCCCGAGCGATGGTAGCGGCGCGTTCGGCAGGCGTCCACTCCGCACAAACCCCAGAGAAAACCCTGGGCATGTGGGCCGCGATCGAGCGTTCCGGGCATCGTTGAACAGGACGAAATTCGCCGTGAGCCGCGCTGTCGCGATGGCCGCCGGTGCGGCCGTGGATACCGCATTCGATACATCTGTCGCGATACGGTGGCCCTGCGCCGTCATCGCGATGCGTTACCGAGAGTTAGGGGCAGGGACGAAAAAAAACGGTGCCGAAACATCGGCACCGTCTTCAGGAACTGCTGTCAGATTCTGACCGTTCGCGCTGCGGTGAAGCGCACTGCCGCGCGAGGGCAAGATTTACTGGGCGGCGTCCTTGACCTTCTTCAGCGGGCGAACCTTCACGCGCACCGAAGCCGGCTTTGCCGGGAACCAACGCTCTTCGCCCGTGAACGGGTCCTTGCCGAAACGCTTCGCCTTGGCGGCGATTTGTTGCGACGTGACCTTGAACAGGCCGTGCAGCGTGAATTCACCCGCGCCCTTCTTGTGCAGTGCGCTGATGATCGTGGTTTCGAGAGCGGCGAGCACAGCCTTGACGTCCTTGACGGCGACAGCCGAAGTTTCGGCGATGTGTGCTGCGAGCTGGGTCTTGTTGAGGGCTTCCTTGATCGGCGAAACCTTAGCGGCTGCCTTCGGAGCCGCCTTCGGGGCTGCTGCCTTCTTCGCTGCCGGAGCCTTCTTTGCTACCGGAGCCTTCTTCGCCACAGGGGCCTTCTTTGCTGCTGCTTTCTTTGCCGTTGCCATATCGATCCAATCGATGAGAATAAGAAAGTGCCGTCGGAGAACGGCCACCCGAATGATACGTCTTGCTGCGCCGACGATTCTACCTAAGAAATCGCTTTATGCGAGTAGTGCGCGCATTATGTTGCGCGCTTGCCGCACAAGGCTGCGCGGCGTTCGCGATGCATGTCGACGCGATTTCGATTCGTTCGGCTCGCACCGTATCGCGCCGCTTCCGTCCCTCAATTCACGCCTCGATTCAGTCCTCGATTGATTCCTCAATTTCACCCCTCGTTTTCGATTGTCTTTCGACGCATTTTCGGGGCGAATTTTGATGGGATTTTTGTGCGATTTCGACGATCTCGCGCTGCGTCGTGCGAGATCCTCACCAGCCGTAAATCCTCAGAAACGCTGCATTTCACAGGTTTCGCAGCGACCGTCGCCGTTGCACCAGGCGTCGGTGAGCGTCGTGCCGTCGGCGCCGAAGGTGATGTCGTGCTTCGCGCCGTAACTGCCTGCGAGTTGCAGACGGTCGCCCGCGAGGGTGCCCTGCACCGTGGTGTGGACATTCGGTTCGACATCGTCGACGCTGCCCGTCACTTGCGATCCGTTGAGCGCGAGCGCCATCAGACGCGTCATCGGTTTGCCGAAGAATCCCCACCACGGCGGCGCATTCGTACACAGGCCGCGCCAGCGTCCCGACGGATTGACCCGTTGCAACGGCGCGGGGGCGTTCGCCTGAACGATACCCTGTGCGTTCGATGCAATCGGCGGTGTGACGACCGTCGTGCCGGCCGGGGCGGGCGCATTGATGGCGGCGACATCGCGCGCGACCTCGGGCGAGTTCGTTGTCGTCGCGCTCGTGGCATTCACGGCATTGAGCCCTGCCGTGTCGCCGATGGTGCTCGGCAGCGGGGTATCGGGCGACGCTGGCGTGTTGGCCGCGACGGTCGTGGCGATGCTTGCGTTTTGCGCGGCGGTCGCCGGCGGTGCGTAGGTCGTGACGGCCGCTGACGGCGCCGCTGTGTTTGTCGGTGCTGCGGCGCCGGGTGCGGCGCTGAAGGTGCCCGGTGCGCCGTCGACGCGCACCATGTCGGCGCTCAGTCCGTCGTTGGGCACCGGTGCCGGTGCCGCAGCGCACACGTGACACGACATGTGCGTGAGGCTGTTGCGCGTGAGCGGACGCGTGCCGTACAGGCGCTGGCTGCCTTGAGCACCTTCGCGCAGGATCGTGACGTAAGGCGTGTCGTCGAGTCGATAATCGATCTTGGCGCATGAGGGCGCGTCGGTCTGCAACGTGATGTCGGCGGAAAAAACACCGTTGAGCGCCCGTGTCGGAAGGACCGACACCGACGCCGAGCAGTCCGCGACGATCTGCGCGCAATTACACGCGGCGCCCTGTGTACGCGATGCGCCCGGCGCGCCGCCGGACTGCGCATGTGCTGCGCCGGCGATGCCGAGCATGCCGGCGACGACCCAACCCGTCGCCCTTCCCAAAGATTTGAAACCCCGCATGATGTTTCCCCGAATGTTGCGGCATGTCCTATGCTGCGGATAGTCGATCAAAAGACGTCGGCTGACAAGCGCCGAAAGCGACGAAAGCGACGAAAGCGACGAAAGCGAAGAAAAACAAAGGATAACGGGTCCTTTTCAAGAGAGGCGCACGTCGCGTCGAACATCGCGGCGTCACGCAAAATTCGGATTCCTCTCGTATCCCGGCATCGATAGTGCGGTCTACACTGCAGGGACTTGCCCCCTTCATTGAGCTTTCAACGCGCAGTTGCCGTTGTCCACTGGAGCCATGCATGCCTGTCGACCGCACACGTGATCCTGTTGCTTCACCCGCGTCTTCACCCGCATCTTCACCGGCTTCGCCGCCCCCCTCTGCGGCTGCCGCGGTTTCTACGGCGGCTTCCAAGGCTGCCGCCGATCCCTCTGCCCAACGTTCGACGACGCCCCTCATGCCTTCCGCCAACCGCGTACTGGCAATGCTGGCGACGCTCTTCTTCGCCATGGGGCTCATTACGTCGCTGAACGACATTCTGGTGCCGCATTTCAAGGCGGCCTTCGATCTGACGTTCCGCGACGCGGCGCTCATTCAGTCGAGTTTCTTCGCTGCCTATTTCGTGGTGTCCTACCCGGCGGGGCAATACACCGCACGTGTCGGCTACCGGCGCGCGCTGGCCAGTTCGCTCTGGTTGGCCGGGCTCGGGTGCGCGCTGTTCTTTCCGGCGGCGGCGCTCGTGTCTTACCCCTGTTTTCTGGCGGCGCTATTCGTGCTCGCGAGCGGCATCACCTTGCTGCAGGTGGCGGTGAACGCCTATGTGGAGACGCTCGGCTCGCGAGGCGAAGCGGCCAGCCGTCTCACCCTGGTACAGGCGTTCAACTCGCTGGGCACAACGGTCGGGCCACCGCTTGCGGCGCTCTGGATATTGGCGCCGCAGGTCGGTTCCGCTGCGTCGGCGAACGCTCACGCGGTCGATACCGTACGCGGTCCCTACGGAGGGCTCGCCGCGATACTCGTGCTCGGCGGGGTCGTGCTGTGGCGCCTGACCCTGCCGGAACAGCGCGGCAGCGACGCATCGCCGCCGGGGCTGCTCGGTAACGTTCGCAGCCTTCTGGCGCACCGTCCATTGCGTTACGGCATCGTGGCGCTATTTCTTTACGTCGGCGCGGAAGTCAGCATCGGAAGTTTTTTGATCGTCTATCTGACGCAGACGGACACAGGCATCGTCGATCACGCGCATGCGAGTCGATATCTGGCGTTGTACTGGGGCGGGGCGATGGTGGGGCGCTTCATTGGCGCATGGTTGCTGCGCAAGGTATCGCCGGGGCGGATGCTGAGCCTGTGCGCGCTATATAACCTGATGCTGATTCTGGCATCGCTGGCGCTGCCGGCGTCGCTGGCCATGTGGTTGTTGCTGGCGTGCGGTTTGGGCAACGCGATCATGTTCCCGACGATCTTCTCGCTTTCGGTCGGCGGCCTGCGGGCGCGCGTGAGCGAAGGCGGCGGCCTCATCTGCATGGCGATCGTGGGCGGCGCGGTCTTGCCTTATCTGCAAGGTGCGTTGGCGGACGGATGGGGGATCGTGTTGTCTTTCCTCGTGCCCGCCTTCGCGTATTGCTACATCGCCGGGTTCGGTGCATGGTGCGCACGCACCATGAGCGGGTTGGAGGTCGATGCGCCGCAGGCCGGCGGCGCATCGGCTTCCGCAGATCAGCCCGGCTTGCCGAACGTGTAACGTCCGAAGATGAACAGCACGTTGCCGTTGCCTTTGCCGCCCGGCACGTAAGCCGTGGCGACTGCCGCGCGTCCCATGCCGATTTCGGCGAGGGGGAGCGCGGCGGGGAAGGGCACGCCGCCGAGGGTGTCGGAGCGCGACATCAGGAACACCGTGTAGCCGAGGCCGAACCGGACCGGCCCCGCATTCGCGACGTTCCAGATCCGTCCGTAGCCCGCCATCGGCGACCAGTCGTTGTGCGAGTCCTTGAATGCCATTGCGTACAGCATGCGAGAGCCGTTCTTACCGTCGGACAGCACGCGGCCATAACCGAGGCCCCATGGGTTCTCGTTGAACTGGGCAATCTTTTCGCTCGTGTAGGCGAAGCGAAGATGATGCGTATGCAGCGGCACGTACAGATCGCTCGCGCCTTCGGTCGCAATCTCGCGAAACTCGTCCGCGATGGCGCCCGTCCAGGTAGAAATGACGCCGGGCGAATCGTCTGCCTGCGCGTTCAGGGCCGTCAGGCAAGTGAGCAAGCCCAGTGCGGCAGTCGTTGCAGCAAGCCGTTTGAGGGGGAAAGTTCGGGAACGTGTGGCAAGCGATGCGAGTGAAATCGATGGCGCGAGCCGCCCGGTGCATTGGGGGTTCGTAGTCATGGTTGAGTGCGACTTGTTGCGAGAAGCGTGTCGGTCGAGATCGTCGACATCGCGTGTGAAACCGAAAGGCGTCGAGTGCTGCGGGCGCGCCGATATGCCACGCGATATCCGTCAATACCGAGCCTTCCAGAGACCGTTCCTAGACTGCCGGGGCTTCACGAAAGTTCTCAGCACGTCGCTTTTTCACGGAATTTCATTTCACCGTCAGCGTGCCATGCACGAATTGACCGAAGTGGCTGCGCGACAGCGAAGTCCTTTTGCATCAATGACATACCGCGGATATCGACGCGTTATTCACCGGGTTGTGAACATTTTCTGTGGATAACGCCCGGTCGGCGCGCGCGCGACCGCTCCTGTTTGTGCGATCGGGACCGGTGCGCCCGAGTGCCGACGCGCTCACGTCATGGCGCAGCAAATGCGCGCCACATCTTTTTCCCTTCCGATCAAGCACTTGAGATAGCTATCCGCGAGTTGTCCACTGGTTTGCAAACAGATTCTGTGGATAACGATGTGCCCTGAAAACCGCGCCACGCCTCGTTTTGCAGCAGGTGGCCCAACTTTCGCGCGCGAGAAATCTTCTTTGTCGGATCAGTCACTTGCGATGCTTTTCCGCAAGTTATCAACGGGCTTGTGAACAAAAAATGTGGATAAACCGTCAATCTCTTAAATCCCAATATATGGGACTAATTTTTACATATTGACATTTTTATTCTCGCGGAATTACGATGCGCCTCATACCGGTGGACGGACAGGTTCAGGAGACGACAGTGACGGAACGACGCAAACAGAAAGTGGCGATCATTGGCTCGGGCAATATCGGCACCGACCTGATGATCAAGGTGATGCGCAACAGCGAGCATCTGGAGATGGGCGCGATGGTCGGTATCGACCCTGCCTCTGACGGTCTGGCGCGCGCGCAGCGTCTGGGCGTGCCGGTGACGGCGCACGGCATTGACGGTCTGCTTGCGATGCCCGGTTTCGAGGACATTCGCATTGCGTTCGATGCGACGTCGGCGAAGGCTCACGCGCATCACAACGCATTACTGCAAGCGCGCGGCGTGCAGGTCATCGATCTGACACCCGCCGCCATCGGTCCGTATGTGATTCCGTCGATCAACCTCGACGCGCATCTCGACGCCCGCAACATCAATATGGTGACGTGCGGCGGTCAGGCGACGATCCCGATGGTCGCCGCCATCTCGCAGGTCGCGAAGGTGCACTACGCAGAAATCGTCGCATCGATTTCGAGCAAGTCGGCGGGCCCCGGCACGCGCGCCAACATCGACGAATTCACCGAGACGACGTCCAAGGCCATCGAGGTGCTGGGCGGGGCCTCACGCGGCAAGGCGATCATCGTGCTCAATCCGGCCGAGCCGCCGCTCATCATGCGCGACACGGTGTTCGTACTCTCCGAACCGGGCGATCAGGCCGCCATCGAGGCGAGTATTCAGGCGATGGTCGACAAGGTGCACGCTTACGTGCCGGGCTATCGTCTCAAGCAGAAAGTGCAGTTCGAGTTGTTCGACGCTTCGCGTCCGCTCAACGTACCGGGCCTGGGCAAGCGCACGGGGCTGAAGACCTCGGTATTCCTCGAAGTGGAAGGCGCTGCGCATTATCTGCCGGCCTATGCGGGCAACCTCGACATCATGACCAGCGCCGCGCTGGCTTGCGCCGAGCGCATTGCCGCTACCCGTCTGGCGCTCGCGGCCTGAACCTCGCACGCGCTCTCAGGAGACACACACCATCATGATGCAGAAAAAGCTCTATATCTCCGACGTGACACTGCGCGACGGCAGCCACGCGATTCGTCACCAGTACAGTATTGCCAACGTAAAGGCGATCGCTGCGGCGCTCGACAAGGCCAGAGTCGATTCGATCGAAGTGGCGCACGGCGACGGTCTTGCCGGGTCGAGCTTCAACTATGGGTTCGGCGCTCACACCGACCTCGAATGGATCGCGGCCGTGGCCGAAACGGTAACGCATGCGAAGGTCGCCACGCTGTTGCTGCCGGGGGTGGGCACCGTGCACGACCTGCGCGCCGCCTATGACGCGGGCGCGCGAGTGGTGCGCATCGCCACGCATTGCACCGAAGCCGATGTGTCGCGTCAGCACATCGCGTATGCACGTGAGCTCGGTATGGACACCGTCGGCTTTCTGATGATGAGTCACATGACCACGCCGCAGCATCTGGCCGAGCAGGCCAAGCTGATGGAGTCTTACGGTGCGCAGTGTATCTACGTGGTCGATTCGGGCGGCGCGCTGGGCATGAACGACGTGCGCGACCGTTTCCGCGCCTTCAAGGACGTACTCAATCCCGAAACGCTCACCGGCATGCACGCCCACCATAACCTGAGTCTGGGGGTGGCGAACTCGATCGTGGCTGTGGAAGAGGGCTGCGACCGTATCGACGCGAGCCTCGCGGGCATGGGCGCGGGGGCCGGCAATGCGCCGCTGGAAGTGTTCATCGCGGCGGCGTCGCGTCTGGGCTGGAACCACGGGTGCGATCTGTACACGCTCATGGACGCTGCCGACGACATTGTGCGTCCGTTGCAGGATCGCGCCGTGCGTGTGGACCGGGAAACGTTGGCGCTGGGTTACGCGGGCGTGTATTCGAGCTTCCTGCGTCACGCGGAAGCGGCGGCGGCGCGTTACGACCTCAAGACCGTCGACATTCTGGTGGCGTTGGGCGAGCGTCGCATGGTGGGTGGCCAGGAAGACATGATCGTCGACGTCGCGCTCGATCTGCTCAAGCGTCGCGCGGCTTGAGCGATGAGCGAGCGGGTCACGGCATGCCGTCGCGCTTCGTCGAAGCGTCACCGCGCACGGCGCGTCAGGCGTGCGCGTGCCCCGACCAGCCCAGTTGGCGGCTGATCTGCGCGGCGGCCTGCTTCACGCTCGGCACGAGTTCCTGCATTCGCTCGCGACTCATGTACTTGGTCGTACTGGAGACGCTGATGGCGGCGACGATGCGCTGACTGGCGTCGTACACCGGTGCGGCCACGCAGCGGATTTGCGGCGTGTCGTCTTCCAGATCGAACGCGTACCCGTTGCGCGCATAGTCGTGCATGCGCGCGAGCCACGCCGCCGTGTCGACGCGATGTGACGGGACTTGCGTCTGGTAGTGCGCGAGCTGCGCGCGCCATTGCGCTTCGTCTTGATCCAGCAGTAGCGCCTTGCCGACGCCCGTCACGCAAATCGGTTTGCGTCCGCCGATGCGAGAGCTGATCTCGACGGCGCGCTGTCCGGGCAATTTGTCGAGATACATCACTTCCCAGCCGTCGGCGACGGCCAGGTGCACCGTGTCCTGCGTTTGGCCAGCGAGCGTTTCCAGCGTCGGACGCGCCACACGCGGCAAGTCGATCTGGCGATACGCGAGAAACCCCAATTCGATGAGCTTATTCCCAAGTCGATAGCCGCGACGCGGTTCGAAGCGCAGATAGCCGGCGTGCACCAGGGCCGAGGCGATCCGGTGCGTGGTCGACAGCGAGATGCCTGTGTGTGTCGAGAGCGCCGGCACCGTATCGATGCCGGCGGCGACGGCCTCCACGATGTCGAGGCCGCGAAACAGCGTCTGGCTCGCGAGCGTACGGGGGCGCTCGACCTCGGGGGCCTTCGACTTGGCCATCAGGCGCCCCCGAGCGCGAGCAGCCGCTCATACACATAGCACTTGAGCGCGACGTAATGCGACGGTTCGAGTGTCGGTAACTCAATGCCGTGCATATGGCCGTCGTCTCCCTGTTGCACGCCGCGAATCGTGCCGGTGGCTTCGATCGGCATGTCGATGTCGCCCACTCGCACGCGAAAGGCCAGTTGTACGTTGTCGCCAGGCGCGCCGAGCGCCGTATCCGAGAGCAGCGAAACCCCCTCGGCGCTGACGTCCTGGAGCAGCGCCAACTGCTGTACGTCGGCAGGCCCGACGAGCCCTACCGACGCGACCAGTTTGGTGGGCACACGCTGCGAGCGGCGCAGCACCTTGCGGCGAATCTGCGCCGGCGCCGACAGCACGACGTATTCGAACGGCATACGCTCCACGCGCTCGACCGTGCATACGAAGTGATAGATGTCTTCGCCAGAGAACGTCCACAGTTCGAGCCGTTCGCTCACCTGAAGGGTCGGCGGGGCAGCGCGACCGGTCGGCGCGGTGACGAACAGCATCTGGTTCGGGGCATGGCCGATCACGCGGGTGCGCACACGTTGCGATCCCGCACCGGGCGGCAGTTGAATTTGCAGCCAGTCGCCGGGACGCAGATTCAGGTCGGTGAGTGCGTACTGGGGCGGCGTCGATCCCGATGCGGTGGGGGGCGCGGGGTCAGTGGGGACTTGCGTCGGCGCCTCGGTGTCGGCCGACACCGCCTCGTCGCCGCCGAGGGTCGCCACGCGATGCGGAGCGAACGACGTGAATAGCCAGTCGCGCCCGGCTTGTGTCGGCACGATATCGCCGGCGGCCAAAAGCGGCTCGCCGTTGCGGTCGACGATGGCCCAGGGCAGCGCTTCGCCCAGCGGGATTTCGTCGGGCGTCAGCGGCACGAGGGGCAGGCCCGTCGGGAGTGCGGCAGACGCTTGAGCAGGTGTGTTGGTCATAGGGCGAAAGTCTACCGCGACGCATTGGCACTTGGCGAGAGGGGACGCGTTCCCACTGGCGGAACAAGCACACAAGTTGCGTAAGTGGGTACTCGCTGGGGTGACACCGTGCCGGCGCGTGCGGCGGGCGACGGCACAGCCGCATCGGGTCTGCGCGCGTGTCCGCTCGACAAGGCGCCGCGCATTCGATGTCGTCTGCCTATAGTCGACGGTTTGCCGGCGTGCCCGGCGACGTTCGTGCAGGAGGACGCGATGTGGTACCACCAGTGTGCAGGCGCAAGCGGATCGGGACCCGACTGGGGAATGAAGCACCGCCCTGAAGTGGCGATCGAGTTGGCCGGTATGCGCGAGGACGCCGCCTATCAGCGTGCCGAGCGGGCTGATTTCGGCAGTCGGCTGACGTTGGCGTCGAACGCGGCGCGAAACGCGGCGCGCAACGAGGCGCGAAACGAGGCGCGAAACGAGGCGTGCAACAAGGCAAGCCATGCGCAGCGCAATGACACAGGAACGCCCGTCGCATCGCGTCGCGTCGATCCCCGACTGGCGCGAGCGTTCGCCGGGGCATGGGCCGGCGTGTGGGCGACGACCGGAGCATGCCAGCACTTCTATCGTAAAGAATTCGAACTCGCGCATGCGCGTGACGCACGTCTGGCGCAAACCGGGCAGCGAGTGGCGGCGATGTTGGCGCCCACTGACATGGCAGCGTCGTCGTCTTCTTGTGACGCCATCCCCGAACAGGTCGGCGCGGAAGTCGCCGCGTGGCTCGAGGCGATCGCCGCCACGGGCACCCGGGGATGGCGCTTCCGGGCGGCGCGCGACGCCATGTCGCTCGTCGGCAATCTGTCGCTGCTGGCGATCATCGCGGCGTGTTTTTATCCCCGACAGCAGGGGGTGCATGGCCTCAACGAGGCTGGCGCGGGCAACGACCCTGCCGCCGATCGCATTCGCGACATGGCCGCCGCCAATACGCCGTTCGGCATTCCTTGGGCAGACTGGACGTTGTTGGCGTTCGAGGGGGCGAAGGGGGTCCTCACTCAGTCGTTGGGATCGCCCACGCTCATTCGTCACCACGCGGTGGACGAGGTGCTCAAGCGTATGGAGGCGGGCTGCCGTCTGCTTGAAGCCTGTGTCGTGTCGCCGTCGCCCCCGGCGGCGACTTCCTGGCGTGCCACCTTGGGCAAACTGACCCGTTCGCGCGATGTTGCAACGCTCTTCACGTTTGCCAACTCGGCCATTCCGCCAGCGCGGTTGGGCTTATGGATGCCATCGTGGTTCACCGGCACGTCTGCCGTGACCGACGGTTACCGGGGCATGCTGCGCGTGGCGGGGCTGATGCTCGACTCGTGCCGTGCGGTGACGAGCTTGCTCGGCACGTGGGCGCGCAATGAGGCGTTCACGCACGATGCCAGCGCGCTGACGCAGCGGTGGGAGGGGCTCTACGCGAGGCTTGCGCACGTGTCGCCGGGCGATGTTGCGACCATGCTCGACCGCGTTGCCCGGGTGACGCAGCTTGCCCGCCACTGCGACACGCCGTTGCTCGCGAAGCTTGCGTCGCACACGACGTTACGCGAGTGCTTGCTCGCCTCTCGCCACGTCTTGACGGCGAGTCAGATCAAGGCGGCGTGCAGCGAGTTCGACGTGCCGTGTCATGCCTCGTGCGTCGATGGGTTGAACTACCTCAGTCTGCATCCCGCCGAGAGTCCATGGGGGCAACGCTGGACCGGCGACGCCTGGGAGAGCGGCAGCGCGACACCGGCGCGCGCGTCATATCGCCTGTTGTTGCTCTATCAGCACTGGAGCGCGGCGTTGCTGGAGCGGGTGGTGGGGGCGTCGACCGGAGCGGGGCACAGAGAGACGCGCGCGGCGGAGCCGTCGGATGCCGAATCGACGGGCGTCGCCGCAAGGGATGCCGGTGCGCCGTATGTCGATATTCAATCGACGTGGCTTTGAGCGTGTGAACGCCGGGCGGGGCGGGCCGGCATGACAGGCGGTTTTTCGCCCCAGTGTGCCGTCGCGGCCGGACGCCCGGGGGGCGCGAGCGTTCTGGAAAGTGGACCGGCCAGCCTTTCGCAGACATCTTCGAGCCTCAATTTATGGCAACCGGGGAGGTCACCATGAGCCGCAGGCGGTACACGGATGAGTTCACGATTGAGGCAGTCAAACAGCTAACCGAACGGGGTCATTCGGTGGCGGATGTGGCGCAGCAGCTGGGCATCACGACCCATAGGCTTTACGCTCGCAAACTGAAGTTCGGCAGGCCCGACGTCGTGCGGAGAGCGGAGTTGGATCAGAGCACCGAGGTTCAGCGACTGAAGACCTCGCTCAAACGCGACACTGAGAAGCGTGACATTCTGAAAAATGTATGGTTCGTCCCGGATTTGTAAAGGGGTAACGGCAAGGTACGCATTCATGCGTTCCCATATCAACGAATTAAGGCTGCGCGCGATGTCTCGGGTGCCCAACGCTAATTGCAGCGGTTACTAGGTCTGGCAGCGCCAAGCATCCAGCGCTCTCCAGCGCGAGGACGATCGGCTGCTGGCTCTGATCAGGCATCACGGGCCGGCCAGCGGCGGTCTCTATGGCCACCGCAAGACCTCGGTAGATCTGCGCGCGAATCAGGCGAAGCGTGCAGCCACCACCGCGGGCGTCGACTGATGAAAGGCGAAGGGCTGCGTGCGGAGGTCAGCTACGGTAGCAAGCCTCGTTATCTTGGCTGTCCGGTCGGTATGGTGGCCCATGTCTTGAATCGGGAGTTCGCCCCCAACGCCCCGAACAAGGCCAGGGTTACCGGCATCACATATAGCCGAATCTACGAGAGCTGGCGGTATCTGGCTGCAGTCATCGACCTGTACTCGCATCGGATCGTCGGCTGGGGCACGCGCTCAACGATGACTATCGAACTGGAATTGCAGGCTTCGCTCGCCGCAGTATGGAAACCCAAACCGATACCCGGCGTAATGGTGCATTCGAAGCAGGACAGTCATTCCTGAGGACGTGCCATATGGTGTCGAGCATAAGTCGTCGTGGTAGTTGCCACGATAAGGCGGTTGCCGAAAGCATCTTCAGTGCATTGAAGAAGTAGCGAACCAACGGCGCATTTACCCGAATAGGGCTACTGCTGCCACGGATGTATTCGATTACATTGAGATGTCCTGCAACCCGATTCACCGACATGGTGCCATCGGCGACGTGTCGCATGTAGCGTTTGAGCGGCGCTATGCGTTAAACGGCTCGTGACTGTCTATAAAAATCTGGCTGGTCCGCATAAATTGAAAAAGCGAAGCTCAGGCTGCATATGAGAGCATTTTAAGTTTGAGGGTTATGTGCTGAGAAACACGGGATTGCCCTGTTTTTTGGGGATGGCTGATGATGTGTGTTCGTAGAGCGGAGACACGTGACGGGAGGTGTTTGATATTTAGTACGAAGAAATCTGATGGTTAATTACGAAATTAAAATAGAATGTTATTCTCTGGGGTAATTCAGACTCGGCTGAATATAAAAATAGATTGTGAGGAACGGGGTAATGACGCAGGGAAAGGAAGACGATGCTGAAGAGTTGACGACTATCACGGACACAACGCGACCGAGTGTTCAGATTGTTGCGGACTCGACCATTGGGTATGCGGCAATCCAGAACAACGTCCCGGTCATCCGTGAAATTCTAGTCACAAATGATGGTGAGACGACACTCTCAGACGTCGAACTACTCGTCAGATGTGTGCCGGCTTTTGCCGAGAGTGCTCGCTTCCGTTTCGAGGCGCTGGCGCCTGGTGAGAGCCGCCGCATCGCACCAGTCGACCTGCGTCCGGACCATCAGTATTTCAGCCAGCTCGACGAGTCTGAGCGAGCCGTCATCACAGCGACGCTGCGCGTCCAGGAAACGGAACTCGTAACGGCAACGCACAACATTGATGTGCTCGCCTACGACCAGTGGGCCGGTACGCGGTCGTTACCCGAGCTGCTCGCCGCGTTTTGCATGCCGAACTCGAGAGTTGTGGACAAGCTGCTCGCACGGGCATCTGGGTTGCTGCGCCAGACCTCGGTCGACCTGTCCATGGATGGATACCAGTCCAAGAATCGCGAGAAAGTCTGGAAACAGGTATCGGCCATCTACAGCACGTTAGTTGCCGAAGACATTCAATATTCAAATCCTCCGGCATCGTTCGGAAATGACGGTCAGAAAATCCGTACGCCGGAACGCATTCTGGACACCAAGCTTGCGACGTGTCTGGACCTTGCAATGCTTTTCGCCTCCTGTTTGGAGCAAGCGGGACTGCATCCCGTCGTGCTTTTTAAGGAAGGACACGCTTGGGTTGGTGTCTGGCTGATAGAGACCAGTTTCCCGACCGCTTCGCTGGACGATGTTCAGGCAGTTCGCAAGCGAGTGAAATCCGGCGAGTTCATGGTCTTCGAAACCACCGGCGTAGCCGGCGGACAGAAACCGTCCCTTCGCTGGGCCTGTACCCGCGGCGAGGAACACTTGAATGACGAAGCCGAGTTCGCATATGCCATCGATGTCCGGCGCGCACGCGAAGTTCAGATTCGCCCCCTCCCATCTCGTTCGTCGCAGGTCGATGAGCAGAATGTCCCGATTGCGAAGGCCGATACGCCCACCATCGAGGACGTACCGCGGTTGCCGCCACTGGACCCCGTTGTCATACCTCTACGCGATGATGTCACGCCAGAAACGCCAGAGGGCCGCCTAGCGAAATGGAAGAGCAAGCTGCTCGACCTAACGCTTCGCAACAAGCTTTTGAATTTCAAGCCGACGAAGTCTTCGCTTAGGGTTATCTGCCCCGACCCGAGCGCCTTGGAGGACAGGCTTGCGGATGGGAGAGAGTTCCGCGTTCGGGCGAAGCCGAAGCTGATGTCCGGTTCTGATGGTCGCGACGCCAACGTGTACGCTGGGCGGAATGGTACGGCTGCGATAGATGACCTCGCAACTGACGCCCTCGGCCGTAATGAAATTGTGACGGACGTGGACGAAGAAGCGCTGGAAGGGCGGCTGCTCGAGATATTCCGGACGGCCAGCACAGGCATGGAGGAAGGCGGTGCCAATACGCTGTTCTTGGCTTTCGGCATGCTGGAATGGCAAGAGAGTAAAGATGCGGAATCCAGCCACCTCGCTCCGATTCTGCTAATCCCCGTTACATTGACGCGCCAGTCTGTCCGAAGTGGTTTCCGCCTGTCACGCCACGATGACGACGCGCTAGTGAATCCGACGTTGCTTCAGAAGCTGCAACAGGATTTCAGCCTAAAGCTGCCGTCGTTTGACGTTTTGCCCGCAGATGACCATGGCATCGACGTCAATGGGATTCTGCAGACCTTCCGCCTGCATGTAGCTGAGTTGAAGGGGTGGGAGGTCAAGGAACAGGTCCATCTGGGTATCTTCTCGTTCACGAAATATCTGATGTGGAAGGACCTCCAGGACCGCCAGAAGCAGCTTCAGGAAAACAGCGTTGTTGCACATTTGATAAACAACCCGGGCAAGGCCTTTGCTGACAGTGCAACAGGCTTTGAACCTGGCACCCTGGACGAAAAATTCCGGCCGCAAGACCTGTTCACTCCGTTGCTGTCGGACTCATCGCAGTTGCGCGCGGTTTGCGTCGCAGCCGAAGGCAAGAATCTTGTCATTGAAGGCCCGCCTGGTACAGGCAAGAGTCAGACCATCTCGAACCTGATTGCGCACCTGTTGGCTACTGGGAAGACCGTGCTGTTTGTCTCGGAGAAAATGGCTGCGCTGGAAGTGGTACATCGTCGGCTCAGCAGCCTCGGATTGGGGCCATTTTGTCTCGAGCTGCATTCGTCCAAGGCGAAGAAAGCAGATGTTCTGAAGCAACTCGGCGTCGCGCTCGATGCGGCCGGCACACGCACGGTGAAGGATTGGGAGCGGGAGTCGGAACGGCTACTGACGCTTCGAGCAGACCTCAACGGAGTCGCGCGTGCGCTGCATCACATCCATCCGAACGACCTGACCATTTACGATGCCATCGGAACCGGCCTGCAGTATATGGAATGGCGACCTGGCACGATGCCATGGGCCGATGCGGATGTGCACGACCGTACTCAACTCGAGGCCATGCGCGAAACCTGCCGCCAGATGGGAGCATTGGCTAGCCAGTTGAGTAGCTTGCAGAACCATCCGCTGGCAGTAGTTCAGAGAACCGAGTGGACGCCATCGTGGCAGCAGGAGTTTCTCGATGCGATTTCGAAGTTCGAAACTCAAATCAAGAAGCTGGACGAAGCCGCGTCAAACCTGCTGAATCAGCTGAGTCTTCCCAAGATTGCGTTCTCCCTGAATGGGCTGGGCAAGTTCGATGCACTGGCCGACGTACTTTCTGCCGCACCCACCGTGCCAGTCGATGTTGCCCGTACCGCGCATGACGAGTCCGCTCGCAACCGGTTGGCCAGTTTGCGACAGCACGGTTTGGCACGTAATCAGGCGTGGGAGCCGCTGAGCAAATACTATGTGGACGACGCCGCCACCTTAAACGCATCCGAACTGAAGCTGCAATGGGCGGCAGCAACCAATACCTGGTGGCCGAAAAGCCTGCTTGCCCAGCGTGCAGTTACCGGAAAGCTGCGCCTGTATCGGCAAGACCAGCGTCGCCCGCAAGGAGCGGATGTGCCTAGCGTCATTACGGCACTGACAGCCGTTAACGCCGAAGACAAAGCCATCGAGGCCATGTCGCACGATGCAACAAGGCTGCTACAGGAGACATTCGCAGCGTCGAAGACGAACTGGACTGCCGTTGAGTCGGCGGAAAGATGGGCAACATCCTTTGCCGACGCGGTAACGGCTATTGCAGGCCACGACATCGAGCTGGCCCAAACGCTTCGTACGAAGCTGCAGCCACTTGTTTCTGACAACCGGAGCATGCTGAAGGCGGACATGCCGCTTGGCGCAAGTTTGCTGTCGTACCGAGACTGCTACCGAGATTTCAAGGCCCAACTTCGTCAAATTGTTGAGCTTGGGCACTGCCAGGCTGAACTCGGTTTAGACCCAACTGCGGCTAGTGTGATTCCCCGTGTGTTGAGCCTACTCCATGGTTGGCAATCTGCCTCGCGACAATTGCAGCCGTGGTGCCTGTGGCGAAAATCTCGCGCCAACGCAATAAGCAGCGGATTGCAGGGAATCGTGGATGCATTGGAGGCAGACGAGGCGCCGCTATCTAGCGTGGCAACGTTCTTCGAGTACAGCTACCAGAGTTGGTGGCTGCGCAAGGCGATTGACCGGGAGCCCGTGCTCTGTAACTTCGCGAGTGCCGAGCATGACCGCAAGATTGTCGAGTTCAAGCAGGCCGACGAGCGTTTTCAGAAGCTGACTCAGCAATATATTGCTGCCAAGCTTGCCGGACAGATTCCCGCAGGAGTGGAGGTTGCGCCCGGTGCAGATTCTGAGCTGGGCAAATTGCGACGCGAACTGCAGAAGCAGCGCAAGCACATGCCAATTCGGCAACTTGTGCAAAACCTACCGAGTCTGATGACTCGGTTGAAGCCATGCCTGCTGATGTCACCTTTGTCGGTCGCTCAATATCTGGACGCGTCGCACGCCCAGTTCGACGCGGTCATCTTCGACGAGGCTTCTCAGATTCCGGTGTGGGATGCCGTCGGTGCCATTGCTCGCGGCAAGCAGCTCATCTGCGTCGGCGACCCGAAGCAATTGCCTCCGACCAGTTTCTTCTCACGGACAGATGACGCTGGAGATGGCGCCGATGGCGACGACATTCAGGACCTTGAGAGCATCCTGGACGAGTGCCTCAGTATCGGCCTCCCGGAACTGCGCCTGACCTGGCACTTCCGAAGCAAACATGAAGGGCTGATTACCTTCAGCAATGTTACCTACTATGACAATGAGCTTGTAACGTTCCCCTCGCCTGTCACAAACGACCAGAGCGTGCGCTTCGAACGTGTCCAGGGCGTCTACGACCGCGGCGGCTCCAGGACTAACC
Organism: Pandoraea anhela; assembly: GCF_902459655.1. Classification (GTDB taxonomy): domain Bacteria; phylum Pseudomonadota; class Gammaproteobacteria; order Burkholderiales; family Burkholderiaceae; genus Pandoraea; species Pandoraea anhela. Next base: position 120,324 of record NZ_CABPSB010000018.1, read on the forward strand.
GGGCGGAAGCCGATGCCATTGTCAAGGCGATAGAACAGCATTACCTCGACCCAGCGAAGCGGCAACTAACTCTTGGTGTGGTGACTTTCAATCAAGCGCAGCAGAGCCTGATTGAGCGGATGCTGGACGAGCGGCGTCGAGCATCTCAACAACTGGACCAAGCGATTGCACAAGCGGCGCAGGAACCGCTGTTCATCAAGAACCTGGAAAACGTTCAAGGTGATGAGCGCGACATCATTTTCTTCTCCATCACGTACGGACCTGATGCATCGGGTAAGGTCAGTCTCAACTTCGGTCCGCTGAATCTGGAAGGTGGCCACCGACGCCTCAACGTAGCCGTATCGCGTGCCCGTGTTGGCGTCGTAATTTTCAGTACGTTGTTACCCGAGCAGATTGACCTGTCGCGTGTCCGTGCTGCCGGCGTTCGAGACCTGAAGAATTATCTCGAATTCGCCATCCGCGGTCCGCGTGCCCTAGTTGAACAAAGTCTGCCGACCGGGAGGGAGCCCGACAGTCCGTTTGAGCGGCAAGTTATTTCTGCGCTTCGCGAGAAGGGGTGGACAGTTCATCCGCAGGTCGGCGTGTCTGGGTACCGGATTGATATTGGTGTGGTCGACCCGCGTGCGCCCGGTCGCTATCTGCTGGGTGTAGAGTGCGACGGCGCCATGTATCACTCGGGCGCAACGGCTCGCGACCGCGACCGGCTCCGCCAGCATGTCCTTGAGGGACTTGGTTGGGCGCTGTATCGAATCTGGTCGACCGACTGGTGGCTCAATCCCGACGAGCCGATGCGAAAGCTTTTGACCAGGATGGAAGAATTGGTAGCGACCGTGCCCACCGAGGACGAGCCAACCGTTGACCCTTCCGACGCAACGACCTACGCGGAAGAGTCGCACACTCTATTCGCTGGAGCCGAGTCGGTCACGGAGTCGGTTGCTTCTGTCGCGCAGCTGACATGCCCCCTGCAAACAGGGCCAGCCGGATTCTAGTAAAGTTCGTTTTCGGAGAAGAAGACGAACATGAAGA